>NZ_JAVJWR010000015.1:0-200955 GCF_040221975.1 Haliea sp.
GTGAACCCGTCCTTGGGGGCTTGGTGACGGCATCCATGCCGTCAACAGTCCAGCCAGCCCCCTGCCTGGACCTCCGGGCTCAGGCTGGAGTGTACTCAACGCTCCCGCCGAGTGCTCACCACTGCCGCTTCCGTGGTAATCTTGCGCGATGCCCGCTACCCATCCTGATATTGAGCACTATATTGACGCCATGTGGATGGAGCGGGGGCTTAGCGACAATACGCTGAGCGCTTACCGACGGGATCTTAGCCAGTATCAGGAATGGCTGGCGTTACGGGGTGGCAGCATCCTTCGCGCCGATCGGGTGGATCTGCAAACTTATCTGGGCGCGTGTCTGGTGAAGGGGCAGTCGCAGCGGTCGACGGCGCGGTTCATGTCCTGTGCGCGAAGTTTTTACCGGTTCCTGCTGCGGGAAGGGCGGCTGCAGGTGGACCCGACCCTGGATGTGGACAGCCCGAAGCTGGGGCGGCCGCTGCCGAAGTCGCTGTCGGAGCAGGATGTGGAACGTTTGCTGGCGGCGCCGGATACCGACGTGGCTCTGGAGTTCCGCGACCGGGCGATGCTGGAAATGCTCTACGCCTGTGGCCTGCGGGTGTCGGAGCTGACCGGCCTGCAGCTGGTGCAGGTGAGCTTGAACCAGGGTGTGGTGCGGGTCTTCGGCAAGGGCAGCAAGGAGCGGCTGGTGCCGATGGGGGAGGAGGCCCTCAGCTGGCTGCAGCGCTACATGGCCGGGCCGCGGTCGGAATTGCTCAAGGGCATACCCTGCGATGCGGTGTTTCCCAGCCGCCGGGGGACACAGATGACTCGCCAGACGTTCTGGTATCGTATTAAAATCTATGCCCGTCGCGCGGAGATCAACAAGCCGCTGTCTCCGCACACGCTGCGCCACGCCTTCGCGACACATCTATTGAACCACGGCGCGGATTTGCGGGTAGTGCAGATGTTGCTGGGTCACAGCGACCTGACGACCACGCAGATCTACACCCATGTGGCGAAACAGCGGATGCAGGAGCTGCATGCGAAGCATCACCCCCGTGGCTGAGGAACTTGTGTGCTCCAGCGTGCTCCAAACAGGCGCCGCGAACAGAATCCTGTCGGCTCACGCCGCAGTAACCAGAGGATAATCGATGTTTAACCGAGTTTTCATTGCCGCAGCGTTCGTTACACTCTCAGCCGTCTCCCTGCTGGCACGGGCAGAGGACCCAGTCCCTGCGGAAGTGGCTGACTCCCTGCGGCAGATGCTGGAGAGTCCCGCCAACGGCCTCAAGGTCGCGAGCATCGAAGCCAGCGAAATTGCCGGTATGTATGCGGTGCAGTTCCAGGATGGTCCGCTGGTCTACGCCAATGCCAGCGGCCAGTTTTTCATTGTTGGCGATCTCTTTACCGTGGGCCCGGCGGGCTATGTCAATCTGGCGGAGAAGCAACGCGATGGCATGCGCGCCGAGGAAATGGCAGCGGTGGATACCAGTGACATGATCGTGTTCCCGGCGCAGGGAGAGACCCTGTCCCATATCTCCGTTTTCACCGACGTTACCTGTTTTTACTGCCAGAAGCTGCACCGGGAAGTGTCGGAACTGAACAAACGCGGAGTGGAAGTACGCTATCTGGCCTATCCACGGGCCGGCATCGGTTCCGAGGGCTATCGCAAGCTGGCTACCGCCTGGTGCGCGGACAATCCACCGCTGATCCTGACCCGGCTCAAGAACGGCGAGTCTGTTCCGGACAACGTCTGCAAGGACACGCCCATTGAGGAGCAGTACCAGTTGGGGCAGAGCCTCGGCGTCCGCGGTACACCGGCGATCATCACCGCCAGCGGGCAGATGATTCCGGGCTACCAGTCGGCTGACGAACTGATGGTCACGCTGGGTTTGTAGCAGCGCCAGCGGCGCCTTCCGGCAGCCAGGACCTGCGGATGCGTTGACAGTGCCGGGCGTACTCAGTACTGTTTGCCACCTTTTTAGATCGCGGCCCGTCATCGGCCGCCCGAGCGAGTTCCCAAGCCGTGGAAGACCAGTTTCAGCGCATCCAGCGCCTGCCGCCCTATGTTTTCAATATTATCGGTGACCTCAAGCAGAAGGCGCGCGCGGCCGGCCAGGATGTCATCGATTTCGGCATGGGCAATCCCGATCAGCCTACGCCCAGTCACATTGTCGAAAAGCTGATTGAGACCGCCCGTCGCGGCGATACCCATCGCTACTCCCAGTCCAAGGGCATTCCGCGCCTGCGCAAGGCGATCTGCGACTGGTACCAGCGGCGCTACAGCGTCACCCTGGACCCGGAAAGCGAAGCCATCGTCACCCTCGGCTCCAAGGAAGGTTTGGCGCACCTGGCGCTGGCGACCACCGGCCCCGGGGACGCCATCCTGGTGCCCAATCCCGCGTACCCGATCCACCCCTACGGCTTTGTGATCTCCGGTGCCGATATCCGCCACGTACCCATGGGCAACGAGGATGAGTTTTTCCAGGAACTGGACAGCGCCATCCGCAACAGCTGGCCACGGCCCAAAATGCTGGTGCTGAGTTTCCCCTCCAACCCGACCGGCCAGGTGGTCGAGCTGGACTTTTTCGAGCGGGTCATTGCCGTGGCCCGGGAACACCAGATCTGGGTAGTGCAGGATCTCGCCTATGCCGACCTGTGCTACGACGGCTATGTGGCGCCCTCCATCCTCCAGGTCGAGGGTGCGCGCGAGGTCGCCGTGGAGTTCTTCAGCATGTCCAAGAGCTACAACATGCCCGGCTGGCGGGTCGGCTTCTGTTGCGGCAACAAACAGCTGATCGGCGCACTGGGGCGGATGAAGTCCTACCTGGACTACGGTATGTTTACCCCTATCCAGGTTGCTGCCATTGCTGCCCTGGAGGGCGACCAGACCTGCGTCAGCGAAATCAACGCCATGTACAAGTCGCGCCGGGACGTGCTCTGCAGTGGCCTCAATGCCCTCGGTTGGCCGGTTACCCCGCCGCGGGCCACCATGTTTGTCTGGGCGCAGATTCCCGCGGCCTACCAGGCGCTGGGTTCGATTGAATTCAGCAAGCGGTTATTGCAGGAAGCACAGGTAGCGGTATCCCCCGGCGTCGGTTTCGGCGAGTATGGCGAGGGCTACGTCCGCTTCGGCCTGATCGAGAACGAACATCGCACCCGGCAGGCCCTGCGCAATATCAGGCGCATGTTCCGCAATGACGGACATGTCTGAACCCATGACCACCACCGAGACAGAGACAGGGAATAGCCACGTGCAACCGGTAAGAATAGGTATCTGCGGCCTCGGCACTGTCGGCAGCGGCACTTTCAATCTGCTGCTGGAAAACGCCGAGGCCATCGCGGCGCGGGCCCAGGCCCCGCTGGAAATTGTCCACGTCGGCATCCGCCGCGACAATCCGGCCTGTGACCTCAATGGTGTGCGGGTGAGCCGGGACGTTTTCGCACTGGTCGCCGACCCGGAAGTGGATGTGCTGGTCGAACTGATCGGCGGCACCACGGTTGCCAGGGAACTGGTGGCGGCGGCGATCCGCGCCGGCAAGCATGTGGTGACCGCGAACAAGGCGCTGATCGCCGAGCACGGCAACGAATTGTTTGCGCTGGCGGCGGAGCACAACGTGGCGGTGCGCTACGAGGCGGCCGTCGCCGGGGGCATCCCCATCATCAAGGCCCTGCGCGAGGGGCTGGCCGGCAACCGTATCGAGTGGCTGGCGGGCATCATCAACGGCACCGGCAACTTTATCCTCAGTGAAATGCGCGAGCATCGCAGGGAATTCTCCGATGTGCTGGCGGAGGCGCAGGCTCTGGGCTACGCCGAGGCAGACCCGACCTTTGACGTGGAGGGTATCGACGCCGCCCACAAACTGGTGATCCTGGCGTCCATCGCCTTTGGTATCCCGCTGCAGTTCGATTCGGTCTACACCGAGGGTATCTCCGGCCTCACGCCCCAGGATCTCGACTATGCCGATGAGCTGGGCTACCGGGTGAAGCACCTGGGAATCGCCAAGCAGGGAGAGAGCGGCGTGGAGCTGCGGGTGCACCCCACCCTGATCCCGGAAGACCGCCTGCTGGCCAACGTCAACGGGGTCAAGAATGCGGTCCTGGTCGAAGGCAGTGCCGTCGGCCCGACGCTCTATTACGGCGCTGGCGCCGGCGGCAAGCCCACGGCGTCAGCGGTGGTGGCCGACCTGGTGGACCTGGCGCGGGACCTGAGCGCCGGCCAGGTCAGCCGGGTGCCGTCGCTGTCGTTCTGCAATGAATCCCTGCGCGACCTGCCTATCGTACCCATGGCGCAGGTGGAAACGCCCTGGTACCTGCGCATGGAGGCCGAGGACCGCCCCGGTGTCCTGTCGCGGATCGCGACCATCTTCAGCGACCAGGGTATCAGCATCGAGGCCCTGATCCAGAAGGCGCCCGCGCCGGGGCAGGCGACGGTGCCGCTAATCGTGCTCACCAACCGGGCGGCCCAGGGCAAGGTGGACGAGGCGGTAACCAAGATTGAGGCACTGGACACGATTGCGGGCAAGGTGGTCCGCATTCGGGTTGAAGTTCTGGACGGTTGACGGGGGCGAACGTGAAATATATCAGCACCCGGGGGCAGGCCCCGGTATTGGATTTCGAGCAGGTACTGCTCACCGGTCTCGCCTCTGACGGCGGCCTGTACGTCCCGGAGGCGCTGCCGCAGTTCAGCCGCGAGGAGATCGCGGCCATGGCCGGCATGGATTACCCGCAGCTGGCGCAGCGCATTATCGAGCCCTTTGTCGGCGACAGTATACCCGCCGCGGACCTGCAGCAGATCATCGCCGACACCTACGCCGTGTTCCGCCACAACGCGGTCGCACCGCTGGTGCAGATTGGCCACAACCAGTGGGTGCTGGAGCTGTTCCACGGTCCCACCCTGGCGTTCAAGGATTTTGCCCTGCAACTGCTGGGACGCCTGCTGGACTATGTGCTGGAGCGCCGTCAGCAGAAAGTGGTGATCATGGGCGCGACCTCGGGCGATACCGGTTCCGCCGCGATCGAAGGCTGCAAACGCTGCAAGAACATCGACATCTTCATACTCCACCCCCATGAGCGGGTGTCCGAGGTACAGCGTCGGCAAATGACCACGGTGGTGGGCGACAACATCCACAACCTGGCGGTGCAGGGCAACTTCGATGACTGCCAGGCCATGGTCAAGGCCACCTTCGGCAACCGCGGTGTGCTGCCGGCGGATCGCGGCCTGGTGGCGGTGAACTCCATCAACTGGGCCCGGATCATGGCCCAGATCGTGTACTATTTTTACGCCGCCGTCGCCTTGGGCGGCCCGGCGCGGCCGGTCGCGTTTTCGGTCCCGACCGGCAATTTCGGTGATATCTTCGCCGGTTACCTGGCCCACAGGATGGGATTGCCGGTGGCGCAGCTGATCATCGCCACCAACCGCAACGACGTGCTGCACCGGGTCATGACCACGGCGACCTACGGCCGCCAGTCGCTGGAGCACACCCTGTCGCCGAGCATGGACATCACCGTTTCCAGCAACTTCGAGCGCCTGCTGTTCGATCTCTACGATCGCGATGGTGCCGCGGTCAATACGCTGATGCGCGACTTTGACCAGGGCGATGTCCACTTCTCCGAGGCCGCCATGGCCCGCGCCCGCGACCTGTTCAGCAGCTACCGGGTACCGGACGAGGAAACCTGCGCCCAGATCGCCTCGACCTGGCAGGACTGTGAGTATCTGCTGGATCCACACAGTGCGATCGGGGTAAAAGCGGCGCTGGCGTCGGGCATCGGCGAGGGCATTCCGGTGGTCACCCTGGCGACTGCGCACCCGGCCAAGTTCCCGCAGGCGATCCAGCGCGCGGGTATCGGGACCGAACCCGCGCTGCCTTTGCACCTGGCGGACCTGTTCGATCGCCGGGAGCGCTTTGAGGTGCTGCCGAAAGACCTGGCGGCAGTGCAGGCGTTCATGGCGAATAACCTGGGCGCCTGAGCGCCCGTGCTGATCCGCAGACTTGCGCGCCGCCAGGCCGAGCCGGCCTCCGGACTGGTGCAAGCCGGTCTGCACCCGCTGCTGGCACGGATCTACAGTGGTCGCGGGGTTACCGACCCGGCCGAGCTCAAGCTGTCGCTGCAGGAACTGTTGCCGCCCGCGACGCTGCAAGGCGCGGCGGCAGCGGCAGTGCTGCTGGCCGACGCCATCGCCAACCGGCAGCGCCTGCTGATCGTCGGTGACTTTGATGCCGATGGCGCCACCAGCACTGCACTCGGCATCACCGCCCTGCGCGCCCTCGGTGCCAGCCAGGTGGATTACCTGGTCCCCAACCGTTTCGAATACGGCTATGGTCTCACCCCGGAAATCGTGGCGCTGGCGGCAGAACGGCAGCCAGACCTGATCATCACCGTCGACAACGGCATTTCCAGCATCGAGGGCGTGGCAGCGGCGCGGGCGCTGGGCATCGCCACCCTGGTCACGGACCACCACCTCGCCGGGCGCGAACTGCCGGCGGCGGATGTCATCGTCAACCCCAACCAGCCCGGCTGTGACTTCCCCAGCAAGGCCATGGCCGGGGTCGGGGTGATTTTCTACGTGATGCTGGCGCTGCGGGCGGAGCTGCGCCAGCGCGGCTGGTTTGCCAGCAGGTCCCTGCCCGAGCCCAACTTCGCCGATTGCCTCGACCTGGTGGCCCTGGGCACGGTGGCGGATGTGGTGCCGCTGGATCGCAACAACCGGATCCTGGTGGCGGCGGGCCTGCAGCGTATCCGCAGTGGCCGCGCGCGGCCCGGGATCGCTGCCCTGCTCGAGGTCGCAGGTCGTGATCCGACCAGCGTTGTCGCCTCCGACCTCGGTTTTGCCATCGGGCCGCGTCTCAATGCCGCCGGCCGACTGGACGATATGTCAGTCGGCATAGAATGCCTGCTCGCGCCCTCCACCGCTGTTGCCCGGGACTACGCCGGGCGTCTGCAGCAGCTTAACCAGGACCGCCGGCAGATTGAGCGGGGCATGCAGCAGGAGGCACTGTCGTTGTTGGAGAACCTGCCGCTGCAGGACCAGGATGGCAGCCCGCCGGCTGCCATCGCCCTGTATGAGCCGGGTTGGCACCAGGGCGTCATCGGTATCCTCGCTTCCCGGGTCAAGGACCGCCTGCACCGTCCCACCATCGTTTTCGCCGACGCCGAACCCGGTGGCGACGAACTCAAGGGCTCGGCGCGCTCGATCAACGGTATCCATATCCGCGATGTGCTGGACGCGGTGGCCACCCGCAATCCGGGGCTGGTTACCCGTTTCGGCGGCCACGCGATGGCGGCGGGCCTGAGCCTGCCGAAAGCCCATTATCCCGCCTTCGCCGAGGCCTTCGTCGCAGAAGTCGCGCTCCATGGCCGCGACCTGGACCTGGAAGCGGTGCTGGAATCCGACGGCGAACTGGCTGCCGACGAGTTCGAGCTGCCGCTGGCCGAAGCCCTGCGCTTTGGCGGTCCCTGGGGGCAGCATTTCCCCGAGCCGCTGTTCGACGGCCGCTTCCGGGTTGTGCAGCAGCGTATCGTCGGTGAGCGGCATCTGAAACTGGTGCTCGGGCTCCCGGGTGGCGAGGTGGTGGATGCCATCGCCTTCAATGTCGACCTCGAGGTGTGGCCGGATCCGGCGTGGGAGTGGGTCGAGGCGGCCTATCGGCTGGACGTCAATGAGTTTCGGGGGCGACGGTCGTTGCAGCTGGTTGTTGAGCAGTTGCAGCCGGTGGAGTGAGTTCCGACTCTCGCTCCGTCCCAGTGGCAGTCCGGGACGCGCAGTCCGACGCAGGCGTTAGACCTGCAACCCCCGCCTGCGGTACACTGCGCGCCTTTTTCCGCAGGACACAAGGCACATGCTAGAGATCAATCCGCTGCTAACTACCCTCAAGGACATCGAGGCGCGCACCGGCGTGCTCAGGGGGTATCTTTGACTTCGCCAACCGCAAGGACAGGCTGGCGGAAGTAGAGCTGGAGCTGGCTGAACCCAGCGTCTGGGACGATCCGGAACGGGCCCAGGAGCTGGGTCGCGAGCGCTCATCGCTGGAGCAGATTGTCTCGACCATCGAGAAGCTGGAGGGCGCCACCGGCGATGCCGCCGACCTGCTGGAGCTGGCGGCGGCGGAGGACGACGAGGGCACGGTCGCCGAGGTCAAGGCCGACATAGACAAGCTGGTCAAGCTGCTGGAACAGATGGAATTCCGGCGCATGTTCAGCGGCGAGATGGACGTAGCGAATTGCTTCCTCGATATCCAGGCCGGCTCCGGTGGCACCGAGGCCCAGGACTGGGCCGAGATCCTGTTGCGCATGTACCTGCGCTGGGGTGAGGCCAGCGGCTTCAAGACCACTTTGATCGAAGTGTCCGAGGGCGAAGTGGCCGGCATCAAGAGCGCGACCATCCAGTTCGAGGGTGAGTATGCCTTTGGCTGGCTGCGCACGGAAACTGGCGTCCACCGCCTGGTGCGCAAGTCTCCCTTCGACTCGGGCAACCGCCGCCATACCTCGTTTGCCTCGGTATTCGTGTCGCCGGAGATCGACGACGACATCGAGATCGATATCAACCCGGCGGACTTGCGGGTGGATACCTACCGCTCCAGCGGCGCCGGCGGCCAGCACGTGAACAAGACGGACTCGGCGGTGCGGCTTACCCACAACCCTACCGGGGTAGTGGTTTCGTGCCAGACCGAGCGCTCCCAGCACCAGAACCGGGACCGGGCAATGAAGTTGCTGCGGGGCAAGCTCTACGAGCTGGAGGTGCAGAAGCGCAACCAGGTCAAGCAGGCGACCGAGGACAGCAAGGCGGATATCGGCTGGGGCAGCCAGATCCGCTCCTATGTGCTGGATCAGTCGCGGATCAAGGACCTGCGCACGGGCGTCGAAACCAGCAACACCCAGGCGGTGCTGGACGGCGATATCGACCAGTTTATCGAAGCCTCGCTGAAGAAGGGGCTGTAGGACAGAGCATGAGTGAGCAGGACCAGACCCCCCGCGGCGCCGAGGAAGAAAACAAGCTGATCACCGAGCGCCGCGGCAAGCTCGCACAGCTGCGAACCCGGCGCAATCCCTTCCCCAACGACTTCCGCCGTACCGGCCTCGCCGCTGACCTGCAGCGGGAGTACGGCGGCAGCGGCAAGGAGCAGCTGGAGCAGGAGAATCGCCACTACTCAGTGGCCGGGCGACTGGTCCGCAACCGCGGCGCTTTCCTGTTGATCCAGGACGGGTCTGGCCAGATCCAGCTCTACGTCAACCGCAAGGCGCTTGACGAGGCTGCCCTGGCGGAAATCAAGAGCTGGGACCTGGGGGATATCGTCTCCGCCAGCGGCCCCATCCACAAGTCCGGCAAGGGCGACCTCTATATCAACATGGAGCAGGCGCAGCTGCTGACCAAGGCCCTGCGCCCGCTGCCGGACAAGTACCACGGTCTGGCGGACCAGGAGCTGCGCTACCGCCAGCGTTATGTCGACCTGATCGTGAACCCGGAATCGCGCGCGGTGTTCCAGCTGCGCTCGAAGATCGTCCGCTTCATCCGTGACTACATGGATGGGCGCGGCTTCATGGAGGTGGAAACCCCCATGATGCAGGTGATTCCGGGCGGCGCGGCGGCGAAGCCTTTTGTCACCCACCACAACGCCCTGGATATGGACATGTACCTGCGCATCGCGCCCGAGCTGTACCTGAAACGGCTGGTGGTCGGCGGTTTTGAGCAGGTGTACGAGATCAACCGCAATTTCCGCAACGAGGGCCTGTCGACCCGGCACAACCCCGAGTTCACGATGCTGGAGTTCTACTGGGCCTACGCCGACTACCGCGACGCCATGGACCTGACCGAGGACATGCTGCGGCAGTTGACCGCCACAGTTCTGGGTAGTACGACCGTGCACTATCAGGGCTCGACCTACGATTTCTCGCAACCGTTCACGCGAATTTCCGTGTTCGACTCGATTCTCCACTACAACCCACACTTTGCTGCAACCGAGCTGGCGGACGAGCAGGGCGCGCGCGCTCTCGCAACCGGGTTGGGCATTCCCCTGAAAGACAGCTGGGGCCTGGGTAAGGTGCAGATCGAGATTTTCGAGAAGACGGTGGAGCACCGCCTGGACCAGCCCACCTTCATCACCGCCTACCCCACTGAGGTATCGCCGCTGGCGCGGCGCAGCGATGACGATCCCTTCGTTACCGACCGCTTCGAGTTCTTTGTCGGTGGCCGCGAAATCGCCAATGGCTTCTCCGAGCTCAACGATGCCGAGGACCAGGCCCAGCGCTTCCGCGACCAGGTGGCGGAAAAGGAAGCCGGCGACGAGGAGGCGATGCATTACGATCACGATTACGTGCGTGCGCTGGAGTATGGCATGCCGCCGACAGCTGGCGAGGGGATTGGTATCGACCGCCTGGTGATGTTGTTGACCAACGCCCCCTCGATTCGCGATGTCCTGCTGTTTCCGCACATGCGCCCCGAATAGGGGCGGTTGTCGCGGTCCGCTTCGCCCTCACTGCGGTGAATGTTACACTGGCAGCATGATGATTTACGCAAGGATATTCCCGTGACGGCACTCCTGACCCCGCTGCTGGCAGCTGGCATTGTCCTGCTGCTGACGGCCTGCGGTACCGTGCCAGAGGCTTCCGAGGCACCGGGACAGGAGCTGTCCGTGGCGGAGGCTGTGCCAGCACCTGAGCTTACCCTGAACCTGCCGACCCGCGAACAGTGCCAGTGCCAGCCGTCGCCCGCGCGCGATCTGACCTTCCTTGAGCGCGGCTACCAGGCCCTCAGCCAGGGTGATGCGGTGACCGCCCTGCAGCATTTCCAGCGCTACAAGCGGCTGGAAACGGGGGTCGCGGCGCAGTGGGAGGCTGACGTGGCCATTGCCTATCTGGCCATGCTGCCAGACAGCCCGCTGTATGACCACGATGCCGCTGAACAGAGCTACCAGTCCCTGGCCCGGCGCCTGCTGCCGGACATGCAGGTACACGCCACCGCGCTGTTGATGCGTGATTCGCTGGCGGCTTTCGCCCTGTTGAACCGGCACATTGCCGACCTGGAAAACAGCAACGCCACGCTCACCGAAGACCTGGCCAAGCGGGAGGAAGCAATCAGGCGGTTGCGGGAGCTGACTCTGGGGCAGTCGCGGGGATCTCAACCGTAAACTCGGCGCCCGCTCCCGGAGCGCTGCTGACGTTTATGCGCCCGCCCATCAGCTCACAGTACTCGCGACAGATCGCCAGCCCGAGGCCGGTGCCACCGTAGTTGACGCTGGTGGTGTTGTCAGCCTGGACAAAAGCGTCGAATATTCGCAACTGCTCTTCCTCGTTCATGCCAATGCCGGTGTCCCTGACGCTGAACCGGAGCCACGCATCGGGGCCACTGCCTGTGGCGCTGGCAGTGAGGTAGATGTCGCCGCCGTCAGTGAATTTGCAGGCGTTGCTCAGAAGGTTCAGGAAGATCTGGCGAAACCGTGTTGCATCCGAGTACAGCGCTGGCAGGTCAGACCAGTCCGCGGGCAGGTGCAACCGGTTTTGCCGTTCGCGCAGTAGCGGCGCCATGGCGTCCGCGACCTGGCGGAGAATGTCTGCGGCGGCGAAGTGCTCGTGGTGCAGGGCCATCTTGCCGGTCTCGATTTTTGACAGGTCGAGGATGTCATTGATCAGCGCCAGCAACTGGCGGCCGGAGCGCACGATCTTGTCCAGGTCGCGCTGGAACTGCTCCCTGTCCACCTCGCCGGTGTCATCCAGCTCGTCGTGCAGCATTTCGCTGTAGCCGATGATGGCGTTCAGCGGCGTGCGCAGCTCGTGGCTGACATTGGCCAGGAATCGGCTCTTGGCGGCATTGGCATCGTCTGCATCATCCTTGGCCTGGCGCACTTCTTCTATCGCGTTGCGCAATTTGTCCGACATGTCGTTGAAGGCTGTCGCCAGCTCCCCCAGCTCCCCGCGGTCCTCAATGCCGACGATGCGGTAGTCGAGATCGCCGCTGCCGATGCGCTGGGTACCGCGCTTGAGCCGTTTCAGCGAGCGATTGGTGTAGCGCAGGAGGAAAAAGCCCAGCAGGATGGTGAGGAAAATGGAGGCGATAAAGCCGATCACCGTGATGCGGTCGGTCAGGGCGATGGTGCGGTCACTGAGGTTGGCCCGCTGCACCGCGATGAAGGCCTGGTGCTGTTCGAGTTGGCGCAGGTGCTCCAGGGTCTCGACAAAGGGCAGTGGGTCGTCCATGTCGTCGCGAAAGTCGGGGTCATTGTACCTGCGGTAAAACTCCAGCCAGCTGGCCAGCAGGTAGTCGCTGGCCAGCTGCAGCCGCTGGTACTGGGGTCGCGTCACCTCGCTGCTGAGGGCGCGCAGCTCGCGCAGCTTGTCGCTGATGGTGGCGAGGTCTGCCTCGGCACGTTCCAGCTCCGCGGCCTCGAGCTTGTCACCCGTGGTCTCGCGCAGGGTGGCCAGCACCAGGATCTGCTGGCGCTGGTTTTCCAGCAACTGGGCCGCATCGGTGGACAGTTGCGCCGCGGTCACGGAGCTGCGGTAGGCGAGCATGCTCTCCTGGCGAGCGTAGCTGCCCCAGAAGTGCGTGCCGACGTTGATGGCAAACAGTACCAGGATGGTACACAGCGACAGGGTCAGGCGGCGGCGCAGGCTCATGAGAGGGTCAGTCTCCGGATCTTGGCCAGCAATTCCGGGAAATCGATGGGTTTGGTGGCATAGTCGTCGCAGCCTGCGGCAAGGGCACTGCGGCGGTCCGCCTCCATCGCATGGGCGGTGAGGGCAATGATCGGGATATCCCGCAGCTGCTCGTCTTCCCGCGCGGTCCGACAGGCAGTCCAGCCGTCCATTACCGGCAGATTCATGTCCATGAGTACCAGTGCGGGCCGGGCTCGCGCCATCAGCGCCAGCGCCTGTGCACCGTCGGCAGCGGTGATCACGGTGAAGCCGGCACGGGTCAGTCGCCGGGTCAACATCTCACAGTTGAGTTCGTTGTCTTCCACCAGCAGTACCGGGCGCTGCTCAGTCATGGCCGGCCTCCCGGATGCGTTGCACGGCGACCGATTGCTCAATGCCGCGGATGGCGAGTTCGCGGCGATCACTGAGGGCGTAGGTTCCCTGCAACTTGCTGGCGGTGCTGTCGGAGATGAGGATCTCCCCGCCCTGGCAGTGGTCTTCAATACGCGACGTGACGTTCATGGGATGGCCGACAAAGCCGTACTTGCTGCGGCGCTCGGAACCGATGTTGCCGGCGATCACAGAGCCGGTATTGAGGGCGATGCCGGTGGCCAGTTCGGGCAGGCCGGCAGCCCTGTTGTCAGCATTGATGGTGGCCATGGCGTCCTGCATGGCCAGCGCGCAGCGCACTGCCCGGTCGGCGTCATCATCCCGGCGCTGGGGCGCGCCGAAAACAGTCAGGATGGCGTCGCCGATAAACTCGTCGATGGTGCCATTGTAGGTCATGATGATGTCGGTCATGGTGCCCAGGTAGCGATTGAGCATGGCGACCACCTGCTGCGGGGCCAGGTGTTCACTCAAGGTGGTGAAGCCGCGAATATCGGACATCATGATCGTCACTTCCCGCAGATCGCCGCCCAGTTCCAGCCCCTCGGGTCGCTCCAGGATCTCGGTGACGATCTCGTCCGAGAGGTAGCGGCCGAAGGTGGCGCGGATGAATTTCTCGTTGCGCTCCAGTTGCTGCCGGTACTGCTCCTCGCGGTCGTGCCAGCGTTTGCGCTCAATACCGGCCTTGATCCTCGCCTGCAGCAATACGGGGTTGAAGGGCTTGAACAGGTAGTCGTCGGCGCCCGCCTCGATGCAGGCGATGATCCCGTCCATGTCCTGGCTGCCGGAAATCACGATCACCGGCGTTGCCCGCCATTCCGGGTGTTCCTTGATTCGCCGCAGCACCTCGCGACCGTCCATGTCCGGCATCATCAGGTCCAGCAGCACCACATCGACATCGGTTGTGGCGAGCGCTTGCAGTGCCTCCGCGCCACTGGCCGCAGTTACCACCAGGTGCCCGGAGCGGGACAGGTAGCGGGCGACCAACTCCCGGTTTTCCTGCAGATCATCAACCGCGAGGATAAAGCCGGGTTCAGCGGCCATGGTGCGTCGCGCTGGTGGCGGCGGGTTCGCTGCACCGTTGTGCGCGGTGTGCACTGCCTGCAGCAGTCGCGCCAGGCTGTCGCCGAGGCCCGTGGTGTCCGCGGCGGTGTCCTCCTGCAGAATCTCGGCATAGCCGCGGATGGCGGCCAGGCTGTTCATCTGGTCGTGGTGGCTGTCGAGAGCCGGGCTGGCGAGCTGCGTCTCCAGCGAGGCGGCAGCCCGGAACAGGCGCCGCAGGTCCTCCTGCACGGTGCTGTCGAGGGCGGCGCCATCTTCCTCGGCCAGTGCCCTCAGTTCGTTGACGGCGCTCAAGAGCATCTGGCTCCAGGGGGCGAGGGGGGGGCTGCTGTCTGTGCTCACAAGCTGATTGATCCCTGGATCGCGGATTGGCTTGCAGTATAGCGATGCTGACTTTACTGTGGAAATCCGCGTTTCATTCGTTATAGATACAGGGTGTCGCGGCGCGGCAGCACGGCGGCAGCGGTATCGACCGTTCGCACGTGCGTTCAGGTCTGAAGTTGAGGTACTATGGCGCCGAGGGCTTCAGGGATCAGGCTTTTCATGGGGCAGGTATAACAGGCATGTTGCAGCAAGTAGAAATCTTCCAGGGTCTCTCCCGGGAGGAGCTGGATGCGCTGGCAAGCAGCAGCACCAGCCGCTCCTTTCCGAAAAACACGGTGGTCATCCACGAGAACGATCCAGCCGACTCCTTGTTTGTCATCGAAAGTGGCAGGGTCAAGGTGTACTGCAGCGACAAGAACGGCAAGGAGTTCATCATGAACACCCAGGGCGCCGGCGACTATTTCGGCGAACTGGCCCTGCTCGACGACTCCCTGCGCTCTGCCTCGGTTCGCACAGTGGAGAAGTGTTCCTTTTGCATTATCTTCAAGGAAGATTTCAACCGGGTGCTGGACCAGCATCCGAGCATTGCCCGCAAACTGATCAGCAACCTCGCCCAGCGGGTGCGCAAGCTCACTGCAGACGTCAAGAGCCTCGCCCTGCAGGATGTCTATGGCCGCGTGGCCAACGTGTTGATGGACCTGTCGGAAGAGCGCGGTGATGGTACGTTGTTCATTCCCGAGAAGCTGACCCAGCAGGATATTGCGGATCGTGTCGGCGCGTCCCGGGAAATGGTGGCGAGGATACTCAAGGACCTCACCATTGGCGAGTACATTCGCTTTGAGGGCCGCCACATCATCATCAATACGCGTCTGCCGGCGAAGTACTAGCCCGGTTTCACTTCCAGTCGCAGCCGGCCCCTGGCCAGGCGGGCGTCCAGCAGGTCGCCCGCCGCCACCTGCTCCGCATCCCGAACGACCTTTCCATCGTTATCCGTGAGGATGCTGTACCCCCGATTCAGGGTTGCCAGCGGGCTCACGGAATCCAGCAACTGCGCCATGTGGGCAAGACGCGTGGTTGCCGCCTGTAGTTTGCTGCGCATGCCGCGCTGCTGTCTCTGCTCCAGTCGTGCCACCTGATCCTGCAGATTCCTGAGCCGGGTTGCCGGTGAGCGTGCCTGCAGGCGGCTCTCCAGCAACAGCAGCCGGCCGCGCTGGTCTCGCAGCAGGGTGCGCTGGGCACGCTGCAGGCGCTGTTCCTGGTCATCCAGGCGCTGCGCCTGTTCCCGCAACAGGTGCCCGGGATGGCGCAGACGCTCACGCAGGTGCAGCAATTCGCGGTTGGCCTGGCGTAACCTGGTCTCCATGCGGCTGGCCAGGTTCTGCTCCAGCTGCGTCAGTCGGGCGATCCACTCGCGCTGGTCCGGGCTCAGCAACTCCGCCGCCGCCGAGGGGGTCGCGGCGCGCCGGTCGGCCACCATGTCGGCGATACTGATGTCGACCTCATGGCCGACGGCGCTCACCACCGGCAGCGCGCTGGCGACGATGGCGCGAGCCACGATTTCCTCGTTGAAGGCCCAGAGGTCTTCCAGGGAGCCGCCGCCGCGGGTGACCAGCAGGGCATCCAGCTGCACCAGTCCCTCTGCATGCCAGCGGTTGGCGCGCTCGATAGCAGCGCAGATTTCCCCGGCGGCGGATTCGCCCTGGACCGGCACCGGCAGCAGCAGCACCTCCACCGAGGGGCAGCGTCGCCGCAGTACCGTGAGCACATCGTGTATCGCCGCTCCTGTGGCCGAGGTAATCACGCCCAGCCGCTTTACCTGCGCGGGCAGCGGGCGCTTCCGCGCCGCTTCGAACAGTCCCTCGGCCTGCAGCTTGTCCCGCAACCGCTCAAAGGCCGCCTGCAGGGCACCTGCACCCGCGTGCTCCAGAAATTCGACGATCAGCTGGAACTCGCCGCGGCCCTCGTACAGGGACACCCGGCAACGCAGGCGGATGGCCATGCCATTCGCCGGTGTCAGGCGCATGTGCTGGTTGCGATTGCGGAACATGGCGCAGCGCACCTGGGCGGCGCTGTCCTTGAGGGTGAAGTACCAGTGACCGGAGGAGGGCGCGACGAAGTTGCTGACCTCGCCCTCCACCCAGAGGTAGTCGAAGTGGCTTTCCAGCAGGCGCCGTGCTTCCCGGTTCAGCTGGCCAACGGTCAGGGTCGGCGGGTTGTCGGAAACAGGGTGTTGCAGCACGGACTCTGGTTTACCTGTGGTGGGCAGAAGATTTATAATTACATGTTTAGCTGCAACCCGCCAGCCGGAGAGACCCATGTTGCGAATTGCCCAGGAAGCCCTGACGTTTGATGATGTACTGCTGCTGCCGGGTTATTCCGAGGTGATTCCCAGCGATGTTTCCCTGCGCACCCGGCTGACCCGCGCCATCGAGCTGAATATCCCGCTGATGTCCTCCGCCATGGATACCGTCACCGAAGCCCGGCTGGCCATAGCCATGGCTCAGGAGGGGGGTATCGGCATCATTCACAAGAGCATGACTATCGCGGAGCAGGCCGAGGAAGTGCGCCGGGTCAAGAAATTCGAGAGCGGCGTGGTCAAGGATCCGATCACCATCCAGCAGAACGCCAGTCTGGCGGAGTTGCGCGAGCTGACCGGCGCCCACGGCATCTCCGGGGTGCCGGTGCTGGACGGCGAGGATCTGGTCGGGATCGTCACCCGCCGTGACACCCGCTTCGAGTCCAATCCGGCCAAGCTGGTGTCCGAGATCATGACCCCCCGCGACAAACTGGTCACGGTCAAGGAGGGCGCCAGCTCGGAAGAGGTACAGCGCCTGCTGCACCAGTACCGGATCGAGAAAATCCTGGTGGTCAGCGACCGGTTCGACCTCCGGGGCATGATCACGGTGAAGGATTTTGACAAGGCGGAAAGCTTTCCGCTGGCCTGCAAGGATTCCTACGGCCAGCTCCGGGTCGGCGCGTCGGTGGGTACCAGCCCGGATACCGACGACCGGGTCGCCGCCCTGGTGCGCGCCGGGGTGGATGTGCTGGTGGTGGATACCGCCCACGGCCATTCCCGCAACGTGATTGATCGGGTGCGCATGATCAAGCGCGACTTTCCCTCGGTCCAGGTCATCGGCGGCAATATTGCCACGGGGGCTGCCGCGCTGGCGCTGGTCGAGGCCGGCGCGGACGCGGTGAAAGTCGGCATCGGCCCGGGTTCCATCTGTACCACGCGGGTTGTGACCGGTACCGGCGTGCCGCAGATCACGGCCATTTCTAATGTGGTTGCCGCCCTCGAAGGCCGCGATATACCGGTGATCTCCGACGGCGGAATACGCTTCTCCGGCGACATCGCCAAGGCCCTGGTGGCCGGCGCCTACTCGGTGATGATGGGCAGCATGTTTGCCGGCACGGAAGAGGCGCCGGGCGAGGTCGAACTGTTCCAGGGCCGCACCTACAAGGCCTACCGTGGCATGGGCTCGCTGGGCGCCATGTCCCGCACCCAGGGCTCCGCCGACCGCTACTTCCAGGATGCGGGCAAGGGTTCCGAGAAGCTGGTGCCCGAGGGCATTGAGGGCCGGGTGCCCTACAAGGGCCCGGTATCGGCGATTATCCACCAGCTCATGGGTGGAGTACGTTCAGCCATGGGCTACACGGGCAGTTCCACCATCGACGACATGCGTACCCGGCCCGAGTTCGTGCGCGTTACCTCCGCCGGCATGTCCGAGAGCCATGTCCACGATGTCTCCATCACCAAGGAAGCGCCCAACTATCCCGTGCGCTAGGGCCGAATTTCCATGACTGCAGATATCCACGCCAGCCGGATCCTCATTCTGGACTTCGGTTCCCAGTACACCCAGCTCATCGCCCGTCGGGTGCGGGAAGTGGGGGTCTACAGCGAAATTCGCGCCTTTGACATGAGCGAAGACGAGATTCGCGCCTTCGCTCCCAGCGGCGTTATTCTGTCCGGGGGGCCCGAATCCGTGCCCGCGCCGGGCTCGCCGCGGGCGCCGGATTGCGTGTTCGAGCTGGGGGTGCCGGTGCTCGGCATCTGCTACGGCATGCAGACCATGGCGGCACAGTTTGGTGGCGAGGTCTCGGCGTCTCCCACCAGCGAATTCGGCTATGCCCAGATCCGCCTGGTTTCCACCACCGGGCTGTTCCATGATATCCGCGACCATTTTGACCCGGACGGCAACAGCGTTCTGGATGTATGGATGAGTCACGGCGACAAAGTGGTGGAATTGCCGCCTGACTTCGAGCTGGTGGCCGCTACTGAGAGCTGCCCGATCGCTGCCATGGCGCACCGGGACAAGCCCTTCTACGGTATCCAGTTCCACCCCGAGGTCACCCACACATTGCAGGGCAAGCGTATCGTCGAGCACTTTGTGCTGGAACTGTGCGGCTGCGAGGCACTGTGGACCCCCGCCAATATCGTCGAGGATGCCATTGCCCGGGTGCGTGAGACCGTTGGCGGCGACAAGGTGCTGCTGGGACTTTCGGGTGGTGTCGACTCCTCCGTGGTGGCGGCCCTGCTGCACCGGGCCATCGGCGACCAGCTGACCTGTGTGTTTGTCGACAACGGTCTGCTGCGCCTGAAAGAGGGCGACCAGGTCATGGAAATGTTCGCCCGCAACATGGGGGTGAAGGTCATCCGGGTGGATGCGCAGGACCTGTTCCTGGGCAAACTGGCCGGGGTTGCGGATCCGGAGGCGAAGCGCAAGGTCATCGGCAACACCTTTATCGAGATCTTCGATACCGAGGCGGGCAAGTTGCAGGACGTGAACTGGCTGGCCCAGGGCACCATCTACCCGGATGTGATCGAGTCCGCCGGCGCCAAGACCGGCAAGGCCCATGTGATCAAGTCACACCACAATGTCGGCGGCCTGCCCGAACATATGAAGATGTCCCTGGTGGAGCCCCTGCGCGAGCTGTTCAAGGACGAGGTGCGGCGCATCGGCCTGGAGCTGGGCCTGCCCTACGACATGGTCTACCGCCACCCCTTCCCGGGCCCGGGTCTGGGCGTGCGTATCCTTGGTGAGGTCAGGCACGAGTATGCGGAGCTCCTGCGCCGCGCCGACGCCATTTTCATCGAGGAATTGCACCGCGCCGACTGGTACCACAAGACCAGCCAGGCCTTCGCCGTGTTCCTGCCGGTCAAGTCTGTCGGTGTGGTCGGTGATGGCCGCCGCTACGAGTGGGTGATCGCCCTGCGCGCGGTGGAGACAGTGGATTTCATGACCGCGCGCTGGGCGCATCTGCCCTATGAGTTGCTGGAAACCGTGTCCAACCGGATCATCAATGAGATCTCCGGGGTGTCACGGGTGACCTACGATGTCAGCAGCAAGCCGCCGGCGACAATTGAGTGGGAGTGACCTGGCAACGTCAGGTGCTCACTGGCAAAGTCTGTCGCTGAAAGGCAGCCAGGCGTATGTCGCCGCATTTTTTTACTCGGGCAAATTGATCGCTAGAAAGTGTCGTTCAAAAGTTGGGTGAGTCGTTTTAATCCCTTGCCCTTGTTACTGATTCTCCACGCTATATAGTATTCAAGGTTTTCAGTAGTCTGTGTTTCGGTGGTCAGTTTCACCAGCGCGCCGCTCTCCAGATACATCTGAATGAATTTGCACGGCAAATGACCGACTCCCAGTCCCGCCAGTTGCGCCTGTATTTTTTGTTCCATGGTTTGCACATAGAGTACTTGTTTCCCAGTGGTTAATCCCGCTGCACGCATAACATTATGCTTGGCTGTGTCATGGGTTACGATGCGTCGATAGTGGGGTAACTGCTCGGCGAGAGTGTGTGGATCATTCGCGAGGCGAGCAAGAGGATGGCTGGCCGCAGCCACTAACACCATCTCCGCAGGCGGGATGGGCAATGCTCGGAAGCCCTTTTGCAATGGTACCGGCGCGGGAGCTCCCACCAGTAAGTCAATGCTGTCCATTTCCAGTGCCTCCCAGCCGCCACTGAGAACACATTCCTGAATATCTATCTCCATGTTCGGCTGCTCTTGCAGCAATTTACCCAGAGCTTGAAAAAGGGGCTCACGCTCAAGAGTGGATTCAAGCCCAATGCGTAATCTCGGCTCCCAGCCAGTAGCCAGTTCTTTCACCTGGTCAGCCAAATAAGCGGTAGCACCGAGAATTTTGCGGCCCTCATTGAGCAACAACCTGCCGCTGGGTGTGAGCACCGAGCGTCGCCCCTGTCGTTGAAAGAGTGTTACTCCCAGTTGCTCTTCCAGTTTCTGCACGACGTAGGAAAGTGCTGAGGTCGCCTTGTCCAACTCTTCAGCGGCCTTGGCGAAGCTGCCGCGTCGGTCGATGGCGTCCAGCGCTTGTAGTGCATCAAGGGTAATGGGGGAATAGCCCATGATCGGCTCCTCGGGATCAGCTGGTGGCATTATTATTGTTCAATAAAATTGAATAATCTAGACGAAAAACGACTCTTATTCACTGGTTGGTCCAGCATTAGAGTGTCTCTGTCAGTTCAATAAATCCTACATTTCTATCAGGAGATCATCATGAAAACGTTATTGAGACAGATTACCTCTTCCGCTGCGGGCTTTGACGCTTTGCCGGTGCGCGTTGCCGCTGGCGTTATCTTTGCTGCTCACGGTGCGCAAAAACTGTTTGGCTGGTTCGGCGGCTATGGCCTGCAGGGCACGGGTGGCTGGATGGCCTCTATTGGTCTGGAGCCCGGCATGCTAATGGCGGCACTGGCTGGTGGCGCTGAATTCTTCGGCGGCCTGGCCCTGGTTTTAGGTTTGCTGGTGCGTCCCGCTGCCGTGGTGTTGGCGTTCACCATGGTGGTGGCGATCGTCACGGTGCATCTGGCAAACGGCCTGTTCATGGCGAACAACGGTTATGAATTTGGACTGGCGCTGCTTGCAGTGAGTGTCAGCCTGGCAATCCGCGGCGCGGGAAGTGTGAGTGCCGATCAAGTGATCAGCGCCAGGCTTCGCTAGTACAACCCAACACATTTCGACAGGAGATATCCTATGACTGTACTGAAAATTGATTCCAGCGCCCGGGTGGAGGGCGCTAACTCGCGCATCATTACTGATTATCTGGTGCAACAACTGGGGCAGCCGGTCATCGAACGGGACCTGGTTAAGAACCCTCTGCCGCCGATAAGTCCGCAGGATCTGGTGGGTGTGCACGGCTCACACCAGGACGACCGTGCCAGCCTGCAGCAGCATCTGGCGATGTCCAATAAATTGATCGCCGAATTGCAGCAAGCCGACACGCTGGTGCTGGGCGTGGCAATGTACAACTTCAGTGTTCCCGCCTACTTGAAACAGTGGATCGATTATGTCTGTCGCGCCGGGGTTTCATTTCGCTACACAGCGAACGGCCCGGAAGGGCTCACCGGTGTGAAGCGGGTGTTTATTGTAACGGCTTCCGGCGGCACGCCGATTGGCGGTGACTGGGATTTTGCCGGCCGCTATATGGAGCACATCTGTCGCTTTCTGGGCATCAATGAGGTGGTTCATGTCGATGCCAGTGGCTCCAAGGGCTCCCCAGAGGTGGTGATAGCATCGGCTCGGCAGCAGATTGATGCATTGTTGGCGCAGCCCGAACTAGAGGAGGCCTGATCATGGGTTTGTTACAGAACGGTCAATGGGTGGACCAGTGGTATGACACCCAGTCAAGCGGCGGCGAATTCCGCCGCCAGGACAGCCGCTTTCGCAACTGGGTGACGGCGGATGGCGCTGCCGGTCCGACCGGCAGCGAAGGGTTTAAGGCGGAACCCGGGCGCTACCATTTATATGTGTCGCTGGCTTGCCCCTGGGCACATCGTACGCTGATTTTCCGTCAGCTCAAAGATCTGCAGGAGCTGATTGATGTCACGGTGGTCGAGCCATTGATGCTAAGCCAAGGATGGGAATTAAGGAACGATCAATACGACCTGGATTATCTGTACCAGTTGTATTTAAAGTCAGATCCAGACTATAACGGCCGGGTCACTGTGCCGGTATTGTGGGACAAGGAAAGACATACTATTGTCAGCAATGAATCAGCAGACATTATTCGCATGTTTAACAGTGCGTTTAACGAGCTTACGGGTAATGACACTGACTATTACCCCCACTCCTTGCAGGCGCAGATAGACGCCATTAATGAGCGAGTTTACGACTCGATCAACAATGGCGTGTACCGGGCCGGCTTTGCCACCACCCAGGAGGCCTACGAGGCTGCCTATTACAAACTCTTCGACGCTTTGGACTGGGTGGAGGCGACCCTGGCTCGTCAGCGCTACCTTGCGGGCAGTGTGTTGACCGAAGCCGACTGGCGTCTGTTCACCACGCTGATTCGCTTCGATGCCGTGTACTACGGACATTTCAAGACTAACCGCCAGCGCATCGTCGATTTCCCCGCGATCAGCCATTATCTGCGTGAGTTATACCAGCAACCGGGCGTGGCGCAAACGGTAAACTTCGAACATATCAAGCAACATTACTACGGCAGTCACGTCACCATTAACCCAACGCAGGTGGTGCCACTGGGGCCCGATCAGGATTTTACGCTACCCCATAACCGGGGCCAGCTTGACTGAAAACATCAGGTTCCCAGCGCAGGAGGTTCAAAATGTATAGAAAATTATCGCAGGTGTATCCGTCGCGACCATCCCGTGATGGTGATGGCGTCAAAATCAACCGCATTGCCGGCGTATCAATGCACAGGATGCTGGATCCGTTTCTGATGGTCGATGAAATCAACTCGGATACTGCTACCGACTATATGGGCGGCTTTCCAGAGCATCCCCACAGAGGCTTTGAAACCATCACCTACATGAAGGCCGGTCGCATGCGCCATCGCGATCACATGGGTAACGAGGGCGTGATCGGCCCCGGTGATGTGCAGTGGATGACGGCAGGTCATGGGGTAATTCACTCGGAGATGCCAGAGCAGGAGCAGGGCCTGATGCACGGCTTTCAGATTTGGTTGAACTTACCCGCCAGGGGCAAATACAAGCCGGCTGCCTATCGCGATATTCGCAGTGCGGAAGTCGCCTACTGCCGGGATGATGTTGGCAATGAAGTACGACTTATCGCCGGCGAGATGAATGTGGGAGACACGACGCTTAACGGTTGCTTACCGGCCATGGCTACCCGACCGTTACTGGCAGATGTGTCTGTAGCAACTGACGCGGAATTTATTCTGGATGTCGGAGGCTACGAACGGGTCCTGGTGTTTGTTTATGCTGGAGACAGCACAGAGTTAAAGACCAGGCAACTGGGTGTTTACGGCACTGGTGACAAGCTGACACTGCGGGCAGGCGAGCAGGGTTTCGAGGCGCTGGTCCTGGCGGGTGAGGCCTTGCGCGAACCCATTGCCCAGTATGGCCCCTTTGTGATGAACCAGCCTGAGGAAATCGAGCAGGCTATACGTGACTTCCAGGAAGGGAGGCTAGTGACGCAGCGCGCGCCGGGCAGAACTCATCTATGACCCATTCGACCACATCGCTCGTTGCATCCACCAAACAGCCGGTACTATTCATCCCTACGGCGCGGGTCCGTGTTTCTTCATGGACTGGAACCCGCCGATACGTGGCATGGTATGGCGGCCTACCTCAAACGCATTGCGGCTTCGCTGCCAACTCGCCCAAAGGTCATTGTGAAGGTCTCTGCCCATTGGCAGACGGCAGGATTCAGTGTCACGACCAGCGATCAGCCAGATCTGATTTTCGACTATTATGGCTTTCCCGAGCAAACCCTGCTTGTTGGTTGCCGTTTAAAACTGACCCGGGGTTGCCGTCCATCACGGTGACGGCCGTTATGCCATAGTCGAATCCCTCAATGAAGGCGGCACCATTGAGTAGAGTCGCCGTCGGCGGCCCCAGGAAAAGGTCGGCGATCTGCGCCTTTGGCCGCCGATGCCCGCTACGCAGGGCATCGATAGCCCTCTGCCACGATATCAGGTCAATGACATTGTCATAGCTGATGTAATTGGATGTCACGCCTGCTTCCTTCAATGCAAACTTTACGCACGATCTATCTCGGTCGATATACACACGGACGGCGCGGGCGCAGTCTATCTGTTCGAGCAAAAAGGGGCCGAATGGCAGGAATTCATTGTACTGCATACGGAGAGAGCCCGGTTGCTGGTCGAAAAAACAGAAAATTGCTTGCATTTCGTCATAATTGGGAATATTTTCCCAATTATGACGCTACAAATTGTGTGGTTATTAGAGAGGGAAAACGAAATGCAGCCAAATCAAAAATCATTCTCGAAGCTCAGCGCGGCGATGTTGCTTACTGTACCGCTCTCCTTACCCGTCTTCGCGGACGATGTGACGATCAATCGGATGCTCGCGAGCCAATGCAGTCAGTGCCATGGCACTAATGGCTACGCAGTTGGGGATATCGACTCACTAGCGGGAGAAAGTGTCAGGGAGATTCAGGAGGAATTACGCGAGATGCAGTCAGAAGGCAGCCCTGACGACATGATGGATCATCAGGCTCTAGGCTACACCGATGACCAGATTCGCCGGATAGCTGAATACTTCGCCGGGCTTCCGGAGAACAGTGCCACCGACACACCCGAGATACATTTAAGTGCCTCAGACGCTTCTTCGGACGGCAACCACGATGAGGATGACGAGCGTGATGAGGACGACGAGCGTGATGAGGATCGCGACCACGACAAAGACTGGGGCGAGGATCGCGATGAAGATGATGAAAAAGACGAGGAGGACTGAGATATGAGCATTTCACGCCGTAATCTCCTGCGCGTGGCAACCAGTGTTGCCGCAATGTCCGCAGTTGGCAAACTGCACAGCCAGACAGCCCATAAAGTGGTTGTTGTTGGGGGTGGATTTGCCGGCAGCACCTTCGCCCGTTACCTGTCACTTTGGGGCGGCGGCAAGTTCTCAATCACGATGATCGACCCGCGTGAAGGACACAGTTCCTGCGTGATGAGCAATCTCGTTCTCACCAATGAGTTGAGCCTGTCACAGTTGACTTTTGACCACCAATCGCTGGCCGATCGCTTCGGTTTCAACACAGTTATGGCTTCAGTAGCGGGGATTGATACGGATGGTCACCAGGTGAACCTTGATGATGGCTCATCATTGCCCTACGACTCTCTGGTACTTGCCACCGGCATTGAGTTCGAGGATATTCCCGGCTATGACGCCTCCCTCGTGCCTCATGCCTGGATTGCCGGCACGCAGACCGAACAGCTTCAGAGCCAGCTGAACAGCGAACTCCCCCCCGGCGGCACTGTCGTCATGACAGTTCCGAAGGCGCCTTACCGTTGCCCACCCGGTCCTTACGAGCGCGCTTGCCTGCTGGCCGCTATCGCGCAGCGGATTACCAATGATGCGGGTGGCACGGGCGTACACGGCACGCCGAGAGTTGTGGTACTGGATGCCAACAGCCATATCCAGGCTGAGGAAGCGACTTTTACTGCTGCATTTAATGGCTTGTATGGCGGTGTCATCGAGTACGTGGCGGATGCAGAGTTGGTGTCGGTAGACTCGGAAAACCGGAGTGTAGTAACGACCGCCGGCAGCTACTCCAGTGATGTGCTGAACGTTATCCCGAACCACCGGGCGCCTGCGCTGTTGCGCAATGCGGGATTAACAGCTGGTAGCGCATGGGCTCCGGTCGATCCCGTGACCTATGAAACCCGGGTGGCGGGGCTGAGTGATATTTACGTGATTGGCGATGCCCAGGCCACAGGCCAGCCCAAGAGTGCGCACATGGCAAACGCACAGGCCAAAGTATGTGCGGATGCCGTGATGAGAAAACAGGCCGGGCTGTCAACGCACTCCGCTGAGCGGTTGGCGAACGTGACTACCAATTCTGCATGTTTCAGTCCTGTCAACTTTACCGAGGCGGCGTGGCTGACAGCTGTATTTCGATATAACCTGGCCGCAGACGCAATGGAATTGGTGCCGAACTCGCTGGGCGCATCCGACGGCTGGGACAGGGAGAGCTACAGAGAAATGTACACCTGGGCCAGTAATCTGTTCTCAGATACCTTCGTTTGAGCGTATGAAGAAGCTGCCAGCGATACTGGGGCTTTTTCATATTGCTGGCATCCTTTTACGTTACGCTGGAGGTTCTTCGCTAGGCGTCGTTCCCCGCCGCCACAGCGGACGCCCAGGCCCACTGGAAATTGTGGCCGCCGAGGTGGCCGGTGACATCCACCACCTCGCCGATGAAATACAGGTTCGGTCTCGCCAGAACCGCCATGGTTCTGGAAGAGAGCTGGCGGGTGTCAACGCCACCCAGGGTGACCTCCGCAGTTCTGTAGCCTTCGGTGCCGGCGGGCTTGATCGACCACTGCCCCAGAGTATGTGCCGCCTGTTCGATGTCGCCGTTCTTGTATTCCTGTAAAGGACCGCGCCAACCCTGCAGTTCGGTGAAGGCCTGGGCAAACCGTTTTGGCAGGTGCCGGGCCAGATACTGGCCAAGCGTCCATTGCGGCCGGCTTTTGCGCAGGCTGAAAAGGTCTTCGGCAATGTGGCAGGCTGGCAGCAGGTTGATGGCCAGGCTGTCGCCAGGTTCCCAGTAACTCGAAATTTGCAGCATGGCCGGGCCGCTGAGCCCCCGGTGGGTAACCAGCATGGGTTCGCGGAAGTGCTGGTCATGGCATTGCACATCCACCGGGCAGCTGACTCCCGACAGGGGCGCAAGCTGCTCCTTGAGTTCCGGATGCAGGGTAAACGGAACCAGGCCGGCCCGGGTGGGTAATAGTTCCAGTCCGAATTGCCTTGCCACGTTGTACCCGAAGCCGGTGGCGCCCATGGTGGGGATCGAGAGCCCGCCGCTGGCGATCACCAGGGATTCACAGCTCAGACCACCCGAACCGGTCTGCAGGCGGTATCCGGAGCTGGTTTCGTCGACATTTTCGACGCTTGTTCTCAGGCGAACCTCGGCACCGGCCCAGTCGCACTCGGCAAGCAGCATGTCGAGGATGTCCCTGGCGCTGTCCCTGCAGAACAGCTGTCCGGGCGCTTTCTCCTCGTACTCGATGCCATGGCGATCCACCAGGTCCAGAAAGTCCTGGGGGGTGTAGCGTTTCAGAGCAGAAATGCAGTAGGGGGGATTGTTCGAGAGAAAGTTGGCGGGAGTGCTGTTCAGGTTGGTGAAGTTGCAGCGGCCGCCACCGGACATCAGGATTTTCTTGCCCGGTTTGTTGGCGTGGTCCAGTACCAGAACGCGGCGGCTCCGATAGCCGGCGGTCGCTGCGCACATCAGGCCCGCTGCGCCGGCGCCGATGATGATTACGTCGTACTCTGATGCTGAACCCGCCGCCACACTGCCTGCCGATCGAAGGAAAACGGCGGACAGTATACCAGCCTCACTCCAGTTCGAACGCCCGGGCGAGACACAGTGCCATGTTGCTAACGCCCATTGTGACGCTGGCGCTTGCAGAAACAGGGGAACCGGTAATAGCGATCGCAACCTGGATAGCGACAGTTTTGGCGTGACCGGTGTGTGGGATATGGGCCCATACGCTGGGTCTGGGCTACGATTTCTGATCTGCTTCAAGGGGCCGGCCCTGCTTCCCCTTCTGTCAGCCTGCGGGGAGCATGCACGGTTGCGAGCGCATGCCGGGTCGGTTACTCCGGTGCCCGCGGAGTGTCCTCCATCAGAAAATCCTCCAGAAACCAGGCGGAGATGGCATGACGGCCCTCCAGCCCGGTCTTCCCGTAGATGCTCGAGGCCTGCTGGCGGACAGTTTTTTCCTTGGTGTTCCTGACACTGGCAATCTCCCTCAGGCTCAGGCCCTTGAGCAATAGCAACGCCACTTCCTGTTCGCCGCGGCTCAATCCCCAGTTATCGAAGTGCTCCTGTATCACCTCGGCGTACTGTCGCCGTGCGTCGCGCATACTCTGATCAAGCTCCTGCAGCTTCTGGTTACTGAGAAACAGAGAGCTCCTGAGCTGTTGAGTCTCGCGGGTACGCCGACGGATATCCACCAGGAGGTAGACAAAGCCTGTCGCGGAAAGCAGCAACAGGACCCATTCCTGCAGCAGGTGCCAGGCGGGCACACCGAGATCGGCATCAAAAATGACATCGACAAGCTTCAGCAGGACAATGCAAGCCAGGAGGGTGGCGATCAGGCGGTCTTTCAAAAAAACCTCGCAATAACAGCAGGTTACAGTTATCGGGCAAATGTACCAGAAGCGCCTTCGCGGGACATGTGCAGGATGCACAAAGGTACAAAGCCGTTAGAATACACAATAACCTGAGGTAATGGTGGCTGATGTCCAGCAAATTGATGAACCCCCTGGCCTTTGCTGCCTGTCTGCTGGTGGCAGGAACGGGTGCGGCCCAGCAGGCCAGCGACATGAGCCTCGGCGAAGTGCTGTCGGCGACGCTGGCTTTCCAGGACGCCGGCCACAGCGAGAGTGTGGATGTGGCCGCGGGCATGAGTCTGTTGGGCGATTTGCCGGTGCTGTCCGCACTTCATGTTCAGAGCGACCTTGACCAGGGCGCCGACGAGACCGAGTTGTCGCTGAACCTGCCATTGAAATCCGGCCTTCGGCATCGGCTGGATGAGTCGTTGTCTGGCCTGGAGGTGCGCCTCAGCGAGGCCAGCACGGTCTACCGGGCCTGGTACTTTTCCGGCTTGATCCGGGAAGCGGTATGGGCGCATCGGCTGGCTCAAGTGCAGATCAGTCAGGCCCGGGAACGGGTGAAGTTGCTGGCGGAGCTGGAGTCGCGCTCGAAACTGCAGGTAAAGGCTGGCACCGTCTCCGAGTATGCCGTGTTGCTGGCGGGTCAGGAGCGGCTGGATGCCGAGCTGTTACTGTCAGATCACCAGGCCGCGCTGCGCGAAGCGGCGCTGCGTTTTGGCTCCCTCACCGGTCTGCCTGCAGTGCCGTCGGATATTTCAGAGCCCGTGCCGGTTCCCCAGCAGCCACGCTACGATATCCATCCTCGTCTCGTGCTGCTGGAGTCGAAGCGCGAGCAGGAGCGTTTGCTGGCAGGTCTTGCCGATCCTCGTGCGGCAAACTGGAACCTGGCTCTGGTTGCACGCGATTTCTCCGGGCCTGGTCAGGACGAGCGACAGTTCGGGTTGGCGGTGGATGTCCCGCTGGGTCTTGTGGAGGTGCGTCATCGAGGTGTCGAAAGTCAGAAAGCTGCCGCACAGCGTGACTTCATTCTGCAGCGCGACCAAGCGCGTCTTGAGATCCGGCGCGACTGGCAGGCCCTGCGCAGCGACGCGGAGCGCTTGCAGACACGACAGCGGTTACTGCAGGAATCGGCACTCCTGGGTGAAAAGATCGAAGCGCAGCTTCTCTCCCTGCGCGCGAGCAACGAAGTCGAGGCGGAACTGGTCCTGCGCCGTCTGCTGGACGTTCTGGACCGCCGCGGCGAACTGGCGCTGATCAAATCACAAATACATCGAAACGCCGCGCTGCAGCGGCAGGCTGCGGGGTACCCTTTGTGAATCGGTATATTCATGTGCTGCTGTGCGCCGGGCTGTTCTCGGCGCTGTCGGCGGCGGAGGCCGGGAGTGCACGCGTTGCGATCACCGATCTTGGGGATCTCGAGCTGAAGTTTGCGACCGTAAAGCAGCTGGATGAAGTACCGGGACCGGCGGTACAGGCTCGCGTCACCCACCCCGGCAGCGCCATGTATCGTATTGGCCTGCCGCGGGATGTTCGCCGCGCCTCTTATCTGGTCGGCAATGGCGAAGTGGTGCGTGCGGGCCAGCCTTTCGTGATTCTGCAGGGCCCAGAGATACACCACCTGCTACTGGAGTATTCGCTACTGGAGACCCGCTACGAGGCCGCGAAAGACCGCTATCAGCGCAGTCGCGAATCCTATCGGCAGAGAGCCTTGCAGGAAGGTCAGTGGCTAGCCATTGTCGATCGCTATCTGGAGTTGCAGCTCGAGTACGAGCATATGCGGCACTTCCAGGAGCTGGTGCAGGAGTCGACTGACAACAGCGATTCGATTACGCTTCTATCGCCCATCGATGGCCGTATTCAATATCGTGACACCCAGGAGCGCCTGGTAGCCGGCACTGAACTGGCCGGTTTCCTGGCTGCGACTGCGCTGCAGTTGCGGGCGCGTGTGCCGATGGCCTCAGCAGATGATCTGGTGGCGCTGGTGCTGCCGGGTTGTCGCCTGCCGCTTGCCCGACTCGATCACGTCGCTGAAGGGTTTTTCCTCACGGCCTGGAGTGAGCCGATATCCGCTGACTGTGATCTGCCCCTGAACGCCACGGTCAGCGCCCGCCCCCTGTATCGGCAGGCCGCCTATTCGGTACCACGTTCGGCGGTATTCACCCGGGACGGCGAGGCGCAGGTGCTGGTGCGGCGCGGCGCTGCCCTTGAGGCGGTCACTGTTTCCCTGTTGCTGCCGGTGGGCGATGACTACGCCGTGACGGCCGACAGCGAGCTGGCGGATACCGCCGTGCTGGTGACCTCCGTGAGCGCCGTGCAGGGTGTTCTGCTGGGATTGGGCGGCGACTGACATGCTGAACCAGGTGGTACGCTTTTCGCTGACGCAGCGACTCTTCGTCTGTGTCCTTGCGGTGCTGTTAGTCGCCCTGGGTATACGCGCCTGGCTGCTGCTGCCGGTGGATGCCTATCCAGACATCTCGCCGACCCAGGTCAAGGTCATCCTCAAGGTGCCCGGCATGACCGCGGAAGAAATCGAACAGCAGGTAACCTATCCGGTAGAGACCGAGCTGCTGGGTATCCCGCGCCAGGCCATGCTGCGTTCTACGACCAAGTATGCGATCACCGACATTACCCTGGATTTCGTCGAGGGCACCGACATCTACTGGGCCAGGCAGCAGGTCAATGAGCGCCTCGCCGGCATCCTCGATGATCTGCCCTTTGCAGTTGAGGGTGGTCTGGCACCCATGAGCACACCTCTGGGCGAGATGTTCATGTTCACGGTGGAGAATCCGCAGCTGTCCCTGATGGAAAGACGCCGCCTGTTGGAGTGGGATATCCGGCCGGCACTGCGAACGGTAGATGGTGTTGCCGATGTGAACGTTCTGGGCGGCTATGCCAGAACCTTCCAGGTGACACCGCGCTCGGCAGAGCTGTCGGCGCTGGGCCTGGACATGGTCGCTATCGAGGCAGCCATCGCTGGACAGAATCTGAATGCCGGGACCGGGCGCATTCTGCTCGGCAATGATGTGCTTGTGGTGCGGGTAGAGGGCCGCATCGACTCCCTGCGGGCACTGGGCGACGTGGTGGTCAGTGCCGGGCCAGCTGGCGTGTACCGGCTGCGCGACGTCGCCGATGTGGAGATCGGGCACCTGGCTCGCTATGGCGCCGTGACCCGGGATGGCGAGGAAGCGGTACAGGGCCTGGTGATTGCCTTGCGGGACAGCAACACTGGTGCCGTCGTGGCCGGCGTCAAGGAGCGCCTGGCCGCCCTCGAAAACACGCTGCCGCCCGGTACGGAAATCAACGTGTTCTACGACCGGGCACGCCTGATCAGCACCGCTATCGGCACCATGTCCAGTGCCCTGTTCCAGGCAATCGTCCTGGTGGTGGCCGTGCTGGCGGTGTTCCTCGGCAATCTGCGGGCCGCGCTGGTGGTATCGCTGTCGCTGCCGCTGGCGGCCCTGGCGACATTTTTTCTCATGTCAGTGACACAGCTCACGGCAAACCTCATGAGTCTGGGCGGATTGGTAATCGCCATCGGCATGCTGGTGGACGCGTCAGTGGTAGTGGTGGAGAACACTGTGACACGCTTGGCCAATACCCGCGGGCAACCGCGGCTGCACGTGATCTACCGCGCTGTACGCGAGGTGGCGCTACCGGTGGTGTCCGGGACCCTGATCGTGATTATCGTGTTCTCTCCCCTGCTGACTCTGAGCGGTCTTGAGGGCAAGCTGTTTACCCCCGTCGCTCTGACCATAGTGTACGCCATGATTGCGGCGTTGCTGCTCGCACTCACCGTGATCCCGGTGGCCGCGTCACTGCTGCTGAGCGACCGCACTGCTGCCATGCCTCAGTTCATGCAGCGTCTGCAGGGGAGCTATGCGCAGATGCTTGGCGGCGCTCTCGCGCGTCCGCGCTGGTTGCTGCTCTCGGTGGGCGGGTTGCTGGCGCTGAGTGCGCTGCTGCTGGCACTGATCGGCAAGACCTTCATGCCGGTGCTGGATGAGGGCGACGTGATCGTGCAGTTGGAGAAGTCCCCCAGCATATCGCTTGCGGCTTCAGTAGAGCTGGACAAGCAGATCGAAATTGCGCTGCTGGCGGCGGTGCCGGAGATACGGCAGATCGTCGCGCGCACCGGCTCCGACGAACTGGGCCTTGACCCGATGAGCCTGAACGAGACCGACGTTTTCATGGAACTGGCGCCACAGGATTCCTGGCGCATGGACGGCAAGGACGAACTGAAGAGCGCGGTGCGCGCGGTACTGACAGGATTTCCGGGCATGAATATCAATTTTACCCAGCCCATTCAGATGCGTGTCTCCGAGATGCTCACCGGCAGCAGCGGCGATGTGACCATCAAGCTGTTTGGCGAAGACCTCGCGCAGCTGGCGGAGCTTGTACCGCGAGTTGCCGAGATCGCGCGCGAACTCCCGGGCGCCGTGGACGTGCAGGCCTCGGTCACCGAGGGTGGCAAGTTTCTCAATGTGCGGGTACAGCCGCAGCTGGCCGCCGGCCACGGTCTTACCGCCGCGGGTCTGGCGGATTATCTGAAGACACAGATAGAGGGCACAGCCATCTCCGAGGTGCGGGAAGGGCGCCAGCGCACACCGGTAACCCTGGCATCGGGGTCTGAATCCGTAGCGGCTCCAGCGACGGTGGCCGATCTTGAACAGCGCGTCGTGGTGCTGCCAGACGGTGAGCTGGCAACGCTGGGGGATATTGCCGACATCAGTTACGCGGAAGGGCCGTTGGTTGTAGAGCGCGAGCGCGGTAGCCGGTTCGGGATCGTGACGCTGAATGTACAGGGACGGGATGTGGTCGGCCTGGTCGAGGATCTGCGTGAGGTACTGGCGCGGGAGGTGCCCTTGCCTGCGGGCTACCGCCTTGAGTATGGTGGCGAGTTCGAGAATCAGCAGCGGGCCACGCGGAACCTGCTGTTGGTAGTGCCGGTGGCACTTCTCTTGATCATGATAATCCTGTTCGCCACGTTCCGGTCGCTGGCACTGGCGGGGATCATACTGGGCAACGTGCCCTTTGCCCTGATGGGCGGCGTGATCGCGCTGTTTGCCAGCGGAGAATATCTGTCCGTGCCCGCATCCGTGGGCCTGATCGCCTTGCTTGGGGTCGCCGTTCTCAACGGCGTGGTTATGGTGAGCTATTTCCAGCAGCAATGGCACCTGCGCGCCGAGCTGTCAAAGCGCATTGTCAGCGGCGCAACCCAGCGCCTGCGACCCGTGCTGATGACAGCGACCACGGCGATTTTCGGGTTGCTGCCCCTGGTGTTTGCCACAGGGCCGGGCGCGGAGGTGCAGCGGCCATTGGCCATTGTAGTGGTCGGTGGACTGGTGACTTCAACGGTTACAACGCTGTTTCTGTTGCCCGTGTTCTACCAGTATTGGGGGCGTCGCCAGCATGAGTGATTTGCAGCTGATGGTGTTACTGGTTCCCGGGCGTCTGCACGATGATCTGGTAGACGTGCTAATGACACTGGATGGTCTCTCGGGCTTCAGCGCTGTGGAAGCGGCGGGTTTCAGTCGCGAGCACAGCCACTTCGACGTCGCCGAGCAGGTCGCTGGCGCACGCCGCTTCAGCCGTTTCGAGATTCTCCACTCGCCCGAACAGCATGAACGAATTATCGGCGCGATTGAGCCGCTGGTGGGGCGGGAGCATGTGCGCTATTGGTTGGTGGAATTGTTGCATGTGGGGCGTTTGCCGGATGTGCCTGGAGAGACCCCGCAATAGAAGTCTTGATGAGCCCCTGCCGCTATCCACCGGTGCGAGGTTTGGATCTCGTCATGCGGAATTTCAATATTGACAATACCCACTATGGATGCGGGTCAGGCCGGGGGCAGGGAAGGCAATCGGTAGTCACCTTTTCGTCACATTGGGTTGGTAACCTGAGTGTCATGACTGGCCATGGAACCAGCTCACTGACGTGACGTACGCTCTGGGTTTCTATCTGTCGCTGCTGCTCACTGGCTGGAACTCAACCGAAGGTTTCCACCGGCGGCGGCTCGCGCTGCGACGCTGGTTGATATTGTGCTTGTTCTGGCCCCTGTTCATCCTGTTGCAAGTCATTAATGCCATCTGCCTGTACCTGGACAACTGGCTGTTTCCGGGATACCGGCAAGTTGTCGTCAGGCAGCCGGTTTTTGTGGTCGGCATGCCGCGCAGCGGTACCACATTTCTGCACCACCTGCTGGCGCTCGATGAGGACCGTTTCACCACTGCCGTGCTGTGGGAACTGATCTTTGCGCCGTCCATTGTCCAAAGGCGTTTCTGGGGCGGCCTGGGTCGCCTGGATGCCTTGATCGGCCGTCCCCTCGGCCGGGTGGTCTACGGCGCAGAACGTTTGCTGCTCACCTGGCTGGACGACGTACACAAGACCGGTCTGCAAGCGCCGGAAGAGGACTTTCTTGGCCTGCTGCCGGCGGGGGGCTGTTTCCTGTTGGTATTGCTGTTCCCGCGGCAGCAATTCTGGCATCTCGCGCATTTCGATCGCGATCTTCCCGCTGCAGAACAGGCGCGTATTCTGGGCTTTTATCGCAGGCTGGTCCAGCGCCACCTCTACTGCCGTGGCCCGGACAAGACCTATCTCAGCAAAAATCCCTCTTTCAGCCCGATGGTAGCAGGCCTGGCGCGCACCTTTCCCGATGCCCGTTTTATCGCCTGCTTCCGCAATCCGACCGACGCCGTGCCATCCCAGGTCAGCTCGATGCTGAATGTGGCGGTAGCGATTGATCCGCGTGCCGACACCAGCTACTGGCGCGAGCACCTGACCGAGCTGATGCAGTTCTATTGCCACCACCTGCTGCAGGTTTTGCCGGCACTGCCGCCTGCACAGCACGCCTTTGTCACCATGGAAGCTCTGTCGCAGGCACCGTTGGCCACACTGCAACGGCTTTACCAGTGTCTTCAGTTGCCTCTCTCCGATGCGTACCGGCGAGCGCTGGCGCCCGAAGTCGAGAGGGCGCGACACTATCGCAGCCGGCATGATTACTCGCTGGGTGGACTGGGTTTTTCGCCGGAGCGTTTGCTGAATGCATTTGATTCTGTCTATCTGCGCTTCGGTTACCCGCCTCCACGGAGGCGACAAGATCGCGATAGTCACACTTTTGTAACAGAAAGTGCATATAACGGCAGGTGATGATTACTGATAAATTGCGTCTGTTGTTTGTCGTCGATGCCATTTGTGGTCGCAATGGTGTCGGCACCTATTTCCAGGATCTGGTGGCCCATCTTGAAGGCCACGAAAAAATTGCACGTGTTGAACTGGTAGCGCCGGGCATCGAAGCACCGCACCCATGCCAGGGAGCATCGATTCCAATGCCCGGTGACGCCACCCAGCGGCTTTACCTGCCCAGGATGCGTGCCTTGACACAACTGGCGCTGGCAATGAAGCCGCATGTCATCATCGTCCCCGGCCCCGGGTTCTTTTCGCTGGCTGGCTACTGGATTGGGAAAAAACTCGGCATCCCTGTTTGCGTCACTCACCAGAGTGATTATCGCGCCATGGTCAGTCTATACTGGCATCCGCTGTTGGCGGGTCCTGTCGGTAGCCTTCTGCAGCTGCTCAATATAAGGATGTTCCGCGGCAGTTCATCAGTCATTACCATCAGTCAATCGATGGTCGAGCACGCCCGCGGCATCGGTGCGATCAATCCACGCCTGGTGCCCACCCCGGTAGCTCACAGCTTTGTTTATCATCCGGTCACTGCCATTCGGCGAAAGATTCAGCGCGTCATGTTTGTCGGCCGCCTGGCAGCGGAAAAAAATATTGGCCGTTTTCTGGAGCTGGCAGAGCAACGACCGGATCTTGTGTTCGAAATCGTTGGCGATGGACCGCAACGCAGGCTCGTCAGTCAAAAGGCAGCCGAACTACCCAACCTGATCTTCACCGGATGGTTGAGTCGCGACCAGGTGCTGCAGCACCTGAATGACAATGACCTGTTGATCCTGCCTTCTTCCGTAGAAGCCTTCGGCACCGTGGCGCTGGAGGCCATGGCCCGTCAGCGCCTGGTTCTGACTACGCTCGCCTGCGGTATAAACCAGTGGCCGGCGCTGGCAAGGGGCCTGTTCACGCTGTCCCCGGAAGAGACGTTGTCCAGCGCACTGCAACGCATTGAGGCCCTGCCATACTGGGAGCGGCAAAGCATCGCCGAGCATGCCCGCAACGCGGCATGCCGCCTTAACGGTGACGCCATCCAGAGTTGGCTGAATGTTCTGGAGCATACGGCCCTGCAGCAGCGCTATCTGCCCAGGCCGGCGCGCTCCGCCACATTTGCCTTGCTGCGAAGGTTTGCCACGGAATGACCCCCAGGGAACGGCAATGTCGACGCACCACCCTATTCACTCGGCGCTGATATCGATTCACGATGTCATGCCTGAGGCACTGGTTGCGGTCGACAAGCTGTTGCAGGAGCTCGGCCGCATACCACCGGATCGCATCACCCTGCTGATAGTCCCCGGTCGCAGTTGGACCCAGTCGGATATTGCCTGGTTGCATGCACAGCAACACCAGGGGTACCAGCTCGCCGGCCATGGCTGGCTGCATCATTGCAGCAAGCCGAGGAGCCTTTATCATCATCTGCACAGTCGGGTCCTGTCCCGCGACGTGGCCGAGCATTTGTCTCTGGATAGCTCACAGATACATGCCCTCATGGCGCGCTGCCATGACTGGTTTGCTGATCAGGGCCTGGACAATCCAACACTGTATGTGCCTCCAGCCTGGGCCATGGGCAATATCGACAGGTCCCTGTTGCAAGCATTGCCGTTTAGCCAGTATGAAACCCTGGGCGGTGTTTATCACAGCGACAGCGATCTGTTCGAAAAACTTCCGCTGACAGGTTATGAAGCGGACATGCCATCGCGGGCTGTATTCCTGCGCGCCTTCAATCGCTATCAACGCCTGCGCGCCGCCCAGGCGCGGCTGCCACTGCGGATCGGTATACATCCGCGGGATCTGCAGTATCGCCTGGCCAGCGATCTGCGGAGAGACATACATGCCGTAACACAAGCTCTCAACTATCGAAATTATCGTCCAGCAGGCTTGCAACCGGCATAGAAACACCTGTCGGAGCGCCGGTTGCGAATTCTGTCCAGCCTGTCTACCCTGATGACATGTTGTCAATTCCAGGGAGGTATCCTCATGTCCGACCAGCCATTTCTGTCCGATGTGAAAACCCTTCGTGAGCGGGCACGAAAGCACATCGAGGAAGGTGCTGTGACGTCAGGCTATAGCGCGGACCGCGAAACTGTTCTGAAAGTCCTGAATGAAGCGCTGGCAACAGAACTGGTTTGCGTGTTGCGCTACAAGAGACACTACTATATGGCGTCTGGTTTTAACGCCCAGGGCGCGCAGCAGGAGTTTCTCGAGCATGCTCACGAAGAACAGCAGCACGCAGACCAGATTGCCGAGCGCATCACCCAACTCGGCGGGGAACCGGACTTCAATCCCGACAGCCTGACCTCACGCAGCCATGCGGAGTACAAGGAAGGCACTTCGGTAACCGAAATGATCAAGGAGGATCTGATAGCGGAGCGCATCGCGATCGAATCATACCGGGAGTTCGCCGAGTACCTTGGGAATGATGACCCGGTGACCCGTCGCATGATAGAAGCTATCCTGGCGACCGAAGAGGAACACGCCGACGATCTCGCGGGCCTGATTTCCAGGATGGACGGCACTTGATTTTGCGACACGGTTTTTGACACGGCGCAAGCGTCGCCCCTGGCTATCCGGTAGTCGGATTGCGCAGTGGTATTACTGCGAATGTGCGCGACCGTACAGACGGTCGCGGTCTCCAGAATCATGCTGTTATTGGCGGTGATCATGGTCGGTAGGTGGTCATACGACCAATGCTGAGGTGACCGTCAAGGGCTTGCCAGGGAGTGTGTCATAACCATCACGACGTTCAGGTTCTCGGCACGCGCAGGGAAGGCTCAAGACCACCCCCGGAATACCGATTTGTTGCGTGCGGAGTTGTTCAGTATTGAGCAACTCAAGCGTCACGCGGTCAACCTGGCAGGTCGGTATAGAATCAACCCGCACCCGGGCGCGGACAGATTGCTGCCGCGGCTGGCGGACAACGCACGGGTTCTGCTTGCGGCCTACGATGTCGTCACGGCAGCCGCTGCGCCGGGCCAGCGGATCGTACCGACCGAAGCCTGGCTGCTCGACAATTTCTATCTGATCGAGCAACAGATTGGCCAGGCGCGTCGACATCTCCCGCGCGGCTACAGCCGGCAGTTGCCACGTCTGGCTACTGGTCACTTGGCTGGGTTCCCCCGTATTTACGACCTGGCGCTGGAGCTGATTTCCCACATGGACGGTCGGGTCGACAGCGATAACGTGACCCAATTCGTCGCCGCCTTTCAGACCATTGAACCCTTGAAGCTGGGCGAATTGTGGGCGTTTCCCATCATGCTGCAGCTGGCGCTGCTGGAAAACCTGCGCCGGGTGGGTGTGCGCATCGCGCAAAGGCGCGAAGAGCGCGATGTGGCCATTACCTGGGCTGACCGCATGCTCGTCGCGGCCGAAAACGATCCGAAGCAATTGATCCAGTTGCTGGCCGAGTTTGCCCATGCCGATGTTCCGCTCACTGCACCCTTTGTAGAGGAATTTTACGACCGGCTGCAGGCCCAGGGGCCGGCCATGGCCTTTGTGCAGGCCTGGGTCGAACAGAAATTGCATGAGCAGGGTGTAACTGCCACGGAGCTGTCGGAGGTGGCCGGGCGTACAGCCGCGGCCAATCAGATCTCCATTGCCAACAGCATCGGCAGCCTGCGCTTCATCGGCAGCATGGACTGGAAGCAGTTCGTCGAGTCGCTCAGCGTGGTTGAAAAGATCTTGCGTGAAGATCCGTCAGGTAAACACCCTCGCCAGGATTTCCCTACCCGCGACCGCTACCGGCATGTCATCGAGGACATGGCCAGGATCAGCACGTGTAGCGAGATGGCAGTGGCACGCGAAGCTATTGTTCTCGCACAGGCAGCTGCCGCGCAATCGGGCCAGGGCCACCGTAGCGCGCATGTCGGGTACTACCTGATCGATCGGGGGCGCCGGCGTCTGGAGCGGGCGGTCGGCTGCCGTCTGACAGTGACAAACCGCCTGAAACGGGTGGGCCGGCATGTTCGCCTGCCCGTGTATCTTGGCACCATCCTGGTGCTGACGCTGCTCACGACGGCGAGTCTGCTATATGCGCTCGGTGGCTTCGTGGTGCATGACTGGCGGTACTGGTTTTTTGCGATTGTCGCCCTGATTGGCGCTTCGGCGCTGGGGGGGGCTCTGGAAAACATGGCGATCACGCTGCTCATACCGCCACGAGCATTGCCACGCCTGGACTTTGCCGAGGGTATTCCCGAGGTTCACCGCAGCATGGTTATCGTTCCCTGCTTGCTGGGCAGTCGGTCGGAGATTGATGATCTGGTCGATGCCCTTGAGATACGTTATCTCGGTAATCGCGATCCGAATCTGTACTTTGCCCTGCTGTCGGATTTTGTTGACGCTCCAGAGCAAACCCTGCCGGATGACGGCGCCTTGCTTGCCCACGCACGCGCCGCTGTCGAGGCGCTCAACAAAACTTACCAGGACGACCGCCCTTGCGTCTTCTATCTATTGCACCGCCCACGGATGTGGAATCCGGTTGAGCGCGTGTGGATGGGCTACGAGCGCAAGCGTGGCAAGCTCGAGCAGTTCAACGCCCGGCTTCGCGGCGGTGCGCATACGGCCTTCTCAGAGATCGTAGGCGATCAATCCATTTTCGGCTCGATCCAGTTTGTCATTACCCTTGACGCTGATACCCAGCTCCCGCGCGACGCGGCACGCGCCATGGTTGGTAACCTGGCGCATCCGCTCAACCGGCCAGTCTACGACGCCGCCCGGGGTCGCATCGTTGAAGGCTATGCGATCCTGCAGCCCCGCGCTTCGATCAGCCTGACCAGTGCCGGCCAGTCGCGCTTTACCAGACTGTTCGCGGGTGACGCAGGTCTCGACCCCTACACGCGCGAGGTCTCGGATGTTTACCAGGATTTGTTTGGGGAAGGTTCGTTCATCGGCAAGGGTATCTACGACGTCGATGCATTTCGTCAGGCTGTCGAGAGGCGTTTTCCGGAGAACCTCATCCTCAGTCACGACCTGCTTGAAAGTGGCTACGCGCGTTCGGCGCTGGTGACTGACGTCGATCTTATCGAGGAGCACCCGGCCAGTATTGTCATAGAGGCGAGCCGTCGCCACCGCTGGATCCGCGGTGACTGGCAGCTGGCCGGCTGGCTACTGCCGCGCGTCCCGGGCCCTCCTGGCATGGATGGCGCCAGGCCGCAGCGGCAGGCGAATCCGTTGTCAGCCCTGTCGCTATGGAAGATTTTCGACAATCTGCGACGTAGCCTGGTGCCGCCGGCGCTGGTCGTCCTGCTGGCTGGAGGGTGGCTTTGGAACTCGGGCGTGGCTTGGGTGTGGACTCTGGTGGTCCTGGCGATAGTGTTCCTGCCCACTCTGTTGTCCACAGTGGTTGAGCTGATCAGGAAACCCGACGAGCGTGACTGGCTGGCCCACCTGAGCATGACCGGAAAATCCGCGGGCCGTCCGCTGGCGCTCGCCATCCTGAACCTGGTTTTTCTGCCCTATGACAGCCGGATTGCCCTGGGCGCTATTGTGTGTTCCGCTGCGCGCATGCCGTTTACGCGGAGAGGCCTGTTGCTGTGGCAATTACCCAGCTACGCGCGCCGCAACGCGGCCAGATCGCTGACTGATTTTCTCCGGGAGATGTGGCTCGCTCCGCTTCTCGCGACAGGGCTGGGCCTGGCCTTGATTGTAGCCGGGAGCCAGCCTGGCGTGTGGCTGTTTGCTGGGCCCATCCTGTTGCTATGGCTGCTGGCGCCTGTTGTCGGTTGGTGGATCAGCCGGCCGCTGGTCGCACCCACGCCGGCCTTGAATGCTGAAGAACAAGTCTTCCTGCGGACCGCGGCTCGCCGTACCTGGCGCTACTTCGAGGATTTCGTCGGCGCGGATGACAACTGGCTGCCGCCCGACAATTTCCAGGCCTGGCCGGCCGCGGCCATCGCCTCGCGTACCTCCCCTACCAACATCGGCATGTCGCTACTGGCTGATCTGGCGGCGGTGGATTTTGGTTATCTCACTGCCGGGGGGTGTCTGCACCGTATCGGCAATACGCTAGCCGCGATGGAGAAGCTGGAGCGCTATCGCGGCCATTGCTTCAACTGGTACGACACCCGCACGTTGCAACCGCTTCACCCGCGATACATCTCGGCGGTGGATAGCGGTAACCTTGCCGGCAGCCTGCTCACTCTGCAGGCGGGCCTGGCCGAGCTTAAACACCAGCCGGTCCTGTCACCGAGTGCGCTACAAGGCCTGCAGGACACTCTGCAGGTACTGGCCGGGGAGGCGCGAAGTGCAGCAGCGCCAGAACTGGCGGAAAGAATTCGCGTGCTGCAGGATACCCTGCGCGCGCTTACGTTCGAAGGTTCGCCGCAGACTCTGGCTGCCGCCGTCAGCGCGCTGGACCAGATACAGCACTCAGGCGGTACGTTGTCTGCCTGGCTGCCGGTGGATATCGAATCCGCCAGCGAGCTGGTTTACTGGACACGGGCATTTGATCAGCAATTTTGTGCGCTGCGCGACGAATTTGCATCGCTGCAGCCGGAGTTGTGGCAGGGTAGTACGCTCCCGAGCCGGGTGGAGCTGGCAGGCACACAGAGCGAAGTTGCTCAAATACAGCTCGATACCGTCGACAACCTGATCAATCGTTGCCGTGTTCTGGCGGAAATGGATTTTGAATTTCTTTACGATGGCGGCAGTGACCTGCTTTCCATTGGCTACGACGTCGGCGAACGGCGCCGCGATTCAGCCTGTTACGACCTGCTGGCATCAGAAGCACGCCTGGCGAGTTTCCTGCTTGTCGCGCAGGGGCAGGTACCACAGAAGCACTGGTTTGCGCTCGGGCGCCTGCTGACCAGTCACGGTGGCGACGTCAGCCTGATTTCATGGAGCGGCTCGATGTTTGAGTATCTCATGCCGCAGCTCATGATGCCCAGCTATGCAAATACGCTGTTGGAGCAGACGTGCAAGGCCGCCGTCTCGCGGCAAATGGAATACGGCCGGCAGCGCGCAGTACCCTGGGGAATATCCGAATCCTGCTACAATGCCACTGATGCCAACCAGGTTTACCAGTACCGTGCATTCGGCGTGCCCGGCCTCGGTTTCAAGCGGGGACTGGGTGACGACCTTGTAATCGCGCCCTACGCCAGCGCGCTTGCGCTGACAGTGATGCCGCGGGAAGCCTGCCGCAACCTGGAGGTGCTGGCCGGGCAGGGATTCCTCGGCGCCTATGGCTTCTACGAGGCAATCGACTACACGCCCTCGCGCGTACCGCGGGGCAAGCAACATGCCATCGTGCAGACCTTCATGGCGCACCACCAGGGCATGAGTCTGCTGGCCTTTGCACATGTACTGTTCGAGCAACCGATGCAGCGGCGCTTCATGTCCGATCCGCAGGCACGGGCAACCGAGTTGCTGTTGCAGGAGCGGGTGCCGAAGAAGGGTGACACCCTGCATCCGCACGCGGCCGAGGTCACCGCAGCCGCTCACCCGCCCAGCGCGGAAGCCGGCGCGACAATGCGCGTGTTCACGGATCCCGCCACGCGCCTCCCCGAAGTCCACCTGTTGTCGAATGGTCGCTATCATGTCATGGCGACCCATGCAGGTGGCAGTTACAGCCGCTGGCGTGACCTTGCCGTCACCCGCTGGCGTGAGGACGCCACCTCGGATAACTGGGGCACCTTTATCTACCTGCGCGACCGCGACAACGGCAAGTACTGGTCGACGGCGCACCAGCCGACCCTGCGTCCGGCAGATTACTACGAGGCGATTTTTGTCCAGGCACACGCGGAATACCGGCGCCGCGACCACGCGATCGAGGCGCATACCGAGATCAGCGTGTCCCCGGAAGACGATGTCGAGATCCGTCGCGTCAAGCTCACCAACCAGTCTTCGCGTACCCGCCATATCGAAGTGACGAGCTACGCGGAAGTGGTGCTGGCGCCGTTGAGCGCCGACCTTGCACATCGATCATTCAGCAATCTCTTCGTACAGACCGAGATTCTGCCCGGGCAGCAGGCAATTCTCTGTACCCGACGCCCGCGTACACCGGGGGAACAGGTACCGTGGATGTTCCACCTGCTCGCCGCACCGGGCGCGGTTGCGGACGAACCGTCCTACGAGACCGACCGCGCCCGCTTCCTCGGGCGCGGTCGCACCGCCGCCAATCCCCTGGTGCTGGACAGCGAAGCTCACTCCTTGGCGCTGTCGAATACGCAGGGGTCGGTACTCGATCCTTGCGTGGCGATTCGCAGCACGCTTACCTTGTTGCCTGACGAGTCAGCGAGTGTGCAGATCATTTCCGGGGTCGCGGACACACGCGAAGCTGCACTGGCCCTGCTGGAGAAGTACTGCGACCGCCACTTCGTCGAGCGCGCATTCGAGATGGCCTGGTTCCAGAGCCAGGAGGTGCTGCGTCACCTCAACGCCACCGAGGCCGATGCCCAGGTTTTTGGCCGCCTGGCCAACTCGGTCATTTACGGCAATGGCCTGCGCCGTGCCGCGCCGGAGATCATCGCCCGCAACCAGCTGGGTCAGTCCGGATTGTGGCGCTTTGCCATCTCCGGAGACTTGCCCATCGTCCTGCTTCAGATCGGTGATCTCAAGCGTATCGATCTGGTGAAGCAGGTGCTGCAGGCGCACGCCTATTGGCGCATGAAGGGTCTGGCCGCAGACCTGGTGATCGTCAACCAGGATTTCTCCGGCTATCGGGCGGAGCTTCAGGACCGGATCGTGGGATTGATCAATATGGGATCCGAAGCACAGGTGATCGACAAACCGGGCGGCATCTTCGTGCGCCGTGCCGAAGAGCTTTCCGAGGATGAACGCGTGCTTTTGCAGACGGTTGCCCGCATTGTCTTCAGCGACACCGCTGAAACACTGATTGAGCAGGTGGATCGTCGCGTATCTCAAGAACGGGTATCGGACCTTCTGGAGTCTTCACAGCAGGCTGTCTTCGAACCCGTTGCTCCGCTGATGCCCCGTGATCTGGTCTTCAGCAACGGTGTCGGAGGTTTCACGCCTGACGGTCACGAGTATGTCGTCATGCTCGAACCCGGACAAACCACGCCGGCGCCCTGGGTCAACGTGATCGCCAGCCCGCATATCGGCACCGTCGTCAGCGAGAGCGGCAGCACCTACACCTGGGTTGAAAACGCGCACGAATTCCGCCTGACCCCCTGGCATAACGACCCGATTGCGGACAGCAGCGGTGAGGCTCTCTACATCCGTGACGAAGCAACCGGCGCGTTCTGGTCACCGACTCCCCTGCCTGCCCGCGGCGACTCCGGCTACGTCTGTCGGCACGGCTTCGGCTACAGCGTTTTCGAACACCATGAGGCCGAGATCGACTCGGAACTCTACACCTATGTTGCCATGGACGCATCGGTTAAGTTCCTGGTGGTAAAACTACGGAACCAGTCACAGCGTGCACGCAGTCTGTCGCTCACCGGTTACTGGGAGTTGGTGCTCGGGGAGTGGCGTCACGCCAACCTGATGCATATTGTCACCGAAGTCGATCCGCACAGTGGCGCGCTGTTTGCCCGCAATGCCTACGGTCGCGAATGCGCCAACCGGGTGGTGTTCGCCCACGTCAGCGAGCGCGAGCGGTCGATGAGCGGTAGTCGTACCGAGTTCATTGGCCGCAATGGCTCGCTCACCAGTCCGGCTGCGATGCGCAGGAAGCGCCTGTCGGGCAGGACCGGGGCCGGCCTCGACCCGTGTGCCGCGATCCAGGCCCGAGTCGAACTCGACGCCGGTGAAGAGCGCGAGATCGTGTTCGTTTTCGGTGCCGCCAGCAACACTGACGAGGCAAGGCATTTCATCCAGCAGTATGGCGGGCGTGCGGGCGCGCGACAGACACTCGAAACAGTCTGGGAGCACTGGAACCGGACGCTGGGCGCGGTCCAGGTGGACACGCCCGATCCCGCCCTGAACGTGCTGGCCAACGGCTGGCTGGTCTACCAGACCATGTCATGCAGGCTGTGGGGTCGCAGCGGCTACTATCAGTCCGGAGGCGCCTACGGGTTCCGCGATCAATTGCAAGACAGCATGGCGCTGATCCACACGACGCCGTGGCTGGTCCGCGAGCAGTTGCTCCGCCACGCTGGTCGCCAGTTTCTCAAGGGCGATGTGCAGCACTGGTGGCACCCACCGAGCGGTCAGGGCGTGCGTACCCACTTTTCCGACGATTACCTGTGGTTGCCCTATGCCACCTGCCGCTATGTCCTGGCGACGGGTGATACCGGGGTGCTTGATGAGCCCATTCATTTTCTGGAAGGGCGTGAGCTGTATGCGGAGGAAGAGGCCTACTACGACCAGCCGCAACGCTCGGCGGAAGCGGCGAGTCTGTATGAGCACTGTCTGCGTGCCCTGAAGCACGGTCTGCGTTTCGGTGCCCATCAATTGCCGCTGATGGGCTGCGGCGACTGGAACGACGGCATGAACCTGGTCGGCAAGGAAGGCCGCGGTGAAAGTGTCTGGCTGGCCTGGTTCCTGGTGGAAAATCTTGAGCTCTTTGCCGGCCTGGCGCGCGACCGTGGCGACCTTGAATTCGCCAGATCATGCAGTGCCCAGGCGGCACAACTGCACAGCAACATTGAGGCGAAGGCCTGGGATGGCGCCTGGTATCGTCGCGCCTGGTTCGACGATGGCACACCGCTGGGTTCGGCCAGTAACGATGAATGCCAGATCGATTCAATCAGCCAGAGTTGGGCGGTCATCTCCAACGCGGGCGACACATTGCGTGCCCGTCAGGCGATGGCTGCAGTGGACCGGCGCCTGGTGCGGCGCGACAAACGCATCATCCAGCTCCTCGACCCGCCCTTTGACAAATCAGACCTGGAGCCCGGTTACATCAAGGGTTACATCCCCGGCGTGCGCGAGAATGGGGGTCAATATACGCATGCCGCGATCTGGGCCACGATGGCGTTTGCGATGCTGGGTGACACCGAACGTGCGTGGGAGCTTTTCGCCATGCTCAATCCCGTTAACCACGGCAGTACCCCCGAATCCATTCAACGTTACAAGGTGGAGCCCTACGTCATGTGCGCAGACATCTATGGCGTCGAACCCCACACTGGCCGTGGCGGCTGGACCTGGTACACGGGAGCGGCTGGCTGGATGTACCGCTTGACCGTGGAAACACTACTGGGCCTGCACCTGGAAGTCGATCATCTGCGAATCGCTCCCCGGGTTCCGGCCGCCTGGGATGTTTATACGATCCACTACCGTTTTCGCGAAACCGTCTACCACATCACCGTCAGGTGCAGCGGTGAAACATCAGGGGCGGTAAGCCGGATCATCTTGGACGGTAGCGAGCTGCCTGACAGCCGCATTCCGCTTGTTGATGACCGCCAGGATCACACTGTCGAGGTGTACCTTGGTTAAAACTCCTGGAAGACCGTGAAGGAGAACCGAGCAAATGGCATCCCGGCATTCGTATCCTGGCGAGATGGCTCCAGCAGTGTAGGCTGTACGCTGTAATACGCGATCACGGCGGCTGCCTGCTGAGTGCATGCAGATGACCACTGGCAGACAACCAGTTTTCTGGTAGGTGAATGCAAAAGACCCGAAAACGAATCGAGCCCGGTCTCCACCGTGGCTGATGGTAGTTCGGGGCGAATTTCCCTGGGAGTTGCGGGGCTGGACGAGATACTTGAAGGTGGTCTGCCAGCGACTTTCTCGCAGATGCGATCCTGGTGCGGCGGGGTGGCGGCAGTTAGCCGCCCCCCAAGGCAGGCTCAGTCGCGATCAGTCGCATCTTCGATGGCGTCACCCGTTTCTTCGATGCTGTCGTCTATTGCCTCACCAGCCTCTTCCATGGGGCCTTGATTGTCGCAGCCAGGCAGGGTGATCATGAGAGTAGCTGCGAGCAGTGCGGTGAAGATAGTTGCGTTGAGTTTCATGGTGCTTTAACTCCTGGTAAGTTTGGCGCCCATCATGGAGGCTTGTCGCAGGTATATCTGTGCGCTAGCGTACACAAATGCAACCGCATTGCTCACCGGCGACTGTTAGCCAGCGGGACGTTGCGAATTCCCGCTTTATCTGCCGCCGGATTTACCGAACAGCAGTAGCCCGACGCCGGCGGCCGTAGCGGCAGCGCCGAGGAGCAGGAACCAGGTGGTGGAGTCGGTGAAGCGACCAGTAACGGCCTCGGTCACCTGATCGCCCAGGCTCTGGGATGACTGGTAGGCAAAGAAAAGCAGGATCAAGCCCACTACAAGCATCACAAGAGCAAGAATTCTATTACTCGACAATGTCACCTCCAGTCGCGGACGCCGTGCAGGATGAGGATCTCGCGCGGTTTAGCGCAGGCCCAAAAGCCCCAGGATGAACACGACAATGACGACTGCACCTACAATCCAGATGATAGAGTTCATGATCTGCGTCCTTCTGCTGTTACTGAAGCGCTTTTGTACCATTGCAGGGGCACTGCGTTGGTGCGCTACCGAACACAGCGCAAAAGAATCTGGCGAACTTCGAGTACACTGCGCTACCGAACGGACAAGACAAATCTCCGGCCTTAGCCTGTGTGGGAGCCAGAAATAGTCGCGTCCCAGCAGTAATTGTAGCGCCAGCAAAAACACGAATATGCCGATGACCGTGGGCGTACCCGGAATGTCACCGATGATTGGCGCCAGCGTCAGCAGGCCGGCCATCAGCAACAGCGGCCCGAATGACCGCCGACCGACCATGTTCATAATGTCGTCCACTAGCACCTGTCCTTTACTCCGGCTGGCCGAGACGATTTGATCAATCATTTGCTCAAGATTGGTAAAATCCTGGCCTTGTTCAGCGTTGCCCATCAGGCGGACTGTCTGGACGCGGGAATGCTATTTCAGCACCATCCAGATTGCCATCGCGACCATCATCAGGTTTTCCGTCAGCGATATGAACCCAAGCGGGACGTTGCTGTCGCCGCCGACGCAGGCGCATTTCAGTTCGCGCTTGTCGATATAGACGGCTTTGAAGACGGAGACTGCGCCTATCGTGCCGATGACCAGCGCTACCGGAGCGGCGATCCAGATAAGGGCGCCGGCGATCATCAGGATACCCGCCAGGGCCTCGGCGAAGGGGTAGATGTAGGCATAGCGCACTTCGCGCTGGGCCAGGAGGTCGTAGCCCAGAAACTGGTTGGAGAAACTGGTTGGAGAAGCTGGAGAGATCCTGCAGCTTCAGGATCGCCAGTATAGAGATGGAGATGGCGATAAACCATTCCACGCCGCGAACCGTGAAGGGCGTACCAAAGGCGGCGAAGCTGGTGGCCAGCGCCAAAAATAGTGCCATGGTGAAGACGGCGATGACCGGCTGGTAGCTGGGAGCGTCTTCGTCCTGTGCCGCGCTCTTTTTGCCGAAATGGACCTTCAATTCCTCATAGCCGCCGATACGGTCGCCATTGATGAAGATTTGCGGCGTTGTATTCCGGAACAGGGAGGGTGTCGGCGTCTGCCATGATCGAGCACCGTTCCCGAAATGGTTGACTTACAGCCCGAACGGGTAGGTATCCGGCGCCCCCTCCAGTTCCCGTTCTCCCAGAGGCGTGACGGCAGTGGTTTCGTCGAACCAGACATATTCGTCGAATTGGTCTCCCAGCCGGGCGTGGAAATAGTGACTCGCCCGCTCCGTACGGGGACGGTAGATGACGCCGATGGCACGCTCGGGCCGCTCTTCGACGAGCCGCCGATGCAGTTCACGGGGCGCGTGATGGCGTACCGGAGCGATGAAAGCCGGGATCCCGGTATCGTGAAACAAGCGCTCCCAACTCCCCGCCAATGACGGCGTCACGTTCATCACCTTCATCGGTCTCCCCCAGTCGTTGGCGGCGGCAACGGTCCCGGTATGGGTGCCCATGCCGATCAGGTAGGCATCGTCGCCAAAGGCCTGCCGACAAAGCTGGCCCACGTTGTGCTGGCCGCGCGCACTCATGTCTGTCGCGGCGGCATCGCCGATATGTGAGTTGTGCTCCCAGACCACGATCTTGCCGCTGTCCCCGCGATATTCCAGCAGCGAGGTCAGGGTATCGAACATGTGGGTATCGCGCAGGTTCCAGGAATCGGCGTAGCCATCGTAGAGGCTGCGGTAGTACTCTTCCGCATTGGCGACGAGGCGCGCATTCTGTACCGCATTGAGAAAACTGTCGCCGTCGTGGGCGGAATACTCCAGCTGGCGTTCCATCAATGCAGTCAGGATATCGACGACTTCGCGCTGGCATTCCCGGTGGCGTCCGGAGGTGACCGCGCGGCCATAGGTGGCGGGATCCTTTTCCCAGGGCATCAGGCAGCTGTAACGCTGGCGCGCTTCGGCGGCGGCTTCGGAATCGATGGAATCGAGATAGCTGAGCACCTCCTCTATCGAGGTGTACATGCTGTAAAGGTCCAGCCCGTAAAATCCGACTCGCGCATCCACTGTGGGAATGCCGGCATTGTGGCGCCGCAGCCAGTCGACGAATTCCTGAACATCGGTGTTGCGCCACATCCAGGCCGGGAAGCGGGCGAAGGCGCGCCATTCCGACGGCGGCGTCGTTAATTCGCGCACGTAATGATCCACGCGTGCGGCATCCGGCCAGTCCGATTCGGTGGCGACGATATTGAAGCCCTTGCGCTCGATCAATTGCCGGGTGATGCGTGCACGAAACCGGTAAAATTCAGACGTGCCGTGACTTGCTTCCCCGATCAGTACCACGCGGGAGTCGCCGATGCGCTCGAGCAGGCTGTCGAGTTTGCTGTCGCTGCCAATGGGCTCCGCTATGTCGGCCAGCAACTCGATGGTATCGCGCTGACGGTTCTTCTTGCCCCTCGCGCCCATGCTGCCACCATCGCGTGCATCATCCGGATGGTCGGAGGTGCTCGCATGACGCCCATGTTCGTCCCAGCCGGCTTTCCCGATCAACGGGACGAAACGCACTCTGCTGAGCTGTTCCTGATCGAATTTGTCTTCAGCGATGCGCGTGATCCGCATCAGCCCCTGAGATCCCGACTCCCCGACGGGGATGACCAGGTGGCCACCGACTTGCAACTGCTGTTTCAGCGCTTCGGGTGCGTGCGGACCGCCGGCCGCCACCACGATACCGTTGTAGGGCTGGGCCTGTGGCCATCCCACAGAGCCATCCCCGTGAATCACCATGATGTTGCGGTAGCCCAGTTTTTCCAGCAGTCGGCGGCTGCTGTCAGCGAGCCCTGCTACCCGTTCGATGCTATAGACGTCCGCCACCATTTCGGCGAGCAAGGCCGCTGCGTAGCCGGATCCGGTGCCGACATCAAGCACCCGGTCGGACGCATCGAGATCCAGTGCTTCCAGCATCAGTGCCACGATATAAGGCTGGGAAATCGTCTGGCCGCTGGCGATAGGCAGCGGCCTGTCCTCGTAGGCGAACTCCCGCAAGTCAGCAGGGATAAATTCCTCGCGGGGTACCCGGCGCATTGCCTCAAGCAGGCGCGGGTCCCTGATTCCGCGCCGCACGATCTGGTGCTCGACCATCCATTCGCGTTTGGCGGCAAGATCGGTATCTTCCTGCTCGCTGTCATTCATGGCAGAAGCCCAACTATCGCTGTCTCCTTCTCAAGTACACGGTCAACGCCGATGTCAGGCGGGGCGGCGCCGTGCGTGGCCTGTTAAAGCTAGTCGAGAATTCCAGGCTCTGCAATCCGTGCCCGGCAGCAGGACACCCCGAGGCTACTGGAAGACAGCAAGGCCGTCTTCGGTAAATGCTGGCGTCGCCCTGATACGCAGTGTCAATTCGTTGATTCGAGTGTCGTCGAACACCAGCAGCACCTGCGCGGAAAAATAGGGCGCGAGCGCCTCCAGCAGCCGACGGACTGCTTCTTCGTTACCCTTGGCGGTATGGACAACCATCGGTGCGCTCCAGTTCCCACCGCCGTCGCCCGGTATTGGTTCGGCGGTGACAGCGCCGCGATCCAGCCCGTACTGGGACAACGCCCGGGTGAGCTCCTCTGCCAGCTTTGCGCTGTCCGGCGAATCCGGCGGGTAGCCCACTGTCATCGCCGGTGCCAGCTGTTTGTAATCGGCCCGGAACTGACTCAGCCGCTGCAGTACCTGGTCCCGTCGCGCCGGGGCCGGTGGTACAAACCCCGGGGCCGCAGGCGCCGCGGTCCCGGCAGCATTGACCGCGAGCAATGTTGCGCCGGCTCGGGTTTCGAGTTGGGTAGCGGTCGCGCCGGGATCACTGGCCGGTGGTCGTAGCAGCAGCAGTACGCCGATGATGATCGCAAGCGGTATCAGCCCCCATGCCAACCTGCTTGCGGAGCGCGTTCCGCGGTGAACAAAACGAATTGACACGGCAATCATCCTCCCTGGGCGGCTTCGACGGATTCGCTAGTACTCTCTGCCTGTCTTTACAGCATTGGGCCGGAGCCGGATTTTTTCAAGTTCAACTTCGCTTCGGCCAGTCGGCTCCAGACTGGGGCGTGTCGCCGCGACCACAGTCACCTGCCCGCTTTGCCAGGCTGTTTCGTTCTGCATGTAGTAGTATCAAGATGCTACAGTGGCTCTATTGGCGGGCATCATCGCTTACCGATCAGCAGTGCTGCCCCGCTTCCCGGAACTGAAGACTGTGTATTGACCGATGCAGGGAGATATGGGCGAATACGGCGGCGCCAGACGTTCACAACCATTCCAGTCACCCTTCTGGGCCCTCACGGCAAGTATCGCTTTTGTCGCTGTTCTGCTGGGTGTCCTGGTTTATTTCAACCTGCATGAAAAACTGCTGGATGTACTGGCATGGGTGGAGCAACAGGGTGCCTGGGCCGCCGTGTTGTTCGTTCTGATCATGGCCGCGGCGGTGTTCCTGCTGTTGCCCGGGATTTTTTTAACGATGGGTGCCGGGTTTGTATTCGGGGTGGTGGAGGGCTCGGTCCTGGTCGTGGTCGGTACCACGCTCGGTGCGGCGATTGCATTCCTGATCTCACGTCATCTGCTCGGCAGCCGTGCAAAGCGCTTCATTGTCGAACATGAGCGCTTGCGGGTCATCAATGCGGAGATGGCGCAACACGGGTGGAAGGTGGTCCTGCTGACCCGGCTGATCCCGTTTTTTCCGAGCAAGGTAGCCAATTATTTTTTCGGGCTGACGACGTTTCGATTCCGTGGCTACCTGCTGGGTTCATTTCTCGGTTTCATCCCGTTCTCGGTGCACAACGTCTATCTTGGCTCTATCGTCGGGGACCTTACCGCGCTGACCCAGCGTGAACTGGGCCGCACCCCGGTGGAGTGGGCGCTCTACGGCTTCGGTTTTCTCGCCACCGTGGTTGCGGTGGTGTATTTCAACCGTCTGGCGCAGCGCGCTCTCGCGCACTACGCCGCCGAGGACGGCAGCACTCATCCCAGCCAGATCGACAGAGAGGTAAAATGAACTTGATGAGATGGTTGCCCTGGCAGTTTATTATTCGCCGGGCCGCACGTAGCCAGGGTTTTCTGGATCCGATCGAACTGATGGCGCGTATGCGGCAGTTGGCGCAGCCTTCCGAGGTCGGTGAGCCCATTGAATTGTTGCGTGCGGGGCTTGTGTTCCACGCCCGCGGATTGATCAATACCAAGGTGATACAACACAATCTGGATTGGGTCTGGCCCTACTGGATCGAGCGTCAGTTCGACCCGAAAGACGAATCTTTCATTCCCCGTTCGTTCTCGATCTCGCACATCAATCTCACTCACCGGAACTGGACCGCGATTGGCCAGCCGGACTGGGAAGAGCTGCCTATTGTCGACCCACGCGGACTGTTGACGCCGCTGCTTGACGGCTGGTCGCTCGACACCTGGATTGTGACTGAAGATGGCCGTAGATTGCTGCCGTCCCGCGCCCGCAGCGTGGAGCAGTATCAGGAACTGGATCCAGGAGTCGCGGTGATCACCCGCAGCAATCAGGGCGGTCTCTCATTGCAAAGTCGGGCCGAAGTACGGGTCGAAGATGGCAGAGCGATATGCACCATGACAGCGACCGCCGACAGCGATAGCGCGGGCTGGCTGGTGCTGGCACTCCGCCCCTGCAATCCGGAAGGGGTCAGTTTCGTGCACAAGGTGAATCTTGCGCAGGACCGCAAAAGCTGGCTGGTGGACGATGCGCAACGGGTGCAATTCAGCGAACCGGCAGAGCGACATCACGTATCCGATTACCATCGTGGCGATGTGTTTATCCATCTCAATGACCAGCAGGAGAACAGCGAGGGCCGTTGCAAGGTCGGCATGGTCACCACGGCGGCGATGTTCCCGATCGGGGCCGGTGGCCAGCGCAGGATCACGGTCAGCGTGCCACTGCCGGGAAATCGCTCAGACACGCTTTCAGACGAAACCTGGCGCACGGAACGGGCACAGACCTGCAGGCTTGAGTGTCCCGAGCCGCGCTACCAGTTTCTCTATGATGCTGCTGTCACTTCGCTGGTGCTGCATTCGCCCGGTGACGTCTATCCAGGCCCCTATACGTACAAGCGCTTCTGGTTTCGCGATGCTGCATTCCTGATCCATGCAATGTTGTGCGTTGGGCTGGAACACAGGGCAGCGCGCGCCCTGGACCGGTTTCCGGACCGGCAAACTCCGCTCGGCTACTTCCGGTCCCAGGAGGGCGAGTGGGACGCCAACGGCGAGGTCTTGTGGATACTGCTGCGCTACGAACAGCTGACCGGCAAGCGGCTGGGGGCGAAATGGGAAGGCCCGATCAAGCGCGCGGCGCGCTGGATCACGCGTAAACGGGTCAGCGCGGACATCGACGCGCCGCACGCGGGCCTGTTGCCAGCGGGATTCAGTGCGGAGCACCTGGGCCCCAACGACTATTACTTCTGGGACGATTTCTGGGGTGTGACGGGTTTGAGGGCCGCGCATCTGCTGCTGCGCGATAGTGCCGCCGGCAAAGGCGACGATTTCGCCGCGCAGGCGGACGACTTCGCCAGCGCGATTGATCGCAGCCTGGAAAGCTGTGCGCGGCGCCTGCGCCGTCCCGGCATGCCGGCGTCTCCATACCGCCGCCTTGATGCGGGCGCGATCGGCTCGCTCGCGGTGGGCTATCCGTTGCAGGACTGCAGGCCCGACGATCCCCGACTGCTCGATACGGTCAACTTCCTGTTGTCCAGCTGCTTTATCGACGGCGCATTTTTCCAGGATATGATCCACTCGGGGCTCAACGCCTACCTGACCTTGCATGTCGCGCAGATCCTGCTGCGCGCGGACGATCCACGGTATCTGGACCTGATGGATGCGGTAGCGGCAATGGCCTCAACCACGGGCCAGTGGCCGGAAGCGGTGCACCCGCGGACGATGGGCGGTTGTATGGGTGATGGCCACCATGTATGGGCCTCGGCCGAATGGGTGCTGATGGTGCGGCATCTGTTCGTGCGCGAGGAGGGTGAGCGGCTGGTTCTCTGTGCCGGAATCCCCAGTCGCTGGCTCAGGCACGAGCGTCCGATCTCGTTCGGTCCGGCTCCCACCACATTTGGCCCGGTCTCGGTTGTCGTCACTCCCTGTGCCGCAGGGCAGGTGAAGGTGGAGTGGCACGGAAACTGGCGCAGTGGAGAACCCATCATCGAGCTGCGGCTGCCTGGTCATGCGCCACGCACTATCGACCCCGGCACCACCTCCCTGACCCTTTCAAGCGAGGCCACCGACACGTGAACATCGTGCTGTTTACCAATACCTTTACTCCCCATGTCGGCGGCGTCGCACGCTCCGTTGAGGCATTCACCGAAGAGTATCGCCGCCGTGGCCACCAGGTACTGGTCGTCGCGCCGGAGTTTCATGATACGCCTGAACACGAAATTGGCGTGGTCCGGATACCGGCGATACAGAATTTCAATACCAGTGATTTTTCGGTAGCGTTACCAGTACCGATGATACTGTCTGGGCGACTTGACAGCTTCGAGCCAGACATCATCCACTCACAGCATCCGTTCCTGCTGGGGACGACTGCGTTACGTGTCGCCCGACAGCGCGGCCTGCCCCTGGTGTTCACCCATCACACACTGTACGAACAATATACCCACTACGTGCCGGGCGATTCGCCGGTACTGAGGCGGTTCGTTATCGAGCTGGCAACCCAATACGCGAATCTTTGCGATCAGGTGTTCGCGCCCAGTGAAAGCGTTCGCGAGCTGTTGGTCGAGCGCGGTGTCACCGCGCCGGTCCTGGTGGTTCCGACCGGCGTGCAGCCAGAGCGCTTCAGCCATGGCGATGGCTCCCGCTTCCGGCGGCAAAACGGTATTCCGGACGATGTGTTTGTCGTGGGTCACCTGGGTCGGCTGGCGCCGGAAAAAAATCTCGAATTTCTGGCACGGTCGGTCGCCGCGTACCTGCAGTCAGCTCCCGACGCGCAATTTCTGGTCGTGGGAGCCGGCCCATCCGAGGCGTCGATCCGGGAGATTTTCGCTGCCGCCGGTGTCGACGATCGACTGTTGCTGCACGGGGTGTTGCAACATGAACAGCTTGCCGATGCGCTTGCGGCGATGGATGTATTCGCTTTCGCTTCCATGAGCGAAACCCAGGGCATGGTACTGACCGAGGCGATGGCCGCCGGGTTGCCAGTGGTAGCGCTCGACGCGAGCGGGGTCCGGGAAGTGGTTGCCGACGGCAGTAATGGCCGTCTGCTGATGACAGCGGATGAGGCTGAATTCACTGCGGCGTTGGCATGGGTGGCATCGCTACCGGAGCCGGAGCGCGCGGCATTGAACCGCGCGGCACTGGAAACAGCCGATGCCTGGTCGATGCCGCGTTCGGCGGATACGGCGCTCGCCTGCTATGAGCGCCTGCTGGCAACACCAGTGGGACATGAGCACCGGGAGGAGTCGGGCTGGGATAACGTCCTGGCCCGGATCAGGGCCGAGTGGGACATTATCAGGAGCCTCGCCACCGCGGGTGAAGGTGCGCTGAGCGAGGGAGCGACCGACGGTGACAAGCTCGACTGAGCGGCTGATGCCTTCCATTCTGTTACCACGACGCACGGCATGATCAGCCGTATCGAGGTATTCATGCGCGGTCTTCGCCGCCGGTTCAGCCGCAGTTATTGGCTGACTCGCATGTTGCGTTTGCCGGAGTCAATCGGTCATGGGATGCGGCCGGGATTGCTCATGGTCCAGGTTGACGGGTTATCGGAAGCTCAGCTCGAGCGTGCACTCGCGCAGGGTGAGATGCCCTTTCTCAAGCGGTTGATAGAGCGCGAGCATTACCAGGTGCAGCCGCTGTATTCGGGCCTGCCTTCGGGAACACCTGCGGTACAGGCAGAGCTGTTCTACGGTGTCAGGACCGCGGTCCCGGGGTTTTCGTTTCGTGACCGCGAGCAGCAGCGGATCGTGCGGATGTACGAGCCAGGCGCGGCGGAGCGGGTGGAAGCGCGGCTGCGGCAGATGGGAGAGGGGTTGCTCGCGGGTGGCAGCGCCTATGCCGACAATTTCACCGGCGGCGCAGAGGAGGCGCATTTCTGTCCGACGTCGCTGGGCTGGGGGCCGGGTCTGCGTGGTGCGAGACCCGGCGCAACGCTCCTGTTGCTGGTCAGTCACCTCTATAGCGTGCTGCGCATCATTGTGCTGCTGTTGCTTGAAACCGGGCTCGCACTGGTCGATTTCATACGCGGCCTGTCCAACGGCAGGGATTTTCTGCGCGAGCTGAAGTTCGTGCCCACACGCGTTGCGATCTGTATCCTCATGCGCGAGCTCTGCGTGATCGGTGGCAAGATCGATCTCAACCGTGGCCTGCCGATCATTCATATCAACCTGCTCGGCTACGACGAGCAGGCGCATCGGCGTGGGCCGGAATCCGCATTTGCCCACTGGACGCTGAAGGGAATCGATGATGCGATCGGGCGTCTCTGGCGGGCGGCACACCGCGCTCCGCTGCGCCATTACGAGGTCTGGATCTATTCCGACCACGGCCAACATCCGGCCCGTTCCTATTTTAGTCTGCAGGGCTACCAGTTCGGGGAGGCGGTTGAGCGTGCGTTCGCCGCGCTGGGCGCACAACCGGAAGTCGCTGGCGGGAGTCCGTCTGAAAGCGTACAGACCCAACGGGTGCGGTTCCTGGGCGGACGCCGGTTCCAGCGCCTGTTTGCCGTGTTCGGTGTCGAGACGGATTCTCCCGCTGAAGAGCGGCTGCAGGTGGCAGCGCTTGGTCCTGTCGGTTTCGTGTATTCACCGCGCATCCTGGCCGCGCAAGAGCGCGCATTCCTGGCGCGGGAGCTGGTCGCGACCCACGGCGTGCCCGTTGCCATTACCCGCGACGGGCAGGGTGATTTGTGGGCTCGCACCACCGAGGGTGAATTCGGCCTGCCGGCCGATACCGCCGCGCTGGTTGGCGCGGAGCACCCGCATCTGGAGGAATTGCGCGACGACCTGCTGGCGTTGTGCCTGCACCCGGATGCAGGGGAGTTGGTCGTGCTCGGCTGGCGCCAGGGCGCAGAGCCGGTCACGTTCGCCATGGAGAACGGGTCCCACGGCGGTACCACGCCCGGCGAAACCGGTGCCTTCTGCCTGCTGCCGGCCGATACTGCTCTGCCGCGGGTACGGCGCGATTATCTGCGCCCCGCCGACCTGCGCGAGGCCGCACTGAGGTACCTCGGCCGCAGGCCGCCGACTATGCCGCGAAGGTTCCGGCGCGGACGTCCCGCCGGGACCAGGCAATTGCGGGTGATGACCTGGAACGTTCACAGCTGTGTCGGTCTGGACGGGAAGCTCTCGGCCAGGCGAATCGCCCGGGTAATTGCCCGTGCCAATCCCGATGTGGTGGCACTGCAGGAACTTGATGTCGGTCGCGCCCGTACGGGTGGCGAAGACCAGGCGCAGGCGATTGCCCGCTACCTGGAAATGGAGCACCATTTTCATCCGGCCATACATCTCGAGGAGGAACAGTACGGCGACGCCATACTCAGTCATCTGCCGATGCGCCTGATCCGGACCGGCTCGCTACCGGGTTTCCGGCCCGGATCCCGGCGCGAACCACGAGGTGCACTGTGGGTTACGGTGGAGTTCGGCGGTACCGAGGTCCAGGTGCTCAATACCCATCTGGGTCTGTCGCCGCGCGAACGCATGCGCCAGATTGAGGCATTGCTTGGCGAAGACTGGCTTGGGGATCCCCGCTGCCAGGCACCGGTGATTCTGTGTGGCGACCTGAATGCGACTCCATCTTCACGCGTGTGCCAGCGGCTGTGTCAGCGTCTCGAGGATGCACAGGTACAACTGGATGCCCATCGCCCGAAGAATACCTTTTCCAGTCGCTTTCCCGCCGCCCGCATCGACCATGTGTTTGTCGATTCCGGGATCCGCGTCAGGGGCATCGAGATCCCTGATTCGCACCTGGCGCGCGTGGCTTCGGACCATCTGCCCCTGCTGGTGACCCTCGAGATCGAACCGCCTTCGCGACCGCACCATGCAAAGGTGTCCGGGACCGTTTGGGCAGATCGGCGTTGAATATGCTAGGGTTCGGATGACGTTTTCACAGACGGAGGATTACCCATGAGTCATGTGTACAAGGTCATCGACATTGTCGGATCATCGCCCAGTTCGATAGAGGACGCCATCCAGCAGGCCATAGCGCGAGCCTCGGACACGGTCAACAATGTAGAGTGGTTTCAGGTAGACCAGGTACGCGGCCATGTAGAGAGCGGCAAGGTTGGCCATTACCAGGTGGCGATCAAGCTCGGCTTCCGCCTGGACGACAAGTAACGGTAGCTCGGGGCGCGGCTTCACGGGAGGCCGGTCTTTGCGGCTGCTTTACTCGAACGAAAACAGGCTCATCGTTGCCAACGTCAGGAATGTCGTCGAGGCGGCGGGGATTGAGGTTGTGTTGAACAACGAGTTCGCCGCAGGGGGAGCAGGAGAGCTTTCGCCGTTTGAGGTGTGGCCGGAATTGTGGGTGGTCAACGACGCCGACTACGAGCGTGCGACGCGGTTGATCGAGAACTCGTTGAGCGCAAGGAACGCGGTGCCGTGGCGATGCATCAATTGCGGTGAGGACAATGATCCTGCCTTCGAAACCTGCTGGAAGTGCGGGCATGATCAGCCAGGTAGTAGAAAGGAAGGCATATGAACGTGATCACGCAGGACTTTATCGTCAACCGCAGCGATCTGGCCCAGACCCGATGGGTCAGTGGCTCCGCGCCGGCGGAGGTCTCTCTCGAGCGTGGCCAGATACTGGTCGAGGTCGAGAAGTTTGCCTTTACCGCCAACAACATCACCTATGCCGTAGCCGGCGACCTGTTGAACTACTGGTCTTTTTTCCCTGCCGAAGCCGGCTGGGGCAGAATTCCGGTCTGGGGCTATGGGTCCGTGGTGCGATCACACTCGGAAGAGATTGCCATCGGCGAGAGGCTCTACGGCTATTTCCCGATGTCATCGCACCTGGTCATGCAGCCTGAGTCGGTGACCCCGGGATCCTTTCTTGACCTGTACAGGCAGCGGCGTGATCTGCACCCGGTTTACAATACCTATAGCCGGCTGCAACCGGGCAGGGGCACGGCAGCGGTCCTTGACGATCTGCGGCCGATTCTGAGCCCTCTTTACACGACATCATTCCTGATCGACGACTGGCTGGCGGACAATGATTTCTTCGGTGCAAGCCAGGCCCTGCTGCTGAGCGCTTCGTCGAAAACCGGTTTCGGGCTTGCCTTTGCCCTCTTGCAGCGCCGGCCACAGGGCCCCAGGGTGGTCGGTCTTACCTCACCGGCCAACAGCGCATTCGTTGAGAGTCTCGGTTGCTACGACGCGGTCCTTCCCTACGACGGGATTGCCACGCTGGATCCGTCGCAACCGACCCTGGTCGTCGACTTTGCTGGTGATGGTGACGTGCTCGCGGTGGTGCATCGGCATTTTGGCGACAGGCTGGTGGAGAGTACCCAGGTGGGTTTGTCGCACTGGGATGCACCACGGCCGCCCGCGGAGCTGCCCGGCGCCAGGCCGCGGCTGTTCTTCGCACCGGATCAGGCCCAAAAACGCATGCAGGAGTGGGGCAGGGAAGGCTTTGACACCAGGCTGGGCGAGAGCTGGCGAGCGTTTGCCACCGAGGCATCGGCCTGGTTGTCTATCGAACACGGCAAGGGTCCGGAGGCGATCTCCAGGGTCTATGCGGCCATGCTGTCCGGCCGTATCAATCCGGCGGTCGGCAATATCCTTTCTCTCTGAGCCGGGGGTTACCGATGGTGCAATTCCCTCCCCACCCCGGTAAAATCGCCGCTTTTTTGAGCAATGTTGTTGAGCGATTATTCGATCTCGGCCCCCTCCATGATGGAGGGCATTTCGGTACTGCACGAAATCCGCCTCGACCATGTACTCCGCCGCATTTGCGCCACTGGCGCGCGTCGGGTTCTGGATCTTGGTTGCGGTTCGGGACTGTTGTTGCACCGTCTGGCGGTGGAGAAGCAGTTTGAGAAAATCGTAGGCCTGGAAAGCTGTTCGCGCGCGCTGACAAAGGCGCGGCACCTGCTGGCGGAGCATCCGCAGGCACCATTCCCGCAGCTGACGCTGATCAACGGCTCCTACAGCGAAGTCCAGCCTGCTCTCTGCGATTATGATGTCGCCGCGATGGTCGAGACTATCGAACACGTCAAACCGGGCCTGTTGTCGGCGGTGGAGCAGAGTGTATTTGGACAAATGCGGCCACGGGTGATCTACCTGACAACGCCCAACCGGGAGTACAATCCGCTGTTCGGCTTGCGTCCCGGCGAATTTCGCGAGGCCGATCACAAATTCGAGTGGGACCGGGCGAAATTTGCACAGTGGGTGTTCGGGGTGGCCCGGCGCAACGGTTACCGTGCGGTTCTGGGTGGCATAGGCGATGAAGACCCCGAGCTCGGTCCACCCACCCAAACCGCGTATTTCACGCTCATCGACTGACTAAAGCAGGAGCCCAGATGCGATTTTTTCCGGCATTCCGTCATTTTGGTCTGGTGGCTGCGGTGTTGGTGGCCGTATTGGGCCTGTGGGCGACCAGCTTGCACCCGGCCTGGTCCCTGCTGGCGGCTCTGGGCGTGCTGCTCTGCGGGCTGGGTATATACGACCTCCTGCAGACCCGGCGTGCAGTGCTGCGCAACTACCCGGTGATCGGGCATTTCCGCTATTTGCTGGAGGGAATCCGGCCGGAGATCAGGCAGTACTTCATTGAATCCGACAGCGACGAGCTGCCTTTCTCCCGGCGCCAACGCTCCATCGTCTACCAGCGCGCCAAATCGGATCTGGACAAGCGCCCGTTCGGCACGCTGGAGAATGTCTACCGCAGCGACTATGAGTGGATCAACCACTCCCTGCAGCCGGTGCACATTGCCGATCACGATTTCCGGGTAACCGTGGGCGAGGGACCTGCCCAGCCCTACAGCGCCAGCGTGTTCAATATCTCCGCGATGAGTTTTGGTGCCCTGTCCGCCAATGCAATTCGTGCGCTCAACGCCGGTGCCCACAGGGGCGGGTTCTACCACGACACGGGGGAGGGCGGAATTTCACCCTATCATCGCGAACACGGTGGTGATCTGGTCTGGGAGATCGGTACCGGTTACTTCGGTTGCCGTGGTGCGGACGGGTCCTTCAGTGAGGAGCGTTTTGTCGCCAACGCCTCCGAACCCCAGGTGAAAATGATCGAGCTGAAGCTGTCCCAGGGCGCCAAGCCGGGGCAGGGAGGGCTGCTGCCGGGGCCCAAGGTGAATGCCGAGATCGCCAGCACTCGGGGCGTACCCGAGGGCGAGGATTGCCATTCACCAGCGGCGCACTCGGCGTTCTCCACGCCCATCGAACTATTGCAGTTCGTGGCGCGACTGCGCGAGTTGTCCGGCGGCAAGCCGACAGGGTTCAAGCTTGCCATCGGCCATCCCTGGGAGTGGTTTGCCATTGCCCGCGCCATGCAGGAGACCGGTATCCTGCCGGATTTTATTGTCGTCGATGGCGGCGAAGGGGGAACCGGGGCCGCGCCGCTGGAGTTCACGGATCATGTCGGTGTGCCCATGCGCGAGGGCCTGATGCTGGTACACAATACCCTGGTGGGGCTGGATCTGCGCGATCGTGTGCGTGTCGCCGCCGCGGGCAAGATTATCTCCGCGTTCGATCTCGCCCGTACCCTGGCGGTCGGCGCGGACTGGTGCAACGCCGCGCGCGGGTTCATGTTCGCCCTGGGCTGCATCCAGTCGCGGAGTTGCCATACCGATCGTTGCCCCACCGGCGTGGCCACGCAGAATCCGGGCCGCCAACGTGGTCTGGTGCCTGAAGACAAGGCCACCCGGGTCTGCAACTTCCAGCAGAATACCCTCAGGGCTCTGCGCGACCTGCTGATGGCTGCGGGAGTGGAACACCCCGACAAGCTGGGTCCGGAGCATGTGATTCGCCGTGTTTCCCAAACCCAGGTGAGCGCCCTGGGACAGCTTTATCCGGCCCTGCGTCGGGGCCAGTTGCTCCAGCCTCCCGGTGCGGAAGGCCATGGCCACGCCGTGTTCGATCTGTTCTGGGAACACGCACGCGCCGACAGCTTTGTCGCACCCGCGCGTGCCAGGGCCGACCAACCGCTTTGACGAGAGCCCCGCGTGAACAACAGCACAAGGGAGAAGATCGAGCTGGAGCATGATGCGGCCCGGATTTTCATGCGCCTGTACGAAGAGCGCAGTGGTTTGCCCATGCGTCACATCTGGCACAATGAGCCCAACAAGCCCGACGTTTCCTGTTATCTCGACGGCGATCGCATGGATCTGGAGATCGCCCACATCTACGGCAGTGAGGAGGAAGCCAAGCTGATTCTCGGTCGCGCCGCCAATATCCGCACGCTGGAAGCCCTGCACCAGCTTATCCAGGTGCCCGTGGGCGATCGCCTGCTAACCGCGCTCAACGCGGTGCTCGCCAGCAAGTCCGGAAAGACCTACCACAGCGACCGGGTCTGGCTGGTGATTCGCAATGCCAATCCCCTGTGGTCCACGGATGATCTGAAGCAGTGCCTGCACCGCGTGTCCCTGCCGCCGGCGCACCCCTTCGAGCAGATCTGGGTGATCGGGGACATGACCGGGGAATCGGGTATTGTGCAGCTCTACTGAGAAAAGTGCAGGCTTGCCCCGGGGAACAAGCCTGCCCGCAAACCTGTTGTGCGTTTGCTAGTATGTGAACAACGGTTGCTAGCTGGCGAGCTTCTCGAACTCAAGCTCCGGATAACCCTGGTTGGCTGACTCGTCCATCCTGTCGTAGTAGACGTTTGCCCCCCCGAAGTAGATCAGCACGCGCGGTGCCTTGGTTTCGAGGTTGGCGCCCATCATCCAGGAGTGCACCTTGTCACCCTCGGCCATCAGCGTCTGACTGTGAATCTCCGCGGTATGTGCGGTCCACTCGTCCTCGGCATCCTGGCGCGGTTTGACCACGTCATAGCCTTCGCTTTCCATTTTCTTGATGCAGTTGGTAATCCAGATAACGTTCTGCTCAATAGATGTGGGCAGGTTGGCGAAGGGGGCCTGGGGGCCAGTGACGATGAACATGTTGGGGAAATCCGCCACACAGACACCCATGATCGACTTGGATTGTTCCTGCCACTTCTCGGCCAGGGTCTGGCCGCTGACACCGCGGATCGGGAACGCCTCCAGTGCGCCCGTGTAGGCGCTGAAGCCGGTTGCCAGCACGATGATGTCGAACTCGTAGTGGTTTTCCGTGGTGCGCACGCCGGTTTCGGTGATCTCGACGATCGGCTCGCGGTCCTTGATATCCACCAGGTGCACGTTATCGCGGCTGTAAGCCTCGAGGTAGCCGTGATCCAGCGGCGGGCGCTTGGCGAACAGCGGGTAGTCCTCGATTTTCGGCACCAGGATCTCCGCGATTTCCGGGTCCTCAATCCGCTCCTTCATCTTGTCGATGATGAACTGCGAGGCCATCCGGTTTGCCTCGGGGTTGGAGAGCAGGTCTTCGAAGGTCTCGAATACCCAGCGGAAGCTGCCGGTCCATTTCTCTTCGAAAATGCGCTGCCGCTCCTCCGGCGAGGTCTCCACGGCCTTGCGACCCTCGGCGGTATCAAAGGCCATACCGAACATGTGGTTACGGCACTTGGCTATGATCTCGTCGTAGTGTTCCTTGATCTCCTTTTCCCACTCCGGCGTCATCGGCCGCTGCATGGCGGGGAGGATGAAGTTCGGTGTGCGGTGGAATACCGTGACGCTCTCGGCAGTCTGGGCCATGACTGGCAGCATCTGCACGGTGGTGGCGCCGGCACCAATGATGCCGACGCGCTTGCCGGCATAGTCGAGACCTTCCTGCGGCCAGCGTGCCGAATGGAACAGTGGACCCTTGAAAGTATCCATGCCCTTGATTTTCGGGATCACGGGTTCGGAGATCATGCCCATGCCACTGATGAAGTACTTGCAGGTGAAGGTATCCCCGTCGCCCGTGGTGACCAGCCAGTGGGCGCTGTCCTGCTGGTATTGGGCGCTGACAATCTCCGTGTTCAGCTGGATGTGCGGCCACATGTCACACCTGTCGGCGACAAAACGGAAGTAGTTGTGGGTCTCTTTCCAGTCGGGGTAGCGCCGGGTCCAGGACCACTCCTGCAACAGTTCCTTGGAAAAGGTCAGGCAGTAGTAGTAGCTCTCGCTGTCCGTCATCGCGCCCGGGTAGCGGTTCCAGGTCCAGGTACCGCCGACATCGGATGCCTTGTCGAACACGCGAACGGACAATCCCGCATCGCGGAGATAGTGGATCAGGGCCAGACCGGCGAAGCCGGCGCCTATCACGATGGCATCGTAATCAGGTTTTTGGGTTGTCATAACAGTCTTCCTCATCTTATTAGTACGGGCGCCGTCCAAACGTGGCTGGTAAAAGTACCGGTACCGGACTTGTTGTACGTTTCATGGTATTCGATTGCTGCAGAGGCCTGCAGCAATTTTAGAACTGTTCCCGGAGCGGGAAGATACTATACTTGCTAGGCGCAAACAAGCAAGTTTATTCCACAAGAAAAGTAGGGTGTTTGAGTCCAAAGATCTTATATTGTCTGGGTGTTGCTGGTCGGTTATTGTCCTGCGCTGGCCTGGAATCGAACGGGGGGTAGACCGGGAATGGACACCCACAGCCACTGGATGCAGCGTGCGCTGTTACTCGCGGATCGCGCTGCTGCAGAGGGCGAGGTGCCAGTCGGTGCTGTGGTGGTGCGCGCCGGCCAGCTGCTGGGAGAGGGCTGGAACTGCGTCATCGGCAGCCATGACCCCACCGCGCACGCCGAGATCGAGGCGCTGCGTGATGCGGCTCGTCGGCAGGGCAACTACCGTTTGCCCGGCGCCACGCTCTACGTCACCCTGGAGCCCTGCAGCATGTGTGCCGGTGCGCTGGTGCATGCCCGCATCGAACTGCTGGTTTTTGCCGCCCGGGAGCCGAGGGCGGGGGTGGTGTGCAGTCAGTGCGCCCTGTTGGAGTCGCCCTGGTACAACCATCGGGTGCGCTGGCAGGAAGGGGTGCTGGCGGATGAATCCAGTGCCCGCCTGCAGGCATTTTTCCGGGCTCGTCGCCTATAGCGCCAGAAATCGTTTCTCCCGCAGCGCCAGCGGCAGGTAGTCATCCGGATTCAATGGCTGCCCCGGCTGGTTGGCGGGGATGTCCTGCCATTGCAGGATGCTGTAGTAGTGGCGGATGTTCTGCACGAAATGCATGGCCTCGCCGCCGCGAGCGTAGCCGTAGCGGGTGGTCCGATAGTGCTCGCGCTTCTGCAGCAGGGGCAAGTGCGCCATGACGTCGCTCCAGAGATGCGGGTCACCGCCCATGCGTTCGGTTAATACCCGGGCATCCTCCAGGTGTGCGAGCCCGATATTGTAGGCGGCGAGCGCCATCCAGGTGCGGTCGGGCTCGTGGATGTCCCGGGGCAGCCGGCGTCGAAGATCCTTGAGATAGCGGGCTCCGCCCCGCAGGGACTGCAGCGGGTCGAGACGATCCCTGACCCCCAGCTCTTTCGCTGTGAGCTGGGTCAGCATCATCATGCCGCGCACGCCGGTCGGTGATGTTGCCTCCGGTTCCCAGTGGGATTCCTGGTACGAAACGGCTGCCAGCAGGTGCCAGTCGAGCTGGTACTCATCGGCCACCTGGCGGATCAGGTCGCGATAGGCCGGCAGTTTGTTGCGGATATTGCGGGCAAAGGTATGCGAGCCGATGCGTGACAGGACCGTGGTATGGCCAAAATATTGTTCCCGCAAGCGGTCCAGGCGGCCGTCGCCCTGCAGTTGGGTGAGAAAGCCGTCCATGCGCCGCCGCAGGCTGTGGTACTTGCGTCCGGGTGGCAGGTACCAGACCATCTCGCGCTCGGGCCCCAGGTCAAAGGCGACTTCCAGCATCGGGTACAGGCTCTGTTGCATGCGGAACTCGCTGGAATCGATCACCGCCAGGTCGGCGCTGCCATTGTCCACCCTCTCCAGCAACTCCATGGTATCGGCTCCTTGCACGGCCTCCCAGCGCAGCTCCGGCCTGTCCTCCTCCGCCATGACCTTCAGCGTCTGTTCGTGGCTGCTGCCGGCCAGCACCACCAGCTGCAGCTCGCCGAGGTCATCGAGCCCATCGGGACGACGATTGCCGGTCCGGTAGACCACCCGGGGCACCATGGTGGCGTAGGCGATGGAATGGCTGAACCGTTGGCTGCGATCATCGGTCAGGGTGAGCCCCGCCGCAGCCACGTCCGCTTCCTCCCGCTGCAGGCGCCGGAATATCCCATCCAGCGAGTAGGCGGTCTCCATTCGCAGGTTGACGCCCAGTTCTTCGGCCAGCAACTGCGCCAGGTCATGCTCGAAGCCTGCGGCGCCGTCCTTGTCGAGGTAGTAGGTGGTGGGGCTGTTGCGGCTGACCACGGTGAGCTCTCCGTCGGCCAGCACCTGCTGCAAGCGGTCGGATTGGGAGCAGCCGCAAAGCGCTGCCAGCACCAGCGCGCTGATCAGGGAGCGGATCGTCATCATGGGGTCATTCTACCGCCGCTCCCGAATCCCGAACAGCCCGGTTGAAGCTCTACAACAACTGGACAAGGCCACGCAGTAGAGGCAATAAGCCCCATCCATCACTCATTCAGGGTATATGGCCACAGCAAGTACCGGGTAGTCTATGCTGATTATCATTAATCAGGAGTCCAGCCCATGACCTTGCCCGTGACGCCGCTTACCCATCGTCCCCCCCTGCGCGCCCAGGATATCTACGACCGGGTGCTGGCGCTGGGCGACCTGTTCCGCCGCAATGCTGCCGAAGCGCGCAAGCTCCGCAGGGTGCCGCAGGAAAACATCGATGCCCTGCAGGAGGCCGGATTTTTCCTCGCCCTGCAGCCTCGACGCTGGGGCGGTCACGAGGTTGACCCGCAGGATTTTTTCCGCATGCACCTGGCCATCGCCGAAAATTGCATGTCCACTGCCTGGGCGTCCGGCATCGTTGCCGTGCACGCCTTCCAGCTCGCGTTGATGGATGAGCGCGCGCAGCAGGATGTGTGGGGCAAGGACATTCACACCCGTATCTCGTCTTCCTATGCGCCGCTGGGCAAGGTGACGGAGGTGGAGGGGGGCTTCCGTCTCAGTGGACGCTGGGGCTGGAGTTCGGGCTCGGACCACTGTACCTGGGTATTCCTGGGTGCCATTTGCCCGGATGGCGGCTTCCGCAGTTTCCTGGTGCCGCGCGGTGATTATGAAATCGTCGATACCTGGCATGCCATGGGCCTGCAGGGTACCGGCTCCAATGACATCGTGGTCGACGATGCCTTTGTCCCCGACTATCGCACCCACAAGGCCGAGGACGGCTTCCTCGGCACCAATCCCGGCGTCACCGCCGACAGCGCGCCCCTGTACCGCCTGCCCTGGGCGCAGCTGTTTGTGCGCGTGGTATCCACCCCGGCGATCGGGGCTGCCAGGGACGCCCTGGATCTGTACCGCCAGCTGGTGGTGGGCAAGGCCAGCGGTGATCTGACCAAGCTCGCGGGTGATACCGCGACCCAGGAGCGGATTGCGGCCGCCATCACCAGTATCGACGAGATGGAGGCGATCCTGTTTCGCAATTTCGACCGCATGATGACCCAGGTCACCGCGGGCGAGGAGGTACCGGTGCTGGAGCGGATCAAGTACCGCTACCAGGCATCGCTGGTGATCGAGCGCTGCATGGCGGTGGTCGACAGCCTGTTTTCCTCCGCTGGCGGTGGCTCGGTATTCCTGGGCAGCGAGATCCAGCAGCGGTTTCTGGATATTCACACGGGCCGGGCCCACGTGGCCAACAACCCCACGGCGTTTGCCCGCAACCTCGGCTCGGTGCTGCTGGGCAACGAGAGCAAGGACTTTTTCGTGTAGTTCATCGCGGGGCGTCTCTGCCGGGTGAATTTGCCCGCGATTGCCGGTTACCGGCGGCGGCGCTATCCCGTACAATAGCGCGCTTTCAGAAGACCTCTCCTGGAGCTCGTCCCTGCATGCTGATTTTGCGCGGTGCCCCGGCCCTGTCCCCGTTCCGGCGGGACAAGCTGGCACAGAAACTCTCCGCTATCGACCCCGCCATCCGCATTCTGCACTGTGAATTCGTGCACTTTGCCCAGACCGATGAGATTCCTGGCGAAGAGCGCCAGGCACTGCTGCGGCAACTGCTGCACTACGGTCCCGCCACCGGGGCCGGCCAGTTCGATGTGAGCACGGCGGCTGCCGAGTTGCTGCTGGTGGTGCCGCGCCCGGGCACCATCTCCCCCTGGTCCAGCAAGGCCACCGACATCGCCCGCAACTGCGGCCTGCGGGAAGTGCAGCGCCTGGAGCGGGGTACCGCCTGGTATCTGCACTTGCCCGCCGACTTGCCCGAAGCCGCACGCGGCCAGGTGGCTGCCGCCCTGCACGATCGCATGACCGAGTCCGTGCTGTCCTCCTTGGAGGCCGCCAGCGCCCTGTTCCGGGTGCAGGAGCCCGCGCCGATGGCCACGGTGGATATCCTCGGCGGCGGCCGCGAGGCTCTGGTGGCGGCCGACGCCAGCCTGGGCCTGGCGCTGGCCGAGGACGAGGTCGACTACCTGGTGCAGGCCTTTACCGGCCTCGGCCGCAATCCCAACGATGTCGAGTTGATGATGTTTGCCCAGGCCAACTCGGAGCATTGCCGGCACAAGATCTTCAACGCCAGCTGGACCATTGACGGCATCGCCCAGGACAAGTCCCTGTTTGGCATGATACGCAATACCCACGAGCGCGGCGGCGACAATGTCCTCTCTGCCTACTCCGACAATGCGGCGGTAGTCGCCGGCCATCATGCCGGCCGCTTCTTTCCCGACCCGGAGAGCGCCGAGTACGGCTTTACCCAGGAACCCATCCACTTGCTGATGAAGGTCGAGACCCACAACCATCCCACGGCCATTGCGCCGTTTCCGGGAGCCGGCACTGGCGCCGGCGGTGAAATCCGCGACGAGGGCGCGGTCGGGCGCGGCTCCAAGCCCAAGGTCGGCCTTACCGGGTTTTCCGTGTCCAACCTGCAGATCCCGGGCTATGTGCAGCCCTGGGAATCCGACTACGGCAAGCCGGCGCGCATCGTGTCGGCGCTGGAGATCATGCTCGAGGGACCGATCGGCGGCGCTGCCTTCAACAACGAATTCGGTCGCCCCAACCTGTGCGGCTACTTTCGCAGTTTCGAGCTGGATGTCCCGGGCACCGCCGGCAGTGAGCGCCGCGGCTACCACAAGCCGATCATGATCGCCGGCGGCTACGGCAATATTCGCGAGGAACATGTCGAGAAGGGGGAGTTCGCTCCCGGCGCAAAGCTGATTGTACTCGGTGGTCCGGCGATGTTGATTGGTCTCGGCGGCGGCGCGGCGTCTTCCATGGCCAGCGGCGCCAGCGCCGAGGACCTGGACTTCGCCTCGGTGCAGCGCCAGAATCCGGAGATGGAGCGCCGCTGCCAGGAGGTCATCGACCGCTGCTGGCAGCTGGGGCCCCGCAACCCGGTCGCCTTTATCCACGACGTCGGTGCCGGTGGCCTCTCCAATGCGTTGCCGGAGCTGGTGAAGGACGGCGGTCGCGGCGGTCGCTTTGCCCTGCGCGATGTCCCCAACGACGAACCTGGCATGGCGCCGCTGGCCATCTGGTGCAACGAGTCCCAGGAGCGCTATGTGCTGGCGGTGGAGCCGGAGGACCTGGCCCGTTTCGAGGCCATCTGCGCCCGCGAGCGCTGCCCCTATGCGGTGGTGGGGGAAGCCACGGCGGAACAGCACCTGACCCTGGCGGACAGTCATTTCGGCAATGCCCCGGTAGACCTGCCGATGTCCATCCTGTTCGGCAAGCCGCCGAAAATGCAGCGCGACCTACGCCGTGTGCCGCACAGCCTGCCGCCGCTGACACTGGAGCTGCCGCTGCTCGACGCCATTGAGCGAGTGCTGCAGCTGCCGGCGGTGGCCAGCAAGCAATTCCTGATTACCATCGGCGACCGCACGGTAACCGGCATGGTGGCCCGCGACCAGATGGTGGGCCCCTGGCAGGTGCCGGTGGCCGATTGCGCCGTGACCACCGTGTCCTACGACAGCCATGCCGGCGAGGCCATGGCGATGGGCGAGCGCAGCCCGCTGGCGCTGGTCAGCGGGCCCGCCTCCGGGCGCATGGCGGTGGCCGAGGCGATTACCAACATCTGCGCCGCGCCCATTGCGGCCCTGCAGGACATCAAGCTGTCTGCCAACTGGATGTGTGCCGCAGGCCACGGCCGCGAGGACGAAGTGCTGTTCGATACGGTACGCGCGGTGGGGATGGAATTCTGTCCGGCCCTGGGGATCACCATTCCCGTGGGCAAGGATTCCATGTCCATGCGCACCACCTGGCGCGAGCAGGGCGTACAGCGGGCGGTGACGGCACCGGTGTCGCTGGTGGTCTCGGCCTTTGCCCCGGTGACGGATGCGCGGCTGGCAGTCACCCCACAGCTGCAGTTACACGCGGACGCCGAACTGTGGCTGCTGGATCTCGGTCGCGGCGCCGGTCGCCTCGGCGGCTCGGCCCTGGCGCAGGTCTGTGGCCAGGTGGGCGACAGCGTTCCCGACATAGAGGATCCCGGCGACCTGGTGGCATTCTTCACGCTGGTGCAGGAACTGCTGCAGGCGGGCGCGCTGCTGGCCTACCATGACCGCTCCGACGGTGGTTTGCTGGTAACCCTGCTGGAAATGGCCTTCGCCGGCCGCTGCGGCCTGCAACTGGACCTGGCGGCCGTCGCCGGTACGCCCCTGCAGCAGCTGTTTGCCGAGGAGGCCGGTGCGGTGCTGCAGGTCGCTGCGGCCGATGTGCCAATGCTGCGCAGCCGCGCAGAAGAGCTGGGGCTGGCAGCCTGTCTGCACCCGCTGGGTCGCGCCGTGGCAGGTGACGATGTGACCATAGGCGTGGCGGGTACCTCGCTGTTGCGGGATAGCCGCGGCCGCCTGCAGGAACTGTGGGCCCGCACCAGCTACGAGATCGCGGCCCTGCGGGACAACCCCGACTGTGCCGCCGAGGAATATCAGCGCGTCCAGGCGGAAGATCCCGGTCTGTCGGCGCATCTCGGTTTTGATCCGCGGGAGGATGTCGCCGCGCCCTATATCGCCACCGGCGCGCGGCCGTGGGTCGCCGTGTTGCGGGAGCAGGGCGTAAACGGCCATGTGGAAATGGCGGCGGCCTTCCACCGCGCCGGTTTTACCGCGGTGGATGTGCACATGAGCGACCTGCACGCCGGCAACCGCTCGCTGGCGGAATTCAGCGGCCTGGTGGCCTGCGGCGGCTTTTCCTACGGAGACGTACTGGGAGCCGGCGAAGGCTGGGCCAAGAGCATTCTCTTCAACCCGGCCCTGCGTGACCAGTTCAGCACCTTCTTTGCCCGCGAGGACAGCTTTACCCTGGGCGTGTGCAACGGCTGCCAGATGGTTTCCACCCTGCGCGAGCTGATACCGGGCGCGCAGCATTGGCCGCGTTTTGTACGCAACCGCTCCGAGCAGTTCGAGGCCCGCCTGGCGCTGGTCCGGATCGAGCAGAGCCCGTCCATCCTGCTCGCCAACATGGCCGGCTCCCACCTGCCGATCGCCGTGGCCCACGGCGAGGGGCGGGCAGAGTTTGCTGCCGCCGGCTCCCGGGAGGCCTGCGAGGCCGGCGGCAGTGTGGCCCTGCGCTACCTTGAAAACGACCTCTCGGTAGCCGAGCGTTACCCCGCCAACCCCAACGGCTCGCCAGCCGGTATCGCGGGGCTCAGCAGCCTGGACGGCCGCGCCACCATCATGATGCCGCATCCGGAGCGTGTGTATCGCACGGTGCAACACTCCTGGGCGCCGGCGGAGTGGGGTGAGGACGGTCCCTGGCTGCGCCTGTTCCGCAACGCCCGCCGCTGGGTGGGCTGATGTCTTCCCCCTGGACAAGCCCCACTTGTGACCCCCCCCTTATTCTTTATAATGACGGACTTTTCGTTCCCGGCAGCCCCTTGACCTCGGGTCTGGCTGCCGAGGCCCGGTCTCCTGGCAGAGCAAAACTATGCTGAACAAGTATCCATTGTGGAAATATGTGCTGGTGCTGATGGTCTTGGCCATCGGCCTGCTGTACGCCTCGCCCAACCTGTATGCACCGGATCCGGCGCTGCAGATTACCGGCGAGAGCAGCGCCCAGATCATCGACGAGCGCACTCTGGCGCGGGCAACCGACGCCCTGGCGGAGGCCGGTATCGAGCACTTCGGCGAGCTGATCGACCCGAACGGGCGCAATGCGCTGGTGCGTTTGCAGGATGTTGAGCAACAGCTGGTGGCCCAGGCCCGGGTGCAGCGCGCCCTGGGCGACGGCTTTATCGTGGCGCTCAACCTGGCGCCGACCACACCCGACTGGCTCAGCAGCCTCGGCGGCCAGCCGATGAAGCTGGGCCTGGACCTGAGCGGTGGCGTCCATTTCAAGCTGGAGGTGGATATCGAGGCGGCCATGGAGCGGCGCCAGGAGTACTATGTCACCGCCATTCGCCGCGCCCTGCGCGAGGAGCGTATCCGCGGCATCGTTGACGCCGGCGCCGGAGGCGGAGTCGTTGCCCGGCTGCGCACCGAGGCCGATCGCGAACAGGCCCGCTCCCTGGTCGCGGACAATCATCCGGAGCTGACCCTTGAGCGCGGCGGTAGCGGCAATGCCTGGACCCTGACCGCGGCCATGACCGACCAGATGCGTTCCGAAATCGCCAACTATGCGGTGACCCAGAACCTGACTACGCTGCGCAACCGGGTCAACGAGCTGGGTGTGTCGGAGCCGCTGGTCCAGCGTCAGGGCCAGAACCGTATCGTGGTAGAGCTGCCGGGCATCCAGGACACTGCGGAGGCCAAGCGTATCCTCGGCACCGTGGCCAACCTGGAGTTCCGTCTGGTCGCCAACATGGACGCGCCGGAAGCAGAAAAGCAGCGTTTCGAGTATCGCAGTGAGGACCGCGCCGGCGCTTTCGAATGGCTGGAGCGGGACATCATCATCACTGGCGAGCGGGTCTCCAATGCCCAGGCCAGTTTCGACGAGAACGGTCGTCCCAACGTGCAGATCAGCCTCGACGGCGAAGGCGGCACCCTGATGTCGCGGGCTACCCGCAACAATGTCAAGCGGCGGATGGGCGTACTGTTCATTGAGCGCAAGTACCGCACACGCTACGAGATGCAGGAGGACGGCACGGAAAAGGCGGTGCAGATACCCTATGACGAACGCAGGCTGCTTACGGCCCCGGTGATACAGTCCGCCCTGGGCGCCCAGTTCCAGATCACCGGCCTCGACAGCCCGCTGGAAGCCTCCGAACTGGCTCTGATGCTGCGCGCCGGCGCCCTGGCGGCGCCCATTTCCTTCGTCGAAGAGCGCACCGTGGGTCCGTCCCTGGGCGCCGAGAATATCCGCCTGGGGGTGAAGTCCGTGCAGTTCGGTCTCGCTCTGGTAGTGATCTTCATGATCCTCTACTACCGCGTGTTCGGCATTATCGCGGTGGTGGCATTGACGGCCAACCTGGTGTTGCTGGTGGCGTTCATGTCCCTGATCGGGGCAACCCTGACCTTGCCCGGTATTGCCGGCATTGTGCTGACGGTGGGCATGGCGGTGGATGCCAATGTGCTGATTTTCTCCCGAATACGGGAGGAGCTACAGGGCGGGCGCACACCGCAGATGGCAATTCACTCTGGCTATGATGCGGCCCTGTCGACCATCCTCGACGCCAACATCACCACCCTTATCGTCGCGGTGATCCTCTATGCCGTGGGTACCGGCCCGGTCAAGGGCTTTGCCGTCACCCTGTCGGTGGGCATCGTGACCTCCATGTTTACCGCCATTATCGGCACCCGCGCCCTGGTCAATCTGATCTACGGCGGGCGCAAGGTGAGAACCCTGTCCATCGGGGGAGTGAAAACATCATGAGAACCATCAACTTCATGGGTCAGCGCAAGCTGGCGCTCGCTCTGTCCGCGATTCTACTGGTCATTGCCATCGGGTCCCTGGCCACCCGCCAGCTCAACTGGGGGCTGGACTTTACCGGCGGCACCCTGGTGGAGGTCAACTACAGCGAGTCGGCGAACCTGAGCGAAATCCGCGATCTGCTCAATGCGAGCGACTATGCGGGCGCGATTGTGGTCAGTTTCGGCAGCGACCGCGATGTCATGATCCGCCTGCCCCAGGGCCACGCCGACACCGAGGGCACGGCGCTGGTGCGCCTGCTGGAGGACAACTTCGACGGTGTCGTCGAGCTGCGCAGGATCGAGTTCGTGGGGCCGCAGGTGGGGGACGAGCTGCGCGAGCAGGGCGGTCTGGCCATGCTGATGGCGCTGGGCATGGTGATGCTGTACATCGGCTTCCGCTTCCAGTTCAAGTTTGCCGTCGGCGCCGTCGCCGCCCTCATTCACGACGTCGTCATCACCCTGGGCTTCTTCTCGTTCATCGGCCTCGAATTCGACCTCACCGTGCTCGCCGCCCTGCTGGCGGTGATCGGCTACTCCCTCAACGACACCATCGTCGTCTCCGACCGCATCCGCGAGAACTTCCGCAAACTGCGCAAGGCCGACCCGATCGAGGTCATCAACATCTCCCTCTCCGAAACCCTGGGCCGCACCCTGGTCACCTCCTTCACCACCATGCTGGTGCTGGTTTGCCTGGCCCTGTTTGGCGGCGAAATGATCAACGGCTTCGCCAACGCCCTGCTGGTGGGCGTGGTGGTCGGGACCTACTCCTCCATTTACGTGGCAGCGAATGCGCTGGTGCTGATGGGCGTGAGCAAGGAAGACCTGATGCTGCCGGTCAAGGAAGGCGCCGAGCAGGAAGACCTGATGCCGTAGCGGCCCCCCAGTCTCGACTCTGCTCCCGAATTTACGTCTTCAGGCAACAGGAGCTTCGTAGCAGGGCGCGGCGCGGGTCCGCCCACTGCCAGTCAGGACACGCCGTAAACCCATCCATGGGGGCTTGGTGGCGACATCCATGTCGCCAAGAGTCCTGACTGGCAGTGGCCGGCCCCACGCCGCTCGTGGTGCCGGCAACTTCGAGCACGTTACCCGCCGCTTTGCCCGCGTTGGTGTATATGCTATCGCGGCGACGCGTGCAGACGTCCAGTTGGCTCCGAAGGTAGGTCTTCAGCGTTGGCGGGGGGGGAGCAGGACCGTTGAGCGCATGGACGCGCGATACGAGCCTACATGGATGTATTCACGGCGTGTCCTGATCGCCCCCCGCCAACGCTGAAGACCGGATTCAGGCGACCAGCTTCGTGGTGTAAATCAGCGTGTCCTGTTCCGCTCCCGCGGACGCTGAAGGCCGGATTCACGCGAAGAATCTAGTTCCCCAGCAGCGGCTTGGTGACCTGCAGCACGGCCTTGAAGCACTTCGGGTTGCCGCAGACGATATTGCCGGAAGTCATGTAATTGTCCGACGCATTGATGTCGGACACCAGGCCTCCGGCCTCTTTTACCAGCAGCGCGCCCGCGGCCATGTCCCAGGGTGCCAGGCCGATTTCCCAGAACGCGTCGAGGCGGCCGGCGGCCACGTAGGCCAGGTCCAGGGAGGCGGCGCCGGCGCGGCGGATGCCGGCGCACTGGCCGGCGAGGATCTCGATGGTCTTGCTGTAGGGCGCCAGGCGGTCGTCGCAGTGGTCCTTGAAGGGGATGCCGGTGCCGAGCAGGGCGCCGTCGAGGCTGCTGCGGCTGCTGACCCGGATGCGGCGGCCGTTGAGTTGGGCACCGCGACCGCGGGAAGCGGTAAATTCCTCGCGCCGTACCGGGTCGACAATCACGCCGTGCTCCAGCTTGCCCTTGTACAGGCAGGCGATGGAGACAGCGTAGTGGGGGATGCCGCGAAGGAAGTTGGTGGTGCCGTCGAGGGGGTCGATGACCCAGCGGTAGTCGGCGTTTTCGTCACCGCTGAGACCGGTCTCCTCGCCCAGGATGGCGTGCTCGGGGAAGGCCTTGCGCAGGTGATAGATGATCTCGCGCTCGGCGTTGCGATCGACATCGGAGACGAAGTCGTTGACGTTCTTCTCCTGCACGTCGATGCGGTCGAGCTCATCGGAGGCGCGGACAATCTGCTCGCCGGCCTTGCGCGCGGCGCGCAGTGCGATGTTGACCATCGGTTCCATAACGGTGTCCTGGGAAGGCGTTTTCGGGCGCCGGATTATAACAGGACAACCGGCTCCGATCATACCGGCAATCTGCTACACTTGCCGGCTTTTGCTGAGGGCGCGGCAGGCGCAAGAACCGGGCATGAATCTCGACAATATTCGTATTGTTCTGGTCAATACCAGCCACCCGGGCAACATCGGGGGTGTCGCCAGGGCGATGAAAAACATGGGCCTGTCGCGCCTGGTTCTGGTGGCGCCGCGGCAATTCCCGGATGAGCAGGCCGACTGGCGCGCCGCGGGTGCAATCGACCTGCTGCAGGGAGCGACAGTCTGCGCCACCCTCGACGAAGCCATTGCCGATTGCCAGTATGTGGTGGGTACCAGTGCGCGCGAGCGGCGCATCCCCTGGCCGCTGCTGGATCCGCGTCGCTGCGCGGAGGAAATGGCGCGCCGCTCAGGCCGGGAGCAGGTCGCGCTGCTGTTCGGGCGCGAGGACCGGGGGCTCACCAACGACGAGCTGCAGCGCTGCAACCTGCACCTGCATATCCCCTCGGACCCATCCTACAGCTCCCTCAACCTGGCCATGGCGGTGCAGATTGTTTGCTACGAGTTGCGGATGCTGCTGCTGGGGGGTCTGCTGGGGGGTGCCCTGCCGGCACAGGCCGAGGATCAGTGGGATGCCCCTTTCAGTACCACGGAGAGCATGGAGCGGTTCTACCAGCACCTGGAGGAGACCCTGGTGGGCATTGGTTTTCTCGATCCCGCGGCGCCGCGGCAACTGATGGCCCGCTTGCGGCGCCTCTACGGGCGCGTGCGCCTCGATGAGATGGAGCTCAACATCCTGCGCGGGATCCTCACCGAGACGCAGAAATTCTTGCCGCCTGCGCCGGGGGACTCCACGGACTAGTGTTTCCGGGCTGGGCGCCCCCGACTGCGCGTCCCGGACTGGGCGTCCCCAAACATAGTTGATCAATTTGGTTGGTTATTGCATACTGCCCTTTTACGCAAACGGGTACTGCCATGCGGCTGACCACCAAGGGACGCTATGCTGTCACCGCGATGCTGGATCTGGCCCTGCACGGCGGCGAGGGTCCTGTGAGTCTCGCGGAGATTTCCAGTCGGCAGGACATTTCCCTGTCCTACCTGGAGCAGTTGTTTGCCCGCCTGCGGCGTCGGCAGCTAGTGAGCAGCGTGCGCGGTCCTGGCGGCGGCTATCGGCTGGGGCGCAGTCATGATGCCATTTTTGTGGCCCAGATCATCGACGCGGTCGACGAGGCGGTAGACGCGACGGGTTGCGGCGGCAAGGCGGACTGCCAGCAGGGAGAAGTGTGCCTGACCCACCATTTGTGGCAGGACCTCAGTGACCAGATCCACGGTTTTCTCAGCCAGATTAGCCTGGCCACCCTGGTGGAGCGGCGGGAAGTTCGCCATGTGTCCTCTCGCCAGGACGCCCGTTCGCGCAACAACCAGGATGGCCTGGTTGCCCTGCGGGAACTCTGATTGTCCGGCCGTGGCCGGCCCCTGACTCATGCAGAAGCCTGTTTACCTCGATTACCTTGCTTCCACGCCGGTTGACCCGCGGGTGGCGGCCGCGATGGCGGAATGCCTGACCCTGGACGGGAACTTCGGCAATCCCGCATCCCGTTCCCATATCTATGGCTGGCGCGCTGAACAGGCGGTGGAGCAGGCGCGGCGGGAACTGGCGGACCTGATCAATGCCGACCCGAGGGAGATCGTGTGGACCTCTGGTGCCACCGAGGCCGACAACCTGGCGCTCAAGGGCGCTGCCGGTTTCTACAGCGATCGGGGTCGCCACATCATCACCTCGAAGATTGAGCACAAGGCGGTGCTGGACACCTGTGCCTGGCTGCAGCAGCGCGGCTGGGAGGTCAGCTGGCTGGAGCCGGAACGCGATGGCCTGGTCTCGGCGGCCAGCGTGGCCGCGGCGCTGCGACCCGATACCCTGCTGGTGAGCGTGATGCATGTGAACAATGAGCTGGGCACCGTCAACGATATCGCCGCCATTGGCGCGGTGGTCCGCGAAGCCGGTGCCCTGTTCCACGTGGATGCGGCCCAGAGCGTGGGCAAGATCCCGGTCGACCTGGCGCAGTTGCCGGTGGACCTGTTGTCCATTTCCGCGCACAAATTCTACGGTCCCAAGGGCATTGGTGCGCTCTATGTGCGGCGCCAGCCACGGGTGCAGCTGGAAGCGCAGATCCACGGTGGCGGTCACGAGCGCGGCATGCGCTCCGGCACCCTCGCGACCCACCAGATCGTGGGCATGGGCGAGGCGGCGCGGCTGGCCCGGGAAGAGATGGTCGCCGAGAGTGCCCGCCTGCTGGCCCTGCGTCAGCGCCTCTGGCAGGGCATGGCGGGGATCTCCGGGTTGCGCCTGAACGGCCATCCGGAGGCGCGCCTGCCGGGTGCCCTAAACGTCAGTGTCGAAGGCGTGGACGGCGAGACCCTGCTGCTGTCGCTGCGCGAATTGGCCCTCTCCAGTGGCTCTGCCTGCAACTCCGAGAGCATTGAGCCGTCCCATGTCCTGCGGGCAATCGGAGTACCCGACGCCCTGGCTCACAGTGCCCTGCGCATGTGTTGTGGCCGTTTTACCACGGAGCAGGACGTCGATCGCGCCGTGGCCCACCTCGATGCGGTCATAGGCGGTCTGCGCCAGCGCGTTTAGCGGATGAAACCCGACACTAAAGCCCGTATAATTGCGCGGCTTTTACCCGGGGGCCAGAGGCCCCTGATTTTTTTGTTTTCTGTGGAGATAGTTTGATGGCTGTTGAGCGTACCCTGTCCATTATCAAGCCGGATGCCGTTGCCAAGAACGTCATCGGCCAGATTTACTCGCGCTTCGAGGGCGCCGGCCTGCAAGTGGTTGCGGCGAGGATGCTGCGCCTGAGCGAGGAGCTGGCCGGCGGTTTCTATGCCGAGCATCGGGAGCGCCCCTTTTTCCCCGCACTGATCGAGTTCATGACCTCCGGTCCGGTGGTGGTGCAGGTGCTGGAAGGTGAGAACGCCATTGCGAAAAATCGCGAGCTGATGGGTGCGACCAACCCGAAGGACGCCGACCCGGGCACGATCCGCGCCGACTTCGCCGAGTCGATCGACGCCAATGCCGTGCACGGTTCCGACTCGCCGGCTTCCGCCGAGCGCGAAATCGCCTACTTCTTCGCTGCCAGCGACATCTGCGGCCGCGGCTGAGAGAGCGGACCCCGCCATGACCGCCACGCTCATCGCCACCACGGTTGCGCAGCCCAGGGTCAATCTCCTGGGCATGACGCAGCCGCAGCTGGAACAGTTCTTCCTCGACCTGGGGGAGAAAAAGTTCCGTGCCCAGCAGGTGATGAAGTGGATACACCACGGCGGGGTCACCGATATTGGCGCCATGTCCAACCTGGGCAAGGCATTGCGGGAAAAGCTGCTGCAGATCGCCGAAGTGCGGCCGCCGGAAATTGTCAGCCAGCACGACTCCACCGACGGCACCCGCAAATGGGCGGTGCGGGTGGAGGGCGGCGGACTGGTGGAGGCGGTGCTGATTCCCGAGGGTGGTCGCGCCACGCTCTGCGTGTCTTCGCAGGTGGGCTGCAGCCTTGACTGCAGTTTTTGCTCCACTGGCAAGCAGGGTTTCATGCGTGACCTGACAGCGGCTGAAATCGTCGGCCAGGTGTGGCTGGCGATCAAGTCCTACGACGCTTTTCAGTCCGGCAAGGGCCGGGTCGTCACCAACGTGGTGATGATGGGCATGGGCGAGCCGCTGATGAATTTCGACAATGTGGTCGCGGCCATGGACCTGATGCTGTCCGATCTGGGCTACGGCATCTCCAAGCGGCGGGTCACCCTGAGCACTTCCGGGGTGGTGCCGGCGCTGGACCGGCTGGCGGAACTCAGTGAGGTATCGCTGGCGATATCGCTGCATGCGCCCAATGACGCCCTGCGCAGCCAGCTGGTGCCGATCAATCGCAAGTATCCGATTGCCGAACTGCTGCGCAGCGCGCGCCAGTACATAGATGCCCAGACCGACAGCAAGCGCGTAGTCACGGTGGAGTACACCCTCATGGCCGGGGTCAACGACCAGCCTGACCAGGCCCGCGAGCTGGCCCAGCTGCTGCGGGATTTCCCCTGCAAGATCAACCTCATCCCGTTCAACAGTTTCCCCGGTTCGGAGTATCGCCGTCCCAGCGGCAACGCGGTGTCACGGTTCTGGCAAGTGCTGGTGGATGCGGGCTATATTGTCACCGTCCGCACTACCCGTGGGGACGACATCGACGCGGCCTGTGGGCAACTGGTGGGCCAGGTGGTCGACCGCACGCGTCGCAGTGAACGCTATCGCGCAGCGGGCCAGGCCCCGGAGGTAGAAGCAGGGTGACTATTGCAGCTGGGAGTTTCAGCAGGCAGGGACGCAGGCTCCTGCTGACACTGGTGGTACTGTGTACTGGCTGTGTGACCACCACCGACAGCGTGTTCACCACGCCGCCGGCACCGCAGGAAGCCCTGGAGCGCCGGGTCGCGCTGGCGCGGCAGTATATCGGCCAGCGCGATTGGGATAACGCCAAGCGCAATCTGGCCCAGGCAGTGGCGATCGACGACCGCAATGCCGAAGTGCACGAGGCATTCGCCCTGGTCTACCAGAGCACCGGCGAGAAGGAGCTGGCAGAGGAGAGCTTCCAGAAGGCGCTCCGGCTGGACCGCGATTTCTCCCGCGCGCGCAACAACTACGCGGCGTTTCTGTATGCGGAGCAACGCTACGCCGATGCCGAGGAAGAGCTGGAGCTGGTGGTCAAGGATACGCTGTATACCGGGCGGCCGATGGCGTTTGTAAACCTGGGCCTGTGCCGCCAGCAACTGGACAAGCCGGCGGCGGCAGAGGAGGCTTTCAGCCGCGCGCTGTCGATGGACCGCGCCAATACCATCGCCCTGCTGGAGCTGGCCCAGCTGCGCTTTGACGCGGGCGACTACACTACCGCCAGCCGGCACTACGGGACCTACCGTACCGCGGTCAGGCCCCAGTCCGCTCGCGCGCTCTGGCTCGGGATTCGGCTGGCCAGAGTGCTGAATGATCGCGATGCCGAAAGCAGCTACGCACTGGCGCTGGGCAGTCTCTACCCCGAATCCCCGGAGTTCCGGGAGTACCAGCGGATGCAACGCGATGGGCAGTAAGGAAATATTTGACGATGCGCCCGCCCGGGTTTCACCGGGTGCGATGCTGCAGGCAGCCCGGGAGGCCCGCGGGCTATCCCCCCTGGACGTATCCCGGCGCCTGCACTGGCTGCCGGAGTATGTGGCACTGATTGAGCGGGACGAGTTTGATCGCCTGCGGCGCCCGGCCTTCGCTCGCGGCTACCTGCGCGCGTACGCCCGCATGCTGGGTCTCGACGAGACCATCGTTCTGGCCGGGTATGATGAGGTTGCGCCAGTCGTGGCAAAACCGTCCACCCGAACGCGCAGCCCGCGTCCGTTGCCCCTGCAGAGCACCGGACTCGGCATCCTGCTGGGCCTGGGCGTACTGGCGCTGCTGGTGCTGGGGCTGTGGTGGGCACAAACCGGGCAGGCGGGCACCGGCCCGATGTACGGAGGTTGAGTCATGCACAAGCCATCCCCCATTAATCGCCGTCGCAGCCGCCAGATCATGGTCGGGTCCGTTGCCGTGGGCGGCGATGCCCCGATCAGCGTGCAGAGCATGACCAACACCGAGACCTGTGATGTGGCGGCCACGGTGGCCCAGGTCCAGGCCATCCAGGACGCTGGCGCCGACATCGTCCGCATCTCGGTGCCGAGCATGGACGCGGCGGAAGCCTTCCGCGAGATCCGCGCCCGGGTCACGGTACCGCTGGTGGCGGATATCCACTTCGACCACAAGATCGCGCTCAAGGTGGCGGAATACGGTGTCGACTGCCTGCGTATCAATCCCGGCAATATCGGCAATGACAGGAAAGTGCGCGCCGTGATCGACTGCGCCAGGGACAAGGGCATACCCATTCGCATCGGCGTCAACGCCGGCTCCCTGGGCAAGGACCTGCAGCGCAAGTACGGCGAACCCACCGCGGAAGCACTGGTGGAATCCGCGCTGCGTCACGTGGACATACTCGACCGCTTCAACTACCCGGATTTCAAGGTCAGTGTCAAAGCCTCCGATGTATTCATGGCGGTAGCGGCATACCGTCTGCTGGCACAACAGATCGAGCAGCCACTGCATCTCGGTATCACCGAGGCCGGCGGCTTGCGCGGCGGCACTGTGAAATCGGCGGTGGGTCTGGGCATGCTGTTGATGGATGGTATCGGCGATACCATCCGCATTTCGCTGGCGGCGGACCCGGTCGAGGAAGTAAAGGTCGGCTTCGAAATCCTCAAGAGTCTGAAGCTGCGAGCCAATGGCATCAACTTCATTGCCTGCCCCAGTTGCTCCCGTCAAAACTTTGACGTCATTGCGACCATGAACGTGCTGGAGCAGCGGCTGGAGGATATTCGCACGCCGATGGACGTCGCCGTCATCGGCTGCATCGTCAACGGCCCCGGGGAGGCGCGGGAGGCCGATGTGGGCCTCACCGGCGCCAGCCCCAGTAACCTCATTTACATCAACGGCGAGCCAGACCACAAAGTCAGCAACCAGGACTTTGTCGACCACCTGGAGCAGGTGATCCGCCAGCGCGCGCTGCAGCTGGAACAGGAGCGGGCCGCCGAGGATGCCAGGCTGATCGCCCGGTCGCCGGCCTGAGCCCATGACACCGCAGGAGAGCAGGTGACTAGCATTCGCGCCATCCGGGGAATGAACGACATTCTTCCGGAAGACAGTACTGTCTGGCAGTATCTGGAGTCCACGATCGCCGCGCTGCTGGGCAGCTACGGCTATGGCGAGATTCGCCTGCCCATTGTCGAACAGACGGCCCTGTTCCGGCGTTCCATCGGCGAGGTCACGGACATCGTCGAGAAGGAGATGTACAGCTTCGACGACCGCAATGGCGAGAGCCTGACCCTGCGCCCGGAGGGTACTGCGGGCTGTGTCCGTGCGGTGATCCAGAACGGCCTGCTGGGCACGCCCCAGCGGCTCTGGTACAGCGGTCCCATGTTCCGCTACGAGCGCCCGCAGAAGGGCCGCCAGCGCCAGTTTCAGCAGGTGGGTGCGGAAGCTTTTGGTATCGCCACCCCGGATATCGACGCCGAGCTGATCCTGCTGACGGCGCGCCTGTGGCGGGTGCTGGGCGTGGCCGACCATGTGCAGTTGCAGATCAATTCCATCGGCAGCAGCGCTGCCCGCCAGGCCTATCGCACCGCCCTGGTGGACTATCTCGCCGGTCACCGCGAGGCCCTGGACGAGGACAGCCAGCGCCGGCTGCAGGGCAACCCGCTGCGGATTCTGGACAGCAAGCATCCGGGTACCCGGGAAATACTGGCGGCTGCACCGCTGCTGACGGATTACCTGGATGCTGAATCGCGGGCGGATTTTGCCAGGCTGTGTGAACTTCTGCAGGCGGCGTCGGTCCCCTATGTGGTCAATCCGCAGCTGGTGCGCGGGCTGGACTATTACAACAAGACCGTGTTTGAGTGGGTGACGGATCGACTGGGCGCCCAGGGCACTGTCTGTGCCGGGGGCCGCTACGACGGGCTGGTGCAGCAGCTCGGTGGCAAGCCGACCCCGGGCGTCGGTTTTGCCCTCGGCAAGGAGCGCCTGGTGCTGCTGCTGGAGGCGTTGGCGGTCGCACCGCCCGCGGCCGCAGCTGCAGACATCTATGCGGTCAGCGCCGGTGCCGCGGCGGAAGTGGCGGCCTTTGCCGCGCTGGAGTCCCTGCGCGATGCCCTGCCGGCGCTCCGTATCGTCCAGCATGTGGGCGGCGGCAGTTTTCGCAGCCAGCTGAAGAAAGCCGACAAGAGCGGGGCCCGCTGGGCCCTGATCTGGGGTGAAGACGAGGTCGCTGCCGGCACCGTGACCGTCAAGTCGCTGCGCGAGCAGGGACCCCAGGAATCCATGGCGGTAGCGGATCTTGCCAGCTACCTGGCCAGCCATTCATTGCCTTAACAGGAACTCAAGGAAACCGGATAGTGGAATCATATCGCACAGAAGAAGAACAGGTTGAAGCACTGCGCCGCTGGTGGAACGAGAACGGTCGCTCGACCCTGTTTGTCATTGTGGTCGTACTCGCGGGCACCTTCGGCTGGCAGGGCTGGCAGCGCTATGAGGCGCAGCGCAACGATAGCGCCTCGGACCTTTACCAGCAGATGCTGGAGGCCGCATCCATGGCCGAGCAGGGTGTTGTGAACGATGCTGCCGCAGAGCGACTCGCCAGCCAGTTGCGCAGCGAATACAGTGGCACGACCTATGCCCGGTTTGCCGCGCTGCACCAGGCTCGCATGGCGGTTGCCGGCAACGATCTGGACGCTGCGGAAGAGCACCTGCGCTGGGTGCTGAGTGAGGCGGGCAGTGGCAGTGATACCGCGATGGTTGCACAGTTGCGGCTGGGACGGGTGCTGGCCGCGCAGGGGGAGACCGAGCAGGCGCTGAAATTGCTGACGCCCGCTGGCAGCGGCAAGTTCCGCGCTGCATCGGCGCTGGCCCGCGGCGATGTGCTGGCTACGGCCGGTCGCGAGGCCGAGGCCCTGTCTGCCTATCGCGAGGCCCAGGCGCTCGTGCAGCAGTATCCGGGCCAGCTCAATATTGCGACCCTGGAGGCGAAAATCCAGCGCCTGGCGGCAGCTGGCGGGGAGGTGGGCGCATGATGACCTCGTCCGTCCGCTGGGGCGCGCTGCTGCTGTCGACTGTTCTCGTGAGCGGCTGCAGCACCATGAAAGGCTGGTTTTCCATAGACGATGACGAGGACCCGCGGCAGCCCGTCGAACTGCAGGATATCGACGAGACCGTCAAGGTGAAGCGCCTCTGGTCCACCGGAGTGGGCAAGGGCCAGGGCGATGGCCTGTACCGTATCGAGCCGGTGATCGGTGGCGAGCGGATCTACGCCGCTTCCGCCGATGGTAAAGTGCAGGCGCTGGACCGTGGCAACGGCCGTCGGGTCTGGAGCCGTGATCTCGAGATGCCGGTTTCCGGTGGCGTCGGCCTCTACGACGACAGCCTCTTGCTCGGTGGCAGTGATGGTTTCGTACTGCGCCTGGACGCCGCCACGGGCGACACCCGCTGGACCGCCCGGGTAACCGGCGAGGTGCTGGCACCGCCCCAGGGCAATGGTCGCGTGGTCGTGGCGCAGACCTATGACGGCAAATTGCACGGTCTCGATTTCGAGTCCGGCGAGCGCCTCTGGACCTATGACAGCAATATGCCGGTACTCACCATCCGCGGCACCAGCACGCCCCTGTTTCGCGACAACCTGGTCGTGGCGGGCTTCGCCAATGGCCGGGTGGTGGGGTTCAGCGCCGCGACAGGTGCCGTGGAATGGGAAGCCAGGGTGGCGATCCCCCAGGGCCGCTCGGAGATCGAACGTATCGTCGACGTGGATGGCACCATGGTGCTGGTTGGCAACGAACTGTTTGCCGCCAGCTACCAGGGCAACATCGTTGCGATCGATGCCAGTAGCGGGCGCAAGATCTGGGAGCGCCCGCTGTCCTCCGTGTCCGGCGTGTCCCAGGGGTTCGGCAATGTCTACGTGGCTGACGAGGATGGCACGGTGTTCGCGTTTCACCGCAATGGCCAGGGTCAACGGTGGAGTCAGGATGCACTCGCCTGGCGCGGCCTCGGTCGCCCGGTCACGGCCAGCAGTTATGTTGCAGTGCCGGATTTCGAGGGCTACGTTCATATCCTGTCGCAGGTGGACGGCAGTTTTGTCGGCCGCTTTCGTGCCGACAGCAAGGGCATCAATGCCGATATGCTCAACGATGGCAATATACTTTACGTGTATGGCAACGGTGGCAAGCTGCAAGCCTATGAGCTGAGTGCCACAACCAGGTAAATGCAATGATTCCGGTGATTGCCCTGGTCGGGCGTCCCAATGTGGGCAAATCGACCCTGTTCAACCAGCTGACCCGCAGTCGCGACGCGCTGGTGGCAAATCTCTCTGGCCTGACCCGGGATCGCAAGTACGGCGAGGCCCGGATCGGCTCGCGCCCGTTCATCGCGATTGATACCGGCGGTATCAGCGGCGATGAAGAGGGCATCGAGGCGCAGATGGCGGGGCAGTCCCTGCTGGCAATCGAGGAGGCGGATGCGGTCCTCTTTCTGGTGGATGCCCGGGAGGGCCTGAATGCCGCCGACGAGGCCCTGGCGCGCCACCTGCGCCAGCGCAACAAGTCCTTCCACGTGGTTGTGAACAAGATCGACGGCCTCAACGAGGATCTCGCGCTGGGCGACTTTTACGCCCTCGGTGTCGACCATCTGTTCGCGGTCGCCGCCTCCCACGGTCGCGGTGTGCGGCAGATGATCGACGACGTGCTGGCGACCTTTCCCGAGCCGGAAGCCACCGCCCATGCGGACTTTGATCACCGTGACAGTGTCCGGGTCGCCATTGTGGGCCGCCCCAACGTTGGCAAGTCCACTCTGGTCAACCGCCTGTTGGGCGAGGAGCGGGTGGTGGTCTACGACCAGCCCGGCACCACCCGCGACAGCATTTACATCGATTACGAGCGGGACGGGCAGCGCTATACGCTGATTGATACCGCCGGCGTGCGCCGGCGCAAGAACGTGCGCGAAACCGTGGAAAAGTTCTCCATCGTGAAAACCCTCAAGGCCATTGACGACGCCCACGTGGTGGTGCTGGTCATGGATGCGCACGAGGGGATTGTCGACCAGGACATGCACCTGCTCGGACACTGTATTGATGCCGGGCGCGGCCTGGTGCTGGCGGTAAACAAGTGGGACGGGATCGAGCCGCACCAGCGCGACTGGATCAAGACCGAGCTCAACCGCCGCCTGATCTTTGCCGACTACGCCGACACCCACTTTATCTCCGCGCTGCACGGTACCGGGGTCGGGCTGCTGTACAAGTCGATTCTCGCCGCCCACGGTTCCGCCACCCGCAAGCTCAATACCAACCAGCTGACCCGCATTCTGGAGGGCGCCGTTTTCGACCATGCGCCGCCGATGATCAACGGCCGTCGCATCAAGTTGCGCTACGCCCACCCCGGTGGCCAGAATCCGCCGCTGATCATCATCCACGGCAACCAGACAGCCAGCGTCCCGAACAGTTACCAGCGCTATCTGGAGAAGGTCTTCCGGCGCGAGCTCAAGCTTACCGGTACGCCGGTGCGAATCGAGTTCCGCACCGCCGAAAACCCTTTCGAGGGCAAGCGCAACCAGCTTACCCAGCGCCAGGTCCAGCGCAAGCGGCGGCTGATGGCACACGTGAAAAAGCACGAGAAGAAAAACAAGCGCTGAGGGATGTGCCGTGGCCAAGCCTGATCTCGACAGCCGCGCCCATATCGAAGCCTTCGTCGATCGCTTCTACGCCAGGTTGCTGGCAGACCCGCAGCTGGCACCCATTTTTCTCGATGTGGCGCAGATCGATCTCGCGGTACACCTGCCGCACATCAAGGACTACTGGTGCAAGCTGCTGCTGGGCGAGCGCGGCTATAACCGCCACACCATGGACATTCATCGCCGGCTGCATCGCTTGCGACCCCTGCAAGCCGAGGATTTCCAGCGCTGGCTGACACTTTTTACCGCCACGGTGGATGCACACTACAGCGGCGAGCGCGCCAGCCGCGCCAAGCAGCTCGCTACCACCATCGCGGCCAACATGCAGCAGAGCCTGTCCTGAAAAAATTTCCAGCGACACCTTGCACTCTCTGATTTAGGTGTTATAGTTATGTATAACACCATATCAACGAGGCGAGTGAGATGTTCCTCTATACACAGCACCGGGGCCTGCTGGTGAGGCCCAAGGGTATCCTCCGGGTAGCGGCGGTATTTGTGCTGGCAGCGCTGCTGCTGGCGTTGCCGCGGTTGGCCCTGGCGGAGGCTGCAGGCGTGCAACGGGTCGAAGGCCTGGATGTGGACGAGGTCGTGGTGCACGGCAGCTTCGAGGTGGAGATCAGGCAGGGCGAGAAGCCAGAGCTGCTCCTGCGGGGGCGTCCGGGTGACCTCGAACCACTGCCGTTCCATGTCCGTGAGCGCACCCTGGTGCTGGGCCGTCCCGCAGGGGCCGACAGCAGCAGAGGCCGGGATGTGCAGTTCAAATTGACTTTGCCAACCCTGGCGCGGCTGCAGCTGCTGGGGTCGGCGGACGTCTTCGTGCGTCCTTTCACTACGCCGGCACTGACGGTCATCGTCGATGGCAGCGGCGATGTGCGCCTGTACAATCTCGCAACCGACAGTGCCCGCTTCGACATGCGTGGCAGTGGTGATGTTCAGGCCGCCAGGGTAGATGCCGGTGCAATGCACCTGTCCCTGTCCGGCTCCGGTGATATCCACCTCGGAACGGTGGTGACGGAGCGCATGCAAGCAGTGGTTAACGGTTCGGGTGACATCAGCAGTGACAACGGCAGCCGCAGCGGCAGCACCGAAATCAGCATCGTCGGTTCCGGCGAAGTCAATTTTGCCGGCCTTGACAGCGACCGGGCGGAAATCAATATCGTCGGCTCGGGTACAGCGCGGATAGGTGAGATCGGCGAGCTGGATGCGACGATCATCGGCAGCGGTGATATCCACTATCGCGGCGATCCCGATATCGACCAGACACTTTTCGGCTCCGGCCGCCTGCAGCGGAAGTAGCGCACGTGGAGTGGAACGACAAGCAGCCCATTTACCGGCAACTGCGCGATATGGTGGTGGAGAGAATCATGGATGGAACGTTTTCGGAGGGTGCAGCCGTGCCCTCGGTCAGGCAGGTGGCGACCGACTACCAGATCAACCATCTCACCGTGGGTAAGGCCTACCAGGAACTGGTCGACAGCGGCCTGCTGGAGAAGCGACGGGGGCTGGGCATGTATGTGACGGTCGGCGCCCGGGCGACCCTGACGGCAGATGAGCAGGACCGTTTTTACACCGAGGAAGTCCCGGCATTCGCCGAGCGGGTGCGGGCACTGGGGCTGGATATGGGCGACGTGACGGCAAGGCTGCTGCAAGAGGGGGAGGAGTCATGACAACTGCAGTTGTTGCGGCCCGTGGGCTGCAGCGCAGCTTCGGGGATCAGGTGGCGGTGGCGGGTGTGGACCTGCAGCTGCAACCGGGCACGGTGTTGGGGCTGATCGGTCCCAACGGCGCTGGCAAGACCACCTTGTTGCGGTCCCTGCTGGGCCTGACCCGCTGCGAGGGCGAACTCTCGGTGCTGGGCATGGATCCGCGGCGCGAGCAGGCCAGGCTCATGGAGCAGGTCTGTTTCATCGCCGACACCGCGGTGCTGCCGCGCTGGATGACCGTGCAGCAGCTGCTGGACTATGTCGCCGGCACCCATCCCCGCTTCGACCGCGCCCACGCCGAGACTCTGCTGGACGGCACCGAAGTGCGGCGCCAGCGGCGTGTCGCCGAGCTCTCCAAGGGCATGACTGTGCAGCTGCACCTGGCACTGGTGATGGCGATTGACGCCCGCCTGCTGATCCTCGACGAGCCGACACTCGGTCTCGACATCCTGTTTCGCAAGCAGTTTTTCGAGCAGCTGCTGAACGACTATTTTGATGAAGAGCGCACCATCGTGATCTCGACTCACCAGGTGGAGGAAGTGGAGAACATTCTCACCCATGCCCTGTTCATGAACCGGGGCCGGGCGATCCTCAGTGACTCAATGTCGGCGTTGCAGGAGGAGTACGTGGAGCTGCGCGCGCTGGGACCGGCGGTCGCCCGCGCGGAGAGCATTCCCCATATTGGCCAGCGATCCCTGCTTGGCGGCAAGGCCCTGATCTACCAGGGCATAGGGCGCGATGCCCTGGAGCCCCTGGGCGAGCTGCGGACGCCATCGCTGGCCGACCTGTTCGTGGCCAAGGTAGGGGAGGACAACAGCCATGTCTGATCGTGTGGCGACACGCTGGTTTACCCTGATTCAGCGCGAGTTGCAGGAATACCGGGTTTCCCTGTGCTGGACTCCGCTGCTGGTGGCCGGTGCATTGACGGTGTTGATACTCGCCGGTGTGCTGGTAGCCAACCAGTTCAGCAACCTGGGTCAGGTCATGCTGCAGGCAGTAATGCAGGAACAATCCGTTGACGGTCTAAATCTCAAGATTGGCGTGATCGTCGATGGAAACGGCACGCGGGTGACGGAGATTGTCACCGAGACCGGGAGTGATTCCACTGCGGCGGATGGTCCGGTGCGGGACGACTACCAGGTCGAGACCGCGCCGGAACTGGCGGACGAGCAGCTCTGGGATTTCTCCTCGGACTGGACCTTTTCGCCGGTGCCGCCGGTCGCCCCGGACAGCAACGGCAACGGTGCAGCCCCGGTAGACACCCTCAACCCGCTGCTGCACGGGGTGCATGTGTTCATGCTGGTTATACTGGTGTTTGTCACCTTCAACTACCTGCTGGGCTGCCTGTACACCGACCGCAAGGATCGCAGCATTCTGTTCTGGCGCTCGATGCCGGTCTCCGCCCGGGACGAGGTGCTGGCCAAACTCGCCGTCGCCCTGCTGGTGGCACCGGCGATTTTCATCGCCGCCTCCCTGCTGGCGCAGCTGGCCACGGTTTTGCTGGCGATGCTGCTGGTGTTGCGCATGGACCTGGACCCTTTTGCGGTGGTATTGGGCAACATCCAGTTCGGGCGCCTGCTGCTGGACCAACTCGGTGGCTGGGTGCTGACGGCGCTGTGGGTGATGCCGGTTTATGCCTGGGTGTTGCTGGCCTCGGCGGCCGCCAGGCGTTCACCCTTCCTGCTGGCGTTGGTGCCGGTGCTGGGCCTGGTCCTGCTGGAAGCCATGCTGCTGGGCAGCAGCCATTTCGGCGCCGCGGTCACCAACCACCTGCCGCATTACAACAGCGGTCGCAGTGCCGTGGGCTTCTACCTGTTTGGCCCCGACTGGGCCAATCTCGATTACCTGGGCCTGGTGCTGGGGCTGCTGGTGGCGGGCGTGCTGCTGGCGGCGACGGTGTGGCTGCGGCGCTATCGCTGGGAGATCTAACACTATTTTTGTGCTGAATAGTAAAAATATTTTCTATTTATTTCAATTATAGTGCCAGGCTCTCTAAGATAGCCTCAACCTGTCCTGAAACAGTCGAGGTCCCACATGTCAGATTACCTGCAAGATGTCGAATCCTTTGCCGCCCTGCGCGCCGCGCAGAATGGTACCTGGAACAATATCAATCCCGAGTACGCGGCCCGCATGAAGCGCCAGAATCGCTTTCGCACCGGTCTCGATATTGCCCGCTACACTGCCGGCATCATGCGCCGGGACATGGCCGAGTACGACGCCGACAGCAGCCAGTACACCCAGTCCCTGGGCTGCTGGCACGGGTTTATTGGCCAGCAGAAACTGTTGGCGATCAAGAAGCACCACGGTACCACCAACAAGCGCTACCTGTACCTGTCGGGGTGGATGATCGCTGCCCTGCGCAGCGAATTCGGCCCGCTGCCAGACCAGTCCATGCACGAAAAGACCACAGTGCCGGGGCTGATCGAGGAACTCTACACCTTCCTGCGGCAGGCGGATGCCCGCGAACTGGGGCACCTGTTCCACGATCTCGACGCCGCCCGCGCAGCCGGTGACGAGGTCAAGGAAAAGGCCGTGCTCAACGCCATCGACAACTACGAGACCCACGTGGTGCCGATCATCGCCGACATCGACGCCGGTTTCGGCAACGAAGAAGCGACCTACCTGCTGGCGAAGAAAATGATCGAAGCGGGCGCCTGCGCGATCCAGGTGGAAAACCAGGTGTCCGACGCCAAGCAGTGCGGCCACCAGGACGGCAAGGTGACTGTCCCCCACGAGGACTTCCTCGCCAAGATCAACGCCATCCGCTACGCTTTCCTCGAGCTTGGCGTCGACGACGGTGTCATCGTCGCCCGCACCGATTCCCTGGGTGCCGGCCTGACCCAGAAGATCCCCGTCTCCCGTGATGCCGGTGACCTGGCTCACATGTACAATGCTTTCCTGGAAACTGAAGTGGTGAAAAGCGCCGAGGATGTGCGCGAAGGCGACGTGGTAATCAAGCAGGACGGCAAGCTGGTGCGCCCGGTGCGCCTGGCCAACGGCCTCTACCGTTTCAAGGACGGCACCGGCGAAGCCCGCTGTGTACTGGATTCCATCACCAGCCTGCAGCACGGCGCCGACCTGCTGTGGATCGAAACCGAAAAGCCCCACATTGGCCAGATCGGCGCCATGGTGGACGAGATCCGCAAGGTCATCCCCAACGCCAAGCTGGTCTACAACAATTCACCGTCCTTCAACTGGACCCTGAACTTCCGCCAGCAGGTGTTCGATGCCTGGAGCAAGGAAGGTCGCGACCTCTCGGCTTACGACCGCGACAAGCTGATGAGCGTGGACTACGATGGCTCCGAGCTGGGCGTGGAAGCCGACCGCTGGATCCAGACTTTCCAGGCGGATGCGTCGCGCGATGCGGGAATTTTCCACCACCTCATCACCCTGCCGACCTACCACACCGCGGCCCTGTCCACGGACAACCTGGCCAGGGGCTACTTTGGCGAGGAGGGCATGCTGGCCTATGTGCAGGGCGTGCAGCGCAAGGAGATTCGCGAGGGTATCGCCTGCGTCAAGCACCAGGACATGGCCGGCTCCAACATGGGCGACGACCACAAGGAGTACTTTGCCGGGGAAGGCGCGCTCAAGGCCGGCGGCAAGGACAACACCATGAACCAGTTCGGCTAAACGCCGCCGAAAGGGTCATCCACCGAATGGGCCGGCTGGGTAAACCAGCGCGGCCCTTTTTCGGTCAGGTAGAAGTGGTCTTCGTGGCGCACGCCGAAAGCGCCGGGCACGCAGATCATGGGTTCGTTGCTGAAACACATGCCGGGCGCCAGCGGGGTGTCGTTGCCGCGCACCAGGTAGGGCCACTCGTGGATGTCAAGGCCGATGCCGTGGCCGGTGCGGTGGGGCAGGCCGGGCAGGGCGTAGTCGGGGCCGAGACCGCCTGCGGTCAGCACGGCGCGGGCGGCGTCGTCGACACTGCCGCAGGTCGCGCCGATCTGTGCTGCGGAGAAGGCCGCCTGCTGCGCCGCCTTCTCCAGGTCCCAGATCTCGCGCTGCCGAGCGCTCGGCGCGCCGAAGACATAGCTGCGGGTAATATCCGAAATGTAGCCGTGCAACTGACAGCCGGTGTCGATCAGTACCATGTCGCCCTCGTCGAGGGTCTTGGGCTGGGCCACGCCGTGGGGAAAAGCGCTGTCGGGGCCGAACAGGACGATGCAGAAATACGAACCCGCCGGGGCGCCGACCTGGCGGTGGGCGGCATCGATGAACGCACTCACCTCGGTGGTGCTGATGCCGGGACGCAAAATGCGCGCGGTTGCCCGGTGCACCTCCAGGGTCATGTCCTTGGCGCGCTGCATCAGGGCCAGCTCGGCGGCGGACTTGTGCATCCGGCAGCCGGCGGTGACCGGGGTGGCGCTGCGGAAGCGACAGTCCGGAGACGCCTGCTGCAGGCCGTCGGCGATAAAGAAAGGCGTGGACTCGTCTACCCCGATTTCGCGGGCACCGAAGTCTGCCAGCAGCCGGGCGCAGAGCCGGTAGGGACTTTCGTGCTCTTCCCAGCAGTGCACCTCGCCGGGAACCCGCAGGAAACCCTGCAGGGTGCCGAGTTCGAAGGCCGGGGCGAGGTACACCGGGTCGCCGTTGGCCGGTATCAGTGCGCCCACCAGGCGCTCGCTGGCGGACCAGCGGGTACCGGTGAAATAGTAGAGATTGGTGCCGGCGTTCAGATACAGCGCGTCCAGCCCGTTGGCACGCATCAGGGCCTGGGCCCGGGTCAGGCGCGCGGCGAATTCGCTGTCGTCGATGGTCGCGGCGCCGGCAGTCATGTCCTGCAGGCGGGCCAGTTCGGTTGCGGCGTTGGAGCCGCCTATGCCCTGGGTCATGGGAGTCCTCGTTGGCGTTGGGGTGGCGGTCGTTTATGCTGAACGCCGGTAAAGCGGGATGATAACTGCAGGGGCTGCAGGGGGAAAGCGGGATGCGGTGGACAAATATTGATCAGCAACTGTGTTCGGTAGCGCGCGCGTTGTCGGTGGTCGGTGAGCGCTGGACGCTGCTCATTCTGCGCGATGCCTTCCTGGGTACCCGGCGCTTCGAGCAGTTTCAGCACAATCTCGGTATCACCCGGCACCGGCTGTCGGAGCGCCTGGGCAAGCTGGTGGAGCAGGGCGTGCTGGTCAAGGTGCCTTACTGCGAGCGCCCCCTGCGCCATGAGTACCGCCTCACGCGCAAGGGCCTGGGGCTGTATCCGGTGCTGATGAGCCTGGCGCGCTGGGGCGACGACTGGATGGCCGGCGACGAGGGTGTGCCGCTGGAATACGTGCATCGCGGTTGCGGCAAGCTGACGCGGCCGGTGCTGGCCTGCAGCGAGTGCGGCGAACCCCTGCGCCCGGAAGGGGTCACCCCGCGGGCGGGGCCGCCGCTCGAGGCCTTGGCCCGGGAGCTTGGACGTGCCGGCGAGAAAAATCTCTCCATACCGGCCCTCATCGGCCGCTCGCGACCGCCGGAGTAGACAGTCTGTCGCAGCTGATTTGTATGAAAAAGTAACATTGGCAGGAACTTTAACTTTGCCCTCGAGGGGGTAGACTGCGGGAACTACAACAACAACCCTCGAGGGATCCCGCAATGACACACTTCAGAAAAACCATCCTCGCGGCAGCGGTTGTCGCCCTGGTGCCGTCAGTTTCGTATGCGCAGCTCGAAGAAGTGCTGGTGACCGCGACCAAGCGCGAGGCGTCGGCCCAGGACCTGCCCTTCTCCATCAATGCCCAGTCCGAGGCGGACATCCGCCGCACCGGCGCCACCAATCTGGAAGAGCTGTCGCGCAACGTCGCCGGCCTTGCCATCCAGAACCTGGGGCCGGGCCAGAGCCAGGTCTCCATCCGCGGCGTATCCGCCGGCCAGGTGGTGCGCGACCAGCCCGGAGTCAAGGAGCAGGTGGGCGTGTACCTGGACGAGACCGTTATTTCCCTGTCCCTGTTCACCCCGGACCTGGACCTGTATGACCTGAACCGCGTCGAGACCCTGCGCGGCCCCCAGGGCACCCTGTTTGGCTCCGGCTCCGTGGGCGGCACCATTCGCTTCATTACCAACCAGCCCGACTTCGAGGAGTTCACCGGCTCGGTGGAAGCCAACCTGAACACCGTGGAAGACGGCGATGTCGGCGGCCACTTCAAGGGCATGCTGAACATTCCGATGAATGACAAGGCGGCCCTGCGCATTGTCGGCTACGCCACGGAATACGGTGGCTGGATCGACGCCCTGCGCGAAGACGGCAACTTCAAGGAGGACGTCAACAGCGGTGGCCGCTACGGTGGCCGCATCACCCTGGCCCTGCAGCCGACCGACACCCTCACCATCACCCCGCGGATTGTCTTTCAGAGCATCGAGACCGACGGCTTCAACCGCGAGGAAGTCTACAACCTGTTTGCCAACCCCTTCACCACCACCCGCCCACCGGTGCGACTGGGCGAGCGCCAGCAGTACCTGCGCCTCGACGAGGCCTTTGAAGACGACACCATGATCGCCGACCTGGTGGTCAACTGGAGCCTGGATAACGTCGACGTAACCTATGCCGGCAGCTATGTGGACCGGGAAATCCTCGCCAGTCGCGACGCCAGCGCCCTGACCGGGTCAGTGTCGGTGGACCTCGGTTTTCCCGAGGCAGCGGTATTGATTCCCTCGAACCTGCGCGACACCACCGACCTCCAGCAAACCACCCATGAGCTGCGCCTGGCGTCCAACGCCGACGGGCCGTTCAATTGGGTGGTCGGTGGCTTTTTCTCCGATGTGGAGCGCGAGTACGCACAGCGCCTGCCCACCCCGGGCTATGATGCCGTCACCGACGCCGTGCTCGGTGCCGGTACCGCTGCCGCGGTGAGCAACGGCTACGGCCCCGACTCGCCCTACAATTCGGACCTGCCCTACGATATCGAACAGGTGGCCCTGTTCGGCGAGCTGAGCTACGACATCACCGACCGCCTCAACCTGACCCTCGGTGGCCGCTATTACGACTTCGAGGAAGAGCGCCGCTTCACTACCGGCGGCCTGTTTTCCAACGGTGACGACCAGGTGGATTCCACCTCCTCGGATGGCTTCAACCCGCGCCTGCTGGTCAGCTACGATGTCAGTGACGACATGACCATCAACGCCCAGGCTTCCCAGGGCTTCCGCCTCGGCGGGGTCAACGATCCGTTGAACGTGCCCCTCTGCGATGCCGGCGACCTGGAGACTTTCGGCGCCTTCCAGGCCTACGACGACGAGACCCTGTGGAACTACGAGCTCGGCCTGAAGAGCGAGTTTGACAAGGTGCGCTTCAACGCCGCGGTGTTCTACACCGACATTGAAGACCTGCAGGTAACCCTGGATGCCGGTTCCTGCTCCTCGCGGATCAGCTTCAACGTGCCCGAGGCGCATACGCTCGGTGTGGAATGGGAGCTGGTGGCCTATCCCATGGAGCTGCTGATGCTGACCTTCTCCGGCAGCCTGCTGGAGGCGGAGTTTGACTCCACGGTTACCGACAGCAACGGCAACGTTCTGGGTGGTGTTGAGGATGGCAATCGTCTGGCATCAGTGCCCGAGTTCCAGATGGCGGCCTCGGCAACCTACACCTTCCCGGTCGATGCCTTTGGCTCTAACGAGATGTATGTCACGGCGATGGTCCAGCACGTGGGCGACCGCTTTACCCAGCCCAGTGACCAGGTGGCCGGTGCCGGCAACTTTGTCTCCGGCCTGCCCTTCGGCGGCGCCACCGGGGCCGAGGTGACGGCGGTGGACCTCGAGCTGGATGCCTACGAGCAGGTCAACCTGCGGGCCGGGATTGTCTGGGATACCTTCGAGACGGTGTTCTACGTGGACAACGTGACCGATGAGAATGCCCAGCTGTCCTTCGACCGCGAGCGCGGCGGCCGCGCCAGGCTGGCCTATCGCAACAACCAGCCGCGGACGATCGGCGTGACCGTGCGCAAGTTCTTCTGATCATGAAGAAGGCTCCCGGTCCCCGGGAGCCTTGCAAACTTCCATTGCCGTTCTGGCCAACGCGACTTCCACAATGACGCAGTCTGGCATAGACCTGTATCGGGAAAAGCGGCTAGGATGGCGCCTATACAGGCTAGCGAAGATCCCGGATGTGCTAGGTACCGAAGGCTCGGACAAAGTCGCAGGCGAATCGGTGCTGCTAGCGGTAGATCGGCGCAGCCTGGTGCGAACGACGAACCTGGTAGTGACTGTTTTGGTCGTCATTCTGAGCGCGCTCAAGTGGTCTATCGCGGGCAGCGGTTTCCTGCCAATTGGCGGTATCATCATCACGCTGCTTGGTGTCTGCAATGGCATCTACCTGGCCAGGGGCGGCGCCTCCCGCGTGGCCGCGCGTTTCATTGTCTTGGCATTGAGCCTGGGCATGGTCTACGGCAGTTTTACTACCGGCGGCTTCGGTGGCCCGATCGTGCTGCTCGCTCCTGTTATTCCCGTTCTGTCATTCCTCCTCATCGGGCCCCGGGCTGGTTGGGTTGCGGCTTTCGCAACGGCCCTCGGCCTGCTCGTGGTGCTGACGCTGCACTTGTTTGATGTGGTGCCCCCAAGCCCGCAGACGGAGCAGAATCTAATTATCGGGCGCTTTATCGCACTGGCGACTAGCGGTGTGTTTGTTACCTGGGTGATTTGGGCGTTTGCCGCCAGCGCCGCCGCCCTGGGACAGCGCAACAAGCTGCTGGCCAATACCGATCACCTGACAGGTATCGCCAACCGCCGCTTCTCGGAGAACTTCCTCAAGCAGGAAATTCTCCGCGCCCGTCGCTCGGGGGAGGTTTTGTCGCTGATTATTGCCGACGTGGATAACTTCAAACGCTACAACGATGTCAATGGTCACCAGGCGGGCGACAAATGCCTGCAGCGGGCCGCTGGTGCCATCAAGCGCTCTGCCCGGCGCCCGGCAGATATGGTGGGCCGCTTTGGCGGCGAAGAGTTTATTGCCGTGTTGCCGAATACCGACCCGGACGGCGCATTTGCCATTGCCGAGTGCATGCGACAGGCGCTGCTGGATGAGCACATGCCCTACGAGCCCGGCAAACCGGAGATCGTCAGCATGACACTGGGGGTGACAAGTTTCCCGGGCAAGGAAATCGATGCCATCTCAGGAATGGTCAGGCTGGCGGATCGGGCGCTTTATCAGGGCAAGGAGCAGGGACGTAACAGGGTGGTAATGAACCTCCCCTTGAGTCACAGCCCCTAAACCCCCGGCGGCTCCCGATACGCCTCAATCGACGGACAGGAGCACACCAGGTTCCTGTCCCCATACACATTGTCGACCCGGTTCACCGGCGGCCAGTACTTGCTGCGGCGCAGGGAGGCAACCGGGAACGCGGCCTGCTCGCGGCTGTAGCCGTGCTCCCACTGTTCCGCGGTAACATCCAGCAGGGTGTGGGGCGCATTGCGCAGGGGATTGTCCTCGGCATCCAGGCGGCCTTCCTGCACCGCGCGGATTTCCTCGCGGATGACGATCATGGCGTCGCAGAAGCGATCCAGCTCCGCCAGTGATTCCGATTCCGTCGGCTCGATCATCAGCGTGCCCGCCACCGGGAAGGACATGGTCGGGGCGTGGAAGCCGAAGTCCACCAGGCGCTTGGCGATGTCCTCCTCGCTGATGCCGCTGGCGTCCTTCAAGGGCCGGATGTCGACAATGCACTCGTGCGCCACGGTGCCGTTGCGGCCGGTGTAGAGCACCGGGTAATGGTCCTTGAGGCGGTGGGCGATGTAGTTGGCGCTGAGGATGGCGACCCGGGTTGCCTGGGTCAGGCCCTCGGCACCCATCAGGGCGATGTAGGCCCAGGAAATCGGCAGGATCGAGGCGCTGCCCCAGGGGGCGGCGGAGACCACGTCGTTGCTCTCCGCCAGGCCCGGCAGCGGCACCAGCGGGTGCGTCGGCAGGAACGGTTGCAGGTGGGCACCGACGCCGATCGGACCCATGCCCGGACCGCCGCCACCGTGGGGAATGCAGAAGGTCTTGTGCAGGTTCAGGTGCGACACATCGGCGCCGAACCTGCCGGGCGAGGCCAGTCCCACGAGGGCATTGAGGTTGGCGCCGTCGACATAGACCTGGCCGCCGTGGCGATGGACGATGTCACAGACGTCCACCACGGTTTCCTCGAATACGCCGTGGGTAGAGGGGTAGGTGATCATGATCGCCGCCAGCTCGTTGCTGTGCTGCCCGGCCTTGGCTTCCAGGTCCATCAGATCCACGTTGCCCAGGCTGTCGCACTCTACAATGACCACCCGCATGCCGGCCAGTGCAGCACTCGCCGGGTTGGTGCCGTGGGCGGAGGAGGGGATCAGGCAGACGTCGCGCTGCGGGTCGCCGCGGCTTTCGTGATAGCGGCGGATCGCCAGCAGGCCGGCGTACTCGCCCTGGGAACCGGCATTGGGCTGCAGGGAAATGGCGTCGTAGCCGGTGCACTCCTGCAGCATGTGCTCCAGCTCCGCCAGCAGCTGCTGGTAGCCCTGGGTCTGCTCTGCGGGCGCAAACGGGTGCATGCCGGCAAACCCGGGCCAGGTGATCGCCAGCATCTCCGTGGTGGCATTGAGCTTCATGGTGCAGCTGCCGAGTGGGATCATGGCACGATTGAGGGCGATGTCCCGGTCCTCCAGCCGGCGCATGTAGCGCAGCATTTCGGTCTCGGAATGGTATTCACTGAACAGTGGATGCTGCAGGTAGTCCACCTCGCGTCGCAGTGCGGCGGGAATACCTTCCACGGCGTCGTCCCGTTCCCGACAGCTGGCTGTCGTCGCGCTGCCGGTGATCACCGCCAGCAACTGGTCGACGTCTTCCGCCGTGGTGGTTTCGTCCAGGGCAATGCCAATCTGCCCGGTGCCGATGATGCGCAGGTTCATGCCCGCGGCCAGGGCGCGCTCGACAATGGCCGCCTGCTCGCCGCCGACATCCAGGGTCAGGGTGTCGAAGAACTGCGCGTTCAGGGGCCGGACACCCGCCGCCTGCAGCCCTGCCGCCAGCAGCCCGGTCAGGCGCTGCACGCGCTCGGCGATACGCCGCAGGCCGCTGGGACCGTGATACATGGCATAGAAGGCGGCCATGATCGAGAGCAGGGCCTGGGCGGTGCAGATGTTGCTGGTGGCCTTCTCCCGGCGAATATGCTGTTCCCGCGTCTGCATGGCCATGCGCAGGGCCTCGTTGCCGTGGCGGTCGATGGAGACGCCGATGATGCGCCCGGGCGTGGAACGCTTGTAGGCGTCGCGGGTGGCAAAGAAAGCGGCGTGCGGGCCGCCAAAACCCATCGGCACGCCAAAGCGCTGGGAATTGCCGACCACGACATCGGCACCCTGGGCGCCCGGCGACTGCAGCAGCAGCAGAGAGAGGATGTCGGCGGCCACGGTCACCAGGGTGCCGGCGTCGTGGGCGCGGGCAATCAGCGGCTGCAGGTCGCGAACGTGGCCCCAGGTGCCGGGGTACTGCAGCAGCAGACCAAAGGCCTCGGTGCTGCCCACCAGCTGCTCGGGATCGCCCACTACCACCTCGATATCCAGCGCCTCGGCACGGGTGCGGACCACGGCGATGGTCTGCGGGTGGCAGTCCTCGGCGACCAGGAAACAGCTGCTGCGGTTTTTCTTGTTGACCCGCTGCAGCAGGGTCATGGCCTCCGCCGCGGCAGTGCCTTCGTCCAGCATGGAGGCGTTGGCCAGCTCCATGCCGGTCAGGTCCATGATCACCTGCTGAAAGGTCAGCAGCGCTTCCAGCCGGCCCTGGGAAATTTCCGGCTGGTAGGGCGTGTAGGCGGTATACCAGCCGGGGTTTTCCAGCACATTGCGCTGGATGACGGCGGGGGTGTAGGTGTCGTGGTAGCCGGTGCCGATGTAGGATTTGAGTACCCGGTTCTTGCCGGCGATGGCTTGCAGCCGCGCAATCACCGCCTGCTCGGTCTGCGCCGGCGCCAGGTCCATGGGTCGCTGGTTGCGAATGCCCGCCGGCACGGTGGCATCGATCAGGGCATCAAGGCTGTCGAACCCCAGGGTGCGCGCCATCTCCGCCTGCTGCTGCGGCGTGGGCCCGATGTGGCGGCCAATGAATTCCTGATGATGTTCCAGTTGCGACAGGGAAGGGCGCTTCATGGGGGCTCCGGGGGCGTTGGCTTGGGCTGGGCAGGGACAGGTCTCGGGCAGGCGCGAATGTTAGCAGCCGTGCCCCGCAGCGGCAATCAACTGTACGCATTCTGACCATTCTGGCACACTGCCGGGCTGTCTCTCCTGACCCGTAACGAGGAATCTACATGGAACTGGTGACACCCGAGGCGCTGGGCCTCCACAGCGGCCAACTGGAGCGTATTGGCGAGCACTTGCGGCAGCAGTACCTCGAGCCGGGCAAGCTGCCCGGCAGCGTCACCCTGGTGGCCCGGCACGGCCAGGCCTGCCTGCTGGACATCGCCGGCCAGCGCGACCTCGAGCGCGGCACGCCGATGACCGCCGACACCATTTTCCGCATCTATTCCATGAGCAAGCCGATCACCTCGGTCGCGCTGATGACCCTGTTCGAACGCGGCCTGTTTGCGCTGGATGATCCGGTACATCGCTTCATCCCGTCCTGGCGCCAACTCGCAGTGCGCAAGGCCGGTGCCTTTCCGCTGTTCGAAACCGTGCCCTGCGAGCGGCCCATGACCATCCGCGACCTGCTGCGCCACACGTCCGGGCTGACCTACGACTTCCTCAAGGAAACCAATCTCGACTACGCCTACCGCAAACTGCAGGTTGGCAATCCCGTTCCGGGTTACACGCTGCAGGACATGGTCGACCAGCTGGCACAACTGCCGCTTGAATTCTCCCCGGGCAGCCGCTGGAACTACTCCCTGGCAACGGACGTGGTCGGCTACCTGATCGAGGTCATCAGCGGCCAGTCCCTTCCCGGCTACCTGCAGCAGACCCTGTTTGAGCCCCTCGGCATGTTGGACACCGCGTTCAACATCACTCCGGACAAAGTTGACCGGCTCGCTTCCTGCTACGAGCGCGATGCGGCCAAGAAACTGGTCCTGAATGACGACGGCCAGGACAGCCAGTTCCGCGACCGGGAGTTCTGGTCCGGTGGCGGCGGCCTGCTGTCCACGGTGCCCGACTACTACCGCTTCTGCCAGATGCTGCTGGCGGGGGGCAGCCTGGACGGGCAGCGGGTGATCGGCTCCCGCACCCTGGAATACATGACCGCCAACCACCTGCCCGGGGGTGTGGACCTGTCTGCCATCGCCATGGGCAATTTCAGCGAAACCCAGTACGAGGGGGTCGGTTTCGGGCTCGGTTTCGCCAGCAAGATCGACCCGGTGAAGAACGGCAATCCCGCCTCCCACGGCAGCTTTTTCTGGGGCGGTCTCGCCAGCACGCTGTTCTGGGTGGATCCGGCGGAAGAGCTGGTGGTGATCTTCATGACCCAGTTGATGCCCTCCAGTACTTTCAACCTGCGCGGTCAGCTGGAAGCGCTGGTATATGCCGCACTGGACTGAGCAGGGGGCGCTGCGCTAGGCTCCGGGAGGTCTGATAACAATAATCGTATCCCGGAGGTTTGCATGAGTCCTCTTCGCACCGTTTCCGCGCTGACGCTGGTCACACTGCTGGCAGCCTGTTCCGACAGCAGTGATGCGCCGCCGGTGGTGCCGGAACCGCCGCCGCCCCCGATCAGCATCGCCACCCCGAATGCGGATCGCTGCGAAATGCTGGACGCGGACAACTGCATGTTCCCCTGGCCCAGCGATGTCTTCACCGTTGCCGACGAAGCGCTGGACACCGGCAGACGGGTCAACCTGAACCGGGAGTCGATGCCCGCCAACAAGCGTGGTGAGCGCGTCGATCCTGCCGAGTGGAACCGCAACGACGGTTTTTCCCCCTCGCAGATGATTCTGGCACAGGTGCCCGGTGTCGACCTGGAACAGACCGGGGCGCCACCCATCACCGACCTGTCGCAGTCCCTGCAGCCGGACTCCCCGGTGGTGGTGATTCGCGCCAGCACCGGGGAGCAGCACCTGGTGTTTGCGGAACTGGACGCCAACACCGACGACCCGGCCGAGCAGACCCTGATCATCCGGCCCATGGACCAGTTCGAGCGCGGCGAGCGTTATATCGTCGCCCTGCGCAATCTGCGCGATGCCGAGGGGGAGCTGATTGAGGCACCCGAAGTATTCCGCGCCTTCCGCGACGCCACCATCACCGACAACGATGCCATCGAAGCCCGTCGCCCCGACATGGATGCCCTGTTCGGGACCCTGGAGGAGGCGGGCGTCGCCCGCGACGAGTTGTACCTGGCCTGGGATTTCACCGTCGCCAGCGTGCGCAACATTACCGAGCGCATCCTGCATATCCGCGATGAGGCCTTTGCCGACCTCGGCGGGGCTGCGCCCACGTACAACATCGACAGCATTATTGACTTCGCCCCCTGCGACGAGACCGGCTGCGCCGAGGGCCAGGACGAGCAGATCGCCCGGGAAGTGGCGGGTACCTTCCAGGTCCCCAACTTCCTCGACTCCGGGGATGGTGCACCGGGCTCGGCCTTTTACTACGCCGAGCCCAATGACGGTCTGCCCGACCGGCTCAATGGCAACAACCTGTTTGCCGCCAATTTTGTCTGTCGCATTCCGCGTTCGGTAGCGGAGGATTTTGATGCCCCGCCGCTGGCGGTCGCCCGGCCTTCCCTCTACGGTCACGGCCTGCTGGGCAGCGTCAACGAGGTCCGCGGCGGCACCCGCCAGAATGTTGACATCATGGCGCTGGACCACGAAATGATGTTCTGTGCTACCGAATGGGCCGGCTTTGCCGGTGCCGATGTGGGCTTTGCAATCCAGGTACTGCAGGACTTCAGCCTGATGCAGGCCTTTTTCGACCGCCAGCAGCAGGGCCTGCTGAACTTCATGTTCCTGGCGCGCCTGCTCAAGAATGACGCCGGCTTTGTCGCTGATCCGGCGTTCCGGGCCGGCGGGGTGCCCGTATTCGACAACAGCAGCGTATTCTACGACGGCAACAGCCAGGGTGGCATCCTCGGTGGCGCGCTGATGGGCGTGATCCAGGATGTGACCCGGGGTGTGCTGGGGGTACCGGGCATGTCCTACAGTTTCCTGCTCCGGCGCAGTGTCGACTTCGACGCCTTCACCCCCTTCTTCAGCGGCAGCGGCACCGGGGACGGGGGTGGCGGCTATCCCTCGATCAAGGATCAGAGCTTCCTGCTGTCCATGGCCCAGATGCTCTGGGACCGGGCCGAGTCCAGCGGCTATGTCACCCATATCGAGCGCGAACCGCTGCCCAACACCCCGCAACATGCGGTGCTGCTGCAGGTGGCCTACGGTGATCACCAGGTCAGCATGTGGTCGGCGGAATTCATGGCCCGCAGCATCGGCGCCCGGCTGCGCATTCCCGCGGTGGAGACCGGCCGCCACCCGGACAGCAATCCCTACTTCGCCCTGGAGCCGGTGCCGACGGGGGAGTTCACCGGGTCGGTGCTGACGATCTGGGACGACGGCCCCGTCGATGGTGGTGCCCTCGAAGGGGGCACGGCGCCGCCGCCGGTGACCAACACAGCGCCCTTCGAGCCGGACTTTGGCGATGATCCCCACAGCCTGCCCCGGCGTGAACCCGCGGCACAAGCGCAGAAATCAGCCTTCCTGCGCCCGGACGGGGAGGGACGGTTCGTGGATACCTGTGCCCCCGAGCTGCCCTGTACCACCAACGGCTACAGTCCGGGAGGTTGAACCGGGAGCCAACAAACGCAAATAATTCCCATTGAGCATTGTAAATACGAATACTTCTCACTAATATCCCCTCCCTACATGAAGTTCACCATTGGGAGGGGATACAAAATGCAACGCACACTTATGGCGGTCGCCGTCGCCGCCGCCTTACTGCCCGCTGCTGTTTTCGCACAGGGCGAGCGCCCGGTGCCGCTGCCGGTGATCGAGGTCATCGGCAAGAACGAGGACGCGGTATCGCGTCAGACCGGCTCCGTGGTCCTGATCGACCGCGAGCAACTAGAGCTGCTGCAGCCGCTGTCGACAGAAGATGCCCTGCGGCGGGTGCCCGGCATCAACACCAAGAGCGAGGAAGAGACCTCGATTGTCGCCAACATCGGCCTGCGCGGCCTCTCTGCCAGTGAATCCAAGTCCCTGATCCTGGAGGACGGGGTACCGGTGGCTCCGGGCCTGTTCATCGGCAACGAGCGCTACTTCAATCCGCGCATCCAGCGCATTGAGCGCATTGAAGTCCTCAAGGGTTCCGCATCCCTGCGTTACGGGCCCTCGACGATCGGCGGTGTGATCAACTACCAGACCAAGACCCCCGATGACGGCGTACTCGTCTCCGCCCGGCTCGGTTCCTTCGACGCCCGCGAGGCGACCCTGGAGGCCGGAGCCCGCAGCGAATCCGGCGATGCCTTCGCCGGTATCGTTGCCACCCGGGCCCGCAGTGATGGCTTCATGGACAAGGGCTACGACATGAGTGACATCATGCTCAAGGCCGGCATGGCCCTGGGCAGCGAGGTCACGGTGGGGATGAAGTTCTCCTGGCACGAAAACGATGCCAACATTTCCTACCGCGGCCTGTTGCTGGACGATTACCGCGCGGGCGCCGACTACAACCCGGCGCCGGATGACTATTTTCTGACGGACCGCACTGGCCTGGATCTCAACCACGAGTGGCGCATCAATGACCGCGCCAGCCTGAATACCCTGGCCTACTGGAGTGAGGTTTCCCGCGATTACTGGCGCTACAACGTCGACACGGATGCCTCCGAAGCGGCGGGGCGCTGGGTCTATACCGACAGCCTCACCGGCAACAACCGCAGTTTCGAGCGCTATGGCGTGGAGACCCGCCTGACCCTGGAACACGAGCTGTTCGGGATCGCCAGCAACGCGGAGTTTGGCCTGCGGTTCATGGAAGAAGAGTCCGACGATACCCGCATACGCGCGACTCGCACGGCTGACCGCACCGGGGTCAATGATCGCCATCGCATTGATTCCGCGGACAGTATCGCCGCCTATGTGCAGAACCGCATGCAGCTGAGCGACCGGCTGGCGCTGACGCCTGGGCTGCGGGTGGAATCCTATGAGCAGACCCGGCGGGTGCTGACCGACAACAATGCATCTGTTGATACGTCCAACACGGAAGTCCTTCCCGGCGTTGGTGCGACCTATGAATTGACGGACACGGCGCAGCTCTACGGCGGTGTTTACCGGGCCTTTTCGCCGGCATCCAACGGGGTGGCACTGGACGGCCTCACCGACCAGGATCTCGAGGGCGAGCGCTCGGTGAACTACGAAATCGGGGTGCGCGGCCTGCGGGGTGCGCTCAGCTATGAGGTGGCGGCGTTCTACATGGACTTCGACAACCAGGTGGTGACCGGCAACAGCGATCCCAACCTGTCCCAGAGCAATGCCGGCGAGACCCTGCACCAGGGCATGGAGCTGGTGCTGGGCTACGAGCTCGGCGGCGGGTTCAGCCTCGATACCAATTTCACCTGGGTGCCGGAGTCGGAATTCCGTTCCGGTGAAAACCGCGGCAATCGCCTGCCCTATGCGCCGGAATACCTGGCGAACGCGTCCCTGAACTACAGCGATGGCAGATTGAGTGCTGCGCTGACCGCTCACCATCGCGGGGAACAATACGGCGATCCGGGCAATCAGGAGACCATTCCGACGGGTGCCGCCGGTGGCATCTGGGGTGGGTTGATGCCGTCCTACACCCTCTACGACGCCATGGCCCAGTATACGGTGAGTAGCCAGCTGACCCTGTTCGGCGCGGTCAAGAACATTGCCGACAAGCGCTATATCACCGGCCTGCGCCAGGGCATCTATGTCGGCCCCGAGCGCAGCTTTGAGCTGGGCCTGCGCTACAGGCTGTAGTCAACCCACGGTGCTTCCTTGCTGGAGTGACATCTGCACCTGTTGCAGAAGACCGGACACTTCCGTGGCCAGAAACTGATTGAATTTGGGTTTCTTCAGGGTGCGCTCAACCACTTCCTGTGGAATAAAGCGCACTATCTCCCTTTGAAACACTTCCCCGTCGATGATCCCTGGCAGGCGTTCCACCATGCGTGCCAGTTTGTCGGGGTAGTCATCAATGCGATAATCGCGAACCTTGTTGGCCACCCAATCCACCCGTAATTGTGCGCCCTGCTGCTTCAGCCAGCGCAAGTCCCAGATGTCACGGTTGCGTACATAACCGGTGGTATTGACCAGCGACACCAGCTTGTCGGCCATGATCTCGTCCAGGGTTTCCGTCAGCACCAGCGTGTCGCCGTAACCGTCGGGCAAAAAAGTGTAATTGAGCTGCAGCGCCCTTGGCTCGCGGGAATAGGCATCGACGTTGGCGACCTCCACCTTGATGCGCTGTTGCGGGATGTGTTTGCGTTGTGGGGCTGTAATGACGGCAATCTGCCATTTTTCGATTTTCAGGTCGGCGTATTCACGCTCGTGTTTCAGTTCTTTGGGTTCCTTGACAGTGACCTTCAGCCCATAGCGTTGACTGATGTAGTGCTCAATGCAGTCCTTGATCGGCTCAAGCTGTTGTCGGCTGAAGCCTCTGCCACCAACAAAATCGAGATCCTCGCTGAAGCGTGGCGAGCCATGGCAAAGGCGTAGCGATGTGCCACCCTGGAAGGTCAACTGATCCAGCAAGCCGGCATTGTCCAGGCTGTAGAGAATATCGTAGTGTAACAGCTCTTTTTGAATCACCGGCCGCATGTGCGCCCGTCCAGGCTCGTTCATGGCCAGCGTGGTCAGGCGCTCGAAATCCGCTTTGTTGATGAGCTCAGTCATGGGCTGCCAGTTCCTGCTCATTTACCAGGTGGATGTTTCTGCCAACCCTTTTCAGGTCGCGCCAGGCTGCGGCGGGGGTTGCCAGCTTCAGGGGCCGGCCCACATCCCGGATGCTGGGGAGAATATCAACCGGCCTGCGCTTGGTGTGGGTAAACTCGATGGTGCCAAAAGGTGTCGCATACTCACCTTTGCGCCCTGTGGTCATCACGGTGAGCCGGTCTACCGGAATCTGGGAGATCACCCCGTATTCACTCAGGGCCGACTCCAGGCTGACATAGTTGTATTCGCCCCGGCGCAATGCTCTGGCAATATGTTCGATGGTATGGCTGCCCCCGCTCTTACCCAAAGCATAGACGTACACTCCCCGCACCGGACGCAACAGAATCTCGTTTGCCACCAGGCGCTGCACACCGGCCTTGAAGGCGCGTGGACTGTCCTCATGGAAAATCTTGGCAAGGTCCGCACGGGTAAATACGAAGCGACCCCGCTGGTTCCACAGATTCAGTCGTTTCAGTGCGGTTGTGGTGTCCATGATTCAGGTGACGTGAGAGTTGCATCTCGGTGGCTCTGATGACGACTCAGGATAGACCGGAAACAAGTGGACATCAAGGACATTAAAAAGAGTCCTCAACGTCTACTAGTTGGCGCCTCATGGCGCTGTTTGCTGACCCGGCGGGCGATAACGTATCGCAGTAATGTAATAGCTCTGTTTCCCTGACGGGCTTTGCACCGTCACCTCATCGTCGAGGCGCTTGCCCAGCAGGGCGCGCGCCAGCGGTGAATCCATGCTCAGCTTGCCCGCGGCGAGGTCGAATTCGTCCGGGCCGACGATGCGGTAACAGCGCTCGTTGCCGTCATCGTCCTCCAGCGTCACCCAGGCCCCGAAGAAGACTTTGCCGGTATCCGCCGGGGCCCGGTCCACCACCGTCAGTTCCTCCAGCCGCTTGCTGAGGAAGCGGACCCGCGAATCGATTTCCCGCAGGCGGCGCTTGCCGTAGATGTAGTCGCCGTTTTCCGAGCGGTCGCCGTTCTTGGCGGCCTCGTGCACCACGTCGGTGACCTGCGGCCGCTCCACCTTCCACAGCTGGTGCAACTCCTGCCGCAGGGCGCGCTCCCCTTCGGGAGTGATGTAGGCCGAGCCGCGGCCACGGGGAGGACGGTATCTGCTCATGGCGCGTATTCTAGCGGCGCCCGATTCAGTACACTAGCCGGCATTGCTACCCGGGAGGCAAAATGACGAAGACGCTGAAATCACTGTTCGCCGGGGTCGCCATGGCTGGACTGTCCCTGCAGGCGACTGCCGCGTGCGTGGACCTGCAGGGGCAGCTGCAGCAGGGCGGGCTGGTCTGGGGCCGGGCAGCCCCCGCTGCGGCGGTCAGCCTCGATGGCCAGGCGCTGGACGTACTGGCGGACGGGACCTTCATCGCCGGCTTCGGCCGCGATGCCGCGCGCACGGCGGAGCTGGTGGTGGGTGACTGCAGGCAGCAGCTGACCGTGGCCAGCCGCGACTACAATATCCAGCGGGTCGAGGGAGTGCCGCAACAGACGGTGACCCCGCCGCCGGAAGTGCTGGAACGGATCGCCCGTGAGCGCCAGCTGGTCGCCGCCGCCAAGGCGCGCCACCTGCCCCGCCCCGACCTGCTGGGGGCTGCGCTGGCGGGTTTCCACTGGCCGGTGGAGGGGCGCATATCGGGGGTCTACGGCAGCCAGCGGGTCTACAACGGCACTCCCGGCAATCCGCACTACGGCGTCGACGTCGCGGTGCCCACCGGCACCATCGTGCGCGCTCCCGCTGCCGGGGTGGTGACGCTGGCGGAGCCGGACCTGTTCTACTCCGGCGGCACCATCATCCTCGACCACGGCTACCGCCTGTCATCCTCCTTCCTGCACCTGAGCAAGGTGCGGGTGGCGGTAGGTGACGAGGTACAGACCGGGGACATCATCGGCGAGGTGGGCGCCACCGGCCGCGCCACCGGTCCGCACCTGGACTGGCGCATGGCCTGGCGCAACGAGCGTATCGATCCCCAGTTCCTGGTGCCGCCCATGCCGCAGCCGGCGGCGGCTGCGGGTTCTTGAGGGCAGCCTGCTGAGGCCGGCATGTTCCGGCCGGCAAAAATCCGTATAATGCAGCCCCTTCAAAACCCTCAGGACCTGCCATGATCGACGACAAACTGCTGAGTATCCTGGTGTGCCCGGTGACCAAGGCGCCGCTGGAATACGACAAGGACAAGCAAGAGCTGATCTGCAAGGCCAGCGGCCTGGCGTATCCGGTGCGCGACGGTATTCCGGTGATGCTGGAAAGCGAGGCACGGCAGCTGACTGCGGACGAGAAACTGGGGTAAGGCATGACGGATACCATATTTGGCAAGATTGTCAGCGGCGAGATTCCCGCCGAGTTCCTCTACGAGGACGAGCACTGCGTCGCCATCAACGACATCAATCCCCAGGCCCCGGTGCATGTGCTGGTGATTCCGAAGCGGGGCATCGCGCGGCTGGTGGACGCCCAGGCGGAGGACCAGGCCCTGCTGGGGCATCTCATGCTGGCCGCGGGCAGGGTCGCGGAGCAGCTGGGCGTGGCCGACGCTTTCCGCCTGATCGTCAACAACGGTGCCGGCGCCGGCCAGACCGTATTCCACCTGCACCTGCACATTCTCGCGGGCCTCGGTTTTGCTGAAGGACAGATGGCAGGATTCAAATGAAGACAGGTGACCTGCGCGAAGCTTTCCTGGCCTATTTCGAGAGCCAGGGACACACCCGGGTACCCAGCAGTTCGCTGGTGCCGGGCAATGATCCCACCCTGCTGTTCACCAACGCGGGGATGAACCAGTTCAAGGACACCTTCCTCGGCACCGACCCTCGCCCCTATGTGCGCGCGGCCAGCAGCCAGCGCTGCGTCCGCGCCGGCGGCAAGCACAATGACCTGGAAAACGTTGGCTACACCGCCCGTCACCACACGTTTTTCGAGATGCTGGGCAACTTCAGTTTCGGCGACTACTTCAAGCGCGAGGCGATCCAGTTCGCCTGGAGCTTTCTCACCGAAACCCTGGGCCTGCCGGCGGAGCGGCTGTGGGTGACGGTGCATGTCTCCGATGACGAGGCCGCGGACATCTGGCTCAAGGAGATGGGCGTCAGCGCCGAACGCTTCTCGCGCCTGGACGAGGACAACTTCTGGCAGATGGGCGACACCGGCCCCTGCGGTCCCTGCTCGGAAATCTTCTATGACCACGGCCCGCACGTGCCCGGTGGTCCTCCCGGCAGCGAAGGCGATGACCTCGACCGCTACATCGAGATCTGGAACCTGGTGTTCATGCAGTTCAACCGCGACGCCAGCGGCGAGCTGCAGCCCCTGCCCAAGCCCTCGGTCGACACCGGCATGGGCCTGGAGCGCATTGCCGCGGTGATGCAGGGCGTGCACAGCAATTACGAGATCGACCTGTTCCAGGCCCTGATCCGGGCGGCCGCAGAGCTGCTCAAGGTGGACGACCTGGAACACAATTCCCTGCGGGTGATCGCGGACCATATCCGCTCCTGTGCCTTCCTGATTGTCGATGGCGTGCTGCCCGGCAACGAGGGCCGGGGTTATGTGCTGCGCCGCATCATCCGCCGCGCCATCCGCCACGGCAACAAGCTGGGTGCCAGCGCCCCGTTCTTCCACCAGCTGGTGGCGACCCTGGCGGCGGAGATGGGCGAGGCCTACCCGGAGCTGGTAAAGCTGCGGCCGCAAGTGGGAAAAGCCCTGCTGGCGGAAGAAGAGCAGTTCGCCAAGACCCTGGACAACGGCCTGCAGATCCTGCAGGACGCGCTGGCGGCGATCGACGGCACGGAAATCCCCGGCGAGGTCGTGTTCAAGCTCTACGACACCTACGGCTTCCCGGTCGATCTCACCAACGATATCGCCCGCGAGCGCGGGCTGGCACTGGACATGGCGGGCTACGAGGCCGCCATGGCGGCCCAGCGCAGTCGCTCCCAGGAGAGCGGCAGCTTCCGGGTGGACTACAACGCCGTCCTGACCCTGGAAGGCAGTACCGAATTCACCGGCTATGACAGCCTGCAAGGGGAAGGTACCGTCACCGCGCTGCTCTGCGATGGCGCCGAAGTGGAGGCACTCAGCGCTGACCAGCAGGGCGTGGTGGTGCTCGACCGCACCCCGTTCTACGCCGAGTCCGGTGGCCAGGTCGGCGACAGTGGCTATCTGCAGGCGCCGGGCCTGCGCCTGGAGGTCGGGGATACCAGCAAGGTCCAGAGCCAGCACCTGCACCACGTCAAGGTATTGGAAGGGATGGTGCGGGTGGGCGATCGGCTGCAGGCATCGGTTGACGCCAGCGTGCGCCAGCGTACTCGCCTCAACCACTCCGCCACCCACCTGATGCATGCGGCCCTGCGCCGCATTCTCGGCGAGCACGTGACCCAGAAGGGCTCGCTGGTGGACTCCGAACGCCTGCGCTTCGATTTTTCCCATTTCGAGGCGGTGACCGCGGCGGAGCTGGCGGAGATCGAGCGCCAGGTCAACGCGCAGATTCGCGCCAATACCCCGGTGACCACCCGCCTGATGACCATGGACGATGCCATCGCCGCCGGCGCCATGGCCCTGTTCGGGGAGAAGTACGGCGAGGAAGTGCGCGTCCTCAGCATGGGTGAGGACGACTACTCGGTGGAACTCTGTGGCGGCACCCACGTCGACCGCACCGGCGATATCGGCCTGTTCCGGATCGTCTCCGAATCCGGCATTGCCGCCGGCGTGCGCCGCATCGAGGCGGTCACCGGCGCCGGCGCCCTGGAGGCCATCGCCCACACCGAAGCCCAGCTGGATGCGGTGTGCGAGGTGGTCAAGGCCAGCCGCGAGACCGCCGCTGCCCGGGTCGGCGCCCTGCGCGCGGAGAACCGGGAGCTGGAAAAAGAGCTGGCGCGACTGAAGCAGAAACTGGCGACCGCCGCCGGCGGTGACCTCACTGCCAGCGCGGTCGAAGTCGCCGGAGTGAAAGTGCTGGCGGCGACCGTCGACGGGGCCGATGCCAGATCCCTGCGCGACACCCTCGACCAGTGCCGCAACAAGCTGGGCAGCAGCGTGTTGCTGCTGGCGGCGGTCGATGGCGACAAGGTGGCCCTGGTGGCCGGGGTCAGCAAGGACCTGACCGACCGGGTGAAAGCCGGTGACCTGATGCGCGAATTTGCCGGCCGCCTCGGCGGCAAGGGCGGCGGCCGCCCGGACATGGCCCAGGGTGGTGGCAGCGATGTCGCCGGGCTGGAGGCTGCCTTGCAGGCGGTGCCGGACTGGGTGGCGGCAGCACTGGGCCAGCCCGCCTGACATGAGCCTGATCGTCCAGAAGTTCGGTGGCACCTCCGTCGGCAGTATTGAGCGCATTGAGCAGGTCGCCGATAAGGTGGCCCGCTTTCATGCCGAGGGGCATCAGCTGGTGGTGGTGGTGTCCGCGATGAGCGGCGAGACCAACCGCCTGCTGGGCCTGGCCCAGGCAATCCAGGAGCAGCCGCTGCCACGGGAACTGGATGTGCTGCTCGCCACCGGCGAGCAGGTGACCACCGCGCTGCTGAGCATGGCGCTGGGCAAGCGCGGCATTGCCGCGAAATCCTACACCGGCAGCCAGGTGCGGATTCTCACCGACGACGCCCACACCAAGGCCCGCATCCGCGAGATCGACAACCTTCGCCTGCACGCGGACCTGGACGCCGGCAAGGTGCTGGTGGTCGCCGGCTTCCAGGGCGTGGACGAGAACGGCAACATCACCACCCTGGGCCGGGGCGGCTCCGACACCACCGCGGTGGCGCTGGCGGCGGCCCTGAAAGCCGACGAATGCCAGATCTACACCGACGTCGACGGCGTCTACACCACCGATCCCCGGGTCGTCGATGGCGCCCGGCGCCTGGACCGGATTACCTTCGAGGAAATGCTGGAAATGGCCAGCATGGGATCCAAGGTGCTGCAGATCCGGGCGGTGGAATTTGCCGGCAAGTATCATGTGCCCCTGCGGGTGCTGCACAGTTTCGAGGAAGGCCCCGGCACCCTGATTACCCTGGAGGATGCGTCACAGATGGAAACCCCGACCATAGCGGGCATCGCCTTCAACCGCGATGAAGCCAAGCTCACCGTTCTCGGCATCCCCGATATGCCTGGCGTCGCCTACCGCATTCTCGGCCCCGTTGGCGAGGCCAATATCGAAGTGGATGTCATTGTGCAGAACGTGGCCGAGGACAACAGCACCGACCTCACCTTTACGGTCGGTCGCGCGGACCTGTCCCGGGCCCGCGAGCTGCTGGAAAAGATCGCCACCGAGCTCAATGCCCGCGAAGTCCGCGCCGACAGCAAGATCGCCAAGGTCTCAGTGGTCGGCGTAGGCATGCGCTCCCACGCCGGGGTGGCGAGCCAGATGTTCCAGGCGCTGGCGGAGGTGGGCATCAATATCCAGATGATCACGACCTCGGAAATCAAGATTTCGGTTATTATCGAGGAAAAGTTCATGGAACTGGCGGTGCGGGCGCTGCACTCCTCTTTTGGCCTGGACAGGGAACCCGCGGACGAAAGCGCTGCCTGAGTCTTTGGCGCGGTTGCGTTTTTACAGATCTGAACTAAAACTATCAGAGACCCGGGCGCAAGGCAGGCGCTGTTCGGCTCAAGCTGGCCGGACAACAGGAGGCAAGGACCGATGCTTATATTGACTCGCAGAGTAGGTGAATCCCTCATGGTCGGTGATGACATCACCATCACTGTGCTGGGCGTGAAGGGAAATCAGGTGCGCATCGGCGTCAATGCACCCAAGGATGTCGCCGTGCACCGCGAGGAAATCTATAATCGCATCCAGGGCGGAGAAGAGCCCCCACCACCTGAGGGAGAGTCGGGCCACTGAGTCCCTGAACACAATGCGTCTGTTTTCCGTCCTTGTCAGCGGCGTCTGTCTGCTCGCCCTGGCGGGTTGTGAACCCTCCACCGAATCCGGGATCGCCGGTTCCAAATACCGCGCAGAGATCATTCGCACCAGTTTCGGTGTTGCCCATGTCACCGCGGATGATTTCGGCAGCCTCGGTTACGGTGAAGGTTACGCCGCCGCTGAAGACCACGTCTGCAATATCTCCCACTCTCTGCTCGAAGCCCGCGGGGACCTCGCCCGCCACTTTGGCGCCGGGGAGGACGACAGGCACATCGCCAGTGACGCCGTCGTCCGGGCCCTGGATATTCGCAACCAGGCACTGTCCGCGCTGCGCCAGCAGGATCGCGACTCCCTCGATTGGCTGCGCGGCTATGCCGATGGCTACAATCGCTATCTTTCCTCGGTACAGGGCAACCGTGTCGGCTCCTGGTGTGACGGTGCGGAGTGGCTGCAGGCCATCACCGACCTCGACCTGATGGCGCGCATGGTGCTGGTGGCCCAGACCCTGCCGCGGATGGCGGGCGCGATTGTCGCTGCACAGCCGCCGCGGCATCGGCCGCCGCGGCATCGGCCGCCGGTCGACACCGCGGCGGTCGCTACCGCGGCGGAGGAACAGCGTCTGGCGCGAGCCGCGGACGCTGCCGCCCTGGACGGCATGGGGTCCAATGCCTGGGCCTTTGGCAAGGCCCGCACTGCCAACGGGCGCGGTCTGCTGCTCGGCAACCCCCACTACCCCTGGTATGGTGACAACCGCTTCTGGGAAAAGCACCTGACGATTCCCGGGGTGCTGGATGTCTACGGCGTGCACTTGCTGGGGGCTCCCGGTGTTGCCATCGGCTTCACCCGCAACGTGGGCTGGAGCCATACTGTCTCGGCCAGCCAGCGCGTGGTCTATTACGAACTGCAGCTGGTGCCGGGAAAGCCCACCCATTACTACTATGATGGCGGCGAACGTGTCCTGCGCCAGGTGCAGGTGTCCGTTCCCGTCAGGCAGGATGACGGCAGCCTCGCCAGCCAGGACCACAGCCTGTATTTCAGCCACTACGGCCCGGTCCTGACCCTGCCCGGCATGCCCTGGACCGAGAGCACAGCCTTCACTGCCCGCGACGCCAACGCCGGCAACTACAGCCTGCTGGGCCAGTGGCGGGCGATGAACCAGGCGCAGGACATGGATGCCTTCATTGATGCGCACCGACAGTGGAATGCCATGCCCTGGGTCAACACCATCGCCGCCAGCGCCGACGGCCGGGCGCTGTATCTCGACAATTCCACCGTTGGTCACTTGAGCGAGGAAGCCATCGCTCTCTGGCGCCAGCGTTTGGCCGAGGATGAACTGACGGCACAGGTATACGAGGAGCGCGGCTTGGTACTGCTGGATGGCAGCGACAGCCGCTTCGAGTGGCAGAACAACAGCGGCGCCCCCATTGCCGGCACTGTACCGTTCGAGCGCCGGCCCATGCTGGAGCGGACGGACTATGTCTTCAATGCCAACGACAGCTACTGGCTCAGCAATGCCCGGGCGCCCCTGCGCGGCCATTCACCCCTGTATGGCCCCGAGGCCACCGCCCGCAGCCTGCGCACCCGCATGAACGTCAAGCTGATCGAGGCGGGCGAATTTGATATTCCGCGGATCCAGCAGGCCCTGTTCGGCAACGAGAGTCTGGCCGCCGGGCTGCTGCAGCCCGCGCTCGCGGCGGCCTGCGCCGAGGTCGAGGAACTGGCCGCGGCCTGTGCCGCCATTACAGGATTCAATGGCCACTTCGACGAAGGCAGCAGGGGAGCAGTGCTGTTCCGGGAGTGGCTGGCGGCCTATCCCTATGAAGATGGCATGCGCGCCGGCGACCTGTTCGCGGTTCCCTTCGACCCGGCGCAGCCCGTCGCCACGCCCCATACCCTGGCCGATCCGGCGTTGGCACTGCAAAAACTTGCACAGGCAGCTGCTCTGCTTGAGTCCGCGGGTTATGCCCTGGATGCGCCGCTGGGGGCAGCCCAGTTTGCCTACCGTGGCGAGCGCCGAATTCCCATCCATGGGGGCAACCGCTACGAGGGCGTCGCCAACCTGATGGTATCGGACATTCCCGACCATCCCATCGCCCTGCTGGAGCCCACGCCAGTGGATGGCAGTTCACTGCTGACCGATGCGGGCTACCCCATCATCCATGGCAGCAGCTTCATCCTCGCCCTGGCTTTTGATGATGACGGCCCCGTCGCCGAGGCCCTGCTCACCTACAGCCAGTCCGGCAACCCCGACTCGCCGCATTTCAGCGACCAGACCGACCTCTACCGCAACAAGCAGTGGCGCCCGGCCCTGTTCGAGCGCGCGGCGGTGGAAGCGGACGCACAGTCCAGGTTCGAACTTATTGCCCCCCGCCGCTGAGGCACGCCACCACCGTATCAATCTCCTCCGCCGTATTGTAGATATGCGGCGACAGCCGCAATCCCAGGGGGCGGACATCGAAGCGCACCCCGGCCTCACGGAGGCGGGCGACTACGGACTCCTGGTCGGGCAGCGCCAGCACCAGGGTGCCCCCGCGCAGGTCGGGGTCGGCGGGTGCCCTCAGACAGGCGGGGTCCACCCTGCTCACGATCTTCCGGGTCAGCCCCATGTTGTGCTGCCTGACAGTCTCCACACCGATGCGACCCACCAGTTCGAGGCTGTGGCTGGCTACGACGTAGGGCAGTATCGACGGTGTTCCGCCCCAGAACCGGGCGCTGCCCTCGGCGTAGTCGAAGTGGTTTATGTCGAACTCGAACGGCGCGCTGTGTGAGAACCAGCCGACATCCAGCGGTTTCAGGTCGGCAGCGGTCTCCGGTTCCAGCCACAGGAAGCCCGCCCCGGGGCCACCGCACAGCCACTTTACACAGGAACCCAGCACCACATCCGCCTGCCAGGTGCGCAGGTCGATCGGGACCACCCCGGCCGATTGCGCGATGTCGACAACACTGAAAATCTCCCGGGCCCGGGTGAGTCGGGTGATGTCAGCGACGGGAATCAGCTTGCCGGAGTTGAAGTGGGCGTGGGTCAGCAGTACGCAGTGTACGTCCGGCGTCAGCGCCGACTCCCAGGTTGCGAGTTGTTGCGCATCCTCCTGCGCCGGGATCATCCGGGTCCGGTAGCCCAGGCGCGCCGCCTGCTGCAGCACAAAGCCCACCGAGGGAAAATCGTGCTCGCAGTAGAGAATGACATTGCGCCCCGAGCGTGCTGGCAGGCTGCCGATGACCTTGCCCAGGGCACTGCTGATATTGGTCTGGGGGCAGAAATTCTCCGCTGCACTGTTGAATATTCTGCCCAGCACGGCCTGGAAGCGCGCGATCGCTTCCAGCCACCGGGGCCAGGGCTCCGGGTCACCGTTTTCCCAGGGATCCAGGAAGTGCTCGCGCAGGTTGGCCTCGGTGCCGAGTGGCATGCGTCCCACCGAGTGGTTCAGCAGGTAGATATCGGGGCAGGGGGCAAAGTGTTCCTGAAACATGGGGGGCTCCGGCGTCTGCTTCACGGTGTTGCCGCCGGGTGCTGCGCCAGGGCGACGCGCAATCGCTGCAGGTCGGCGTGACGGCTCGGTATGTCATCCCGGTCGGCGGCGGCTCTCAAGTCGCACAGTGTCCTCAGTCCCTTCAGCAGCACCGGCAGTGGCGGCCCGCTGGCGCTGAGGTCGGCCTGGTCCTGCAGACCCGCCTGCTCCGCGGGTCGGGCAATGAACTTCTCCACCAGTTGTTCGTGGTGCTGCAGGGCGACTTCGCCATGCATGGTGCAGACGTCGAGAAAGGCACTGGCGTTGTCCTGGAACCAGGGCTCGCCGGCGTGCGCATCGAGGTCCTCAAGAAAGCTGTCCAGCAGGCTGCGACGGCGCATGCAGTCGCGCAGCAGCAGCTGGTCCTCAGGGCGCATGAACAGGAACTTGTCAACCAGCAGTTGCGAATAATAGGGATCGTCGGCCCGGCACAGGCCCAGCAGCAGGTCGATCACGTTGATACCGGCAAAGTCCCCCGCATTCGCGCCCCGGTATTCGCGCAGACCCACCCGGTGCGGCTTGTAGTACGGACGAACGCAGTAGAAAAATCGGTCGATATCCAGCGCCTCGAACAGGGCCGCGTTGGAGCGTGCCACATCCTCCAGCGCGCTGCGCGCGGCCTGCAGCAGGTCCAGGCTGACCGGGTGCGATACCCCCAGCGGCAGGATATGCGACAGCGCCTCTGCTGCACGGATGTAGGCCAGTACGCCGCGGGTGTTGTAGTCCAGGAACAGGCGTTCGTCCGCGAGGCTGGTGAAGGACTTGTAGACGCCGTTGACGGCGCGGTTGTGAGTCTCCAGGTGGCTGGAGGCGAAGCGGGGCACCGCTCCCAGAGACGCGCCCAGCTGCATCGCCAGGGCGGAGGCCTCGGTCAGCGGCGAGCGCTGCTCCCGGGCCGGGTCGGTGATGCCGTGGCGGCGGCAGGCCGCCATGTAGAAGCCGACGTCCCCCAGCAGGTCGAAACCGTGGTCGAAGCCCTCGTCTGTATTGCCCTCCCGCAGCAGCGCGACAATGAAGTCGCGCCCCTCGGCCACCAGCTGCTGCTTGATGCCGTCGCCGACACCGGTGACATTGTCCCGCTGCTCCTGGGCGAAGTAGAGGGTCTCCAGCTCGGTATTCATGGCCCGGAAATCGTTGCGTATCCAGGCGTCGAAGGCCTGGGTCAGGGGAGTGCGCATGGTCGGCTTGGTCCTGCGGGGTGTGGAAAACAGAATGGTAGCAGTGATAGAGGGATCAAACCTGCCAAAAACCGCTGCCAATTTACCAATGTTTGGCATAATCTAGTCGATACAACGGTATTGATAGGTGTTTATGTCAACAATCACTGATCGAACGGATCGCGCCATTCTCCAGGCCCTGGCCGAGAACGCCCGTATCAGCAACGCCGAGCTGGCAGAGCGTGTGCATCTCACCCCCACCCCCTGCCTGCGCCGGCTGCGGCGCCTGGAAGACAGTGGCATCATCCAGGGCTACACCGTGCGCCTGGATCACGCGGCCCTCGGCCTGGGAATTTCGGCACTGATCTTCGTGCAACTGGAGCGCAACAGCCTGGACAACGCCAACCGCTTCGAGGCCGCCGTGCGGGAACTGCCCGAGGTCACCGAATGCTCCGTGCTGACCGGCGGCCACGACTACCTGCTGCGGGTCGCCGTGCAGGATCTCGCCCACTACGAGCGTTTCGTCAAGGAGAGCCTCGCGAGCATTCCCCAGGTGGCGAACATCGATACCCGCATCGTGCTCAAGCAGGTGCTGTCCCGGAGCATGGTGCCGCTGCCGGATGCAGCCCGCCGGTAAGCTCGATTGCCAAGGCGGGCCTTTGATTTTGCAGTCATTGTGGTATCATGCGCGCCTTCTGAAGAGGCAGCCGAGTGGCTGACCCGGAGCTGGCGAAGCCAGCGCAGGGAGCGCCGGAGGAACGACGGCGACTCGCAGGGCGAGGAGCGCAGCGACGAGTAACGCGCGCCCCGAACCCCGTAAAAAGTTTTGGAGAGGTGGCCGAGTGGCTGAAGGCGCGCCCCTGCTAAGGGCGTATAGGGTAAAACCTATCGAGGGTTCGAATCCCTCTCTCTCCGCCATTTTCCCTTTAAAATCAATAAGTTACAACGCAATATTTCAAATACCCACCAACCTACCCGGCAAAAATCTAAGGCTCTGTGGCTCTCCCCACTAAAGGGGGGATACACCGATATTCACTAAACCCTGTTGATAATGCCATCCCATCCACAATGGGTCAGCACCCTCAGCCGGTACATGATCTCTTCCATGTCCGCCGTGTCGGGCAGGCGCTGAATGGCCTCCAGGGCCTCTTGCTTGGCGCTGTGTGTTTGCATGGTCGGTTCCTCGAGTCTGGAAGATGGTCCGTGTTGCCCAGCCACCAGTTTAGCATGGGAGCCGGCCTGGCTGGCGGCGCAGCGATTGCGGCTTGATACTCAGTAGCTTGGTCAGCGTCGTCATTCCCGGCGTATTGGCGTCCAGAATACTCCTGTATAGACGGGCCAAAATCCAGAATATAGCCATCAACTTAACCGCGGTTAAGTGGTTACAGTGTAACCACAAATCCCGCCGCGCGCTGACCAGGTTTCTGTTTTGCGATAGTACCGACGCGCGCTAAGGCCTCGTCTCCCCCAGTGCGGATATCTTCCCCAGAATTTCCTCCGGCGCCGACTCCACCAGTTTCAGCAGCAGCGCGGCCTGGGCATTGGGTTTGGCGCGATCCTGTTCCCAGTTACGCAGGGTGCTGACATTGGTGCGCAGCAGCGCCGCAAACACCCCCTGAGAATAGTTGAGGCGCTCGCGCAGCGCCGTGATCTGGCCCGCGCTGATGGTAATCGGCTGAGGGACTTCGACCGTGGTCGACTTCAGGGTGATCTTGCCTTCACGCTCCGCCTTCAGGTCATCGAAGCCCTGCACCAGTTCGTCAAATACGTTGCGCTTTTTCATATCTCAGCATCTCCTTCAATACCAACTTCTGCTGGCTTGTCAAATCGTCCGCGACATCCTTGCCATAGATCGTGAACAACCAGAACTGCGCGCCCTCGCTGAACCAGTAATAGATGATGCGTACACCGCCGCGCTTGCCCTTGCCACGACCCGGATCGCTCCAGCGGAGCTTGCGCAATCCCGCTGTGCCCTGAATGACCGGGCCCGCTTGGGGGTTGTCCATCAACGTATTCTGCAGGGCCAAGAAGTCATCGTCGGACAAGTAATCCCGACGATGGCTCCGAGCCCAGAAAGCATGCCGCCCCGAGACCCATTTTCGGCAGGACAAGCGCGTGACGGGTTCCTAGAATACCCACCGTAGACAGAATTACCCGTGGCCACTGCGGATCAGTGGCACAGAGGGTGCTCGCCCTCGACCGTTCGGTCACAACGGGCCCGTGCGCCCAGGACTGCCACCGGCGCACCGACCCCAGGGTCGACAGTCCATTCTCCAAGCCATCGACCCTGGTCGGTGCTTTACTCAAACCATCCCCGTCGTCTCCGACGCGCTCGCCAGGCCCCGCCTGCGAGTCGTCCGTGGGGAAACAGCGCTGCGCCAGTTTCCCGCTGCCTCAGGTAAGAGGCTCATTGGGGATTCGGTCAAGATCGCCGTTCGAATTCCGTCCCGGTACTGCAACAGTGCCTTCTGGCTGTGACAGAGGACTCGTCAGCAGCGCGCTCTTCGGATACGTTGTAGCTCAGCGGGCGCAGCGTCCGTCACTCGGTAATAAGCTGGTAAATAAACGTCGATTTCGTGCTTCTAGAGTGCGCACTGTATAGATGATCTTCCATCTCGGTTTTCGGGGGCGCCTCACTGTTGATCTTGCCCATTAATGACAATGATGATGGGCGGTTTAAACAGAGCTGCGATAGTCGCTCTACAGGCTTTTGCCAACATTTCTTTCATCTAAGCGAATCTCGGGAAGGCCGGCAAGTCGACGTTGTTCAATGGCATACTCCAGAACTTCTGGTCCTGGAGGCCCCTGGTAGGTTCCGTCACAATTGTCAGGTCCGATTTCCCACATCTGGTGTATGCGGTCATTCCAATACCGGTTCCACAACTCCGGTGAGTAGGCACTGGTCATCGCACCGCTTGGTGGCTCCTGTCGAGACTCCCGTGCAATTGTACGGTCAAAGTCGTACCGATAGCCCGCCAAGATGCTCCGGCAAAAATCGTCTGGCCCGCGGAGTATATTCAGCATACTGCAGCCTCCCAGAAGCAGGCACACGAGTACTATTACCTGACTCTTGATCAACCGCAACCGGCCGATTTCGAGGTTGATTTCACCTGAATGAACCACGTCTTTAATCACAGTTTCCATCGTTGATTATTCGGTCAAGTTCTGTGCTGCCAATTTTAAAGTCAAAATGAAACGGGCCACGATCCCGGCCAAACACTAGGAAGCGGATGTTAGCGCTATAACCGTTAGCAGGACTGGCCAGATGATAATCGACGAGCTTGTTGGCAATATTGATTACACGCATTGAAGCCAGACTATCTGTGCTGGCCTGACCCGCAGTCTGAATGTCGGCTTCCTCAAAGAACCAGGCGTAGACTCCGCATCTAGCAGCCCTTCTATTGACATCTGGTTCACCGGCGAGCCACTCGGGAAAACCTCCATTGCTCGCGAAGATTTCTGGGGCAGCTAAGCTTGAAGCGATACAAGCGCATATGAGGAGCTTCTTCAGCCAGACCGACAATGCACAATGACTCTCTGCCATAATTTAAGGACTTTCCTCAGCCAAAACCCGAATACACAATAATTCTCTGCCACAATTTAACTTATTCCCTTGCCGCTGGCAGCCTGTAGCGGGGTCACGACCGTCGTGCAGCAATGCTGCTTGTCCGGAGGTGAATAGTCCTACAGACACATTCTATTCGACACGAGAAACTTCGAGCCCTAATTCGTCGATACCATGCTCCTCCAAGATGGCTTCCATACGCTCTGAATGTATATGAAGTTGGCTGTGATCGCTGCCCGAGACTATTACCGGCCTCTCCCAATAGCTGTAGTAGTATGCTCCGCGACCCTCCGATCGTGATAGCCCGTCGCAATTGGGCACGTTGATGAAGAGCTCACGACCATCCCCTACCTTGATTGTGAGCGTCTGTGGCTTCGCGGGCTTCATATCCCATCGGGTATACCAGCTGCCGCCCAAGCAGGTGTTTGCAATGGGGTCACATACGATATTTGTGGATTCCGTGAAGGCGCGGCTGTCAGCCTTGATTCGCATTGAGGCTGTGAATGTCATGACTGACTTTGGTGCCGGGCTGGATATTCCCTCCGCCCCGCACCCCACTAAAGCCGCCACATTGGCACAGCCTGCCAGGAATACAGAGCACACAGCCAGAATCATCAATCGCATATATATCGCACCCCATTACAATATTCCTCGACTCGGGAAGCCAGTCCGTCGATGTTGCAGCGCTTCTCGAGTTCTCGCTCCAATTCAATAACAACTCGATAAATCATCTCGACATCTTTCTGTGGTGGGTCGTAGCTCAAGCCGGCATAGCCGTGACGGAATTCAATTTTATCGCCATGGGACTCGAGAAAATAAAAGTTGTTTTCCAGATTCCTGTAGGTGTAGCGATACCGATGGACTACGCCCGCTGGCTGAATGCCCTCGAACATTACGGCTCTTCCCGCCTGTTCTCTGGAATAGCTGACGTTCGATATTCCATCGACTGCTTCCGCCGCAGCAACAATACAGTCAGCAGAAGGGTAATGGTCAAGGTGTACGGTGCGAGTGAATCCCCGGAGCGTGTCACAGCCTGCGATCCCGAAAATCAAGGTTAGGGTCAGCAAAGATTTCACAGTCAACGCTATGCGGCAAAAGGACTGCGCGCCATCAGGTTTTTTTGCAGCTCATTGGTACCGCCGGCCCACAGCGCGAGCAAACCTTCGCGCATCCAGCGCTCAACGGGAAAGGCTTGAAGATAGGCCCGTCCGCCCATCACCTGCATGGCGGCCATGCTGACGTCCTGCTGCATACGTGTGGCGAATACCTTGGCCGCAGCCACCGCATTGGTGGGGTTGCCGCCGCCCAGAAAGGCGGCGATTGCCTGGTTGACCAGTGCGTCTGCAGCTCGCACCTGAATGGCTATATCAACGATTTGGTGGCTTATGTTAGTCAACTGATAAAGGGGCTGGTTACCTACCTGCCGCTCCTGAGTATAGTTGTAAAGGTACTCACCGATAGTCCGGCTCAGACCCACGCAGCACGCGGCAACCAGGATTCGCTCTAGCGCTCCGCCCAGGGCCAGGGTACCCCAAGCCGCGTTGGGGTCACCAACAACTGCGTCCTCGGGGACGGCAACCCGATCAAGGACTACGTGGCAGCTGGCGTAGCCGTTGGCTGCCATCTTTGGGAGCGATTTGATGTTTAGGCCGGATGCGTCACGGGGGATGGCGAGCAGGGAGGTGCCCCGGTTCATCGGTGCTTGCGAGTTCGTGCGCGCAACCACCAGCAGGACGTCGGCAACCTTGGCGCCCGTCGTCAGGTACTTCTCGCCAGATACCTCCCAGTGGTCACCGGCCAGATACGCCTCCGTCTCTAGGCCCCTCACATCGGTGCCGGCCTGGGGTTCAGTCAAGGCAAAGGCCGCCAGCTTGCCGCCTGCGAGGATATCGCTCGCCAGTTGTTGGTGCTCGGCCCCGCCACAGCTCCCCAGCATAATCGCGCAGGCCGCGTTAACGCTGATCATGTTGCCCAGGACGCCCGAATAACTGTTGGTGATCTTGCAGACTTCGGCGAGACGGTAAAGGTTGTCGGGGTCTTCGCGAATGTCGGCGTAATCGAGCCAGCCTTTTTCGGTCATGGCTTTATAGAGCGGAAGTGGTGACTGTCCCTGATCCAGCTGACCGGCGATATCCAGGGATACGTTATTCTCGCACCAGGTCGACACTTCGCTTCCAAGGGGTTCAAGCATTTCATCTCTCCTTCTGGCGTTCGGCAAAAGTGTTGCGGCCAGCATGGCAGGTCGGCGTCTCAGAAACGTCTCACGGGGGCCGGCCGCGGTCAACGATCCTTGCTTGTGGGGTGGAACAGCTCTCCGTAGACTTGTCAGCCAATTCTATTGAAGAGAGATGGGAGCAGCGGCAATGCCGGATCTTTGTATTAAGCTCCTGGGGGCGCCAAGAATAGTCCGCGACGGCAGCGAGGTGACGCCCAGGCGCCGCAAGACTCTCTCGCTGCTTGCCTATCTGGTTACTGAGCCACGCCTTCACGCCCGGACTCGGCTGGCATTGCTGCTGTGGCCGGATGCAAAGGACGCCCGCAAGCTGTTGCGCCACGCCGTATACGAACTCAAGAAATGCCTGGGTGACGATGCACTGGTTGGTCATCGTGACAACCTGGGCATTGATAAGGCAGTGTCCGCTTGCAGTGACCTGATCCGTTTGCAGCGACTCGCCGATGGCAATGACGAAGCCGTGGCAGCCGCCGCGCTAGCAGAGGTCGAGACTCTCTGTTCTGGAGAATTCCTGGAGGGCATGGTATTTGACGACTGCAAGGTGATGGCAGATTGGCATTACGCCATGCGCGAAATGGTCGCCAGGTGCAGGGTTCATTTACTGGCCAGGCAGGTGGCGGCTTATCGGGCACACGGTAATATCGAGATCGCGCTGTCGTTGCTGGGACGCTGGCAGCGTCTGGACAGGCTTGATGAAGGCGCGCATCAGCAACTGATCGAACTGCACCTCCAACGTAACGAGCCCCGGCAGGCAGAGCAGGTGTTCGAGAGATACAAGGCGAGCTTGTACGAAGAACTGGGAGTTGCACCATCGTCTGCACTGACCGAACTGGTGGCCAGCATGCGCACGGGTTTGCCAATACCTGCACCTGGGGACTGTGAGCTGCCGCCACCGCAAACCCGCTACCAGCAGTCCGGGTCGGTGTTCATAGCCTATCAGATATTAGGGGCCGGGCCCGTTACTCTTGTTGTGGTCAACGGCTTCATGTCCCATCTGGAGCAGATGTGGGAAAACCCGGAACTAGCCTATTTTCTCAACCAGTTGGCGACACAGGTGCGACTGGTCTTGTTTGACAAGCGCGGCTGCGGCATGTCGGATCGGGTGGCCGAGGCGCCGACCCCTGGCGACATCGCCGATGACATTTATTGTCTCGTTACCGTCCTCAACCTTGAGCGGGTGGCGCTGTTCGGTTTTTCCGAGGGCGGTGCCGCCGCCATAGAATTCGTGGCACGCTATCCGAAGCTTGCCGAGCGATTGATTCTATACGGTACCGCGGCTAAATGGACTCAGGATCCCAGTTACCGGCCGGCGCTGACACCGCAGCAATTCGACGTATGGCAAGTGCAATTGCTTCGTTCTTGGGGGCGCGGGGTGAGTATCGGCGAATTTGCACCGTCCCAGGCCCGTGATCCCGCAGTGATCAACTGGTGGGCGAAGACCATGCGCGTATCTTCCTCACCCGGTGAAGTTCGCAAAATCTTGCACTCCATTCGCGATATTGACGTACGACCACGGTTAGCCGATATTCACTGTCCAACGCATATTCTGCACAAGATCGAGGATCGCGTGGTACGCTTTGAAGCTGCCGAGTATCTTGCGCAAGGACTGCCGAATGCAAGGTTGACCCCTCTTGGTGGACGGGACCACTGGTTCTGGACCGAGGAACCGGACCGGGTCCTGGCGCTCATCCGCGATGACCTGAATGGCGTGGCCAGCGCGAAAGCCAAAGCGAATTCTTAACAATACTCTTGCGGAGGGTCTCAGTGCAGACACTGCTTCGACCTACTGCTCGAGGTACGCGCCCGATAGCCCTTTTCGTATAGCCATGAGCATATCGACGAATAGCTTTTGATCGGTATCGCTCAGCAGCTCGTCCAAGTGGGTATTGACACCTTCAAAGGCGGCCGCCGCCTTCTTTACCGCCGAGCGGCCTGCATCTGTAAGCGTCACCTCCCAGCCACGGCCATCAAAGCTTGCGCGCTGCCGGGAAATCAATCCGCGCTCCCCTAGCTTGGCGACCATCTGCGTGACCGCTGATTCCTTCTGGTTGAGAGACTCGGCGAGTTTGTTTTGCCGCACTGCGCCTCCCACCGCCACCAGGTTGAGGACGGCCGCCTGGGCGGTCGTTATTCCAGCGGCGCTCAACAGTCGGTTGTCCGCCACCTGCTTGAGCAGAGCTGCCGTTCGCTGTAGCTGAAAATAGAGTCGAGATTCATGCGCGGACATGGTCTGCTTCATTTGCATTTAATTGATTGATAAATATACTTAAGTCCTTAAGTAGGTTCCAGCAAAACCTCTTGTGGAGTGACTACGGGCATGACAAAAGTGGATGTGTGGGCGCAAATACTTACGGATCGGATGGCGGAGGCACCCTGGCTGGCGACGCTGCATCGCTGGGCCCGGCAATGTGCTTCGGATTTCAAGACGGGCGTCGACGGAGCGATGGAGGCCATGGACGCGGCTGACATGGACATCGCGTTGCTCTCCGCGTGGTACGGACCACAGGGCCCCCTGATAACCAATGAAGAGGTAGCCCGACAGGTCGATGCCGGACCTGAACGTTTTCGGGGGCTTGCCAGCGCCGATATCAGAAAGCCCGGGGAAGCCGCGAAGGAAATACGCCGGTGGATAGAGGGTCACGGTTTTGTCGGCGTGCGCATTGTACCCTGGCTTTGGGATCTGCCTCCGAATGACCGACGTTACTACCCGATTTATGCTGTATGCGCAGAGTTGGGCGTGCCGCTATGCACACAGATCGGCCATACGGGGCCGCTGCAACGCTCCGAAACCGGCAGGCCGATCCCCTATCTGGAGGATGTGCTGCTGGAGTTTCCGGGACTCAAGGTTGTTGGTGGTCACGTGGGTTTCCCGTGGATAGACGAGTTGGTTTCCCTCGCAGTCAAGTTTCCGGATTTCTACGTCGATTCTTCCGCCTACATCGCGCGGCGATACCCGCCTGCCTTTGTCGATTTCATGAAAGGCCCAGGACGCGATCGTGTCATGTTCGGTACCAACTGGCCGATGCTGTCGCCGCGGCAATGCCTGGCAGGTCTTGACGAGCTTGATCTGGATGCCGATGTGATCGACGCGTTCCTTGGTGACACGGCAAAGCGCGTTTTCAAATTGTAGGTCTGCCGCTGGAATCAGCCAGCAAGGAGTGAAGACAGTGGTACTAAACCAGGTGACCATACCCTGTATCGACTACGCGGAGTCAGTGACTTTCTACAGTAGCCTTGGCCTGATACTGATTGTCGATGCCCCACCACGCTATGCAAGGTTCGAAAGCGCAGATGGGAGTGGCGCGACGCTGTCACTGCATGCAGTAGAGGAAGTCACGGCGGCCGGGGTGGTAATCTACTTTGATCATGAAAATGCGGCAGCGCTGGATCGTCATGTACAGGAGTTGGCAGCTCAGGGAATAGTGTTCTCCAGCGAACCGCAGGATCAGCGTTGGGGCTGGCGCGAAGCGCGCCTGCAAGACCCCGCCGGAAATGAGGTTTGCCTGATGTTCGCGGGCGAGAATCGCCGTTTTCCTGGGTGGAGGGTGGATGGGCGCAGAGGTTGAACAATTGGTCGGGCTTCTCATTCACATCATCTTGTCCTCCCCGTAATGTGCCAGCGCAGCCAGGGGTCAACCGGTTAGAGCACAAGACCCGCGGCAACAGAGTGGCAAGACCATACAATTGTGTGACGGGAGTTCGGCGCGCTACACGCAGATCAGCTCGGCTCGTCCCCCTCAAGACCCAACACGGCCCCCCAATCTCTCGCCAGCGCGCCACGAAGCTGGTCAAGTCGTACCGGTCCTATACGCTCCTCAATCCGAGCCTCGATTTCTGCAAGGCTGGCACGCGCGTCCAGCGCTACTCTGTCGCCACGGGCCGTCATGAGGATGAGTTTCTGGCGGCGGTCTGTCGGGTCTTCTTCGAGGCGCAATACGCCGATCCGTTCCAGGTCCCGCGTTACCTTGTATACCGCCTGCCGGGAGATTCCCATTCGCCTCGCGACGTCGGAGGCGTGGGTCAGACCGCACTCCAGGAAAGCGAAGAACGCGAGGTGAGCTCCCGTAAGATCTTTGTGGCCCCGGGCCCGCATCAGATGCAACAGGCTGGATGACAGCCACTGGTCTGCCGTCATCAGAGCCTGTCCAAGCGAAGCCTCTGTGGCGATACCACCGGCATCATTTGTTAACTTTGTTGACAAATATCTTTCTCCATAGCAATCTGTAAACATAGTTTACTAATTTGAGGTTTTTTTCAATGCCATCTGTATGCTATCTGTTCCGGCTGAATGCCGTTACGTGCGCCGGCTTTGGCGCATTATTCATAGTCTGGGCCCCGGGCGTTGCCGAATTCTTAGGTGCCATGCCGATTGCGCTATTGCAATGGCTTGGCGCGGCGCTGCTGCTGCACAGTGGGCACCTCTTGCTGGTCGCCGCGCGGCAGAGGATCCGAGATCTGGAAATTTACTATTTCTCGAGCGGAGACCTGCTCTGGTTCCTGGCATCCCTGTGGCTCTTGTCTGCGACGGATCTGGTAAACACTGGCAGGGGGGCGGCCACGACCCTCTGCGTTGCCGTGGGCGTGGCTATCATCGGCATCGCCCAGCTGTGGTGCCACGCCGAGGAAAAGTGGGCCCTTGGTCTTGCTTCTCAGCAGAATCGCAATTTTCATCTGCCCTACGAATATACCCGGCTGCAAGCGATAACGGCTTCCTGGTGGTGCCTTCCGCGCTGGGTCAAAATCTGGCTGTTCGCACTGAATGTAGTGTTTCTGGCGGGAATCGCTTTCTGGGAAGAGGAAGCCGCGCGGATCGTGCTCGCGGCCTGGGTGGCCGCTGGTCCTCTACTGGCTGCGTTCATGGTTACTCAACGCGGACTGACTCGCCTCCTCGGCGTTGCGCATCTGATTCCCTGGATACCGCTGGTGCTGTACCTGGAACTGCGCCTGCTCGGCTCGTCGGCCGGACCTCAGATTACTTGGGGGACAGATCCGGCCCTGTTCACCTGGGTGCTGATCCTCCTGGCATTCACATACGTCTGCCTCATGTTCGATGTATATGACCTGCTCCGGTGGGGGCGGGGCGAACGCTGGCGCATTGGCTCCGATTGCGACCAGTGCAAATCGTCATCAGAGGAAGCTGTGACATGAGCGTTGGCCTGTTTGATGCTGCAGGTTGCAAGGGAGTGGTGCCCCGTGATGCTTCTCAACTGGTGCCGCGCGGTGATCGCCGCTGGCATAGCTCATTTCCAGCGCGATATTGGCGGTCAGAGTACGCACAGGCGTAAACAGGGAGTCCGGCAACCGCACCACATTGCCCGCCACCATCAATACCGCCATGGTTTCTCCCAGGGCGCGGCCAAATTGCAACACCACGCCACGCCCGCTACCGCCACGGCACAGCGGCCAGTAAACACATCGGAACGTCCCCCAGACTATGCGCGCCGCGGTTGATCACCTCCTGAAAGTGATTGATTTTCAAGAGGGCAATCTGTACCAGACCGGCTGCGGTGGCCGTTTGCTCATGCAGATCGCGGTAAAACACGGCGCGGTTGGGAAGCCAGGTCAACTCGTCATGGAAAGCAAGGTATTCCAGCTTTTGCAGTGCCAGTTTTCGTTCGGTGATGTCCTCCAGGAACAGGTGATATTCTTGCGATCTTTCCAGCCAGTGCAGGCCGATGTGGAGGTAGCGGTCAGCCAGGCTGTAATCCTGGGTGACAAATTTTCCAGTCGCTTTTGCTCTGGACAGGAGATCTACCAGGTTCCCTGGCAGTAGCTGACTTTCCGTCAAACGGAAGACCTCGCCGGCCATGGCGGCGTGCATTGACCCATAGCATGATGGCGGCAGCCAGCAGCGACGCAAGCCCCATCGCTGAAATCAGGAGCAGGGTGGTTTCAATTTTTCGCAATGATTCCCTGGATGCCGTCGTGATGCGTTGGCCCATCCAACTTCCGAGCTACAGACTGTCCGCATCCATTTGCTGAATCACCGGATCCATCTCAGCGAGGATACTCCGAGACTGGTCCCAATCGACAGGCGATCTCCGCATAACCCCATCCAGGCTTGTGGGAATAGTGAGTAATGAGTCGATCAGGGAACCTATTGAGGACAACCTCGGCGCTTCGGGAATCTCCTCTTCGATGGCCCCATGGTTCCTTGAGAGCGCGTCAAACCCCACGGAAAACTGCTTCGCGAACAGAGCGCTATCCGCAGTGAGATAATAGTTGTAGAGGATGACCTGAATCTTGAGCAACTGCACGTTGAGCTGCTGGATGCTGGTCAGCAAAGGGAGGTCGTCATCGGTAAGGTGCATGGCGTTGTCGCGGCTTGCTGAACTGTCTGGTGGCTGAACAGGGCCAGCAACACCAGCAGGCAGAGGACCGAGCCCACCGTCAGCCAGCCTCTGGGCCGGAGCTTTGGGAGAGTGCTCTTGCGCATATCCACGCCCGATTCCATGCTTGTGCGGCTATAGATGCGTCAAGTGCGCAGATGCTACATTGCAGTTTCACGAACCCGGAGGGCGTGGGCGATGTCTATTGGACCTTGGCCAATGGGTGATGCAGGGAGGTCGGGTAGTGGGGAACAATAGTGGTGACGGCTCCGGGAAGGCTGCCGGCGACAAGTATTTTGCCTCCCTGGTGCGCGACCACCACCGTGCCCTGATTGCCCTGGCTGTACCGTTTGTTGGGGCCAGCGAGGCGGAAGAGGTGGTCCAGAACGCCTGGTTGAAGGCCTATCGTGCGATAGACGGGTTTGAAGGACGCTCGTCCATAAGGACCTGGCTCAGCCGGATCGTCATCAACGAGGCTCGGATGCAGCTGCGTTCGCGCAAGAGGGAGGTATTCTTGGAGGACCAAACGGGGGATTTTGGCTCTGCCAGTTCGCTTGACGACAGCTTTCGCGAGGATGGGCGCTGGAGAGTGCCGCCTGTCACCTGGTCCATGGACTCGCCGGAGGGGCTGTTGATGGGGGTGGATCTGATGGACTGCCTTGAACGACTGCTGCAAGGTATGTCGAGCAATCAACGCGCGGTCCTGGAGATGCGCGACAGTAATGAGCTGTCATTCGATGACATCTGTAACACGCTGGACATATCCGCATCCAATGCGAGGGTACTGTTGCACCGGGCACGGGCCGAGTTGTTCAAACTGGTCAATCACTATCAGGAGACCGGAGAGTGCTGAACTGTCGTGAAGTAAGCCACAAGGCCAGCCTTTACCTTGAGGGTGAATTGCCTTGGCGTGAACGTGTGGCAATGAGAATGCACTTGATGATGTGCAACAATTGCCGGCGCTTCGTACAGCAGCTGTCGGAGTTGATTCGCGCCATACCGTTCATGCACCGGCAGGCAAGCCCTGAAGAGGTCGAGAACGTGCTGGCTCATGTCAGCAGTGGCAGCGTTGACGCTGTGTCGGCAGGCATGGGTCCAGGTGGCGCATCCATCAGCCGTGCACGCCCTCGCCCGCGCCTGCGCCTGATGCAGGGCTCCGGCGGACGCGGGGAAGATGGCGGCAGTGACGAGGTCGAGGCGATCTTCAATGACATCCGCACGGCCACGGGATCTGTGTCCAACATGTTCCGGGCTTACGCGCGGCACCCCGCTGTACTTTTCGCCACCTGGGAGCGGGTCAAAAGCGTGATGCTTCAGGGCTCGCTGCCAGCGACTCTCAAGGAGGCCATAGCCGTCGTCATCTCCCATGACAATGTCTGCGAATACTGCGTCGAGCATCATTCGAGAAATCTGGCCGCGCTCGGCATGGGTCAAGAGGAAATAGTGCGCCTGCTGGCAGATCCGCTGGCGGGGAACTTCACCCCAAAAGAGCGCGCATTGCTGGTTCTCGCCCGGCAGGCAAACAGCGACCCCCACGGGGCTTCTGTCGATACCCTTGACCTCGCGCGCAGGACCGGTGCGAGTGACCTTGAAATCATCGAGGCACTCGCTGTCATGGAGCTGTTCACCTCGCTCAACCGATTCCTCAATACGCTGGACATTCCACTGGAGGAGGCTGCGAGCTAGCAGGACGCATAGCCAAAGTGGGAGTTTTAGGTCCAGGGTGGTAGGCACATCGTCCGAATCCGCCTGGTTCAGGTTAAGGTAACGGCTTGCTTATGATAATTTTCACAACGGCATTGTAGTGCCCAGTCATCCATCAAATCGCGACGCTTGTTGAACAAGGTGCCTCTGGCATAGGCTGCCTCTGCCTTGTCCCTTAGCTGGTGTGCAAGCGCATGCTCTATCACCTCTCGGGGATAAGCTGTTGTTTCGCCGGCCCAATCCCGGAATGCTGACCGAAACCCGTGCGCGGTGATGTCTGCCCGCCCCAGCCGTTTCAGTACTGCAGTGAAGGTCATATCGCTCAGCTTTGATTCCGATTTGACTCCCGGAAAGACCAGTGCACTGGGGGCGGTGGTGCCACCGCCGGCAGCGGAACGCAGTAATTCGATAGCGTCGGCTGACAAGGGAATCCGGTGCTCCTTGCCAGCCTTCATGTGATCCGGCGGTACGGTCCAGACGCCAGACTCAAGATCTACTTCAGCCCAGGTCATACTTCTGACTTCACCCGAACGAGCTGCGGTCAGGATTGCGAATTCCAGGGCGCGAGCTCCCGTACCTTCCCGGGAGCGCAGCTCCGCCATGAACGGTCCGATTTCCTCCCAGGGAATCGCAGCGTGATGTTTGACCTTGCGAACCTTGCTGGGCTTCGCCAGCAGCATATCCAGATGCCCTCGCCAACGAGCGGGGTTATCTCCGTTCCGGTAGCCCCGCACCGTTGCCCAGTCGAGAACGGCTTCAATGCGTCCGCGGAGCCGACTCGCAGTTTCGTTCTTGACGGTCCAGATGGGCTCGAGGATTTGCGTGATGTGAGAAAGGGCGATGTCGTGTACCAGCAGGTGGCCGATTACTGGAAAGGCATAGGTTTCAAGGGTATTGCGCCATTGCGATTGGTGTTTGGGATTGCTCCATTCGGCTGATTTGGATGCTATCAAGAGGAAAGCCGCTCTCTCGAAGGTGATGACCGCGTCCCGTTTGGCAGCGAGAGCGCCGCGGGCTGCTTCGCGCTCGACTATAGGGTCGCGTCCTTCGTCGATCGTTTGCCTGGCATGCCTGGCTTTCTCTCTCGCCAGCGCCAGGGTTACACTTGGAAAACCGCCAAGTCCCATTTCGCGACGTTTCCCGCCGATGAGGCAGCGCAGGATCCAGGTTCTTCCTCCGCTGGGCACAACCTGAAGATACAGGCCAGCGACGCCGCCGACTGCGTGCATGCCGGGGCACTCTATGCGCTTCACTTCGAGTGCAGACAACTCCCTCGCAACCTTCGGCATAAGTCTCCGCCATACTCGACACCCGCCAATTTACCCGCCAATATAATTGTGGTTGAGCGAGATGACAAGCGACAGTCTGAAACAGCTGAAATTGAAATAAATGCTTATAAAACAATAGGGTGAGAGACGTGATGAGGTTGTTTGAGAAGTCTTGAGACACCCCAAAAATGGACTCTCTCCGCCATTATGCGTCTTTAGACGACTTTCGAAGTAACAACGCAATCCTCTAAGAACCCGGCTCTACCCAATTGACGGGGAATCGACCGATTTTCACTAAACCCGGTTGATGATGCCATCGGAACGCCGCACCGCCCACCCACAGTGGGTCGGTACCATTTTCGGGTAACCCTTGTAGGAGCGGGGTCCCCGGCGCGATCGCCCGTAGACAAGGTGAATGGTTGCGCAGCGGCCAGAGAAAGTGGCCTGGGCCAGCGGGCTCCTATAGTAAAGATTATGCCTGTAACCAGTTCTCCACCTTCAGCCCCGGGACCCGGGAGAATTCCCCGACATTGGCGGTGATAACTGTAAGGTCATTTGTGAGTGCATGTGCAGCGATCAGCAGATCATTTGGTCCAATGGGTGTTCCCTGATGTGTGAGACGATGGCGTAATGATGCGTACTGATGGTCGGCGGGTGTTTCCAGTGGCAGGATCTCCAGTGCCGAGAGGATCATGTCAATGCGTTCTGCAAGTTTTGCAGAGTTAGACTTGATTGCGCCGTAGCGCAGTTCTGCGGCTACTATGACGCTGGTGCAGACAGTATCCTCGCCTGCCTTGGTGATCTGTGCTGCCACCACGCCTTGCGGATTGCGGACAAGATCGGACAGGATGTTGGTATCCAGTAAATACGCCAGGGATCCACTCACAGCTGAACGTCATCCAGTGGAGGCAGGTCATCATCGATATCGGGGAAGGGTTCAGTCAAGGGATCGAGAGATGCCAGTAGCGCCAGCAGCCTGCCTTTACGGATCGGTTCCACGATCAGCCGATCACCTTCCTTGTGGATGATTGCTTCCTGACCCTCCAATTCGAACTCGCGAGGGATGCGCAGGGCCTGGTTGCGCCCGTTGCGAAAGAGGCGTACGTGGCGTTCAGAAGTTGACATTCGAATATCCTCTGGCTCATCCGGCATATGTCGAAGCCTATGTCCCCAGGTCCAGTAAGTCAACTGTCCCTACCAAAAATCCTGTACGTTGTCTGGCGTACTTTTCTTGATAATCATGTATCGGAGCTGGTGTAGGTAGACTTCTTTACCGTCCCCACGGCTACCTTCCGAATCCTGTATGTCTTTGTCGTCCTTTATCTCGGTCGACCCGCTCGGTCGACCCGCTCGACATCCAGACCGGATATACCTAGAATGTTTCCTGCGTGCGACATCGGTATTCTCCATTAAATTGATCGTCGCAAAATCAGTTTAATGAATACCGGTTTCCCACGTTAATGATGAAGAGCCCCCAATTGTCGGGGAATAGACCGATCTCTTGTTGTAGCTGTTATATCCAAAAAGGATAGATTATGGGGTATGTATACCTTTCGATCGCTATAGTTACAGAGGTAATAGGAACTAGCGCGCTAAAGGCATCGGAGGGTTTTACGAAACTCTGGCCCAGCGCAATCGTGCTCGTATGCTACGGGGCATCATTCTATTTTTTGTCTCTTGTGCTGAGATCAATTCCTGTTGGTATCGCATACGCAGTTTGGGCAGGCGTGGGGATTGTATTGGTAGCCTTAGTCGCTGCAATCGCATTTAAACAAATACCTGACATGCCAGCTGTTATTGGCATGGCTTTAATCATTTGCGGTGTAGTTGTTATTCAGCTTTTCTCTAAGACCGGTGTTCACTGAATATAACCAGTGGGTGTCTATCCTCGAGTAACCCTCATCAGTACAACGGTGGCTTGGCAACCGCAGAATCTTAGAAAAAACTTAAAATACTGTCCGGGATTAGTTGACCACTACTATACTTAAGCATTTATAGATTCGCATTTATCATATACGTGAAAGAGCAGCTCATGGAGAGCTGCCAAAGGTAGTCCATTTATAAAAATATTGTTTTACCAGTTATACTTCACTTCAGCACCGAACCACTGTGGTGGGGCGTATACCTTAAAGGCAGGTCGCCACCATGAGCAAGAGTAACGTTATTGACCTGTCAGGTCGAGATGAGAGCAGGGATCCATTGACTGAAATGTTAAGAGCAGGCGCACAGCAACTGATTCAGTAGGCGGTGTTTTTTTTACTCAGATAAAGTTAATTGATCAACATTTTAACTATTTATGATTGCGACTTCTTTTTAAAGGCAAGAAGATACATTAACTTTGCTTCATCATAGATAGGAAAACTCTCTTCTCTAACTAATTGCCATGATAATTGATCTAATGCAGTTTGCATTTGTTGGCGATAGTCTTCTCGTATGGTTAACAAGAAAAACTTCTCATCTTTTAAAAAACTAAATAAATTATTTAAAACCTTTTCCCCTGCATGAGCATAAGCAAAAACTCCTGCGGTAATAATAGCATCAAATTTTTCTGAATTTTCCAAAATATCAGAATCTTCTAAATTACCCAGAGACAGATTTTGATAAACCTGTTTTTCTCTGGCGATCGCTAACATTTGTTCTGATAAATCTACTGCCGTAAGATTAGTATATCCTTCTTTTGCTAAAGCCTCACCCACTAATCCTGTACCTGCACCTGCATCTAAGATAGAACAGTTTTTATCGGGTAATAGTTGCCTTAATGTTTTAGCTATATTAACAGGTATGAATGACCAATCTTTTTGCACATCGGTATCATAGCTATTAGCCCAAGTATCATACTTGTTTTCCAATTCCTCTGTACTTTGGCTATCACAAATACCAGATAACCAAGCCCTTTCTTTTAAAAAATCTTTGGTTTCTTCTTTTGCCATTTTTCATTACTCCTTTTTTATCAGAATTGACTTTAAATTCTAGATTCAGTTCTGTGGCCGCGCTCAGGTGAAAATTGCCGATTAGGCTGCCAGCGACTTGCTGACTTATCAGTGATATGCCGACAGAACTGCCCAGCCAGCACGCGATGACACCCGTATGGTCGCTGACGCCGGCCAATAGTGCGCGTGATCGCGGGCACTGTGACGGGACGATAACGTCGACAATTCCCTTGAAGCCGGCCGAACGCGGGCAAACAACGCCAGAAAAGTGATCAGGAGTGCGGTAATTGCGATCGGTACGAAGGCTGGGTTGAAAACCCACTCCTGTAAGCCGGGGGGGTCATGTTGAGGCACTTTCCAGCAAGGCCTCCTTGGACAATTCGTGCATCAGTAGGTGCGTGAGATCGCCACGTTTGACCCGCCCGGTGGTGGCATTTGCCGCGAGGATCCCGTCTACCGGGTAACGAAGCTCCACCGGCGTTTGCGTTGGTATTTCCGGCCTGTAGATAAGGCCAGCGAGTTCGCCGGCGCGGACATCGGTCCCGGACTCATGCATGGCGAGCAATACGCCATCGCTTGGCGCATAGACCATACCGCTCTGCGACCCTATTACCCAACGTGTATCCAGCTTGCCGGACCAGCATTCATCGAGGGGCAGTACACGTGCGTGGTCAAGCAGGCGATAGATCGCGCGTTCGGCATGCCAAAGCATTTTCGGCTGCAGATGGGAGCAGCCACCAAACTCACTACCGAAGTACCTCACGCCGTGCTCGACCATTACCCACTCGGAAAACGGTCCGTGCATGACTGGTTGGCCCCAGGACAGCGGAGAATTGATGTACTCCAGCGTATCAAGTGCTTCCAGATCCTTTTCCCGGTTTCCGGTCAGCGATGCGTATGCAGCAGGGTAGTGATCAGCACAACTGCCTGCCGTGTGACAGTCGAAGCAGTAGTCGCATAGCGGAAATATCACGTCGCTCAAGTAGCGAGCGATGCGGACCGTCGGTGAATCGGCGGCCGTCGGACTGAAGGATCGGTTCAGGTTGCCACCGTCAAGGGGCGAACTGCGCGTACCGGCAAGCACGGCCGGGAGATTAACCGCCGGCATGACAATCAACCGGCCTTGCAACTGCTGTAGCTCGATATTGGCGAGCAGCCGAGTGAGCGCAACCTGACCCTCATACTCGTCCCCGTGTACTCCACCCATGAGCAGCACCGTCGGACCGCTGCCATTGGTCAGTACGCTTACAGGGATTTGGACGATACCCAGTCCTACGTCGGAATGCTCCATGCATAGAAATGAATCCTGGCGACCAGGACGGTCCCAGTCTATGTCGGTCCACATCGGTGAAAAGGTCATCGGTCAGGTCTCCGTTTTGTTGTATGTTCGTATGCGGTAGCAATATTAGCCTTGGATCGCAGTCTCGACCGCCTGGGAGTGTCTTCGACAGTTTGTATGCCGGATTACATATAAATAAATGAAGCGCTTGCCCGCTTGGTTCAGCATGCCGCTGTCACCATGATTTCTATGCGATATCGCGGACCCGCCAAGCCGGCCTGCACACACGCGCGAGCAGGTCTCGGACTCTCGCCGAGCCATTCAATCCACGCTCGGTTCATGGCATCGAAATCGTCGATATCCGCGAGCCAGATCTGCACCTGCAGCAACCGCTTGCGGTTCGACCCGTAACGTTTCAAGTATCGATCCACCTCGGCAAGGGTGATGCGCGTTTGCTCATAGGCGTCGTGGTCTTCACCACTTTCGTCAGTCAGACCCGAAAGGTAGAGAATGCCGCCATGCAATACGGCTGCGGACACTAGCTCACCGGAATCGGCGTGATAGATGGTTTTGTCGGAATCTGCCATACCAGGACCCCTATCGATTTGTTTTATGTGGCCTTGCTGCAACTTCGTTCAGCTAAAGCTGCGACGCGCAGCCAAGCGTGCTTGGGTACCGATCATAGATTCAAAAACTGAGTAAAGTAAACCATAAATTAACTTAAACTGAACAAGTAGATATATAAATATACTAAAATGATATTATCGGTGTGCCAATGGAAGTTCGATGTCTCAGGCTCTACCAAAAATAGAGGTCATTGTGCAGTTTCTAAAAATACCTTTGCGGAGAGAAACGGAATGAATATTAAAAGAAACTGTTTGTACACAGCTCAAGGTGGCGCTAGGCGCCTCTGTCTTGCTTGGAACAGCCGGATCAGCGGTGCATGCCCAGCAGCTTGAAGAAGTTCTAGTCACTGCGCAAAAGCGTGACTCGATGTTACAGGAGAGGGTGGAGAGCTTAACAATTTGGTGCAGGGGTTTATCAATATCCCGCTTTCTGACAAGGCGGCGGTTCGCGCGGTGCTCTACAATCTCCAGGACGGCGGGTACATCGACAACCTCTATGGTACCAATGATCATCCGGTAACCGTCGGGTTGACCAATGGCACGCTGATCCAGCGGCCAAATACCAACCTTGCGCAGGATGACTTTAACGATGTCAGCAAGGTCGGTTACCGGTTGTCGGCCCAGCTCCTCACCGAAAGTTAAGTTGTCAGTGCCCTTTCTACTGATAACTGGAACTACTCTTCTGAAACTCGCCGGAGACGATCCAGTGCGATCCTGGCGAGAAATGCGATCATCAGTGCCAGGTACACGAATGAAAAGGGGATTGACACGGAGATCGCGAGTTCCTGCATGGCAGTGATGCCGGATTGGGCTGAAACCACGGTTACGGTCGTTCCCAGGGCAACGCCCCAAAGGAGTATCGTACCCCGGGAAGGCGTTGTGACCGATTCGTACATGAATTCTGCAAGCACGTAGATCATCGGCGCGCCAGTTGTGATTAAAAATAGTGCCGATAGCAGAAGTACAAACCCTGCAAATGCATCGCCTGCGGGCAGTTGATTCAGGAAGGTGTACACCGCCTGAGACGCGCTGAGATCCTCGAACAGCTGTGGCGCCTGCTCGAGGATTGCGGCTGCAGCATTACCCATGACCCCAAACCAGAGGGCGATCAGCGCCGTGGGGACTACCGTGATGACCAGCAGAACCTCGCGGACAGTGCGTCCGTAGCTAATCTTGGCGAAGTAGGCGCTAATGATTACGCTCATGCCCAGCCACCAGAGCATGTACGACGCGGGCCAGACCAGCCGGAACGCCCTCACTGCTTCATCTTGTGCGCCTGTCAGAATGAAAGGAAGCGTGAATAGGAGTTTGCCGTAGGCGACGACTGAAGAACCCAGGCCCCAAAGTAATTCAGTAGGGTTGCACAGCAGGAACACGGTTGCCAGGAACAGGTGCGCAAGTATGAAGTTGTAGCGGCTGAGTCGTCCTATGCCGGATTTCAGGCCGGTCAGCGCTACGGCGACAAAACAGGCCGCCATAACCACCGAGACGACGGGCGCCAACATTTTTGTGGTTGCACCGAGTTGAAAGCTGTCAATCAGTCCGCCAGCGACCTGTTGAGTTATCAGTGCCAGGCCGACGGAACTGCTGAACCAGCATGACACGATGCCAGCGTAGTCGCTGATACCGGCGAGGAAAGTTCGGGACTTCGGATACGGGGCAGGTATCACCACATCGGCAATGCCCTTGAAACCGAAGGCGTCGCTGCGGTTGTAACTGGCGTAGGCGAACGCGGCAGCAAGGAGGCTCCAGGGGCCCCAGCCGTGAAAGCCCCACATGTAGATGGCCAGCGCATTCGCGGTTGCCTGCTCGTTCGCGCCGCCCTCGAAGAGCAGTCGCGCGTGCTGGAGATGCTCGAGGGGTTGGTACACACTGAAGCCGATCAGGCTGCCGCCCATCGCGCCGCTGAAGATCATTCCAATCCACGTTGTTCGCGAGAACTCTGCGACGGCGTCTACGCCGCCGATTCTTATCCGACCCAGGGGCGAAAATGCAATAGCAAATACGGCAACCACGAGAATACTAAACGTATTTACGTACATCACATCCCAGCGGGCCATGAACCGCGTGCTGAAAGTCCGCGCTGCAGCGGTCATCGTGTCGGGGGCAATGAGTGCCATCGCCGTAATCAGCACGGCAGTGACCGCGATCGGCACGAAGGCCGGGTTGAAAACTCTAGGTTGTACGCTTGTGATGTTCATCATGTGGCTCCCGCAAGCAATGCTTCCCTTGATGACTCAAGCCTGAGATCCCCGCGCTTAACACGCCCGATCGTGGCATTCGCCGTCAGGATACCCTCGACAGCATCTCGAAGCTCTACCGGCGCCTGCGATGGCATTTCCGGAGTGTAGGTCAAATCGGCGAGTTCGCGGGCGCGGACGCCCGCCTCTGGTGCATGCATGGCGCTCAATCTCCCATTAATCTGTTTGCGGTCGATAACGGCGAGCAGCCTTGTCAGAGCAACCTGTCCCTCGTACCCGTCGCAGTGGAGACCACCCATTAGCAGTACCGTGGGGCCGCTGCCGTGATTGAGTACGGAGAGAGGGGTCTGGACAATATTGAGACCCATGTCCGAGTTTTCCATGCAAAGGAATGAATCCTGGCGACCGGGAAGGTCCCATTCGATGTCAGTCCAGAGGGATGGGAAGGTCATCTTGGCGTGCTCAGTGATTCGTCTGGAGCGCTGGCAAATTTTCGCATTAGTTGTCTACGCACGAAGTGGGCGCGCCCGATGCTTTCATGATACGCGCACCGCTGGCTCACAGGTGGCCGGTTGTGCAACAGGCCGCTGTTACCATTATTGCCACCTATACATCGGGCCGGCCAGTTCCGCCTGTAGACAGGCTTCTGCGAGCCTCGGGCCATCGCCCGGCGATTCAACCCACGCGCGGTTCATGGCATCGAAGTCTTCCATGTTTGAGATCCAGATCTGTACCTGCAGTAGACGCTGCCTGTTTGAGCCATAGCGCTTCAGATAGCCATCGACTTCGGAGAGGATGATGAAGGTGTGCTCATTTGCGTCATTAACGCCACCACTTTCTTCGGTAAGCCCTGACAGATCGAGAATGTCGGCATGCAGAACGGCACTGGAGGCGAGTTCGCCTGATACGACGTGCCGGATATCTTCGTCGTGATGTGTCATGCGCTGGTTGCTCCCCACCCGAGTGTGTTTTTGCTATGGAGCGTTCACAGTCGAGGCGCGCTACGCCTGCGAGTCCACATCCTCTGACTGAAGCATCATATAACCAAAAAGTGAATAAATAAATAAAAATACACACTAATATGAAAAAAGAGTCTTGACTATTATTAAATGTGTGCCTTACGATCTAGCTTAATCTTGATTTAAGCAACATCAGTTGCGTGAATATGCGCTAATCCGGTAGGTACTAAATACACAAGACTCACAAGACTAAGACACAATGTAGTCGCTTAAGGAGACAACGGAATGAAAAGTGAGAAGAACCGTTTGGGCTTGCACGTCAGGCTTGCAATTAGCGCAACAATAGCTGTGGGAGTAGCGGGCGGAGGTGCCAATGCTGTGCACGCCCAGAAACTTGAGGAAGTTTTGGTGACGGCCCAGAAGCGCGAATCTTCGCTGCAGGACACGCCGATCTCTCTGAACGTACTGACGGAATCGACACTATCCGATCAGAATATTGCGAACTTCGACGATTACGTACAACTTCTCCCGAACGTTTCTTTTGCATCCAAGGGGCCTGGTGTGTCGAACGTGTATATGCGCGGCGTTGCCGCGGCTAACCAGCGGGAGATTGCCAACCAGTCTGGTAGCGTCCCGACGGTAGCAATATATATGGACGAACAGCCGGTGACCACAATCAACCGGAACCTTGATGTGCACATTTACGACGTTGCGCGTATCGAGGTGCTGAGTGGTCCCCAGGGGACGCTTTTCGGCTCCAGTTCCATGGCCGGCGCCTTGCGTATCATTACCAATAAGCCGGATCCCACCGGATTCGAAGGCGGATTCGAGGGGCGGATGTCCTCCACCAAGGGCGGAGAGCTTAATAACCTCACGCAGGGTTTTATCAACGTGCCGATCTCTGATCGAGCGGCAATACGCGCCGTCGTCTACAACCTCCAGGACGGAGGTTATATCGATAACATCTACGGCACAAACGACCACCCGGTCACGATTGGGCCCGGGTACACCCTGACTCAGGGGCCCAACACCGCGTATGCCGAGGATAACTTCAATGATGTCAGCAAGATCGGTTACAGGCTGACTGGCCTTTACAATATGACGGAGGATTGGTCTGTTGAAGCTGCGGTAATTGGCCAGACCCTCGAGACAGACGGAGTATTTGATTACGAGGAGCGCCTCGATGGTCTGTCCGTGAGGCGCTTTAACGAAGACCGGTCTGAAGATGAGTTCCAGCAGTATAGCCTGACCCTAGAAGGTCGCATTGGGTCGCTTGATGTGCTCTATGCCGGCTCGTTTCTCGACAGGGAGACCGACTTCGCCACTGACTACACCGGCTACGGGCGGGAGGGTCCGTTTATGGACTTCTACACGTGCAGCTATAACGCCAGTTATTCAGACTTGATTGTACCTGGCGACGTGATGGCTTCCTGCTCACAGCAGGACTACTATTCTCAAGGGTCTGTTCGTGAAGATCGTGTGACTCATGAAGTGCGCGTGTCGACGCCTTCTGATCGTCGACTATCAGCGGTTGCCGGGGTCTTCTATCAGGATTCTGATGTTGAGAATAGGGCGACCTGGCTGCTGAACGACGTCTTTGCCATTGCCGGGGACAACAACCCCGGGTTCAGTGATGTCGCGATCGCAGATGGCGGGGGCGGGGTGCTTGGACAGCCTGGCAGTACATTCCTGATCAATACTGACCGCACCGAAGAACAACTCGCGCTGTTTGGTGAAGTCACCTATCAGGTGATAGACGACCTGCTTGCAGTTACAGGTGGCGTGCGCTGGTTTGACATTGATTCCGGCTTGGGTGGGAATGTCGGTGGTCAGTTCGGCCCGAGCGGGCCGCCTCTGGATAAGTCTCGTACCGACAGGGATGAAATTTACAAACTTTCGGTCAGTTTCACGCCTAACCAGGATTCGCTCTACTACGCGACATTCTCACAGGGTTTCCGGCCCGGTTTCTTCAATCGTGTGTCAGGTCCTGCCGGGCTTGGCGTGATTATTCCCGAGGGATTCGAGCCCGACATTCTCGACAACTACGAACTGGGATGGAAGCTTTCCTTTATGGATCAGCGTTTTCAGTTCAACGGCGCGGCATACTTCATGGAATGGGAAAATTTGCAGCAAACCTTTAGCAACCCGCAGGTTTCAGCTTTCGCGTTCATGACGAACACGGCTGATGCTGAGATCTATGGCATAGAAGGGGACTTCGCATTTGCCGTAAACGAGGCATTGACCCTCACAGGTGCCTACTCCTGGCTGAATGCTGAACTCACAAGTGACTTCGAAGCCCCTGGCGTTAGTGACGTTTTTGTCGCGGGAGCGGGTACTCCGTTGCCGTTTGCGCCGGAGTTCTCTGGCAATTTGACGCTGCGCTATGAAACGCCATTTTCGGAATCGCTGACGGGATATTTTCAGGGAACCGCAGCGTATACGGGCGAGCAGAAAAACGCACTGCTAGACACGGTGACGGGTCCAGTCCAGACTATGGACGCGTATACGCTTGTGAACGCAGCTGCTGGTGTGTTTGCCGGTCAATGGCGAGTCGAACTATTCGCGACCAATCTTACGGATGAGCGTGCCGAACTGTTTATCAATGACTTTGATTATAACCGGCGAATTACTACGAACCGTCCTCGAACTATCGGCGCGCGCGTTATGTACGACTTTAAGTGAGGCCCCACCGTGTTGAGGGCAGTGTTCAGTACACGCCGGGGGCTCAGGGCCCGCGCAGAGCCGTCGGCGGAATAATGAACCGCGTGTGGAGATGCATTGCCGCACTTTCTCTGGCGCTGATTAGCCCGATAGGCGTTGCCGATGACCGGCCGAATATCATTCTCATCGTCACGGACAACCAGAGCGACAAGCTGTTAGGTGTCTATGGGAATGAGGATATCAGGACACCAAATATTGACGCCCTTGCCTCACAGGGCACGCGCTTCACCCGAGCGTTCGCCGCAAGCGGCGTTTGCTCACCGACGCGCGCGTCCTTGTTGACCGGACTAATGCCGTCGCAGCATGGTGTCCATAACGGTTTGCCGAGTGTCTTCGATCTGGAAGACTACTCAGCCATCGAAGAGTTTCGCAGCATGCCGCAAACGCTGTCCGAGGCGGGTTACCGCACTGCGATGATTGGAAAATACCATCTTGGCGTTCCGGACTCGCCGCAAATCGGTTTCGACTACTGGGTCGTGCTGCCCTCGGGACACACGACCACGTTTTATGACCTTGAGGTAATCGACAACGGACAGCGATACCGTGTAAAAGGTGAGCATTTGACAGATTTCTGGACACGGCGTGCGGTGGATTTCATTGAGGAACAGGATTCCAATGCTCCTTTCTTCCTGTACCTTGCGTTTAACGGCCCCTATGGCCTCGCGCCAGTAGTCACCCGCAAGCCGGATAATCGCCACGCGGACTATTATCGGAGGCACGTACCCAGCTTTCCACAGGAACCCGTGCACCCCTTTCTGCGCAATTACGCGATTGAGGCAAGCAGTGGGGATCACATCCTTGTTGAGCAAGCCTCAAATAGGGATTGGCTGATTGAGGACCCGATGGAGCTCGGTGATCTGGGGGCGAAGATCGAGTTTTCCTACGCGTGGCAGACTATTCACGCGCTTAATAATAAGGAAGCAATGATCAACCTGGCGTCACAAATGACCATGATTGATGACGGCGTCGCTTCCGTGGTGGAGGCTTTACAAAAGAAGGGCCTGAATGAGAACACCGTTATCGTTTTTACTGCAGACCAGGGTGCTGCATTCGGTCAGCATGGTTTGTGGGGCAACAGTTCAGCAGCGAGCCCTTTCACTGCTCAAAGAGAGCATTTGCAGGTGCCCCTGATTGTTAACGACCCGCGGATCGCTGGTGGGCCTGAAACCTCAGCGAACATCATCAATCAGGTCGATATTTTCCCGACGGTGTTGGAGCTGGTTGGTCTTGGAGATATAGAAATCGCCAATAGCCCAGGGCGAAGTTTCGCGCCACTGTTGCGCGGTGAGGCACAGGAGTGGGACGATGTTGCATATTTCGAATACATTACCACCCGAGCCATCGTAACCTCCGAGTGGAAGTACGTTAAGCGAATCTTTAGCCAGCCATCAGAACTTTACCACCTTGCGTCTGATCCTGGAGAACGTCACAACGTCATTAATGACCCCGATAAGGCGGCGACGCTGGTGTGGCTCGATGGTCGGCTTACCGATTTCTTTTTTGAGTACAGTAACGAGAAGTACGACCCCTGGAGGGGCGGCACCGCCAAGGCTTTGATGATGTACTGGGATTACAATGAAGACTTTGAGAGTACTTTCACGGACTGGAGGCCGCCTTTTGTGGAGAAGCAAGAACGGTTTTCCGATTTACCCGAATAGCACTTTATAGGGGGCGCTACAAGCGAGCATCAATTACTGGCCTTAGGGCAATTGAGCCGATAGCGATTTTACCGGAGCAAGTGAACCTATGAGTCAATTGAACCCATGAATAGTAAGCTGCTACAACAACTTCCGACCATCGAAGACTGCCGAGCACGTGCACGTAGGCGCCTACCGCGATTCCTATTCGATTTCATTGACGGCGGGACGGATGGTGAGCGGGCTCCCACAAGAAACACATCGGCTTTTTCAGACGTGCTTTTGCCGGCCCGGGTCGGGCGGTCGGTTGATCACCCGGACCTGAGTGTAGAACTGTTTGGTCGACAGTGGGCGCTACCTTTCGGCGTCTCCCCGTGTGGCTATGTTGATCTTGTGGATCCGGGCACGGAAGTAGAAACAGCCCGTGCGGCCGAAGCCCGTGGGGCGCCCTTTATACTGTCGATGTCATCCCTGGCGACGCTGGAGGAGTGCGCGGCAGTAGCGCCGAACAGCACCTGGATGCAGGTAGTCCAGTCTCGCAATCCCGACATTGTGCTGGACATTATCCGGCGAGCCGGCGAGAGCGGCATTAAGGTCCTCGTCGTGACGATGGATGTTCCCAAATCATCGAAACGGAACCGGGATTTGCGCAATGGATTCACGCTGCCGCTGAAACCCAGCCTGAGGCTGCTCTGGGACCTGATGCGGTCACCCTCCTGGGTGGCGTCGACGCTGAAGCGCCCACGTCCCCTGCCGGGGAACTTCATGCCCTATATTCCCAAGGGCGCATCCGTGGCCGAGGCCGCAGCCCGGCTTGAGCACGAGGCAGACTACATCACAACCTGGGAGGATTTCGCGAGTTTTCGGGCAGTCTGGTCTGGCCAAATTGTGGCCAAGGGAATCCAGACGCCTGACGATGCGGCGCGGGCCGTTGAACTCGGCGCAGACGGGATTATTGTTTCCAATCATGGTGGCCGGCAGTTTGATGCCGCGCGCCCGACGATTTCCTGCCTGCCGGCCATCGTCGACAGGGTCCAGGGTGCCGTACCGGTCATGCTGGATAGCGGTGTGCGTAGCGGGCTGGATGTGCTGCGAGCAATTACACTGGGCGCTTCCATGGTGTTCTCAGGTCGATCCTTTTACTATGCTGCGGGGGCAATTGGCCGGTATGGCAGTGCGCATGCGTTCGATATTCTGCAATTGGAATTGGAGATAGCCATGCGACAATACGGTACGGCAACGGTCAGTGAGGTATGCCAAAGCCAGCTACCGAACGTCGAGCCGGTAGCAACGTCGACATACACTTGTCGTAGCGAGTAGTATCGCAGCGGAGTTCCCTGATGGCGCAAACTGCATCCGAACAGCTCAGCAAAGCAAAGGAGCATCTACGAGCCGGTGACTTTGCTGCTGCCTACGCTTCGGCTGAGGAAGCGCGGTTGGGCGATGAGGGGAATGCCGAGGGCTGGTATCTGTCAGCGGTAGCGTTGCGCCTACAGCGCTCCTATGAAGAGGCGCTTGTGCGGCTTCATGAGTTGCAACACCGGTTTCCCAATTTTACGCTGGCACTACAGGAGCGGGGGCATTTGTCTCGTGATCGTGGAGAGCCGCCCCATGCCGCGCTGGATTGCTACCTTGAGGCCGTAAGGCGTAATCCGACGCTGCGCGCAGCCTGGCAGTCGGTGCTCCGCGTCGCCGTTCAGCTTGGTGATGATGCGCTCAGTGCGCGGGCAAGCGCTCAGCTAACGGAACTAGGCGGTATGCCGGTGCCTCTACTGCGCGCAAGGCACGCACTTGCGGAGCGCGACATGGACCGCGCCGAAGTCATCTGCCGCGAGTACCTGCGAGCAAATCCCTTGGATGTCTCCGCAATGCGCCTGCTGGCAGCAATCGGGGTTGAGCGTCAGGTCTATGACGATGCCGAGTATCTACTCGAGAGCGCCCTTGAGGTCGAGCCGGATAATCTCGAAGCGCGCATGGAATACGCTGGGGTGCTGTTCAAGAGACATCGCTACCAGCGCGTGGAAAGTGAGCTGAGTAGGCTTCTGAGCCTGCGACCCGAACACCTTGCGGCGCTACTGTTGCGCGGGCATCTGCGCACGGCGACGGGGCGCTATCCGGAGGCGTTGCAGGACTATCATCGTATTGAGCTGCGCCTGCAGTCCGATGAGACTTTTCAAGTCGCGATCGGACATGCACTGAAAACCGTGGGCGACCGCGATGATGCCATCGCCCGATATCGCCGCGCCTACGAACTGCGCCGCGACTTCGGCGACGCGTACTGGAGCCTCGCGAACCTCAAGACCTATCGTTTTACGCCGGACGAGGTAGCGGCGATGGAAGAAGCGCTAGCGAATCCGGGACTACGCGATACTGACAGGATCCATCTGAGTTTTTCTCTGGGCAAAGCCCACGAAGATGCGGAGCGTTTCGAAAAGGCCTTCCAACACTACGACCGGGGAAATGCTCTGCGCCGCAGGCAAAGCCGCTTTTCAGCGGAGAAATTCGAGAATGGCATGCGCGCCTGCCGAGATGTCTACGCCCGCGGGCTTTTCGAGCGGCTCGCCGGCAGTGGCTCTGCTAACGATGCGCCGATCTTTATCGTCGGCTTACCGCGTTCCGGTTCCACCCTCCTCGAACAGATCCTGTCGGCACATTCACTGGTTGAGGGAACGAAGGAATTGGCTCACATACCGGGTATCGTGCATGAGCTGTCGCGGGGCGTTGGTGCTGTCGCCTATCCCGACAATGTTGTAACGATGGCGGCCGATGAGTTCGCGAGACTCGGCGAGCATTATCTGGAGTCCGCCGCTCAGCAGCGACAGACTTCAGCGCCTTACTTCATTGATAAAATGCCCAATAACTTTCGACACGTCGGGCTCATACACTTGATGCTGCCAAATGCCAAAATTATTGACATACGGCGCCATCCGGTAGCTTGTTGCTTCAGCAATTACAAGCAGTTTTTCGCCGAGGGTCAGGAATTCAGTTATAGCTTCGAAGACATCGGGAACTACTATCTCAGTTACCTCGACATCATGGCGCACTGGGATGCAGTGCTTCCGGGCAGGGTCTTGCGCGTTAACTATGAAGCGTTGGTAGATGACCTTGAGGGCGAACTGCGCCGTGTCCTTGAATATTGCGGTCTGCCCTTCGAAGAGTCCTGTCTCGAGTATCACTCGCAGCAGCGTGCCGTGCGCACCGCCAGTTCCGAACAGGTTCGCCAACCGATCTATCATTCCGGACTCGATGCCTGGCGTTCCTTCGAACCTTTCTTGGGTGACCTCATAAGGATCCTTCAGCCGGCGATAACGGCCTATCATTCTGAGGTGGCGGAGAACTAGCGAAAAGCGGGGCCGCTGCTGCTTCAGTAAGGACCAAGCCCCACCGTTCGGTCTTATGCTAACGCGCTCGTCGCGAGCAGAAATTGAAAAAGCCGGCAATATGCCTTTTTAGGGGAGAAGGTCATAGCCTGTTTCACTCGATGCTGATCAGTAGCCGCCCCGTACCTTTTTACCTTCGCGCACAGGCTGTGCGTCGTCATTCTCAGCCGACTGGACACATCCGCCGCGCAGTAGTCGCGACCGGTGATTTGGCGAACCGTTGCGCTCTTGAATTTTTCGGGGCAACGTTTGTTGCTTACAAACACCTCTCTGATAGCCATTCTGTATGGTTAAAAGATGTCACGCCAACAGGGGGCGATTGAATCCTCGAAACTCAGGAATTTGAGATTTACAAAGTTGTTGTGTAAGGAGCGATCTTGCGATGCTCCCATCAATAGTGAATAATAGCCATGATAAATACACAGCCGTGAATAAAGCGTGCCGTCATGGTTTTTATAAATTTATTCCGTGAGCTCGCTGTTTACCCGGCGCCCTATCATTTTTTCGAGGGACTACTATGACCACTAGTAATGAATTTGACAGATTGAGCGGTAAGTTATTTATCGACGGACAGACCGTAGACGGAGCCAGTCCAGATGAGATCGAAGTCGCTTCACCCGTGACGGAGGAACGTTTGTGCGGACTTGCCGGCGCAACTGCCGACGAGGTCGAGCGATGTATCAACGTTGCTAACGAGCGCCAAAGAGTATGGGCGGCAGAGAGCTCCCTGGACAGGACTAAGGTACTTCACAAAATTGCGTCCGCGTTAGAAGAAAACATACATCCCATCGGGGTTTTGATGACCTGTGAAATGGGCAAGCCGCTCAAAGAGGCATACGATGAAGTAGGCTGGACCGTCACCGCGTTTCGTTATTTTGCCGAGATCGCTCGGCATGAGCACGGACGAGTCCACGGCCCGGTCGTGGCAAGCCATTTAAACTACTCTTATCGGGAACCGCTCGGCGTGGCCGTGATAATTTTGCCCTACAACTATCCGGCTGTGTTGATGGCGTGGAGTATGGCCGCCGCCCTCGCCACAGGAAACACGGTGATCGTGAAGCCATCGGAATATGCATCGATTACAACATTGCGCATGGCTGAGGTGGTGGAAGCGGTCGCTCCGGGGCTGGTGCAAGTATTAACTGGATCAGTTCCGACCGTGCAGGGCCTTGTGAAGAGCCCCAACACCCACATCGTGTCCTTCACGGGCAGCGTAAACGCCGCCCGTGCCATCAATGAAATGTGTGCGAGTCAATTCAAGCGCTGTTTGATAGAAGCCTCGGGCAGCGATCCGTTTATTGTCATGCCCAGTTCCGACATGAATTTGGCTGTGCGCGCTGCGACTTTCGCGTCATTCATGAACTGTGGACAAATCTGCACCTCTACAGAGCGAATGTATGTTCACGAGAGCATCTACACTGAATTCGTGGAGCGGCTCGCAGCGGGCGCGTCAGGACTCAGGATAGGAGACGGTATGGAGCAGACCACGGATATCGGCCCCATGGCGAATCGTCGCGAGGTCGAAAGAGTAGCGGAGGTGATAAAGAACGCGGTGAGCGAGGGGGCGGAACTGGTAGCCGGAGGGGCTCGGCCTGATGGTTTCGAGAGAGGTTGGTTTTATCGTCCAACAGTCCTAGCTAACGCTTCACACCAGATGTCGATAATGCGGAATGAAATATTCGGCCCCGCGGTGGCGGTTGCTAAAGTGTCGAGTCTGGATGAGGCTATCTGCCTTGCCAATGATAGTCCTCTCGCGCTCGGTAGCAACGTTTTCAGTCAGGACTTGGCTGAGGTCCATGAGGCGATCAGGCGCCTGGAGTCTGGGATGGTCTGGGTAAACGCGCCCCTATTCGACAACGATGCAGGACCATTCGGTGGCAATAAATCTACGGGTGGCGGGCGTGTACTGGGGATCGATGGCCTGCACAGCTTTACCAAGAACAAGTTGGCCTGGATCGACCCGGACCCGAAGTCCGGTCCATTACCAGATTGGTGGTTTCCCTACTGATTACTTATTCTCGAGCTGGACCCCGGCTCTCTTTTGTGGCTGTGCGGTCTAGCTGGTCCCATAGCTACGGTAGTGGAAAAGGCGCTATCGCGGGTCTCTGCTGGACGCGGAGGAGTCGATAAACTGCAAGCTGTTGCTCGAAACAGGAGGGCGCGTGCGGAGGTGGCCTCTGCCGCTTCGTTCATTGATTGGTTTGCCGAGGAGGGACGGCGAGTTTATGGAGAAACCATTCCGGCGCCGACGACAGATCGGCGACTTGTTGTCTGTAGGCAGCCTGTGGGTGTTTGTGCGGCAATAACGCCATGGAATTTTCCTTCGGCTATGGTGACTCGTAAGGTTGCGCCGGCACTCGCTGCCGGATGCACCATCGTCGTCAAGCCGGCAGAACAGACGCCGCTCTCGGCGCTTGCCCTGGGGGCACTCGCGGAACAGGCAGGTCTTCCTGCGGGTGTTTTGAACATTGTGACTGGCGATCCCGTTGCCATAGGAGGAGTTCTCACCGGGGACCCAAACGTCCGCAAGCTCTCTTTTACAGGCTCGACAAAGACGGGAAGGTTGTTGATGGAACAGTGTGCACCGACGCTAAAGCGACTGTCGATGGAGCTTGGTGGCAATGCCCCCTTTATCGTTTTTGAGGACGCGGATCTCGATGCCGCAGTGCAGGGTGCCCTAGCGGCCAAGTATCGCAATTCGGGCCAGACCTGTATTTCTGTCAATCGATTTCTGGTTCACGAACAAATAGCGCAGGCATTTGCGGCTCGAATGGCGAAAGCAGTGGAAGCCTTGCGGGTCGGTCACGGCTGCGAGGAGTCTGTCGAACAGGGCCCGCTCATTGACGCCCAGGCGTTAGCGAAAGTGGAGTCAATGATCCTTGATGCGACGGACCGAGGGGCCCGTCTACTCTGCGGGGGCAAGCACCACGCCATGGGAGGTACGTTCTTTCAGCCCACGGTGATAATAGATGTGACCCCCGATATGGCGCTGAGCCGTGAAGAAATCTATGGGCCTATCGCTGCAATCGCGACTTTCCGTAATGAAGAAGAAGCCATTGCGATGGCAAATGCGACCGAATACGGGCTTGCCGCTTATTTTTATTCCCGTGATATGGCGCGTCTGTGGCGCGTGGGTAATGCACTCGAGTACGGTATGGTAGGCATTAATACAGGGCTCATCGCGAACGAAGCAGCGCCTTTTGGAGGTGTAAAGCAGTCTGGCTTCGGTCGCGAAGGATCACGTCACGGTATTGAGGAGTACCTTGATATTCAGTATCTCTGCGTTGGCGGTATAGACACTGGGCGAGGGTGCGTTTTGGCGCCACGAGAAAACAAAGAGGTTGACTTGTAAGCTTGAGGTCACCGCGAGTAACGGAATGGACTCAACGTGCACCCTTCTAGGAGGCAGCGCGGCTACGATGCTTCTAGCGTAAATTCTCCGCCCGGAGAGTCTAATAGCTTGGAGGTGTGATCGTCCAGATCACCACGGTTTCGACGTCCTCGAGATTGGCGTAGCGATGGGGTTTGCTGCTAGCAAAAGCAAAGCTGTCCCCCTCTTCGAGCACGATGTGTGTGCCCTCGATCCACAGATTCAGCTTCCCGGTCAGGATGATACCCGCTTCTTCTCCCTGATGCGTATAGGGGACATCACCACTGGAAGTGCCGGGCGGAAAGGTACACTTGAGCATCTCGATTTGCCGACTGAGATTCGGAGAGAGCAACTCGTCTACGATGCCAGTGTTGAAGGTCAGTTTCCTGCGATTGCCACTACGGACCACCCAGGCGCGCATGGCCTGATCTTCCCCTGTCACCTGATTCTGAAAAAACCAGCTGATTGTAACGCCCAGCGCCCGACTGATTGAATGCAGTGCCTTAATGGAAGGCACGGAAATTCCCCGCTCGACCTGGCTCAGGTAGCCTTGTGACAACTCGGAGATCTTGCTCAGTTCAGACAGCGTCATGCCGCGTGCTTTCCGCAGATCACGGATATCAAAGCCGAGCGAGCCGTCTGTCTTCGCGAGTTTGTTGGCGTCCACCCAGTCGCCCGCATGCACGATTCCTTCGGAATTTGACGGGCGCAAGATGCGTGGAAGAGACTGCTTTTCTGGCATGCTACTCGAAGCTCCTTCTGTGGCTTTGCCGTTATAGGTTTTCTGTGAGTTCGACGCCCTGCAGGGCCCTTTTTCGGACAGTTCTCAATCCATATAGTTTCAACGGCGACCCAATCCGGGAGGAAATTCAACTTAATTGCTCTAGCGCTTTAAAAAATTCACTGCTGTGAATCTTAGATTATTTGCTGGGTAAAAACAAAAGTGAAAATATGTATTTTTATATTCACTACCTTGGCGTCCTTTGCTACTATCACCCTTGGCAAGGGATTTAGGAGAAAAGTACATGACAGGCAAAACTACCCGGGCGGAGGATTTGGGGATTGATGTGGCGGAGGTAGAGGACGCGCTGCAGCGCAACCGCGGTCTGCCGATGCACACCTACTACGACCCCAGCGTTTATGAATTCGAAGCCAAAGCGATTTTCTCCAATAATTGGCAATACTTTGCACCTCTGGACAGATTGTCGACAGAAGGTGACGTTGTCGCTGGTTTGGTCGGGAATTCACCGGTGATCGTGACCCGCGGTAATGACGGAGAACTGAATGGATTTCTTAATATCTGTCGGCACCGCGGTTATCCCGTTGTTGAGGAGGAGTACAGCCGCTGTCGAGTACTGCGGTGCAAATATCATTCGTGGTCCTATGATCTCACTGGTCATCTGAAGGCGGCGCCGGATACTCAGTGCGAGAAGGATTTCGACAAGTCGGACTCCTCTCTTTTTCGCGTTGCCGTCGACACCTGGGGGTCTCTGGTTTTTGTCAATCCCGACCCGAATGCCGCGCCACTGCGTGTCGCTCACCCGCATCTATCGCAGTGGGTTGCCGAGGAGGGTCTTGATGATAGCTCGGACCGGTACACGCATCGAGTGGGATTGGAAGTAAGCCAGCGTTCAAACTGGAAGCTTTGGCAGGAGAATAATTTCGAATGCTATCACTGCAAATCACTGCACAGTGACTCCTTTGCGACTGCGTTCGCCACCAGAGACGGAGACTACAGTCTGCGCTATACAGATAGAATGACGATCTGTCATTACAAGGGTTTGGAGCCGAAAAATCGCGATGACCTAAACGGTGGTGATCAGTTAGTCCTGCACTTTTTTCCTGGATGTACAATAGTGCAGCAGAACGATCTGATGGCGGTGCTTCAGATCATTCCCACGGGCCCGGAGTCCTGCTGCCTACGACAGCACTACTTTATCGAGAATGGGGTTCCGGAAGAGAGATTCAATCGTTGGGTCGAGGTTTATAAGAGGACCTTTCACGAAGACGCGGAGGCCGCAGAGAAGCAGCAGCGCAACCTGCGTACTAACACCGGTGGTTTCCAATATGTGTCCAGGCGGGAAGAGCACACGATGCGCATGCTCGCCTACACCTGGAATGCCTATAAGGCGGCGTTAGATTAAATTGCTCGGCTGCATAGGGGTGATTGGGTTTTTCATTGTGTGCGGACGATCAGGCGCCTGGATCGCATGATATTAGGCGTAGAATCATATCATGCGATAACAGGGTGGAATGTATATGACAAACGAGATAAGCATGACGGAACTAATGAAAGGCTGGGAGAAGGCTGAGACACCCGCGATCGCTGACGCGCTGGATCGTCTTGGAAAAAGTAGTCAGGTGCTTGATCCAACTGTACGCGCTCTGGACGGGAGCGGTGTGCTTGTCGGGCGAGCCCGGACTATGCAATTCGCTCCAGGCGAGACGGAGCAGGATTACGATGAGCTAATGGAGCGCCTGACTGCGTTTATTGAGTCACTGCAGCCTGGTGATGTGCCGGTCGTGGCATGTGGTTGGCCCAATCGATACACGATTATCGGCGAGATTGTTGCTACCGCCGCTCAGATGCGCGGTTCGCCAGGCTGGGTAACGGACGGCTGGATCAGAGATTCGCAGGGTATCCGAGGTATCGGCTACCAGGTTTTCTGCTCAGGATTTTCTCCTTTGAGTTTCATTAAGAGGGCGAGGATTGTCTCTGTAGACATGCCTGTCGTCTGCGCCGGAGCATTCGTAGAATCTAATGATATTGTGGTAGGCGATGGCGACGGATGTGTGGCGGTACCGCGCTCATGCAGCGCAGAAGTGCAGGAAATGCTCAGGGCCGATGTGGAGGCTGACGTCGTGATGCGCCAGGCGCTGCGCGAGGGTAAATCATTTGCCCAGGTGCTTGCCGAGACCCATTGAAGAACCGCCGGCTCTTAGCTGGACTCGGTGCGCTTTTTGAATCGGTCGAAGGTTGCTCGGCCGATAAAAGTAGCTGTTCAACCAAAAAGGACAATCGAAAAAGGGATCGACACGGACATTTACAGTTCTTGCATCACCGTGATACTGGGCTGGGCAAAGACGATAGTCACGGTCGTGCCCTGGGGGATTCCCCAGCCTAAGAACGTACTGAACTGCGCGAGCACATAAAGAATCGAGGCTCCAGTTGTTATAAGAAAAGCATGCTGAGCAGAAGAGTGACGCCTGTCAGCGCTCCGCCTATGGGAACGTTTCGAAGCACAGAGTAAACGTTTTGTGACGAGCCAGGTTTCCTGCCAAATCCGGGCTTTGGGCAACAATTTAGGCGGCAGCGGCGCCCATAATTCCGGACCAAATCGCCGCTTTTTGAGTATGGGAGTAATTTATGGTAGTTACGTGTGGGGTCTCCTACAAGGTCTCGTCGGTCGAGTCGTCGTCCCGCCATTCCAGGAGCCGATCTTCGCACGGCCGCGTATTCCTCGGCCCTGGAGCTCTTTCAGTAGGTCGCAAAGGGTCCGCGATTTCTCCTTGCCAAGACACGACTAGTTTCGTACCCGTTCTGCGCGAAGTATCCTTGCCGCGTCCGTGCGCGGCATGCAGACCTTGGTAGAGAGTCCATAGATTCGAGCCAGGGGGAATGGCTGTAAGCATGCCACAGTCAGACAACGGTCTTGTGGAGCTTGTAGGCAATCCGACGAAGCTTATGCTGTGCGCCCGAAAGCGACAGGGAGCGTAGCCAATTCTTGGTTACTACAATTTGGAGAGTTTCATTGCGAAAACGACATGAAGAGGAGCAGAGCGACGTGGGTGGGCGATGCCGCGGCAGCAGTCTACCCGAGTCCCGCAGAGAAAGAGCAGCGATCCTAGGCCATGAGTGACGCCAATCAACTGCACGAAAAGCTGCGCCGGCGTATGCAGACAGGAGACTATGTAGTCGGGAATGTGGGCCGCGCCGGCCTCCCGAACGCTGCCGCCATCGGAATTTTCCGCGCGCAATGCATGTCGCGCCACCTGGACAGAATTGCCAGGAATTTGCAGAAATCCGGTAAGAGCTTCTATACCATCGGGTCTTCTGGGCACGAAAACATGGCCGCAGTCGCAGAGGCACTCCGCGATAACGATATGGCGTTTTTGCATTATCGTGATGCAGCCTTTCAACTCCGCCGGGCGATGCGCGTCCCGGGAAGCACACCTCTTCGAGACATGTTATTGAGCTTCACGTGTTCTTCTGAAGACCCGTTGTCCGGGGGCAGACACAAGGTTCTCGGCTCGCGATTGCTCGCGATTCCACCGCAGACATCCACCATCGCCAGTCACCTGCCGAAGGCGGTCGGTGCGGCGTATTCCATTGGCATGCCTCGGGGGGTAAACCGGGGTCCCCACCCCCTCCGTCGCGACGGTATCGTCGCGTGCACGTTCGGCGATGCCTCCGTCAACCACTCCACCGCGCAAGGCGCACTCAACACGGCAGCCTGGATGAGCTACCGTGGCCTGCAGCTTCCAATCCTTTTCGTATGCGAAGACAACGGTATCGGCATTTCGGTGCCGACACCGAAAGGCTGGATTGCCAGCAGCTTCCAGCATCGTCCGGGATTGCGCTATTTTTACGCTGATGGTTTGAATGCCTATGACTCGTACGCCGTAGCGCGGGAGGCCGTCGAGCACGTGCGCGAGCAGCGCCAACCCGCCTTCCTTCATTTATCGATGGTGCGCTTACTTGGCCATGCCGGTTCCGACCCTGAAATCAGCTATCGCTCAAGCGAAGATATCGCGTCCGACGAACAGCACGATCCAATTTTGCATACTGCGCGGCTTATTGCTGATCGAGGAATACTCGACGGGTCCGCACTGTTGGCTATTTACGATCAGGTTGGAGCTCAATGTGAAGCAATTGCCGCGCAAGCTGCCGTCAGGCCCCACTTGGCAAACGCTACCGATGTCATGCGCAGCATTGTGCCACCGAGGCGTGCCGTCGCCCCAGCGTCTATCGTAACTCCTGACGAGCGCCGCAAAGCCTTTGGTCGTGAATGGAACAACATACAAAAGCCTCAGCCAATGGCGAAGCTTCTCAATTGGGGTCTGCTGGACCTTCTTTTAGAGCATCCGGAAATTTTTCTGGTTGGGCAAGATATTGGTAAGAAAGGTGGGGTCTATGGTGTAACCCAGAGGCTACAGCAGCGGTTCAGAGCAGGTCGTGTCATGGACTCCTTGCTTGATGAACAGTCTATCCTCGGGCTTGCTATAGGCGCCGCTCACAATGGATTCCTGCCAATACCGGAAATTCAGTTCCTCGCCTATATACACAATGCGGAGGATCAGCTAAGAGGCGAGGCCGCAACGCTATCATTCTTTTCGAATGGCCAGTTTACTAACCCTATGGTCGTACGTGTCGCTGGGCTTGCTTACCAGCGAGGCTTTGGCGGCCACTTCCACAATGACAACTCCCTGGGCGTGCTTCGAGATATCCCGGGATTAATAGTTGCTTGCCCCTCCAGTGGACGAGATGCTGTTGCTATGCTGCGCGAGTCGGTCCGGCTTGCGCGTGAGGAGCAGCGCATCGTGGTTTTTATCGAACCCATTGCTTTGTACAACATCCGCGACCTTTACGAGGAAGGCGATAACGCTTGGAGCACTACCTATCCGGAGGCGACCTACACGGCGCCTTTTGGGGAAGTCGCCCAGCGCGGTAACGGCCCTCTGGCAATAGTCAGTTACGGTAATGGCTATTACCTCGCCAATCAGGCTTCTCGCACGCTGGAGCTCGAGTATGGCATCGACACTTGTCTCATTGATCTCCGTTGGCTTGCACCGTTACCTGTGGATTCTCTAATCAAAGCCATAGGCAGTTCGGACCATGTCTTGGTCGTTGACGAGTGCCGCCGGTCGGGCAATGTATCTGAGGCTATTATGGCTCACCTGCATGAGGCGGGGTTGCAGCGGATTGCGCGGCTTACGGCAGAGGACTCCTTTATTCCGACGGGCCCGGCCTATGCGGCAACGCTGCCATCTTGCGCCGCGATAGTCGAGACATCTCTTGCTCTTTTGGGAATAGAATCATGAGTAGGAGAGCAGTCTTGGTCTGCCCGGGGCGTGGTACCTACAACCGCAATGAGCTTGGCAGCCTGAAACGAACCGGAGGTGCTTATGAAGAACTTACAGAGCTCTTCGACAATATTCGACGGCGAGAACAGCAATTAACAGTTAGCGAACTAGATGGCTCTGACCGGTTCTCCAGCCGTCTGCACATGCGCAGCGACAATGCCTCGGCACTGATCTACGCCTGTAGCTATACCGACTATCTCAATATAGACGACCACGCCTTAGAGATCGTGGCAGTCACGGGCAACTCGATGGGCTGGTACACCGCGCTTGCCTGTGCCGGGGCGCTGAGTCCCGAGGACGGATTTGAGCTAGTGAACACTATGGGAAGTCTCATGCAGTCGGGCGGTGTCGGCGGTCAGCTCATCTATCCCTGCACGGACATCGATTGGGTTGCTAACCATCAGCGTGAACGTGCGATTCTGGATCGAGTGACGGAGATAGATGGGAGCGCAGACCAGGTACTCAAGGTGTCCATCAGGCTAGGCAGCATGATCGTGCTCGCCGGCAACGAGGCGGGGCTGCGTGCCTTTGAGAAAGCAGTGCCGGTGATAGGTGACCGCTTTCCAATGCGCCTGCCGAATCATGCCGCTTTCCACACATCTTTACTTTCGCCAGTAGCAGACGAAGCCCGACTACAGCTTGCAAATTTACCGCTTCAGCCGACCTCGTTACCTCTTGTCGATGGGCATGGCTCGTTGTGGTATCCGCACTGCTATGAACGTGACCAGCTCTGGGACTACACGCTGGGTCGACAAGTCACAGAGACCTACGATTTCACCACAGCGCTACGCATAGCAGCTTTCGAGTTTGAGCCCGATATGTTCGTGGTACTCGGGCCTGGTAGGACGCTACGCCAATCGGTGGCGCAATGCCTGGTTGCGGCAGGTTGGCGTGACCTTGAAGACCGAAACGCATTCGAGAAACGGCAGGCCGAGGAGGCGATTGTTGTCGGTACGGAATTGGTCAGCTGAAGTAAACCACGGTGGTGGAGCAGAAGTAAGGCCAAGGTGCCCGTGGACGAATGTGGGGGCAGCTCCCTGTTTGATTACCCTGCGAAATGAAAACATGTTACGAGGCGAAAGAAATTACTAATGTAACAGGGGACGCTTGGTGCTTAACGCCAGCCAGAAGATGACCCTGGCGGATATGTCCGAATTAAATGAGAGTGCGGTCGGATAGGTCAACCAGATCGAAAGAGACGTTTCGTCGTCAACCATCAAGATGTTGTTCGAGATTAGTCATGCACTTGATGTCAATGTGGCACGGATTCCAGGGAAGTGAAACCAGTGCTGGTGGTGGCACGCTATGGCCCGACCCATGGATCGCCACACCTATTTTTTGCTCGGAAGTTACAGATTTTCTACTCAATACTCGGGCAATTAATCGGTCAGGGATCCTTTGGCGTACTTTAATGCGCAGCGCAGAGTCTTCGGGTTCCTCTGCTCAAAGCCACGGTGCGGAGTTCGAAATTGAAATTGATTGTTAATGGAAAGCCGGCAGGCCGATGACAGCTTCTACTCTCCGAGTACCCATTAGCATAAGTCCCGTAATCCCGGCACCGTTTCTGCAGTTGTTGTTTCCTGTATAACGCTACCGCCTTACTGACCAACTGAGCAGGTTGAAGCTCTGCTCCTTAAGCGAGTTGCAGAGCCCCCGACTTACCTGGAAGGCGTCCTGGCCTGAATCGGGCACTATGTCGTGTTGCTGCGTTTAAGATGCCGAGTGGCTTATATTTCCCAGAAAATGAGCAATTTCGCCTTGCTTTAAAGTGAAAATTATGAGATAAAAGTTCACTGGGGGAGCATTTGGCTTCGCGCCGCATTTTTTCTACGCGTCAGACTTTTAAGGGGGCAGTTGATGTCCAAGCCAATTCCCGGTAGCGCAAACGTGGTCATCATCGGAGGCGGTATCATTGGGTGCAGCGTTGCCTATCACCTCACGAAGTTAGGGGTAAAGGACGTTGTTTTGTTTGAACGCAGACAGCTTACCTGTGGAACTACATGGCACGCGGCTGGGCTTATCACCACACTTCGTGCCACGGAGAACCAAACTTGGTTAGCTAAATATACACGTGATCTTTATGAGCGTCTCGAGCAGGAAACAGGGCAGGCCACTGGATTTTCGCCGATTGGGTCCATTCAAGTGGCATCCACCGCTGAAAAGGTCGAGGAGATGCGACGCGGCTGTGATGTCGCGGCATCGTTCGGCGTTGAATCTATGGAGATTTCACCCTCGGAGGTCAAGAACCTCTGGCCATTGGCCAATGTTGACGACGTACTTGCCGGCTTCCATTTCCCACACGATGGTCGCGCAAACCCTACCGATACGACGCAAGCACTGGCCCGAGGAGCCCGCCTGGGAGGCGCCCAAATTTTCGAAAACACTAGCGTCGACGAAGTACTAGTTGAGAACGGCAGGGTAATTGGCGTCATTGTCGCAGGGAATAAGATTACGGCAGATGTAGTTGTTAACTGTACTGGCATGTGGGCGAGGGAAGTCGGGTTACAAAGCGGTGTCGCCATACCACTCCAGGCGGCAGAACACTATTACCTGGTTACCGATTCAATTGAGGGTATTAGCACTGAGCTGCCCATTCTGAGAGATCCCGGAAAGCAATCCTATTACCGTGAAGAAACTGGGAAATTAATGATCGGCCTGTTTGAAGATAAGGCAGCCGCTTGGGATGTTCCCAAGATTCCCGAGGAGTTTTGTTTCGACGACCTACCGCCGGATTGGGAACGACTGATGCCTTATCTGGAAACGGCAATGGAGCGTGTCCCCATTTCCATGGATTCTGGTATCCAGTTATTTTTCTGTGGGCCTGAGAGCTTTACACCGGATCACAACTACATCATGGGGCAGGCTCCGAATGTTGATGGTTACTTCGTAGCCGCAGGTTTCAACTCTCTCGGGATCCTCTCTGCAGGAGGCGCCGGTAAAGCATTGGCAGACTGGATCGTTAATGGTTATAGCCCGAGAGATTTTTTTGACAGTGATATTCGTCGTTTTCTACCGCACCAAAACAATTCGAAGTACTTGAAAGACCGAGTTGTGGAGTCGTTAGGTATCGGGTATCAGTACCATTGGCCCTACCGTCAATGGGAAACCGCCAGGGGCGCCAAGCGATTGTTACTCCACGACAAACTCATAGAAAAAAATGCATGTATGGGAGAAGGGGCTGGCTGGGAGCGGCCAAATTGGTACGCCCCCGACGGTGTGGAACCAAAATATGAGTACAGTTACGGTCGCCAAAACTGGTTCGAGTTTTCTGCGGAAGAGCATCGGGCCGTTCGTGAATCAGTAGGTGTTTTTGAACTTTCATCTTTTAGTAAGTTTCTCGTCCAGGGTCGAGACGCTGCAACATACCTCAACTGGATCTGCACAAATGAAGTCGACGTGCCTAATGGCCGTTCAATCTACACCCAATGGCTGAACGAGCGAGGAACTATAGAAGCTGACCTAACCGTTACTCGACTGGAAAAAGATAGCTTTTTAATTGTAACGGCGGCTTTTACTTACACACATGTCCTCTACTGGCTTAAGCAGCATATACGTGACGGCGAGTTTGTCACTGTTACGGATGTCACTACAAATTACGGTGTACTAAGTGTTCAGGGGCCTTCAAGCAGAAAGCTTCTGGAGAAAATGAGTGGGAGTTCGCTGAGTAATGATGCGCACCCGTTCGGGTGGATGCGCGACATTGATATAGGTTACGCGACAGTGAAAGCTCTCCGGATTTCCTACGTCGGAGAATTGGGTTGGGAGCTTTACATACCTTCGGAATACCTTGCTTACATTTTCGACGAATTGATGGACGCCGGACAGGAATTTGATCTGCGGCTGTGCGGATATCATGCTCTTAACTCATTACGAATAGAGAAGGCATTTCGCGAATGGGGACACGATATTGGGTCGGACGATGATCAGCGAGAATCCGGTCTTATGTTTGCGGCGAAGCTTGAAAAGACCGGAGGCTTTCTCGGCGCCGAGGCCCTTCAACAAAGGAAAAATAGTGATCAGAAACTGACCAAGCGATTGGTTCAGTTTTTGATGAAGTCCCCGGACCCATTGCTCTATCACAACGAACCGATTCTGTGTAACGGCGAGCGCGTAGGATATACGTCGTCTGCCGCTTACGGACACACGCTTGGCGGCAGCGTAGCACTCGGCTACGTCCACCATGACGCCGGTGTTGATGCAGAACTTATTAGTCAGGGCAAGTTCGAAATTGTTGTCGCAGGGGTTAGACATGAAGCGCACGCTTCTCTGAAACCCATGTATGACCCTTCATCCCTTCGAACAAAGGGTTGAAGGAAAATAAATACACTGAGAAAAACATATAAGCGGAGATCGCAGCCCCATGAATGAGCGTCAATCATCGCACTACGTTTTACGCGTTTCTTGTGAGGACCAAGTGGGTATTGTTTCGGCTGTGGCTAAATTCTTCGCAGACCGCGAGTTCTCAATAGTCGAGTCGTCGCAGCATACAGAGCCAAGCAGCCAGCAGTTTTTCATGCGTACATTGTTGAATGGAAAGCTGATGAGTGCCGCAATGATGGATGAGATAACTTCGGCTTTTGATGTGATCGCTAGGCTTTTCGAAATGTCATGGTCCTTTCGATCAACTGAAGACAAATTGAAGACCGTTATTGCTGTATCAAAATGGGATCATTGTTTAAAAGACCTTCTCCACGCATGGAAAACCGGAGATCTCCCGCTAGATATTGTTGCTGTAGTCTCTAACCACGATGATCTTAATTCCATGGCGACATGGTACGGAGTTCCCTTCTACCATTTGCCAGTAACGCCCGATACCAAGCCTCAGCAAGAGGCCCAAATGTTGAAGGTGATGAACGAAACGGGCTCTGAACTGATGCTTTTAGCACGCTATATGCAAATTCTTTCTGACGATCTCTGCAAAAAGTTGCAAGGGCGTGCGATAAATATTCATCACTCATTTCTCCCAGGGTTTAAAGGCGCAAAGCCTTATCATCAGGCGTATGAAAAGGGCGTCAAACTTGTTGGCGCGACCGCACACTATGTCACCGGTGACCTGGATGAAGGCCCCATTATTGAGCAGGATGTTTTTCGGGTGGCCCACTCAGACGACGCGGGAGTTCTTGTAGCAACAGGGCGGCAGGTGGAGTCCCGTGTATTGATGCGCGCGGCAAAATGGCACGCCGAGGGCCGCGTGATGTTGACTAATAGTCGCCGCACGGTTGTCTTCGACAGATAGCCATCAGTGAATCTAAAGCGTAGGTATAAAAAATAAATGCAGCTTAAGCCTAAGGTGTAAGGGCACCAGGCTCATTGTGCACCCTTCCCGGCAGCAGTTATAGTCGTTCTGCTTTGATTCCCACCCGCAGGGTCTAATAGCTTGGCGGAGTAATTGTCCAGATCACAATGGTATCGACGTCCTCGAGATTGGCATAACGATGGGGTTTACTGCTTTCAAAGGCAAAACTGTCTCCCTCTTCGAGCTCGATATGTGTGTCCTCGAGCCACAGATTTAGCTTCCCCGTGATTATGATGCCCGCCTCTTCTCCCTGATGAGTGTAGGGCTCGTCGCCGCTGGATGTCCCCGGTGGGAAGGTGCACTTCAGCATCTCGATTTGCCGGCTGAGATTCGGAGAGAGCAACTCGTCGACGATGCCGTTGTTGAAGGTCAGTTTCCTGCGATTGCCACTGCGGACGACCCAGGCGCGCATTGCTTGACCTTCCCCTGTCACTTGATTTTGAAAAAACCAGCTGATTGTAACGCCTAGCGCCCGACTGATTGAATGCAGCGCCTTAATAGAAGGTACAGAAATTCCCCGCTCGACCTGGCTCAGGTAGCCCTGTGACAACTTGGAGGTATTGCTCAGCTCGGACAGCGTAGCGCCGCGTGCCTTCCGCAGATCACGGATATCAAAGCCGAGCGAGCTGTCTGTCTGCGCGAGTTTATTTGCGTCCACCCAGTCCCCCTCATCCGCAATACCCTCGGCGTTTGACGGGCGCAATATGCGTGGTAGTGACTTTTTCTCTGTCATGCTCCTTAGAGCTCCCTCTGTAACTTTCCCGTTCTGACTTTTCCGTGAGGACAAGCCCTGTCGGGCACCTTTCGGTTCGTTCTAAATCTCACGATGCCCAACGGTGACCCAAATTGTCGGGAAATTCAACTTAATTGCTTTTGCGTCGCAAAAATTCATTGGAACGGCTTTGAACCTCGGATAATCTGCTGACTTACAAATAAAAGTGAATAAATATATTTATATGTTCACTAGTTCGACATTGTTTGCTAGCCTTTAACGGTAATGGTGAATTTCAAAAAATAGAGAAAACAAATGAAATACATTATAAGCTCAAAAGCATCTAAGGGATTAGTGGCTACGCTCTCTAGTTTGATCTGCGCGGGTATAGCTGCCGCTGCGGAAATAGAAGAGATAGTAGTAACGGCGCAGAAGAAGGAGCAATCCCTTGTAGAAGTCCCGATTTCGATGTCGGTTATCGGAGCCAATGAAATAGCTGAGTTTGGTATCACCAGTCCATTTGATATCCTTCTCAAGGTACCCGGTATTGACCTTGATTTTGGCAGCGGCGGAACGATACCTCGCTGGAATCTGAGGGGGCTCGGCTTTCAGGGCTTTCAGCCGGGAAACGGCTCGCCGGTAGCGATCTACTATGATGAGGTATTTTCACCGGATATTCTGCAAGGCATGCCTTTATTTGACATGGGTAGTGTAGAGGTGCTTGGCAGGCTGCTGAAAAAGGCATGATTCTGACGCCCGTAACTTTCTCGTCGTTACATGCACCGTGTTTGGTAAAGAGCGCGCCGGATTCGTGCCAGCTTTGCCGGATTGGGGATTCCGGGCCGATTTCCGTTGTGGCAGAGTTCTTCATGGCCTCTGTCGCCTCCATAAGCCGCTCATGGGCGCTATCGTTTTCCCGCATCCCGTCACCTCGCCGCCTCGGGCAGCAGATTTCTGATACGCACCAGATTGTAGGCAGCCATCACCCTCAGAAAGTCCTGCCTTACCCGAGTCAGACCTCTGAATTTTGTTTGTCTGAGTCCGCCAATCTGCTTGGCCCATCCGAAGGGCTCCTCCTCCTGTTTGCGAACCCGCTGGCTAATTTCGTAGCCTGCATGACGGGTCGTTCTTCCGTCTATAGCAGAGCCGCCGGGACGCTTCAGGTTTTGGGCGACGTGCGGTGTAACGTCCAGTGTAACGTCCAGGAATCTCAACACATCGACAAACTCCCGTGTGTCATACCCTTTGTCAGCTCTCAGTGTCGCCCCACTTTTCAAATCCGTCGCCATGTCGATCGCTGCATCGCACTCGGCAGTACCGGTGGCCAAGGTGAGATCAGCATTGACCAGCCGGCCATTGCGGTTCTCCATCAGGGTATGTCCGGTGTAACTGGGGCGCGCTCCCGTACCCTGGCCCTTGGACACGAGGAGGGCCTCGGGATCCGTGCGGGAGGTTTGGGTCTTGTTACTGCGCTTCTCGCCGTGATAGAACTATAAAACGAGGCTTATTAGATTGGATATAGAAAAATTTGACTATGTGGTTGTAGGTGCCGGAGCGGCTGGATGCATCGTTGCTTCCAGGCTTAGTGAAGATGGGAGGAACCGTGTGTTGCTGCTGGAGGCCGGGCCGCGTGACACAGCGCTTGGGTTGAAAATGCCGGCAGCATTTGGAGTGGCCAAAATGATGCTGCCGTTTAAATGGGGGTTCGAGACGGAGCCTGAACCAGGTTTGGTAAACCGGCGTCTGCCACTTCGTATGGGGCGGGTAATCGGCGGATCCTCTTCGGTGAACGGAATGTGCTACCACCGCGGACACCCTGGGATTTATGATCACTGGGAAAACCTCGGTTGCAGCGGATGGGGGTACAGCGATGTGTTGCCGTATTTCCTGAAAGCTGAAACAAACCACGCTCGACAGGATGAATTTCATGGCCAAGAGGGGCCCATGCACATTACAGCAGGGGATGACTCTGAGAGCGGCTTCTCTAATGAATTGGATGAAGCTTTTATTAATTCCGGGTTGGCCATGGGTCTCCAGCGCACATATGATTTTGACGGCAGTGTGCCGGAAGGTATTGGGTATGAGGATCGCACCATCTATAAGGGAGTGAGGATGAGTACTTCGAGAGCTTATCTTTCGGAGGCTGGAAAGCGATCAAATCTAACCGTTCGGCCCGATTCTACCGTTATTAGATTAACCGGGGAAAGTGACAAGCTTTCATCTGTTGAATATGAATACAAGGGTAAGAAAAAGGTTGCTGCTGCTGAAAAAGAGATCGTGCTGTGCGCTGGTGCTCTAATGACCCCCCATATTCTCATGCATTCCGGGGTTGGCCATGCGGATGTGCTGGAAAAGTATGGGATATCCGTTAAAAAAGAGCTTTCCGGCGTGGGTCAAAACCTGCAAAACCACCCGGATGTCGTTTGTAGTTTTGCAATTAATAAACCGGTCAGTTCAAACAGGTTCACGCACGGATTGGGGAGTATTGTCGCCGGTTTGCAATGGCTTCTATTCAAGCGTGGTCCGGTGGCGTCAAATCATTTTGTGGCAAGTGCATTCATTAGGACAAAACCTGACATCGAATTTCCGGATATAAAACTGACCTTTCTTCCATGCTGTTTAAAGGATTCCGGTGAGATACTGTGCAAGCATGGTTTTCAGATCGATATCTCACTTACGCAACCCACAAGCCCGGGCACTGTGCAGATAGGCTCTGCTGATCCCAAGGTGCCTCCAAAGATAGCCCTAAATTATCTAACGGAAGCTAAAGACATGAACGCGATGGTTGCTGCTGTATCCTTCGTACGCCAGCTTGTTTTTCAAGGTGAACTAGAACAATACGGCACATCAGAAATGTCGCCCGGAGCCTCAATGGTCGACGCCGATAGCATCGAAGATTGGATCAGGAACTCAACGAACACGACCCATCACGGAGTCGGCACTGCCAAAATGGGTCTGGAATCCGCGCATGACACTGTTGTAGATTGTAGAGGTCGATTGAAAGGTTTTCCCAACATTCGCATTGCCGATACTTCAATTATGCCTCATATCGTTACTGGCGGCACGTACGGGCCAGTCATAATGATTGCGGAGAAAATCTCAGATCACATCCTCAATCTGCGGCAGGCTTTGTAAGCCATGACTGAATTTGATCCCGGCTCAGCCAAACGCCGTAGCCCGGTGTACCGACAATTCGTGGGTGCCGAGTACTGTCTGGTAGCGGGGCAGCCCCAGGCATTTTCCATCAAAGGGGCAGCACAAGCGACGGCCTTGTACGACTTTACCCTGATGCCGCGCTTCGGTGTGCGAGGCGCGGACGCAGTAAGCTACCTCAGGGATCGGCAGTTTAGTCATCCCGATGCGGTTAACAGGACAGAGGCCAGTGATGATGGCAGCTGGGTGGCACGTCTTGGAAAAACAGAGTACTGGGTGCTGGGCGCTACGAGCGGGAGTGCCTATCCAGATCGCATGCACGGGTTGGCGGAGCCTGGGTCAGATTGTTATCCAGTACCTTGCGACGAGGGCCGGCTGTGGTTTGTACTTCATAGTCCACAAAAAACCGCCGTGGTAGCCTCAGCGAATTATTTGTTACTTGCACTGGATGACGAGTTCAAAGAATTCGATGCTGGCATAGCGGGGCTTGGGCAGATTCTAGAGTTCTGACAGTCAGGCTAACCAACTGGTTAGTGCGCAGAAAAATAACGTATAGCGATTACTCGACGAAGCCGGTTTTAATTTGAGCTCACGCGTTGGTATTTATCAGTTTCGCATCGTCCAATTGCATTGTTGGTAATTGGCCAGCTCGTTCAGAAAGTTTGGATTACGTAGGAGGAATAGTTTGTGTCAGCAATAGTGATTGACGGTAAGGCAACAGCGCTGCGACTGAGGCTGCAGGTGGGTGCGGAAGTGTCACGTCTTGTGGCGGAACACAACCTACAACCAGGTCTGGCTGTGGTCCTTGTGGGTGAGGACCCGGCCAGCGAATTATATGTGCGTAATAAGGGTCGACAGACTGTGGAAGCGGGCATGCTTAGCCGTGAACATAAACTGGCTGCCACTGTTACCGAGGAACAGCTGTTGATGCTGGTTGGGCAACTCAACGATGATCCCATGGTGCATGGGATCCTGGTTCAGCTACCACTGCCCGAGCACATTGACGAGCAGCGAGTTCTGAGGACCATTAACCCGGCCAAGGACGTGGATGGCTTTCACCCGGTCAATGTCGGTGGGCTGGCCACAGGCGATCCGGCTGCTCTGGCGCCATGTACACCGGTCGGTTGCCTGCTGATGCTTATAGAGCAGTTCGATGGTGACCTATCCGGGAAGAATGCGGTCATTATAGGTCGCAGCAATATTGTAGGGAAGCCGATGGCACAACTGCTGCTCAAGGAGAGCTCCACGGTTACCATCGCCCACTCCCGTACTCGAGATCTGCCCGGCATATGTCGCGGAGCCGATATCGTCGTTGCAGCCGTTGGTCGGCCGGAGATGGTGAGGAGTGACTGGATCAAGCCGGGCGCGGTAGTGATCGACGTGGGTATCAATCGTATCCAGCGAGAGGGCGAGGAAAAGGCAAAGCTGGTGGGTGACGTAGCATTTGATGAAGTGGTGAAAGTAGCTGGAGCGATCACTCCTGTACCTGGCGGCGTTGGTCCCATGACCATTGCCTGTCTGCTGCGCAATACCGTAGTTGCTGCCTGCCGGCAGGTTGGAGTTGTTTGTGAGCTTGATTGAGGTATTACGCCGATTAGTTTTCTCTTAAGGGTATTCCCTGCTAACTCCCTGTTAATTGGATTCACTGGCACCCGATTTGGAGAAAAAAGCCAGTAAAAATAGTGGGGTCGGGCACGTACGGAGTAAGGGCGAGGACTCAAGTGGGAAAATTCCCTGTAGATTTCCCGTTATCAGGGAATTTCCCGGAGACAATCCCTGCTCAGACTGCTTCCACCGCCATCATATAGGTTAAAAGGTCCGTGGTTACTGGGTCTTGTAATTCCAGGCTCTACCCATTTAACAGGGGGTCGGCCGATATTCACTAAACCCTGTTCATGATGTCATTTCACTCGCAATGAGTATGTGGCTCTGCAGGAGGCTTGGCGCGCCAACCCCCGCAACAGGTGCTCCCCGGAGGCCTGAAAAGAAGCCTCACTGTGTAGTGAGGCTATTTGCCTGTTTTGAGAGGGCTGGCTATCAGGCAGCTTTACGCAGTCTCCTGGCTCCATACAATCCTGTTACGCCAGCGAGAGCCAAAAACGCCCACAAGGGCAGGGCTGGAACTGGAGTGGCTGGCGCACATGTATCGGCTGCGGCACCAGCACCCACCGCAATATTTAAGCAGATGAACCCCAGGGCATCAGTATCATTCGAAGCGATGGCGATGACATATTCAGTGCCACCCGTCAGCGCAATATCTAGATCTTCTGCACAGTCACCGTCGCAAGAAGACCCAGCAACCAAGCCGGGATAGGTGTTGGTCCACCAGTTAGGCGAAACGATATTATCGTCATCCTGATAGACAACGCACTCGTTCCCTGCGTCAGCCAGATCAAACACCTTTATTTCAGTGTCATCGCCAATGGCTTTGATGTTAATCGTTTCATTGCCTGATGGCGTGTAGCGATAGAAAAAATCTCCTGAAAAGTTGCTGTTGCCACAGAAGGGGTCAGGAAGCGTCGTGAAGCCACTGTTATCAACGATTTCCTGATAAGGCAATGAGATCGACGCTGCATCGCCAATAAGGTCTGACGCAGCATTTGCCAAGCCAGCCGACAGAACAAGAGAAGTAAATACAATCCCAACCCTGGACAGAAGGTTCATACCTGAGTATCCCCGATGCTGAAGTTATTTTGTGTTTCATCCGCACTCTTTTAAAGTTAGCCGACTACGCCAATAAACACAATGGGGTTCTACCCCACTTCAACGGACGCTTCTAAAGCGGCTGTGGACTTCCCCTGGTTCATGGAGGTTTCTAGCCTATTCTAAACCCGGTTAATGATGCCAGCGGAACGCCCCACCGCCCATCCACAATGGGTCAGCACCCTCAGTCGGTGATTCTCGAAATTCCTGAACCCGTAAGCCGTCCTGGTCGTCATTCCATCCCGGTATGAAGTCCTTCAGTGACTTGCAGCCTGGCAGGCGCGAGCGATATTTTGGCTGGTCCCGGACAAATCCAAGACGATAAGCTTGACCGTGTCACGCCCCGGCAGTTGCAGCGGCGAATCTGATTCATTCGGACTCCATGTAGGGAGGTACTCCGTTGTCTGGTTCAGTAATTGATGCGGCCATTGTGCAGGCCTACATCGAGACAGAATATCGTGTCTTTGCCAACCCACCGTTTATCCTCCGAATCGGCGAGTCCAGTGCTGAGCTGGTGGCGTTGCACGAGCGCCATCAGGTCGACTGCAGCGCATTTGTCACGGCCTGCAATCCGTTCAGCCGGCCGATCGATGAAAGTGTCAATCGCGAGCGCCAGGTAGTGCTGGCTGAAGACCTTGAGGCCCAGGGGCTGGTGTTCGTGCCTGGCGCCGGTCAACATCCATCCAATCGGTGGCCGGCGGAGGAGAGTCTGCTTGTCCTGGGCCTGGATCTCGACGCGAGCAGGACGCTCGGGGTTCAGTATCAGCAGAATGCCATCGTCTGGAGTGGCGCGGATGGAATCGCGCAGTTGATCCTGCTGCGGTGATGGGAGTTCAGTCAGGCTGAATCGTCACCGGTGGCCTTCACCGCATCGTCTGGGCTTCGCGTGTGGAAGAACGCCTGCCGACACCCTTCAAGTGGGTTGCGTTCGCGAAGGCGAGCAACAGTTTTTCTCGGAGTGTTGCCTGGTGTCGAAGAGCTCTTCGATCACGGCCGCCCGCTCGACAGTATCAGGCATCCCGTCTGTGCGCCGTCCACTGGCTACCGTCCCACCAGCGCAACCTGCCAGGCTGTTCCGTGTCGGGATACCAGCCTTCGGGAGGGGCGGTCGGTGGGGGCGCATCGTGCCGCTTGGCGGCGTCCGGCGGAGCGGCTGAAACACCGGCCGAATCATCGGCTCTCGCGGCGGCGCCAGCGGGAGCCAACGCGGCACTTGCCGGATCCGCAGCCGTTTCAAACAGGCTCGCCCCACCCTGGCCGGTACCTTTTTGGCCGGCTGCGGTCTGCTCAACATCCACACCCCCCGAGCGCGCGCGTTGCGCCAGAGAGAGCAGGTCGGAGAAAAACCCGCTGGTGGTCCCCGCCTCGCGCCGGTCGCGCCGACCGCCGATGAAGAGCCAGACGCCGAATACGATCAGCGCCACACTCACCAGCAGACTGAACAGTGACAACAGTACCACCAGCCCCCCCGCACCAATGAAGATCAGGTGAAACTTGCCGTCGATACCGTCGGTGCGATAGGCATTGGCAGGGTTGCTTGCGGAATAGAGGATTTCCACCGACTTGCCGATGGTGGGGCGGCCACTGGAGCGTACCGAGGCGGTGAACTGGTATTCCTCACCATCCACGGTATAGCTGTAGCGAGGCGCATACATCGTTTCGCCGTCGCTGTTTCGGCCCTCTTCCACCTCGACAATGGTGCCTTGCGTCGCTACCCCGTCCGTCAACTCATCCGGCGCCATCAGGTTGCCGGCGCCCATGAAGATGAGCCCGAAGACAACGCCGAATATGCCGCCGAACAGCCCCCCCTTCTTGCCCTTGCGACCATCGGTCACGCCACGAATGGTGCCAAACAGTCCCTCGGCGACCAGTACTGCCCCGGCGGTCATCTTCGCCGCGCCACGAGCCGCAGGGTCATCGGACCAGTTGGTAGACACCGTGTTCATGAAGTGCTTGATACGCTGAAGCATGTCTCCCCCTTTGCGACAGTCATATTGCATACAGAGTGCCAAGTATAGGCCGGCTAGACAACCTGCGCCCTGAGCATCTTCCCTTTGCAAGGAGAATAGCAATGGCTCGATTTCCCTCCCTGCCCGAGACGCCTCATCTCGGTGATGTGTTCAAATCATTCGGCCGTGGGATCTGGCCGTTGACCGAGTTCCACGATATTGTTCTGCGCGGCGAATCTGACTGGACCATTGCCGAGCGGAAAATGCTGGCACTCTATGTCTCCGGCATCAATGCCTGCAGTTTCTGTCATGACACGCACAAGATGCTGGCGCCAGACGATTGGTTGTTTGCGCCTCTATAATCTAGCTCTCTCGAGATCCTTGGCTATGCTCGTCCAGGTCGAGACACCGTAAGGCACCATGTAGGTCAGCACCAGCTTGAGCCAATTCGGGGCTTGTCCCTGGAACAGGGTGTCGCCTTGATTGATGATGGTCAGCAGCGTACCCACAACCAGTGCCAGTTTGAGGGCGCGCAGCGCTGTTCCCGGCACAGCAGCCATGCCCAGCACATGGCCTATAGACACTCTCGTATCACTCTTCTGCGGCATACAGTCCTCGAGTCGGTAGAATTGGCACCAGATCCAGTCTCAATTTTCCAGTATGGATGCTCCCAGTGTACAGGTGTTACGTTGCAGGCTCAGGAAACCGGACAGCGCTGGCAAATACCGCCTGTTGCATGGTCAATGGATTCGCCCGAGGGTTTGTTGATGGGGGCTGATCTGATGGATTGCCTGGATGCGCTGCTGCAGCGCATGCCGAACAAGCAGCGAGCTGGCCAGCACTTACCTTGATGGTGAGTTGCCCTGGCGTGCGCGTATGGCCGTGAGAATGCACCTGTTGATGTGTCACCACTGCCGCCGTTTCATGGGGCAGTGGGATGGTGGCAGTGATGAAGTTGAGGCGATCTTCGACGAGATCCGGATGGCCCTGGGATCCGTCTCCAACATGTTCCGGGCGTACGCGAGACACACCGAAGGAACGCGCCTTGCTGGTGCTTGCCCGGCAGGCAAACAGCGACCCCCACGGGGCGTCGGTCGCTACACTGGACCTCGCGCGCAGGGCGGGGGCGGATGACCTGGAAATCATCGAGGCACTCGCCATCATGGAGCTGTTTTACCTCGCTTAACCGATTCCTCAATACCCTGGATGTTCCGCTGGAGGGAGTCGCGGGCTGACCGCTAGCCCGGGAATGTGTGACGCAGGCGGGATGGGTCTTGCAGGCCTAGAAAAAGAGCGCCAATGCACTGTATTTCAGTGCCAGGCCGGTGCTGCTGAAAAGCAGGACCCGCAGCAGCGGATAGCGGATCATGCCTGCCACCAGGATGACTATGGGGGAGGAGAGCGGGAACAGGCAGAAAAAAAATATGGTCCAGCTACCATAGGCTTCGATCCGGTGCAGGTTGCGAACATAGTTCTCCTCGCCGATGACTTTTTCAATCACGCTGTCGCTGAACGCGAGGCCAATCTTGTAGTCTGCAGTTTGCGCCAGCAGGGCCGTGCCCAGGGCCAGCCCGAACAACGTGGTAAGGTCGTGCCCCGCGCCGAGCATGTGCACGTAGAAAATTTCCACCGGCGAAATGACCAGGAAAAGGTAGCCTGTGAAATGGACAGCGGCAAACGTCCATAGCGTGGTTTCCTCTCCGGTGGTCACCGCATTGCGCAATAGCACCGAGAGCAGGGCAATGCCAACGAAGGCGCCAATGGCAAGAAACAGCCATCGTGGTGTTCTATTCATGATGGCGTAGAGGCACATCTGTGTGTGAACAACGTTGTGTCCCACTGAAGGTTGGGAAAGTCTGCGGAGGGTAAACGCCCACTATGTCCCGGTCAACGCGAGGGGGCCTGGTCGCCCTGCCGGTCGCGATGCCCTCCCTTGCGACTACCAGATGGGAACTCATGTCGGCTCACTCCTGTTGAACCGGCCTCGTGGATGGAACCCCGGCGTGGCGTTATACTCTTTGTACTTGCGGGAAAATGGAAAGTTCATGACGACTCTCACGCTGGCAATCAGCGGCAGTGGTGGTGCCGGCGCAATCTCCACCGGCGAACTGGTGTTGCAGCTGGCCGCCGGGAGCGGCGGCTACGGCATGCTGAAAAAGACCTTCAGCCCGCAGATCCGGGGGGGCGAATCGGCTGCCATCCTGCGCCTTGGCAACGCGCCGGTATCCACCATCCCGGCCAGGATCGACCTGCTGATAGCGCTGGACTGGCAGAACTTTGCCCGCTTTGCCGATGAGGTGCCGATCAGCGCCGACACGCTGGTACTGCACACAGGCACCGATGCGCCGCCGCCCGGTATCGCCGGCGACAGGCTGCTGAGCGTCAATGCCGCGAAGATCGCGGCTGCCGCAGACTCGGGCTGGCTCAACATGGTGTTCCTCGGCATGCTGGCGCAGGGTCTCGGCTGCGCACTCTCCGCCACGGAGGCATTGCTGCAGGCGCGCCTGCGGAAGCACGACCAGGCGACGCGGAACGCCGCCTGCCGTGCCCTCCGGGCCGGCTTTGCGGAGGCGCTACCGGGTCCGCTGCAGACGCTGCTCGCGGCATTTGCCCCGCCGGCGGTGCCTGCGCCCGGGGGCAGTCCCTCCCCTGCGAGGTGGCTGGCCAGTGGCAACCAGATGGCGGCGCTGGGCGCGCTTGAGGCCGGGGTGCGCTTTGTCGCGGCCTATCCCATCACCCCCGCCTCCGACCTGCTCGAGTGGCTGGCCCGCCATATCGAGCACTACGGCGGGCACCTGGTGCAGGCCGAGGATGAACTCGCGGCCATCAACATGGTGATCGGCGCGGGTTTTGGCGGTGTACCGGCCCTGACCGCCACCTCGGGCCCGGGCATGGCCCTGATGAGCGAGTCCATGGGGCTCGCGGTGGCGAGCGAGACGGCGGCAGTCGTGGTGGACGTCATGCGCGGCGGGCCGTCCACGGGCATTCCCACCAAGAGCGAGCAGAGCGACCTCAACCTGGCCCTGTACGGCCTGCACGGCGATGCCCCCCACATTGTGCTGGCGGCGCAATCGATTGCCGACTGCCACTTCACCACCGCGTGGGCGGTGCACCTGGCAACCCGGCTGCAGACCCTGGTAATCGTGCTCAGTGACCAGTCTCTCGGCCAGTCGATTCAGGTGTTTGATGCCCCTGCCGGCACCTGCCCCCGGGCGGTCATTGAGCCTTCCGGGCAGGCGGAACCGTATCTGCGTTACCGCGATACGGCATCCGGCGTGTCGCCCCTGGCGTTCCCGGGAGAGCCTGGCCACATGTATACCGCCGACGGCCTGGAGCACGGCGAAAATGCGATCCCGTCGCCGCGCGCGCGCGATCACCGCTTGCAGCTGGACAAGCGCCTGCGCAAACTGACGGACTTTGACTTCGGCGAGCACTGGGCAGATCTCCGCGGGCAGGCTGACGGCAGCACCCTGATAATCTGCATGGGTTCGGTCACCGCACCCGCACTGGAAGCGCAGGATGCCCTCGCAGCCACAGGCCACGAGGTCGCGGTACTCAGCCTGCGCCTGCTGGCACCGCTGCCGGTGGCGCAACTGGCGTCGCTGCTGGAGCAGGCGACTCGTGTGCTGGTGGTGGAGCACAACCACGGCGCCCAGCTCTGCCACTACCTGCGCGCGCAACTGCCGCAATACCGCTTCGAGAGCCTGGCGCTGCCGGGGCCCGCGGCGATACAACCCCGGGATATTCTTGCCGCGCTGGAGGTCGCTGATGTCGCTTAAAGCCAAGGACTACAAATCCGGGATCAAACCCATCTGGTGCCCGGGCTGCGGGCACTACAGCGTGCTGAATGCGATCACCAAGGCCATGGCCGCACGGGAGCTTGCCACACACGAAACGGCGATCATCTCCGGGATAGGCTGCTCCTCCCGCCTGCCGGCCTATGTCAGCAGTTACGGCTTTCACGGCGTGCACGGGCGCGGCTTGCCGCTGGCCACCGGCCTGAAAGTCGCACGCCCAGACCTGGAGGTGGTGGCGGTGGGCGGCGATGGCGACGGCTTCTCGATCGGTGGCAACCATTTCCTCCACGCCTGTCGCCGCAACGTGGATATCGTCTACATCGCCATGGACAACGAGGTCTACGGCATGACCAAGGGGCAGGCCTCGCCCACCAGCCCGGAGACCTGGCTGGACGGCAAATTGACGCCACACGGTACCGAGGTGCGCGCCTTTCAGCCCTGCGCCATCGCCCTGGCCAGTGGTGCCGGCTTTATCGCCCGCGGCTACAGCGGCGACCCCAACGGCCTGGCGCAGCTGATTTTCGAAGGCATGGCCTTTCCCGGCTTTGCGTTCATTCATGTGCTCAGCCAGTGCGTGACCTTTGTTCCGGAACAGACGGCCTGGAAACAGCAGGTGCACAGCGTAGAAAGTCTCCCTGACACGGCTGCCGAGGCCGCCGCGTTGATGCACGCGGACGACGGTTTCGCCAAGGGGATTCTCTATCGCAATCCGCGGCCGGTGTGGCCGCGGCCCCACGCGCAGGCAGCAGCGACCGATCCACGGGCGGAGTTCGAACTGTGAATAAAGACCTGATCTCGGATCTGCCGCTGTTCCTCGCCCACAGCCTGGAACTGGAGCGGGAGTCCGCCGAGCGCTTGCGCGAGTTTGCCGACACCATGCGGCATCACCAGCAACACGCCCTGGCGCAGTTGTTCGCCGAACTGGCAGGCTACAGCGACCTGCATGCACAGGAGATCGCGGCCATCTGCGAGGGCCGCAAGCTGCCGCGGCTCAAGGCCTGGGAGTTCACCTGGCCCGGCGATGAGCCGCCGGAAACCAGCGCCTATGCAGGCCTGCGCTATGAGATGCAACCGGAGACAGCGCTGCGCCTGATGATCGACCAGGAAAATGCGGCGGCTGATTTCTATGCCACCGTCGCCGCGCAGTCGAGCGATGCGGAGGTCGTAAAGCACGCCGCGGAGTTTGCACAGGAAGAGCGCGAGCACGCCAGCCTGCTGCAGGCGAGGCTGGCAGCACTGCAGGAGACAGGCAGTGACGCGGCGGCGCCGGCGCCCGATATCGATCCGCCGCAGCAACCGGAATAGGGCGTCCAGGCATGTCACGACCCTCGAAAGTAGTGGCGCTGGTTCCCGCCTATGAATCCGCCGATTTCATCCAGGCGACACTCGACTCGCTTTCCGCCCAGACCTACCCGCATTTCGAGGTGCTGGTCTCGGTCGACGTCTGCGACGATGGCACCGCCGGGATATGTCTCGCCCACAGCCGCAGGGACCCGCGCTTTCGCGTTGTTTGCCAGCATGGCAAACGCCTGGGCTATGCGGCCAACTGCAATTTCCTGATCGCAGAGGCCGATGCCGATTATGTAATGCTGGCGTTCCACGACGACCTGCTGGAACCCACCTTTGTCGAGAAACTCTGTCGCGTTCTGGACCAGCGGCCCGAGGTCATCCTGGCGTTCCCGGATACCCACCTGACCAATATCGACGGCTCGGAAGAACACTGGCAGTTCACCGCTCTGGAGGGTCTCAAGACTCCGCGGCAGCGCGGCCTGGTCATGCAGGGGCGGCCGTGGCTCTGGTGGGCGCCCAATCGCGGTATGTTTCGCCTGCAGCAAGCCAGGTCCATTGGCGGGATCAAGCCCCACCGGGCGGGGGAATTCTCGGTCGACTTTCCCTGGCTGCTGCACATGAGCCTGCTCGGCGAATTCGCCCGGGTGCCGGAGGTGCTGGTCCACAAGCGCTACCAGCCGCGCAGCCTGTCGCGGGGCTGGGAATTCAATCCCCGGGAGTGGTTTGAAGTGACGGCATCGTGCATGCGCGAGCTGTGGAACGCCGATATCAGCACCGGGGACAAGCTGGCAATCAGCCGGCCCCTGCGCGCCGAGCTGTCGCTGATGCAGGCGGAAATTGCCGGGAAGCGCTCTCCCGGTGTACTCGCCAGACGCCTGCTCAGCCGGCTGAAGCGCGGGCTGACGCGCTTCAAGTGAAGGACGACAGTGTCGAATTCGAACAATAGCCCCACGGACGCCGATAAAATCGCGCTCGAAACGCGGGTGGCAATGGTCCCGCTCCGTCGCTGCAGCGACGAACGCGGATTGCTGCTGCCGCTGGACTGGGAATCCCTGCCGTTCACGCCGCGCCGAATCTTCACCGTCAGCGGCGTGCCGGCGGGTACTGTCCGCGGCGGCCATGGACACCGGACCTGCGCCCAGCTGTTGGTGGCGATCGCGGGCGAGATCGAGGTACAGCTGGCCCACGGCGGCGAGCGTCGGCGCGTGGTGCTGACGCCGGACTCGCCGGCACTGCTGGTGCGCGCCGGCGTCTGGTTCAGTCAGACCTACCTGAGCGAGGGCGCGGTGCTGCTGGTACTCGCCAGCGAGCCCTACAATGCCGCCGCGATATTCGACGACCCGGAGCAGGCGTGAACAGCAAGCCCCGCATCGCCGTACTCGGCGCCGGCATCATGGGCAGTTGTGCCGCCCTGTTGCTGGCGCACAGGGGCTGCCGGGTCACGTTGATTGATGCCGCGCCCGAGCCGGTCGCCAGGGCGAGCCGCTGGAACGAGGGCAAGATCCACCTCGGGTACCTGTACGCCGCAGACCCGTCGCTGCACACGGCGCGCCACGTGTTGTCGGGCAGCCTGGCGTTTCGGCCGCTGCTGGAGCAGTGTACCGGCAGTTCCATCGCTTCGCTGATGACAGCCGGGGATGACATCTACCTGTGCCATCGGGAGTCGGTAGTCTCTGCCGACGAGCAATGGCGCTACCTGCAGGCCGTTGACGCACTGGTGCGAGCGCACCCCGGTGCCGGTGACTACCTCGTCGATGTCCGCAACGCGCACAGCGAGCCACTGTCACCGGCACAGCTGGCGTCGCTGTCTGGTTCCCCGGACATCGTCGCGGGATTCCGGACACCGGAGCGTTCCGTGTCTACGATCCGGGTCGCAGCGCTGCTGCAGCGTGCCTTGCGGGCCGAACCCGCTATCACCCTGGCCCTGGATACTCGCGTCACAGGGATCAGCTCGCAAGGTGGTGAACATCGCGGCCCCTGGGCCGTAGCGACAGCCGCAGGTGACTTCCACGGTTTCGATGTCGTCGTCAATGCGCTCTGGGAAGGCAAGCTGGCGCTCGACCGGACCCTGGGTATCGGCCCGCCGGCACGCTTCTCGCACCGTTACCGCCGGGCCCTGTTCATCCGCACCACGGTGCCGCTGGCAATCCCCAGCGCCCTGATCTCGACGGGTCCGTTCGGCGACCTCAAGAACTTCGGAGACCGCGATTTCTACCTGTCCTGGTACCCCGGCGGGCTGGCGGCCTACGGCACCGATGTGGATCCGCCGCCTGTTGCCGGGTTGGACGAGCAGGCAACCGCACAGCTCATTGGCGCGGTATTCGACAATCTGGGGCGCTACCTGCCCGCCGTGCAGCGCATCAGGGACCACATCGAATCCGTGCATGTGGATGGTGGCTGGGTCTATGCCGCCGGCCAGGGTCAGCTCGCCGATCCACAGTCGTCGCTGCACCAGCGCACCGATTTCGGCATCGAGCAGCATGGCCGTTACTTCAGCATCGATACCGGGAAGTACTGTACGGCTCCGTGGCTGGCCGAGCGCCTCGCGGTACGGATCTGTGAGGAGTCTGTGTGAAAAGGCAGGTTATACTATCGCCGTGGCCAGACAAAAACGGCCGTCGGTCCTTGCGGCCACGTCAGCTGATTGCGGGCTGCTCACGGGGGTGATCATTGGCAACCTGGAAAAAGCATGTTTGAGAATCCGGATTCACAGCAGCTGATCAGCCGCCTCCTGCAATGGCTTGCGGACGAAGTCTGGTCGCCCGGCACTTTGTACCAGGCGGTCATGATCCTGCTGGCCCTGGCCTTTGGCATGCTGGTTTACCGTGTCGTGCGCGAGCGTTTGACCGGCTTGATTGACAACGCTGACCTGCCCATCCGGGTAAAACTCGCCTGCAACAATCTGAAGAGTCTCGTGGTACCCCTGGTGATGCTGGGCGTATTGTTCGTCATCAGTCTAATCGTTTCTTCCGGATACGCATTCCTGCGGGTCTCACTGGTCACCGGGGTAATGAAGCTGCTGCTGGCCTATATGGCGATTCGCATCGCCACGCAGTTCATCTCCAACGTCATGGCGCGTGATTTTTTTGCGCTGACCATGCTGTTGATCGCAGCACTCAGTATCTTCGGGATTCTGGACGACGCCACCATTGCGCTCGATGCGATGGCGTTCAGCATGGGACAGTTTCATATTTCCGCCCTTGCGGTTGTCAAAACCATCCTGTCTCTTGTTGTGTTGCTTTACCTCGCGACCTTTCTCTCCACCTTTGCCGAACGCCGGGTGCTGAAAAGCAAGAGCCTCACCCGCTCCTCGCAGGTACTGGTCGCGAAGATTGTCCGCATCGTGCTGGTGACCTTTGCGTTGCTGATCGGGGTCACCAGCGCGGGTCTGGATTTGTCCATCTTTGCCGTGTTTTCAGGTGCGGTGGGCCTGGGCATTGGTTTCGGTTTGCAGAAAGTGGTCTCCAACCTGTTCAGTGGCCTGTTGCTGTTGCTGGACAAGTCGATCAAGCCCGGGGACGTGATCGAGCTGGAAGCCAGTGCCACGTTTGGCTCGGTCACCCACATGGGTGCGCGCTACACGGAAATTATCACGCGCAGTAACAAATCCTTTCTCATACCCAACGAGGATTTCATTACCCAGCGCGTCATCAACTGGTCCCACGGTGATCGCCTGATCCGTATTCAGGTAGAGTTCGGGCTGCACTATGATTCCGACCCCCACGAGGTGATCGACATTGCGGTCGCAGCTGCCAAGCGGCCGGCGCGGGTTGTCGCCACCCCCGAGCCGATCTGCCTGCTCATGGAGTTTGGTGACAGCTCGCTCAATTTTGTCCTGCGCTTCTGGATTACGGATGCGGAAGCGGGCGTCAGCAATGTACAGGGGCAAGTCATGCTCTCACTGTGGGATGCGTTCAAGGAGAACGGTATCCAGATTCCCTATCCACACCGGGAAGTCTATCTGCATGCTGCTCCGTCTCCGGCTCCTTCCGATTAGGTCAGGCGCAGTTGGCGCACCCTGTTAATCACGACGCTGCCGCGCATGCACCCCTGCTCCTGACAGCGCATGGCGTCGCCCACTGCAGCCAGCGGAAAACGGCGGTGGCGGTGGCGTAAAGCAAGTGTGACAGACGCCCGGTGCAGGGGATTGAATTGCCTCACTGCAGCCTTACTCGAGCCGACTCACCCGGTGCCACGGTTACTGCTGTGCGCTGGTCTTCCCCCCACAGAACGAGGTAGTCTCCCGCTGGCAGGGAAAGCAACTGTCCCGGACGCCCCCGGGCAACGGTTTCCTCTTCGGCGTTGCTGACCGCGAAGCGGGTGATGGTGGCCTCCAGCAGCGCCGACTTGAGTGAGTCGCGGTCGGTGGCGGCGAAGTAGCTGCCGTTGCCGAGATCTGCCCAGGCAGCAAACTCCGCTGCCAGGGCGTCGTCGTCGATGGCGAAGCCTACAATGTTCACGGTGATATCCCAGCCCCGCTTGCGCAGGCCCGTGATGGCGGCGGCGGGATCGCCCTCGCAGGTTTCCTCGCCGTCCGTGAGTACGACCAGCAACCTTTTGCCCGGCACGTCGGCGAGGTCGCCGGCGGCCAATTCAATGGAGCGTCCCAGCGGGGTGCGCGCCAGGTTCATGGCGTTGATGTCATTGATGACCGACGTGGCGGCGACGGGTTCCAGGGGTGCCAGGGGGATCTCCAGGTCGGTGCGGCAACTGCCGGCTTCGCGGTGGCCGAATACCCGCAGGGCAAAGCCGGTACCGGGAGGAATGGTATCGCTGACCAGCGCGGCGAGAGTCTGCCGCGCGATCTCCACCCGGCGCTCGCCATCCAGGCGTTGCAACATCGAGCCGGAGGCATCGAAAATGACGCCAACCGCGTCGCCGGGCCCAAGCGCCGGGCGTACCTGCTCCACCAGCAGTGTGCCGGGCGGCTCCGGTGCCGGTAGTACCCGCAGCGGGTGCCTGGCCATTTCGCGCCCGTGTCGGGTGACATAGACAAGGGTGAAGTCGCCATCCACTGGCGGCGCGACCAGACGGGTTTCCGGTTCATCGGTGCGAATATAGCTGTAGGCGAGGGTACCGCCTTCGGCGTCCATGACCTCGATCCGGTCGCCGTGGTTGCCGTTGCCCTGCCAGGTGGCGATGAAGGGCTTCACCGCCTGGACTTCCGCTGGCGCGTCCAGGGCGATCTGCGCCGGCATGACCTCCACCGGGCTGCGGCCGATCACCCGGCCGCCGACGGTATAGACCACATCCAGAGACCCGGGCTGCTCCGGAGCCCGCAGGCTGACGACGTTGTCGTCGCCATTGTTGACGTATACATAGCTACTGCCGCGCAGGGGCTCGCCGTCGCGGCTGGCGAAGGTAATCTGATCCTGCGCGTTGCGCGGTCCTTCCCACGTGACCCGCAATGTGCCTCCGGCGTGTACCTCCGGGGCGTGGTGCAGGGTGGCGTTGATCGACGCCACCGATACCGCGGCCCGGGCGAGGATGGTGGAGCCGCTCAGATAGGCCACGTCGTACTCGCCAGGGTCCAGCGGGGCCCGCAGCTTCGCCTTGCCTCCGCGGCTGTTGCCAACGTAAGTGTAGCTGGCACCGCGAATGCGGGGGCCGTCGCGCTCGGCAATCACCAGCAAGTCCTGGCGACTGTTCGGCCCGGTCCACGCGACCTCGAAGTCCGCTCCGGCGTCGATGCTGGCCGGTGCCTCCACGCCCGCCTCCGGCAGGAACACCGTCAGGTCTGCGCTGGCGCGGACTTCCTTCTCCTGCAGGAGGACGATCCGGTACTCCCCCGGGGCCTCCGGCGCGAGTATTGGCTGCGGGTTGTCGCGGACGTAGGCGTAGCTGCCCCGTACCGGGGTGCCGGTAGTGCTGCGGATCTCCAGCAGGCCCCCGGCTTCCGGCGCGGTCCAGTGGATTTTCAGGGTCTCGCGGATGTGGGCTCGCTCTGGAGCTTCCAGTGCATAGTCCCCGGCCCAGGCGGGCACCGTTACCAGCGCCGCCAACAACATCGTCATGAGCTTTTGCATTGTCGTCTTCCTTATCTTCTTATCATTCCAGCATAGGCCAGTCGCGTGCGGTTGTCGTGGAGCTGTTCGTTGTTCCGGTGTATTGCAAACGATAACCATTCGCATTAAAGTGTGGGCGTATCCCGTTACGGAGCCAGCTCATGCGTTTGCGTTTTCTTTGTCCCCATCACCGCTCCCTGATCGAGACGGACCCGTCCCGGGCCCGGTCCAGCTGGGAGCTGAGCCACAGCAAGGCGTTGGAATTCAGACAGCGAGGGGCGACGGAACAGTCGATCGCCGCGGCCGGCTGCGCGCTGGAGGCCGCGGAAGCGTTGCTGGTGCTGCACGGCTGCCGCTCGGAACAGGATCTCAGGTGCTTTACCGATTCAGCGGTCCTGCTGCGGCAGACGCTACCGGCATTGCGACAGGCGGGGCTTGTCCGCGGCTTACTGGCCGGATGTCATGCTCGCCTGGAGGCGCTTATGGCCGACGGCGCCGACAAGCGGCTGGTGCTTGAATGCTGCCAGCGTCTGTCCCTGGCCGATGCCCAGGGCACAAACTCAATGGTTCTGGAAACCCTCGGCACCACGGTGCATTGATCCGTGACGGCCGCCACTGGAAAGCCACCTGCGCCACCGCCGGAGATGGTCCAGCTGGAACTGCCCTGTGAGGTTCTGCGGCGACTCTTGCGCGACCACCGGCTGGTGGCCTGCGAGCTGCGCTGTCTCAACGGGCAGTCCAGGGACCTGGTGCGGGAGGCGGTGAAGGACTGCCTCAGGATGGCTGCGGAGCGGCGGCGCGAGTCTCAGCCCCCCGCAGAGGCATAACTCCGCCCCGGCACCTCGTCCGCGTCCGTTTCCAGCAGATACTCCTCGTAGGTGCCCCGGAAATCGACCAGCTCGCGGCCCTTGATCTCGATCACCCGGGTGGCGAGCGAGGAGACGAATTCGCGGTCGTGGCTGACAAAAATCAGCGTGCCGTCGTAGTGCTCCAGTGCCAGGTTGAGCGCCTCGATGGCCTCCATGTCCAGGTGGTTGGTGGGCTCGTCGAGGATCATCACGTTGGCGTCAGTCATCATCATCTTGCCAAACAGCAGGCGGTTTTTCTCGCCGCCGGAGCAGACCCGTGCCTTCTTCTTGAAGTCGTCGGATGAAAACAGCAGTTTCCCCAGGGTGGCGCGGACGATCTGGTCGTCGTGGTGGGGCTTGCGCCACTGGCACATCCAGTCGAACAGGTTCAGGTCGCTGTCGAACTCCGCGGTGCTGTCCTGGGGGCAGTAGGCGACGGTGGCGTTCTCGGCCCACTTGACCTTGCCGGCGACGGGCTGCAGTTCGTTGAGCAGGCAGCGCAGGAAGGTGGTCTTGCCGGCGCCGTTCTCGCCAATGATCGCCAGCCGCGTGCCCGCATCCAGCAGCAGGTTGGCACCGCTGAACAGTGTTTCCCCGTCGTAGCCGTGGCCGAGGTTTTCCAGCACCAGGGCCTGGCGGTGCAGCTTCTTGTCCTGGCGGAAGCGGATGTACGGACTCTGCCGGCTGGAGGCCTTGATCTCGTCCAGCTTGATCTTGTCGAGCTGCTTGGCTCGCGAGGTGGCCTGTTTGGCCTTGGAGGCGTTGGCGGAGAAGCGGCTGACGAACTGCTGCAGGTCGGCGATCTGGGCCGACTTCTTTGCGTTTTCCGAGTGCAGGCGCTCGCGGGCCATGGTCGAGGCGGTCATGAAATCGTCGTAGTTGCCGGGATAAACGCGCAGCTCGCCATAGTCGATGTCCGCCATGTGGGTGCAGGTGGCGTTGAGGAAGTGGCGGTCGTGGGAGATGATCACCATGGTGCTCTTGCGCGCATTCAGCACCCCTTCCAGCCAGCGAATGGTGTTGATATCGAGGTTGTTGGTGGGCTCGTCCAGCAGCAGGATATCCGGGTCGGAGAACAGGGCCTGGGCCAGCAGCACCCGCAGCTTCAGGCCCGGCGCGACTTCGCTCATGGGGCCGAAGTGCAGTTCCGTGCCGATGCCGGCGCCCAGCAGGATCTCGCCGGCGCGGCTCTCCGCAGTGTAGCCATCCATCTCGGCGAAGTGTGTTTCCAGCTCCGCGACCTGCATCCCGTCCTCGTCGGACATCTCCGCCAGGCCGTAGATACGGTCGCGCTCCTGCTTTACCGCCCACAGTTCGGCGTGGCCCATGATCACGGCGTCGATCACGGAATACTGCTCGAAGGCGAACTGATCCTGGCTCAGCTTGCCGATACGCTCATTGGGCGAGATCGACACGTTGCCGGCGCTGGGCGCCAGGCTGCCATCGAGGATCTTCATCAGGGTCGACTTGCCGCAACCATTGGCGCCGATGAGGCCGTAGCGGTTGCCGTCGCCGAACTTGACGGAAATGTTTTCGAACAAGGGCTTGGCGCCAAATTGCATGGTGACGTTTGCTGCGCTGATCACTGTGGTGTACCTGAGGGGAAGATGGGTGGAGCGAGGTTTTATACCGCGGCAGGCCGCGGACTATACAGAGTACGGGAGGCCGAGTCGAGTTTTGGCCTGCGGGGGATTTCAGACCTTTTCTACCTGCGGGATAATGGTCACACATTGCTGCAGCGACCCAACAGGTGGAGATGCCATGTTTGTTACGATTGCCCGAGCACGACGACTGCTCGTCGCCGCCCTGCTGTTGACGGCCACTGGCGCCGCAGCAGATGCCGCCAGGGACACTGCCACCGGGCTGAGTCCCGCCAGCATTGCGCACGCACGTGGGCTGCGGGACCAGGCTCTGGACGGCTCGCTCGCCTGGGACATGGTCGAGGCGCTGACCACCGAGGTCGGGCCGCGGCTTGCCGGCACCGAGGCCGAAGCACGGGCCCGGGACTGGGCCGTGCAGCGCCTGCGCGCCATGGGCTTCGAGAACGTGCGGGTGGAGCCGTTTACCATCCCCGGCTGGGAGCGCGGCGAGGAGCGCGCGGTGTTGCTGGCGCCGTTCCCGCAGCCGCTGGAAATCACTGGTCTGGGTGGATCCGTGGGTACCCCCGGGGACGGCCTGGAGGCGGAACTGGTGCCCTTCGAGAGTCTCGCCGCCCTGCGTGCCACCGCCCCCGGCAGTCTCGACGGCAAGATCGCCTACGTCAGCCACGCCATGCAGCGTACCCAGGACGGGTCCAGCTACGGCTTCTACGGAACCCTGCGCCGGGTCGGCGCCAGCGTGGCGGCGGAGAAGGGGGCCGTTGCGATTTTGATCCGCTCCATCGGCACTGACAGCCACCGTTTCCCCCACACCGGGCAGATGCGCTACGCCGAGGGCGTCCCCCGGATTCCGGCCGCCGCCCTGTCCAACCCTGACGCCGACCAGATTGAGCGGGTGGTCCGTCGCGGCCAGCCCATGCGCGTGCACCTGGCAATGAGCCCACAGGCCAGCAGCGAGGCACCCAGTGGCAACGTGATCGCCGAGATTGTCGGTCGCGAACGCCCGGAGGAAATTGTCATCATCGGCGGCCACCTGGACAGCTGGGACCTGGGCACCGGGGCCATCGACGACGGCGCCGGCGTGGCCATCACCACTGCCGCGGCGAAGCTGATCCTCGACAGCGGCCAGCGGCCCCGGCGCACCCTGCGCCTGATTCTCTGGGGCGCGGAGGAGGTCGGCCTGCTGGGCGGCTACGAGTATCTGCGGGCACACCGGGAGCAGCTCCCGCAGCATATCATTGGCACCGAGAGCGATTTTGGCGCCGAGCGGATCTGGCAACTGACGGCGCAGGTGTCGCCGGCGGGGCAGGCGGTGGTGGATATCATGAGCGAGCTGCTGGCGCCGCTGGGTGTGGCCCCGGGGAGCATGGACAAGGCCGGCTCCGGGCCGGACCTGGTGCCGATGGTGGAGGCGGGGCTGCCGTCGCTGCGGCTGGTGCAAAACGGCATGGACTACTTCGACCTGCACCACACCCACGACGACACCCTGGACAAGATCGACCCGGTGGCGCTGGACCAGAATGTCGCGGCCTATGTGGTATTCGCCTGGCTGGCGGCGGACAGCACGGTCAATTTCCGGCGTTGAGCCGCAATACCGACGCCCGCTTGTCCGGCCCGTCGTGGGACCAGCCGGGCGCCAGCAGCAGGTAGCGCAGGCGCTCGCCCCAGGTCCCGGCCCGGCGCAGGTCGCGGCCGATGGCGCGGTACTCGTGGCTGAGCACGGTCCAGGGGTTGTCGGAGTCAATATTGGTGGTCAGCCCGTAGACCACGGGCTCGTCATCCCGCTCTTCACTGAAGGTGCCGAACAGCCGGTCCCAGATGATCAGCACGCCGCCGTGGTTGCGGTCCAGGTAGCGCACGTTGGAGCCGTGGTGCACCCGGTGGTGGGAGGGGGTATTAAACACGGCCTCGATCCAGGGGTGCAGCTTGCCCACCGCCTGGGTGTGGATCCAGAACTGGTAGAACAGGTTGATGCCGATCACGGTGATGATCATCGCCGGGTCAAAGCCCAGCAGCGGCAGCCACAGCCAGAACAGGAACTTGTGCAGCCGCTCGCCCACACCCTGGCGCAGGGCCGTGCCGAAATTCAGATACTGCGATGAGTGGTGATTGACGTGCCCGGCCCACAGCAGTCGCACCTCGTGGTTGGCGCGGTGGAACCAGTAGTAGGTGAAATCGTCCAGCAGGAACAGCAGCAGCCAGGCCCACCACTGGCGGCCGATCACGTCCTTGAGTGGACTCAGCTCATGCAGCTGGAAGAAGATTGCCAGCGCCAGCAGACGTGGCAGCAGCTCCACGATACCGGAGGCCACCAGCATCGACAGGGAGGCGAGGGTGTCGGTCAGGCGATAGCGGTTGAGGTGGTGGCGGCGGGAATACAGGGCTTCCGCCAGGATGGCCGCCAGATACAGCGGCACCGCCAGCAGGCTGAGGTCGTCCTGCAGGAGCTCTTCAACCAAGGGGGCCTTCGCTCGCTTGCATTTCGGCCGCCGGGATGCGGTCCGCGCCCCAGCTGTGGTGAATCCTGGCGATCACCCGGTCCAGTTCTTCCTGTGCCACCTGTGCCAGCTCCCCTCGTTCCAGTGGATCGTAGTGGAAAATGTACAGCCGCGAAGCGAACTCCTCGAAGGGCAGGGAAGACTCCCCGAAGCGCTCGCCATTGCCCGCCGTGCTCACCCTGATGCCATCGCCCCAGTCCTGGCCGCTGTCATTGTTGGGATTGTAAAAATATAGCCGCATTACGTCTGATGGATCAATGTTCACCCGCAGCAGGCTGATGGCGTGCCAGCCGATGAAGCGGGCGGCACTGTCGGTAACAGCGATGCCGGCAGGCTGGGGGTGGATCAGCGGCAGCTCACCGTTGTAGTAGGGATGATAGCTGGCGTAGAAATGGCGCAGGAAGGCGTCGAGATCCTCCAGATGCCCGGTGGCGACATCGACGTTGATACGGAAGCCGCGCCCGGACCACCAGCCGTGAAACTCGGGGTTGACCCAGCGGTGCGGGTCGCCCTCGCGGCCGATGCAGCGCCGGCCCATTTCCGCATAAATGCGATCCAGGTGCGGCACCACCAGCAGGGACACCGGATCCAGGTCCAGGGGCAGGCTGGTGGCGACACCGCCGGCGCTTTCCAGGGAGGAAATCGACTGCCCCTCGAAATGCATGATGATCTCGTCATCCCGCGCCGCCCAGGCCACCATCTGCAGCAGATAGTCCGGGTCGCTGTAGGCCCACATCGACAGCGCCCGGGCCGACTGGCAGGTGGGATTGTTGCCCTGGCCCACGCCGAGGGGCTGGCCCAGCATGCACAGCACACCTTCCAGCAGCCGCGCCCGGGGGGACACGGTGTCGCCAAAGGCCAGGGTCAGGCGCTGTTGCGACCAGTCGGACAGCTCCAGGCCCAGCTGGCGCTGCAGCGCCGGGGCCATGGAAGGCTGGTAGAGGATGCCGCGCTCCAACAGCAAGGCCAGGCCGTAGATCGCCTGTGCCGTGGGTGGATGCACACAGGCGCGGATCAATGCCTGAACCAGGTCGCGGTAGCAGAGCAGGCAGTCGCGCCCGGTCGCCGACAGACCCAGCGCCTCGGCCAGAAAATGTTCACCTTGATCCAGCAGGAAACGCAGCAGTACCGGGTGGTAGGGCGACACCAGGCCGGTGTCGTGCATGGCGCGGGCAAAACCGATCGCCTCACTGTGCAGGGCGGAGGGGTCCATGCTGGCCAGGCGTTCCCGGTACTCGGCGACACCGGGATCCTCCTGGCAGCCCCGGGTAGGGCTGAACAGGGAGCTCACCAGGCGATTGGCGCCCTGGCCGCTGGCACCGAGGTCGATGTCCGGGTTTGCCTGGCAGCTGGCAATTTGCGTGATCATGCTCTTGACCGCATCGACCTGGATCGGGCGCTGTTCCAGGATGCGCCAGATCTCGTCGATCAGCTGGTCGATCACATGCTCATAACCAATACGCTCGGTGAGGTACTGGAACAGATTGCGTGGCAGCTGCGCCAACCGCCCCTGGGTTTCCCGCTCGGCTTCGGTCGCCGGGCCAAACAGCAGGGTCAGGTTGATGGCAATCACCTGGGTCAGATAGTGATGGGCCTGCTCCGCGGAAATCAGCGGGTGCGGATATTCTCCATGCGCTATGGCCAGCAGACGCAGTTCACTCAGCGCCTCGATCACGACGATGTTGGCATCGGCACTGCCGAGGGAATGAGGCGTCAGCGCCGGCACCAGGATCTGCGGCGTGGCCCAGTCGGAGCCGGCAAAAATACCGGCTTCGTCGATGGCCCGGGCCCGGGTTGCCACGGCGGCACAGCCGCCCGGTTGCAACATTACCCGGCGCGCGGTGTCCAGCACTCGCGGCAGCTTGCCCGGCTTGGCGAACTCCGGCGCCGAGGCCAGCAGGGCAGTGGCCTCGTCCAGATGCGCCAGCAGGCCTGCAAGTTTGTCGTTATCCCCGGTCAATTCCAATACCGCGCTAATCTATACATAGTAATCCACATCTTCCTGATGCTTGAGCAGATCGCGCAGCTGTTGCGGATCCGGGCCCTTGAAGTACACCAGGCCCCAGTGCGTACCGAAGGCGGTGCGTTTGGTCACGGTTTCTTCCAGTGGTGAAGTCAGCTCGTGGGATTCAAAGTAGGGATGATCTTCCACTTCCTCGGGAATTTCCAGTTTGCTGACCACCCGCCGGCGGGGATAGACCCCGAAGCAGCCGGCGTAGCCATTGGCATCCTCGATTTCGCGGGGAAAGAAGGCGGCCACTTCATCCGTGGTGGTTTTGGGGTCGAATACCAGCATTGTCGCCTGGTAGGCGTTGAAACCGTAGACTCGCTCCAGCAGCTCGAATACCTTGAAGCCGGGCGGCCGGTAGGCAACCTCGCCAAAGTACATCTCGCCGTCACTGGTGACGAAGTATTCCGGGTGGATAAGGCCAAATTCAATATCGAAGGTCTTGATCAGCTTCTTGATCTGAGCGGTGATTTGCTCCCGGTAGGATTCCAGTTCCGGTGACGCCGGCACAAACACCGAATAGCCCAGGGTGACGTACTCGGAGATGTTGAGGAAGGCGATCTTGCCGTTGTGTATCCAGGCCTCGACGGCAAACTCCCAGCCATCCAGGTGCGACTCCATCAGCACCGGGAATTCCTCGTCGGGGATGGAATCCACTTCGTCCGGTGTGCGGATCACGCGGTGGCCGAGACAACCGGCCTTGTCGAAGGCCTTGAGGTGGATGGGGTCATTGGGGTCGCCGTCCAGCTTCAGCAGGGTCTGGTTGACGCGCTTCAGGAAGCGGATCACGTCGGCCTTGTCGTGCGCCTCCTCGAAGATACCCACCCGGATACCACCGAGCTGGGCCCGGCGCTTCATCAGCGACTTGTCGCGCAACAGCAGGGACTGGCCGTACAGGTGCGGATTGCCCAGCAGCACCGAGTTGATGGCGCCGGCCCATTCCACGGTTTCCTCGAACATGGGAATGGCGACATCGACCCCCATGTCTTTCAGGGTCTCGGCGATTTCCAGCGAGCGGTCATTGAGGCGCTCGAAATTCCAGGGCAGGTAGGGAATGTCGTGTTCCTTGCAATACGCTTCCGCCCAGTCGGGTGCCACGACAACGTAGCGACGGTTGAATTTCTCGGCAGCTTCCACTGCGTTCAGGCTCCAGCCCAGCAGGGCGAGGTAACCCTTTTGCGGATCTTTGTCCATGTGCGCCTCCAGAGTTCGGCGAAGTGAAGGGTTTGCAGAAGTGAATTGAAGACAAACCCGGCGAAAACACCACCATCATACACGATCTGAGCTGATATCTCATTTGGGGTGTTGCCCGGTGCGGCTTTTGGCTATGCTGGCGGCCCCGGTAAAACAAGGGTAATTGTCGATGGAAATGGACCTGCTTGCCAGCACTGAGCCCGACCTCCGCAGCCGCTTTCGCGGTTGCCTGCTGGGCGGCGCGGCGGGTGATGCGCTGGGTGCGGCGGTGGAATTCCACAGCCGCAGCGAGATCCTCAAGCGCTTCGGTGGCGACGGCATTCGCCTCTATGCACCGGCCTACGGTCAGCCCTGCGCCATCACCGACGATACCCAGATGACCCTGTTCACCGCCGAGGGCCTGATCCGCGGCCTGATGCGCTACCGCGACAGCGGTCTGATCGAGTACCCCAGTGTCACCGCCTGGGCCTACCAGCGCTGGTTGCTGACCCAGGGCCAGCACAATGTCTTCGACCTGGACCCCCTGCATCCGGACGCGGGCTGGCTGTACGAAGTGGACGCGCTGCACAGTGCCCGCGCACCGGGGAACACCTGCCTCAGCGCCCTGCGCAATACCCGCGTGCCCGGCGAACCCGCAATGAACGACAGCAAGGGCTGCGGCGGCGTGATGCGGGTGGCGCCGGCGGGGCTGTTTGCGGATTCCGCGCAGGAAGCCTTCGACCTGGGTTGCGAATTTGCCGCCCTGACCCACGGCCATCCCACGGGTTGGCTCGCTGGCGGCGCGCTGGCAGCCATGGTGACCGTGCTGCGCGACGGCGGCGACATGAGCGATGCCCTGGATGTGGCGCTGGATTGCCTGAGCGAGCGCATGGATGCCGACGAAACCATCAACGCCCTGGATAAGGCGGCCGACCTGGCGGCCACTGATACGTCCTGCGACGAGGCCATCGCCCGCCTGGGTGGCGGCTGGATAGCCGAGGAGGCGCTGGCCATCTCCGTCTACTGCGCGCTGGTGGCCACCGATTTCCACGAGGCTCTGGTGATCGCCGTCAACCACGACGGCGACTCCGACTCCACCGGCGCCATCACGGGCAACCTGCTGGGGGTGCAGTGGGGCGTGGAGCACATTCCCGCCGAACTGCTGGAACCGCTGGAACTGCGCGACGTCATCACCCAGGTCGCCGATGACCTGCTGGATTGCGTCGACTGGCAGCTGGATGAGGCGGTGCTGCAGCGTTATCCGGCTTTTTAGCGTGGGAGCGCACTCCGTGCGCGACCGCCTACCGCCCATCCCATCGTCGCTGCGCCGCCCTCTTATCCCATTGCAGGAGCGCACTGGCCCAGGCCACCCTCTCTGGGCGCTGCGCAGCCATTCACCTTGTCCGTGCGCGCCCCCCTACTGCCCCGACAGGCGTTTCCCCAGTTTCGGTCAACAACTGCTCGCCTGCCGCCGGCAGCAGCTGCCAGCGAAAGGCCAGTTCCTGCCCCTCATTGCCCGCCGCCATAAGGTGTGGATCCCGAAGTAGGTGGCCGCGGTGTATTCCGCGGCGGGTGCACGATCCTGCACCCAGCGGCCCTGGCGGGCGGCTTCCGGGTTGGCCTGCAGGTACTTCGCGCGGTCCTCCGGCGGCGCCTCACCCTGCTGGATCTGTTGGCTCAGGCGCAGCAGGCCGAGGAATTGCTGGGGGTGAAGCTGCCCGCCGCACAGACGCCTCGGGCATGGCCCTTGCGGACGCCGGGGTGGCTGCCGTTGAGCTGCTCGAACACCTCGATGAAGCCGGTGGCGGAATGGTTTCAGCGGCTGCGATAGCCAATCAGCTCACGTAACTGCCCTGTTAGTCATCAAATACGGCCAAAATCTCCGCGGAGATCTGATCGGAATTGATGGGCACTCACATCACGCTCTGAATCGCCGGCACCGCGACCGCCAGCAGGGTCACGCCCATCAGGGCTGACAGCACCCGGAAGTTGCCGCTCATGGTCGCTTCTATGGAGGCGAGTTTGACGTCCTGCTGGTTGAGGCGAGCCGTCAACGTGGACTCCACGGCGATAAACCGCTTATCCAACTTCGCATCCTGCTCCGCAAACGCCGCACGCAGGGTGCTGTCAAGGTAATCCTTGGTGACGATGTTGTCCGCGTAGAACCCGAATGCTTCTGCCATTAGCTCCGCCTGCACTTCCGCCTGCGATTCCGGAACCCCCGAGTCCTTCAGGCGCCGGGCATACTTCAGTGAATCAAAGGCCAGTGTTGCCATAGCTTAGCCTCCCTGCTGAGCCTGTGCCAACCATGCCTGAAATGTCGGGAAGAGCGTACATCCATTCCAGCCAAGTTCGGAGATGATCCCATCACCCAGGGCGTCAGCAAGCCCCTTGATCCATCAAATGCGGCCAAAATCTCCGCGGAGATCTGGTCGGAATTGATGGGTACTCACATAACGCTCTGAATCGCCGGCACCGCCACCGCCAGCAGTGTCACACCCATCAAGGCTGACAGCACCCGGAAGTTGCCGTTCATGGTGGCTTCGATGGAGGAGAGCTTGACGTCCTGCTGGTTGAGGCGGGTAGTGATCATCGTCTCCAGTTCCACTTTCAGGCCCGTTTTCAGATCCCCGAGCTGGTGCTCAATATCGACAAATCGCTGATCAATACTCGCAAACCGCTGATCAATGGCAGCAAACCGCTTCTCGAACGTCGCATCCTGCTCCGCAAACGCCGCCCGCAGGGCGATATCCAAGTACTCCTTGGTGACGATGTTGTCCGCATAGAACCCGAATGCTTCCGCCATCAGCTCCGCCTGTACCTCCGCCTGGGATTCCGGCACGCCAGCGTCCTTCAAACGCCGGGCATACTTCAACGAATCAAACGCCAGTGTTGCCAAAGCATAGCCCTCCTGTCCGCGCCTGCCAAGCATGCCCAATCATCCCAAATCCGCCGCCAAAACCGTACATCAAATCCGTCCAGCTTATCGATCAAATCCGCCCAGCCGACCCATTAAAAACGCGTCCCGAACCCACACCTGCCTGAAAACGCGACCTGTACAGCCATCCACCATGGCCAGCCCGCCGCGGCGTCAGTACTGTGATGCACATCAAAGTCAATCACAGCGTGCGTAGGCAGGGGGTGCGGTTTCCCCCATACTTCGAGGATTGGGGGAAATAACAAGACGTGAAATTCATCCATACATCCGACTGGCAAATCGGCATGACCCGGGCCTTCCTGAGCCAGGAAGCCGCGGCCCGCTATAGCCAGGCGCGCATCGACGCCATCCGCGCCCTCGGGCAGCTGGCCGCGGAGCACGATGCGCAGTTCATGGTGGTGGCGGGGGACGTGTTCGAGTCCAACCAGCTCTCGGCCCAGACCCTGAGCCGTGCCCTGGATGCGCTGAACTCCGTGCCGGTGCCGGTATTCCTGCTGCCCGGCAACCACGACCCGCTGGATGCCTCCTCCATCTTCCGCAGCGAGCGTTTTCGTGCCGAAGCGAAAAAGCACCTCATCGTTGTCACCGACAGCACGCCGATCCCGGTACCGGGCCTGACCAATCTGGAAGTGGTCGGCGCGCCCTGGTTCAGCAAGCGCCCGGCGGCGGACCTCTGCGCCAAAGCCCTGCAGACCCTGGAACCCGCCCCGGGCGTCACCCGCATTCTGCTCGGCCACGGCCAGGTGGATTCCCTGTCACCGGATCACAGCCAGCCCGGCGTCATCAGCCAGGCCCTGCTGGAACAGGCACTGGCAGAAGGCCGCGTGCACTACGTGGCCCTGGGCGACCGCCACTCCCTGACCAACGTCGGCACCAGCGGCCGCCTGTGCTATTCCGGCACCCCGCTGGTGACGGATTTCGACGAAGTGGACCCGAATCAGGCCCTGCTGGTGGAACTGGACCACGAGACCTGCCGGCTCACGCCACATACCACGGGGTACTGGGATTTCCAGGCGGTACAGCGGGACATTAACGGACCGGAAGACCTGGCCGCGTTCGCCCAGTGGCTGGACGCCATCCGTGGCAAGGAATGCAGCGTGCTCAAGGTCGGCTTTACCGGTAGCGTCAACCTGGCCCTGGCGGCGGAACTGGACGCCCTGCTGGAAGCGCAGTCCCACCTCTTCGCCAGCCTCAAGCGCCGCGCGCGCACCACGGACCTCGCCGTCATCCCCGACGCCCTGGACGACAACGCCATTGCCCTCAGCGGCTACGCCGACGCCACCTGGAAAGCCCTGTTGGAGCGCGCCGCCAGCGACGACACCGCCACCGATGCCCTGCGCCTGATGTACCGGCTGGCGGGTGGCGCCGCCAGCGCTATAAGGAGCGCCGCCAGCGAAACAAAGGGCCCCGGCAGCGAGCAGGGAGGGCGGGGCGCATGAAGCTTGTTTCCCTCACCCTGGAAAACTGGCGCGGCGTCAGCGCCAGCCAGATCGAATTCGACAGCGGCGTCACCCTCATCGAGGGCCCCAACGAGGTCGGCAAGTCCTCCCTGGTGGAGGCCCTGCGCATGCTGTTCCGGGAAAAGTCCGGCTCGAAGAAAAAGGAAGTACAGGCCGTGCAGCCCGTGGGCGAGGACGTGGGCAGCAGCGTCGCTGCCGAGGTCCGCTGCTGCGACTACCACTTCACTTACAGCAAAACCTACAACCGCAAGCACGGCACCGAGCTGCGCATCCTCGCGCCCCGGGCGGAACAGCTCACCGGCGACGATGCCCACAACCGCGCCTGGGACATCCTCAGCGGCCATATGGACATGGCCCTGTGGGACGCGCTGCTGGTGGAGCAGGGCAAGGAGATCGGCGGCGTCAAACTGGCGGACTCCGACGGCCTGGCCCGGGCGCTGGACAATGCCGCCGGCGGCGCCGGGGCCAGCGGCGAGGAAAGCGCCCTGTTCGATGCCGTGCAGGCCGAATACGAGCGCTACTTCACCCTGAAGACCGGCAAGCCGCGCTACGGCGACGAGCAGCAGCGCGTGGAAAAAAATCACGAGAAGGTGCAGCAGCTGCAGACCACCCTGCGCGAACTGGAAGACGACCTGCGCCGTTTCGAAGGCGTCTCCGCGGAGATTTCCCGCCTGCAGCGCGCCGTGCCCGAACTGCAGGCAGCCAAGGATCAGCACGAGCAGCGCTGGGCGGCCATCGATGGCCTGCAGTCCCGCCTGATCGCCAAGGAGGAAGAGGGCAAGCCCCTGCAGGAGCTGCTGGTCCACGCCCGCAATCAGTGGCAGCAACGCCAGCAAGCGGTGGCAGACATCGCCCGCCGGGCGCAGGAACTGGAACAGAAGCAGGCCGCGCTGCAGCCGCTGGCGGAGCAGGTGGCAGAACTGGAGCACACCGTGCAGGCCGCCGAGGCCACCCAGAAGGAATTGCAAACCCAGCGCCGCGCCCTCCAACATGCCCTGCAGCAGGCCCGCCGCGATGCCGCCTACCTGCAGGACGCCGCCGAGCTGGCCCGCCTTGAGCAGCTGCTGGCCAGAGTGCAAGCCCAGCGCGGCGAACTGGCTGCCGCGCGCGAGACCCTCGCGGGCATCCATATCACCAGCGCCGGTCGCAAAGAGATCCAGGCTGCCGCCAGCGCCCTGGACGTCGCTACCCGCACCCGCGACAACGCCGCTACCCGCCTCACCATTGAGGCGCTGCAGGCGCTGGACTGGCAGTTGAATGATGAGGCGGTCAGCCTGCGCCCGGGCGCAACACTGGAGCGGCAGGTGGCGGCCACCCTGCAGCTGGAGATCCCTGAGCTTGCGCGCATCAGCATCGCCCCCGCGGCCTCCGCCGGCGAACTGGCGGCGGAAGTGGACGCCCGGCAGCAGGAACTGGATGCCCTGCTGGCCCGCTTCCAGGTGCGCAGAGTGGAGCAGGCCATCGCTCAGGACGAACAGCGGGCGGATGCCGAACAGACCGTGCGCAGCGTGCGCGAGCGCATCGAAGACACCTTGCAGGGCGCGGACGAAGAATCCCTGCAGGCGGATTACACGCGGCTGCAGCAGGCCTGCGACGATGCCCTGCAACAGCGCGACCCGGACCAGCCCCTGCCCGCCAGCGCGCACGAAGCCAAACAGCAGCTCGAGACCGCCGCTGAAGCCCTGGACGCCTGCGAATCCGAACGGGACCAAGAGGCCGGCCGCTTGGAAACACAGCGCGGCGAACTCACCCGCGCCCAGGCCAAACAGCAACAGGCCAGTGTTGAGGCGAATGCGCTTACCAGCGTGCTCGAAGACAAGCGCAGCAGCCTGGCGCAAGCGATAGAGGCCGAACCAGACGCCACCCTCGAAGAGGCGGTAGCGGACCGGGAACAGCAGCTCGCGGCCATCACCGCGGAACTGGAACAGCTGCGCGCCCAGCTACAGTCGGAAGACCCGGACAGCGCCAGGCTGCAACTGGACAACGCCAGCCACGCCCTGCGCCGCGCCGAGCGCGACATTATCGAACAGCAGCAGGAACAGGCCGTACTCAAAAGCCGCCTGGACCGCGCCCAGGCCAATGGCCTGTTCGAAGAACTGGAAGCCGCCGAGCAGGCCCTGGCGGAAGCCGAAGACACCCTCGCCGCCACCGAGCGCCGCGCCGCTGCCGCCAAACTGCTGTGGGAGACCCTCAACCAACACCGCGACGCCTCCCGCCAGGCCTACGTGCGCCCCCTGCGGGAAGGCATCCAGAACCTGGGCAAGATCGTCTTCGGCAGCGACTTCGACATCGCCCTGGACGAGGACTGGACCATCCTCAGCGTGACCCGCAGCGGCCAGACCGTCCCCTTCGACTCACTCAGCGTGGGCGCCAAGGAACAGCTCGGTATCCTCACCCGCCTGGCCGCCGCCCGCATCGTCGCCGACGAGGGCGGCGTGCCGGTGATTATCGACGACGCCCTGGGCTTCTCCGATCCCACCCGCCTGCAGAGTATGGGCGCAGCGATTGCTGCGGCTGGCAGGGATGCGCAGGTGGTGGTGCTGACGTGTACGCCGGGGCGGTTTATGTATTTGGGGGAGGTGGGGGTTAGGAGGTTGTGAGTGGTGATGGGTTGGCGGGTTAATTCGGGTGGATTTTGGAGTGCGCCGGCTCGATAAGCTGATGAAAGTAAGGGGAAATATATGTGTTTCTTGTCTGGTGTACAGGGATTAGTCGGCGCGATGTTATACGGCGCGGTCCGTATAATTAGCTGTTGAACTAAACCGCTTCGCGGTGGCTCCATCCGCCAGCCCTCCGCCACGCTGACCTCCCTAAAATATCCCACACTTATCACACGGCATTGTGCCGTTCACTCAACCAGTGAGGTGATAAGTCATGACTCCGTTACG
>NZ_JAVJWR010000016.1:0-82367 GCF_040221975.1 Haliea sp.
ACTGCTCTGCGTCGCCGCACCCAGGCCGCCATCGTAGCTGGCCGCGAACGTGACCGGCACATCCGTGCCAAGGTCGAATGCCAGGCTGCCGCTGTCAGCGCCCAGGGTCGCATCCGCCGTTGTCGCCGTGCCGTCCTGGGCGGTTGGCTCAGAAGGCTCGGGCTCCGGCTCCGGCTCTGGCTCTGGCTCTGGCTCCGGCTCTGGCTCCGGCTCTGGCTCTGGCTCCGGCTCCGGCTCCGGCTCTGGCTCCGGCTCTGGCTCCGGCTCTGGCTCCGGCTCCGGCTCTGGCTCCGGCTCCGGCTCCGGCTCCGGCTCTGGCTCTGGCTCTGGCTCTGGCTCTGGCTCTGGCTCTGGCTCTGGCTCTGGCTCTGGCTCTGGCTCTGGCTCAGGCTCTGGCTCTGGCTCTGGCTCAGGCTCGGGCTCAGGCTGCGGCTCAGGTTCGGGTTCGGGCTGCGGTTCGGGCTGCGGTTCGGGCTGCGGTTCGGGCTGCGGTTCGGGCTGCGGTTCGGGCTGCGGTTCGGGCTGCGGTTCGGGTTCCGGCTCGGGTTCGGGCTGCGGTTCGGGCTGCGGCTCCGGTTCCGGCTGTGGTTCCGGCTGTGGTTCGGGCTGTGGCTCACCTGGACCGGTTACGACAACCGTGACAGTGGCGGTATCCTGATTGGTGCCGTCAGGTGTCGTCGCGGTATAGGTAAATGTCGTTTCCCCGACAAAACCTTCATCGGGAACAAAGGTAACCGTACCGTCGGGGTTGATGACCGCACTGCCATTTTCCGGCTGGGTCACTGCCGTGATAATGGCGCCCTCGGTAAATATGTCGTTGTCCTGAATACTGATCTGCACCGGCGTGTTCTGTTCCGTTGTCTCCTGGTCATCGATCGCGTCGACGGGCAGAATCTGCTCGGACTCCTCTACCTGCAGCATCGTCGCCGGATCAGTGAGCGCGGCCATGCCGGAAAATTCAGGGGTTTCCTCGACGATGCGCCCGAGACGGACAAAGCTGTGGCCGCTATTGTCCCCGCCTTCACCGCCAGCACCTGCCGCGGGAGCCTCCAGTTGCTCCAGAATGTCACCGTCGCCCTCAAGGGCGGCCAGGACTGCAGCAACCGTCTCGTCCTCCACCGCACTCTCGTCGGCAGCTGCCGCGCGCTCCGCGACAATATCCCGAGTCAGGGCCAGCTCCGGCACTTCGCTGACCACCAGCGGCGCGCCATCCACGAGTGCCAGCTCTACTACTCCACCATCGGGCGTTACCACGGTCTCGCCTTCAAGAAGCACATCGCCCGGTTTCAGTTCACGCAATTCGCCATCGGCTGAACGGGCAAAGGCCGTGCCGGTAATTGCCGTAACTGTTGCTATCGCTGTATCCGCCATCTCGGTCATTCCTGTATCGAATCCGCGGCAACGTCTGCCGCCTCACTGGGTATTGGAATTTTGATAGTAAACGACCGATAACTCGAGCACATTGTACTCAGGTACAGGATGAAGGCATGGTTCTGTGAGTCAGTTCACAGGGTGGGGCGATAGTATGCCTGCAGGCAGCAGGACCTGCACGGTGTCAAAGCCCGGTGGCGACGATGGGGAGAGGCAAGCGAGGGGCAGGCATTCCAGCTAGCGCAGCTCCTCGGTGTACGCCTTTTGTGCCTGGCCGCTCTTGAAGGTTTCTGCACGGGGATCTATGCACTCGATCAATACCCGGCCTGCCGGCACCGGCCACTTCGACTTTCCCTGTGCAATATCCTGCGCAGCTTCAAGGGTCGCTGCCTGAATGCCAATAAACCGGGTTACCGCGTCTGCGTCCTCGACCTGACAGACAAATTCACCCTGAGGCATCTTCGCCTGGGCAAAGACCCCGCCAGTGTATGAGATCAGCGCACATAGCGCCGCCGCCAAACCCTTTCGAGCAAACTTTGTCATGACTCTTCTCCCTGGTGAAATTCTGTCACCAACACTCCGTCGCTGTTGTTCCTGTTGCGGTTCGCGTACCGAACGAATCAAGCGTGAAGCTGGTACAGCGTGCATCATTTGCCTGCGGCGATCCTGCGCGCGGCGTTGCAGTCAGCTCAAAACAATTGCCGATTACCCCACCGCTACACGCCGCTGCGCCGATACTGTAGTGGCCTTCCTCTGTTATCCACGGATTGGCAGCATACCCAAGCTCTCTCATGTCGGTGGTATAGCGCCCCTGGTCCAGCATGAACTGCTGCTGCCTGTTCGAAGCATCCAGCAGTGAGGACATGGCATCACTGCGGCGCCCCTTCTGCAGGCTGCCCTGATAGGCGGGCAGCGCGACTGCCACCAGGATACTCACGATGACCACGACGATCATCACCTCGATCAGGGTGAAACCTGCATTGCGTCTGCCGGTCAAGAAACGCGCTGGCTGTCGAGGCGGATGGCGTGTGGCACCCATCAATACTCCTCCTGGAACCAGTGGTCACCGTAGGGGGCGCGGAGCGGTGTGCCAATGTCACATACCCCACCCTCGCAGTTATCCTCGCCATCGCCATCGGTATCACCCTTGGGTGTGCCCGGCGGTAACAGCAGGCGGATCTGGCCATCCTCGCCGAAATGCACCGACGGTGTATCGGGAATGATCGGGCCGAGAGGAATGACATTGCGATCCCCGGAAAAGAGATCCACCACATACAACCTGCCGGTGCCGGAAACCGGCTCGCAGACATTGATGTCGTCGAGGACATTGCTCGGCGTAAATGTTGTCAAGAACACCTTGCCGTTCAGTGTCAGTGACTTTGACAGGGACTTCTCACCCTCGTTGGACAGGTTCAGACGCCAGCCATTGGCCGACTTGAGCGACTCCAGGGCAGTCAGCCGCTCCTCCTCCGTGCCCGTCACCAGCCTGTTGTTGGTAATGTTGAACAGGCTGTTGTTGGTCAGCGGCAAACCGCACCTGAAATCCGATACGTCAGCATCGGCACAATCCGCCGAGCTGGGTCTCGTTGTATCGTAGATCCCCACGGCGAGATCGCGAATCATGTAGAAACGATTATTTACATCAATGGCGTTGGGATTGGTGCGGTCACCGGATCCGATGAGGACCGCATCAACAGGGCTGCCATTGAAGCGGATCCGCACGACATCGGGGGCGTTGAAGAAGCGCCGGTCTCCGGCCACACCTCCGCCGCCCAGCCGGGCCAGCTGGTTGATCTGCCACGTTGTCTGGCTGGACGTGGGCAGCGCGTCCCCGGGCAGATCAACACGCCAGATATTGCCTCCGGTATCCGCGAAATAAATACGGTCCGTCAGCTCGTCACCGTTGCTGTCCAGCACCGTGACCGGCGCTGCCACCGAGTGCCGCAGGCCGGATTCCGACAGGTTCTTCACGCTATTGGAAGCGGGAGTCACACTCCAGACCAGGGCACCCGTTTCCGCATCCACGATGAAGATACCGCGGCCACTGTCATCCGGGCTCGCTGGTCCCGAGGCATCCTTGTCAGTGTCATACCCGGCACCAAACACCAGCACGGGCTTTGGCACACCATCGTTGTCCTTGTAGCCGGGAATACGGGTGGCCACGGGCTCGGACCAGGTCTGGCCCAGTTCCGAGAACCCCGTGGTCGATGAACTGATCGACCACATGAAGGAGGGGCTCTCCGGATTCGATACGTCCAGCGCGTAGTAAGCCTGCCCGCCGCGGCGCATGCCGAAGTAGCCCCACACCTTGTCACCTGCTCCGGAGTCCAGCGTGCCGTCGCCATTCACATCGCGAGTGTAGGCCACGGGCGTCAGGTCCATGCCATAGATGTTTTGCGAGGATCGTGCGCTCTGGCTTCTGTCACGCAGGATCGGCGCCAGTTCTCTGGGGAAGAAAGCCCAGTCTTCCTGGCCATTGTCGTTGCCAAACATGTGGACAAAGCCGGCATTGGTGCCCACGAGCAAGCGGATATCAGGCTCTGCACTGGTAAATCCACCGCGTGCGCCGTAGTTCAGGACCAGCGGCTGGCTGTGCAAGATGTCGCCCATGACCCAGCTTCGCGTATCGCTGTTGTCACCGTCGCCATCGTTGTCATAGGCATCGAACCCACGCGCCCAATTGATCAGGCGCGTCAGGCCCACCGCTGACGGCACGCCAAACAGCGCGTGCAACTCCGTGTCGTTGGCCACACCCATGGCCGCTGCCGTGATGTTGTTGGGCAGGAACGGCTGCAGTGCGCCCCCGGTGCCGATATTGGTATAAATCGACCGCGATGCCGCATCGCGCGCAGCCAACAGGGCGCCGACACCACCCTTCTGGACATCACCGCCATCCTGGCTGGAGCCCCAGAATGTCACGGCGGTGTCCCTGATGAAGCCGGTGGTGGCATCAATGGCGGGGGAGCCATTGGCGTCAACAAGTACCGCTTCGCCATCATCAACCTGCAACTTCAACTTCTTGATATTGCCAGGCCAGTCGACACTTTCACCGGGCTTGAACATGGCGTAGAAGATTTCGTCACGGCTCTGGGTCCGGGTAAAGGTATCCACCGCAACCGCAGGAGACGTAAACGTCGTGTCTGTTGACAGAATACTGACAATCGCGCCCTGGAACGCCTCGGTCAGCTCCTTGGCATCATTTGCAGTGTAGTACTGCCCCTTGCCTTTTTCTGCCGCGTCGCGCAGCAGGTCCTGGTCCGTGGTAAACCCGATGGTGTAGGTAATGCCAAACTGGTTGCCATTGGTGGTGTCGTTGTCCAGATCGGTATTGGCCATGTACTCCGCCAGTTCCGGCAGACAATTCTTGGTGTTGTTGCCGTCGGCATCCTCATAGCGGTTGCAGGTCTTCCCGGTCAGGGTCTCGATACGCGAGGTGGCGTCGGTGTCCCGCTGCGGGAAACCATCCGTTACCAGAATCACATAGGTATAGGCGCAATCGGTCGCCGGCGAAATGTAGCTGCCATTGGACTCCGCCAGCGTATCCCGTTGATGCACATCGTAGACACCACGACTGTCGCTGCCAGTCCGGCGATTGTAGCCATAGAGCACGTCACCACCGGAAATGTACCGGTACGCCTCATACATCGACTCGCACAACGGCGTGCTGCCCGCGTGATCGATCTCGTTTACCAGGTCAACCAGGCTACTGCGCTGGGCCTCGGTCATGTTCTCGACAATGCGGCGAATGACGCGACCACCCTGATCGAAGTTGAACTCCATCAGTCCAAAATCAATGCCGGGATTGGTGTTGATGATGGTGGAGACAACCTCCTGGGCAATATCCAGCCGACTGCGCGGTTCCTCCAGGGTGTCATCGTAGTACCAGTCCAGGTAGTGTGCCGTGTAGAAGGTATAGGCTCCGTTGCCCCAGTTCATGGACGGATCGGGATTGGGGCCATACTCGCTGCCGGTCTGAACACCATCCTGGGGGTAGCCCGCACCAATGCCCGGACCGTTGTCGGCAATGCCATTCGCGACATCATTCAGGCACTCGACATGGGGAGGGTTGTTGACGTTGCCGCTCAGCGGCTGCCAATTCTCGGTGCTCAGGGACGTTGTCGGGGGAACCCATTCGGCATCGCCCACCCGGGTCCACTCCTGCCGAATAACGGTTTCAGTCGTGCAGTCGCCGGGGCGGACGATAAAGTACTCGTAATCGACCCAGCCAATGGCGCAGAAAAACCTAAAGCTTGGGCATGAGCGGAACTTTTCACCTGCCCAGTCATTATACTCGGCTTGAGATACTTGCTCCGTACCGGGATCCGTGCAGACTTCGATCTCCTCCTCCACGTCGACGAATTGGAAGCAGCCGCTCCCTTGCACCGTTTCACCATCGCCGCAGCGATAGAATCCCGCTGTCTCGACCAGCGTGGAATCGACCCAGCGCCTTGCCCGATCAGTTGTGAAGCGCCCGTCGAGTGCCAGGCTGTCATAGGAGGACGCACAGCGATTCTTGTCGGCCAAGAACCAGTTGGGATTGTTTTGTCCGCCGATACGCTTCGGTGGTACGTTGCCATCAGTGGACCAGTAGATCCGCTGCGACCAGTTGCCCGGACGTCCGCTTGAGACGAAGGAATGCTGGTAGTTCGTCGCCTCGGGGTCATAGGTCGGGCGCTGCTGGTCGACCATGAACGACATACTGCCCGAATCATCGAAAACCACCAGCACCTTGGGCCGTGAACCCGTATTGGCGCTGAATTCAGCCTTGTAGATTTCGGTGTCATCAGCTGCCGCAGGCAACGATCCGCCCGCCAGCAGCGTGATCGCCAGCGCAGCCTTCCATCCCAAGTTCCACACGCCCATTGCCGCTTTCATATATCCACCCCCTGTTCGCACAGGCTCAATCGATGCCTAACCGGCTTCACCAACCACTGTCTTGACCACACCCAACTCAATTCGAGAACGCGCCTTGCCCGCAACGTCGTGCTCTGACCTTACCCGATAGAAATCACAGTCAAAAATCCCGATACTGCTACCACCCTCTTCACCCGGCGGCCGCGGGCAGTCCCGCGAAAGGGCCACCACGGTGACGCGCACATCCACCGCACCAACACCATCGCGCAAGCTGCGCAGAGGATGCGTGGTGGTGGCGTTAAGACCGGCAAACGGGGTTGCATCGTCGACGCGCAAAAAAGGATCCTCTGCTGTACCGGCCAGCGCCAAAGCACCGTAAATACCCGCCTCAGCTGCCTGGAAGGACTCATAGTTGTCCTGCAGGTTCCCCGCCATTCGCAAACCAAGAGAACTGTTGGTGGCTGCCGTGATACTGACAATGGTCACCACCAGCAGGAACAGGAGGGAGACCACGAGCGCAACGCCACGCTGAAAACCGTGCCGGACCATCACAATCCTCCGCGAATCATCAGCTTGGGGTTACGCAGGGACACATTGGTTTGTACCAACTGTCGCCGCCAATTGCCGCCGGGCGCTACCGTGACTCCACCGACGTTGTAAGTCTTCTGATCTTGATAAGAAGGGTCCTCCGCGGGGGCACGGAGCAGCATCGAAACCTCGACTGCCTCTACGCTATCCCACATGGCAGGCGCCGAAGTCATTTGGGCGACATTCATGAAACGATCCACTTCCCCGTTGTTATTTGCATCCACACCAAAACGGAACCTGAGCGATTCAACGCCCGGCACCAGATCTTCAGTCGTCATGGCCATCGCCCCTGCCGTTGTATCCCAGGACAATACCCGCCGGCTCAGCGTCGGCGTGGCCAGATTGCGAATATAGTAAACCTGCAAGCGATAGGGCCAGGCGGCGGCGAGCGCAAACGTGTTGCCTGGCCTTACGTCAGGTGCTGTATCTGCCCCATCAAGCAGGAGCCCCCGCTCGCTGTTGGCAATAATGTAAGTCTCCTGCGCATCCAGCGCAGCCGGGAAGCTGATGACACCATCGACCGCGGCACTGGCATTGTCCGGATCGCGATCATAGAGCGGTCGAGGCAATACCTGTTTCACGACCAGCACCTCCCGCGGCATGCCACCGGCAGCCGGCAGTGCATCGGTGACACAGCCAAACGCCACCGCAGTAGTCGGCGCAACAGCGCGCAGGTAGCTGTCTACATTCAAGAAGGATGCGTCACCCGTGCAGTCACCCGTGACGGCACCGAGTGAGGCATCGGGCTCGATGTCCCGGGGATGGGCCCCACCAAAAAAACCCGCATGCCGCAGTGAATCACTCAGCACCTGCAACCCGAAACGGCTGTTCTCCGCCAGACTGGCTACCTGCTCCACCTCCGTGTAGGAGCGCTTGGTCGCCAGGTAGACCGTTACCGCCCCGGCAATCAGAATCAGCCCCAGGGTCATGGCGACCATGAACTCGATCAGCGAGAATCCGCGCTGGCGGCCGCCTTGTGTCGACCGCACGCTCACAGTTCTGCCTCGTCGATCACAAACGTACTCACTATCAGTTGCCGCCGAAATTCATCGTCACCCCCATCGGTGCCACCGCCGCAGATATCAACGTCCGCGGTCACCGCATCGTCGATTTCCCCGAGGCCGCGCCACTGGATGATCACGTCGACCACGCCCGTGCGGGTCATGCCAGTGTCCGCTGCAAACCGTACACAGGCGCGCGGCGCTATCAGGCCCGCGGTATTGCGCACGGTGGAGTCGGCATCAGTGACGGTGACCGTCGCCCCATCCAGGCTTTGTTCCCACAGCCAGAGGTCGTAGGCGGCGAGCTGCGCTGCCGTGCAGGATACCGCCGCGCAATCGGTCGCGGGAGCGCTCAGGGTTGCCCCGCCCAGAGAGGTGTCCATGCCACCGGCGCTGTAGGTCAGCACGCCACCCGGGTTGATCCGGATGCGCTCCACCAGATCGTTGGCCAGAATCACCGCCTTGGTGCGCTGGATACCCTGATGCTGGGCACTCTTGGCTATTCCCTGCAGGCTGACAATGCCGAGCAAGCCCACAGAGAGGATCACAAAGGTTACCAGCGCCTCGATCAGGGTGACCCCGGCCTCTCCGCGCCCGGAAAATCTAGCAAGAGACGTCATTGCCTGCCCCATCTTCCACTATGCCGTTGTCGTCCGAGTCCACGCTGGCGGACAACGAGCCCGCATTGCTGAGGATGAGCCCGCGCGCCTCGCTGGCACCGCGGTCATCGCAAAAAACGAAGGTGCCGGCGCTACCCAGCGCAGAACCCATGCTGTCATAGGCGACGAAGTTCCGGCTGAAGGTTACGGTGACCGAAGGATTGTTCTGCTGCTCCCAGTGCAGGCGACTTTGTCCGGGATTGCCTGCATCCACTGTTGCATCCTCGTCAACGCCGATCAGCGCCAGATAGCCGCTACTCCAATCAGTGCTCTTGCTGCACGCCGTACCATTGGCCGTGCCACACACCACCACCGCGGCGCGGCGCGCCAACGCTTCCGAGCGCGCCAGGTTCAGCGTGGCACGCACCCCGTAGGTGCTGGATACCAGGCGATTGTCGCGGATCAGGTCAGTAAACGCGGGGGCCGCGACCAGCAGAGATATGGCAAGCACCGCCAGCACCACCATCATCTCGATGAGGCTGAAACCCGCCGACTGGTCGAGAACCCGGGGCAAACCTGCGGACATCTCGCCAACGTTGCTACTTGTTCCCTCTACCCACACCCTCTGGCCCCTATCCGCACTTTTCACAGCATGTAGTATCGCCAGCAGCCTCAGCAATACCAGCCTGCAGCGACAAGCGGCACGAATCCGCGACCAATGGTTCAGGAAGTGGCGTTCGGGTCTGCGGCCCCGCGCATCGCCAGCGCCAACTGCACCCGGTCGCGCACCCCGAGCTTGGCAAAGATTGCCGTCAGGTGCGCCTTGACCGTGCGTCCGGTAATCCCCAGGGTATCGGCAATCTCGCTATTGCTGGCACCCAGGGCAACCTGCGCCGCCACTTCGCGCTCGCGCGCGGTCAGTTCCTCCAGCGCCGCTGCCGGCTGGATGGAGGGTGCAGGTGCCGTGCGCAGGGACAGGGCGAGCAGCCGCTGCAGCAGCCCCGGGGGCATCCACAGCCCGCCGTGGCCGACCACCAGCGCGATCTCGCGCAATTGCTCCGGTACCGCCTCGAGGTGGCAATAGCCGGCGGCACCGGCGTTCAGGGCCTCGAATGCCTGCGTCTCCGAGGGTGTCGCGGACATCACGACCACCCGGCTCCCGGCTGCCAGTGCCCTTGCCAGCGTATCTCGCACAGTATCGAGATTACCCGGGCAGGCCAGCCAAAGCAGGGTGTCCGCTGTGATCCGGGGCGCGAACTGCTCGCTCCAGGGCAGCGCCAGCGCCACTGCCTCGGGAAACGCCGCTTGCCAGCGCTGCCTCAGCATACCTTCCGGGTTTGCAAACACCTGTTTCATCAGCGCTCCGTCAGCGCGTACTGCTTGGCCCGCAGAACGGGCTTCATCAGGTACGCAAGAATCGTCTTTTTGCCGGTGAGAATGTCCACCTGCACCGTCATCCCGGGCATGATTGGCATGTCCTCGCCAAACCCGGCCTGTCTGGTGCGCACATGCACCTCATAGAACGGGTTGCCTTCATCATCCATGATGGTGTCTGCACCGATGTGCTCCACCACGCCCTCCAGGCCGCCGTAGACCACGAAGTCGTAGGCGGTGAGCTTGACCAGGGCTTCCTGGCCGGGGATCAGGAAGGCGATGTCCTTGGGCCGGATACGCACTTCCACCAGCAGGCTGTCGTCCAGGGGCACCACCTCGACAACCTCCTCGCCCGGAGTCACCACCCCGCCGATGGTATTGTGGTGGAGACGGTTGACGGTGCCCCTGACCGGGGACCTGACCTCAGTCTGCCGCACCCGGTCGCTGAGACCGAGACCGGCCTGCCGCAGACCGTTCATGCGGGCAATCGTGTCGGTCAGCTCTTCACGCACCTTGTTCTCGTACTCGACTTCCACCTCGCTAAGCCGGCGCTGGGCCTCCTGGATGGCAGAGGCGATACGCTTGATCTGGGCCTGGGACTGCTCGAATTCGCCGCTGAGCTGGTTGACCTCGCGTTCCAGGCGCAGGATCTCCACCTGGGATACCGCCCCGGAGGCCACCATCGGCCGGGTCACGCTCAGCTCCTGCCGGCTCAGGGCCAGGGAGCGGGACAGCTGACGGGAGCGAGCGTTCACTTCCGCCAGTTCCTGCTGCCGCTGCTCCAGCTGTTCCGCGGCGATCTGTCGCTGCAGGTCAAGCTGGGCCCGGCTGGATTCGTACAGGGCCCGCTCCTGTTCCACAATTTCGGGAACCTGCTGCAACCACTCGGGCACCACCACGAATTCGGTGCGCGCCAGGTTGGCACTGAGCCGCGCCGTGCGCACCGACAGGGCCTGGAACTCGGCCTGGTTCTCGCGCAGGTTGGACTCGGAGCGGGTCTGATCCAGCCGCACCAGCAGCTGCCCGGCCTCGACGATATCACCGGCGCGGACATGGATCTCGGTCACCACGCCGCCATCCTGGGACTGCATCACCTGGATCTGGCGCGAGGGAATAACCTTGCCTTCGCCACGGGTCACCTCGTCAATCTCGGCGAAGGCGGCCCACGCCACCAAGGCAACCACGATCAGGGCGACGATATAAAGCAGGGCCCGTGCGCGCAGGGGCTGCTGTTCGACGTAGGCGCGGTGGGCGTCCTGCTCCCAGTTGCGGGGGGCGTCGGCGGCATCCCTGAGCCAGGGAGCGAAAATGAAATCCGCCAGGTAGCGCTTCCGGGCCGCTTCCGGCAGCGGCTCGCCCGGCTGCAACGGCTGCTGTTCCCGGCTCATTTGGCAGCCCCTATCTTGCCCTGCTGCAGGGCCTGGATCACGCTGTCGCGGGGCCCGTCTGCGACCAGCCTGCCGTTGTCGATAACAATGATCCGGTCCACCATCTCCAGCAGCGAGTTGCGGTGGGTCACCACCACCCAGGTGCGGCCCTGAATGTACTCCATGAGCTGCTGCTTGACCGCGACTTCCGTGGAGTGGTCCATGGAGCCGGTGGGTTCATCCATCAACAGGATCGGCGGATCGTGGACCACGGCCCGGGCCAGGGCCACGCACTTGCGCTGGCCACCGGACAGGGAATCACCGCGCTCGCTGACCTGCATGTCGAAGCCCTTGGGATGGCGGTTGATGTAGTCTGACAGGTTGGCAATTGCCGCCGCCCGCACCAGCGCCGTGTCACTGACATTGGCGTGCGACAGGGTGATGTTGTCGCGCAGGCTGCCATAGAACAGGGTGACATCCTGGGGCACATAGCCTACCCGGGAGCGGAACTCGCCCGGATCCAGCTGGCGCAGATCAATGCCGTCAATCATGATGGACCCGGCGGTAGGCTGATAGAGCCCCATGGCCAGTTTCTGCAGGGTCGACTTGCCCGAGCCAACCCGTCCCAGGATGGCCACCCTCTCCCCGGGCTTGATCCGGAATGACACGTTGCTCAGGGACTCCATCTCCGCCCCGGGGTAGGCAAAGGACACCTGGCGGAACTCGATGTCGCCCTTGAACATCTCCCGGGACAGGAACTGGGCACCCTCAGCCCGCTCCATGGGCTTGGCCATGACTTCGTCCAGGGACTTGAGGGAAATCCGCGCATTGTGCCAGGAGGTGATCAACCCGGCCACCTGGCCAAAGGGCGCCATGGCCCGGCCACTGAGCATGCTGCAGGCAATCAGGCCGCCCATGCTGAGCTCGCCGGCAGTAATCAGGTAGACCCCGGTAATGATGACAAACATGATGACCATCTGGTTGGCCCACTGGGTCACATTGATGGTGGAATTGGAGACCAGCCGCAGCTGCACGCCGACATGGGCGAGGAAGGCCGTGGCTTCCTCCCACTTGCGCTGCATGCGGGACTCCGCGCCCATGGCCTTGATGGTATCCATACCGACCAGGCTCTCGATCAGGGTGGCGTTGCGCAGGGCACTGGCGCGGTAGGTAGTTTCGGAGAGCTCCCGCAACTTGCCCTGGGTCGCCAGGGCATAGCCCAGCACGATCAGCAGGCCGATGCCCAGTGGAATCAACATCGGCCAGGCAATCCAGGCGATTACCGCGAGAAAAATAAAGGCGAACGGCACGTCAATCAGAGTGGTAATGGAGGCCGAGGTAATGAAATCGCGCACGGTCTCGAAGGATCGCAGGTTGGCCGCGTAGGAGCCCACCGAGAGTGCGCGGTGCTCCAGCCGTGTACCCAGCACCCGCTCCATGATCTGCCCCGACAGGCGCATGTCGACCCGGCGACTGGCCAGATCCAGGAAATAACCGCGCATGCTGCGCAGGACGATATCCGCCAGGAGAATGATGATCACCCCCGCCGCCAACATCCACAGGGTTTCGACCGCGTAATTGGGCACCACCCGGTCGTACACATTCATGGTGAACAGGGGCAGCGCCAGGGCGAAGACATTGATAAAAAACGCCGCCAACAGCACATCCCGGTAGACCGGCATGTTGGCGCGGATCGCGTCCCAGAACCAGTGGCCGCGGCCCGAAGTACCGGTGCGGGGCGTGCGCTGGTCGAAACGGAACCGCGGACGACAGACGATGACCGAGCCGCTCTCCTGAGCGAGCAATTCCTCCGCGGGCACTTCCACCGCAGACTCGTTGAGGGACGGAAAGATGACCGTCGCCACGGCGCCATCATCGCTCCAGCCCATGAGCAGGCAGGCGCGGTCATTGTCGAGCAGGACCACTGCCGGCAGCAGCGCGGGCTCGACATCGCGGGCGCCGCGCGGCAGGACACGACTGACCAGGCCCACCCGGCTGGCGGCGCGTTCAAACAGGGCCGGAGTCAGGCGACCGTCTTCCAGCGGCAAGCCGCCAACCAGGGCTTCACCGGTGGAGGCATTGCCGTGGTAGCGGCACAGAGCCAGCAGGCTCTGCAGTAGCGTGTCGTCCGTACTGGCGGTCATGTCTGGCAGTTACCCCTGCTTGCCCGATCCTGGGCGAGTTGTCGAGAAACCTGGCTAAGATGCTGAAAATCGTGGAATTTCAGTACCAGCGGAGGATAAGCCCGAGAGCGGGTAATTGCCTAGTGACCCACTTCACAAAGCGGAAAAAATGTCGCCCCACCCGCATCTCGAGCTACGCAAAAAACCGGAAATGAGCCACACTCCAGTGGAGTGGCCCCATCAGCAGAGGAGGTACCCTCATGTCTGACAAAACAGCCCGATTTGAAGCCCGGGATCTGTCACCGCCTGTGAGCAAGGACCGCAAGGGCGAAAAGCACTATACCGGGCCGGAGCGGCGCCGGGGCAACCGCCGGGACGGCGAAGACCGCCGCGGGACTGTGCGCTTCGACATCAGTCAACCGGAGCGCCGCCAACAGGCCGGGCGCCGCGAGGGCGACAGGGCCCCGAAGTTCTGGTGAGACCAGGGGGCCGTCGGGCTCAGGACTGTTCTGCCGCGGCACGAGCGCGACCGAAGGCTTCCAGCGCGAAATCGACATCCGCGTCGCTCAGGGCCGCGGACATCTGGGTGCGGATACGCGCCTTGCCTTTGGGCACCACCGGGAAAGAGAAGGCCACCACGTAGACACCCTGCGCCAGCATCGCCTCCGCGAACCGCGCCGCCAGGGCCGCGTCGTGCAGCATTACCGGGACGATGGGGTGTTCGCCGGGCAGCAGCTCGAAACCCTGCGCTTCCAGCCCGGCCCGGAAACGCGCCGTGTTGTGCGTCAATCGTTGCCGCAGCCCCGGTTCGGCGCCGACCAGCTCCACCGCCTTGATTGCACCCGCCACCACCGGCGGCGCCACGGTGTTGGAGAACAGGTAGGGCCGTGAGCGCTGCCGCAACAGGTCCACAATCTCCTGCCGCGCCGCGGTGTAGCCGCCGCTGGCGCCGCCGAGCGCCTTGCCCAGGGTGCCGGTGATGATGTCAATCCGGTCCATGCAGCCCCGCAGTTCATGGGTGCCGCGGCCGCCAGCGCCAACGAAACCGGTCGCGTGGCAGTCATCGAAGTGGACCAGGGCATCGTAGCGCTGGGCCAGGTCGCAGATCTCGTCCAGGCGGGCGATGTAGCCATCCATGGAGAACACGCCATCGGTGGTGATCAGCTTGAAGCGGGCCCCGGCAGTATCGGCTGCCTGCAGCTGTGCTTCGAGATCGGCCATGTCGCTGTTGCGATAGCGGAAACGCTTCGCCTTGCTCAGGCGGATACCGTCGATGATGCTGGCATGGTTGAGTTCATCGGAAATGACCGCGTCCTCCTCCCCCAGCAGGGTTTCGAACAGACCGCCATTGGCGTCGAAGCAGGAGGGATAGAGAATCGTGTCCTCGGTACCGAGAAACGCCGACAGGCTTGATTCCAGCTCCTTGTGCAGGGTCTGGGTGCCGCAGATAAAGCGCACCGAGGCCATGCCGTAGCCCCAGTCGTGCAGGCCCGCCGCGGCGGCGGCGTTGACCTCCGGGTGCTGGGCCAGACCGAGGTAGTTGTTGGCACAGAGGTTCAGCACCTCCCGCTCCCGCACGCCGACATGGGCACCCTGGGGCGTGGTGATCAGACGCTCGTGCTTGTACAGCCCGGCGGCTTCAATCTCCGCCAGCTGGCCCGCCAGATGCTCCTGGAACCGTTCATACATGCGCTTTCCCCCGCTGCAGGACATGTGCTGCATAGAGCATGGCAGACAACAGCAATACCGCGCCACCCTGGTGCGCCGCCGCCAGGCCCACCGGCACATGCTGCAGCAGAGTGCTGATGCCGAGAATGACCTGGAGCCACAGTGCCAGCAGCAACAGCACGGTCGCCACCCGGGCGCGCTGTGCCAGGCCCGAGCCCCAGAGTTTCCAGGCGAAGACATGCACCAGGCCGAACAGGACGTAGGCGAAGATGCGATGATTGAACTGGATCGCGGTGATGTCCTCGAAGGCATCCAGCCACGCCGGGTCACCCGAGTATAGCCCGGGCGGAATGAAACTGGTCCCCATCAGCGGCCAGGTACTGTAGGCAAAGCCCGCCTTGGTACCGGCGACCAGGCCGCCGGAGAGAATCATCAGGAACACCAGCCCGACCAGTACCAGGCCCCAGGGCGCCAGCGGGTGTGGGGTGCGGCCCCACGGATGCCGACCTGTGAACAGGTCGAAAATCAGCCACAACATCCAGGCATAGATAATCACCGCCAGCCCGAGGTGTGCGGTCAGGCGATACTGACTGACGTGCGGCACGTCGACCAGCCCGCTTTTCACCATGTACCAGCCGAGCAGGCCCTGGCAGCCACCGAGGATGAACAGGCCCCAGAGCTTGGGCATCATCCCCGCCCGCACCCGCCCGCGCAGCGCGAAATAGACCATGGGGACAAAGAACAGCACCCCGATCAGGCGCCCCAGCACCCGGTGCAGGTACTCGTACATGAAGATCACCTTGAAGGCGTCCATGGACATGCCGCGATTGATCTGCAGGTACTCGGGGGACTGACGATACTTGTCCAGCGCTTCTTGCCAGGCGGCGTCGGACAGGGGCGGAATCACCCCCATGATGGGCTTCCATTCAGTGATGGAGAGCCCGGAATTGGTCAGGCGGGTGACGCCGCCCAGCAGGATCATGCCAAAGATCACCACCGCGCAGAGAATCAGCCAGGTGGCTATCTGGCGGTCATAATCGGTTTGTCGGGAAAATACCATCGCGTCGCCTCGGTCCTCAGTATCCGGAGGGCGGCAATGATAACCGAAATGGCGGCTAGAACGTCATTTCCGGCACCGTCTCGGGCACCACGAGTTCGCCCGCGGTCAGGCGCACGATGTCGTCCACGCTCACGCCCGGTGCACGTTCCCGCAACCAGAACTTGCCGTCGGCAATCTCCAGGTAAGCGAGGTCGGTCACCACCCGCTTGATACAACCCGCGCCGGTCAGCGGCAGAGTGCACTGCGGCAGCAGCTTGGACTCGCCGTCCTTGGACGCGTGGGTCATGAGGACGATGATATTGTCGGCGCCAGCCACCAGGTCCATGGCGCCACCCATGCCCTTGATCAGCTTGCCGGGAATCATGTAAGAGGCGATATTGCCCGCGACGTCCACCTCGAAGGCACCCAGCACCGTGAGATCCACGTGCCCGCCGCGGATCATCGCAAAAGACTCCGCGGAAGAGAAAATGGAGGCGCCCGTGGCTGCGGTGACCGTCTGCTTGCCGGCGTTGATCATGTCCGGGTCCAGCTGCGCTTCGGTGGGGAACGGCCCCATGCCCAGCAGCCCGTTCTCGGACTGCAGCATCACCTCGATGCCCTCGGGAGCGTAATTGGCCACCAGGGTGGGGATGCCGATGCCCAGGTTGACATAGAAGCCGTCTTGCAGCTCCTGGGCGACGCGCTGTGCCATTTGTTCGCGGGATAATGCCATAGCTGTGTGCTCCCTCAGCCTGCGCGCACGGTGCGCTGCTCAATGCGTTTCTCGAAAGTGCCCTGGATCAGGCGGTCGACGTAGATACCGGGGGTATGAATCTGACTCGGCTCCAGTTCGCCAGGCTCCACCAGTTCCTCTACTTCAGCGACGGTGATGCGGCCGGCCGTGGCAGCTTCCGGGTTGAAATTCATTGCGGTATGACGGTAGACAAGGTTGCCATAGCGGTCGCCCTTCCAGGCCTTGACGATGGCGAAGTCACCGACGATGGCTTCCTCCAGAATGTAGTGGCGGCCATTGAACTCCCGCACCTCCTTGCCCTCGCCCACCGGGGTGCCGTAGCCGGTGGCGGTGTAGAAGGCCGGAATGCCGGCACCGCCCGCGCGCATTTTTTCCGCCAGGGTACCCTGGGGCGTCAGCTCCACCTCCAGCTCGCCCGCCAGCAGCTGCTCCATGAACAGCTTGTTCTCGCCTACATAGGACGACACCATCTTGCGAATCTGCCGGTCTTCCAGCAGGATTCCCAGGCCAAAGCCGTCGACACCACAGTTGTTGGAGTAGAAGGTCAGGTCGCGGGTGCCCTTGCGCTTGATCTCGGCGATGAGGTTCTCGGGAATACCGCAGAGCCCGAATCCACCCGCTATCACCGTCATCCCGTCTTCCAGGCCCGCCATCGCCTCGGCATAGCTGCCCACCACCTTGTCGAATCCGGCCATCGTGATTGCTCTCCTGTTGACTGCCAGCGCCCCGCAGCCACTGCGGTCGGCGACACAGTTGACAGCTTCCTACAGGCGCTTATATTTATCAAATATAATTAATTTACGAATTGTTCCATTTATTTAATTAATAGCTTTCGAGAAATGGCATGGACATCACCATCAAGCAGCTTCGGGCCTTTGTCGCCGTCGCCCGCAGTCGCAGCTTCGCCGAGGCCTGCGGCCTGTTGAACCTGTCCCAGCCCGCACTGAGCGTCACTATCCGCAACCTGGAACAGGCAGTGGGCGGCCGCCTGCTGGCCCGCACCACCCGCACCCTGGCACTGACCCCCGAGGGCAGCCAGTTCCTGCCCGTGGCCCAGCGCCTGCTGGCGGACTGGAGTGCTGCTGTCGACGACCTGCACGACACCTTCGCCCTGAGACGCGGCAGGCTCGCGGTTGCCGCCATGCCCTCCTTCGCCAGCACCGAACTGCCGGCGCTGCTGCAACAGTTTCGGCAACTGCACCCGGAGATCAACATAACGGTGCACGACGTCATCGCCGAGGATGTCATTGCCATGGTCCGCAGCGGCCGGGTGGAAACCGGCATCGCCTTCGACCCCGGCGCCGCCGAGGATCTCCAGTTCAGCCCGCTGTTCAGCGATCGCTTCGTGGCGGCACTGCCCACGGGGCATCCGTTGCTGGCACAGCGGCAATTGCACTGGAGCGCTCTCGGCGAGGAACCCTTTATCGCGCTGCAGCACCCCTCCAGCATCCGCTCACTGCTGGAGCAATCACTGGCGGCCAGCGGCGTGACCCTGCGGATAGAGGTGGAGACCAACCACCTGGTCACCATCGGCCGCATGGTGGCGGCCGGCCTTGGTGTCAGCGCGGTACCCACGCTGTGCAGGCAACAGCTGCGTGAACTGGGTGTGCGCTCCCGCCCCCTGCTGGCACCGGTCATCGAACGCCGGGTGGGGATCGTGACCCGCCGCCGCTATCCATTGTCAGGGCCCGCCGAAGCCCTGGTCGACATTCTCCGCGCGCACTACCAGGATGCGAGGCCCGAGGTGACGTAGGGTAGACAGAGACCGTCTCCCGGACCGCGAAGTTTGCTACAATGCGCGCCCTTGGCTACCACCACCCCACTACTGAAGTCATACCATGCCCCTGCTCCGCCTCGAATCCCTGCAACTGCACTACGGCACCCAGGTGCTGCTCGACCATGTAGACCTGACCATCCGTCGCGGCGAGCGCTGGGGCCTGCTGGGCCGCAACGGTACCGGCAAGACCACTCTGCTGCGCATCCTCGCCGGGGAACAGCAACCAGACGCGGGCGAGCGCTGGCTGCGGCCCGGTGTGCGCATCGCGCGCCTGCTGCAGACCCTGCCCGACGCCGATGACAGCAGCGTTTACGACGTGGTCGCCGAGGGGCTGGCGGAGGCCGGCAAGCTGCTGGCGGAATACCATCACCTGCTGCAGGATGCCGACATCGACTTCGACCGCCTGGCGCGGGTGCAGCAGCAACTGGAGGCCGCCGATGGCTGGGCCCTGCAGCAGCGGGTTGAAACCACGATCACCCAGCTGCAGTTGCCCCAGGACGCGAAAATGGGCGAGCTTTCCGGCGGCTGGCGCCGGCGCGTGGCCCTGGCCCAGGCCCTGGTCGCGGACCCGGATATCCTGCTGCTGGACGAGCCCACCAACCACCTGGACATTCCCGCGATCCAGTGGCTGGAAACCCAGCTGCAGCAGTTCCGCGGTGCGATCGTGCTGATCACCCACGACCGCCGCTTCCTGCAGAACGTCGCCACCAGTATCGCCGAGCTGGACCGGGGCCATCTCACCACCTGGCATGGCAGCTATCAGGGCTTCCTCAATCACCGCGAGCAGGAGCTGGAGGCCGAGGAACGCGCCAACGCCCTGTTCGACAAGAAGCTGGCCCAGGAAGAAGTGTGGATACGCCAGGGTATCAAGGCCCGCCGTACCCGCAACGAGGGTCGCGTGCGGGACCTGGAGGCCATGCGCCGGGAGCGCCAGCAGCGGCGGGAAAAGGTCGGCAGCGCCAACTTCAATATCGAGGAAGCCAGCCGCTCGGGCAAGATCGTCGCGGAGCTGGAACATGTGAGCAAGGCCTTTGAGGGCCGGGATGTGATTCGCGATTTCTCGACCATCATTCAGCGCGGCGACCGGGTGGGTATTGTCGGCGCCAACGGGGCCGGCAAATCCACCCTGGTGAAGTTGATCCTGGGCCAGCTGGCCCCGGACAGCGGTACGATAAAACTCGGCACCAAGCTGGAGATCGCCTACTCGGACCAGCTGCGCGGCAAGCTGGAGCCGGAGCAGAACCTGATCGACAACATCTGTGGCGGCCAGGATTTCATCGAAATCAACGGCAAGCGCCGTCACGCCATCTCCTATCTGGGTGACTTCCTGTTCAGTCCGGAGCGGGTGCGCACACCGGTCAAGGCGCTGTCCGGCGGCGAACAGAACCGCGCCATTCTCGCGCGCCTGTTCAGCAAGCCCGCCAACCTGCTGGTGCTGGACGAGCCCACCAACGACCTGGACGTGGAGACCCTGGAACTGCTGGAAGACATCCTGCTGTCCTTTGACGGCACGGTGATCCTGGTCAGCCACGATCGCGACTTCATGGACCACGTAGTGACCCAGTTGCTGATCCTGCGCGGCGACGGCACGGTAGAAGAACAGGCCGGCGGCTACAGCGACTGGGAAGCCCGCGGCGGCCGGCTCACCGACCCCGCCGGTCGCGGCCAGCAGATGCCCGCCAGCAAGCCCGAACCGGCACCCACGGCGGTCTCACCGACAACCCCGGCCGCACCCGCCCGGCGCAAGCTGTCCTACAAGGAGCAGCGCGAACTGGAGGCCCTGCCGGGCAAGATCGAGGAGCTGGAACAGCAGCAGGCCGCGTACCAGGCGCAAGCCGCCGACCCGGCCTTCTACCAGCAGGGCCGGGATACCATGGACAAGGTGCTGGCGGAGCTGGCCGCCGTGGAGGAAGCCCTGGAAGCCGCCATTGAGCGCTGGACCGAGCTGGAGGGCTGACCTGGGCAGCTTGACCACTGCTGCAGGAATCGGGGGCAGCTACACCAGGGCGCATTCGACCGCATGCCGACCCGAAGGACCTGACCCTGGATTACTGCCTTCCCGATCAATGGCTCAGCAGCACCTTGCCCACAGCCTCGGCGAGATAGTCGATATTGGCGCCGTTGACCCCCGCCACATTGATACGGGATGACTCCAGCATGTAGACGCTGTGTTCCTCGCGCAGGGCGACGGCCTGCTCCCGACTCAGGCCGAGGAAGGAGAACATGCCCTTCTCCCGTTCGATAAAGCCGAAATCCCGGTCCGTGCACTGCTCCAACTTGCTCATCAGGCTGGTGCGCAGGCCGTTGATGCGCCGGCACATGGCCTGCAACTCGTCCTGCCAGTTGGCGTTGAGCTCATCGTCAGCAAGCACACGCCCCGCCAGCAGGGCGCCGTGGGCCGGGGGCATGGAGTAGATGCGCCGCGCCGCCACCTGGGCCTGGCTGCGCAGGGCCAGGGAACTGGCGGGGTTGGCCGAGGCAAAAATGGTGGCCCCGGTGCGCTCCCGGTACAGGCCCATGTTCTTGGAGCAGGAGGCAGCGATAATGACCTCCGGCAAACGCTGTACCAGCAGCCGCAGACCGGCGGCATCTTCCTCCAGACCATCACCCAGCCCCTGGTAGGCGATATCGACGAAGGGCAGGAAGCCCTGCCGCGAGGCCATGTCCGCGATCACGCCCCACTGCTCCAGCGACAGGTCCGCACCGCAGGGATTGTGGCAGCAGCCGTGCAGCAGCACCACGTCACCCTGCTGCGCCTGCCCGAGATCATCCACCATGGCCGTAAAATTGACGCTGTGGCTGGCGGGCTCGTAGTAGCGGTAGGTTGCAAACTCGAGGCCGACGCTACCCAGCAGCGGTATGTGCACCGGCCAGGTCGGGTCCGAGACCCACACCCGCGCTCCCGGCACCGCAAGGTTGATGACTTCCGCACCGATGCGCAGGGCGCCGCAGCCGCCCGGCGTCTGGATGCTGCTGACCCGGCCATCCACGAGGGCGGGGCTATCCTCGCCCAGCACCAGGCGCTGGATCCCCTGGTTGAACAGCGGATCGCCGGCGGGGTGCATGTAGGCCTTGGTGGTTTCCTCCTCGACCAGGGCCTGCTGGGCCAGGCTCACGGCATCGAACACCGGGCACACGCCCTCTTCATTCATGTAGATCCCGACTGTGAGGTCCACCTTCTGCGGGTTCGGATCCGCACGGCAGGCGGCGGCGAGGCCGAGGATGGAGTCTTCAGGAACCTGGGGCAGCGTTTCCAACATGAGGGTAATCCTTGTGGGTATCAGAGTTCCGCCAGCAGGGCGGTCAGGAAGTGCCAGAAGGGCGGCACGGTATCGATGCGCAGGCGCTCGGTCGGCGAGTGGGCACCGCGGATGGTGGGACCGAAGGAGAGAATATCCGTATCCGGTTTCTTGCTCTTGAGGATCCCGCATTCGAGGCCGGCGTGAATGGCCTTGACCGCCGGCTCGCTGTCGAACAGACGCTGATGCAGGGCCTTGGCCCGGGCCAGCATGGGGCTGGCAAAATCCGGCTGCCAGCCGGGATAGCCGTCAATACGCCGGATCTCCAGACCCGCCAGCCGGGCCAGCGCCTCCACCCCGGTGCGCAGCGGCAGCGCCTGTTCGGCGTTGAAGAAGCGGTAGCTCGCCTCCAGCTCCAGGGCACCGTCCCGCAGTTGCAGTCGCGCCAGGTTGACACTGAGATCCACCAGGTCCGCGGGCTGGGCCAGGCTGTAGGCCTGGGCGCCGTGGGGGAATGCGGCCAGCACCGCCAGCAGACGCTGGCTGTCCGCCGCGCTCAGCAGCGGCTGCGGCTCGACCGGCGTCAGCCCGAGAGAGACGGCATGATCCGCCGCCGGCAGGTAACTGCGCCAGCGCGCCAACAGGGAATCCAGGCGCTCTGCCAGGGCCCGGGCCTGCCCGGGTGCACAGGCAAAGGTCACAGTGCCCTCCCGCGGGATGACGTTGTGGGCAACGCCGGCACTGGCGGCAATCAGCTGCACCGCGTCCACATCCGCAAGGCTCTCCGCCAGCAGTTTCAGCGCATTGCCGAGCTGGTGATGGATCTCGACGCCGGAGTGACCGCCGGCGAGACCCTTCACTTCCAGGCTCCAGTACGACAGGTCGTCGGCGGCTGCCGCCAGCGGGTAGCGCCCGGTGAAGACCCAGCCGCCGCCCCCGGCGCAGCCAATGTACAGTTCGTGCCAGTCCTCGGTGTCCAGGTTCAGCATCACCTCGCCGCTGAGCAGGCTGGCATCCAGCCCCAGGGCGCCGCCGAGGCCGGTTTCCTCGTCCACGGTAAACAGCAGCTCCAGCGGCGGGTGCTGGACATCGGTATCGGTCATCACCGCCAGCGCCGCCGCACAGCCGATGCCGTTGTCCGCACCGAGCGTGGTCTGGTCCGCCAGCAACCAGCCGTCCTCGACCTTCAGGCTCAGGGGGTCGGCAAGGAAATCGTGGACCTTGTCGCCGGTCTTCACCGTCACCATGTCCAGGTGGTTCTGGATGATTACCGTGCCGTGGTGCTCGCGCCCGGGTGACGCCGGCACGTAGACCACCAGGTTGCCGATGGCATCCAGCTGCCACCCGTAGTCGTGGGCCTCGGCCTGCCCGATCACGTAGTCGCGCACCGCGTCCTCGGCTTTCGAGGGCCGCGGAATCTGCGAAATGCGGTAAAAGTGTTCCCAGAGGTGCTCGGGATCGTTGGGATAGGCGGCTGGTTTCATGATCGGGATTATACCGGGGGAGGCGGGGGCTTACATCAATGCAAACTTGGCGATGAAAATCAGCGCCAGGAACCAGGCTCCGGGCGAGATATCCCGGTATCTGCCAACGCACAGCTTGATCGCCACGTAGCTGATGAAGCCGACCGCGATACCGTTGGCGATGGAAAACGTCAGCGGGATCATCACCACGGTAAGCAGCGCCGGCACCACCTCGGTCATGTCCTCCCAGAGCAGGCTCTGCAGGCTGGTCAGCATCAGCATGGCCACGTAGATCAGTGCGCCCGCAGTAGCGAAGGCCGGCACCATGGCGGCCAGCGGCGCGAAGAAAATGGCCACCAGAAACAGGGTACCCACGGTGACTGCGGTCAGGCCCGTGCGACCACCGGCGGCGACACCGGCGGCGCTCTCGACATAGCTGGTCACCGGGGCACAGCCGAGGAAAGCGCCAACTACACTGGAGGTGCTGTCCGCCTTCAGCGCCCGGTCCAGGTTGCGGATGCTGCCGTCCGGCTGCACCAGGCCGGCGCGGGTGGCCACGCCCAGCAGGGTGCCGGCGGTGTCAAACAGGTTCACGAACAGGAAGGCGATGATGACACTGGTCATGGCCACATCCAGGGCCCCGGGGATATCCAGCTGCAGGAAGATCGGCGCCATGCTCGGCGGTGCCGCCACCAGCCCCTGGAACTGCACCAGACCCGAGCCCAGGGCGATGGCGGTAATGGCGAGGATGCCAATAATGATCGCGCCGTGCACCTGGCGGATGGACAGGATGGCGATGACCAGGAAGCCCAGCGCCGCCAGGAAGGGCTCTGGCGCCGCCAGGTCGCCCAGGGTGATAAAGGTGGCGTCACTGGCGATGATAATGCCGCCGCTCTTGAGGCCGATGAAGCCCACGAACAGGCCCACGCCCGCGCCCATGGCCACCCGCAGGTCAATGGGTATGCTGTCCAGCATCCAGCGCCGCAGGCGGGTGACGCTCATGATCACAAACAGCACGCCGGCCAAAAAGACGGCCCCCAGGGCCACCTGCCAGCTGTAGCCCAGGTCGGCGACTACGGTGTAGGTGAAAAAAGCGTTCAGGCCCATGCCCGGCGCCAGCCCCACGGGCCAGTTGGCGTACAGGCCCATCAGCCAGCAGGCCAGGGCCGACGCCAGGCAGGTGGCGACGAAAGCGGCTTGCGGGTCCATGCCCGCGGCGGCCATCAGCTGCGGGTTGACGAAGATGATGTAGGCCATGGTGACGAAGGTGGTGGCGCCGGCAATCAGCTCGGTGCGGACGGTGGTGCCGTGCTCGGACAAGCGAAAAAATCGCTCCAGCGGGCCTGCAGCAGACGGGTGACCGTGTTCCATGGTGCTGCTCGCTCCCTCTGGCAGACATATTCCGAAAGGCCGCAGTTTACGCAATGACCTGCGGAGGCACCATAGCGAACAAGCTGTGCTAATCTCTGCGCCTTCACAGCTCGCCCACGGCGTGAGGAAGGCAGCACCATGCACAAGCACTACATCAGCGCCCAGCAGTTGCTGGAAGATTCCTTCAGGCTGGCCTGGCAGGTGTATACCAGCGGCTATCGACCCAACTACATCGTCGGCGTCTGGCGCGGCGGGGCGCCGGTAGGGATCGCGGTGCAGGAACTACTGGATGTGCTGGGCCTGGAAGCGGACCACATCGCCATCCGCACCTCTTCCTACACCGGCATCGGCGAACGCAGCCGCCACGTCAAGGTGCACGGCCTGACCTACCTCATAAAGCAACTGGAATCCGAGGATTCACTGCTGATCGTCGACGATGTGCACGACTCGGGCCTGTCCATTGAACAGGTGATCCACGACCTGCACCAGGCCTGCAAGAAGAACACGCCGGACATCCGCATCGCCACCCCCTACTACAAGCCCGGCAACAACCAGACCGAGCGGGTGCCGGATTACTACATCCACGAGACCAACGACTGGCTGGTATTTCCGCACGAACTGCACGGCCTGACCGCAGCAGAGATCCGCGCCAACAAGCCGGAGCTCGCCAGCATCATGCCGGAACTGGAGCAGCTGCTGGCGGCAAAAGGTCAGTAGCTGCCCTACTGCTTTTCACGCAGGGCCTTGCGGATGCGGGCGCTGGCCCGGGTCACCTCTGCACGCAGCGCCGACTCATCAATGGACAGCACCTGCCGATCCCGCATCAGCACCTGGCCGGCGACAATGGTCGTCTGCACGTCCTGGCTGTCGAGCACGTACACCAGGTGGGATTGCACGTCGTACAGGGGCATGTGCCGGGTCTGGCCGACATCGAGCTGGATCATGTCTGCCTGCATTCCCGTCTTCAGCTGGCCGATGGTCGCGCCCATGTGAATGGCCGCCGCGCCCAGTCGCGTTGCCATGGCCAGGGCCTGGCCGGCAGGCATCGCGGTGGGATCGCCACTGGCGACCTTGTGCAGCAGGGCCGCCATGCGCACCTCCTCCCACAGGTCCAGGTCATTGTTGGAAGCTGCGCCATCCGTGCCCAGGCCGACATTTACCCCCGCCGCCAGCATCGCCGGCACCGGAGAAATACCCGCACCCAGCTTCATGTTGGAGGTGGGATTGTGAATCGCACCCACCCCGGCCTCGGCGGTCAGGGCAATGTCCGCGGTGTCCAGCTGCACCATATGCGCCGCAATCAGCGGCAGCTGGTACAGACCCAGCGCCGCCACGTGGTGCACCGGACTGGTGCCGTACTGCGCGGCGACAAACTCGGTCTCCGCCGGCGCTTCCGCCAGGTGCATGGTCACCAGGGCGTTGAGCTGGGTGGCTTTTTCCACCGTGGCCTGCAGGTGCTCGGCCGAGACCGTGTAGGGCGCATGCGGCGCGAAGGCGGGCGTGATGCGGGGATGCCGGCCCTGCCAGCGAGCGACAAAATCCGCGGCAGCGGCGAAGGAATCATCCCAGCCGTTAAAGCCGGGGCTGGGATAATCAATGTGCGGAGAACCGATCACGGCCCGCAGGCCACAGCGCTCGACTACAGCGGCGATTTCGTCCGGATAGAAATACATGTCGACGAAGGTGGTGGTGCCGCCGCGGATCATCTCCCAGCACGCCAGTTCGGTGCCGGTGCGCACAAACCCGGGGGTAACAAAGCGACCCTCCATGGGAAACACGTAGTGGTTCAGCCAGGTCATCAGGTCGAGATCGTCGACCATGCCCCGGAACAGGGTCATGGCGGTGTGGGTGTGGCCATTGACCAGGCCGGGCATCAGCACCCGGCCCACTCCCGGAATGCTGGCCTCTGCCACCCAGGCCCGGTCGATTCGCTCCCGCGGCCCCACGTCCACAATCACACTGTCGCGCACCACCACTGCAGCATCCTTGAGCTCCGGCTGTGCCGGATCCATGGTCAGCAGGTAGTCGCCATAGACAATCAGGTCGGCGCCGCTGGCCGGGCCTGCGACCGCCAGCGGCGGGCACAGCACACCCAGCAGCAGCCAGGGCGCGAACAACTTCAACACAGGCATTCTCCCGTCCCCCGTTCGCAGGGACCCAGCGCAATCGAGCGCCCATAAACATGGGCAAATTCCGGTATTTTTGCCGCGGGGGGCTGCGTCCGCCGCTGCAGGGGAGTAACTTTGCACAAATGCGCCGACAAGGCCAGCAGTGGGCACCAGAACCCGCCAGCTATCCGCAAGAAATCACCGACTGCATCCCACCAGTTTACTCAGGAGACTCATCCATGAAGCGGATTACCGTACCCCGGCTGACCCTTGCCACTGCCTTGGTGGCGGCCACCACAGCGACGGCCCCGGCCCTGGCGCAGCTGGAAGAGATCATCGTCACCGCGCAAAAGCGCGAGCAGAGCCTGCTGGATGTCCCGCTGTCAGTCGCCACCCTGAGTGGTGAGCGCTTTTCTGCCCTGTTCGAGGGTGGCGCGGACATACGCGGCCTTTCCGCCCGGGTACCCGGTCTGTATGTCGAGTCCTCCAACGGTCGCGTCGCACCGCGGTTCTACATTCGCGGCCTCGGCAACATCGACTTCGACCTCGCCGCCTCCCAGCCCGTATCCATCATCATGGACGAGGTCGTGAAGGAAAATGTGGTGCTGAAAAGCTTTCCGCTGTTTGACGTCGAGCAGGTGGAAGTCCTGCGCGGGCCCCAGGGCTCCCTGTTCGGTCGCAACACCACCGCCGGCATCGTCAAGTTCGACTCCCGCAAGCCGACCCGGGAACTGGAAGGCCGCGCCAAGGTGGACATCGGCGAACTCGATACCCTGAACTTCGAAGGTGCGGTCGGCGGTGGCCTCACCGACACTGTCGCCGGACGTATCGCAGTGCTGTACCAGAGCCGTGGCGACTGGATCGATAACGCTTTCAGCGGCGAAAACAATGCCCTGGGTGGATTTACCGAAAAGGCGGTGAAGGGTTTCCTGCTGTTCGAGCCCAATGATCGCATGAGCGCACTGCTGGGCGCCCACCACCGCGACCTCGACGGCACCGCCGCCGTATTCCGCGCCAATATCTTCAACACCGGCAGCAACAAGCTCAATGACAACTACATTCGCGACACCGTGTTCTTCGACGAGGGCGACAACAACCCGCAGAAATACCGCAACACCGGCGTCAACCTGAAGGTGGAATACGACGTCGACAGCGTCACCCTGACCTCCATCACCGCCGGTGAGGACGCCAGGGGCCGCAGCCTCGGCGATATCGACGGCGGCTTCGGCGCCGCATTCCTGCCGTTCATGGGTCCGGGCTTCATCCCCTTCCCCTCCCAGACCCAGGACTCGGCCGATGTCCAGCAGTTTACCCAGGAGTTCCGGCTCTCCAGCAATAGCGGCGCGCGCCTCAACTGGCAGGCAGGCCTGTTCTACTTCGATTCCGACCTGGATGTCGAAACCAGCCCCTTCTTTGTGCCGCCAACCACAGTCACCCATGAAAATACCTCGGTGGCCGTGTTCGGCCAGGCTGACTATGCTCTCACCGAGGCCTGGACCCTGACCGCCGGCCTGCGCTGGACCGATGACGAGAAAGACTTCTTCGCACCCGGTTTCCAGGAGAGCGTGTCCGACGACCAGGTCAGCGGCGATCTCGCCCTGTCCTTCGCCGCCAGCGATACCTCCCTGTACTGGGCCAGGGTCGGCACCGGCTTCCGCGCGCCCACCATCCAGGGCCGCGATGTCGCCTTTGGCGCTGCGCCCTCGATTGCCGATTCCGAGACCATTACCTCCTTCGAGCTTGGCTACAAGGCCGAATTCCTGGAGGGGCGCATGCGCCTCAACGCCGCCCTGTTCTACTACGAAGTCGATGACATCCAGTTCACCGCCGTGGGCGGTGTGGACAACTCGATCCAGCTGGTGAACGCCGAACAGGGCAACGGCCAGGGCGGCGAACTCGACATCGAGTGGGCCATTACCGACAACTTCGCGGTCACGGTCGGCGCCGGCTATGCCGATACTGAAATCGAGGACCGCAGTCTGCGGGTCGGTCCCTGCGGCAGTGGCGCCTGTACCATCCGCAATCCGGTTGACGGCGATGGCCTGGTATTCGTGGATGGCAATCCCTTCCCCCAGGCGCCGGAGACCACCTTCAACTTCACCGCCTCCTGGACCGTCCCGGTGGGCCGCGAATCTGAACTGTTTGCCTTCACCGACTGGTCCTACCAGGGTGACACCCAGCTGCTCCTCTATGATGCCGCCGAGTTTGTCACTGACGGCCAGTTCGAGGGCGGTTTGCGACTGGGCTGGCGCCTGCGTGACGGCAGCCATGAAGTGGCCCTGTTCGGCCGCAACATTACCGACGAGGAAAACGTGCAGGGCGCGATCGACTTCAATAACCTGACCGGCTTCACCAATGAACCACGGGTCTGGGGCCTGTCGCTGTCCAGCACCTTTTAACAGCGGAGACGAGTCCACCATGCTGAAACCTGTATTGCTTTCCCTGCTCTGCGCCCTGCTGGCACTCCCCGCGCAGGCAGAAACTGCTGCCCCGGGTCCAATCCCGGTCAAGGTCGTGGTTGTCACCATGTTCGAGACCGGTGCCGACACGGGCGATGACGCCGGTGAATTCCAGCGCTGGTACGAACGTGTGCCGCTGGATACCCGCTTCCCGACACCGCACATGCACCACGACATCCACATGAACCTGGAATCCGGCATCCTCGGCATCGTCACCGGCATGGGCACGGCCAACGCCGCTGCCAGCGTCATGGCCCTGGGCCTGGACCCGCGCTTCGACCTGAGCAAGGCCTACTGGCTGGTAGCGGGCATTTCCGGCTTCGACCCGGCGGACGCCTCGCTGGGTTCGGTGGCCTGGGCCGAGTGGCTGGTCGATGGCGACCTCGCTCACGAGATCGACGCCCGGGAAATCCCGGCGGACTGGAAACACGGCTACTTCCCCCTGTTCAGCCAGGGGCCGGGCGACCCGCAGCGCAAGCGCTACAACCTGGGCGAAGTGTTCCGGCTCAACACCGGCCTGGTGAACTGGGCCTATGAACTTACCGCAGGCATGGAACTGCCCGACCACGAAACCCTGGCCGCGGCCCGCAAGCCCTATGTGGACTACCCGGTGGGACAACAGCCGCCGAAAGTGATCAAGGGTGACCAGCTGGCCGCAATGACCTTCTGGCATGGCACCCTGCTCAACGACTGGGCCAACGAGTGGGTAAGATACTGGACCAACGGCGAGGGCGAGTTCGTCAGTTCAGCGATGGAAGACACCGGCACTTACCAGTCACTCAGTTACCTGCACGAAGCCGGCAAGGTCGACAAGCACCGCGTCATGGTGTTGCGCACCGCCTCCAACTTCACCCTGCCGCCCCCAGGCAAGACCGCCGCGGAATACCTGCGCGAGGAACAGCACGACAGCTATGCGGGACTGGATGCCGCGCTGGAGAATGCCTACCTGGTGGGCATGAAAGTGATCGAGACTCTACTTGCAAATTGGGATAAACACGAGGTAACGCCGCCCGGGTAACCCTGTGCAGAAACTGAACCCGGCACGCGCCTGGCTGAGCCGACTGGCCATGTATTACAGCGCATGGTCCAGCAGGCGGTCATAGATCGCCTCCGCCTCCTCACACATCCCCTCGCAGCCCGGCGGCACCGGCAGTGCCTCCAGAGGCACTTCATTGACCGGCTCGAAACCGGTGGAGCGCTCCACCGCGGCGTACCAGTGCGGCGCCCAGACCCCGTCGCTGGCGCGCCGTCCCGCCGGCCAGTGCAGCATGCGCGCACTGAAGGCAATGCCAACGCGGATGCACAGGGCGCGCAGCACGCCCTCCGGATCGCCCAGGGTCCGGGCGGAGTCAATCACCGGCGGCGCCTCGCCGAGCCGGTCCGCCACCCGCTGGAACAGTGCCCACTGCTGCGGGAAGCCCAGCTCCTCGATGGCGAATTGTGGCCGGACCTTGGCGTAGGAAGCGATAATCCGCCGCGGCTCGCGGATCAGGAAACAGTTCTGCAGGCGGTCGGTCCAGCCCATGTCCATGGCCGGCAGGATGTGCTGGGTCATGTGCTTCTGGTAGAACACCAAATAGGTCGCGGCGTCCGCCGTGGCGGGCAACTCCTCGCAGAGCTGCCGCGCCACTTCGCGCCAGTCGCAGCTCATGCTGGCCATGACCGCGGCGCCGTCCGGGTGCTCAAGCCCGGTGCTCTTCAGGTAGTAACCATAGAACGGTTCATCGACGACCGCGCAGTCCTCCCGGTTCTCGAAGGCCCGCATCAGGGCAGTGCTGATATTGCGCGGACCCGACCACATGGCAATACGCTGTACGCTCATGGTTCAACCCCGCGGATGCTGCTTGCCGGGACCATCGATATAACGCGCCACCGTGGTCCGGTACTGGGCCTGCAAACGCCGCACCATGTCCCGCCCGGCACCAGGCTCGCCGATGACCCGGCCATCGACCTCGGTCACCGGCACCAGGCCGGCGAAGGTGCCGGTCACGAAGGCCTCCTCGGCGTTGTAGACATCGGTGAGGGTAAAGTTCTTCTCGCACACCGCGATGCCCAGTTCCCGGCCCATCTCCAGCACCTTGCCGCGGGTGATGCCGTCGAGGCAGTAATCGCCGGTGGAGGTCCAGATTTCGCCGCGGCGGACAATAAAGAAATGGGTGGAGTTGCAGGTGGCGACAAAGCCGTGCGGGTCCAGCATCAGTGCCTCGTCGGCACCGGCCTTGGTGGCCTGGATACAGGCAGTGATGCAGTTCAGCTTGGAATGGGTGTTCAGGGTCGGGTCCTGCACATCGGAGTAGCCGCGGCGCACATACACCGTATACAGGCGCACGCCCTTGTCCACCACTTCCGGCAGAGCCTGTTTGTATTCGGGAATGATCACCACCGTTGGCGGGGTGATGGTCATGCGCGGGTCCTGGTAGGGGGTGGCCTTGACGCCGCGGGACACCATCAGGCGGATGTGGACACCATCGCGCATGTCGTTGGCCGCCAGCATGGCATACAGGCGCGCTGCGAGTTCCTCGCGGCTGAAATCCGGCTGGAAATCCAGCGTTTTCATGCCTTCGAAGAGGCGCTCAAGGTGGCGCTCAAGGAACAGCACGGTGTTGCTCTCCACCCGCAGCCCTTCCCAGACACCGTCGCCGAGGATAAATCCCGAGTCAAATACCGAGATGCGCGCCTCGGCGCGGGGAAACAGTTCGCCGTTGATGTCGATCAGTATGTCTTCGTTGCGCGGGTCACCCGCGTACTCGTGAGTGCCTTTCATCTGCCTGCTCCGGGGAATTTCGCGGGCCGTATTGTGCGCTATTCGGGCCGCGAGTACATCCATGATAGACTTCCGCGCCAGCCCCGAAACCCGCGAAACCGCCGCCGTGACCGACAACCGCGATACGCTCTATACCCAGACCGTCACCGAACCCGCAGCGTTCCAGTTTGACGACCGCGTGGCGCAGGTCTTCCCCGACATGATCAAGCGCTCGGTACCGGGCTACACCACCATCGTCGCCATGACCGGCCTGCTGGCGGGCCGCTTCGCCACGCCGGGCAGCCGACTCTACGACCTCGGCTGCTCCCTCGGCGCCTCGACCCTGGCCATGCGCCAGCAGGTGCAGCACCGGGACTGCCTGATCATCGGTGTCGACAACTCCGCCGCCATGCTGGAGCGCTGCCAGACCGTCATCGCCACCGACAGCCACGACATTCCGGTACAACTGGTCTGTGCCGACGTGCAGGACGTCACCATCGAGGATGCCTCGGTGGTAGTGCTCAACTTCACCTTGCAGTTCATTGCCCGCGAGCAGCGCACTGCCATAATCCAGCGCATCTACGATGGCCTGCGCCCCGGCGGCATCATGGTGCTGTCGGAGAAGGTGACTTTCGAGGACCCGCATCTGGACGCCCTGAATATCGACCTGCATCACCAATTCAAGCGCGCCAACGGCTACAGCGACCTGGAGATCGCCGGCAAGCGCAATGCCATCGAGAACGTACTGCTGCGCGAAACCCTCAGCGAACACAAACAGCGCATTCGCGGCGCCGGTTTCGGCAGCTGCGACGTCTGGTTCCAGTGCTTCAACTTCGCCTCTCTCATCGCCCTGAAATGATCGACTACCAACCCCTGATTCAACGCTGGCAGAAAACAGAGCTGGCACCCTGGGCAGAGCTGTTGCCGGCCCAGCTCGCCCGCGGCCTCGCGGTGGAACGCTACGGCGACCTGCCGCGCTGGCTGGCCGCCCTGGAGGCGTTGCCCGACATTGCAACCGACAGAATCCACCTAGACCGCGGCCGGGTCGGCGCCGACTGCAGCCCGCCTCTGGACCCCGATGCCCGCGCCACGCTGCGCAAAGCCCTGCAATTGCTGCACCCCTGGCGCAAGGGCCCCTTCGAGCTGTTCGGCGTGCATATCGACACCGAGTGGCGTTCGGACTGGAAGTGGGACCGCCTGCAGCCGCATATCGACCCGCTGGCGGGCCGACGGGTACTCGACGTCGGCTGCGGCAGCGGCTATCACTGCTGGCGCATGGCCGGGGCTGGCGCCACGGAAGTGATCGGCATCGACCCCACACCGCTGTTCGTGCTCCAGTACTGGGCCCTGCAAAAGTACCTGCGGCAGCCCGGCGTCTGGGTACTGCCGCTTGGCATCCAGCATGTGCCACCGAAACTCGCCGCCTTCGACAGCGTATTTTCCATGGGCATTCTCTACCACCGCCGCTCGCCCCTGGACCACCTGCAGGAGCTGAAGGCCTGCCTGCGCCCCGGCGGCCAGCTGGTACTGGAAACCCTGGTCATCGAGGGACCCGCCGGCGCCACCCTGGTGCCAGAAGGGCGTTACGCGCGCATGGGCAATGTCTGGTTCCTGCCCAGCTGCGACACGCTGTTGGGGTGGCTGCGCAAACTGGGGTTCGTGGACGAGGCGCTGGTGGATGTATCGGTCACCACTGTCGAGGAGCAGCGGGCTACGGAGTGGATGCGGTTCCAATCACTCGCCGACTTCCTTGACCCGAAGGATTCGAGTCGCACGATCGAGGGCTACCCCGCGCCGCGGCGGGCGGTGGTAAAGGCGCGAGTACCGGGGTAACTCCCTGTGCTGCTGTGCCCTCTACACTGATGGTTGTATTCAGCGACGTACAGCCACGTGCTGGCCCTGGACTCAGCGAGCAGTCGACCCTGAGCAGGCCGTTGGCATGCCCTATGCTCCGGGAGCCCCTCACTCGGAGGCCGCGACGGCCCTCAGTGCCTCGCGGTCGATCAGGCGCTGTGCCAGCTCGCGCAGGTTCGCGCAGAATACCTGTGCGAAGTGCGCGAAGTACCGAGGGTTTGCTGTCATGATTTCTTCGAAGGCCGACTGAGAGAGCCTCAACACACAGGCGCCGCCGCTAGCAATGGCGCTCATGGGTAGCGTCAGGGTTCGGACGCCCGGAGCAACTGCCTGCAATGGATAGTCATCGCGGGAACGCCATGCTAGCATCACCGCTATTTTATTTGCTCAAGGGCGATCATGAAGCCGGTACAACCGCGATTGAAACAAATGAGCGCTGGGCGTTCGATATCGGCTCGCGTGGCCGCCCTCATGCTGCTTTCCTCTGCGTCCATGCTCGCGCAGGCCCAGCAAAACCTCAATTTTGCCGTCACGGTGAACCCGGGTGCCACACCGCCCAATGCCACGACAGTGTTCCCGGGTGAGATCACCAGCGTTAGGGTCTCGCTCCAGAACAATGGTAACACTGCGATCACCAACGCAAGTTACAACACGACCGACAGCACAGTCCTGCCGGATAGCGGCAGTGCTTCCCTGGTCGTCGCCGGACCGGGCTCGACGACCTGCGGCGGCGGCACGGTTACGGCGGTGCAGGGCTCTGGCTCAATCGCATTTTCCGGCCTGTCGATACCCGCCAACGATGAGTGCTACGTGGACGTGCCGCTGCTTGCCCGCTCTACAAACGGCAGCGGCACCTCACTGAGCTATGCTATCCCTGCAGGGGAAGTGGCCGCCGATGGCGGCGCGAACGGCTCGGGTGGCAACCAGGCCTATACGGTGCGGGCGGTCAGCCGCCCGACGGTCAGCAAGACATTCGTGGGAGGCAGCACGCTTGTTCTCGGCAGCAGCGCGCGCACCCTGCGTGTAACGATCACGAATAGCGACCCGAATATCGACCTCAGCGGCATCGCCTTTACCGACACCTTCCCAACCGCCGGGGGCAGCGCCATCATCGAACCCACCGGCACCGCGGCATCGGGCAGCTGCCTTGTCGGCGCTGCTGTCGCCGCGCTGACCACCGGTGCCGCCGCTGGCGTCGATATCAGCGGGGTCGCCGTGCCGGCGGGCAGCAGCTGCACGATCGATATTCCCATACGCGGGCGCCAGACCGATGGCAGCTACCAGGTCAGTGCCACCAACCGCATCCAGGCGAGCAGCTTCAGCTCGGACCAGGGCCTGACCCCGGCCGGCGATGCCACCGCGAATGTTCGCGTGCGCTCGCCGTTGGCTGTGCAGAAAGCTTTCACGCCGACAATCCTGGCCAGTGGCGAGCAGGGGCAGTTCACCATAACGCTGAGCAATGCGGCGAACACGCCGCTGACCGTCGTCAGCTTCACGGATGACCCGATCGGTGCCCCGACGGGTGGCCTGAGTATCGCCAGCCCTGCCGATATCAGCAACAGCTGTGGCGGCAGCGAAGCGCTCGCGGGGGGCGGATCGGGCTTCACGGTATCGGGATTCGACATCCCGGCCGAGAGCAGCTGTACCATCACGGTGGCTTTCACCGGTGTCGTCGGCTCCGCTGAGACGCCGGTCAGCTACACCAACAGCATCCCCGAGGGGGCGGTTCAAGTCACCAGCCCCACGGGGATCGTGAGTCAGGCTGAGTCGGCCACGGTGATTGTCGCCGACCGCCTGCGCGTGCTCAAGAGCCGGAGCCCGTCGAACGCCGCTCCCGGCGATGCGGTGAACTACTCGGTCACCATCCAGAACTTCTCGAATGGTGAGCTCGCGGCAGTGACGCTGCAGGATACACTGCAGAACGACTCGACCCTGCTCATGGGTGGTATCTACGAGCCCAGCGTCACGCCCGTCGGGACGTGTGGGCCGCTGGCGACCAATGGCGCCGCCACGGGTGACGCCAGCATCAACTTCACCATCGGCACGGTTCCGGCGCGGAGCGCACCGGACAGCGCGGGTGAGTGCACGGTCAGCTTCTGGGCTATGATCGCCCCTGACGCGACCAGCAGTACCAGCAACCAGATCGAGGCTGGCAGGGTCTGCTTCACGGAGGGTGGCGGCCAAGTCTGCAACGGCGGCGCTTCCAACACTGTATCGATCAGCTTTCGCTCACCGGTGTCCTTCATCAAGACCATCGATGGCGCGAGTGCCACCAGCAAGCTTGAGGGGGTGCCCGCCCGGCTGCGCCTTGAGCTGCGAAACTTCGCCGCCGAACCCCTGAATTCCGTCGTCTTCAGCGACACGCTTCCCGACGACGGGCCTTTTCAGCAGCTGCAAGTGGCGGCACCCGCGAATGTAAGCAACAGCTGCGGCGGCACCGTCACCGCGGTGTCGGGGACGTCCTCCGTGAGCTTGAATAGCGGCACCGTGCCTGCCGTCACCGGCGGTGGCAGCCCGGGTGTATGCGCCGTCGAAATCGATGTCGTCGGCCCGGCAGGTGCCTACGCGAATACAGCGGAGGCATCGGGCGTGCGTCCGAATGCGGATGGCAGCAGCACGAATATCGGCACGCTGCAGGATTCCGCCACCATCAGCTACACCCCTGCGCTCGACAGCAGCAAGCTGTTCACGCCCGCGAGCACCAGTAGTGGCGGGCTCAGCACCCTGGAACTGCGCTTCCGCAACATCGACCCTTCACAGCCCATCACCGGCATCGAAGCCACCGACAACCTGCCCGCGGGCATGACCGTGGCGAGTCCTGCGAACGCCTACAGCACCTGTGCCGGTGCGCCGCTTATCAGCGCGGCCCCCGGTGCCTCCACGGTCTCGATCAGCGGCGCCACGCTGGCGCCCAGCAGCACCTGTGCCCTGTTGATCGACGTGGTCGCATCGGGCACCAGCGACTGGGTCAACGAGATACCGCCCGGCGGCATCACCGCAGACAATGGCATCGTCAACAGCACCACCGTAACCGCGACACTGCGCTATGAGCCCGCAGGCGAGCCCCTGATCTCGAAGTCCATCACCCCGGGCACCATCGCCCCGGGACAGACCGCCACGCTGACTGTGCTGATCACCAATGACTCCGCACAGGACCTCACCAACCTGGGCCTGGTCGACTGGTTCACCGTGGATGGCACGGAAGGCGCCGCGCCCAACGGCATGTATCTCGCGCCGGCGCCAGAGGCCACCACGACCTGTGTCGGTGGTATCGTGACCGGCGCGGGCGGCGCCACCAGCCTGCGCCTCTCCGGGGCGAGCCTCCCTGCCGGCGAGGATTGCAGCTTCTCGGCGCAGGTGTCGTCAAAAATCGTCGACACCATCGTCAACCGGATTCCCCGTGACGCGATCTCGACGGACCAGGCTGCGACCAACAGCACGACCTTCGCGGAAAGCAGCCTGAGCACGACCAGTGACTTCGGTATCAGCAAACAGTTCACGCCGAGGGTGGTTGGTGCGGATGAACGTTCGCGGCTGCGCATCGAGTTCCTCAATGGCGCGGATACGGCGATCACCAGCTTTTCACTGACTGACACCTATCCCGCCGGCCTCGTCAATGCACCGACACCCAACCCGATCACCAGCTGTGGGGCGGCCACAGTTACTCTGCCAGGCAGCGACAGCATTGCGATCGCGGGGGGCTCCCTGGGCGCTGCGGTAGGCGGCACTGCCACAAGCTGCTTCCTCGAAGTCGATGTAGTGGCGGCGACAGAGGGTACCTATACCAACACGATTCCGGCGAACTCGGCTATCGTCAACGGCGACCCGGTAGCACACCCGCCGGCAACCGGGGAACTGCAGGTGCGTCAGCGCATCATCGTCAACAAGGCCTTCAGCGGGCTCACCCTTGATGTCGGCAACCCCAATGGCTTTTCGACTGGCGTGGCCTCACGGCTCCCTGGCGCGGTCGCGCCGCTCACCATCCGCCTGCAGAACCCGAACACGATCGCACTTACGGAAGTGACGTTCACGGATACGCTGCCGGATGACCTGGTGCTCGCAGTGCCGCCCAACCTGTCAACGGACTGCACAGACGGCGTAGTGAGCGGAAACGCCAACGGCCGGGACATTACCCTGGCGAGCGCCAGCCTCGCGCAGGCGGACAGTCCCGGCGACAGCTGTACCGTAACGGTCGATGTCTACTCGAACCTGGCGGGTACGTATACCAACGAGATTCCCGAAGGCGATGTCACAAGCTTCGAAGGCATCGACAATGCACCCGGCACGCAGGCGCAGATCGTGGTCAGCGAGCCGCCCGTGGTGCGCAAGGAATTTCTGCCACCGGTGACCGCCCCCGGCGTCTCCGCGACCCTGCGTATCATCCTCGAGAATGACAATGACACCCCGGCGACCCTGCAGGCCGACCTGGTCGACACGCTCCCCTCGACCCCCGGGGCGATGCAGCTAACCGACCCCCTGGTGCTGTCACTCGATCCCGACTGCCCGGCGCTAAGCGTGTCGGCCGCAGCCAATGCCAGCTCGGTGGCAATCGATTCGGGCTCCGTTCTCCCGCCAGGTGGCTGCACCATCACGGTCGACGTCACCGCGCCCGAGCCCGGGGACTACCTGAACGTCATACCGGTGGGGGCACTGCAAACATCTCTCGGCCCCAACGACCGGCGTGCCGAGGCAACCTTGCAGGCAAGTACCCTCGGCTACATCGCGGGCAAGGTATTCCTCGATAACCAGACGATTCCGGACGGTTCCTTCATCCCCGGGGATTCCAGCCCGCTCCCGGGCGTCGCCCTCGAGTTGCGGGACGGCGTTGACTGCGCGGGGCCGCTGCGCGCCACGACGGTGACAGATACCTCTGGCAACTACCTGTTCTCGGGGCTGAACGCCGGCAGCTACTCCGTCTGCCAGCCCGCCCAACCCCCGGAGACACTGAACAGCGTCACCACCCAAGGATCTATCGTACCTTACGCGGGGAGCACCGGGTCGCCGGGCGTGGCGGGCAACCCGTCTGCCACGAGCAGCCAGATCACCGGCATTACGCTCGGTGACAACGGCAATGCCGGTGAAGTCAGCGGCTCACCCGACAACAACTTCTCCGAGATCCTGCCGGCCAGCGTGGCGGGCAACGTCTTCTTCGACGCCAACAACGACGGTATCTTCGATGCGAGCGAACCGGGCATCGGCGGCGTCACCATCGAACTGACGGGCCCCGTCAGCCTGACCACGGTCACGGCCGCCAACGGCTCCTGGCGCTTCAGCGGCCTGCCTCCGGGAAACCATACTGTGAGGGAGCAACAGCCGGGTGGCTGGGTCGACGGGCTGGACCAGCTCGGTACAGTGGCCGGCTCGCCAGTCGGTGACGACTCGCTGTCCGATGTGTTCTCCGTGATCTCGCTGGGCCCCGGCAGTGCGGGAGTAAATTACAACTTCGGCGAGATCGCACCGGAGGCACTGCAAATCACGGCCAACGCCATATGCATTAATGATATCCCCTATGTCGACTACGGCCTCGCCGGTTTCAGCGGTTCCTCGGCACCTGCGGTGACGATCCGCTGGATCACGCCCGGCGGGCGCGTGGCGGAGGAGCGCAACGGGCAACCCGGCACCGGCCTCGTCCTGTGGCCGGGTGCCTCCGTGGATGCCGGCGGTAATGGTACCGGCTGGCCAGGCTGGGCGTTCGTGGACGGCGCCTGGGTGCAGATCCCCGACGACCGGCGCCCCGAGCTGACCTTCGAGGTCGAGTTCAACCCGGCGGGCAGCGTCACCGTCACCTATCCGCCGGCCACGCCGGCCTGTGCCGCGCAGCCGGAGGGAACGTTCCGCCAGGAGGACATCCCGGCCGTGCCGTTCTGGTGGCTCCTGCTCGCCGCCCTGGGTCTTGTCACCCTGGGCATGTCCCGCCTGGCCGCACCCCGCCAGGCATAATATCGGCCTGGTGGCAGGCAACAGGTGCCGGGCGTAGTTCCCAGGGCAGGAACGGCTCCGGCCGGGACGAGCGGCACCGATCAGAGGTTCACAGCGTGGACAGGCACGCTCAGTGCAGCGCCTTCTCCCGCCGGTGTTCGTGGAACACGAACTCGAATACCTCCCTGTAGGTGCGCGCAAAATGCACCTGCAGCCCCTCGCGCAGATAATCCGGCAGCTCCTCGAAGTCGCGGCGGTTGGCGGCAGGCAGGATCAGCTCGGGGATCTTGATGCGCCGGGCCGCGATCACTTTTTCACGGATGCCGCCGACCGGCAGGACCTGACCGGTGAGGGTGAGTTCGCCGGTCATGGCCAGGGGACGCTTGATACGCTCCTTGCGCGCCAGAGAGATCAGGGCAGTGGCCATGGTGATGCCGGCGCTGGGGCCATCCTTGGGCGTGGCGCCCTCGGGGACGTGCAGGTGTACCAGACTGGTGTCGAAGAAATCGAGGTCGCAGCCGTAATCCCTGAGGTGGGCGACAACGTAGCTGTAGGCAATGTCCGCCGACTCCTTCATGGTGTCACCGAGGCGGCCAGTAAGCTTGAAGCCGCGATTCAGCGTATGTACCTGGGAGGACTCGATGGCCAGGGTGGCGCCGCCCATGGCGGTCCACGCGAGACCAGTGGCGACGCCGGGGCCGCGCAGCAGTTTTTCCGCCTGAAACACGGGCTGGCCGAGCAGGCTCTCGATATCCTTCTTGCCCACGCGGATGCGCTCCTCGCGACCCTCGACCAGGTCCACTATGGACTTGCGGATTATGCGGGCCAGCTGTTTCTCGAGGTTCCTGACCCCGGCTTCACGGCAGTAGCTCTCGATCACGAATTTCAGGGCGGCGTCGTTGATCTTCAACTGCTCGTCCTGCAGGCCGTGGCGCTCCAGCAGCCGCGGCCAGAGGTGGTTCCTGGCAATGGCGAGTTTTTCCTCGGCGATATAGCCCGCCAGGCGCAGAGATTCCATCCGGTCCAGGAGCGGGCCGGGAATGGTATCGAGCTGGTTGGCAGTACAGATGAACAGTACTTTGGAGAGATCAACCCGCAGGTCCAGGTAGTGATCGAGGAATTCGCTGTTCTGCTCCGGGTCCAGCACCTCGAGCAGGGCCGACGCCGGGTCGCCCTGGAAGGAGGCACCGATCTTGTCGATCTCATCCAGCATGATCACGGGGTTGGACACCTTGACCTCTTTCAGGGCCTGCACGAACTTGCCGGGCATGGCCCCGATATAGGTGCGGCGGTGGCCCTTGATCTCGGCTTCGTCACGCATGCCGCCGAGGCTGAAGCGGTAGAATTCGCGTCCCAGGGCCTCCGCAACCGAGCGGCCGATGCTGGTCTTGCCGACACCGGGCGGCCCCACCAGCAACAGGATGGAGCCGGCGATCTCGCCCTTGAAGGCGCCCACCGCGAGGAACTCGAGGATCCGCTGCTTGACGTCCTCAAGGCCGTCGTGATGCGCGTTCAGGACCTTGCGCGCATGCTTCAGTTCCAGCTTGTCCGCAGAGGTCACGCCCCAGGGCACCTGGGTGGCCCAGTCCAGATAGTTGCGGGTAACACCGTATTCGGGCGATCCGGTTTCCAGCACAGACAGTTTCTGCAGTTCGTCATCGATACGCTTTTGCACCGCTTCCGACGGCTGCAGCGCAGCCATCCTCTCCTCGAACAGCTCAATATCCGTGCTGCGGTCGTCCTTGGAGATACCCAGTTCCTTCTGGATCACCTTCAGCTGCTCCCGCAGGAAGAACTGGCGCTGCTGCTCGGAGACTTTCTCGTTCACCTGGCTGCTGATCTGGCCCTGCAGCTCCGCGACTTCCCGTTCCCGACGCAGCAGCACCAGCACTTTCTCCATCCGCGCCAGCAGCGGCAGGGTATCGAGAATTTCCTGCAGCTGGTCACCCTTGGCGGTGGTCAGGGCGGCAGAGAAGTCCGCCAGCAGGCTGGGCTGGTTGGGATTGAAGTTGGCCAGGTACTGCTTCAGCTCCTCGCTGTACAGCGGGTTCAGGGGCAGCAGCTCCTTGATCTCCTTGATCAGAGCCATGCCGTAGGCCTTGATCTCGTCGCTGTCACTGTCGCCCTGACTGCGGGGATACTCGACCTGTACCCGGTAGGGGGCGGTATCCGTCAGCCAGCGCACAATGCGGAAACGCTTGACGCCCTGAGCCAGGAAATGGCCGGGGGTATCGACGCCCGGGGGCCGGTGCAGGCGCACCACGCAGCCGATGTCGGGAAACTGGCGTCGGTCGATATTGTCCGCCGTGTGTTGATCGACATAGCTGAGGCCCAGCAGGCCATGACCCTCGGCCGCAACCGCCTCCAGGGTGGAAGCCCACTCATTGGGATTGATCGCCACCGGCTGCACCTGGCCGGGAAAAAACGGGCGGTGGGGTATGGGAATCAGGTACAGGGTATCTGGCAGGACGTCGTTGGCAATCGCGGGCGAGTGCCGGGACCCCGCCCGGTTGCCGGTGGTGTTGTCCTGGGACTGCTGGCCGTCACTCATGCATGGCTACCTGTTCTGGTTTGATTCCGGGTCCAGCAGATATGGGCCCGGGTCGCGGAATTTCAAGCAAGCGGCGCAGCGGGTATACTTGCCGCATTCTTCGGGGTGCCCGGCGAGGGGCGCGCCTCGCCGGGCGCCCCATCACGACCCATACAGGAGCTCAATGTGCATATTGAACAGGCAGCCGAGGCCGAGCTGCGTGAACAGCTGGCCAACTTGCACGACCACTACGACCAGCTGGCGGCCAGGGGCCTGAGCCTGGACCTGACCCGGGGCAAGCCAGGTGCGGCGCAGTTGGCCCTGTCCGATGCCCTGGACGGCATCCTCGACGGCAACTACCGCGCCGACGACGGCACTGACGCGCGCAACTATGGCGGCCTGGATGGACTGCCCGAGGCCAGGGCTCTGTTCGGCGCCGTTCTCGGCACCGTGCCGGAGGAAACCCTGGTCGGCGGCAGCAGCAGCCTGACCCTGATGTACCAGGTGCTGGAATTCGCCCTGCGCGAGGGCCTGCGCGGCGCGGAGTCGGCCTGGTCCAATGCCGACCAGGTGAAGTTCCTGTGCCCGGTGCCGGGTTATGACCGCCACTTTTCCATCTGCGAGTACCTGGGGATCGAGATGGTACCGGTGCGCCTGCTGGAGACCGGCCCCGACATGGACGAGGTGGAAAGCCTGGTCGCCGCGGACCCCGATATCAAGGGTATCTGGTGCGTGCCGCGCTTCTCCAATCCCACCGGCTGCGTCTACAGCAGCAACACGGTGGAGCGGATGGCGCGGCTGCCCAAGCTTGCCTCGGGCCAGTTCATCGTCATGTGGGACAACGCCTACGCGGTGCACAAGCTGTACGAGGATGCGGCGCCGCTGGCCAGTATCAGCGACCATGCGCGCCAGTTCGAGACCATGGACGGCATCTTCCAGTTCGGCTCCACCTCCAAGGTCACCTTCGCCGGCGCCGGGGTTGCCTTCGTCGGCAGCAGCGAGCGCAACCTGTCCACCTTCAAGGCTCATCTGGCATTCCAGACCATCGGCCCGGACAAGGTCAACCAGCTGCGTCATGTGCGCTTTCTGCGCGACAGCGACACCCTCGCCGCGCACATGGAGCAGCACGCAGCGCTACTGCGCCCGCGCTTTGAAGCGGTACTGGACACGCTGGAGCAGGAGCTGGGTGGAACCGGCATGGGCACCTGGACCCGCCCTCGGGGCGGCTATTTCATCAGCTTCGACACCTTGCCGGGGCTGGCCTCGGAGATTGTCGAACTGGCCGCCAGGGTGGGGGTCAAGCTGACCCCGGCGGGCGCGACCTTCCCCTATGGACGGGACCCGGAAGACCGCAATATCCGCCTGTCGCCCAGTTTCCCGGCGCTGGAGGATGTGCAGACCTGTGCTGAAGTTTTCACTCTCTGCGTCAAGATTGCCTCGATCAAACACAAGCTAGGCGGAAGCGTGTAGGAACACAGCCCTTGTGGGAGCGCACTCTGTGCGCGATCGCCCGCGGACAAGGTGAATGGCCGCGCAGCGGCCAGAGAGGGTGGCCTGGGCCACGAGGTGAATGGCCGCGCAGTGGCCAGAGAGGGTGGCCTGGGCCAGCGGGCTCCTACAGGTGGGCGCGGGGTCAGTCGTCGTGGCTGGGCTGGGGCTGCATCCCCGACAGGGGGAAGTTGGCCACGTTGCTGCGTGTGCCGGGGGCGGCATCCGAGATCTTGCCGGTGCCTTCCTTGTCCACCTCATCGATGCGGATAATGGCCTGCAGCGGGATATAGCTGCGCTTGACGCCGTTGAACTCAAGCTTCAGTTTTTCTTCGCTGGGGTCCACCAGAATCTGCGAGCGCTCGCCGAAAATGAATTCCTCGATCTCGATAAAACCCCACATGTCACTCTGATAGATCTGGCGCGCGAACACTTCGAACACCTGGTTGGCGTTGTGGAAAATCACCTTGTAGACGGGTTGGCTGGCCATGAAGTCCTCGTGGGCCGCTCCGGCTGGCGGCCCCGCTGGAAGTGCGCCGGATTTGAGGGGCGCCAATGGTATCACTCTGGGGCCAGAATTCCAGTACTTGCGCGCCCTGCTGCTAGGTTTCATGCTGCCAAGTCTGTATAATCCACGCCCCTTTTCCACAACACGGCAAACAAGGTGCCCGCGGGCACCAACGAGGCGCAGTGAGCAAGAAGCTTTACATCAAGACCCATGGCTGCCAGATGAACGAGTACGACTCCGCGCGCATCCGCGATCTGCTCGGCGAAAGCCATGGCCTCACCCCCACAGAGAATCCGGAAGAGGCCGATGTACTGCTGCTAAACACCTGTTCCATAAGGGAAAAAGCCCAGGAGAAGGTCTTTCACCAGCTCGGCCGCTGGAAGCACCTGAAGCAGAAGAACCCCAATCTGGTGATCGGCGTGGGCGGCTGCGTGGCCAGCCAGGAAGGGGCGGAGATCGGTGCGCGCGCGCCCTATGTGGACCTGGTGTTCGGGCCCCAGACTCTGCACCGGCTGCCGGAGATGATGGACCAGCGCGCGGCTCGCACAGGCCCCGGCGGCACCCTGATCGTGGATATCAGTTTCCCGGAAATCGAGAAATTCGACCGCCTGCCGGAGCCCAAGGTCGACGGCCCCACCGCCTTTGTGTCCATCATGGAGGGCTGCAGCAAGTACTGTACGTTCTGCGTGGTGCCCTACACCCGAGGCGAGGAGGTCTCGAGGCCGGTGGACGACGTGATCGCGGAAATCGCCCACCTGGCGGCCGGCGATGTGCGTGAGGTCAACCTGCTGGGCCAGAACGTCAACGCCTACCGCGGCGAGAACCATCAGGGTGAAATCGTGGATTTCGCTGAACTGCTGCACCTGGTCGCCCGCATACCGGGCATCGATCGCATCCGCTACACCACCTCGCATCCGGTGGAATTCAGCGATGCCCTGATCGACGCCTACGCCGAGATCCCGCAGCTGGTCGATCACCTGCACCTGCCGGTACAGAGCGGTTCCGACCGCATCCTGATGGCGATGAAGCGCGGCCATACGGCGCTGGAGTACAAGTCGAAGATCCGCCGCCTGCGCAGGATCCGCCCGGATATCAGCCTGTCCTCGGATTTCATCATCGGCTTCCCCGGCGAAACCGAGGCGGATTTTGCCGCCACCATGAAGCTGATCGAGGACATCGGTTTCGACACTTCCTTCAGTTTCATCTACAGCGCCCGGCCCGGCACCCCCGCCGCCGAGCTGCCAGACACCACCGCTGAAGAGACCAAGAAGCAGCGCCTACAGATCCTGCAGAGCCGCATCCTGCAGCAGGCCCAGGCTATCAGCCGGCGCATGGTGGGGACGGTGCAGACGGTGCTGGTGACCGGCGTCTCGAAAAAAGATCCGGGACAGCTGCAGGGCCGTACCGAGAACAACCGGGTGGTGAACTTCAGCTGCGACGACCACGGCCTGATCGGCGATTTCGTCGCTCTGGAGATCCTCGACGCGCTGCCCAACTCCCTGCGCGGCCAACTCGCCGCGGAGCCACTGCAGCGCGCGGTTGACTAGCCCGCCAAGCGGTATATCCTTTTAACCTCAATCATTGCGGCCAAAGAGCGAATTGAACAGCGAATCCCCGACCTCCGAGTCGACACAAGCAAGCATCACCCTGGAACCGAATGACGCGCGCCATCTGGCCCTGCTCTGCGGGCAATTTGACGGTCACCTGCGCCAGATCGAGGGTCGCCTGGGCATCAGCATCGTCGCCCGCGGCAACCAGTTCCTGATCTCCGGCCCCGCCGCCAGCGTCACGGCCGGCAGCCAGCTCCTGAGCCATCTGTACGCAGAGGTCTGCCAGGGGGTCGGCCTGAGCCCGGAATCCCTGCATCTGCAGTTGCAGCAGTCCGGCATGGAGAGCCTGGCGGCAGCGTCCGCCGGCGGCCAGGTCGAGGCCATTCAGGTCATTCGTACCAAGCGCGCCTCGGTCAAGCCCCGCGGCAAGAACCAGCAGGGCTATGTGCGCACCATCAAGCAGTGCGACATCAATTTCGGCATCGGCCCGGCGGGCACCGGCAAGACCTTCCTCGCCGTGGCCTGCGCCGTTGAAGCCCTGCTGGAGGAGCGCGTGCGCCGTATCCTGCTGGTGCGACCCGCGGTCGAGGCCGGTGAAAAGCTGGGGTTCCTGCCCGGCGACCTGAGCCAGAAAATCGACCCCTACCTGCGGCCCCTCTACGATGCCCTGTATGAAATGCTGGGCTTCGACACCGTGAACAAGTTCATCGAGCGCAATATTATCGAGATCGCGCCGCTGGCCTTCATGCGTGGACGCACCCTGAACAACTCTTTCATCATCCTCGACGAAGCCCAGAACACTACCCGCGAGCAGATGAAGATGTTCCTGACCCGCATCGGTTTTGGCTCCACCGCCGTCATCACCGGTGATGCCACCCAGATCGACTTGCCCCGGGGCATCCCGTCCGGCCTCACCCATGCCAGCAATATCCTCGCCGATGTCGAGGGTATTGGCTTCACCTGGTTCGGCAACAAGGATGTCGTGCGCCATCCGATGGTGCAGCGTATCGTCGAGGCCTATGACGCCCACGAGGAAAAGACGACCCCGCTCGACAAGAGCAAGCCATGAGCGTCCACGTCGACATCCAGTCCGCCTGCAGCGAACCCGTGCCAGAGGAAGACGACTTACGGCGCTGGATCTGCACCACCCTCGACCATCTTGCGCCAGAAAAGGACGCCGAAGTCTGCCTGCGCCTGGTGGGCGAGGCCGAGATGAGTGCGCTCAACCGCGATTACCGCGGCAAGACCGGCCCCACCAATGTGCTTTCCTTTCCCGCCGGACTGCCCCCGGAACTGGAGTTGCCGCTGCTCGGTGATATTGTCATCTGCACCCCGGTCGTCGCTCGCGAAGCCGCGGAGCAGGGCAAGGCGCCCGCCGCCCACTGGGCGCACATGGCGGTCCACGGCAGCCTGCACCTGCTGGGGCATGATCATGTCGAGGAAGCAGACGCTGTCGCCATGGAAGCCCTCGAGACCACCATCCTGGCGCAGCTGGGATTCCCCTGCCCCTACCCTGACCACGCCCACGAGGAGCCCGTCACCCCATGAGCGAAGACCGATTTGGCAACGAGCCGGGAGACCGCTCCTGGCTCGAGAAAATCGCCTTGCTGTTCTCTTCCGAACCCCACAACCGCAAGGATCTCGAGGGAGTGCTGGCGATAGCGGCGGAGAACGAGGTCATCGACCAGGATGCCCGCAGCATCATGGAAGGGGCCATGAAGGTCAGCGACATGCAGGCCCGGGATATCATGATCCCCCGGGCGCAGATGGTGGTCATCAAGGCGGAATCCACTCTCGAGGAGATCCTGCCGCAGATCATCCGCTCGGCCCACTCGCGCTACCCGGTGGTGGGCGAAAGCCCGGACGATATCCAGGGCATCCTGCTGGCCAAGGACCTGCTGCCGGAGCTGCTCAACAAGGATCACAGTGAATTCCGCATGCAGTCCCTGCTGCGGCCGACGGTGGTGGTGCCCGAGAGCAAGCGCCTGAACGTGCTGCTGCGAGAGTTCCGCGAGAACCGCAACCACATGGCCATCGTCATCGACGAGTACGGCGGGGTGGCGGGCCTGGTGACGATCGAGGACGTGCTGGAGGAGATCGTCGGCGACATCGAGGACGAAACCGATGTCGACGAGGACAACTTCATTCGCAAGATCAGCGACGACGACTTCTTCATCAAGGCGCTGACCCCCATCGAGGACTTCAACGACTACTTCCGCACCGACTTCAGTGACGAGGAATTCGACACCATCGGCGGCCTGGTAATCCAGGCTTTCGGCCACATGCCCGCCCGCAATGAAGTCACCCAGATCGAAAACTTCGAGTTCAAGGTCATCAACGCCGACCAGCGCAAGATCCACAGCCTGCGCATGCGGCCGCTGGAAGCCTGAGCCATGGCCCACACCGGCCTGCGCCCACTCTGGGTGCTGCTGCTGACACCGCTCGCAGGTGTACTGGTCACCCTGTCGCTGGCCCCGTTCGGACTCTGGCCCGCGGGCATCGCCAGCTGCGCACTCTACTGCTACCTGCTCAGCACCTGCGCGCCCCGCCAGGCCCTGTGGCGAGGCTGGCTGTTCGGTCTCGGCCTGTTCGGCAGCGGCGTCTCCTGGGTTTACGTCAGCATACACGTCTACGGCTACGCCAGCGTGCCGCTGGCGGCCTTCCTGACCACCCTGTTCTGCGCCGGCCTGGCACTGCTCCACAGCCTGTTTGCCTGGACCTACGTACGCCACGTGCGGCCCCTGCCCGGGGGCATGTTGTTGGGCTTTGCCGCGCTGTGGGTGCTGTTTGAATGGCTGCGCAGCTGGCTGCTGACCGGCTTTCCCTGGCTCTACCTGGGCTACGCCCACATCGACTCCTGGCTGGCCGGCTGGGCTCCGATTGTCGGGGTCTACGGACTGTCATTCATCTGCGCCGTCAGCGGCGCCTGCCTGTTCCTGGCCTGGCGCAATCCGCGTCCGGTCGCGCTGCTGACCTACGCCAGCCTGCTCGCCGGCCTCTGGGGTGGCGCTGGCCTGTTGAAGACCGTGGAGTGGGTGGCGCCGGCGGCCGAGCAACCCCTCAGCGTCGCCCTGTACCAGCCCAACATTCCCCAGCAACTCAAGTGGCGACGGGAGCAGTACCCGGAGATCCTGCGCCAGTTCGACCGGGCCCTGCCAGAGCAACACGGGCACGATATCGTGCTGTGGCCGGAATCGGCCCTGCCCCGCTTCTATCAGCAGGCGCGCGATTATCTGGATCCGGTGGCACAACAGCTGCAGCGGAACGACGCCACGCTGATCACCGGTATCCCCTGGCGCGATGCCGGCAGCGAGGACTACTACAACAGCATTGTCGCCCTCGGCGCCGGCGAAGGTCTGTATCACAAGCAGCGCCTGGTACCGTTTGGCGAGTACGTACCGCTCGAGTCCCGGCTGCGGGGCCTGATCGCCTTCTTCGACCTGCCCATGTCCAGCTTCAGCGCCGGGCCGCCAGGCCAGGACCTGCTGGAGGCGAATGGCTACCGGATCGCCCCGTTCATCTGCTATGAAGTGGTCTACCCGGACCTCGTCGCTCGCAGTGCACGCACTGCGGATCTGCTGGTCACGATCAGCAACGACAGCTGGTTCGGCGCCTCCATCGGCCCCCTGCAGCACCTGCAAATGGCCCAGATGCGGGCGCTCGAAAACGGCCGCTACCTGCTGCGGGGCACCAACAACGGTATCTCCGCCATCATCGATCACCGCGGGCAGATCCTCGCACAGGCGCCCCAGTTCGAGGAGGCGGTGCTCACCGGTGAGGCCCAGGTAATGCTGGGCCGCACTCCCGCTGCCAGCTTCGGCACCCGCCCTGTCATCAGCGCCTGCGCCCTGCTGCTGCTTCTGCTGCTGGTGATTTTTCATACCTTCTGGCGAGGTGGAGAAGCAGCGACCACCACAGAGTGAACGATCGGCCGCAGGCTGCCACTCTGCGACACCTGACCCCCCACCTGATTGCTGGTAGAATCTCCCGTTCTTTTTTGCTACCCCACTGAACGAGATTCCGCAGCCGATGGACCAGCACTACCAGCCCCAGATCCTTGAGCAGGCCGCCCAGGCCCACTGGCAGACGAACAACAGCTTCTCCGTCGAGAAAGATACCAGCCGGGAGAAGTTCTACTGCCTGGCCATGTTCCCCTACCCCAGCGGCAAGCTGCACATGGGGCATGTGCGCAACTACACCATCACCGACGTAATCTCGCGCTACCAGCGCATGCTGGGCAAGAACGTGCTGCATCCCATGGGCTGGGATGCCTTCGGCCTGCCGGCGGAAAATGCCGCGGTGCAGAACCGCAGCGCGCCCGCCAAGTGGACCTACCAGAATATCGACTACATGAAGGGCCAGCTGCAGAGCCTGGGCTTCGGCTTCGACTGGTCCCGGGAGCTGGCCACCTGCCAGCCCTCCTACTACCGCTGGGAGCAGTGGTTCTTCACCCGCCTGTACGAGAAGGGGCTGGTGTACAAGAAAATGGCCACGGTGAACTGGGACCCGGTGGACCAGACCGTGCTGGCCAACGAGCAGGTGATCGACGGCCGCGGCTGGCGCTCCGGTGCGCTGGTGGAGCGGCGGGAGATTCCGCAGTGGTTCATCCGCATCACCGCCTACGCCGAGGAGCTGCTGGCGGACCTGGACCAGCTGCCGCACTGGCCGGAGCAGGTGCGCACCATGCAGCGCAACTGGATCGGCAAGAGCCGAGGCGTGGACCTGCGCTTTGAGCTGGCGACGCCGGTTGCGGGCATCGACCACCTCGAGGTCTACACCACCCGCCCCGACACCCTCATGGGCGTGACCTACATGTGCCTCGCGGCAGAGCACCCGATCACCCGGGCGCTGGCAGTGGACAACCCCGAGTTGCAGGCTTTCATTGAAGCCTGCAAGACCCAGTCCTCCGCGGAAGCGGACATGGCCACGATGGAAAAGAAAGGCATTGATACCGGGCTCAAGGCCCTGAATCCGCTGACCGGCGAGGAAGTGCCGGTCTGGATCGCCAACTATGTGCTGATGGAATACGGCTCCGGCGCGATCATGGCAGTGCCCGCCCACGACCAGCGTGACTGGGAGTTTGCCCGCAAGTACGGATTGACCATCAGGCAGGTAATCGCTCCCGCTGACGACAGCGCTGCGGACCTGGAACAGGGTGCGGTCACGGCAAAAGGCACCCTGGTCAATTCCGGCGAATTCGACGGCATGGACTCAGATGCCGCCTTCAGCGCCATCGCCGCGAGGTTGCAGGCGGACGGCCGCGGCCAGCTCACCACCAACTACCGGCTGCGGGACTGGGGGGTATCGCGGCAACGCTACTGGGGCGCGCCCATCCCCATGTTCAACCTCGCCGACGGCGGCGAGATCCCGGTGCCTGCACACAGACTGCCGGTCCTGCTGCCGGAGGACGTACAGATGGACGGCGTGATCTCGCCGCTCAAGGCCGACCCGGAATGGCGCAAGGACGAGTTGGACGGGCAGCCGGTGGAACGGGAAACCGACACCTTCGACACCTTCATGGAGTCCAGCTGGTACTACGCCCGCTATACCTGCCCGGACTTTGACGGAGGCATGCTGGACTCGGAGCGCGCCAACTACTGGCTGCCGGTGGACCAGTACGTGGGCGGCATCGAGCACGCCATTCTGCACCTGCTGTACGCCCGCTTCTTCCACAAACTGATGCGCGATGAGGGCCTGGTAAACAGCGACGAGCCCTTCGAGCGCCTGCTCTGCCAGGGCATGGTGCTGGCAGAGTCCTTCTACAGGGAAGGCCCTGGCGGCGGCAAGATCTGGGTGGCTCCCACCGAGGTCGACGTCGAGCGCGACGAGCGCGGCCGGGTGCTGCGCGCGGTGGCACGCAGCAGCGGCGAGGAAGTCATCGCCGGCGGCGTCACCAAGATGTCGAAGTCAAAGAACAACGGCATCGACCCGCACGCGGCGGTAGAGGCCTACGGCGCCGACACCGTGCGCCTGTTCACCATGTTCGCGGCGCCGCCCGAGCAGACCCTGGAGTGGCACGATGCCGGGGTGGAGGGCGCCAGTCGTTTCCTGCGCAAACTCTGGAAGGCAGTGCACAGCCATCTGCAGGCCGGTGACGCGTCTGCAATGGACCCGGCCAGCCTCGACGACGCCCAGCGCCAACTGCGACGCAAGACCCACGAGACCATCGCCAAGGTCAGCGATGACTACGGCCGCCGCCAGACCTTCAACACGGCGATCGCCGCCATCATGGAACTCTGCAACGATATCGTGCGCCTGGACCAGGACGCTGCCCAGGGGCGCGCCGTGGTGCGCGAGGCGCTGCGGGCCGTGGTCCTGATGCTGAGCCCCATCGTGCCGCACATCTGCCATCACCTGTGGCCATTGCTGGGGGGCGAGGGCGAGCTGCTGGATACTCCCTGGCCAGCCGTCGACGAAAGCGCGCTGGTTCGCGACAGTATCGACATGGCGGTGCAGGTCAACGGCAAGGTCCGGGCCCAGATCGCGGTGGCGGCAGATGCCGACCGGGCAGCCATCGAGGCCGCAGCCATGGGCCAGGACAACGTGCAGCGCTTCCTCGCCGACGTCACCGTGCGCAAGGTCATTGTAGTGCCCGGGAAACTGGTTAACATAGTGGCCAACTGATGCCCGGGAGACGCCCCATGTCGCGCACCCTCACTACCCTGCTGCTGGCACTGGCGCTACCCGTGCTGCTGGGCGCCTGCGGCTTCCAGCTCCGCGGCGCTGCCAGCTCTACCGGACTACCGGAGGACTGGCGGCAACTCTACCTGGCAACCGCGAATCCCAACAGCGAGTTCAGCCGCGACCTGCAGGCCCGGTTCTCTGCCAATGGCATTGAGTGGGTCGAGCGCAGCGAGGCCGCCTACATTCTCGAGCTGGGCCCGGAACGCTTCCGTCAGCGCAATCTGTCCCTCAACAGCGAAGCGCGGGCAGCCGAATTCGAGCTCACCATGCAGGCCAGCTTTGCGGTACGGGCCCCGGACGGCAGCCTGGCCATGGAGCCTGCCAATGCCGTCATCGTCAAACAGATGGAAAACGACCCCCGCAACGTGGTGGGCAAGGCGGAGGAAATCCGCATCCTGCAGCGGGAAATGCGCGCTGAGCTGTCGCAGCAGATCCTGCGCCGGATCGGTTTCCACGCCGCCGCCCGGTAATGCAACTCAAGCCCGAGCAGCTGCGCCAGCATCTGCAACAACAGTGCCTCCCGGTCTATCTTGTCAGCGGCGACGAGCCGCTGCTGGTGCAGGAGTGTGCGGACCTGATCCGCGGCGCCGCCCGCACGGCGGGCTGCAGCGATCGCGAGATCGTCGATACCACTGCCCGCGATTTTGACTGGCAGACCCTGCTGCACAGCGCCGCAGAGATGTCCCTGTTTGGCGACCGCAAGCTGATTGAGCTGCGCCTGCCCGATGGCAAGCCCGGCGCCGACGGCAGCAAGGCCCTGTGTGAGTATATCGACCGTGCCAACGGGGATGACATCCTGCTGGTGGTGAGCGGCAAGATCGACAAGCAATCCCAGAGCAGCAAGTGGTTCAAGACCCTGGACAAGGCGGGAGCAACTCTCCAGGTCTGGCCCATCGGTGCCCGGGACATGCCCCGCTGGCTGCGCCAGCGTCTGCAGGGCGCCGGGCTCGACATCGATGCAGATGCCCTCGAGCTGCTGTCCGAACGCCTGGAGGGCAACCTGTATGCGGCGGTGCAGGAAGTGGAAAAACTGAAGCTGCTGGCCAGCAACGGGCGAGTCACCATCGCTACCGTCACCGCCGCCGTGCTCGACAACGCCCGTTACAACCTGTTTGCCATGGTGGATACAGCGCTCAATGGCGATGCCACTGCCGCGCTGCGCATGGTTCACGGCCTGCGCGGTGAAGGCAACGACCTGGTGCCGCTGCTGTGGGCCGTGGCGCGCGAGGTACGCAGTCTCTACGCCATGCAACTCGATTGCGAAGCGGGCCAGAATATGAGCCGGGTACTGAACAGTCATCGCGTCTGGCAAAGCCGCTCGGCCGCGGTGCAGGCCTGCCTGCAACGCCATGACAGCAGCTCCCTGGGATCGCTGCTGCAACAGGCGCTGACAGTCGACGGCAGCCTCAAGGGCTTTGCCGATGGCGACCCCTGGGACCAGCTCGACCGGCTGCTGCTGGAACTGGCGCAATGAGGGCGAGGTAGCAGCGTGGGCCAGTTGCCATCAACCACCAGGGATGGTGCCGCTGGCACGGGACGCATGGATTCATTCCAGTCACTGGTACTGGACATCGCCATGACGTTCATCAACCTGCCCCTGGACCGGATTGACGCAGCTGTCCACGCCGCTCTCGGCCAGATGGCGACCTTCTTCCAGGCCGACCGGGCCTATGTCTTCGATTATGACTTTACAGCGGGGACCGGCACCAATACCCATGAATGGTGTGCCGCGGGTATTGCGCCCCAGATCGACAGTCTGCAGGGCCTGCCGCTGGCGACGATGCCGGATTGGGTCGAGGTCCATCGCCGTGGGGAGTGCCTGGTTGTCGCCGACGTCGGCAGCCTGGCAGCGGGGCCACTCAAGCGTTTACTGGCAGCGCAGAACATTCAAAGCTTGCTGACGGCGCCCATCCTCTGTGATGGCGAAGTAACCGGCTTTGTCGGTTTTGACGCAGTGCGGGAATGTCGCGACTACGGCGAAGACGAGCGCTATCTGTTGAGCCTGTTTGCGAACCTGCTGGCCAATGTCGTTCAGCGCGAGCGCTCCGCCGACATCCTGCAACAGAAAACCGCGGCACTTACGCTGGCCAACGAACGCTTCCAGAGCATTCTTGACGGCACCCATGCCGCCGTCTATGTCGCCGACATGGACAGCCATGAGGTCCTGTTCCTCAACAGTCACGCCAGGGACCTCGTGGGCGATGTGGTTGGCCAGGTCTGCTGGCAGACCATGCAGACGGGACAGGCGGGGCCCTGTGCGTTCTGCAGCAGCGCGCGCCTGCTGGATGCCGACGGCAACCCCGGTCCCCCGGTGTCCTGGGAGCACTTCAATCCGGCACTGCAGCGCTGGTTCCAGCTGCACGACCGCGCCATTCCCTGGGATGACGGCCGCATCGTACGCATGGAAATCGCCTTCGATATCAGCGAACAGAAAGCTGCCGAAGCAGCCCTGCGGGAAAGCGAACAACGCTACCGCCGACTGTTCGACCAATCCCGCGATGCTTTAATGGTCGTAACCCCGCCCGACTGGGCTTTCGTTGCCTGCAACAGCGCGGCGCTGGATCTGTTTGGCGTTGCCGACGAAGCGGCCTTCACCCGGCTGACGCTGGTGGATCTGTCACCTCCGCTGCAGCCCGATGGCAGCCCCTCTAACGAATGGGCACTGGCGCACCTGGCCTCCGCAATGGCAGCAGGCTCCGCCCTGTTCGAGTGGCAGCATCAGCGCCTGGATGGCCAGCAACTCAGCTGCAGCGTGCTTCTCAACCGTACCGAATGGTTCGGCCAGGCGGCGATCCAGGGTACAGTCAGGGATATCTCTGCGCAGAAGCAGGTGGAGACCGCGTTGCGCGAACAGTCCGACGCGCTGCACCGGACCAACGCCAGGCTCAAGCGCATTGCCCACTTTGACACGGTCACCGACCTGCCCAACCGGAATCTGCTCGCCGACCGTCTGCAACAGGCAATGGCGCAGGCGCATCGGCACAACACCTGCATCGCCATCGCCTACCTCGACCTGGATGGCTTCAAGGACATCAATGACCGCTACGGCCATGATGTCGGCGACAGGATGCTGCGGGCACTGGCTCAACACATGAATGGGGCGCTTCGGGCCGGGGACACCCTGGCCCGCCTCGGGGGCGACGAATTTGTCGTCGTACTGGTGGACCAGGATACCAACCCGCAGTCATGCGAACCGGTCATCGCGCGATTGCTGGAGGCTTCTGCAGAGACGGTTACCATCGACGGGCACGCCCTGCAGGTGTCAGCGAGCATCGGAGTCACCTTTTATCCCCAGCATGAAGAGATCGACGCCGACCAGTTGTTGCGCCAGGCTGACCAGGCCATGTACCTGTCCAAGGTCGAGGGCAAGAATCGTTTTCACGTTTTCGATACGGCCTTTCACCGCGCCCGGGAAGGTCACAACCGGCAACTTGAGGAGATCCGCCAGGCGCTGTCAAAAAGCGAGTTTGTGCTCTTCTATCAGCCCAAGGTCAACATGCGAACAGGGCAGGTCGTGGGGGCCGAGGCGCTGGTTCGCTGGCAGCATCCGCGGCAGGGACTGCTGCTTCCCGATGCCTTCCTGCCATTCATTGAGAACCACGCACTTTCGCTCGCGCTGGGCCGGTGGGTGATCGACGCTGCCCTGACCCAGATCGCTGCGTGGTGCCGGTCCGGCCTGACTCTTCCTGTCAGCGTCAATGTATCCGCCTCCCAGCTACAGCAGGACAGCTTTGTCCAGGATCTCCAGGCCCGGCTGCGGAAGCAACCGGAGGTAGCGCCCGAGCTGCTGGAGCTGGAGATTACCGAAACCCGCGCGCTTGACGATATTGAGCATGCCTCGTCGGTGATGGCAGCCTGTGACGCGATGGGGGTGAAATTCGCCCTGGATGATTTCGGCACCGGTTATTCGTCGATGATGTATCTGAAGCGACTGCCGGCCCGGACCCTGAAAATCGACCGCAGTTTCGTCCACGACATGCTGGTGGATGAGGATGACATGGCAATTCTCCGGGGGATACTCGGCCTGGCCTCCGCGTTCCGGCGGGAAGTGCTGGCGGAGGGGGTGGAAACCGAGGCCCATGGCCTGAAATTGCTGGAACTTGGCTGTGAGCTGGCCCAGGGGTTCGGCATCGCCAGGCCGATGCCCGCGACCGGCATAGCCGAGTGGCTCGCCGCTTGGCGTCCACCGGCGAGTTGGCTGCGCAGCCAGGACACGTGAACGTGTGAGGAACCAAACCACTGCGGAGGTGCCCATCGTGGCAGCACGAGCGACAAGAACGGTTACGGCATTGTTTGCGGCCATCCTGCTGGCAGGCTGCGGCGGCGGCAGCGGGGGCGGCGACCCGGTGCTGCAACCCGACGCACCGTCCACGCCGGTCACGCCAGTACCCGAACCCGAACCCGAACCCGAGCCCGAGCCCGAGCCCGAGCCGGGTCCGGAGCCGGAGCCGACACCGGACCCGGCAGACGCCGCCGGGCGCACCCTGTTTGAAAGTGGCCAGGTGCGCCCCATCGCCCTGTCAGCTGATGGCAACCGCTTGTTTGTGGTCAATACCCCGGCTCACCGGCTGGAACTGTTCGACATCGCCGATGGGCAATTGTCGCCTGCGGGCAGTGTGCCGGTGGGCCTGGAACCGGTGGCAGTCGCGGCTGCCAGCGCCAATGAGATCTGGGTGGTAAATCATCTGTCGGACAGCATCAGTATTGTCCGCCTGGATGGTGCCGCGCCCCGCGTGGTCCGCACCCTGCTGGTCGGAGACGAGCCCCGGGACATTGTCTTTGCCGGCCCCGGCAATCGGCGCGCGTTTATCACCGCTGCCTACCGCGGCCAGAACCACCCCGGATTCAGCGCCGCCGATCTCAAGACCCCGGGCCTGGGCCGGGCGGATGTCTGGATATTCGATGCCGACGCCCCCGGCGCCGGCCCCGGGGGCGAGCCCCTGGCGATCATCAACCTGTTTGCCGACAGTGCCCGCGGCCTCGCCCGCAGCGCCGACGGCAGTCGGGTATACGCGGCGGCTTTCCTCTCCGGCAACCAGACCACGACCCTGCTCAACGAAGCGGAAGTCGCCGACGCCAAGCCGGGACCCGTGCAGAACCACGAGGGCGTTCGGCAACCTGATACAGGCCTGATTGTAGGCTTCGACGGCGAGCGCTGGGTCGACGAATCCGGCCGCGACTGGTCGCACAAGGTGCGCTTCAACCTGCCGGATCTGGACCTCTTTACCCTGGATGCCATGGCCGGCACGCCACGCCTGCTGGGCAGCCAGCAGGGGCTGGGTACAGTGCTGTTCAATGTCGCCAGCAACCCGGCTACCGGCGCAATCTACGTCAGCAATACCGAGGCCCGCAACCGGGTCCGCTTCGAGGGACCCGGCACTTCGGCCAGCAGTGTACGCGGCCATATCGCCGAGCAGCGCATCAGCGTGGTCCGGGGCGGCACGGTGACTGCCAACCACCTCAACCCGCATGTCGACTTCTCGCTGCCGGAGGGTGCGTCCCTGGCGGCGAGCGACAAGGCCCTGAGCCTGGCCCAGCCCCAGGAAATGGTGATCAGCCCGGACGGTGACACACTCTATCTCGCGGCTTTCGGCTCCAACCGCATTGCCGCCATCGCCACCGCGGACCTGGAGGCCGGGCGCTATGATCCCGCGGCCAGCCGCCATATTTCCGTACCCGGCGGCGGCCCCGGTGGCCTGGCGCTGAATGCCGCCGGCGACACCCTCTACACCCTGTCCCGCTACACCAACACCGTCACTGCCATCCACGCCGGCAGCGGCGAGGTGCTCGCCTCAGAGACTCTGTTCAACCCGGAGGCAGTGAGTATCCAGCGCGGCCGACGCCTGCTCTACGACGCCGAGCTGACCTCCGCCAACGGCACCGCCTCCTGCGCCAGCTGCCACATCTTTGGCGACGTCGACGGCCTGGCCTGGGACCTCGGCAACCCGGATGGAGACCTGCTCGAGAACCGCAACGAATTCGTGCCCCTGCGCGGACCGACCCAGGGCGTATTCCACCCCCTCAAGGGCCCGATGACCACCCAGACCTTCCGCGGCATGGCCGACAGCGGGCCCATGCATTGGCGCGGGGATCGCGGCGGCCAGAACCGGGCCATCGTGCGCGGCGAACGGGAGAGCCTGGAGGCGGCGGCGTTCAAGGAATTCAATCCGGCCTTTGTCGAACTGCTCGGTCGGGAAGCGATTTTGCCACCGGACCTGCTGCAGGACTTCACCGACTTTGCCCTGGCGATCACCCCGCCACCCAACGCCATCCGCAATCTCGACAACAGTCTCACCCCGGACCAGGCCGAGGGGCGCCGGGTCTTCCAGGAGGAACTCACCACTGGCGGCGCCCTCACCTGCGACCACTGCCACGTGCTGGATGTCGAGGCGCGGCAGTTCGGCACCGCCGGGTTGATGACCAACGAGGGCCCGGGCATCACCGAGGATTTCAAGGTGGTGCACCTGCGCAACCTGTACCAGAAGGTGGGCATGTTCGGGGCCAGCGTCCCGCGCCCGGGGCAACAGGCGGAATTCACCGGTGACCAGGTGCGCGGCTTTGGCCTGCTGCACGACGGCGGTATCGACACGATAAGCAACTTCCTCGCCAGCAGCGTGTTCGGCTTTGCCAGTGACGCCCAGCGCGAGCAGGTAGTGGATTTCATGTTCGCCTTCGACGGCAATCTGGCGCCTGTCGTCGGCCAACAGCTGACCATTGGCGCCGAGCCGGACGCGGCCACCCGGGCCCGTCTGGACCTGCTGCTGGCGCGGGCCGGCGTTGCCGCTGCCGAATGCGACCTGGTGGTACACGGTGTGCTGGAGGGTGAGCAACGGGGCGCATTGCTGCTGGCCGATGGCCGCTTCCAGACCGACCGCAGCGGCGAGGACAGCGTCGGGCTGCAACAATTGCTGACCATCGCGACACGGCCCGGCCAGGAGCTCACCTTCACCTGTGTGCCGCCGGGCATGGGGCAGCAGATGGCACTGGATCGCGACGGCGATGGCACCCTCGACGGCGACAGCGGCTAATGCGGATATTGCGCCAGATCAAGACAGACCGGACCCTGCTGTGCTTACATAACCGGAAGAGTATACGAGGAGAAACCAGACCATGACCCGGATGTTTGAAACGGCGGAAGCCTGCGTGGACCATGCCATTGCCACTCTCGGCAAGCAGATTCGACTGGGCGCGCCGCTGGGGCTGGGGAAACCGGTGCAGCTCATGAACGCCTTTTTCCGGCGTGCGGTCGAGGACCCCGAAATCGATCTGCACATCTACACCGCGCTGTCCCTCGAGGTACCCAAGCCCGCCAGTCACATTGAGGCGGAGCTGGCCGGCCCCATCGTCGAGCGCCTGTTCGGGGACTACGAGCCCCTGGCCTACATGGAGGCCCTGCGGGCAGGCAGCATGCCGGCCAACATCCAGGTCAGCGAACTGTATTTCAAGGCGGGCTCGATGAAGGGACTGCCCTCCGCCCAGCAGAACTACATCTCCAGCAACTACACCCACATCGCCCGCGACATGGCGGCGGCGGGGGTGAACGTGCTGGTGCAGCTGGTGGCGGCGCGGGAAACCGATGCCGGTCCGTCACTCAGCCTGTCCTGCAATCCGGACGTGGCGCTGGATGTTATCCGCCAGCGCCGCGATGGTGACCAGGACGGATTCCTCTGTTTTGCCCAGGTGCACCGGGACCTGCCATTCATGCGCCACGATGCGGAAGTGCCCGCGTCCCTGTTCGATGGCGTGGTGGAGAATGCCGACTACCACCGCACCCTGTTTGCCGTGCCCAACGCCGCGATCCCGGCGGCGGACTATGCCACCGCGCTCAATGTCAGTAGTCTGGTAGTGGACGGCGGCACCCTGCAGATCGGTATCGGCTCGCTGGGGGATGCGGTGGCCCACGCCTGCATCCTGCGCCATCACCACCACGAGGCCTGGCGCGAGCTGCTGCAGAACCTGACCAGGATAGACAGCGGCTGTGCCGCCGAGCCCACCGTATTCAACGAGGGCCTGTACGTCTCCACCGAGATGTTCGTCAACGGCATGCTGCACCTGATAGAAGCGGGCGTCGTCAAACGCCGGGTATTTGACCAGCTGGCGCTGCAGCGGGGTCTCAACGACGGCGTCATCACTCCCGCCATCGACGCGGCCATGCTGGACTACGCCCGCGGCTGCGGCCTGATGCCGCGCCTGCTGGATGCGCCGGTACTGGCCGAGCTGCAGCATTGGGGCCTGGTGCCCGAGGCCCTGGTAATTGCCGGGAACAGCCTGAAGCTGCACGGCGAACTGCTGTGCAACGACATGGACGATCCCGACACCCGCGCCGCACTGCTGCGAGCGACAGCGGGAACCGAGCTGCGCCACGGCCGGGTGCTGCACGGCGGCTTCTTTCTCGGGCCCCGGGATTTCTACCAGAAACTGCGGGACCTGGACGATGCCGGTCACGACAGGATCTGCATGACCAGCGTCCAGCGCACCAACCAGCTGCTGCTCAACTACCCGCTGTACAGCGCCCAGCGCCAGCACGCCCGCTTCATCAACACCGGCATGATGGTCAGCCTCAGTGGTGCGGTCACCTCCGATGCACTCGAAGACGGCACCGTGATCAGCGGCGTCGGCGGGCAGTACAACTTTGTCGCCATGGCCCACGACCTGCCGGGCGCACGCTCGATCCTGTGCATCCGTGCCACCCGCGGCAAGGGCAAGCACCTGCAATCGAATATCGTGCCGCACTATGGCCACACTACCATTCCCCGCCACCTGCGGGACATCATTGTCACCGAGTATGGTATCGCCGACCTGCGCGGGCAGAGTGACGCCGAGATTATCCGGCGCCTGATCGCGATTGCGGACAGCCGTTTCCAGCGGGAGCTCGCGGACTGGGCCATAGAGCACGGCAAGCTGCCCGCTGACTACGAGATACCGGTGGAGGCCCGGGACAATACCCCCTACCGCATAGCCACCGCGCTCAGCAGCCATATTGCCGATGGCCTGCTGCCGTCCTACCCCTTCGGCACCCAGCTGACCCCCGAGGAGCTGACTCTCAGCGCCAGCCTGCGGCGCATCAAGGCCCTGAGCGAGGAGCCCGCGCATTTCCTCAGGGAAATCGTGCGCGCCCTGCTGCACCGCGGCGACAAGGAGGCGGCTCGCCCCTGGCTGGAGCGTATCCACCTCATGCACCCGGACAGCAGCAAGGAATTCATCATCCAGCAACTGCTGATGCTGGAACTGGAGGAGCATGGCCTGCTGAAAGTGCGGTAACATCTCCCTGACGCCGCCCGGGGGGGGCAGCTGCTGACAAGGCGCCGATCGTGTTCGAAGTCATCTGTATCAGTTTTGCGTTTTTCTTCGGCCTGGCGGTGCGCCAGGTCGGCCTGCCGCCACTGGTGGGGTTCCTGGCCGCCGGCTTCGCCATCAATCTGGTGGGCCCGAGCCTCGGGCTGCCCTCCGACACCAGCAAGATCCTGCACTACGTCGCCCACCTCGGTGTACTGATCCTTCTGTTCACGGTAGGCCTCAAGCTCAAGCTCAAGCAGATTGCCCAGCCACAGGTGCTGGGAGGGGCGCTGCTGCACTTCGCCATCAGCATTGCCGTGTTCACGCCCGGCCTCTACTACCTGGTGGGACTGGACTGGAACATGGCACTGCTGCTGGCCATTGCGCTCTCGTTTTCCTCCACCGTGCTGGCGGCGAAATTGCTGGAGTCGAAACGCGAACTGGCGGTCTTCCACGGCCGTACCGCGATTGGCATCCTCATCGTCCAGGATGTCATTGCCCTGGTGGTGCTGGCGATCTGGAGCGGGCAGACTCCCAATATCTGGGCCCTGGCGGTATTCGGGCTGCCGCTGTTGCGGCCGCTGATGTACTGGCTGCTGGACTTTGCCGGCCACGATGAACTGCTGGTGCTGATGGGCATGATGCTGGCGCTGGTCATCGGCGGCATGGGTTTCCAGGCCATGGGCCTGAGCTCGGAGATCGGCGCCCTGCTGATGGGCGTACTGCTGTCCAACCACCGCCGGGCCCAGGAACTGTCGGAATCCCTGTGGCCCCTGCGGGAGATTTTCCTGGTGGGCTTCTTCCTCGAGATCGGCATGTCCGGCCTGCCGGACCTGGAGGCGCTGCTGTTTGCGCTCGGCGTCGGCATCATCCTGCCACTCAAGGGCCTCCTGTTCTTCCTGCTGCTGATTGCCTTCCGGCTGCGCGCCCGCACTTCCTTCCTCGCCGCCGTCAGCCTTTCCGCTTACAGTGAGTTCGGCCTGATAGTCGCCGCCGTGGTGCTGCAGGACTGGCTGGTACCGCTGGCCCTGGCAGTCTCGATCTCCTTCCTTATCGCCGCACCGCTGAATCGCCTGGCCCATCCCCTGTTCGCGCGTCTCGAGGATCGTCTGCAGCGGTTTGAACGCCGGACCATTCACCCCGATGAGCAGCCCACCAACCTGGGCACCGCCGACGTGCTGATCTTCGGCATGGGCCGTACCGGTACCGCCGCCTATGACCACCTGCGAGAGCAGGGCAAATTGCCAGCGGGCCTGGATGGGGATACGTACAAAGCCAAGGCTCACCAGGAAGCCGGTCGCAATGTGGTCTTTGCCGACGCCGAGGACAGCAATTTCTGGCGCGGCGTGGATGTGACCACAATCGAGGCCGCGGTGCTGGCCATGGATGATATCGAAGCCAAGGTGGTTGCCGCCCGCAGCCTGCGCGCCAAGGGCTTCACCGGTCCCATCGTCTCCCACGCCCTGCACGAGGACCACGTGGCACGTATCACCGAGGCCGGCGCCACCCACACCTACCTGACCATGTACCAAGCCGGCATGGGGCTGGCGGACCGGACCCTGAGCGCGCTGGCTGCCGATGTCTGAGTCTAGCCCGTGGGCCCCGGCCCCGTGGCAGACATGCCAGACCCTGGCATTTCAGGCAGCGGCCGGGCCATTGCCGTAGCGGGTATAAATGGCGTCGCGCTTGTCCAGGTCGATATTGACCTTGTCGAGGTCACCGCGGACAGTCGGCAGGGCCAGCAGGCGCGGGTCCATGACCCGGTACCAGAGCCAGGGGATATAGGCCAGCAGGTACATGCCGTAGTAGCCGTTGGGCAGTTCCGGGATGTCCTCGAAGTTGCGCAAGCTCTGGTAGCGGCGGGTGGGATTGGCGTGGTGATCGGAATGCCGCTCCAGGTGAAACAGCACGATGTTGCTGAAAATGTAGTTCGCATTCCAGCTGTGGTGTGGCTGGCAACGCTCGTAGCGGCCGTCGGCCTCGCGCTGGCGCAGCAGGCCGTAGTGCTCGATGTAGTTGGCGCTGGTCAGCTGGTACCAGGCCCAGACATTGTGCAGCGCCAGGAAGGGAATCATCACCCAGCCGAAGGCTATCACCAGGCCGCCCTGCAGCACGGCGCTGATGGCAAAGGACTGCAGGATATCGTTGTGCACACTCCAGGGCCCCTTGCCGAGACGCTGCAGCCGCTCCGCCTCCACCGCCCAGCCGCGACGGAACGCGCCCGGGATCTCGCGCAGCATGAATTTGTAGATGGATTCCCCCATGCGCGCACTGGCGGGATCCTCCGGCGTGGCCACATCCTTGTGATGGCCGCGGTTGTGCTCGATACAGAAATGGCCGTAGGCCGGTACCGCCAGCACGATCTTCGCCAGCAGGCGCTCCAGCGCCGGCTTCTTGTGGCCCAGCTCGTGGGCGGTATTGATGCCGAGGCCGCTGTAGCTGCCCGCGGTAATCGCCAGGGCGATGATCGACCACACGGTCAGCTCCTGGGTGCCCACGAACCAGGCGATCGCAATCAGGACAATGAAGTGCATCGGCACGGTGAACCAGGTGAGCAACCGGTAGTAACGGTCCTCCTCCAGCTGCGGCACGATCTCCTCCGGCGGGTTGTTGGTGTCGGAGCCGAGGGCGTAATCCAGCAGCGGGATCACCAGGTAGGTGAATACCAGGGGGATGGCCAGCAGCCACTGTGAACCCCAGGCGAAGTACAGGGCAATACCCAGCATCGGGAACAGGGGCATGAACAGTGACGACATCCACAGGTAGCGCTTCTTGTCCGTGTATTCGATGTGCCCCTTGTCGGGGTGCTCAAGGCTGTAGGTCACACTCATGTTATTGTCTCCAGTAACGCCGTGCGCACAGTGTAGCCCCGCGGGAGCCGCTAGCACCGTTTCATGAAATGACATAATATTGGTCATTTTACGCCACCCGGGGCTGTCATGACGCGCGCACTGGAACTGTCCGCCACCTATGCCCGCCTGGTCCTGCAATCGGAACGGGTGCCAGCCGCCGAGCTGCTGGCGGGAACCGGTTTCACGGCGGCGTCGCTGGCGACCATGGACTATGTGCCCTGGGCAGCGCTGGCACGGTTGTTCCGCAACTATGCCAGGCGCCAGCCCTCACCGGCCTGGGCCCTGGAGCTGGGGGCCCAGTTCAATATCGCCTCCCACGGTCCGCTGGGATTCGCAGCGCTGAGCGCCCCCACCCTCGGCGCAGCACTGGAAATCATGGCCCGCTACCATCCGGTGCGCACCAACACCATGGGCGCGGCCACCCACCGGGAAGCGGAGCGCTTCTTCCTGATCCTGGAAGACCTGACCGGTGACCCCGAGTTTGCGACCTGGCTCGAGGAAATCGTGTTCAAGGTTCTGGAATCCCTGCTGGCGGCTATCCTCGGCCATCCCGTGGGGCCCAATGTTGTAGTGGCCTTTACCCAGCCTTCACCAGCGCATGGCGAGGCATTGACCGCGGGCTACGATGCCAGAGTCGTGTTCAATGCCCCGGTATCTTCGATCTCGATCCCGGCGATCTGGTGCCAACTGCCGTCACCGCTGCACGACGAGGCCGTGTATCGCGCCAACATCGCCCGCTGCCGCGATATCCTCGCCAGCCGGGACAGCCGCAGCAGCGCCGCAGAGCGGGTGTGGATGCTGCTCGACAGCCACTTTGCCGACAGCCGGCGGCATCCCCTGCCGGTGCCCCCCCTCGAGCAACTCGCCGCCCGTCTGCACCTGACCCCGAGAACCCTGATCCGCCGCCTGCAGCACGAGGGTACCGGCTATCGGGAAATCGTGGAGGACCTGCGGCGGGAACATGCAACCCGGCTGCTGCGCGATGCCCGGCTCAATATCGGCGAGGTGGGAGAAGTCCTCGGCTATCGCGAACAGGCGAATTTTGGCCGCGCCTTCCGGCGCTGGTTCGGCTGCTCGCCGGCGGCCTGGCGCCGACAGTAGCCGCTGCGCCCCGCCCTGCTGTCGACCTGTCGCCTGGGCAGGCAGGTCGGTTGTGGTCTCGCGGCGAGCTTGCGGGTATCCGCTTGCATTCCGGGAAAGAGCCGACTACTGTATATCCATACAGCACACGACAGGCTCTTTCTGGAGGTACGCAAACATGAACGAAGCACTGGAACAGGTTATTCTCCGCCACGACACCTGGCGCGGCCGCAGCCGCTGCTTCAACGGCTTGCCGCTCTCAGCCAACCACGATTCCCACCGCGGCGGCCTCGGCACCGGCTACCGGGCCCTGGATGCCGCCCTGGCCCAGGGCGGCTGGCCCGAGGCCAGCGCCATCGAGGTGCTCAGCGACAGCTGCGGCATGGGCGCCATGGGCCTGTTCCTGCCGGCCATGGAGCGGCTCAGTGCCCAGGGCCGCTGGCAGGCCTTCATCGCTCCGCCCTGGACACCCTATGCGCCCCTGCTCGCAGCCCGCGGCATCGACACGCAACAGGTTCTGCTGGTGCATCCCCGCAGCCGGGAAGACCTGCTCTGGAGTATTGAGCAGTCCCTGCGCAGCACTACCTGCAGCGCCGTATTCAGCTGGCTGGGGGCCGGGCATTACCGCTACAGCGAACTGCGCAAGCTGCAACTGGCCGCTGCCGCCAGCGATACCCTGTGCGTCCTGTTCCGACCCCAGCAAGCCGCCGCCGACAGTGCACCTGCGGGGCTGCGGCTGCAAATGCGCGAATACCGCAAGGTCCACATCCTCAAGCAGCGCGGCGGTCGCCAGGGGCTGGATGTGGATCTGGCGCCGGAAGACGAGCTGCCCCATCAGCCACAGCTGTGGGAACTGCCAGCCTGGCCACCAGCCGCCGCTGCCGGCACTGCATTGGGCGCGAATTGAGGCAAATCAATTGTTATTGTTCTAGCATGGAGACTCTCACCGATACGGCGGTCCAATAGCCGGAACCGGAACCTTTACCGCAATGGAGAGCAACCCCCATGCAGGAACTACCCCATCACTACCATGTGTCCGCGAAAGCGGCGCCTGAAGGCACTGTTACCCTGGAGGGCAATGATGTGCCGGCACTGGAGACAACACCTCCGAAGGAGTTTGGCGGCCCCGGTGGCCACTGGTCACCGGAGGCGCTGCTGGTTGGCGCGGTGACCGACTGCTTTATTCTCACTTTTCGCGCCATTGCCCGCGCCTCCAGGCTGGACTGGACCGCCCTTGAATGCAGCACGGAAGGCAAGCTGGAACGCATCGACCGGGTGACCCGGTTTACCGAGCTGACAGTGACCGCCCACCTGAACGTGCCCGCGGATACGGATGCAGACAAGGCAAAGCAGCTATTGGAGAAAGCCGAAGCCAACTGTCTGGTCAGCAATTCCCTGAACAGCACCATCCACCTGCATGCCACGGTGGACCAGGCCGGATGAAAGGCAGCGTGACAGCGGGCGACGGAACAGCGGGCGGGGCAGGATAGTGGATCAGTGGCTGAGCGACTACGGGGTGACCCTGGGCGTGGGCGCCTTGATCGCGTTCATGATATTCATCGTCTGGGACCTGGCCAAGCGCAGCAATGCCGGCAAATTCGGTACCATCATCCTCTACGTTGGCCTGGCAATGGGCATCTTCGGCTTCCTGATCAAGGTGATCATTACCTGGATGCTGGAGAACGCCGGCGTCTAGACGACGCCGGCATGCCGGACCGCTCTACCCTCAGCCCCTGGCCGCCAGGGTATCGGCAATCATCCGGTCGATGTTGTCTTCCAGGATAGACAGCGGCACCGGGCCGTGCTTCAGCACTTCATCGTGGAAGGCGCGGATATCAAACTGCTCGCCCAGCTCGGCCCGGGCGCGCTCCCGCAACTCCATGATCTTCAGCTTGCCGATCAGGTAGGCGGTAGCCTGCCCGGGCATGGCGATATAGCGCTCAATGGCCTTGGTGGCATCGGTCCGTGAATTGGGCGTGTTTTCTGCCAGGTAATCGATAGCCTGTTCCCGGGTCCAGCGCTTGCTGTGCAGGCCGGTGTCCACCACCAGGCGACAGGCACGCCACAGCTCCATGGCCAGGCGACCGAAGTCGGACCACTCGTCGGAGTACATGCCCATGTCCTTGGCCAGCTCTTCCGTATACAGCGCCCAGCCTTCGGTGAAGGCGGTAAAGCTGGCGTAGCGCTGGAACTCGGGCAGACCCTCAAGCTCGATGGAAATCGCCCGCTGCATGTGGTGGCCGGGGACCCCCTCATGGTAGGCCAGGGCTTCCAGCTGATAGGTGGGCATGCTGCTCATGTCGTACAGATTGGCATAGTAGATACCGGGGCGAGAGCCGTCCGCAGGTGGTGCGTTGTAAAATGCCTTGCCGGCCGAGCGCTCGCGGAAGGGTTCCACACGCTTGACGATCATCTCTGCCTCCGGTAGCAGGCCAAACTGTTCCGGCAGACGCAGGCTCATGGCGTCAATGGCGGCGGTGGCATCAGCGAGGTAAGCGGCGCGTCCCTCATCGGTGTTGGGGTAATAGAACCGGGGATCCGTACGCATGAACTCGAAGAACCCGGCCAGGTCGCCCTCGAACTCCACGGCTTCCATAATTGCACGCATGGCGCCGTGAATACGCTCCACCTCCCGCAGGCCGATGTTGTGGATCTCATCCGCGGTCAGATCGGTGGTGGTAAACCAGCGCAGGCGCTCTGCGTAGAAGTCATCGCCATCGGCGAATTTCCAGACGCCATCGGCTTCGGTTGCCTGTTCTGCCTGTTCTTCGATGGCGGCAATCAGGCGCTCGTAGGCTGGCTCCACGACCTCGACCAGTGCCTGGCGGGCCTCGGTCAGCAGCCGGTCACGGGTTTCGGCATCTATATCCAGGGCTTCGACCTTGCCCTGGAAATCCTCCCACAGGGTGGAGTCCTCACCCTCGGCAGTAAAAGGCACCCCGCGGATGACATTGCGCGCCGACTCCAGCATCTGCGGGTACTGCCAATCCGCCAGCAGCAGATCCTTCTCGGTGCGGATTGCCATCTGCGCAATTACCTGGTCGAACCAGGAGCCGATATTGTTGAGGCGGCCGATATAGGCTTCGGCGTCGGCGAGATCGCGCACCCGATGGATATTGACCAGGTTGCTGGCAGCCTGGGTGTGCGGACCACGGAACTGGTGGATCACAAACTGGTGGTGACGGAATTTGTCGGCGTCGATTTGCCGCTCCAGGTCGAGCTGGTACAGGTCGTAGGACAGCTGGTCTGCCGGTGACAGGGCCGCGCGATCAAACTGCGCCAGCTGCTGCAGGCGGGCCTCGTTGATTTCGCGGGTCTCCTGCTGGAATTCCTCGGCAACCGGGTCCCACTGATCGTGGTTCAGCTTGATACCGCGTTTGCTGGCGGTATAGGGATACCGGGCCATGTCCACCGCGTAGTTTTCTTCCAGGAAGGTGCGGAACGCGGCGGTCACCGCACTATCCGCCACGGCCTTGGATACAATTTCGGTAGCTTCGGTGGCGCCGGGCCCGGGCTGGTCGGCGGGGACCTCATCACGGGAGCAGGCGGCAAGCGTGGTAGCGAGCGCCAGGGGCAGCAAAGCCAGCTTGTATTTGATTAGCGACATTTTCACCTCATTTAGAGACATTTCATATCATTTGGCCATTTTTAACGGCCGAACCGGCGCGCATAATGACGCACTTCTGCCCCGATTGCCAATCGAACGCCAGCGCTGGACAATGGCGACCCAACCCCTGATACTGTATGCATGTACAGTATTTATGCCAGCCTGGGGAAAATGCCCGCTGCCGACAAGCGACCGGAGTGCGGGCAGTGAGCCTCTGGCTGTGCCTGCGGTTTCCGCAACTGCCCCTGCAGTGCCAGACGTTGAGCGAGACGCAGCCGGTAGTGGTACTGGCCCGGCAGCGAGTGCTGCGGGCCAATGATTGCGCTGCCAGCCTGGGGATTCGCGAGGGCATGGCTGCAGCCACCGTCCGCGCTCTCGCTGGCAGCGAGCCGCTGCTGTTACTGACACGAGACCAGGATGCCGAGCAGCGCTGCCTGCAACAGCTGTGCTGCTGGGCCTACGGCATCACTCCTGTCCTGCATCCCTGGCGTGGAGACAGCCTGCAGCTGGAAGTCGGTGGCTGCCTGGCCCTGTTCCACGGCCTGGAGGCGCTGCTGCAAACAGTACACTGCGGCATTCAGTTGCGCGGCTACCGGGTGGAGACTGGCCTGGCACCGACCCCCAAGGCAGCGTGGCTACTGTCCTTCGGCACCGAGGGACTGGCAAGCGGCGGCACCGAGGGCTGGCAGGAGCAGCTGAATGCCCTGCCGCTGAGCCTGCTGGACGACTTCCCGAACGAGGTTGCCGCCCTGCATCGGGCCGGGCTGCAGCAGCTGGGAGACCTGCTGGCACTGCCCGAAGCCGCGCTCGGCCGGCGCTGCGGCAAGGCCATGGTCCACTGGCTGCGGCAGATGCTGGGGCGGGAAACCGACCTGCAGCCGGATTATCGCCCCCCCGGCCACTTCAGCGATCAACACTGGTTTGGCTATGAGGTCAAGACCACCGCGGAATTGCGGCCCGCCGTACAGCAGTTGCTGCAGGCCCTGTGCGGGTTTTTGCGCCAGACCCAGCTGCAAACAGAGGAGATCGAGTGGCAGCTGCTGGCGACTGACCGCAAGGTCCAGCACCTGCAGGTGCGCAGCAGCAGCCGCCACAGCGACTGGGAAAACTGGTACCAGCTCACCCAGCTGCAGCTGGACCGCCTGCAATTGCGCACGGGGATTGAGGGTCTGACGCTGGAATGCCGCCAGTTGCTGACGGGGCGCAGCGCCAGCATCGACCTGTTCAGCCCCCACAACCAGCGCGAACCCATGCAGGCCCTGCTGGACCGTCTGCGCAGCCGTCTGGGCTTGCAGGCCATCCTCAACATCGGCTGCCGGGATGAGCATCTGCCGGAACTGGCCCTGCAGGTCAGCAGCGAAGCCACGGCGCGCGCGCCCTCCGGCCAACCCTGCGGCCAGCGCCCGTTCTGGTTGCTGCCGGAGCCACAGCCTGTCCGCCAGCAGCAGGGGCTGCTGCAGTGGCAGGGCCCGCTACAGCTGGTCGCCGGGCCAGAGCGCATCGAGGACAACTGGTGGCAGGAACCGGTCAGTCGCGATTACTACATCGCCCGGGGCCCCAGGGGGCAGTATTACTGGCTGTTCCACGACCGCCTGCGGCGGCAGTGGTATGTCCACGGCCTGTTTGCCTGAGCCGGGACTGCCCTACACTACAATTGTGAACTTATTGTGACAGTTACATTGCAGCGATAGATTAATCGCCGCCAATGCCCCTATGATGGTTCCAGACAAGAGGTCGGCACCTCCACGCGGGGTTGCCAGCCCGGAAAGATCAGCGTCGCGAGACGCCAGACTGGAGATACACCATGAAAACCATGATGAAAGCACTGCTACTGACCACCCTGCCCCTGTTCGCTACTGGCGCCCTGGCGGAAGTGACCCAGGACTGTATCCTGGAGGGCACCGTGGACAAGAAAAAAGCCGAACAGATGGGTCGCGATGTCTATGTCGCCTTCCACTCGGCGAACCGCGCGGAGAAAGGCAGCGAGTGCAACCTGAACCGTCGCAATCGGGTCGAGTTCAAGGAACCCAAGAACGCGATGATCGAAAATGCACCGGATGGTGCCAAGGTCAAGTATCGCTACACGGAAAAAGACAACCAGGACGGCGAATGGCAGCTGATGGGCGTGTCCATGTAATCACCCCGCCGGAGCAGCATTCCTCGCGGGGACGGGACCAGGGTCGGCATCCGCGCTAGGGCGCGACATTCCGACCCTGGTCAACAAACAGCAGTTCATCCACTGCAAAACCCAGATCGCCCGCCCGCCGCAGGAAGCGTTCCTTTAGCTCGGCGCTGACTTCCGGTGTGCGTGCCAGCAACCACACATAGTTGTTGTTGAAGCCGGAGACAAAAGCATAGTCGTAATTCCGGCCCAGTTCGAACACCACATACGATGAATAGAACGGTCCGAAGAAAGACACCTTGAGGTGACCGGTGCTATCGTCGTCCACAAAGCGAGCCACACCTTCAGCCTCGGCCCACTCGGATGTTTCGGCCCGATAGCCGCGGTTCAGCACCCGGATACTGCCATCGTCATTCAGGCTGTAGGTGGCGGTAACGCCATCAAGGCCCCGCTCGAAAACATGATCGAGACGGGCGATTTCGTACCAGATACCAAGGTAGCGCTGGGCATCGAAGTTCCCCACCGGCTCCACCCCCGGCGGGGTCCCCAGACAGCCGCCCAGCAGCAGCAATAAACCCAGTGCGAAGGCGCGCACTGCCGCGCTACTCGTGGGCAATGACCTTGTCGGTGAACAGGTAATCCTGCATTTCCTTGTCGAGTACCGGATCGCGGCGCCGAATCCACTCCAGCACCATGGCCGCGTGTTCCTTTTCCTCGTCGCGATTGTGTCGGAGGATGGCTTTCAGCTCCGGATCCTTACAGGCGTCCATGCGCTGGTTGTACCAGTCCACGGCCTCCAGCTCTTCCATCAGGGAAACGATGGCGCGATGCATGTCGCGGGTTTCGTCGCTGAGCTCGGCAATGGGCTCGTGGTAACCTTCATTGGACATAGATGTTTTCCTGTACAACGTCAGTGAACGCGGAACCCCTGGACCGGCGGTCCGCTACGCTTCATAGTGTAGCGGCTTCGTGACTATTGACCAATCCAGTCTCACGAGGCAGGGATCACAGGCTCAGGGCAACACCCGCAACAGCAAAACCCGCCACCAATGCAAGAATCGGCGGACGCCAGCGAAACAGCAATACCCAGCCCAGCAGCGCGAGTACAGCATCAAGCCAGCCGTTGATTGCCGCCAACGCCACCGGGTTGACCCAGGCTGCAAGCAACAGGCCCACCACTGCGGCATTCACGCCGGCCACCAGCCCCATGATCCGCGGCCGCGCCGCCAATACCTCCCAGACCGATTGCAGGGCCAGCACCAGCAGGAAGCCGGGCAGGAAAATTCCTGCAGTCGCCAGCAGGGCGCCGCTCACCGGTGCCGCTGGCAGCAGATCGGCGCCGAGAAATGCCGCCAGCGAAAACATTGGCCCGGGCACCGCCTGGGCGGCGGCATAGCCGAGCAGAAAACGGTCTTCACTGACCGCCTCACCCAAGTGCTGCTGCAGCAGGGGCAGGACCACATGGCCACCACCAAATACCATGCTGCCACTGCTGTAGAACTGACTGAACAGGCCCCAGACCGGTTCACCAAGGGCAAACAGTGGCAGACCGAAAAACAGCAGGCCAAACAGGCCCAGCGGCAGCCAGCGCACCCCGGCCCTGGTGGATACCTGCGACGCGGCGCCGGCGCCCTGCCGGGGCAGCAATACCCACCCCGCCACTGCGGCCAGCGACAGGGCCGCATACTGGGCCCAGGGTGACAACACCAGCAGCAACAGCGCCGCGGTCAACCCGGCGATGACCGTGGTGGTAGCGTCACGACAGAACGCCAGCGCCATGGTGCGAACCGCCTCGGCCACCACCACCACGGCGAGCAACTTGAGCCCGCGGACCAGACCATCCAGCACACCGCTATCAGCAGCGTACGCCGACCATACTGCAACGCCCAGCATCAGCAGGAAGGACGGCAGGGTAAATCCGACGAAGGCCGCCATGGCTCCGGGTACTCCAGCGCGGCGGTAGCCGATGGCGAAGCCGACCTGACTGGAACTCGGCCCCGGCAGGAACTGGCTCAGGGCCACCAGGCGCGCATAAGCCGCCTCGTCCAGCCAGTGCAGACGCTGTACAAAGGTCTGCTGGAAATAACCGATATGGGCCGCGGGGCCCCCAAAGCTGACGCAGCCCAACAGCAGAAAGCGCCAGAAGACCTCCAGAAAACCTGGACAGATCCGGGTTGAATCAGGGCCGGAGAAATACATAGAGCCCGAAACCCATGGTGTCTCGCCCCCAGCGCAGGTAACCATCACGCCACTCGCGGCTCGCCTGCAGGCGCTGCCGCACCTCGGGGTCCTCCGGATTGGCCAGGGCAGCCAGTTCGAAAGGCTGGCGATGGCCCCACTCGAAATCGTCCCACTCATCGTCGCTGCTGACCATGGCGTACAGGGGCACCAGTCCCGCCTGCTCGGCCACCGCGATATTACCGGCATGATCATGGTAAATACCCACCGGCTCCCCCAGCAGGGCCCGGTACGCGGGGTCCGGCGGCTGCCGCCAGTACCCCTCGCCCAGCAACAGGCGCCCTCCCGGCCGCACCAGCCGGGCAAGTCCCGTCAGGGCATTGGGCCAGGCGGCCTGGCCGCGCCCGAAGGCATGAGTGGAACCGAGGCATACGGCGGCATCAAAGCTACCCGGAGCGACATCGGCGTCAGCCATGGGTGTGGCCAGAAACCGGCAACTGCCATTGGGCAAAGTGGCACGGGCGCGGTCCTGTGCCTCCGCAATACTGGCTGCATTGCTATCCACCCCGGTGCCTGTCGCCCCGGTACGCGCCAGCAAGCGCAGCAGAAACTCGCCATTGCCACAGCCGGCGTCGAGCACCGCCTGGCCCCTGGCCAGGGCAAGCTGGTCGATCAGCTGGTCCGCTTTCCAGGTGCTGACCGGGCAGTTAAAAGCCATGGTCAATCCTCCCGCGGCATCAGCGCCGGATAATCGCGTAGTTGCCGTTGGCCTGGGCCACCAGCTTGTTGTCGCACAACAGCCGTGCATCCAGGTTGGCCACCGAACGCCCGCGATTGAGTAACGTGGTCTCGCACACCACGGTACCCGCCAGCACCGGCCGGAAGTAGTTCATCTTGATTTCAATGGTGGCACAGGTCTGGCCGTCCTCCAGCGTCGGGTACAGGGCTGCGCCCATGCCGGTATCCGCCAGCGCGTATAACACGGCGCCGTGAACCACCGCATGCGGGTTATGGTGCAGGTCAGCCTCCACCTCAATCTGGCATTTACTGTAGCCATGCTCCTGACGGAGCATCTGCAATTTCATGTGATCGGCGAAGGGATGGTGCACGGGAGACTCCTGTCGCAATACTGTAATGCCATGCCAGGGCAAGGCAGAACCATAATAATGGGGTATGAGTTCATGCGGTACCTGAAATCAGCCTCGCCACCTTCGCGACATTCTTCTGCCTGACGCAGGGTCTGCAGAACGGGCTGGTCTGGCTGATGCTGCGAGCGGACGACTGATGCGGGTACCGGCAGGATTCAGGCGCCGGCAAACAGGTCGCCCTGGGCCCGCGGCGGCCGGAACCGGCTGCAGTCGAGTTCATCGTAGCGCCGTGAGTTCAAGCCCAGGCGCTTGCTGGCCTGTTGAAAGCGCCTGGCCAGCAGTTGTGCAAACACACCCTCGCCGCGCATGCGGTGGCCGAAGCGGGCATCGTAATCTGCACCGCCGCGGCACTGGCGGACAAGACTCATCACCTTGACCGCCCGCTGCGGATAGTGCGCCTGCAGCCAGTCCTCGAACAGTGGTGCCACCTCCAGCGGCAGGCGCAGCAGCATCCAGTTGGCCATGACCGCGCCCGCATCCCGGGATGCCTCCAGAATCGCTTCCAGTTCCCGGTCGTTGAGACCCGGGATCATCGGCGATGCCAGCACCCCCACCGGAATCCCGGCCGCGCTCAATTCGCGAATGACCCGCAGCCGCGCGACGGGTGAGGCGGTGCGCGGCTCCAGGCTGCGCTTGAGCTCGTCATCCAGTGTGGTCACGCTGATGAAAACGTGCAGCAGCCGCTCGCGGGCCATGTCCGCCAGCAGCGCCGTGTCCCTGAGGATCAGCGCGCTCTTGGTAACGATTGTCACTGGATGGCGGCTGTCACGAAGCAATTCCAGCAACGCGCGGGTGCTGTCGCGTTGCGCCTCCAGCGGCTGATAACAGTCAGTATTCCCGGACAGATTGATCGGGCGGCACTGGTAGGCAGGCTTGCACAGTTCTGCCCGGAGCTGTTCCACCAGGCCAGTGCGGGCAATGAGACGGGTCTCGAAATCCAGGCCCGGGGACAGATCCCAAAAGGCGTGACTGGGCCGCGCATAACAATACACACAGCCGTGCTCGCAGCCGCGATAGGGGTTGATGGAGCGGTCGAAGCCCAGATCCGGGGACCTGTTCCAGCTGAGTGCACTTTTCGCAGACTCATCCCGGACTTCCGTGGCAATCCGCTCCGGGACCTCCTCCCGCCACCAGCCATCATCCACGGTTTCGCTGACCACGGCAGCGAAGCGATTGTGGGGGTCAAAGGTGGCGCCGCGCCCGCGGCGGGTTTGGGAGGGCTGGCGAATGGCCACAACGGCACCTCTATACTGTACATATGCACAGTATAGAGGCGCGCTCGCGAATTGCAATCAGCGGCTGTCGGGAGGCGCACTGTCGGGCGCATCCCTCGCCATCTGCTCCCAGGGCCAGCGGCCCTCGATTTCCAGGTGCAGGGTCATGCTGAGGAACGTCCGAATCAGGATAATCAGGCCCAGCACCGCCACGTTCTCCATGGTTGCGGCGACAATAATAGTTTGCATGATGTCCCCGGCAATGAGGAATTCCAGGCCAAGGATGATGGAGCGGCCCAGTTGCCGGCGGAAGGTATGATAGGCAATCCCCTCCGGCACCCGGTTGAAGTGGCGTATAAACACCACCGAGGAATAGCTTGCCCCGACCAGCATCACCAGTACGCCGACACCTTCGATACCGTAGGCGAACAGCGAAATCATTTCGGTAAATTCCATACTGAGTCCATCCGCAAATAGTGGGCCGGCAGCAGCCCGGCCGTACCAATGTCAGTCGACGTTATCGCCAGCGGGCTCCACCGGGGCAGCCCGCTCCTGTTCGCCACGCTCCCAGGCCAGAAACCGCTCCAGATCCTGGTTCAGGATACGCAGGGTCCAGGCGAGAATCGCCGCGTCATCCAGCAATCCCAGGCCGAGCATAAAGTCCGGCACCAGATCCACAGGCATTACAAAATACACCACCGCGGCCACCAGGATCAGCAGTGAACGCCAGGAAATATCGCGATAGGAGCCCCTGGCGTAGGCGCGCACCAGGCGCAGCGCGTCCTTCAGGGGTTTGATAATGGCAGCCAGCGGTCCGCTGCGGGCCTCGGCCTTGTGAGCCGCAGCGGTGGCCAGTGATTGCAATTGCTCGGGCTCGTCGATATATGCCTGCGCACGACTGGTCGCCCGGGCATAGGCTTTGCTGGCCCGGACCCTGGCGGAACGCCGGGGCCCCTGCTCAGGCACTGTCCCGTCCAACCGGGCGCAGGGAATAACCCTCTTTGGGGAAATGCACATGCACCGTCCCCAGCCCGCTTGCACCTCGCGCCAGGATCCAGCTGTGCTGCGTACCACCGGCCAACGTTCCCCTGGTTGCCACCTGGCCGTAGTCCGACGGGGCGATGGTCACCTGTTCGCCAACCAGCGGGTCCTCCTGAGCCGCCGGTGCAATCGACCGCGGCTCGGCGCCCGCAGCGATGTCCAGCGCCTGCTGCGGGGCAATCTCGCTGCGCCCCCCTTCGCCAAAAGCGGCGATGCGGTCCATCCAGGCCAGGGTCCCGGGAAAACCATCGACCAGCGGCGACTCACCCAGGTCGCGGATAAACCAGAGCCCGTGGTACGTGGAAAAATCCGCGTGGGTGGGAGCAGCGCCGAACAGGAAATCCTCCTGCAGCTGTGCCTCCACCTGCGCCAGGTGGTCCAGCACCAATGGCCGCGCCTCCCTGAAGCCGGCAATCTTCACAGCCGCCTTGCGGCTCATGCCGATGCGGTCCAGCACGAAGCGCCCCATGTCCAGCAGGGACATGGACTCCCGCGCCTTGCGCCGCATGGCGGGGGTGCCAGCGGCGAGCACGCAGGGGAAAAACAGGTCCAGATCCGCCCGGCCCGCCCACGCCCGGGCCCCGGCGTCGAGGTTCTCCAGCGCCAGCTGCGGCTTGTTGGCCAGGGTGGCAATTTCGGCTGCAATCGTGCGGCTGTCGCAGAAGATGTCGGCGCCAATCTGGGCCACGGGGATCTTGCGGTAGCCGCCGGCAAGCTGCGCCAGCACCGGGCGCGGCGGCATCTCGCGGGTAATCGCGGACTGCCAGTCGAGCCCCGCATAGCCCAGCATGCTGCGGATCTTGCGGCCAAAGGGCGACATGGCGTAATGGTGCAGGATCAGGTCCATCAATGCGTACTCTGTCAGTGCCTGTCAGTAGGGTACACGATCCGGCTTGCCCAGGTACTGCTGCAGGACTGCGAATGCCTCCTCCCCCAGCACCTGGGTCTGCCCGACATCGCGCTCCTCCCGGGGCAGTGCCAGCTGCTGGAAAAATCGCCTGTCATCAAAGCCACAGCTCTCTGCGGCGCGAATGGAAAAACCGTAAAACACATGCGCGATGCGCGCCCAGTAGATGGCGCCCAGGCACATCGGGCAGGGCTCGCCGCTGGTATAAATGTGGCAGCCCTGCAAATCGAAATTGCCCGCACGCTCGCAGGCATCGCGGATTGCCATGATTTCACCGTGGGCGGTGGGATCATTGCGGGCGATGACCCGGTTCCAGCCCTCGCCGACAATGACGCCATCGCGGACGATGACAGCGCCAAAAGGCCCGCCTTCACCGGCGTCAGCGGCCCGACGGCCAAGTTCGATGGCGCGACGCATGCAACGCTCCGCCAGCGCGGGGTCGGACGCGCCCGGATTGGCCGGGGACGCCATCAGCTGTCACCATTGCCGGGCCGGGGCGGGCCGCAGATACGACGGTCAACCACGACGGCTCCCGGGCTCATGCCGCCTCTTCCAGCGCTCGCAGGTACTTGCCTTCGCGGGCGAGGCCATTGAGTTCGCAGCGCCGGAAAAGCATGCGCTGGGCGGCAGCCAGATTATCCTCCTGCCCCCGCCATGCCGCCAGGACCGGAGCCTGCAATGCCCGGCCGTAAGAGAAGCTCACCTGCCAGGGTTGCGACCCCATCGCGTTCATGGCATTGAGGTGCTCGGTGGCGTCCGCCGCGCTCTGCCCGCCGGACAGAAACACCAGCCCGGGAACGGCAGCTGGCACATGGCGCCGCATGCAGCGCAGGGTCGCCTCTGCCACCTCCTGCACCGGGGCCTGCCGCTCGCATTGCAGGCCGGCGATCACCATGTTCGGCTTCAGCAGCATGCCTTCGAGGAAAACGCCGTGGGCATCAAGCTCGGTGAAAACCGCCGCCAGAACCCTGGAGGTCACCTGTTCGCAGCGCTGGATGGTATGGGCGCCGTCCATCAGCACTTCCGGTTCCACGATGGGAACGACATCCAGTTCCTGGCACAGCGCCGCATAGCGCGCCAGTGCATGCGCATTGGCGCGAATACCGCACGCGCCCGGCACCTCTGCCTCATCAATATCGATCACCGCGCGCCACTTGGCGAACTTCGCACCCAGTTGACGGTACTCGAGCAGGCGGTCACGCAGCCCATCCAGCCCTTCGGTGACCCGTTCTCCCGGGTGCAGTGCCAGTGCAGCGGGCCCCCTGTCCACCTTGATTCCGGGCAGGATGCCACGGCTCTGGAGCAACTCGGCAAAGGGTAGGCCGTCGCCGGTAGCCTGGCGCAAGGTTTCGTCAAACAGAATAACGCCACCGATGTACTGTTCAATGTTTTCGGTGGTAAACAGGATTTCGCGATAGCGGCGGCGGTTCTCCCCGGTTGCTTCCACCTCGACAGCATCGAAACGTTTCCTGATGGTAGGGCCGCTCTCATCCGCCGCCAGGACACCTTTTTGCCTGGCGACGATGGCGTTCGCTACCGCAGCGAGCTGTTGCCTGTTCATCTTTGACCTCCTTCCGGTACCGGCACGGACAGCTACAGGTTATGCAAAGGTGATGGTGACTGTCCATCATCCGCTGCCAGCGGCAAGGAAGTCCAGCAAGGCGCGGTTGAACGCCTCCGCCTGCTCCAGTTGCACAAAATGACCCGCACCCGGTATCAGCACCTCGGCAGCCAGGCGCGGCATCCGCGCGCGCATGAGGCGCAGGGCATCGGTTCCCACCATCTGCAGCACTGCATCCTGCTGGCCGGCAATAAACAGGCTGGGGACCTCGACCCGGGCGTCGGCCCAGGGCTTGCCCAGTTCCCAGTTGCGGTCCGCTACCCGATAGCTGTTCAGTCCTCCAATGAAGGCCAGCTCTTCCCCGGCGAGCAGGTACTGGGAAGTGAGGTAGGCCAAGTCCGCCTGCTCCAGCCAGCCCCAGGGCAGTGCCGGCGCCGGCGCCAGCACATCAAGATAGCCGGTGCCAGCCGAGGGAAACCGGTCCCAGCCCAGCAGGTTGCCTTCCGCGCTCAGGGACCAGTAGAGCCGTTGCAAGAAGCCCGCGGCATTGGCGCCCAGCTCCCGCTCCGCCGGCCCCACCGTCTGGAAATAGTGCATGTGGAAGAAATGCTGCTCGGCGATGGCGGCAAAACAATCGGTGGGCTTGATGTGCGGCAGGGCAAAAGGACGGCCATAGTCACGGGCGGCGGCATCGCTGCCGGCACAGCCGCGACCCGCAAGGTCAAAATCGTAGGGACAACTGACATGTACCAGCGCACGGCAGTGTTGCGGATAGCGTACCGCCATGTTGCACACCTGGGCCGCGCCAAAGTCATGGCCGACAAAACAGGCCTCACGTTCGCCGAAATGAGCCAGCAGCGCCAGCAGGTCCCGGCAGTGCTGCTCGCTGTCGTAAGCACTGACAGCCAGGGGGCGGTCTGACTGCCCGTAACCGCGCTGATCCAGCGCAACGGCACGAAATCCCGCGCCGGCCACTGCTGTCAGTTGCCGGTGCCAGCTGTACCAGAGCCCCGGAAAGCCATGACAAAAGACCACCAGAGGTCCGCGACCGGTGCTGACGGCGTGCAGCCGGGTGCCTCCGCTGTCAAAGAAGTGGTCTTGCACGCTAGTGGGCTGCGCGGCTAATTCGGTAACTTTCAGAGCGCCTGTGCCGGTGCGAATCAAGGCGTGGCTCGCCGGCAAGGGTGGCTCCCTTACCAAGAGGCACAACGCTGAGTCGCGCCGGCACAGGCGCTCCCGCAGGGCCGCCGCACAAGCGTTGTGGGGTGCGTTGGGGGGACTGGAATTTGGGGCGGCCCGTCCGGCGCGCGCGCGCCGTGCCCCCAACGCGTGTGCGGGTGCTAATCACGGCGTGGCTCGCGGGCTCGGGTGGCACCCTAACCAAGCGCCACAACGCTGTGTCGCGCCGCCACCGGCGCTCCCGCAGGGCCGCCGCACAAGCGTTGTGGGCTGCGTTGCGCTCGCTTGAATTGGCGACGGCCAGTCCTGCGCTCGCGCGCCTTGCCCACAACGCTTGTGCGACGGCTGAATGTTACCGAATTAGCCGCGCAGCCCACTAGGGACGGCCCCACAGCAGCTGGTCAACGTAGCGCCGCACGGCCTCGTGCCCGGTCGTGCCCGAAGTGGTGAAAGCGAAAGAGATTTCGAAGCGGTTCGCCACCGGCCGTGTATGCAGGGCGCGGGCATACAGCTCACCGGATACGTCGGTAGCGAAGTCACTGTTTACCCGGAAATTGATTTCACTGAGTGTCGGCAGCTCCAGCTCCAGCTGCGCGAGCATGCCATCATAACTGAGGTTGCGGATACTGCCGGCATGGGTTTCCTGCAGCACCTCTTTGCCATCCACGCGATGAAAGTGCAACGGCAGCTCGACCTCGACCCGCGGCGAATTGCGCAGCTCCACCCGCGGCACCTCAACACGCTCTGACCCGGTCACGGCCAGCATCTCGTACAGCGTTACCGGACCCCTTCTGCCCTTGACCTGCAAGCGGCGCATGGCCCCCACTTCAATGCTGTCGCGAGCAGCCAGGTAGCTGTTTTCGCTCAGCAGCACCTGCCCGCGCAGGCTGAAGGATTCCACCCGGGCAGCAAAATTCACCTCGTCCCCGATCGCGGTGTACTCGCGATGGTCATCGGGGCCGAAACTGCCGACCATGACCTCACCGGTATTGATGCCGATACCCGCGTGCACTTCCGGCAGACCCAGGCGGGCGTTGTTGGCGTTGATCCCGACCATGGCCTGCTGCATGCGGGCGGCGCACAGCAACGCCTGCCGCAAATGGTCATCACAGGCGTGCGGGGCGCCAAACAGTGCCATCACCCCGTCGCCAAGAAACTTGTCGACAAACCCGCCATGGGCGTGGATGAGCGCCGTCATCTGCTCAAAAAAGGGCGTCAGCAAGCCAATCAGGGCCGCGGAACTGCAGGTCTCCGCAAGCGAGGAAAACCCCCGCAGGTCGACGATCAGCACCGTCACCAGACGCGGACTCGGTGGCGAAACCGGTGGCGCGGGCTCCAGCAGGTTATAGGCCAGCTGGGTGAGCGCCGCATACTCCTGTGGAGGTACCACGCCGCCAACACGAGTGACCAGCGCCTGCACCATGCTCATCACCCGATCAGACCCAACCGAACTATCCATGTCACCCATTCCCTGAAGTTAACCGTCCAATCATTAGCGGGCAATCATACCCGTGGAATCGACGGCGATACAGCCGCTGGTGTCGGGGGCAAGCACACACCCTGGGCAATCCTTCAGCGCCTAGTGGGCTGCGCGGCTAATTCGGTAACGTTCAGAGCGCCTGTGCCGGCGCGAATCAAGGCGTGGCTTGCCGGCAAGCAAAGAATATTTTAATAAGTTTTTGCTACAATGCCATCCTTTTGTGCTAACAGTGTAAACAACCTGACCCAACAAAGTTATGGCAAAAAACAGATGAGAGTAAAGTCCTCCAAT
>NZ_JAVJWR010000017.1:0-191473 GCF_040221975.1 Haliea sp.
GGAGTACAGCTACACCGACGAGGCGTTCCGGGAGGCAGTGAACATTCCCTACCTCGCCACCGAGGACTACGGCCTGTGGGGTGCACGGCTGGCGCTTCGCAGCGCGGACGACCGCTGGGAAGTATCACTCTGGGGCAAGAACCTGGGCGACGAGACCTACCGTCAGCATGCGTTTGACAACGGCATCGGCAATGGCGGCAGCACCTACGGTGCACCCCGGACCTGGGGCGCCACAGTGCGCATCAACAGCCTGTGACGGCTGGTGGCATGCCCCGGTTCACCGTGACACAGGTTGCACCGGGCTTTGAACCGCTGGCAGAAGCTTTTCAGGCGAATTTCCAGCGCAACGACGACTATCGTGAAGTAGGCGCCGCCTTCTGCCTGCTGCGCCATGGCGAGGTACTCGCCAACCTGGCAGGTGGGGTTACCGCGGTCAGTGGAGAGAACCCCTGGCGGCAGGACACGCTGGTTAACGTCTATTCGACCACCAAAGCTGTGGTCGCCCTGGCGATCGCCATCCTCGTGGAGCGCGGTGTTCTCGACTACGAGGCACCCGTGAACGACTATTGGCGCGACTTCCGCGGTCACGGCAAGGAGAAATTGACAGTCGCGGAGCTGCTTTCCCATCAGGCGGGACTACCGGGCTTTCAGCAAGCGGTGTCTTTGCAGGATCTCTACGACAGCGAGCGCATGGAGAACCTGCTGGCGCAGCAGGCCCCGATCCACCCGCCGGGTGAAAATACTTGCTACCATCCCATCACCTTTGGTTTTCTCGCCAACGCGCTGGTCCGCCACGCAACGGGTCGTGACCTGCGCTACTGGGTGGACACTCTGTTCCACCGGGAACTCGGACTCGACGTCTTTATCGGTTGCCCAGGCGCCGAAAGCGGGCGAGTGGCCACCCTGATTCCGCCCACCGCCGCAGACCCCTCCGACCTGGAAGCAATGTCCGAAGTAGTCCGGTTGGCACTTACCAATCCGGTCATACCGGCAGAGGTCGCGGCAACGGCAGCGTGGCGCAAGGCCGCGCTGCCCGCTGCGAACGGCCATGCCAGTGCCGCTGGTCTCGCGCACCTGTTCTCGATGCTTACCGATGGCCAGAGCCTGGACGCGCAGACACTGAAGGCCCTGTTCAAGGTTCGGTCCAGCCGCCAGGACGCGCTGTTGCAAATGCCCATGGCCTGGTGCGCCGGTCTGGTTCGAAACGACACCGGTCTCTACGGTCCCGTCAAGAACGTTTATGGTCACAGTGGCTGGGGCGGTTCGTTTGTCTGTGTAGACCCTGACAAAGGTCTGTCCTTTGCCTATGTCTGCAATCGGATGGGTGCCGATCTGGTGGGCGATCCGCGCGCGCGGGCCCTCTGTGAAGCGGTCTATCACTGCGGGGACAATGGCGCATGACGCAGGACAATCCCTGGAACCAGGCCCAGTGGAACAGTATCCACGGCGATAGCCGCAACTCCGATGCTGTGTCCTACCCTACAGCAGCCCGCTATACGCCCGCATGGCATGGGCTGGCAGGGACCGCTGTGCTGTTCGGTCCCACCATTGACCTCAACGGCAAGCTCTACCTCTGCAGCGGCCGTGGCCGCAACTTCAGTCATCTGCATGCCATGAACGCCGACGGTGCCATACGCTGGGAGAGCGAACCGTTCACCGATCCAGATCGTATCGGTCCACGCGCCTGCCCCTTTGCTCCCCTGGTGGATGCAAGCGGTGCCGTGTACCTGGCCGATGACAGAGCATTCTGGTGTCTGGAACAGGACGGCAGCCCCCGCTGGCGCACGGACTTGCAGCAACTCGGCATACGTGAGGGGTTTGCCTCGGCAGTATTCTCGGCCAGCGGCCTGGTCGGCGGGGTGTCACTTGATGGGATTGCGGTGTTCCTGGATCGGGCAAGTGGCAAACCCGCACTGCCAACCCTGACGCTGCCGGCGGGATTACCGCCACCGGCCGCCTCCCTGCCGCCGGGAATCTGGCAGGGCATGATGGACCCTGACACTGCAGCGTTGCTGTTTCCGGGCTTCTTCGGCACCCATTTCCCGGTGACCAACTCTCCCGCTGTGGATCTGTCCAGCGGACGGATCTATATCACCGGCGCGGGAAACAGTCCTACGCAGACGCGCCTCTACGCGCTGCAGGAAACCGCCGGCAAACTCGCCATCGCCTTTACCCGCGAGTTCGACGGGCGCTGTTCTGTAACACCGAGCCTTTCTCCTTCCGGGCATCAGGTCTACACAGGCAATCATCGTGGCGAGTTACTGGCGTTTTCCGGCGACAGCGGCAGACCACTCTGGCGCTATGCGCCCGCAGGTCCCGCGGCGTCACCTACTGTTGGCAGCGACGGCACGGTGTATACGGGGTCGAACACGGTGCCGGGGAGCCCTTCACAACTAAGCGCGATCAACCCCGAGACCGGTGAGGCACGCTGGTGTCGCGACTATGACGCGCTTGCCAGCGAGTTGCTCCCGGACCGGGCGCCATTGCTCCCCCTGTTTACGGACCCGCATCCACACGCGGTTATCAACAGTGTCCAGACCGTGGGCCGGGACCATCTGCTGGTCGTTCTGGCCCTGGGCTATACGTTCACGCCGCCGGGCGCCGCAGCGCTGACGCAGCCGCATCGGGTGGTTCTCGCCAGCATCAACCCCGCCGATGGTGAATTGAGAGGCTATACCCACCTTCCCGATACCAGCGAAGCCGGGGTCGTTCTGGCCCGCGACGGAAGCGTGTACATCTGTCACGCCGCGCTTACCAGTTCTGTCTTCTATTATGGGATCAATCCCCTGCTGCCTCCTTCTCACCGCACGCCTCTGGCCCCGAAAGGCGGCGTTACCGCATTGCAGCCGCAACTCCCCGGGTGACAGACATGAGTAAAAGCCCATCGAGCTTCGCGACCAGCATCACTCCAGCAGAACCTTGACCCTGGCAAGCACCTCGGCGAACACTGCCGCATCCAGAAGATGACGGGGCAGCAGCTGATAAATCCACGATTGTCAGCAATCCCGGCTCGCCGCCCCGAACCATTCCAGCAGGTATGCCGCCAGCGAGCGACAGGCGATGAGTAGAACCTCATCCGCCTCTGCCAGCAGCAGCACCGGCACCCCGGCGAACCGGGTCACCGCGCATTGCTGGTTGCCAAACTGCCGCGGATGCAGGTCCAGCGTTGTGCCGCGGGCGAGGACATCGCGCACCCGCGCGCCGCCCAGCCTCAGCGTCACCCGGCTATCGGTGACCTCAGTTGCGAGCGCCAGCAATTCCCCGGTATCGGCTCGCAACGCCGCCAGTTCCGTGGCGCCGGCGCCGGCCGACACCGCTACCAGCCAGTCGCCGGGCGCGCACCACAGCCAGCGCCGGCTGCCTTGCCGGTGCGCGATACCCGGACCCGGCAGCGCCGTGTTCAAATGCGTCGCCAGCGCCTGGACCTGGCCCTCGCTGCGGTGAAAGACTTGCAGGCGAATCAGTTCAAGGCCCGCTTCTTCCCGCAGGCGGAATGCAGACCTGGCAATGCCACTGTCGCCAGCCACGGGGCTGCGAGCCGTCAGGACAGGCGGTAGGGCGCCGAGCTGAGGTGTGGCCGTCCGTGATGCGCCAGTTACTGGTACAGCGCCATCGGCCTGCAGGCGCGCGCCCTCCGGATCAAGCTGGCAGGGCGTCACCAGCCGCGCCGGCTGGGTCTTGCCCTCGTAGTACACCGCTACCGTCTCGCCCAGCCGTGCGCGGGCGCCGGCGACAATCCCCAGGGCCACGGTGCGGCCCAGGGTCGGGCTGAAGCAGACCGAGGTGACGTAGCCCGCGCTGCCCCCGCCATCCCCGGCAAGCACATGGGCACCGCTGACGGTGGTCGAGGTCTCGTCCAGCAGTGCAATACCCGTGAACTGCAGGCGCTGCGGATCCTGCCCCACCTCCAGCGTCAGGGAGCGGCGACCGATAAAGTCGCCGGGCTTTTTCCCGATCGCGTGACTCCACCCGAGATCCTGGGGCATGGTATTGCCGTCGGTGTCGGAGCCCACGTGGAGATAGCCCTTCTCGGTGCGCAGCACCATCAGGGCCTCAATGCCAAAGGGCGTGATGTCCTGCGGCGCACCCGCCGTCATCAGTGCCTCCCACAGGGACTGGCCGCAGGCCGCCGGGACGCTGATTTCGAAAGACACCTCACCGGTAAAGCTGGCGCGCAGGATACGGACGGGCACGCCGCAGAGGCTGCCGCTGCGGAACTGCATGTGGGCAAAGGCGTCGCGACTCGGGTCGATGTCGCCGGGCAGCTGTGCCAGCACCGCGCGGGCCCTGGGCCCGCTGAGCATGAGCGTAGCCCACTGGGTGGTGACGTCGGTGACCAGCACTCGCAGCGCCAGCCACTCGCACTGCAGCCACTCCTCCAGGGCGCGGTGCACGGCACTGGCGCCGCCGCTGGTGGTATGCAGCAGGAAGTGGTCCTCCGCCAGGCACACCACCACGCCGTCGTCCACGACGATGCCGCGCTCGTTCAGCATCAGGCCGTAGCGGGCCGCGCCCGGTTTCAGGTTCGTTAGATTGTTCACGTACACACGGTTCAGGAACTCCCGGGCATCGGGACCATGCACCTCCAGCTTGCCCAGTGGCGAGTAATCGAGCAGGCCCACGGCATTGCGCACCGCCAGCACTTCCCGGGCAATGGCCTGAGCTTCACTCTCCCCCGCTCGCGGGTAGTATTCGGGGCGCTGCCAGCCGCCCATGTCTGCCATCTGTGCACCCAGCGCGACCTGACAAACATGCGCGGGCAGGCGCTGGAAGGGCTGGTACAGGGTGCCCAGCTCGATACCGGCCCAGGCGCCAATGGTCGCGGGATGCCAGGGCGGCCGGAAGCGGGTGGTGCCGACCTCGGGAATGCTGCGCCCGGTGGCCAGTGCCAGGATACCCAGGCCGTTGACGTTGCTGGTCTTGCCCTGGTCGATCGCCATGCCGTTGGTGGTGTAGCGCTTGACGTGCTCCACCGAGACATAGTTCTCACGCGCCGCCAGCTGGATGTCGGCGGCGGTGACATCGTACTGGAAGTCCACCCACTGGCAGTCGGCGGACACGCCGGAGGTGAGCCAGTAGGCCTGGGTGTGCAGGGGCTGGGGGAAATCGCCATTGGCGCGCCCGACCGCCGTTACCGCCTGGCTCGCGGTACCGGGCACGAAACAGCTGTCCTCCTCGCGCCATTTGAGCTGGCCGCCGGACTGGGAGTACAGATGCAGGGTCGGGCTCCAGCCGCCGGACATCGCCAGCAGGTCGCAGTCCAGGGTTTCCCGCGGCCCCTGCAGACCGTCGCCACCCTCAGTCAGGCGCCGGATCACCAGCTGCCGCAGGCCCCGCCGGCCGCGGGTATGCACCACGCTGTAGCCCAGCCGATCCACGATCCCCGCCACCGTGGCCCGCCGCAGCAGTTCCGGCGCCACCCGGGGGCGCACATCGACGATGACTGCGACCCGCAGGCCGTGCTCCGCCAGCTCCAGCGCGGTGTGCCAGGCGGAGTCGTTGTTGCAGAAGAACACGATGCGCTCGCCCAGGGTCAGGCCATAGCGGTGGCTGTACTCGCGCACCGCGCCGGCGAGCATGATGCCGGGGCGGTCGTTGTGGGGAAACACCAGCGGTCGCTCCAGGGCGCCGGTGGCCAGCACCACGCGCCCGGCAAAGATGCGCCAGGAGATCTCTCGCGGCGCGACGGGATCCGCCTGTGGACCGAGCGCAGTGCCGATCCGCTGCAGAGCAGCCAGCAGGTTGTGATCGTGGTAAGCGTTGACCGACGTCCGGGGCATCAGGGTCAGGTTCGGGCACCGGGCGATGCGCTCCAGCCTGCTGGCCAGCCAGGCCCGGTCCGCCGGGTCCGGGCTCGCCAGCAGGCTGCCGCCGGGTTCCTCCTGCTCGTCCAGCAGCAGCACCCGGCAGTCGGGATCCTGCGCCGCCGCCAGTGCCGCCTCCAGCCCCGAACGGCCGGCGCCCACGACCACCACCTCGGCGTGCAGGGTCTGCTTGAGGTAGTACTGCGGATCCGCCGCTGTCGGCGCCTCCCCCAGCCCCGCCAGCCGCCGTACCAGGCCTTCCCAGTACTTCCAGTTGGGCCAGATGAAGGTCTTGTAGTAGAAGCCCGCCGGCAGCACTTTTTTCAACAGGCCCAGCGCTGCCAACAGATCCCAGGCCGGCGACGGCCAGGCATTCTGGCCCTTCGCCACCAGGCCCTCGTACAGTGGGGTCAGCGTGGCCCTTGCGTTCGGCTCGGACCAGGCACCGTGCTCAAGTTGTACCAGCGCATTGGCGTCCTCCCTGCCGGCGGCGAAGACACCGCGGGGACGGTGCAGTTTGAAACTACGCCCGACAATGCTGACGCCATTGGCAAGCAGCGCCGAGGCGAGGGTGTCCCCGCTGTAGCCGCGGTAGGTCTCGCCCTCGAACCGGAAGGTCAGCGGCTGCCCGGTATCCACCCGGGCGTGGGGCAGGCGCTGGGGGCCGCGCTTCACGCCTCACCCCCGCTGGTGTCCGGCAATTCAGGTTTGGGGGCAGTCATGGGGTAGACGGCGAGCAACTCGTGGCTCACCGTGTCCCGCACCACATTGAACCACTGGCCGCAGCCGAAGCGGTGCAGCCAGCGCTCGTGATGCAGGCCCTTGGGATTATCACGTTGATAGAGATACGCGGCCCACTCGTCATCACTGGCGACCGACGGATCCGGCCGCGCGATATGGGACTGGCCGCCGCAAACGAACTCGTCTTCGCTGCGACTGCCGCACCAGGGGCATTCAATGCGCATCATGGCGCTGTCATCCTAGTGCGCCACACCGGCCGCGGCGCCTTCATCGATCAGCCGGCCGCGGGCGAAGCGGTCCAGCGAGAAGGGTTCCACCAGCGGGTGCGGGGCGTCGTGGGCAATGGTGTGGGCCAGGGTCTCGCCGCCAGCGGGAATGGCCTTGTAGCCGCCGGTACCCCAGCCGGTGCTGATGTAAAAGCCGGTAACCGGCGTCTTCGACACGATGGGGCTGGCATCCGGGGCAATATCGACGATGCCGCCCCACTGCCGCATCAGCTTCATCCTGCTGAGCATCGGGTACAGCTCCACCGCCGCGTTCAGTACCGCTTCCGTCGACTGCAGGCTGCCGCGCTGGCCGTAGGAGGGATGGGTATCTGCGCCGCCACCGATGACGATCTCGCCGCGATCCGACTGGGAAATGTAGCAGTGCACCATGGGCGACATGACCACGTGGTCCAGGCAGGGCTTGACCGGCTCGCTCACCATCGCCTGCAGGGTCTGACTGACGATCGGCAGCTTGACCCCCGCCAGCGCCGCAACCACGGTGCTGTGCCCCGCCACGGCCATCCCCAGTTTGTCAGTGCGTACTGTGCCGAGGCTGGTCTTCACCCCGCGCACACGGCCGTCACTCACCTCGATGCCGGTCACCTCGCAGTTCTGGATAATATCCACCCCCAGGTTGCTGGCTGCGCGGGCATAGCCCCAGGCCACCGCATCGTGGCGGGAGATACCGCCGCGGCGCTGGATAAAACCGCCATGTACGGGATAGCGGGCGCCGGCGCTCATGTTCAGCAGTGGCACCATGGCGGCGATCTGCTCCCGGCTCAGCACCTCGGAGTCCACCCCCTGCACCTGGATCGCGGTCGCCCAGCGGCGGAAGATCTCCAGCTCGTGGCGGCTGCAGGCCAGATTGATAATGCCAATCTGGCTCAGCATGATATTGAAATTGAGCTCGCGCCCGAGGGTCTCGTAGCGTTTCAGGGAGTGCTCGTAGAAACGGGTGCTCTCGGGATAAAAGTAGTTGGAGCGGCTGACCGCTGTATTGCGGCCGGTGTTGCCACCGCCCAGCCAACCCTTCTCCAGCACCGCGACATTGCTGATGCCGTGGACCTTCGCCAGGTAGTACGCCGTCGCCAGACCGTGGCCGCCGCCACCAATGATCACCACATCGTATTGCGGCTTCAGCTCCGGGCTGCGCCAGGCCTGCTGCCAGTGGCGATGACCGCCGAGGGCGTGTTTCAGCAGGGAAAAGGCGGAGTAGCGTTCCACGGGGGCGCCTAGAGGATGACCGTGCGCTGGCCATTCAACTGCACCCGCTCCTCGCAGTGCAGACGCACCGCCTGGGACAGGGCGGTGGCTTCCGTATCGTGACCGAGGTGGATCATCTGCTCCACCGACACCTGATGGTCAATCGCCTTCACTTCCTGGGCGATGATCGGGCCCTCGTCGAGGTCGGAGGTAACGTAGTGGGCGGTGGCCCCGATCACCTTGACCCCGCGGTCATAGGCCTGATGGTAGGGTTTGGCGCCTTTGAAGCCCGGCAGGAAGGAGTGGTGGATGTTGATCGCCCTTCCCTCCAGCTGCCGGCACAGGTCATCCGAGAGTATCTGCATATAGCGCGCCAGTACCAGCAGGTCCACCTGCTGCTCGCGGATCAGCGCCAGCAGTTGTGCCTCTTGCTGTGGCTTGGTTGCCGGGGTAACCGGCAGGTAATGGTAGGGCAAGCCATACCATTCCACCTGGCTGCGGCAGTCCTCGTGGTTGCTGACCACGCCGACAATTTCCGCCGGCAATGCGCCCGACCGCCACTTGGTCAGCAGCGCCACCAAACAGTGGTCGTAGCGCGACACCGCCAGCAGCACCCGCGGCAGCTGGTCGGCGGGGCGCAGGCGGTAGCGCATGTTCATCTCGCTTGCGAGCTCGGCAAAACGCTCGCTGAACTCTTCAAAGGAGACCGTCATCGCCCGATCGTCAAATACGCAACGCAGATGGAAGGTCGCGGTGACCGGGTCGCTGTAGTTGGAAATCTCGGTGATGAAGGCGCCTACCTGCAGGAACAGCTGCGAGTAATTCGCGACCACGCCGAGGCGGTCGGGGCACTGGAAGGACAGGATGTAGGCGCGAGGCGTGCCGGAGTCTGATGTGGTCATTGTTGGGCCATGGCTGCGAGGATTACGGCGAGGGTCCTGCCCTGCCGGCGCCAGCAGCGGGTCCGGCAACCGGGCCGCTGGTCTGGCAATACTGGGGGAATACTAAAGCATGACGCCGGCGCATTACAGCACCGGCGCTATTATCGCTGCAGGAACGGGCTAGAAATTGAAGCCGTTGCCCGTCACCACCGGCACATTGGTCCACAGGTCGTTCGGATCACGGTACCAGCCCGCCGCCGCCAGCGCACCGCCGTCGAGGTTGATGGTGGTGCCCGTCACCCAGGCGGACAACTCGGAGGCGAGGAACAGGGCACAGCCCGCCGCATCCTCCGGGGTACCAAAGCGCTCCAGCGGAATCCAGCGCCGGATATGCGCCTGGTGCTCCGGGGCGATCAGCTCGGACGGACGCACCTGGGCGGTCTCGGTGGTCTCCGGGGCGATGGCATTGACCCGGATGCCATCCGGCCCCAGTTCCAGGGCCAGGCTACGGGTGAAGCCGGTGATCGCATGCTTGAAGGCGCAGTAGGTGGTGACCATGGGGATACCGCGGAAAGCTTCGATGGAGGAGATGCTGATGATGCTGCCGCCCTTGCCCCGGGCCTGCAGCAGGGGAATGGCCGCCCGGGTCACCGTGAAGATGTGGCGCAAGTTGACCGCGTACAGGCGCTCCAGGTCCTCGTCGGTGCAGGCGGCAAAGGGCTTGATGATGCCGAGGAAATCGCCGACATTGTTCACCAGCACATCCAGCCCGCCGAAACGTTCCTGTACCTGCTGCATCAGGGTATTCACCGCAGCGCTGTCGCAGACATCGGTGCAGGACACCAGGGCATCGACCCCCTGCTGCGCCAGCACAGCCTCCAGTTCCGAGCAACGCTGCGAGTCGATCTCGGCCACTACCAGCGCTGCGCCGCGCGCCGCAAAGGCCTCCGCGATCGCCCTGCCGATGCCGGCGCCGCCGCCGGTGACCAGTACTGTCTTGCCGCTGAAATCCAGGTCCTGCATGCTGTTCTCTCCTGTCGGGAACGTCGTGGGAACCGGTGGTATAACACGGCGTCGACAGCCATGCATTCCCGCGGCCATGCCAGCGTGCAGGCGGGGCAAGGGAGTTTGATTTGTCAGGCTCCTGCGGCCGCCGGATGCGGCGTCGTGCTACTTGTAGGTCACCACCAGATAACCCTGCAACGCCATGCGGCCGGTGGCGCGAATACTGTGTTCGACATCGGCCCGGTAGTGCGCGGAATCACCCACCACCAGCTTGCACTCGGTACCCCCGGCGACAATTACCGCCTTGCCTGCGGTAACCGTGAACAGCTCACGGGTGCCACTGAAGTGGGCCGAGCTGTCGAGGCTGGCCCCGGGCTGGATCTGCAATTCGTAGAACTCGACGCTCTTCTCCATGTGCAGCGGCGACAGGGTACGGATCTGGCATTCGCTGTCGGCGCGGAACAGGCTGGCGGGGTCATCACCCCGCACCACCTCGATCAAGCCACTGGCGAGGGGGTCGTCCACCAGCTCACCTATACTGAGGCCGAAGGCCTGGGCGATGCGGAAGGTCACCGCCAGGGTCGGGTTGGCCTGGCCGCGCTCGATCTGGCTCAGCATGGAGCGGCTGACGCCGGAGGCGGCGGCCAGCTGGTCGAGAGTGAAGCCGTGGTGCTGGCGCAGCTCGGTCACCCGTTCGCAGAGGACCCGGCTGGCGGGATCAAGGGCGGATTTGGACATGGCATTCTTCCACAATAAAAGAATTTGTTCTTGTATACGGGATGGTCGCCATCTACTATACCGGAATATTTCCACAATGGTGAACTGGATATGAAAGCATTGGTGAAAAAGGAAGCGGCTCCGGGCCTCTGGCTGGAAGACGTGCCCGAGCCCCGGATCGGCATCAACGACGTGCTGATCAAGATCAAGCGCACCGCCATCTGCGGTACCGACATGCACATCTACCACTGGGACGCCTGGGCGCAGAAGACCATCCCGGTACCGATGGTAGTGGGCCACGAGTTCGTCGGCGAGATTGTCGAGGTGGGCTCCAACGTGGTGGATTTCCGCCCCGGACAGATCGTCTCCGGCGAGGGCCATGTGGTCTGCGGCCGCTGCCGCAACTGCATGGCGGGCCGACGCCACCTCTGCGCCCGTACCAGCGGGGTCGGCGTCGACCGCGCCGGTGCCTTTGCCGAGTACCTGGCCCTTCCCATGTCCAATGTCTGGGAGCACTCCCCGGGCATAGACCTCGATGTCGCCGCCCTGTTCGACCCCTTCGGCAACGCGGTCCATACCGCCCTGCAATACGACCTGCTGGGGGAGGACGTGTTGATCACCGGTGCCGGTCCCATTGGCGCCATGGCTGCCGCGGTCTGCCGCCACGCCGGTGCGCGCCACGTGGTGATTACCGATGTCATCGACCAGCGCCTGGAGCTGGCCGCCACCCTGGGCGCGACCCGCACCGTCAACGTGACGCGCGAGAGTATCGCCGACGCACAGAAGTCCCTGGGCATGCACGAGGGCTTCGATGTCGGCCTGGAAATGTCCGGCAACCCGCAGGCCTTCCGCGACCTGCTGGCCAACATGTGCCACGGCGGCAAGGTCGCGATGCTGGGCATCCCCAGCGAAGATACGGCCATCGACTGGAACACCGTGATCTTCAACATGCTCACCCTGAAAGGCATCTACGGCCGCGAGATGTACGAGACCTGGTACAAGATGTCGGTGATGATCGAGTCGGGGCTGGATATCTCACCGGTCATCACGCATCGCCTGAACTACCGGGATTTCCAGCAGGGGTTCGATGTAATGAGTGCGGGTGAAGCCAGCAAGGTGGTACTGAACTGGGAAGAGTAGCGGGGCGGCGGACCGCCTGAAGATCAGCGCTTGTCCACCGTTGCCAGCATCGCCAGCGCTTCGTCACACCAGGCCAGGAACTGCTCGCCCTGGCGAATACCCGCCAACAACGCCAGGTAGACACCCTTGCGCCGCACCGGCAGGGCTTCAGGCTTAGCGTAGTGGCGGCGGCGAATCCGTTCGTACAGGTACAGGCGCTGCATCATCTTTTCGCGGCGCTGCTCCACCTCCGCGGCCAGGTGGGCAGCGTTGTCCCGCCCCAGATTGTAGAGCTTGACGAACAGGTCGTCCTTGCCCTCCTGCACCCGGCTGCCGCCCAGCACCCAGTCCGACAGCGCATCCTGCCCCGCGGCAGTGAGGCCGTAGACGATCTTGTCCGGCTTGCCGGCCTGGGCCACGGTCTCCCGGCGCAGCCAGCCCTTGTCCGCCAGCTTGTGCAGTTCCTGGTAGATCTGCTGGTGACTGGCGCGCCAGAACAGGCCCAGCGACACGTCGAAGGCTTTCGCCAACTCGTAGCCGGACATCTCGTCTTCCAGCAGGGCAGTCATGATGGCGTGGGACAGGGCCATGGGGCTGGTGGATTTCCTCGCAAACCGTTTTGTCCAGCTTACCCCCCGGACCCTTTTTATGCAAAAGGTTGCATATATTTTTATTATGCAATAAATTGCATAAATCGATCTCAGCCACCCCCCCGGAGACTACTCGCCATGGCACTTCCCGCTTCCCTCCAGGGCCGTCTGCGGCTGCCCGCCGTTGCCGCCCCCATGTTCATCGTTTCCAACCCGGACCTGGTCATCGCCCAGTGCAAGGCCGGCATCGTCGGCTCCTTCCCGTCGCTGAATGCCCGGCCGGCGGACAAGCTGGAAGAGTGGCTGCAGCAGATCACCACCAAGCTGGCGGCCTGGGACGCGGCCAATCCCGACACTCCGGCGGCGCCGTTTGCGGTCAACCAGATCGTGCACGGCTCCAATGACCGCCTGCAGCACGACCTGGAACTGTGCGTGAAGTACAAGGTGCCGATCGTGATCACTTCGCTGGGGGCCAAGGAGTTCGTCAACGAGGCGGTGCACTCCTACGGCGGCATCGTGTTGCACGACATCATCAACAACCGCTTTGCCCGCAAGGCGATCGAGAAAGGCGCCGATGGCCTGATCGCGGTAGCCTCCGGTGCCGGCGGCCATGCCGGGCCGATCTCGCCCTTCGCGCTGGTGCAGGAAATTCGCGCCTGGTTTGACGGCCCGCTGCTGCTGTCAGGCTCCATCGCCACCGGCGATGCCATCCTCGCGGCACAGGCGATGGGGGCGGACCTCGGCTATATCGGTTCCGCCTTTATCGCCACGGTGGAGGCCAATGCCGAGCAGGCCTACAAGCAGGCAGTGGTGGACTGCGGTGCGTCGGACATTGTCTACAGCAATCTGTTTACCGGCATCCACGGCAACTACCTGCGGCCCTCCATCGAGGCGGCGGGGCTGGACCCGGACAACCTGCCCGAGAGCGACCCTTCCGCGATGAACTTCGGCTCAGGTGGCGGCAGCGATTCCAAGGCCTGGAAGGATATCTGGGGCTGCGGCCAGGGCATCGGCGCGGTGAAGGATATCGTGCCCGCCGCGGAACTGGTGGCGCGACTGCAGCGCGAATACGCCGCCGCCCGCGAGCGCCTGCTGGCCGGCTGAGTTTATACCATCACTCGGCTAAGCCGTGGGCGCTATTCTGGGCGGGATGGACCTGGACCCACAGCTTGCTGTCAGATACCTTTAATCGGGCTTGAAGCCCTCGACCGTATCTGCGGAAACCGTATTGGACATCAGCACCAGGGGGCGCTCGTCACTGACGGCGATATAGGCATGGGGGGTCATGCTATCGAAGCAAATGCTGTCCCCCGCCTCGAGTCGCACCGGCTTGTAGGTTTCCGTATACAGGTCCATTACCCCATCGAGGACGAGTAGAAACTCCTCCCCCGGATGGCGTGAAAATTCGCCATACTCTTCGGCTGAACGGCACTTCACGAGCATCTTCCACCACACATTGCGCTTTTTGACCATGTCATCGCAAAGCGTTTCCAGGTTCCAGCGCGGGTGCTCGAAATGCCGGCCTTCCCCATTGCGGGTCATGGCCCTGCGGCCACCCGCTGTCGGATCCTCCACCGGTCCAATCAGATTGGTGATTGGCAGGGACAGGTCCTCGGCGATCTTGAGAACCGTGCTGAAATTGACCGATGTCTTGCCGTTTTCGATCTTTGACAGCGAGGACACATTGATGCCCGTGACCTTGCTCAGATCCGCAAGCGTCATGCCCTGGGACTTGCGAAAATCCCGCAGCCTTTGCCCCAAGGTGATATCAGCGTTCGCCACAGTTATATCCATCATTCAATACGACGATTGCCTTATGGTGAACACCCCAACGAGGCATATCCACAGTCATGCCCACACGGGTTCAATCGCCTTTACACACCTGCTGATAAATCGGGACCATTGCGCCACCTGTTCGCCCGTACCCAGAAGGTCATTGCGGATCTCCAGGATCGCGTGTGGCAACCGGCGTGGCAGGACGTGGTGATCCAGGATCATCGTCTCATGTTCCCGCGCATCGTAGGGTTCATTGAACCCTACCGCGCCATCATACCCGGCCTTGATATGGCCGAACAGCTGTTCGGCAAAGTGACCGTCGCCTTTCCACAGCACCCCGACATGCCAGGGACGCTCGTGCTCGCCCAGACGGGGCGTGAAACTATGCACGGAAATCACACGGGGCTTCACCCCGGACGAGATGCGGGCATCAAGGTACTGCCGGAGCGTGTCGTGATAGGGGTCGAAAGCAAGCGCCTTGCGCAGGGCCAGTTCCTCACCGGTGAGATTCTGGTTGTCCGGCACATGCACGCCGCCCGATACCGGTGCCGCAAAATCGTGGGCGTCGACCATCCGGTTGCACTCCGCAAACAGCCGGGAATAGCCGGACAGGACTGCGGTCGCAGAGAGCGCATCCGACAGGGAGCGGGTCAGCGCAGCCGCCCCGGGATCCCAACCGATATGATCCTCAATCTCGCTCCGGGTCAGACCCAGAACGCCCCAGGGTTCGGGGACACAGCAACTGGCGTGTTCGCAGGTCAACACGATTTCGCTGTTGTCCCCGTCTCGCAGGACCTGGACCGCAGCTTTCCTGATCTGCTCGCGCTCTGGATCTGACAACACAGGCAGCAGCTTCATTCGGCGAGTGTCCGCAGGTGATAGGAGCGCGGCACCACCAGTTCTTCCAGCCCCTTGTCACAATAGGAGCGGCCGATTCCGGATTGCTTCACGCCGCCCCACGGCAAGTACATGTCAGCATGATCACAGCGATTGAGGTAGAACATCCCGCTTTCAAGCTGTCGCCCCAGCTCCAGCCCCCGCTCGGCATCCTGTGTCCAGACCGCGGCCGTCAGGCCGTAATCGCTGTCGTTCATCAGGCGGATGGCCTCCTCATCGCTGTCGACGGCCATGATCGGGATGACGGGACCGAAGGTCTCCTCTTTCATGACCGCCATGCCATGGTCGACATTCACCAGCACTTGCGGCTCCACGTAGGCGCTGCCGGGAGTTGCCAGAGCTGAGTTTCCAATGGGCATCAGCTGGCTGGCACCCTTGGCGACCGCCTCCTCAACCAACCGGTTGACCCGTGCCGCGGCAGTCGCGGAAACCAGAGGCCCCAGGAAAGGCTGGTCGTCGATCGGGTGTCCCAATTCAATGTTCGCGGCAGCATTTGTGAAGCTCTCGACGAAGCGGTCATGGATGTCCCGGTGGACGTAGATCCGCTCCACAGAACAGCAGGATTGCCCGGCGTTGCCGAAGGAGCCCTCCATCAGCTCGGGCATGATCTGCTCGACCGGGGCATCTGGGCGGATGTAGATCGGGTCCTTGCCACCCAGCTCCAGACCGTAGCGGACAAAGGCGCCGCGGCCGGCGTCGTACACTGCCTGCCCGCCGCGGGTGGAGCCGATAAACTGCACCATATCCACCAGCCCCGAGCCAATAAGTGCTTCGGCGTCGCCATGGGCAATATGCAGCGACTGGAACACGCCATCGGGCAGGCCCGCGGCGCGCGCCGCTTCGGCAAAGACTTCCCCGACCAGGGCTGTCTGCGGGGCATGCTTGAACAGAACCACGTTGCCCATCAACAACGGCGCCGTCACCAGGCTGGAAGCCATGGCCACCGGATAATTCCACGCACTGATGGAGAAGCAGAGCCCCACCGGATCCAGTTCAACCACCCGCCGGACATGCTCTTCCTGACGGATGGCGGCTGGTTGCAGCACCCTGGTGGCGTCATCCACAAGGACATCGCAATTGGCCAGCAGCCGACCCGTCTCGTCCGCCTGCCACAGGGGACGCCCCATCTGCCAGGTCACCATTTCGGCAAGCGTGTCACGACGCCTGGCAATCTCCCCGAGGAATGCCTTGATCAACTTTACCCTGTCATCAAAGCTCGTGCCCCGCCACCCGCCCAGCGCCCGGCGAGCCACTTCGGCTGCCGCCATGACCTCGGAGCGGCTGGCGTAAGACCTTGTTGCATAAATGCTGCCATCGACAGGGGAAACAATATCGAAACTCGCCATGAAGTACCTTCATACCAATTCAAAGAAACGCTCGAGCTCACGGTCCGTTACCATGGCCGCAAACTGCTCAAACTGTGTCATGCGTGAACCCGCATAGGCGTCGACGAATGCGGCGCCAAACCAGGCACGCGCCTGTTCGGAGGTGTGGAAGCGTTGAATGGCATCCTTGAAATCCGTTGGGAAACGGAGCGCTTCCGGCGTCTCCAGGTCATAGGCATTGACCACCGTGGGTTCCGTCGGCTCGATTTTCTCGCGCACACCATGCAGGCCGGCGGCAACGATAGCGGCAATGGACAGATAAGGGTTGGCGTCCGCGCCCGGCGTCCGGCATTCGACCCGGCTTGAAGAAGGGCTGCCCGGAATGGCGCGAATGGCGCAGGTCCTGTTCTCAATACCCCACTCCGCGGAAATGGGGGCAAAGATCCCCGGCACCAGCCGCTTGAAGGAATTGATGTTGGGCGCCAGCATGATCATGAAGTCCCCCATCAACGCCTGCATCCCGCCGATGAAATATTTCATTGTCCGGCTCATCCCGTCCGGGTCACCGGCATCATGAAACAAGGGGTTGCCTTCCAGGTCCGTCAGCGACGCATGGATATGACCACTTTGACCATCCACCGCGGTGGACCAGCGGGCCATGAAACTGATCAGCTTGTTGTTCCGCTGGGCCACGATCTTGGCGAAGGTCTTGAACAGCGCAGCACTGTCGGGAACGCCAACATCGTTACCATGCTGGATTGCCACCTCCATAAAGCCGTCGCTCATTTCCTCATGCAGGCTTTCCAGGGGGATCCGCATGGACTGAGCCATGTCCATCAGCTCATTGTAGAATTCGGCCTGTACACCCTGGCGCACCAGCGAGTAATAGGTCTTGTGCGGGGTCGCCACTTCAAGATTCCGGTAGCCTTTTGCCGCCGCACTCCCGGCCGTCTCATTGAACAGGGTAAATTCACACTCCACAGCATGTACGGGCCGCATTCCCATGGCCTCGGCCTGGTCGTAGATCCTCCGGTAAACGGCACGGGGACAGTACTTCTCCGCCTCGCCGATAAACTCCGAAAGGATAAAAAGATCGCGCCCGGCACGCTCCCACGGGATGAGCCGCGCCGTCTCGGGCAACAGGCGTACCGATGCGTCGGCGAAGCCGGACTCCGCCTCGGCAATACCAGGAGCAAGCAGAATGGCATCGGTTGGATCAAGCGCCAACGAGACGAGTGGGAAGCTCATTTTATCCAGCGCGCTCAGCAGCTTGTTGCGGGAGACGTATTTCCCCCGCACCGTGCCCTGATAATCCACGAAGCCAATGGTCGCGTACTCCAGGTTGCTCGCTTCAATGAACGCCAGCAATTTCTCACGCGTGGGTCTGGAAGGCAGTGTCGCCATGATTTACTCCTCGGGAAGCTCTGAACCGGTTCAGATTCCAGGGTTTCCTATAAACGGAACGCAACGCTGGCGCCCCACCAGATCGGATCTCCCGGGAACCGCTCGGTCAGGCCCGATGAAGATACGTCAAATCCGATCACGTCATACTCTTTATCCGTGAGGTTTTTAACATAACCGGCAAACTCCCAACGTTCGTCGGCCGTGGTGTAGCTTACCCTGGCATTGGCAACCAGATAGCTGTCCTGCCGGGTCACAGGCGCGTTGGAGATACTGAAATGATGATCGCTCAAATATTTGAAATCACCCTGCAGCGCCATGGTTCCACCGAAGGCCGGCCAGGAATAGCGCACCAGACCGTTGAGGTTCACCTCGGGCGACAGCGCGATATCCCTGTCCGCGGGCCCGGACGGCAAGGGCACATCAGACGCGCGAGCGTGAATGATTGAGGCCCCGAGCATGACGTCAAGTCCATCCATGGGTGACGCAATCAATTCAAGATCAAGGCCATATATCTCCGCGTCGGTATTGACGATGAACGTGGTCAGCCCCTGGAAGTTGAAAGCCTGATAGTCGTTGTAGTCATAGTAAAAGAGTGCGCTATTCAGGCGCACGAGGCCGTTGGCCAGCTCGGTCTTCATACCGAGCTCATAGGCATCGATGACTTCGTCATCGAATGCCATGCGCCCCGCCTGGAGCTCGCCCGTTATCGGATCCAGAAGACCACTGATATCGAGCGGTGCATTGAGCCCACCACCCTTGATGCCACGGTTCCAGCTGGCATAGAGAAGCATGCCGTCCCTGGGCCGCCAGTCCAGCTCGAGCTTGCCCGACCAGTTACCCTTGTCGACCTTTGCCAGCCCCGAAACATCAGTATTGAACCGCGTCAGCTCCAGAAGCTGGGCATTGTCTGGATAACTCAGGAGGTTGGAGACATAATCGATGGTTTTCTTGTCTTCAGTCCAGCGGAAGCCGCCGATGATGGTGAAGTCGGAGCCGATGTCATATTCAGCCTGGGTGAAAAGCGACCACGAGCGGGTATCCAGGGCATACGGATTGTCAAGCGTGACGCCATCCACGGGGATTTCAATTCCGTTGACATAATCCCCGTCGATCTCCAGGTAATACAATCCACCAACAAGACGATAGTCATCCCCCGTATAAAGCGCCCGCAGTTCCTGGGAGAACTGTCGAATATCGCTTTTCAGGTAAAACTGCAGAAAGGCCGTGGGACTGGCATCAGAGTCCTCAATGTAGTCTTTTTCCAGTTCGAAGTAATCGGTGATCGAAGTCACCGTCAGGTTGTCTTTGGACCACTCGATATTGGCCGTGGTGCCCCAGGTCTTGATTTCATTGCTGCCGACGAAGTCATAGTCACCCGCATGCGGGTCCCCATCGGTATCCTTGTAGCCGAACAGGTCACAGCCGTCGCAGGTGCCGTAATAATCCACATTGTCCGGCACAAATTCGCCAAGACCCTGAGCATTCACAAAGGATGTGCGGTGCTGGTAGGCGCCGGCACGGGTATCGGACTCCGCGCGCCGATTGCTTAGAAGGATGGTCAAATCCTCGTTAGGCTCGATCAGAATCTGCAGTCGTCCGGCATAGTCGTTGCCATTATTGATATCCCGGCCGATCCTGTTTTCAATCACACCGTCATGGCGATTGTGCGCGCCTGAAATTCGCACCGCCACCTGGTCGGAAACCGCGCCACCCACGGCGCCTTCGAAGTTCGTCTCGTTATACGAGCCGTAGGCCGCCTTGGCATAGGCATCGAATTCCCGGGACGGCTTTTTGGTAATGAAATGGACCAGCCCGCCGGTCGCGTTCCGGCCGAACAGGGTACCTTGCGGCCCGCGCAGCACTTCCACCCTGTCCATGTCAAACAGAAGGAAATTACCCGCCGACATCTGGCTAACATAAGCATCGTCAATATACGTGGCGACCGGACTTTCCTGGTGATCGGTAAAGTCGTTCTGGGTTACGCCCCGAATGGTGAAGAAGTTCGACGAACCGCCATTGGGCGACACCAGTTGCATCCCCGGGGTCATGTTCACGATGTCCGTGGAACTGGTGTAACCCAGCGCATCCATCTGGGACCCGGTAAAAGCCGTTACCGCAACACCCACGTCCTGAAGGTTCTGTTCGCGCTTCTGGGCGGTTATAACCACCTCTTCGAGCAGCCGGTTCTGTGCAAAAGCGGATGTATCCGTCAGTATCAGAGCAATGGCTGATACGGAAAGCACCCCCGTCGCCCTGGTCGCTACGCCTTTCTTGATCATGGTTACTCTCCTTTTATTGACCGGACCCGCCGGTAGTCACCTTGTCGTTTACAAACGGGCGGACAGACCGCCATCGACGGTCAGTTCTGTCCCGGTGATATAGGACGCCTTGTCAGATAGCAGGAACAGGCAGGCATTGGCCATATCCTCGGCCGTGCCCATCCGCCCGATGGGGACATGGTTTGCCACGGCTTCCTGAATTTCTTTTTTTCCGTCCCAGCGAGCCTGCAGAGGCGTCATTGCCACGCCCGGGAAAATCACGTTTGAACGGATTCCTTCGCCAGCCAACTGGATGGCCACGGACTTTGAAAGGGTGACCACGCCAGCTTTGGATGCCCCGTAGGCGTCCTGCGGCGCCGGGTCCCCACGGAGACACTGGACGGTCGAGAAATGGACCATCGCGCCACCACCACTCTTGCGCATGGCGGGTACAGCATGGCGAATGGTGTGCACCATGGACTTGAGGTTGATATCCATCACCTGGTCCCAGACGTCGAGATCAATGTCCAGAACCGATTTGTCCCGATCGAACCAGAGCACCCCTGCCACATTCACCAGATAATCGAGCCGCCCGAACTTCTCCACAATGCTGCCCAGGGCATGAGCGACGCAGCTCTCATCGGTCAGGTCGCCCTGAACGAAGAAAAAGTCGTCGCGAAACAGCTCGAGCTCGGCAGGTTCCGGCTTCAGATCCATCAGGAGCGCCTTGCCACCCTGCTTCAAAAACGACCGTGCTATGGCCAGCCCCATACCGCCGCCGGCGCCGGTTATGAACGCAACACGTCCAGAAAACTCTTTCATGATTCCTCGCTCGATCCCTGATTAGTCGGCCCGGTCGCCTCGCGCCCTGATAACGATGGCACGACTCTGACAACCCCAGCACATTCAGGAAAACAGATTTTTTATGTTTGTGTCAACTTTTTTCTGTATTGGCAATTTTTTTACTTTAGCGCTATAGTCACTCCGAATGCAAACAGCGCAGGAACACGTGCGTGGATACATTGGGCAACAACATTTGGGACTACATCGTCGTCGGAGGCGGGTCGGCGGGATGCGTACTCGCCGCGCGGCTCTCTGCCGAATCAACATCCTCGGTCCTTCTGATCGAGGCAGGTGGAGAAGCGCGATCCCCTTTTATCCGCGTACCGAACGGTATTTTCTTCCTGAAGGGGAGTCCCCGCTATCACTGGCTGATGACGACCGAACCGGATCCATCGCGCGGCGGCCGGCGGGAAACACTGACCTGCGGGAAGACGCTTGGCGGTGGCAGCAGTGTCAACGGAATGGTCTATGTGGACCTTCAGGCGCGGGATATCGCGGACTGGGAGAAGGCAGGTGGCGCCCTGTGGGACGGTGCGGCGCTGAAAAAAGCAGCCCTGCGTGCGCGCGAAACTCTCGACATCCAGCCTCCCGCTGACCTGCATCCAATGGCTGATGCTTTCCTTGACAGCGCCGCGGAGGTGGGCATAAGCCGTGAAAATCCCACATTCCCCCATCCCTCAACGGGCGCCATGCCCTGCCCTTCCAGCGCGGCAGGGGGCTGGCGCCGAAACACGGACAGGGCCTACCTGGCACCGGCGAGAGGGCGATCGAACCTGTCGGTCATGACGCATACGGAAATCGAGTCGATCCTGCTGGAGGATGGGCATGCCCGGGGCGTGGTGGCGCGACGCGGCAGGCAACAAACACATCTCAAAGCGCGACGAGAAGTGATCCTGTGCGCAGGCGCTATCAATTCGCCCAAAATACTGATGCATTCGGGGATCGGGCCAGCAGATGTGCTGCGCGACGCCGGAATATCCGTGGTGCAGGCACACGATGAAGTGGGGGCCAACCTTCAGGACCATCCCTGCGTCTGGATCAGCGCCGAAGTTTCCGCCAAAACCTGGAACGACCAGATGTCTGTTGCGGGATTTGCGGCCGCCGGGCTGCGCTGGGCCTTTACCCGCCGAGGGCCCGCGGGCTCGCCCATGTGTCACGCCACGCTCTTTGGTAATACCCGGGGTGATCAGGGTCCGCCAGACTACCAGATGAGCTTCATGCCCGCAGGCTATGTGGTGCAGGATCATGGGGTAGAGTTTCTGCAACGGTCTTCCGTGACCACGGCAGTCAGCCTGTGCCGACCAGCTGGCCGGGGTGCCGTCCGCATCATCTCGCCCGATCCTGCCACAGCGCCCGAGATTACCTATCGCCTGCTTGCGGAAGACGCCGACGTCGCTACCCTCGCAAGAGCCTGCCGGATCGCCCGAGGCATCTACGAAAGCAAATCCTTCGCGGCTTCCTTCCTGAGCGAGGTCGCGCCGGGTGCCAGTGTGCAAGACGATGACGAGTGGATGGATTTCGTGCGTGCGAGCGCAGTAAACATGTGCCATCCCGTCGGTTCTTGTCGCATGGGCCAGGACAGGGCCTCCGTCGTTGATCCGCGCCTGAAGGTTCGCGGGGTTGAGGGGCTGCGCATCGTGGACGCATCGGTCATGCCCGTCATTTCCTCAGGTAATACCAACGCCGCCACTATTACGCTGGCAGAACGCGCCGCAGAGATCATTCTGGATCTCACGACAGGCGCATGACATTCCGCTCCGGGGGCTCACATGTCGAACGGTAAAGTCATTCACAAGCATGGTGCAGATTATGAAACACCGGAAGCGGGCTACTTCAAGACGAGGGAACTGCGGCGCGGCGCGGCGAGCTGGGTTCTGCTCGCCGCTCTGGGCGTTTCCTATGTGATCGCGGGGGAGTTCGCGGCCTGGAATTATGGCATTGACCAGGCCGGTTGGGGCGGCATGTTCATCTCCCTCCTGCTGATGGCGCTGATGTACTTCTGCCTGGTCTTCTCCCTGGCTGAGCTTGCCTCCATCATTCCTACGGCCGGTGGCGGCTATGGCTTTGCGCGGCGCGCGTTCGGCCCGGGCCTGGGCTTCCTCACCGGGATTGCGATCGTGTTTGAATATGGTCTGGCAACAGCGGCTGTCGCACTGTTTTTTGAAGGTTATTTCAAGGCCCTGACCGGTTGGGGCGGCCTGGCGGTACTCGTTCCCCTGTTCGGTGTTTTCTTCCTGATTCACATCAGGGGCGCCCGGGAATCCTTGCGCGTCATTCTGATCCTTGCCGCCATCGCCGGGGCCGGCATTCTGGTTTTCATCGTCATGATGGCGCCTAAAATCCAGCTGTCGAACCTGTTCGACATACCGGCGACTGCCGCTACCGGGGCAAGCGCTGTGCTGCCCTATGGCTATGCTGGAATCTGGGCCGGGCTCCCCTTCGCCATCGCCATGTTTCTGGCGGTTGAGGGGATACCACTGGCTTCCGAAGAAGCGAAGGACCCTACCCGCGACGTGCCGCGCGGCATGATAACGGCGATTGTCATTCTCTTCACGTTGGCCGTCTTCATTCTCCTGAGCGCGCCAGGCGGGGCCGGATCCAGCCGTCTTGGCGAGGGCGAGGATCCGCTCATGATCGCCTTCACCCATGTTTACGGGCCCGAGCACCCGCTGCGCTATATCATCAATATCGCGGCGCTGGTTGGCATCACTGCGAGCTTTTTTTCCCTGATCTTCGCCTATTCGAGGCAAGTGTTTTCCCTGTCGCGGGCGGGCTATCTGCCGCGTTTCCTGTCGCTGACCAACAGGCGGAAGGCGCCTTACATGGCGGTCCTGGTCCCCGGTGCCATCGCCTTCGGGCTCAGTCTTACACGGGCTGCGGAACAGCTTATTGTCATCGTCGTGTTCTGTGCGACCCTATCCTATGTCATCATGATGGCATCGCACATCAAGCTGCGGTTGCAGGAACCCGCGCTTCCCCGCCCCTACCGCACACCGGGTGGGATCACCGCCCCCCTGACGGCCCTTGCACTCTCCCTGCTGGCGTTCGCAGTCTGCCTGACCATGAGTGTGACCTGGTCGCTGGCTGCAGTAGCGGGTCTTGCCATTGCAGGGTCCTATTACTGGATCTACAGTCGCCACCACCTGATTGCGCAGGCGCCGGAAGAAGAATTTGAAACCATGCAGGAGGCGAACGCCGAACTGGATGACTGAAGCCCACCAACAAGCATGTACGCAGGTATAACCATGGCCCCGAAACCGTTTCTGATCATGCAGACCGGCAGTTTCAGCGGGGAACTGTCTCCCATCACTGAAAAATATGGTGACATGGACCAAACATTCCTTGATGCCACAGGTCTTGGTCCGGGTGAGGCAAGAATCTGGCGGGTCTTCAGGGACGAGCCTCTTGCCCAACCTCCGGACGCATTCGCGGGCGTGATCATCACGGGCTCCTCAGCCATGCTGACGCAACCTGAAGACTGGATGGAAACGGCAGCGGCATGGCTGAGGGCTGCCGTGAAATGCGCAACACCGACCCTCGGTGTCTGCTTTGGCCATCAATTGCTTGCCCATGCGCTCGGCGGCCGTGTGGGCCGCAATCCGAAGGGTCTTGAATCAGGGACAGTTGATGTGCGGCTCGCCGCCAAAAGCGCGGATGACGAGCTGTTCCACATCCTGCCGGAGGTAGCGCCTTTTCAGGTACACCATTACGAATCCATTATCGACCTGCCTCGGGGAACGGAAGTTATCGGCTTCAATGCTCACGATGCGTTCCATGCCCTGCGCTTTGCGCCAAAGGCCTGGGGGGTCCAGTTCCATCCGGAAATCACCGCCGATATCATGCGCGAGCTCACCGAAATCGAGATCGCCATGCAAGTCGATACGACATTTTCCTATCAACAGGTGCTGGACGGCGTCAGGGAAACCCCGCTTGGCCCTGCGCTACTCAGACATTTCAAGGCTATCGCCACCGGGTCTGGATGAGATCTCCAGGAGGACGGGGCCGGCAGAGGTCACAACAAGCTCCAAGCTCCAGATGATCATACCTGCAATCACCTGCGTGCCTCCATCGAGGTACTGGCGTGTATCTGCACTGCGGCCAGCGGATCTTGGAAGCGCTGCAGCAGCTCCGCCCGCTGCTCCCCATAACGAACCACCGACTCGGCCTTGACCGGGCCGTAGCCGCGAACCTCCTCGGGCAGCCGAGCCAGCTCCAGGGCAATATCGAAATTGGCGGAGTCCAGCCCCGCCAGCAACTCCTCCAGCAGCGCCCGGTAGTCCGCGATCAGGGCCCGCTCCTGGCGCCGGTCCGGGTGGTAGCCGAAGGGGTCCGCCCAGGTGCCGCGCAAGCCGCGGAAACGGGCCAGCAGGGCGAAGGCCCGCAGCATCCACGGTCCGAATGTGCGCTTGCGCGGCCGCCCCTGCTCGTCCAGACCGCGGCTGAACACGGGCGGCGCGAGGTGGAACTGCAGGGTGTAATCACCCTCAAAGGTCGCCTCCAGCTGCTGGCGGAACTTGTCATCAGTATAAAGCCGGGCCACTTCATACTCGTCCTTGTAGGCCATCAGCTTGTACAGGTTGCGCGCCACGGCCTCGGCCAGGGCGGTACTGTCCGGCTTCACCGCCTGTTCCCCGGCCTTCACTGCGGCAACTGCGTCGCGATAGTCACGGGCCAGGGACTCGCCCTGGTACTGCACCAGCAGCCCCGCGCGATGCTCGACAATCTCTTCCAGGCCCGGCGGCAGGTTCAGCACCTGCACCAGCCCCGCGACCTGGCCCACGTAGTCGGCGTCCACCGCCGCCACTCTGCCCCAGGCGAATGCCTGCAGGTTTTCCGCCACGTTGACACCGTTGAGGTTCAGGGCCTGCTCCAGGGCCGCCAGCGACACCGGCACCAGGCCCTGCTGCCAGGCGTGGCCCAGCAGGAATACGTTGGCGTAGACCGTGTTGCCGAGAATGCGCTCCATGAGCTCGTTGGCGGGCACCGTATGCAGTCGCTCCGCACCGACCGCGGCGGTGATGGCGGCCTCGCGCTCGCGCATGCGGATGTCTGCATTGCGGTTGCGCACGAACTGGCCGCTGGGCACTTCACTGTGATTGACCAGCACCCGGGTACGGTCCCTGGCCAGCACCCGCACCGCGCGCGGATCCGTGCCGACCACGATATCGCAGGCCACCACGGCGTCGGCACAGCCGTCGGCAATGCGCACCTGGTTGAGCGCGGCGGGACTGCTGCCGATGCGGATGTGGCTGATCACCGCCCCACCCTTCTGGGCGAAGCCGGTGAAATCCAGGACGCTGGCGCCCTTGCCCTCCAGGTGCGCGGCCATGGTCACCAGGGCACCCACGGTAACGACGCCGGTACCGCCAATACCGGCCACCAGCAGGTTGAAGTTGTCGGCAAGGTCGACCTCCGGCGGCATCGGCAATGTCGCCACCCGGCTCTCGAGATCAGCGCCGGCGGGGTCGGCGCTCGAACGCCGCAGGCTGCCGCCGAGCACCGAGACAAAGCTGGGGCAGAAGCCCTTGACGCAGGAATAGTCCTTGTTGCAGGAGGACTGGTCGATCTTGCGCTTGCGCCCCAGTTCGGTGTCGACGGGATAGATGGAGAGGCAGTTGGATTGCACGGAACAGTCGCCACAGCCCTCGCACACGGCCTGGTTGATGAACATGCGCCGGTCCGGATCCGGGTAGGCGCCCTTCTTGCGCAGACGCCGCTTTTCCGCCGCGCAGGTCTGGTCGTAGATGAGGACGGTAACGCCTGCGGTATCCCGCAATTCCCGCTGTACCGTGTCCAGCTCGTCCCGGTGGTGAAAGCTCGTTGCGGCGGGAAACAGGGACTTCTCTGTGTATTTCTCCGGCTCGTCGCTCATTACCGCGATCCGCTGCACGCCCTCGGAACGCACCTGGTTGGCAATCGCCGGCACGGTGATGACCCCGTCCACCGGCTGGCCGCCGGTCATGGCCACGGCGTCGTTGAACAGGATCTTGTAAGTGATGTTGGTACCCGCTGCCACCGCCTGGCGGATTGCCATGTAGCCGGAATGAAAATAGGTGCCCTCGCCCAGGTTCTGGAATACGTGGCCGTTGCCGGTAAAGCGTGACTTGCCCACCCAGTTCACCCCCTCGCCGCCCATCTGTATCAGGGACTCGGTATTGCGGTCCATCCACGAGGCCATGAAGTGGCAGCCAATGCCGGCCAGCGCCTTGCTGCCCTCGGGCACCCGGGTGGAGGTATTGTGGGGGCAGCCGGCGCAGAAATACGGGGTGCGCTTGACATCGGTGGGCACACTGACTGCAACCTGCCTGGCCCGCAGGGCCGCGAGCTGCTCGTCGAACCGCACCTCGGGGTACTCGTGGGTAATGCGGGCAGCGACAATGGGCGCCAGCAGGGCCGGGCTCAGCTCACCGGTCCAGGGCACCAGCGGCCGCCCCTCCTCGTCGTACTTGCCGACCATGCGGCTGGGCTTGTCACTCTGGTAATCGTACAGGGCCTCCTTCAGCTCGCTTTCGATGATGCCGCGCTTTTCCTCCACCACCAAGACCTCGTCCTTGCCGCGCAGGAAGGCCCGGGCACCCCGGGTCTCCAGCGGCCAGACCATGCCCACCTTGTAGATGTCGATACCCAGCTCGCGGGCGCGGCGCTCGTCGATACCCAGCAACCGCAGCGCCTCCATCAGGTCCAGGTGGCCCTTGCCGGTGGTGATGATGCCGAAGCGGGCATCGGGGATTTTGTAGATCGCGCGGTCGATGGGATTGGCGCGGGCGAAGCCGCGCACCGCCTCCAGCTTGGCCACCAGGCGCGCTTCCACCTGCGGCCCTGGCAGGTCCGGCCAGCGGTAGTGGAGACCGTAGTCCGGCGCCTGGTAATCCTCCGGGGTATTGAATTCGCGGCTGTAGTCCAGTGCCACCGAGGCGGCGCTCTCCACGGTTTCGGAAATGGCCTTGAAACCGACCCAGGTGCCCGAATACCGGGACAGGGCGAATCCGTACAGGCCGTACTCAATGTATTCCGCCACCGATGCCGGGTTCAGGGTCGGCATGAAGTAGGCCATGAAGGCGACATCCGACTGGTGTGACATGCTGGAGGACACGCAGCCGTGATCGTCACCTGCGATCACCAGCACGCCGCCGTGGGGCGAACTGCCGTAGGCATTGCCGTGCTTGAGCGCGTCGCCGGAGCGGTCAACCCCCGGGCCCTTGCCGTACCAGATCGAGAATACCCCGTCGACCTCGCGGTTGGCGTCGGTTTCCACCTGCTGGGTGCCGAGGATGGCGGTGGCCGCCAGGTCCTCGTTGATGGCGGGCAGGAAATCGATGTCGTACTCGCGCAGGAAGCGCTCCGCCCGCCACAGCTCCTGGTCGTAGGCACCCAGCGGCGAGCCGCGATAGCCGGAAATGAAGCCCGCCGTGTTGAGTCCCTGACGGCGATCCAGGGCCCGCTGCAGCATCGGCAGCCTGACCAGGGCCTGGGTGCCGGTGAGGAACACCCGGCCGTTCTCGCGCCGGTAGCGGTCCTGCAGGTCGTAGGCGTCCAGGGGCGGTACTGTGGCGGGCTGGTTCATGCGGCGAATCCGGTGAGTTTCAATTCTCTAACTGTAGTCCTTCCAGGCAGGAATGTGCTTCCTTTTTCTTTGAAGCAGCACCGGATTAGCGGATAATCCTTTCTTTTTTATAAAATATTCGCAACTTTATTTCATCACAGGGGGGAATCGTGGACCGCATTGATATCCGCATACTGCAGGCACTGCAGCGCGACGGCCGCATCAGCAACCAGCAGCTGGCCACCGAGGTGGGCATTTCCCCGGCCGCCTGCTGGCGACGGATGAAGGCACTGGAGGACAGCGGCGTGATTGAGCGCTACACCGCGCTGCTGAACCGCGACAAGGTCAATCTCAAGCTCTGCGCCTTCATCCACATCACCCTGGCGCGGCACGTGCGGGAAAGCACCGCCGAATTCGAAGCCGCGGTGCGCCAGCGACCCGAGGTGATGGAGTGCTTCGTCACCACCGGGGAAGCGGACTTCATCCTCCGGGTGGTGACCGAGAACATCGCAACCTTCGACGCCTTCCTGGAAGGTTTTCTGTTCAGTATTCCCTGGATTTCCCAGATCAAGTCCAATATTGCGCTGCGGGAGATCAAGCTGGAGACGGCCCTGCCCCTGGACCAGGGGCAGTCCTGAGAGGCCCCTGGCCGCTCAGAGCCCGTCCAGCTCGCTGAACTTCACCACCCGGGCGCGTACCGGCGGATGCTCGCTGGCACCGATCCAGCGCCAGCACAGGGTGCCGCGATGGTGGCCCGCGGTTTCCACCCAGTTGGCCTGGGGCGGTTTCCGATGGGCGACCACGATCACCACGCTGCCGTCCGCCTCGTAGCGGGCCGTGTGCTTGTTGAAATGAATCTGGTGATAGCGGTAGTCCAGGGACTCCATCCACCAGTTTTGCAGCACGAAATTCCAGGTCTGGCACTCCGGTATTTCCGGGGCATGGATCAGCAGCGCCTCGTCCTCCGCCAGCTCCCAGCTGCTGTGGAAATAGTAGATATTCGGGTCGCCGCCGATCGCCTGGCAATAGGCCTGGTCCGCGGGCGCCACCTGGTTCACGGTGGGCAGGAAGCTCTCGGCCCAGCCCTCGAACAGGCCGGTGGTGTTGCGGATAAACTGCACTGCACCCTGCAGGGCCCGGTCCAGTTTTTCCGGGCTCAACGGTGCCGGCCTGTCCTGCTCGGCGCCGATACGCTCAATGCGGATTTCCGCCTTCTCTTCCCGGCGCCGGTCCTGGAAGGTCTGGCGCACGTTGAGAGCATTGGTCTCCGGGCCCATGGGCAGCCAGTTGCCGGGCTGGCGTTTCTGGCTGACGATGATTTCCAGGGTGCCATCCGGGTTGAGTTCGATATCACGGGAGTCCAGCCAGCCGTCGGTCTTCATGCCGCCGCCACTGCTGTAGCGGTTGATGACCGTGCCAAAACCGAGATAGTCGACCGTGCCGCGGGTACCGGTAATGCGGTAGTCGTGGTTGGGGTCGATACTCGCGGTCTGGTAGTGATTGTCTGGATTGTCCGCTCCCAGCTTGATGGTCTCGTGGGCCGGGCAACGCAGCTCGGGGAACAGCGGGTCGCCCGCCTCCAGGAAACTCTCCAGGCCCGCGCGCAGCATGCGGCTCAGGTAGCGATAGCCCTCGGCGCGAGTGAAGGCATCCTGGGGTGCCAGCTCCGCCTCCACCAGCTGCCCCGCCTCCTTCAGGGCATCGCAGAAGTCACTCCAGGTGCTGCCATCGAGAATGCGTTGTTCCGCGCTGTTGGGCTCACTCATGCCGCTCTCTCCTCATCCATGTTCAGGCCGTAGCGACGGGTGTAGTCCCCAAACAAGGTCTCCACCTCGTCGCGATCAATACTGTAATCCTGCAGCTGGTAGCGATGCTCGCCATGCCGGCCGCGAGGGTGGGCGTCCAGCCAGCGCTGCATGCGTTCGCGTACAGACGTATCCAGAGGCATGCCTCGCAGCGCGTAGAGCTGCTCCAGCACCGTCCAGGGATCGCGCAGGAAATCATCGTGGTGCAGGTCAATGAACTGGCCCGGATGCGCAGGCTCCAGCGCCGCCCGGTCGGCCTCGAAGGTACGGGTGTACGCGGTGAGCATGTTCATCCAGTCGCGCCCGATCTCTGCCCGGTCGACCACATCGCTGCCGCTGCGCCGCAGGAGTTCACTGAAACTGCAGCCGGAGGCGACAAACGCCATCGGTGCACGGTGGGTCTGGAGGATAATGGCATCCGGATAGACCCGCAGGATTTCCCGCAGACCCAGCTGGTGAAATGGCGCTTTCAACACCCAGCTGCCGGGGTGACGCGACTGCAGCAACTGCAGCTGGCGCCGGTGGTAATCGTAGCTGTCCGAGCGACACAGGTTGTCGTACAGCCAGTTGGCGTAGCTGGGGATATGAAACAGTGCCGGGTATTCCACCGACATGAAGTTGCGGTTGAGCAGCATGTAGCACTCATCCGGTTCCTCGGCGTCGATCAGGTGGGTGCGCTTGAATCCCGGCAGGAAGGTCTCGGTCAGGGCCACACTCTCGGCCTGCGCGGCAATGCGTGGGTCCGTGGTGTAGGTGGCGGTTTCCGGCGGCGGCACCGGGTTCTGGGCTTCCCACAGCCTCAGGGTGCGATTGCGCGGATCCTGGTTCAGCAGGTGATGCAGAGCGGTGGTGCCGGTGCGAGGCAGGCCAATGATGAACACCGGCTGGCGCACGGACTCGTCGGCGACCTCCGGGTGCGCTGCCAGATAATCCTGGATTTGCAGGCGCTTGCCGAGGCCCGCCAGGATGGTCATCTGCGCCCGCATCTGGCCAAACTCGTTGAGCCGCGCCTCGGTCAGCAGCGCGTCCAGCAGCCGCTCCAGCGCCTCGTAGAAGGCAGGGTCGCCAAAATCTTCCAGCCCGGTATCCAGCATGGCCTGCTGGCGCAGTGATTCAATTTCAAGCACGGGTCACCCTTCCTGTCATTATTATTGTGCTGACCGGCCCTGCGAGCCTCGTCAGCTGGTCACTGTACAGACCCTGGATGATGCTGGCATCTCCCGTTCCTGTGCGCATTCGTTCTGGTATAACAAACGAGACCGCGCCTCGCATTGCTCCCCGATACCCGCAACTGCTAACCTTCCGGGTTTACACAAGGACTGACGTCATGCGGCTTCCCGTTTCCACCTGGCCGGACATTGATGCCTGGCTGAAGCAATCGACGACCATCGTGATTCCCATCGGCTCAATGGAACAGCATGGGCCCAATGGCTTCCTGGGCACGGACGCGCTGTGTCCCGAGATCATAGCAAACCATGCCGAAAGCCTTGCTCCCGATGAGTTGCTCATCGGTCCGACGTTCAGCGTTGGCTGCGCCCAGCATCACCTCGATTTTCCCGGCACCATCACGCTGCGACCCTCGACCATGATCGCAGCCATGGTGGACTGGACCGACAGCCTGCTGCGCCACGGCTTCGATCGAATCTACTGGTTCAACGGCCACGGCGGCAACATCGCCACCATCGAAGCAGCTTTCTCCGAAATCCACGCCCGCCGCAGTTTCGACCCGCGGGGTGCCGACACGCGGCCCGACCTGTGGCTGCAACGCCGGGACTGGTGGGACTTCGCGGAGGTCATGTCTCTCTGCAAACAGATCTACCCGCAGGGCCACGGCAGCCATGCCACCGCCTCGGAGGTTGCCGTGACCTACTGGGCGCACCCGGAACGGGAGCGCCAACATACCGCCATGAGCCCGAAGATTGCGCCGAACGGCTCCATCAGCGACGCCGTGCGCTATCGGCGCGACTTCCCCGATGGCCGCATCGGCTCGGACCCGACCCAGGCCAATGCCGCGGATGGCGGCCGCATTGTCGCCGCCTCGGCACAGTGCCTGATCGACGATGTGGCCCGGTTCGGGCGTCGCTGAGCGTTATCCAGATCCAGCAGGTGCAGCGCAATCTGGTGCCAGATCAGCGGGCCGTGGACCTCGTTGGACTCGCCCTCGGCATCAGGGTGGGCTGACTGCTTGACAATCACCATGTCGGCGACGCTGTCGAGATAGATGAACTGTCCGTGCACGCCAATGGCAGACACGGCCCGGTGTGTATTGTTGAAGCTCCACCACTGATCGTGGTATCCGAACGCGATCTTTTCATACCAGTCATCCTGATACAGCGCATTGAAAACGGCGCGGTTGCGCGGCGTGAGGATGCGCTTCGCCACCGTGGGAGGCAGCACCTGCCGCTGGTTGTAGTACCCGTCCTGCAGGATCATCTGGCCAAAGCGCGCCGCGTCCCGGGCAGTGACATTGAGCCCGCCGCCGGCCATCGGGATACCGCCACGGTCCAGCCACAAATAGCCGCTACGCTCCGCACCCAGGGGCTGCCAGATGCGCTCGGCAAGCAATTGCTGCAGGGGCTGCCCGGTCACCCGCCTCAAGATCCAGGCCAGCACATCGGTGTTGGGGGTGACGTAGTGAAACGCGTCCCCGTGCTCCGCGTCCCGGGACTTCAGCGTCGGCAGGTAGTCGTACATCGACGCCGGCCCCGTGTAGGGAGCGGTGGGATCGTAGCCTATCCAGACAATCTGCCCGTACTGCCAGATGTCGGCCTGGGGATCCTCGTAGTCTTCGCTGAAACTGACACTGGTAACCATGTCCAGCACCTGCTGCACGGTGGCACTGCCAAAGGCGCTGTCCGCCAGTTCGGGAAGGTAGCTCGCGACCGGTTGCTCCAGATCAATCGCGCCTTCCTCCGCAAGCATCAGCACGAGCGTACCGACGAAGGACTTGGTCACGGAGAACATCTGGTGGGGCAAGTGCGGCTGCATGCCATGCAGGTAGCGCTCGTAAACGATCTGGCCGCGGTGCAGTACCAGGAAGCTGTCCGTGCGGGACTCCTCCATCCAGGTCGCCAGGTCCAGCGTGCGGTCGTCACCGACGTCGAACACCAGTTTGTCCAGGTCCACCGGCTGGCTTTGCAGCGGCGAGGCCGGGCCCGGACCGGCATAGATGTCCGCCGTCGGCGTCAGTTGCCGTATGTGCCGGAAGCCCCAGCGGCTGTAGGGCTCCTGCATGAAATTCTGCAGGGTAACCCGCCTGTCCGGGGGCACCGGCGCCCCCCGCATGAGTTCATCTACCGCGGGGGCCTGCTGCGCGGTGGCGGCGCCAGCGGTTACCAGGATCGCAACAAGCCCCGGGCGAAGCAGGGCCAGTAAACGTGTTTTCATCCGTTGTCTCCTTCCCGATTCAATCGGTGATCAGTGCGGTGGAACAAGAAAGACCGGTGCCCCGGTCTGGACAACAACCGGTAGTTGTCGGCCAGAGAAGAAGTGGCCAGCATGCAAATGCCCATTGCTTTCCAAATAAACCAAGAAGAAGGACGCACCACCATGGCGACCCTGGCGCAGTTCATTGAGGATTTGGCCACAGACCCGGCTCTGCATCAACCCTGTGTCCGGGATCCGCAGCAAGCGATGCGAAGCTATGGTCTGAGCGACAGTGAAATTGACGCCGTCAGCCGCGGTAACAAGGAAACCAGCAGTTAACGGGAAAAAAGATCAAGCCGGCAACGTACTACCATCCGTCATAATCAGCCAGGCCCTGACAGGGCACCGGGACCAATGTTCGCCAGCCTGGCTCTAGTGACCTTGCTGCTGGCCAACATGCCAGGTCATGGCCGACAGCCCGCTGCTGCCCAGGGTAATACCCAGACCGACGCAGACGAGATGACCAGGACGCTCAGCAGACAATGCAGATCTGTATCGCGGTCAATTTGGCATGCGCCGTCAAAAAACACAGGTCACGTCAACACCATGGAATCGCGGCGGTCATGCTTCAGCCAGGTGCCGCCTGGCGCCGGGCGCGCACCGCCGCGGCAAGCTCATTGAGCAGGATTTCGGTGTCTTCCCAGTTGATACAGGGATCGGTGATGCTCTGGCCATAGGTGAGAGACTGTCCCGCGACGACATCCTGGCGCCCTTCCTCCAGGTTGCTCTCGATCATGATGCCGAAAATGCTGCGGCTGCCGCGGGCAACCTGATTGCCGATGTCGCGGATGACATCCCGCTGCCGGGCGGGAATCTTGCGGCTGTTGGCGTGGCTGGCATCGATCATGATGCGCGCCGGCAGACCAGCCTTGGCCAGCATGGCGCCGGCATCATCCACCGAGAACATGTCGTAGTTGGGATGCTTGCCCCCGCGCAGGATGATGTGACAGTCCTCGTTGCCGGTGGTCTGGAATATCGCCGAGTGGCCATGCTTGGTCACCGACAGGAAGTGGTGCGGTTGGGAGGCTGACTTGATGGCGTCGATGGCCACCTGGATATCGCCATCGGTGGCGTTCTTGAAACCGACCGGGCAGGACAGGCCCGAGGCCAGCTCCCGGTGGGTCTGGCTCTCGGTGGTGCGGGCCCCAACGGCGCCCCAGGCAATCAGGTCGGCCACGTACTGCGGGCTGATGAGGTCCAGGTATTCGGTACCGGCGGGCAGCCCCATGCCGGCCAGGTCCGACAGCAGCTGCCGGGCCAGATGCAGGCCCTTGTTGATCTGGAAGGTGTTGTTGAGATCCGGATCATTGATCAAACCCTTCCAGCCCACCGTGGTACGGGGCTTTTCAAAATACACGCGCATCACCACCAGCACCTCCTCCGCCAGCGCGTCGGCGACGGCTTTCAGCCGCCGGCCGTAGTCACGCGCGGCCGCCGGATCGTGGATGGAGCAGGGCCCGACCACCGCCAGCAGGCGGTCATCCTCGCCTGCGAGGATACGATGAATGCCGTGGCGGGCGGCGGCGACTGTGGTGGCGGCGGGCTCGCTCACTGCAATATCGCGAATGAGTTGCTGGGGTGCAATCAGCTCGTTGGTGCGCTGAATGCGCAGATCGTCGGTATTGGTTGTCATTGCAGTCTCGGACAGTTTCGAAGTAGCCCGCCAATATACCACCCGCAGCGGCCCGAGTGCAGCCGGGCGCAGGCCTGCGGGTACTACAGCGCCGCCAGATCCGCCGGATAATCCACATCGCGCAGGATTCCGGGGTCCGACAGCGGCAGGCACAGGCGCCCGCTGCCCGCCCGCCGAACCAGATCACGGGCGCCACGGTCGCCCTGCAGGCGGGCGAGGGCGGAAAAAAAAGCGCGACCGAACCCTACCGGATGGCCGGGTTCCCCTGCATAGGTCGGCGTGACAACGGTATCCGTGGTCAGGGCCGCCGCCACCTGGCGGAACGTTTCCGGGCGGATGGCCGGCATATCCGCCAGCGCCACCAGAAGGCCCTCCCAGCCCGCCAGCTGCGCCACCGCGTCTGCCAGGGTGGCCCCCATGCCCTGCGCGGCATGCTCGCACACCAGCACCGGAACACGCTCCGCCAGCAGCCGCTCCCTGAGCGAGTCGTCACCGGGCCGCAGGCAGACTCGCAAGGGCAGCCCGCTTTGCCGAATCGTCGCTACGACAGCGAACAACAACGGGCCACCGTTGGGCAATGGCGCCAGCCGCTTGTCACTGCCAAAACGCTGGCTGCAGCCAGCGGCCAGCAACAGCACGCCAACAGTCACTGCCGCGCCCGCCGCAGCTGCACCAGCTCGGCCATGATGGCAACGGCAATTTCCAGCGGTGTCTTGCTGCCGATATCCAGCCCTACCGGAGCGTGCAACGCCCTCAGGCGGTCCTCCCCGATATCCAGCTGCCGCAGGCGCTGCAGGCGTTTCTCGGTGGTACGACGTGACCCCAGGGCACCCACATACCAGGCGTCGGTGGCCAGGGCCTCCATCAGCGCCATGTCATCGATGCGCGGATCGTGAGTGAGCGTGATTACTATGCTGTGGCAATCGCTGGCATGCTCGCGCACGGCATCATCGGGCATGCCGCCGAGCAAGGGCACTGTTGGGCCCTGCCACTGCTCCCGCATGCGCGGCCGGGGATCGACCACCAGCACCTCATAGTCCATCGCCAGAGCCAGCTCCGCCAATGACTGGCCCAGCTGCCCCGCACCGACCAACAGCAAACGCATCTGCGGCCCGAAGGTCTGATCCAGGGTGTGGCCATCAAAGCGCAGGGGCGCATGGTGTTCCTGCGCCGCCGTCACGGTAGCCCCGCTGTCCAGGGCAACGGAACGACGCAGGCAGCGGCGGGCGGCAATGGCATCCAGTGCTGCACGCAGCCAGCTGCGATCCCGCTCCAGGGTCAACCGCTGCACCAGTACCTGCAGCCGGCCACCGCAGGGCAGACCCAGGCGCTCATTCTGTTCCGCGGTGACGCCATACTCGATCAGCTCGGCCCGCGCCACCGGCAGGACCCCGGACTGCAGGCGCTGCAGCAGGTCTTCCTCAATACAGCCCCCGGACAGGGAACCGACCTGTTCGCCGCGAACGTTGCAGGCCAGCAGCGCACCCGGAGGGCGCGGTGAGGAGCCCTGAGCGGCGACGATGGTGCACAACCAGACCGGCGGCGCAGTGGCCTCTGTCAGCCAGTGGAGCGCGCTGCCGAGAATGGCCTGGTCCGGTATCTGCATGATCAGGGAGCCGCCCAGTACCGGTCCAGCAGGCCACCGATGGTGTTGGGCACCACCAGGTGCGCTGCATACCAGGTGTGCAGGCAGCGTATGCGGCTGAAGTCGGCGATACCGCCAATGCCCCGCTCCTGCAGCACTGACGCAAACCCCGCCGCCTCCAGGGCACTGCGCTCGCCGGTGGCGAGGAAGCTGTCGCGCAGCCGGATATGAGCCTCGTGGTCCACCCGCATGGATGCCCGCAACCCCGGTTCGGCGTTGACCCGAGTCTGGAGATCCTTGATCAGGCCGCGCGCCTCGTCCTGGTCGATGCGATAGTTCAGTACCGGGTCGACCAGCCAGAAGAGGGTCGGAAAAGGCTTGCCATCCACCAGCGAGGCCACCCTGATAACACGGGGCTGGCCACCGTCATCGAGCACCGGGATGTCCTCCAGACCGCGGGGTTCGCGACCCAGCAGTGTCGCCACCGCAGTCCATTGTGATTCGGTAAATGCCATTGCACCTTCCGCAGCTGTTGCTCAGACGCCTATTCTACGGCAAACATGCAGCCACGTAAGGCGCACAAGCTGCTGGACACGATCTGGACAATTGACAGCAGCAGGCCGAGTCACTAAAGTGCAGCCCGTACCAGGTGCCTGCCGCCGGTGTCGCTTGACACGGCTGGGCCGGTTAAATGGGAAGTGTGGTGAGGCCCCGTGCCGATGCCACCGCTGCCCCCGCAACGGTAGACAGCAACAGCTGTGAGCCCGATACCTGCCTGGCACAAGCAACGATGGAGCGGAGGGCTTCATTGAAGGTTGCCTGATGCCGTTTCCCGCATCGTGTTCCCTGGATCCCCTCCCTCAATCGCCACACTTTCCTGGCATTGAGGTACGACATGAAACCACACGCACTCGCCAGCGCGGTCGCGCTGCTGACCACCCTGCCCGGCTGGGCTGACAACAACACCGCTACCCACCCGCTGGAAGAGATTGTCATCAGCTCCTCCAGGATCGCCATGCCCCTGCGCGAGGTCGGCACCTCGATCTCGGTCGTCGATGCGGAGGAAATCCGTGCCCGCGGCTTCAACTCCCTGCAGGACATCCTGCGCAGCCAACCGTCTGTTGCAGTCAGCAACAACGGCGGCCCCGGCAAGGTATCCTCGCTGCGCATTCGCGGCGAGGAAGCCTACCGGACGCGGATCCTGGTCGACGGCATCGATATCTCCGACACGTCCGCGCCCCAGGTCGGGCCGCGAGTCGAGCAACTGCTGAGCAGCGGCGTGCAGCGGGTGGAAATCCTGCGCGGCCCCCAGGGCCTGATGTATGGCGCCGACGCTGGCGGGGTCATCAACATCAGCACCCGCGCTCCGGGCGATGGCTTCGGCGGCGACGTCAGCGCGGAAGCCGGCCGCTACGGCAGCCGACAATTCGCCGCCAACATCGGCGCCGGCAACGACACCGTGGACGGCAACCTGTCGCTGGCGGACTACCACAGCGACGGCTTCAACTCGCGCACCGATGACATCGACCCGGCGGACGACGACGGCTACGACAACACCACCGTGCACGGCCGCGCCGGCTGGAACATCAGCGAACACCTGCGGCTGGAGCTGGTCGCCCGGGATGTCGAGGGTGACAGCGCCTACGACGATTGCTTCACCAGTGACACTTTCGCCCCCAGCAATCGCTGCAGCGACAGCTACTCGCAGCAGTCCTGGCGCACGGCCGCCAGCTTCCGCGGCGAGCAGCTGCAGCATGAGCTGGCCTACAGCCACAGCGAGACCGAGCGCCAGAACTTCACCGCAGGCCTGCCGAGCTTTGGCACCGAGGGTTCATTGAGCCGGGTCAGCTATCTCGGCAGCTACTCGACAGGGGACGCACTGCAGCTGGTGTATGGGGTGGATCACGAGGAGCAGGAACTGGATGACGGCACCTTTGACACCGAGCGCGACCAAACCGGCGTCTACCTGGAATACCAGGGACGACTCGGCGACAGCCTGTACTTCACTGCCGGCGGCCGCTACGACGACAACGAGGACTTCGGCAGCCACGACTCCTGGCGGGTGAGTGCCGCCTACCTGCTGCCCGTAGGGGCCAGCGAACTCAAGCTCAAAAGCGCCTGGAGCACCGGTTTCCGTGCCCCGAGCCTGTATGAAATCGCCTACAACCGCAGTTTCTTTGCCGCCCCACCCGCAACCGATGCGAGCCTGCGGGAAGAGCGCAGCGAGGGCCTGGATATCGGTGTGGCCTGGTACAGTGCCAGCGGCCTGGTGCTGGAAGCCATTGTTTTCGAGCAGACCGTGGAAAATGAAATTTTCTTCGACCTGGCCAACTACTCCGGCTACCTGCAGGGCAGTGGCGACAGCGACTCCTCAGGTATAGAACTGATCGTCGAGGTGCCCCTGCCGATGCAGCTGCAACTGCAGGGCAACTACACCTACAACGATACCGAGACCGCGGCCGGCGGCCACCGGATCTATCGCCCGCGGCATCTCACCAATATCGGCCTGCAGTGGCAGGCGCCATCCGGTCCGCTGGCCCTGGGCCTGCATTTGCGCGCTTCGCGGGACGCACGCGAGTCCGATGGCAGCGCCCTCGACAACTACGAAGTCCTGGATCTGAACGCACGCTACACGCTGGCAGCCGGACTCGAAGTCTACGGCCGCATTGAGAACCTGCTGGACGAGGACTACGAAGAAATTCCCGGTTACCGGACCAGCGCCCGGGCCGCCCATGCGGGTCTGCGCTATTCCTTTTAGGAGCCTACTCGAATGACCGACAGTGAACGCAAGAACGAACGCCACAAGAAGGCCATGGCCAAACAGAAAGCCAGTGTCGATGCCAGTATCAACGCCGCCAGCACCGAACGCGGGGTCGCGATCCTGCTCACCGGCAACGGCAAGGGCAAGTCCAGTTCCGCCTTTGGCATGGTGATGCGCGCCCTGGGCTATGGCTACAAGATCGGCGTCGTGCAGTTCATCAAGGGTGAGCAACTGTCCGGCGAGGAGATCTACCTGCGGGAGCATTGCCCGCAGGTAGACTTCTACCAGATGGGCACCGGCTTCACCTGGGACACCCAGGACCGCAGCGGCGACATCGCTGCCGCCGTGCGCACCTGGGAGCAGGCCAGCGCCATGCTCGCCGACCCCGCCTACCATCTGGTGGTGCTGGATGAGCTCACCTACATGCTGGCCTTTGACTACCTGCCTGAAGACAAGGTACTGCAGGCGCTGGCCAACCGGCCGCCGGAACAGAGCGTGGTGGTCACCGGCCGCGGCGGCGGCAAGGCGCTGCAGGAGATCATGGACACGGTCTCGGAAGTGAAAGAGATCAAGCACGCCTACAACGACGGCATCAAGGCTCGTCGCGGCGTTGATTACTAGCAGCATTCAGCGCCAGCGCCGTGCCCGCCGCCTGCTTGTGGTGCTGGTGGCACTGCTGCCGCTGGCGCTGCTCACCGGACTGGCCAGCGGCGCGGTCAACCTGCCGCCCATGCAGGCATTGCGGGGCCTGCTGGCAGGCGCGGACGGTGGCCAGGCGGCGATGATTGTGCAACAGATCCGCCTGCCGCGGGTGTTGCTCGCCGCAGTCATGGGCGCGGTCCTGGCGATGAGCGGCGCCGCCATGCAGGGTCTTTTCCGCAATCCGCTCGCAGACCCCTCGCTGATCGGTGTCACCGCCGGCGCTTCCCTCGGGGCCTCGCTGTTGATCGTGCTGGGAGGCGGGATGCTGCAGGGTTTTGTCGGCCTGACCCTGGTTTCCGTGGGCGCTTTTGTCGGCGGTGTGCTCGCGGTGCTGCTGGTGTACCGGCTGGCCAACTCGGCCAATGGCACCTCGGTAGCGACCATGCTACTGGCGGGGATCGCCATCACCGCGCTGGCCGGCGCCGTGGGCAGCCTGCTGGAATTCTTTACCGATAACGAGCGTCTGCGCCAGATCAGTCTGTGGAAAATGGGTGGTCTCGACGGCGCCAATCCTTCGCGACTGGCACTCGCGAGTCTGGTCAGCGGCGCCGTGCTGCTGGCCCTGCCGCGCTACGCGCAGGCACTGAACACCCTGCTGCTGGGGGAATCCGAAGCGCGCCATCTGGGCATTGACGTGGACCGGACCAAGCTGGCCCTGATCGGCTGGGTCGCAGTCGGCGTCGGCACCTCCGTGGCCCTGGTCGGTACCATCGCCTTTGTCGGCCTGGTAGTACCCCACGTCGTGCGCCTGTGGATCGGCCCCGATCACCGCTATCTGCTGCTTGCGTCTGCCCTCGCGGGCGCCATCCTGCTGGTGGTGGCGGACACCCTGTCGCGGGTGGTACTGGCACCGACGGAGCTGCCGGTGGGTATCATCACCGCACTGATCGGGGTACCCTTTTTCATCTCGCTGCTGCGCCAGCGCCACCAGTATGGCATGCAGACATGAGTGTGCTTGCGCTCGACGGCGTCAGCGCCGCACCCTGGGGCGAACCGGTGCTGGTGAATATCCAGCTGCAGCTTGCTGCAGGTGAGGTCGTGGTGGTGATCGGTCCCAACGGCGCCGGCAAATCGAGCCTGCTGCGACTGCTCGCTGGGGATTTCCCCGCCAGTACCGGCACCCTGGAATTCGTCGGCCGCCCCCTCGCCGCCTGGCCACGGCGCGAGTTGGCCCGGCATCTCGCCTTCCTGCCGCAGCTGTCGCTGCTGAATTTCCCCTACACGGTGGAGGAAGTGGTATTGCTGGGGCGGACTCCGCATTCGACCGGTGCTCGCGCCGACCGCGATATTGCCCAGCAGGTACTGGCGGCGACCGACACCCTGGGGCTGCGCAACCGTCTCTATACCCAGCTCTCCGGCGGCGAGCGCCAGCGCGTGCAACTGGCGCGGGTGTTTGCCCAGATCTGGGACCGCAGTGACATGAGCGGCAAGCTGCTGCTGCTGGATGAACCGACCGCGGCACTCGACCTGGCCCACCAGCAGCAACTGGCCGCCGCCATCGCCGCGATTGCCGGTCGCGGGTGCGCAGTGCTGCTGGTGGTGCACGATGTTAACCTCGCCGCCGCCGTCGGCAACCGGCTGCTGGTGCTGGACCAGGGCCGGCAGGTGGCCACAGGGTCACCCGGGGAGGTGCTCACCGCGGCACTGTTCCGGGATCTTTTCCATGCCGAGGTACTGGTGCAACCACACCCGAACGGTCGCCAGCCGCTGGTCATAGGCTTGTGACAACACCTCGGGGTACTCTCTGGTGCCTGTTGCTGGCGCTCGCCGTCACAGCCCGTGCCGAGCCGGTCAGTGTGGTGGATTTCACGGGGCGCACGGTGACCCTGCCGGCGCCGGCCCAGCGCATTGTCGCGCTGGCACCCCATATCGTCGAAAACCTGTACAGCGCGGGCGCCGGCGATCACCTGGTCGGGGTTGTCAGCTACAGCAACTTTCCCGAGGCGGCCCGCAGCCTGCCCCGGGTCGGTTCCTTCAATGCCTTCAGCCTGGAGCAGATCGTCGCTGCGCGGCCGGATCTGATCCTGATGTGGGGCTCGGGCAACGGTGCCGGCGCCCTGGAAAAGCTGGAGCGGCTGGGCATCCCGGTGTACGTGAGCGAACTGCGCCAGCTGACCGACATTGCCGCCAGCATCCGTTTGCTGGGCGAACTGGCCGGCACCCGCGCCCATGCCGAGGTCGAAGCGGCGCGGTTGGAGCAGGGCTTCGCGGAACTGGCGCAGCGCTATCGCGATGCCGAGCCGGTCTCGGTGTTTTACCAGATCTGGCACCAGCCCCTGCAGACCATCAACGGCGAGCATCTGATCAGCCAGGTTCTCGCGCTCTGCGGTGGTGACAACGTCTTTGCCGATGTTGCCACGCTGGCGCCGCGGGTCAATCTGGAATCAGTGCTGGCACGCAATCCCGATGCGATTGTCGCTGGCGGCATGGCTGACGCGCATACCGAATGGTTGCACGACTGGTATCGGTATCCCGGCCTGCGAGCATTGCAGGGAGGCCTGCTGGTGGTCGACCCGGACCTGATCCAGCGGCCAACGGCGCGCGTGCTGGAAGGGGCCCGGAATCTCTGTACCCAGTTGCAGCGGGTACGCAATCTGCGTAACGCCGATTAGTCGCCCCGGTTGTCGGCGGCTTGGTTCGCACCCTCTTCCAGGCCCTTGAAGAACTCGCCCATCTTGCGGCCTGCCTCCTCTGGAGACATGTCTTCAATGCCCTGGAACTGGCTGCCCATGCGTTCCATGCGCTCCTCCATCTGCCGCGCGGCGCGTTCGCTGGCAATGTTCGACAGGATCATCAGCGCCGCCAGAATGCCGAAAACGATCTGGGCGGTCCTGCGCTCACGGCCATGTACCGACACGCTGGCCTCAATCATCAGGAACGCGCCCCAGGCAATCATCACGATACTGCCGATATAGGGCACGATGGCCAGCAGCGCCGGGATGGGATAGATGGCCGCGACGGAGGCCTGGCAACGAAACGCCGTTTCATAGCTCTCGGCGGAACCCATCAACTTCCAGATCACATAGAGGATAGCGGCACCGATAAACGCGCCCAGCACGGCAAAGATCGGCATCACAATGATTGCGCCCAGACCCGCCGCCATCATGCCGGCCGTCGAACCGAAAAATGAAAGCACCGCGGTGATCAGCCCCATCACTGCGCCCATCACCGCCACGAAAATCACCGGGTTGCCATAGCCGCCCGTCTTGGGCATGGTCTGGTAGAAGCCCACGGGATTGGTGATTACCTCTTTTGCCTGGGCAATGACCTGATTGATATCGAAAGTCGTCTGGTCGCTCATGTTTCCCGTCCCCTGCTGTTTGTTGTCATGGCGCGGCACCAGGGCCACTGCCCAAATAGTACGAGCTAGCCGCGTCGATTGCCACCGCTATAGGTTTGCTCCGCAGGCACTGGTATCCTGAACGCCCGCACCCTGTATCCAGGTTCACCATGGCCCTCCGTCTCTACATTACTCCCCTGCTGGCGCTGCTTCTGGTCGCAGGCACGGGGTCTGCGCGCGCCACCGACTACACCTTGCTGTACCGCGCCGCGATCAGCCCCGACAGCGAGGTCGCCAGGGTGGAAATCCGCCTGCGCGGCGAGCGCCTGCCCCGGAAACTCGTACTGCACCTGAACCCGGATCGACACCTTGCCCTGCGCAGCGACGCCGGCCTGACTCTCGAGGGAGACACCGCCACCTGGAAACCGCAGGGGCCGGACGCCAGCCTGCACTACGAGTTCGTGATCAGCGAGAAAAAGGCCAGTGGCCGCTACGACTCCCTGCTGACCGAAGACTGGGCCATCCTGCGCAGTGACAAGCTCATCCCCCCGATCACCGCCACTGTCGCCAAGGGCCTTGTAGCCAGTGCTGAACTCCAGTTCGAGCTGCCCCCGGGCTGGTCCTCGGCCGCGCCCTACGCCAGTACCAGCGAGAGCAGCAACCACTACCGGATCGTCGATCCCGGGCGTCGCCTGCCGCGTCCGAAAGGCTGGCTGATCCTCGGCAATATTGCCAGCCGCCAGGATATGATTGCCGGGGTCGATGTTCGCGTTGCGGCACCGGCGGGCCAGGGCGGACGCCTGCAGGATACCCTGGCGTTCCTGGCCTGGACGGTTCCGGATGTGAAAGCCGTATTTCCGGGTTTCCCGGACCGGCTGCTGGTCGTCACGGCCGGCAAGCCCATGTGGCGGGGGGGGCTGTCGGGCACCCGCTCGCTGTTCATGCACGCCGACCGCCCGCTGATCAGCGGCAATCGCACCAGCAGCATGATCCACGAGCTGGTGCACGTGGCTAGCGGCATCAACGGTGGCAAGGACGCGGACTGGATCGTCGAGGGTCTTGCGGAATACTATGCCGCCAACATTCTCTGGCGCTCGGGTGCAATCAGCGATCTGCGCTACCAGCAGACGATGGCGTGGAAGGAAAACTGGGGTCGCAAGGCCGACACCCTGTTCGTAAAGCGCTCCTCGGGGCCGGTTACCGCCCGCGCGGCGGTGTTCATGCACCGGCTGCATCTGGCCCTGCAGGACGCTACCGACGGCGCAGCTGGCCTCGACGATGTGGCACGGGAGCTGGCCCGCGACAGGGGCCGGGTATCCCTGCCACAATTAAAGCAGATCGTGCAGGAACTGGCGGCTGACAGCGTTGATGTCGATGCTCTCATCGCCGGCCTGGAGCATGTCAGCGCGGGATGAGAGACGGTCTGCAGCCAGCGTCCGTGCAGCCGCGCCTGGCCCGGTTCGTGACACTGTTGCTGGCGTGCCTTGTCTTTGCCAGCCTGTCGCAGGCGGCTACTGCACCGCTCGACGACATCACCCCGCCGCAGGCGCCGGTGCTGGAAGTCTTTGTGCGCTCAGGCTGCCCCCACTGCGACAACGCCAAGGCATTCCTGCCGCGGTTTGCAGCGCAACACCCCTGGCTTGCAATCCACTATCGAGCGGTGGACAGGGACCCGGAAGCCCGCGACGATCTCCACCGCCACGCCCGGGCAAGCGGCAGCTGGCCGCCCGGCGTCCCCACTTTTGTTTTCAACGGTCGTGTACTCGTGGGGTTTGCAGATGCTGAAAGCACCGCTCCGCTGCTGAATGCACTGATCGCAGGGGATGCGGCAGCGTCCAGTATCGAGAGCGATCTCTTTGGCTCTCTCAGTGTAGCCAAACTCGGCCTGCCTCTCTTCACCCTGGCTATAGGCTTGCTGGATGGCTTCAACCCCTGCGCCATGTGGGTGCTGCTGTTTTTGCTCTCCATGCTTGTACGACTGCAGTCCCGCCGGCGCATGGCCCTGGTGGCGGGCACCTTCGTGCTGGCCAGCGGTGTGGTGTACTACCTGTTCATGGCGGCCTGGCTGAACCTGTTCCTGGTGATCGGCTTGACCGCCTGGCTGCGCTACGGCCTGGCCGGGCTCGCCCTGCTGATCGCCGCCGTCAATATCAAGGACGCCATCCGGCCCGGCCTGGGCCTGTCGCTGTCGATTCCGGAAGCAGCCAAACCCGGCCTGTACCGGCGCATGCGCAGCGTGATCAACAGTGACACCCTGCTGCTGTCTCTCCCCTCTGTCGCCCTGCTGGCCATCGTCATCAACTTCGTTGAACTGCTTTGTACCGCCGGGTTTCCGGCGCTCTACACCGCGATCCTCACTCAGCAGGACCTGCCGTCCGCAGCATACTACGGTTACCTTGCTCTCTATATCCTCGGCTATATCGCCGACGATGCACTGATGGTGGCGCTTGCGGTCATCGCGCTGGGCAACCGCAAACTGTCCGAACGCGGAGGCAGGCACTTGAAGCTGTTGAGCGGGCTGGTCATGCTGGGACTGGGAACGGTAATGCTGCTGCAGCCCGGCTGGTTGTTCTAGGGTATACTTGCCTCCCTTTCTGTCTGCTTATTGGAAGCCGACATGCTCCGCCTCATGCGTCATTATTGCATCGCAGTGCCTCTGTACACGGCGCTCACAGCACTGTCCCCGCCGGCGACGCTGGCTGCACCTGTTGAACTGCCGGTCAAGCTTGACTACGCCCTTGTCAGCGAAACACTGTCGCGCCAGATTTTCCACGGTCCCGGGGGGCAGGCAGAGCTGTTGCGCGACCACCGCGGCTGCAATCAGCTGACCCTGAGTGAGCCCAAGGTGTCGGGCACCGACACCGGCCTGCTGCGGCTGACCACCAGGGTCAGCGCCCGCGTTGGCACTCCGGTAGGCGGGCGCTGTCTGCTGCCGTTTGCCTGGAATGGCAGAATCGAAACCTTCAAGGAGGCCCTGGTCGCACCGGGCAGTGGCCGGGTCACGTTCCGGGTGACCGACTCGAACATTCTCAGCGCCGACGCGGAGCAACGAAAAATGTCGGGGGTGGTGTGGAGCTGGATCAAGGACCAGGTCCATCCCCGGCTGGGTACCGTCACACTGGATTTCGGACCGGCAGTGACCGACCTGCGCGCTCTGCTCCGGGATGCACTGGCGGCGGGGCCCACGGATCCAGGTCTCGTTGCCGACTCCCTCAACTTGCAATCAGCTCGCGCGGGGGCAGATGCGCTGATCGTTACCTTCTCCCTCGATGCTCCGGCACCCCCGTCCGACTGGGAGTCCGCGGTGGAGACAACGCTGACCACGGAAGAACTGGCGGCCTGGGACGCCGCCTGGCAATCATGGGACGCCTTCGCCACCTGGCTGGTGAAGGATCTGGCAACCCCCGCAGAGCCCGAGCTGCGCGCTGCCCTGGCAGAAATCCTGCTGGAGGCGAGGCACGAGCTGCGGGATGCGCTGGCAACAGACGCTCGCGAGGAGGATCCTGTTCGCCACCTGTTCCTCTCGACCTGGGCACGCCTGGCCCCGCTGCTGCAGAGCACAGAGCTGAATCTGCCCAGTGCCCGCGGCGTGGAACTGGCGACCTTCATCAGCGCCGCCAACGCCTTGCAGGCGCTGGATTCGGCGGCTCCGCACCTCGGCCTGAGCCTGGATAGCAATACGTTGCGACGCATGGCGCGCATGCTGGTGCCGACTGTCACGGACGACGAACTGGCCTACAACGACCGCGTAGACCCCCAACTGCGGCAACTGCTGGGGCTGGCACCGGAGCTGGAACCGGAAACCCTGGAGGCTACCGCTGCGGCCGGCCCTTTTGCCTGGCTGATGGCGCCCGCCCACGCGGCGGCTGTGAGCCCGTCACTGGTGAAACTCCTGACCGACTGGATTCCCGCTCCGAATGATCTGGACCGCTACCTGCGGACCATGGAGCAGCTGCTGGACGAGAGCATTGCGGTGGAACGCAAGCGCGGCAAGGTGCCGGATGCCTACTTCGACCTCTACCACGACCTGGTGCGGGCCACCGCCTGGCAGGAATCCTGCTGGCGCCAGTTCGTGAAGAACAATGGCGAGATCCGGCCGATACAGTCCTCTGCCGGCTCGGTGGGGCTGATGCAGATCAACCAGCACGTCTGGCGCAACCTCTACGATCTCGAGGCATTGCAAAACAACGTCGGCTACAACGCCCGCGCGGGCAACGAAATCCTCGCCCACTATCTGGTTGATTATGCGATCAAACGCAAGGAGCACGAAGCACGCGGCGATATCCACGACCTGGCCCGGGCAACCTACGGCGCCTACAACGGCGGGCCCCGGCACCTGACCCGTTATCGCCGGGACGACACCAACGCCTATCTGAACGGCATTGATGAGGCGTTCCAGGACAAGTATGTGGCCATCCGCCAACAGGGCACTGAGGCGGTCAGGCAGTGCTACGGCGGCCAGTGATGCGACCGGGCCGACCCGGCGAGGGCGACTGGCGTCAATGCCACTTTTTCACACAGTCCACCGCCGGGATAAGTGCTCCCCGACTGTGAGAAGTGTTAGATTACCGCAACAATAAATTCGCAAGGTTGCATGCCATGATCAAGCCCCGTTTCCACCGCACTGTTGTCGCCACCGCCACCGCCGTCGCCGCCGCAGCCTTCACCGGCAGCACCCTGGCCCAGGCCCAGGTACTTGAGGAAGTGATCGTCACCGCCCAGAAACGGGAGCAGAGCCTGCAGGACGTGCCCATCGCGGTGACCGCATTCAGCAATGAAATGCTGCAGAAAACCGGCGTGCGCGACATGTTCGAGCTGGCCAACAACGACCCGGCCCTGATCGTCAGCAAGACCCAGACTTCCACCACTTCCAACTTCAGTATCCGCGGCGTGTTTACCAGCGGCCAGAACTTCGGCCTGGAATCATCCGTGGGCCTCTATGTCGACGGCGTCTACCGGGCGCGCCAGAGCTCCATGATCAACAACCTCGTGGACCTTGGTTCGGTGGAAGTTCTGCGGGGCCCCCAGGGCACCCTGTTCGGGCGCAACACACCCTCGGGAGCCGTGTCCATGAACAGTGTCAGGCCCGACCATGAGGGCACAGGCTATCTTGAAGCCCAGGCCGGTGATCTCGGCCTGCTGGCCCTGCAGGGTGCGAAGTCCTTCTCTGCCATCGACAACGAACTGGCCTTGCGGGCGACAGGTTTTTACCAGGAGCGCGACGGCTATGTCGATGTTGTCGGTCTCGGCGAGGACCTGATCGACGACCGCGACCGCTGGGGTATTCGCCTGCAGGCCCTGTATACGCCCAGCGACCTGCTCTCGGTGCTGGTGATCGCCGACCGCTCGGAGGTCGACGAAATCTGCTGTGCAGCCGGCAACTACAAGAACAACCTGGTAGCGCAGGGGCTGGCGCCCGGTGCCCCGGTCAAGACCGGCTCCGACCAGCGGGTACTGAACCTCGGCGGTACCGTGATCGATCAGGACGACTTTTTCCGCGGTGCGGTGGCCGCCAGCTTCCTGCCTGAATCGCGCAATGAAGACCAGGGCATCTCCGTGCAGGTGGACTGGCGGGCCGAAAATTTTCTGGTCACCAGTATCACCGCCTTCCGCACCTTCGAGTCCTGGGACAACGCGGACGTCGATTTCTACGATATCGACGCCCTGATCCGCAGCAATGACGCCGAGCAGGAGCAGTTCTCGCAGGAGCTGCGCTTGAGCAATGAAACCGAGAACTTTACCTGGGTTGTCGGCGCCTACTACTTCGAGCAGGAGCTGGACTCGGTGGTGGACACCATGGTCGGCGCCGATACCGGCGGTCTCGTCGGTGTCCCCACGATCGCCTTTCCCGCCGGCACCGGGTCCCGCAATGTCGCCAGCCAGGACCATACCACCTGGGCCCTGTTCGGCCAGTTCGACTACAACCTCAGCGACGACCTCGTCCTGACCGCTGGCGGCCGCTGGACCCAGGAGGACAAGGATATGGTGAACGTGTTCACGGAGGACGCCTCCGCCGTACTCGACTTTGTTTCCCCGGGCTGGGGTTTCTGGCTGTTCCCGCCGTTGGCGCCGCGCGCGGATGTCGACGAGACCATCGACGATGACCAGTTTACCGGCACCTTGAAACTGAGCTGGTTCGCCACTGACGACATCATGCTCTATGCCTCCTATGGCACCGGCTACAAGGCGGGTGGCGTCAACACCGACCGCATTGCCGCCATTCTGCCGGTGGCGTTTGACGCCGAGACCTCGGAATCCTTCGAGGTCGGCATGAAAGCGGAATTTCCGGAGCAGGCCCTGAGGGTGAACGTGGCCCTGCACCGCACGGATACCGAGGATCTGCAGACCATCTCCTTCCAGGGCACGGGTTTCGCACTGCAGAACGCCGGTGTGGCCAAGACCCAGGGCGGTGAAATCGACGCTATCTGGCAGCCGCTGGAAGGCATGAGTCTTACCCTCGCCTATGCCTACAACGACGGCGAGTACGAGGACTTCGCCGCCGGGGACTGCTGGATCAGCACTCCCTGGCACACCAATCAGCCCGATCCCCGGGCCAACGGTGACGGCTCCTGCGACCGCAGCGGCGGTCTGCTGTCCGGCAACCCCGAGAACGTGGTGGTCGCTTCCGCGCGGCAGGCATTCCCGCTCGGTGAGGGCCTCACTGGCTATGTCTTTGGCGAGTACATCTTCACCGATGAGCGCATGACCGACGTCAACAATGATCCGGCCAAACTCGCCGGCTCCTATGAGTTGCTCAACCTGCGCGCAGGCCTGATTCTCGAGCAGTGGGACGCGGAAATCACCCTCTGGGGCCGCAACGTCCTGGATGAAGACTACACCAATACCATCTCCGACGGTGTGGCCCAGGATGGACGCCTGATCGCCTACTTCAATGAACCGGCTACCTGGGGCGTGACCCTGCGCAAGAACTTCTGATCGCCCGCGGAGCGGGCTCCTACGATTTGGGGCTATAAACCGCGTATCTCCGCCACCATGAACAGCACAGCGCGGCCCGCCATCTGCACACGGTCGCCGCGCAGCGCTACCCGCAGTTCACCGCCACGGCGGGAAATCTGGCGCGCGTTCATCCTGTTGTTGCCAAGGCGCTGCGCCCAGTAGGGCACCAGTTTGCAATGGGCCGAACCGGTTACCGGATCTTCCGGCACACCGACCCTGGGCGCAAAGAAGCGGCTGACAAAATCGTGTTGTTCCCCGGGAGCGGTGGCGATAACGCCGCGGCAGTCCAGCCTCGCGAGCAGGGCCTGCTCCGGCTCCAGTGCCCGCACCTCGGCCTCGCAGGCAAATACCGCCAGCAGGTCATCTGCCGCCAGCACCTCCATTGGCTGCCGCCCAAGGGCCTCGACCAGGCCCGCAGGTGCCGCGCAGGGTCGAGGCACAATGGCGGGGAAATCCAGCACATACCAATCCCCGTCCCGGCTCACGCTCAGCTCACCGCTGCGGGTGGCGAAACTGATCGAGTCGGCGCTGTAGCCCAATTCCGCATAGAGCACATGTGCCGCCGCCAGAGTGGCGTGGCCGCAGAGATCCACCTCGGCCGCCGGGGTAAACCAGCGCAGCTCGAAGCCATTGTCCACGGGCACGAAATAGGCGGTCTCGGACAGGTTGTTCTCCATCGCGATAGCCTGCAGCAGCGTATCGTCAAGCCAGGCCTCCAGCGGACAGACAGCGGCGGGATTGCCCTCGAACACACGGCTGGCGAAAGCATCGACCTGGTACTGTTGCAGCGTCATGCAGCGCTATCTCCGTTGTCACTTTCCGGCAGGCGTACCTGATCGATCGCATAGGTATAGATAACATCGGTACTGGAATTCAACGCCGTTTCCGCCGAGTCCTGAATGACACTGATGACAAAGCCCACCGCCACCACCTGCATGGCAACGTCCAGCGATATGCCGAACAGGGAGCAGGCCAGCGGCACCAGCAACAGGCTGCCGGAGGGCACGCCGCTGGCACCACAGGCGGCCAGGGCGGCGATGACACAGAGCAGCAGCGCGGTGGCAAACGACATCTCGATACCCAGGGTATTGGCGGCGGCCAGACTGAGCACGGTGATGGTAATGGCAGCACCAGCCATATTGACGGTCGCACCGATCGGGATCGTCACCGCGTAGAGTTCTTCACTGATGCCGATTTTCTTTGCCAGATTGAGGTTGACCGGAATATTGGCCGCGGAGCTGCGGGTAAAAAACGCGGTGATCCCCGACTCCTCCAGGCACTTGAAAACAATCGGATAGGGATTGCGCTGGATCAGCAGAAACACCAGCAGCGGGTTCACCAGCAGGGCCATCACCAGCATGCAGGCGACCAGCAGGCCTGCCAGGCTGGCATAGCCCGCCAGCGCTGACAGCCCGGTAGTCGCCACCGTGGCACAGACCAGACCGAAGATGCCCAGCGGTGCGAGACGGATCACATAGCGCACGATATCGCCGATGCCAACCGCGAGCGTCTGCAGATGCTCCTTGAAGGTACTGTTGGCCTTGCGAAAGCTCAGGCCCAGCAGAATGGCCCAGGTCAGGCAGCCGAGGAAGTTTCCCGTGAGCAGGGCATTGACCGGATTGTCGATCAACTTGAACAGGACATCCACCAGCACCGCAGTCACCGCCAGCGGCGGGCTGCCCGCGGCAGTTTCGCTGAGTGCGATAGTCTGTGGAAACAGCTGGCTCATCACCACTGCAACCAGCGCGGCGCTGACGGTACCCAGCAGGTAGAGGGCCAGGGTCAGCAGGGACTTGCGACCGTCGCTGCCACTCTCGTGCTTGTTGGCGATCGCCGACATCACCAGCAGCAGTACCAGCAGCGGTGCCACTGCCTTCAACATGCCGACAAAAAGCTCCCCCAACAGACCCAGCGGTGCCGCCAGTGCCGGTGCCAGCCACCCCAGCAGGGCGCCCAGGACGACGCCAACAAGGATCTGGGGCACAAGGCCCAATTTCACAATAGACATGGCTCCTCACTCGTTGGGCTGTTTGCGGTCCACAGGACAGGCCGATGATACACTGTACCCTTCCACGGACACACTGCGAGCAACCCGGCAAGCAACAGTGATTACTCTCAGCACAGCATTCCTGCTCACCTGCAGCCTTGCGGTCGGTGCCTGCGGCGCCTCCCAGGCCGGAGTAAATTCGCAACTGCGCCTGGCCCTGCACTCGCCCCTGCAGGCCGCGTTCATATCCTTTCTTGTCGGCACGCTGCTGCTGGGCATGATTGCGCTGCTGCTGGGCGCGCCCTGGTTTGCGCACGGCACCCCGGCGAGCCTTCCCTGGTGGGCATGGCTGGGAGGCCTGCTGGGGGCCTTCAACGTCGCCATGTCGGTTTACCTGGCTCCCAAGCTGGGAGCGTTGACGCTGTCGATCAGCATCATCTGCGGCCAGGTGCTGGCATCCATGGTGCTGGACCACAACGGCTGGCTTGGCTACCCTGACATTGAACTGTCCCTGCCGCGGCTGCTGGGCGCAGCGATGATGGTAGCCGGCGTGTTGCTCGTCGCCAGAAAGCAACCCGCCTGATCGTGCGAACTCCCGGCAAACACTTCCTGCTGGCCTGCAGCTTTGCAGTCGGCTGCTCCCTGGCCTCCCAAGCCGGCATCAACTCCGAATTGCGTACGGCCCTGAGTTCTCCGGTGCAGGCAGCTTTCATCTCGTTTCTACTGGGCACGGTAACCCTGGGGCTGATTGTGCTTGCCCGGGGTTGGGCATGGTTCAGGCCCGGGGCTCTCGCCAGCACACCGTGGTGGGCATGGCTCGGCGGCGTCTTCGGCGCCTTTATTGTCAGCATGTCCATTTTCCTGGCACCGAAACTCGGGGCCCTGACGCTGGCCATTGCCATTATCAGCGGTCAGGTGCTGGCCTCCCTGGTACTCGACCAGAAAGGCTGGCTCGGCTACCCGAGGGTTCCGCTGTCAATGTCTCGTGCCGCCGGCACCATGCTGATGGTGCTCGGGGTCATACTGGTGGCGGCAAACTGAGCCCTGCGTTACCGCTCAATCACACATCGAAGTGTTTGCTCAACGGCAGTTCCCTGATTCGCTTGCCGGTAGCGGCAAAGACGGCATTGGCAATTGCGGGGGCGGTGGGCGGCGTCGGCGGTTCACCCACCCCGGTCGGGGCGGCGTCGCTGGCGACGATATGGCTGCGAATCACCCCGGGCACCTGATCCATGCGCGCAATCGGGTAGTCGTGGAAGTTCGACTGCTGCGCCTCGCCACCGCTGAAGGTTATCTCTCCGTTCAGGGCCAGGCTGAGGCCGAAGATCATCCCCCCCTCCATCTGTGCGTGGACCCGGTCCGGGTTGATGACACGGCCGGCGTCGATCACGCCGTGCAGCTCCAGTACCCGCAAGCGGCCATCCGTGACGTCCACCTTGCTGGCGACCGCAACATCGCTGAGAAAACTGTTGGCCACCGAAAGTCCCCAACCCTGCCCTGGCGGCAGCTCCTCACCCCAGGGTATGGACGCCACCAATTCGCGGATCACCGTCCTGGTGCGTGCGGTGGCAAAGGGGTACTCGCTCAGCGAGCGTCCATAGTTGCTGTACTCGAAACCCTCGGGGCTGAAGTCCAGCAACCTGTCCTCACCGATCAGCTGCAGCCAGAAGTCTGCGGGATCACGCCCGGCGGCGTGCGCCAGTTCATCGACAAAACTGCCGACACCAAAGGCGTAGGGGACATTGTAAACCGAGCGCAGCCAGCCGATGCGCACGTGGCCGGGCGCCTCGTGGCTTTCAATTCGCAGATTGGGCACGGCAAAGGGCACACTGGCAAAACCCTGGGACAGACCGCCACTACTGTTGATGCGCACACTGGTATCAAAGGTGGAACCAATGGGTGGCGCGGCCTCCCGTCCCAGCCAGGCAGTTACCCTGCCGTCTTCATCCAGTGCCCCCTTGAAGTGCTGGGCGCTGCAGGCGTGGAAGTAGTCGTGCCGAATATCATCCTCGCGGCTCCAGACTACCTGCACCGGCTTGCCGACATGGGACGCCAGCCTGGCCGCCTCTACCGAGAAGTCGGGCTTGGACTTGCGCCCGAAGCCGCCACCGAGCAGCGTTACATGCACCGTCACGGCGGCAACGTCCAGATCAAGCGTCTCCGCAACAATACGCCGGGTAGCCTGCGGCGTCTGGGTACAGGCCCAGATTTCACAGCCATCATCTGTCACCCGGGCCGTCGCCACAGGCGGCTCCATGGAGGCATGGGCAAGGTAGGGGGTCCTGTAGGTAGCCTCGACCACCGAGGCTGCGTCCGCGAGAGCGGCATCCACATCGCCGCGCTGACGCCGCACCTGACCCGCGCCTCCCTCAACCCGTGATACCAGTTCATCAAGGTAAGACTCGGCGCTGTGGCTGCTGTGCTCGCTCTCGCGCCAGCGTACCCTGAGGGCTGCGCGCCCCTTGAGCGCGCTGTAGTTGTTGGTCGCGATTACCGCCACGCCTTCGACGGGGTTGAAGCCCGGGGCGCCATCCACCGCCTTCAGCTCTACCACATCCAGCACGCCCTTGACTGCCAGCGCCGCTGAGGAGTCATAAGATGCAATGCGCCCCTGCAGCCAAGGGGTCCTTTCAATACTGGCATACAGCATTCCGGGCACGTGCACGTCGATACCGTAGGTGGCATTGCCGGTGATCATGTCCTGCAGATCGACTATCGGCACATCCTTGCCGATATAGCGAAAGTCCGCCGTGTCCTTGAGGCGCAGGGTTTCCAGGTCCGGCAGTGGCAGCTCAGCAGCCCGGGCTGCCAACTCACCGAAACCCAGGCGTTTGCCACTGCCGTGATGAACCGCGTGATCGTGCGCTGCGCACTCTTCCACCGGCACCTGCCAGGTAGCGGCCGCGGCCTGCTCCAGCAGGGTTCGGGCCGCTGCGCCCATCTGTCGCATGATATGATAAAAGTCGCGCACGGAACGGGAGCCGTCGGTGTTCTGGCTGCCGTAACGCGCATCCCCGTGGGCCTGAATGACCTTAACCCGCTGCCAGTCTGCCTGCATTTCATCCGCGACCACCTGCGGCAGGCTGGTGCGGATGCCGGTACCCATCTCGGAGCGATGGGCAATGATTTCCACGGTACCGTCCGTAGCTACACTGACAAACACATTCAGCTGCGAACCTTCCGCCTGGTCGAGAATGCCGGCCAACGCCACATTGCGCGGCACCACCGCGCCCAACACCAGACCGCTGGCGGCAAGACCGGTCAACTGCAGAAAACGACGACGGGACACGATACTGAAAGTGCTCATGACGCGTCCTCCCCGCTGCCGGCTTTGGCATTGGCATTGGCGGCAGCATCGGCAAAGGTACTCTTGATCGCCGTCCTGATGCGTGGATAGGTGCCGCAGCGACACAGGTTGCCCGCCATTGCAGTATTGATTTCCTCGTCAGATGGCTCGGGATTGCTCGCCAGCAGGGCGCTGGCGCTCATCAACTGGCCCGCCTGGCAGTAGCCGCACTGGGGCACATTGTATTCGCGCCAGGCCTGTTGCAGGGGATGCGCGCCCTCTGCGGACAGGCCTTCTATGGTGGTTATTTCACCATTCGCCGCATCCGCCACCGTGAGCTGGCAGCTGCGTCGCGGCTGCCCGTCCAGATGCACGGTGCAGGCTCCGCAGAGGCCCTTGCCGCAGCCGTATTTGGTGCCACGAAGGCCGAGCAGGTCCCGCAATGCCCACAGCAGAGGCATATCCGGCTCTGCCTCCAGCTCTGTCAAGTTGCCATTAATCGTCAGCTTCATGAATGCACCCCGTCGCTCCCATACCACAACTCTATACACTCCAGCGTAGACAGCAAGTCAACTGCCACTGCCGGCAGCGGCACTGACCGCGGTCTTGCGGCGCCGCAGATACCACTTGTGCATCTCCTCCACCAGCAGCAGCACAAGGGCCACCCCCAGCAGCATCAGCCATTGCACCAGGGTCACCGGGCTCAGGGCCAGCACATCGCTGATGCCCGGCAGGTACATGGCGGCGATATGCACCCCCTGGGCAAAGGGCACCGCCAGGATCAGGAACGGGTTACTGAGTACGGGCATCCGGAACAGGGATTGCGTTTCCGAACGACTGCTGAGCGCGTGGATATTCCCGAACAGCACCATCAGCATCAGGATGGCGTTGCGCGCATCGATGACATCGCTGCCGCTATTCAGCAACCAGGCAAAGGTCGCAAAGGCCAGCGCACCCATGGTGGTGCCGCTCACCAGCACATGCTCGATAATATGCTTTTCGAATATCGGCTCCCGGGGGCTCCGGGGCAGCTGTTCCAGTTCGTGCCCCTCAGCCGGTTCAAATGCCAGGGCGACATCCTGCAGGCCATTGGCCACGAGGTTCAGCCACAGCAGCTGCACTGCAATCAGGGGCATGGGCAGGCCGGCAAAAACCGTCAGGAAAAACAGCAGCAGTGCCGAAAACCCGGTGGCAGCCAGCAGGGCAATCACCTTGCGGATATTGTTGTAGACGATACGCCCCTGCTCGATCCCGTCGACGATGGAGGCAAAGTTGTCGTCGGCAATGATCAGGTCCGCGGTCTCCCGGGCAACGTCGGTGCCGCGTTTGCCCATGGCCACACCGGCGTTGGCCCGACGCATCGCCGGGGCATCATTGACGCCATCGCCGGTGACCGCCACAAAATGGCCGTTGCGCATCAGGCTGTCGACAATCTGTTCCTTTTGCGTGGGCTCTATCCGCGCAAATACTCTTGCTGGCATTATCAGCGCATCGAGCGCCGCCTCTCCCTGGGCGGTGGCCTCCCTGATCATGCTGCCGGTGACCACCAGGTCGCTGCCGTCATCCAGCTCCAGCTCCCGCGCTATGGCCCCGGCGGTCGCGGGATGGTCGCCAGTCACCATGGCCACCTCGATGCCGCCTCTGCGGCAGCGGCGAATGGCTTCCCGCGCCTCGGGCCGCACCGGGTCAATCATCGCCACCAGACCCAAAAAGGTCATTTGCCCAAGTTGCTCCAGGGCTCCGCTGTCCTCTGCTTGGCGCCGGGCCAGCGCAATCAGGCGGTACCCCTTGCCTGCCAGATGTTCAATCTGGCCGTCAATCAGCGCGCGATCCACAGGCACATCCCCATCGCGGGTGCGCATGCAGCTGCAAAGGCCGAGCAGCTTTTCCGGGCTACCCTTGACGTGCAGGACAAACGCATGCTCCTCGCCCACATTGAGGCTGCCGCTGAGTGCGCGTTCGGACTCATAGGGAATCAGCTCCAGCTGCGCGCGCTGGGCGCGGATCTCGCTGAGCGACAAGCCCAGCTTCTTCGCCAGAATCAGAAAGGCGACATCGACGATATCGCCATTGGACACCCACTCGCCGCCGGAATAATCGAGATGGCTCTCGTTGGCCAGCAGGCCAGTGATGCACAAGTCCCGCAGCAGCTCGGGATCGTCGCCCAGTACTGCACCGCCCGGCGCAACGCCTTCCCCGGTCACTTCGAAGGTGGCACCGTCCGGAAGCACGGCCTGGCGCACGGTCAGCTCGTTGACCGTCAGGGTGCCGGTCTTGTCGGAACAGATAAAGGTGCAGGAACCGAGGGCTTCGACGGCCACCAGCTTGCGGATGATCACCTTGTGCGCCGCCATGCGGCGCATGCCGATGGCCAGCGCCACCGTCAACGCCGCCGGCAATCCCTCGGGAATCGCTGACACCGCCAGGCCAATCGCCATCAGGATCATGCCCTCGGCGCCATAGCCGCCCCGGAACAGCATCAGCGCCACCAGCAACAGGATGGCGATGCCGATGGCCCCGGCCATCTGGTAGGTGAACAGCCGGATGCGAATCAGCAGTGGCGGATCGGCGGATTCCCGGCCCAGCACATGGTCGGCGATGTGGCCGAGTTCCGTCTCCAGACCGGTTGCGGTAACTACGCCCTGGGCGCGGCCATGGGTGACGGTGCTGCCGGCAAAACACTGGTTGAAGCGGTCCGCCAGGGGTGCATCGTCCGCCACCTGGGCGTGGGCGTTCTTGGTGGTTGCCAGGGATTCCCCGGTCAGCATGGACTCGTCCACGCTGAGGCTGTCACTGGTTTCCAGCAGGACATCCGCGGGCACCTTGTCGCCAGAGGACAACAGGACCAGATCCCCCGGCACCAGCTCTTCTACATCGATTCTTCCGGCCACGCCGTCGCGGACAACATGGGCAACACCGCGCACCATGTTGCGAAGCGCCGCCGCCGAGCGCTGGGCGGAAAATTCCTGGATGGTGCCGATCACGGCGTTCAACAGCAGCACGGCCATGATGAAAACCGCGTTGGCCATCTGGCTCAAGGCCCAGGAAACGATGGCCGCCACCAGCAGGATATAGATAAACGGACTGAGAAACTGGCGCAGGAAAATGACATGCAGGCCGGGCAACGGCGGTTGCGGCAACTGGTTGCGGCCATATTCCTGCAGGCGCTGACGCGCTTCCGCGGACGTCAGTCCGCGGCTACCGCTCTGGAGTCCCGTCTTCCCTGGCAGCGATGGCTGCCCGCCGTCTTCCGTTGTCATCCAGATATCTCCCTGAAGCCAGTGTGAACAAGGAACAGACCGTAGTCTATAAATGAAATATGCAGATTTTTGCGCAGTTGATCGGGCGGCCCCACCTCGGCGGCCCCACCCCATCTTGCCATCCCCGCAGGGTCTGGTACGCTCCCGCGCTGGACAATTGCACCCAGAATGGACCGATACCATGAAACCAGCAACTCTCGCCCTGCACGCGGGCTACGATGGCGACCCCGCGACCAATGCCGCCACTGCGCCTATTTACCAGACCACCTCCTATACTTTCAATGACACCCAGCACGGTGCCGACCTGTTCGACCTCAAGGTGCCGGGGAACATCTACAGCCGCATCATGAATCCGACCAATGCCGTGCTGGAAGCGCGTCTCACTGCGCTGGAAGGAGGCATCGGCGCCCTCGCCGTCGCCTCGGGCATGGCGGCGATTCGCTATGCGGTCGAGGCCATCGCCGAGGTGGGCACCAATATCGTCAGCACCTCGCAACTGTATGGCGGCACCTATAATCTCTTTGCCCACACGTTCCCGCGCCAGGGTATCGAGACCCGCTTCGCCAAGGCGGACGATTTCGACCGCGTCGCCTCGCTGATCGATGACAATACCCGGGCCCTGTTCTGCGAATCCATCGGCAACCCGGCCGGCAATGTGGTCGATATCGAACGCTGGGCCGAGATCGCCCATGCCGCTGGCGTACCCCTGATCGTCGACAATACCGTCGCCACCCCGCTGCTGTGCCGGGCCTTTGACCATGGCGCCGATATCGTGGTGCATTCGCTGACCAAGTACATTGGTGGTCATGGCACGACTATCGGCGGCGCCATCGTCGATTCCGGCAAGTTTGACTGGGCGGCGCAGCCCGAGCGCTTTGCCATCATGAACACGCCGGACCCCTCCTATCACGGCGTCATCTACACCGAAGCCATGGGCCCCGCGGCCTTTATCGGCCGTTGCCGGGTAGTTCCCCTGCGCAATACCGGCGCCGCGCTTTCGCCGCACAGCGCCTTCCTCCTGATGCAGGGCCTGGAGACCCTGGACCTGCGCATGGAGCGCCACTGCAGCAACGCGGAGAAGGTTGCGGCGTACCTGGACCAACATCCGCAGGTGCGCTGGGTCAACTATGCCGGCCTTGAGGACAGTCCCTTCCGGGAGACCTGCAAAAAAATCTGTGGCGGCAAGGCCTCGGGCATTCTCAGCTTTGGCATTGACGGTGGCCGCGAGGCCGGCGGGCGCTTCATCGATGCGCTGCAACTGATCCTTCGCCTGGTCAATATCGGCGATGCCAAATCCCTGGCCTGCCATCCGGCCACGACCACCCACCGCCAGCTGAACCCCGAGGAACTCGCAGCAGCGGGTGTCAGTGAAGACATGGTGCGTATCTCGGTGGGCATCGAGCATATCGACGACATCATCGCCGATATCGAACAGGCGCTGGCTGCCAGCAAGCGTTGATCGCCGTGGCCTGCGCCCGGCGCAGGCCATCCCCACTGCAACAAAAGCTTCCCGAAACTGTAAGACCCCTGCAATCAAACCAGCGCATGGTGGACCAAACCAACGGTAACCGCGTGCTGCGTGGTTACCAATGCGCGGGAAGCCCATGCACAACAGTATCGAGATGTATCTCCTGCTCATACCAGCGGTACTGGTATTCGCCTACCTGCTGTGGATCAGGCTGCGCCTGTCACTGGCAAAACACCCCTCCCTGCGTGGCCACGCCAAATGGTCGCGCCGCATGGCCAGACTGGTTCCGTACTACAGCTTTGGCCCAGAATGTTTTTTCAGCAGCGACGGAGCGCCACCAGAGGTTGCGGACCAACGCCGGGCGGGCATTGACAGGCTTTTGCGTCAACTGCACGCCCGCTCACCCAGAAGCATTGAATTCGGCGCCACGCTGGAAGACAGGATTTCCGATGTAAACTTCACCAGCGCCTATCGGGTACCCTTCCCCTACAGGGAGGGTCTTGCCAAAGCGCTGCGACAGGGTTCCATCGTCGACCGCAGTGAAGGAGTGCGCCTGCGCGATATCGACGGCAACTGGCGCTACGACCTGTCGGGCTCCTATGGCGTGAACGTGTTCGGCTACGATTTCTACAAGGACTGCCTTACCGAGGCGGAGCGTATTGCCGGCCCGCTGGGCCCGGTACTGGGCCCCTACCACCCAGTGATTCGGGACAATGTGGAACGGTTGCAGGCCATTTCCGGATTGGATGAAGTGTCCTTCCACATGTCCGGCACCGAGGCAGTGATGCAGGCCGTGCGTCTCGCCCGCTATCATACCGGGCGCTCCCACCTGGTGCGCCTGTGCGGCGCCTACCACGGCTGGTGGGACGGGGTGCAACCCGGCGTCGGCAACCAGCGCAAGACCAGCGACGTCTATACACTGCGCGACCTCAGCGAACGTACTCTCAAAGTGCTGGAGACCCGCAGGGACATCGCCTGCGTGCTGATCAACCCGTTGCAGGCCCTGCACCCCAACGCCGACGCAGCCGGTGATGCCACCCTGGTGAGCAGCAGTCGCAGCGCGCATTTTGACCGGGCCAGCTACACTCGCTGGCTGCAGCAACTGCGCGAAGTCTGCACGCGCCGTGGCATCATCCTGATCTTCGACGAGGTCTTCACCGGCTTCCGGCTTGCCCATCGCGGCGCACAGGAATACTTCGGCATCCAGGCTGATATGGTGACCTATGGCAAGACCCTGGGCGGCGGCCTGCCTGTGGGGGTGCTTTGCGGCCGCCATCAGTTGATGCAACGATTCAAACAAGCGCAGCCTGCGAATATTGCTTTCGCCCGCGGCACCTTCAACTCCCACCCCTATGTGATGGCCGCCATGAATGTCTTCCTGCAGCGGGTGCAGGAGCCGTATTACCAACGCCTGTATCGCGCTGCAGATGACCTCTGGAACGAGAGAGCAAGGCAGCTGAATGATCAGCTCGCCGCTGCCCAGCTGCCACTGCGGGTAGCCAATATGCACAGCATCTGGACCGTTCTCTATACAGTGCCCTCGCGCTACAACTGGATGTACCAGTTCTACCTGCGCGACCAGGGCCTGGAGCTTTCCTGGGTCGGCAGCGGTCGCCTGATCATGAGCCTGAACTACTCCGACGATGAATTTGCCGCGGTGATGCAGCGATTCATCGAGGCGGCCCGGCAAATGGCCATGGACGGCTGGTGGTGGCAATCGGAGCAACTCACCCAGCGCGGTATCCAGCGACAGCTGGCAACCGAGATGCTGCGAGCGCGCTTCGGCCTGCAGCCGGTCGCCAGTCGCCCACCCGCAACAAGCGACACCATCACTGCCATCACCGGGAGAACGCCATGACTGTCACTCATCTTGATCGCGCCCGCCAGGCTGACTTCCGCCCATCACTCGCGAGCGGCTTCGACAGCTTCCTGCAGGAAGAGGAGAGACGCTTTGCAGCGGAAAACAGGCTCCGCATCGATCTGCATTGCCACGACCTCAACAGCGACCAACCGGATGAGCTCTGGGGGCGGATTCTGCGCCTGCCAGAGACCTGGCTGGAGAGCAAGAAACTGGTGAAATGCCTGCGCCAGCATGGCAGTGATGTCATTACCGTAACCAACCACAACAACGCGCGCTCATGCTGGCAGCTGCTGGAAAAGGGCGAGGATGTTCTGGTCGGCGCCGAATTCACCTGCCACTTTCCCGATCGCGACCTGTTTGTCCATGTACTGACCTATGGCTTCAGCCCCGCCCAGGAGGAAATACTCAACCGCCTGCGTCGCGACATCTACCAGTTTCTCCGTTACACGGCAGAGCACGAACTCCCTGTCATCCTGCCACACCCTCTGTATCTGTATGCCCACACTGGCAAGGTCGATCCCGCGGTATTCGAACTGCTGGCGCTTTTGTTCCAGCGAGTCGAAGTCCTGAACGGCCAGCGCGATCTCTGGCAGTCAACGCTGACGCTCAACTGGGCCCGAGGCATAACCCCGGAAAAAATGCGGGCCTGGGCACGCAAGCATCGCCTCAACCCCGGCGATTTTGCCGTCGACCCCGAGCGCCCTAAGGTATTGACCGGGGGCTCTGACGATCACATGGGGGTCTTTGCCGGACAGTGTGGCTCGTTCCTCGAAGTTCCCAACCTGCAACAGCGCCTGCAACATGAAAAGGCCTCGGTACTGGCACTGGAAGCGATTCGCGAGGGGCGCATTGCGCCGTTCGGCCACGTCGGCGAGAACCAGAAGCTGAATATCGCGCTGCTGGATTATTTTTCCCAGGTGGCGACACGTATCCAGGATCCGGGTTTGCTGCGCATATTTCTGCACCGCGGTGAGACCCGCGACAAGCTTGCCTGCCTCGCGATCAGCAATACCATGCTGGAACTGCAGAAGAAAAAAAACGCGCGCAAATTTTTCGAGTTCATCCACGATGCCCTGCAAGGCAAGAAACCCAACCGCATGCTGAAGTGGAAGGTACCGAAAAAGTATCGCTTCTGCCTGACCCATCTACAGCGCATTGCCGCCAGCAAGCAGGGAACACCGGAGCATTTCGTCGCTACCGTGAACCAGTCCATTGGCGAGCTGTTTACCGATCTGAACCGGCTGATGATAGCCAAAGTCGAAAAATCCGGGCTGCTGACAGCGGACAACCGGGCCCTCAGGTTCTCTACCGAAGAACTGACGCGCAATTTCGAGATCCCGGCACAAATAAGCGCCCTGGCATTCGGTGGCGACAATCCCCACCGCCACACCGATGGTCGCAAAATCACGGACCTGTTGGACAGCGTTTCCTTTCCGCTGATGATCGCGGCGGTTCTGGCGGGGGCGACCGTGGCGAGCACACGCCTGCTCTATCAGAACCGCCAGTTTCTCAACGATTTTTCCCGGCACCTGGGCAGCAACAGCCACAACTGCAGGGCTCTGCACCTGACCGATACACTGTTCGACAGAAATGGCGTGTCCAACTCGTTGACCGGCAAGCTGCGCCAGATCCAGCACAGGGACCTGCCCATCGACCTGCTGGTCTGTGACAGCGAGCGCAGCCCGGAACCTCATCTGCTGGTATTCAAGCCGCTGGCCAGTTACACCCTGCCCGATTCCGGTGGCCAGCAGTTGAGGATTCCCGATCTGCTGCAGATTGCCCGTGCCTTCTACGAAGGTGGCTATGATCGCGTTGTCTGCTCCACCGAGGGTCCCATGGTCCTGGTCGCGCTGCTTCTCAAGTACATGTTCAATGTGCCCTGTTACTTTTTCATGCACAGCGACTGGCTCGAGTACATCAAGGCAACCACCGACGCCACGCTTCACGAGCGCGATCGCATTCGGCGTCTGCTGCGTCTGCTGTACCAACAGTTCGATGGCGTTTTCGTGCTGAACAGCGAGCACAAACGCTGGCTGACCAGCCACGAAATGGAACTCGACCCCGCACGGGTATTCCTCACCGCCCATCAGGCACCCGCCGCCGCGCCGAACATCGTTCCGGTGCAAAAACAGGAACTGTTTGCCGATGCCAGCGCGGAGACTCCGGTCCTGTTCGTAGCCTGTCGTCTCAGCCGGGAAAAGGGCCTGCGGGATTTGCCGCGGATCCTCGCCAGGGCGCGCCAGTCACTGCCGAATCTGCGACTGGTGATCGCGGGCTCCGGCCCGGAAGAGGAGGCGCTGCGAACGCTATTGCCCGACGCCGTGTTTCTCGGCTGGACCGAGCAAACCCGACTGGCGCAACTCTACCAGGGCCTGGACCTGTTCGTGTTCCCCTCGCGTTTCGACACTTTCGGCAATGTGTTGCTGGAGGCGTTTGCCCACGGCATGCCTGCGGTGGCCTACCGCACCAAGGGGCCAGCGGATATTATCGAGCCCGGCGCCAGTGGCTATCTGGCCGCGAACGAGGAAGAGATGGCTGCCCATATTGTCGCTCACTTCCAGCAACCGGGCATGCATGCAGCAATGCGAGCCGGCGCGCGAGCCCGCGCTGCGGACTACGAGGGCACTGCCATCATGGACGAGTACCTGCAGAATCTCGGCCTGCCCACGGCCGCGCCTCCGCTGCGGCAGCGCTCGGTGGCCTGAGACATGAACCAGCTTGTCCGCCAACTGAGCCAGCAGGAGCAACTCAACTTCCTCTTGACCAACCGCATACCGCGTCGGCTTGCGACGCAGTTCATGGGCTGGTTCAGCCGCATCGAGAGCCCGCTGCTGACCCGATGTTCCATCGCCCTGTGGCGCCTGTTCGCGGGTGATCTCGATCTGGAGGAAGCGCAGACACAGCAATTCAACAGCTTGCAGGCGTGCTTCACCCGGGAACTCAAGCGCGGCGCCCGCACCGTGGATACACACCCGGATATTGTCACCAGCCCCTGCGATGCCATTGTCGGTGCCCGCGGCAGAATCATGGGCACGACCCTGTTCCAGGCCAAGGGCTTCCCCTATGAACTGTCGGACCTCATCCCTGACCCTGCGTTACAAGAGCAATACCGGGACGGCGTGTTCGTTACCCTGCGACTCACCTCCGGCATGTACCATCGCTTCCACGCACCGGCGGACTGTACGCTGCAACGGATCATCTACATTTCCGGGGATACCTGGAACGTCAACCCTATCGCGCTAAAGCGTATAGAAAGGCTGTACTGCAAGAATGAGCGGGCGGTACTGCCCCTGGAGACCGGACATGCCGACAGCGCCCTATGCCTGGTACCGGTCGCTGCCATCCTGGTTGCCAGCATCAAGCTGCATTGCCTCGATACGGCACTGGACATGAATTACCGCGGCCCGCAGCGCCTGAATTGCAACGTGAGCCTGCGCAAGGGCGACGAGCTGGGTTATTTCCAGCACGGCTCCACCATCATCCTGTTTGCCAGTGGCAACCATCAGTTCCGCCCCGACACCGAGACCGGCAGCCGCATCCAGATGGGGCAGGCCCTGCTGCAGCGCCATGCTGGCGCTGACCACTTCCCACCCACCCCCAAAACGGCGTAGCCAACGGAGATTGCGTCATGACCTTTGCTGAAGAACTGCACCAGCAGCGCTGGGACGACCATCGCTACTACCACCACAACCGCATCAACCAGTCGCTGCACCTGCTCAGTGCCTGTTGTTTTATCGCCAGCTATCTGCTGCTGTTGATTGATCCGGTCGTGGCGGTGATGATTGGCTGGCTGCTGGCCATGGTCCTGCGCCAGACAGGCCACTTTTTCTTTGAACCGAAGACCTGGGACGAGGTCAACCAGGCCAGCCACGAGTACAAGGAAAGCGTCAAGGTCGGCTACAACCTGCAGCGCAAAGTGGTGCTGCTGTCGATCTGGTTAGCCCTGCCCGTCCTGCTCTCGCTGAGCCCGAACCTCCTTGGCCTGCTCACGGAGCATCAGGTCGGCAAGGGCTTCCTGCACAACACCGCGATTCTCTGGTTCTTTACCGGTGTCGGGGCGGTGCTGGTCCGTACTGTGCAACTATTTTTCCTTAAAGGTGTGCAATCGGGCCTGGTATGGGCGACCAAGATCATCACCGACCCCTTTCATGACATCAAGATCTACCACACAGCGCCGCTGTATCTGCTGAAAGGCGAACTGTACGACGACATGAGCCAGTGGTATCGGGAACGTCCCGCAGAGTAAACGCGACCCCGGGCAGGGTTCAGCGCTTGCGATAGGGGATATCGCAGTAGGTGATCTCGCGGCGCGGGGCTGCGGCGCGGCTCTGCAGGTACAGCGCCAACGAGTTCATCGACAGGTCGATGTTGCTGGTAGGGCCGAGGTAAGCGTGGTCAATCGCCAGCGTGCCCTGTTCGTCCCGCAGGTCGAGGGGAAACCAGGGAATCAGCATGGAGTTGCCTTCGCGGAACTGCACCTTGCCGGTGGCCGCGTCACCGATCATTGGCGAGACGATGCGCCACTCCTGCTCCTCCTCGAACGCGGGGTGCTTGAGCACGGCGGCAATGCGCAGCAAATCGCCCTCGATAGTCTGAAACCGGCGCACCCAGTGCCGACTTTGGCTCGCGGACTCCTCCTCCCCGACGCTGTCCGCGGCCAGTGCCTCCACTGCATCGACAATCTCATCGATCATTTTTTCCTGCTGCGAGGGCGCGTAGACGCAGCGCCCAACCTCGAAGTGCTGGCGCCGGGCGCAGTCCAGGATGTGTTCCGGCGCAAAGCCCAGGCTCACGCCCTTGCCGTGAACGCTGTAGCCACGCCACTGACTCAGCAGGTTGCCGTTGCCGCGAAAGGACGCACAGAACAGCATCGGGCCGCTCACCACGCGGTAGGTGAGCCAGTCGAGAAAGGTCGTCAGCAGCGCCGGCTGGTCGACCCCGGCAACAAGGCGCCGGGTCACCTGCTCCCCCAGCAGGTCCAGGGTGTGGCGCAGCTCGGTGGAGTCGTTCATGTAGCGGATATCGCTGCAGCGCAGCTCGGCGCTGTCGACTATACCCAGCAGGCCGCTCAGGGTCGTGTAGTGATACAGGGGTTCCCGGGGCGGCGTTGCAAACAGGCGCTGTGAAATGACATCGAACATGCTGCTATTGTTGCCAGCAAAGATGACCGGCGCAAGCGCCGGTTCAGGATTCGTTGATCTCCAGCACTATGGCACCTGCCACAGCCTGGGTACCGGCCTGCACATGCACCGCACTGACCTCGCCGCTGACCTGGGCCAGTAGCCTGTGCTCCATTTTCATCGCCTCCATCACCAATAGTTCCTGGCCCGGGCTGACGCGGTCGCCCACAGTCACCAGCACCGACAGCACATTGCCGTGCATGGGCGCCTTGACAATACCGCTGCCGGCTGACGCCTGGTCTCCACGGGTAAACGCAAGCTCGTTGACAAGATCGCAGGCGGCGTCACCCAGTTGCAGGCTGATGGCGCCGCGACCCGCGGGGGCGTGGCAAAGACGGTGAGCGACCCCATCGACCAGCACCTGCGCGGTGCCCGCCAGATCGTCACCCTGCCACTGCAGCCGGTGATGGCTTGCGCCGGTACTGCAGTGATAGTCACCTGGCCCGACCTGCTGCACATGGACGTCGACAAACTCGTCCTCTGTTTTCCGGTAGCGGTAATGCACACTGATGTCACGCAGCCCGGACCAGCCGCGCAGCGCGGTTTCGGCAACAACACGCAGCCGCTCCGATGCGGCCACGCTGTCGCGGTACTGCAGTACCGCGGCACAACAGTATTGTACCAACTGAGGCACTGGCGCCTGCACGCCCTGCGGAAATTGCTCGGCAATAAACGCCGTGGTGGCGGTGCCCGCCTGGAACGCCTCATTCTCAACCACATCCAGCAGGAACTGCCGATTACTGGCCGGCCCGAACAATACCGTGGTTTGCAGCGCCCGCTGCAGGCGCCGGCAGGCGGTGGTCCGATCTTCGCCCCAGGCAATGATCTTGGCGATCATGGGGTCATAAAAAGGTGACACCTCCTGACCTTCCACAAGATCGTGGTCGACGCGGATGCCCTCGCCGTGGGGCGGGTGCCAGCGATACACGGTACCGCTGGCGGGAAGAAAATCGTTGACGGTATCCTCGGCATACAGGCGCACCTCCAGCGCATGCCCGTGCAACGCCACATCGGCCTGGGACAGGGGCAAGGGATAGCCCTGGGCCACCTGCAGTTGCAGCGCAACCAGGTCCAGGCCGGTGACCATTTCGGTAACCGGGTGCTCCACCTGCAGGCGGGTATTCATTTCCAGGAAATAAAACCGCTGGTCGACATCGAGCAGGAATTCCACGGTGCCGGCTCCACAGTAATCGATGCTGCGAGCCGCATTGACCGCCGCCTCACCCATGGCCACACGCAGCTCGGGGGTCATCACCGGACAGGGTGATTCCTCCACCACCTTCTGGTGACGGCGCTGTATGGAACAGTCGCGCTCCCCCAGGTGAACATGATTGCCATGGCTGTCACTGAACACCTGGATTTCAACGTGCCGTGGCTGCAGCAACGCCTTTTCAAGAATGAGCTCGCCACTGCCAAAGGCGTTTTCGGCCTCGGAGCGGGCCGCGGCCAGTGCCGCTGGCAGGTCGACAGGATCGAGTACCAAACGCATGCCCCGGCCACCACCACCCGCCGCCGCCTTCACCATCAGCGGTGTGCCGATCCGTTGTGCGGCCTCCACCAGCGCGGTGTCGGACTGGTCCTGGTCCTGGTAGCCGGGAATGCAGGGGACATCGGCGGCCAGCATCAGGCGCTTGGCGGCAGCCTTGTTGCCCATGAGTTCAATGGCGCGGGCAGAGGGGCCGATAAAGACCATACCCGCATCCTCACAGGCGCGGGCAAAAGCGGCGTTCTCCGACAGAAAGCCATAGCCCGGGTGGATCGCACCGGCCCGGGTAGCCGCAGCCGCCGCCAGAATACGCTCGGGATCGAGATAGGACTCCCTGACCGGAGCCGGGCCGATCAGCACTGCCTCGTCTGCCAGCAGCACATGGGGCGCTGCGGCGTCGGCTTCCGAATACACGGCGATAGTCCGATAACCCTGTGCCTTCGCAGAGCGAATGACCCGCACTGCGATCTCGCCCCGGTTGGCCACCAGAACACTGTCAAACTGTGGCATTGCCCTTACTCCCCTGTGTCACTGTGGCTGCGGGCTTGAGCCCAATAAGGCAGGCGCTTGCCGGCAAAGGCCGCCATGCCCTCGCGCGCTTCGCTACCGAGCATGGCATCGGCAAAGCGCTCGGCGGCAAACTGCACCAGGGCATCGGGCTCCAGGTGTGCACTGGCGTCGATGATTTCCTTGGTCAGGGCAATCGCGCCCGGAGCACCGTGGCGGGCATGCTCGAGCAATGTAGCCAGTGCCTCGTCCAAAGCAGCACTGTCAGCCACTACCTGATGGGCAAAGCCGAGCCGCCGCGCCTCGCTGCCGTCGAAGCGCTGCGCGGTAAGCAACAGGCGGCGGGCCTCGGAAGCCCCCACCCGCTGGATCACCAGCGGGGTGATCTGCGCCGGCGGAATACCCAGCGTGACCTCACTGAGCGCAAAGCGGGCGTTCGCCGTGGCAATCACCACATCGGCGATGCAGGACAAACCGAGCCCCCCTGCCATCGCCGCGCCCTCAATCGCGACCACAAACAGCTGCGGCAGGGCGCGTACGCCGCGCAGCAGGCGACCGAAGCTGGCATTGGAGTCCACGATATCCTCGCGGCTGGCGCCACCCTGGAACACCGTGCGAAACATCGACAGGTCTCCGCCGGAGCAAAAACTGCCACCCTTGCCGCGCAGGACCACAAAGCGCAGGTCCCGCGCCTGTGGCAAAACCTCCAGCACCGCAGCCAGCTCCGCGGTCATGCGCGCCGACAGGGCGTTGCGGGTCTCCGGACGATTGAACCAGATGGTGAGGGTGTCCGCGTCGCGTTCCAGGAGCAGGTCCTGTACCTCCGGCCAGGCTATCGGGGTGATTTCCATGGCTACATCCTCCCCACGCCGAAGGTGTTGGGGAACACCCGGCGCTGGCGCGCCTCCCAACAGGTCTGCAGGACCATGCCCAGTACCTTGCGACTGTCGCGCGGATCGATCAGGCCGTCGTCCAGCATGCGCCCCGAGGTATAAAAAGCGCTGGACTGGCGGTCGTAATGGGCAATCACTTTGGCTTCCTGGGCCGCAATCAGCGCCTCATCCACCGCCACACCCTTGCGCGCGGCGCCGGCCCGGAATACTTCGCTCATGGTTCTGGCCGCCTGCTCGCCGCCCATGACGCCAATCTGGGTATTGGGCCAGCTGAACAGGAAATCGGGATCGTAACCCTGGCCGCACATGCCGTAGTTGCCGGCGCCAAAACTGGCCCCGATCATCAGGGTGATGCGCGGCACCCGGACGTTGGTCACCGCCTGGATCATCTTGCTGCCGTGCTTGATCATGCCGGCCTGCTCGTAGTCCGTGCCCACCATGTAGCCGGTGATGTTCTGCAGGAACAGCAGTGGCGTGTCGGACTGGTCGCAGAGCTGGATAAACTGGGCCACCTTGGTGGCGGCGTTGGGATCAATGGGGCCGTTGTTGGCGACAATGCCAACCGGGATGCCGTAGACCGCCGCCTGCAGGCACAGGGTCGCCGGGCCGTAGTCCGGCTTGAACTGCAGGAAGGCAGACCCGTCCACCAGCCGCGCCACGACTTCGCGCGCCTCGTAGGGCTGGCGGTAATCGACGGGCACGATTCCGGGCAGCTCTTCCGGGCTGTACAGCGGTTCCTCGAAGCTGCGCGGCGCCGGTTGCGGGCAGTGCCGGTTCCAGCCCAGGCTGGCGATGACCTGGCGGCAGATGGCGAGACCGTGGGCATCGTCCTCGGCCAGGTACTCCACCAGGCCGGACACGGTGGCGTGCATGCTGGCGCCTCCCAGAGGCTCATCCTCGGCTACCTCGCCGGTGGCAGCCTTCAGCAGCGCGGGCCCCGCCAGATAGGCCTTGCCGTTGCCCTTGACGCCAATCACATAGTCGCTCAGGCCCGGCATGTAGGCGCCACCGGCCGCAGAGGCGCCGTGCAGCACTGTGACAACCGGCACCCCGGCAGCGCTCAAGCGCGCCAGCCGGGCAAACACGCCGCCACCCTCCATCCACATCTCCACCTGGTATTCCAGCAGGTTGGCCCCGGCGCTTTCCACGAGGTGTACAAAGGGCAGCTTCTGCTGCAGGGCGATATCCATGACCCGAGTCGCCTTGCGGGTGGAGGTGGTGGTCATGGCACCGGCGTTGATGCCGGAGTCATCCACCGTCACCATGCAGCGGACACCGTTGATGTAACCGATGCCACAGATATAGGCGGCGCCGGGCACCGACCGTTCAGGGTCGTCACTGTCCACCAAAAAACCGGCCATGTTGCCGATTTCCAGGAAGGGACTGCCGGGGTCCAGCAGTCGCGCCAGCCGCTCCCGCGGCAGCAACTGCCCGCGCTTGTCGAAGCGGGGTTTGGACGCATTCGACAGGGCCGCAGTGCGCGCCAGCGCCGCGCGCATACGCTCGATCAATTCACCCTGCTGCTGCAGATTGCGCAGATAGCGCTCACTGTCAGGGACAACAGTGGATTCGAAAACGGGTACGACGTCGGTCATGATTCAGGCAGTCCCTTGTTGTCTTGAGTCAGGTTGTCATGTGCAGCAACTCTGCCGGAACCGGCACAGGCACGGTCAGCAGCAACTGGGCATAGCCCTTGCCCTGTGGATCGGTGCGCAGGCTGGCGATTCCGCCACCGGCCAGCACATCGTGCAGCAGGAAGTTCAGGGCGTGGCTGCCGGGCAGATAGAATCGCTGCACCGGCTGCGCCTGTTCGGGGCGCAGGAAGTGGTCGAAGAAAGCGGCCACCCGCGCTTCCGTCAGCGCCGCGGCAATCCAGGGCAGATACTCCGGGCGCCGCGCGATAACGCCGATATTGGCCTTGTCACCCTTGTCGCCACTGCGCCCGAAGGCCAGCTGCTCCAGTGGCACGTCCACCAGCGCCGCATCGGTGTGCGGTGGCAACGGCAGCTGTGCAGGTGCTTGCGGGGCAGGCCTACAAACGTGCGCCTCCACAAATGTTGCGGGCGCACCCGCGACTTCCACGCTCAGCGCCAGTTCCGCCTTCGGCAACAGCAAAGAGAACAGGCGCACCACCGGCGAGGGCTTGGCCCGCGCCCCGGCAAAGCTGCACAGGCCCGGCGGCGCCGCCAGCGCAATCCCCGTCATCTCCTTCAGGAACAGGCCGACGCCGCGAGCGCTTGCGTGTTTCACCGCAATCTTGATATCGACCTCCCGCACATTACTGACCGCGGCGGCCGCGCCGAAATGTGATTCAACGCCACTGATTTCGACGCTGGTTTCGCTGAGATCCGGCAGACCCCGCTCGCGCAACAGCGCCCGGGTACGGGCGAACACGCCCTCGGCAAACACTTCCGCCTTGCGCCGGGCATCGCGCCCGACCATGGTCCAGATATGGCCGGCGCGAAAGCCGTCGGCCCAGGTGAGGCTGACCTTGTAGTTCTCCGGTGCGCCGTGCCCGCGCGCGCCCGCCACCCGCACCCGATCCACGGCGGTCTGCTCCAGGGTCACAGTGGAGAAGTCGCAGCAGACGTCCGGCAGCAGATACGCCTGGGGATCACCGATCTCGTACAGCATTTGCTCCGCCACCGTGCCCACGGTCACCGTGCCACCAGTGCCGGCGGGTTTGCCCACTTCGAAGGCGCCGTCGGCAGAGACCGTCGCCAGCGGGTAGCCGGCGCTGGCCAGGGTATCAGCAACGCTTTCCCAGTCCGTGTAATTGCCACCGGTGGCCTGGGTACCGCACTCGAGGATATGCCCGGCCAGGCTGCCCTGGGCCAGGCGATCAAAGTCTTGCGGCTGCCAGCCAAAAGCGTGGATGCAGGCACCCAGGGTGACTGCGCTGTCCACGCAGCGGCCGGTGATGACAATATCGGCACCACGTCGAAGACACTCGGCTATGGGGAAAGCACCGAGATAGGCGTTGGCACTCGCCACCCGGTCAGGGTCCGGGAACGGCTCACCGGAAAACATTTCCCGGATCGCGCCGCCACCGCTGCGGTCGGCCAGCTCCTGCACGCGCGGCAGCAGATCGTCGCCGAGCACTGTCGCCACCACCAGGTCCAGCCCCTGGTCAGCGATCAGCTTGCGCAAGGCCTCTGCACAGGCCCGCGGGTTGACGCCGCCGGCGTTGGCGATCACCTTCACCCCGCATGCCGCAATCCGCTGCAGATTCGGTGCCATGGCAGCGCTGACAAAATCCGTGGCGTAGCCCTGCTCCGGGTCCGCCGCCCGGGCGCGGGCCATGATCGACATGGTGACTTCCGCCAGGTAGTCGTAGACCAGGTAATCCAGACCCTCCACCGCCAGCAGCTGCGGCGTTGCCAGAGCGGCGTCGCCCCAGTAGCCCGAGGCGCCGCCGATGGTAATGGCCCCAGTTTTCGTGCCGGTCATGCCCTGCCCTCTGTACTGTTATTGTCCGCGCGCCCGCAGGCATCGAACTGCAGACTACCGCCACCGGCCAGTGCCTGCTTGTGTGAACTGGCTGGCGTCTGTGGGAAGTGCTGGGCGCTCAGGCCCGGAGAGAGGGGTCTGTATGCACTGCCAGGCGCCGCGAGCCGGAAAAAATATCCCGGGGCCGCAAGCCGTAAATACGTCTTATGGAATGGCTGAAGTGCGTGGAGTCCGGGTAGCCTATCTGCAGCGCCACTTCGGTGAGGCTGCTGCCCCTGGCAACGTGGGCCAGCATGGCACGGGCGCGCTTCCAGGCACAGAAACTGCGGAAGGTCATGCCCACTTCATCGCGGAACAGGTGCACGAAGCGAGAGAAGGACAGGCCGCAGGCCGCTGCATGATCTGCGGCGGCATGCTTGTCGCCGGGGTTGGCGGCAATGGTCTCCGCGGCGGCGGCAATGCGAGGATCCAGCTGCCGCGCCAGCAGATCGCTGCCGAAAAAGTAGCGGTCTACGGCGCTGTCACTGCACTCCAGGACCTGTGACTGCCGCGGCCAGTCGTCAAACGCCCTCTGCAAACGACGGTGCTCGACGGACCCATCCACACAGGCAGCCCGCCACGAAGCCTCCTCCGGCACCAGCTCCGGCTCGATAACGATCAGGTCGATCACCCGTTCCGGCACCGAGATCGCAACAGGCACGTTGGCAGGCACCAGCGCAATGCGAGTGCTCTGCCGGGGGGCGTCACCAATGCGGATACTGAATGGTTCTCCCGCTGTCGAGTAGATCGACAAGCCGCCGAGGGTTCGCTCCCGGGGCTGCCCCAGCAAGCCGCGGTACACCGTGCGCCCGCGGGTGATCATCATCGCCAGTTCTGGCGGCGGCGCTGCTGTCACAGCAGGGTTTCGAAGTGGTCGGTCAGCACGCAGTCGCGGCGACGGACATCGTACTCGCGCAGCGGCTCCACGTCCTCGCTGCGAATAATCTGCTTGTTCACGGCCGCCTGCAGCGCCTCGTCCAGGGTCTCGGCGTCCAACTCACCCTTGCTCCAGGCCCGCTGCAAGGCCTGGAACGGCTTGTCCACTTGCAGCAGCATCTGGTAGGTCGTCTCCACCCGGCCGACCGCATCCTCGGGATCCTCACTCACGTAGACATGGGTTGCCAGCATCGCGCGCACCGCGTTGGGCTCCATGACCAGTGCACCCAGTTCGCGAATCTGGCGGTCATCCGGCGCCCGGAAAACCCGCCCCAGGGGCAGGCACAGGGCGCGCATGAGCAGGCCCAGGGCGCGCGGCTGGAAGTTGTCACAGTAGGCGAGCAAGGCCTGCTGGGCAGCGTACAGGGAGTTCTGCAGGGCAAAGGCCGCGTGCGCGTCACCCTCCTTGCTGCGAGGCTGGGTGGCGTGGAATTTCAACAGGCTGCTGGCGATGAACAGCTGGCTGTGGACGTCCCCCAGGCGTGCCGACAGCAACTCGCGGCGCTTGAGATCGCCGCCGAGGACGCCCAGGGCGACATCGGCACAGGTGGCCAGCGCCGCACTCAGGTGATTGATGCGCTGATACCAGCGGCGGCTGAAATCATCGGCACCCGAGGGTACCGGGCTGAAGCGCGCGGCACTGACCCCCAGTATCACCAGCCGCGCCAGGTTGCTGCTGATATGGCCGAGGTGCTGCAGAAACAGCGGCTCGAATTCACGCAAACCCTCGTGGGTCTCCTCCGCCTGCAGGGTCTGCATTTCGTCGAACAGGTAGGGATGACAGCGCATGGCCCCCTGGCCAAAGATCATCAGCGAGCGGGTGAGGATATTGGCGCCTTCAACCGTGATCGCCACCGGCAGGGCATGGTAGCCCGCGGCGAGGAAATTGCGCGGCCCGAGCTGGATGCCGCGGCCACCAACAACGTCCATGCCATGGTTGACCAGATTCCGCATCAACTCGGTGGCGTGGTATTTGGCCATGGCGGTCATCACCGAAGGTGTACCGTCCTCCAGGCCCCGGGTGACCATCTGCCGCATCGCCTCCAGGGTGTAGGCGCCAGAGGCAATCTCGGCAGTGGCTTCCTGTACGCCCTCGAACTTCCCCACTTCCATGTTGAACTGGCGGCGGATGCGGGCGTAGGCGCCCACCATCAGGTAGCACATTTCGCCGCTGGCGGTGGACAGGGCCGGCAGCGAGACGCCGCGACCAGCGCCCAGGCACTCGATCAGCATGCGCCAGCCCTTGCCGGCCATCTCCGGCCCACCGATGATCCAGTCCACCGGGATGAACACGTCCTCGCCCATGACCGGCCCGTTCATGAACGGCGCCCCGGGATTGTGGCGACGCCCGATCTCCACTCCCGGGTGGTCGGCCGGCAGCAGGGCGCAGGTAATGCCGTAGTCGACCTTGTCCGGGTCGCCCAGCAAACCCTCCGGGTCCCGCAGCTGGAAGGCCAGCCCCACGACCGTGGCCACCGGTGCCAGGGTAATCCAGCGCTTGTGGAAGTTGAGCCGCAGGCCGATGACTTCCTCGCCCTCGAATTCCCCCTTGCAGACCAGCCCGATATCCGGGATGGCCCCCGCATCCGAGCCCACCTCGGGACCGGTGAGACCGAAACAGGGCAGTTCCGAGCCGTCCGCCAGGCCCGGCAGCCAGCGCTGCTTCTGTTCATCGGTGCCGTACTTCACCAGCAGTTCGCCGGGGCCGAGGGAATTGGGCACCATGGCCGTAACCGCCGCGGTGATGGAGCGGCTGGCGATCTTGCTCATGATGCGGCTCTGGGCGTAGGGGCTGAAATCCCGGCCGCCGAAGGCCTCGGGGATAATCAGGCCAAAAAAGCCCTTCTGCCGCAGATAGTCCCACACCTCCGGCGACAGGTCCTGGCGCTGGTGCACATCCCATTCATCGATCATGCCGCAGAGCTCGTTGGTCTCGTTGTCGATGAACGCCTGTTCCTTGTCGGTCAACAGCGGCGGGTGAATGGCCGCAAAGCGATGCCAGTCCGGCTTGCCACTGAACAGGTCCTTTTCCCACCAGGTAGTGCCCGCTTCCAGGGCCTCGCGCTCGGTGCTGCTCATCGGGGGCATGGCTTTGCGCAGCATGGCGTAGACCGGTGCCACCAGGTAGTGGCGGCGCCACTCCTCGACATTGAGCAGGGCGATTACTGCCACAACCGGCAACAGCACCAGCCACATGCCGCCGTGCAACTGGGTCAGCAACAGTGTGCCAACACCCGTCACCACAGAGCCGACCGGCAATGACGGGCGGTACCAGAGCACCGCGATGACCAGGGCAAGGAAGAGCAGAATAGACAGCAACATGACAGGTTTACCTCGCTGTGACGCTGCCACGACGGCGCGCCCTTGTTTCAATCCACAGCTATAACCTTAGTCCATTACGGTGACTGCGCACAATGCGTTATACTACGGGTCCTTCGCTGGACCTCCACCAATAACAGCGCCGGATGCCGCAACAGCGGGCCGGTGACGCGAAAGCACAAGTCTGGACGATTGCCAACTCACCAATCCTGAAATTTCTGGAGGACTACCATGGCTTTTGAACTCCCCGCCCTGCCCTACCCGCGCGATGCACTGGCACCGCACATATCCGAGGAGACCATCGACTATCACTATGGCAAGCACCACAACACCTACGTCGAGAAGCTGAACGGCATGGTGCCCGGCACCGAATTCGAGGGCAAGTCGCTGGAAGAGATCATCAAGACAGCCTCCGGTGGCGTATTCAACAATGCGGCCCAGGTCTGGAACCACAGCTTCTATTGGGAATGCCTGAGCCCCAACGGCGGCGGTAAAGCCACCGGTGCCGTGGCCGCTGCCATTGACAAGGCCTTCGGTTCTTTTGCCGAATTCAAAAAAGAATTCAGCGAAGCAGCTGCCGGCAACTTCGGCTCCGGCTGGACCTGGCTGGTCAAGAACGCTGACGGCAGCGTGGCCATCGTCAACACCAGCAACGCCGGTACCCCGCTGACCGACAGCGCGGTGACACCGCTGCTGACCGTGGACGTGTGGGAGCACGCCTACTACATCGACTACCGCAATGCCCGCCCCAAGTACCTGGAGGCTTTCTGGGCGCTGGTGAACTGGGACTTCGTGAACAAGAATTTCGCCTGAGTCCCGATGCCGGCGCGGATTTTTGCCGCGCCGGCCCTTCCTCCCCACCCTACACCGGCAACACCGTGGTGGCCTTGATCTCCTCCATCACAAAACTGGCGGACACATCGAACAGGTCCGCGGCGATCAGCTGCTGGTAGAGTCGGTCATAGTCCGGCATGTCGGCGACCACCGCCTTCAGCAGATAGTCGAGCTGTCCACCCAGGCGATAGACCTCGAGCACGCCCTCCACGCCCTGCACCACTTCCCGAAAGCGCTGCACCCAGGCTTCATTGTGTTGATTGGTGCGGATGGTGATGAACACCGTGAGCCCGAGCCCGACCCTGGCGGCATTGAGCAGGGTCACCCGCTGGCGGATCACTTCGTTGTGCTCCAGCTTTTGCAGCCGCCGCCAGCAGGCGGATTTGGAGATGCTCACCCGCTCGGCGAGGTCCGCCACCGACAGCGCGGCGTCAACCTGTAGCAGGCGCAACAATTGTTTGTCGGTCGAATCGAGCATTCGTGTCTCTCGCACCCCAGGAAGGAACGTTATTTCGAAATATAAAAAAATAATGGAACATTGTAGCTATATTATCAAATATTCAAACACAATCAGGCACAATGTTTCGGCTCCCAGACGCTAGAATTCTCACCCGAAATCAACCGCAATCCACCCCGGGAGTATTGCCCATGAGCCACCTGATCGAGCGGATACGCCAGGCCGTCATCGGCCAGCGCCAGCCCATCGCCACGCCGTTCGGTGACAAGCCGCTGGTGTATGCGGACTACACCGCCTCTGGCCGCAGCCTCGACTTCATTGAGGAGTACATCCGCGAACAGGTGCTGCCCTTCTACGCCAACACCCATACCGAGACCTCCTTTACCGGAGCCCATACCACGACTCTGCGCGAAGCGGCACGCAAGCAGGTGCGCGCAGCCGTCAATGGCGGCAGCGAGGACAAGGTGATCTTTTGCGGTTCCGGGGCCACCGCCGCCATCAACAAGCTGATCGATGTGCTGAATCTGCGCCTGCCGGCGGAACTGGATGCCCGCTGCCACTTGTCGGCACAGCTGCCCGAGGCCGAGCGGCCAGTGGTCTTTATCGGCCCCTATGAGCACCACTCCAACGAACTGCCCTGGCGCGAGAGCATCGCCGAACTGGAGGTCATCCCCCTCGATACCCGGGGTGGCATCGACCAGCAGGCACTGGCATCCGCCCTGGGGCGGCACGCACATCGCTCCCTGCTGATTGGCAGCTTTTCCGCCGCATCGAATGTCACCGGTATCAAGAGTGATGTGGCCGCCGTGACCCGCCTGCTGAAGGCGCACGGCGCGCTGGCGTTCTGGGACTACGCCGCCGCCGGCCCCTACGTGGCCATCGACATGAACGGCGCAGACCCGCTGGACGCGGTATTCCTGTCCCCGCACAAATTTGTCGGCGGCCCCGGTACACCGGGTATCCTGGTGGCCAAAAGCGCGTTATTCGGCAACCGGGTGCCGGCCATGGTGGGCGGTGGCACGGTGACCTATGTGACCCCGGAGGACCACGTCTACAGCCGCGATATCGAGCGGCGCGAGGAAGGCGGCACCCCGGCCATCGTGGAATCCATTCGCGCCGGCCTGGTTTTCTCTCTGCAACAGGCCGTAGGCACCGACACCATCCAGGCCCGCGAATCGACACTGGCCGAACGCGCCATGACCCGGCTCCGGGACTGCCCCAACATCGAAGTACTGGGCAGTCACGCTGCTTCGCGCCTGCCGATTTTCTCCCTGCGTTTTCGTCACGGCGAGCGCGACCTGCACTACGGCTTCGTGGTGGCGCTGCTCAACGACCTGTTCGGCATCCAGGCGCGCGGTGGCTGCTCCTGCGCGGGACCCTACGCCCACGCCCTGCTGGGCATGGATATGGCCTACAGCAAGCAGTTGGAAGCGGCGATCACCGCTGGCATCAGCCTGCTGCGGCCGGGCTGGGTACGTTTGAACTTCAACTACTTCATTGATGATGAGGAGTTTGAATACCTGCTGCGGGCGCTGGAACTGGTGGCCGAACATGGCTGGCGCCTTTTGCCCTGCTACCAGGTGGACACGACGCACGGGGTGTGGCGCTTTCAGGGTCATCGGAGCGAGCGTCCGGATCCACTTGCGAATCTGGGCTGGCTGGAGCAGCCGACAACGCCAGCTGCAGGCACCCCGCCACTGACATTGCAGGCACAGCTCACTGTGGCGGAACGGGAATTAACCCGGGGCGATCGCGCTGCAACATCCGTGACCCTGCAACTTCCAGCTGCATACGAACATCTGCGCTGGTTTGCCCTGCCACAGGAGGTAGCGCCCGCGCTTGCTGCCCAGGGCCAGACTGCCTGAGCTGCTAGGGCGCCTCGTCTGCCGCACTGAACACGGTCTTGCCATCCACAATCGTGGTCAATACCCGGGCAGTGTGGATGGCATAGGGGTCCATTTCGAACAGGTTGTCGCTGAGCACCACCAGATCCGCCTGCTTGCCCACCTGCAGGGACCCGATCTGGTCCTCCAGTCCCAGCTGCCAGGCGGCATCCAGGGTATAGCCGCGAATCGCCTGCTCCAGGGTAATGACCTCGCTGGCCAATGGCTGCGGCACGAAGTCCGGGTCCCCGGCTGGCCGTCGGGTCATGCCCATTTCGATATTGAACAGCGGATTGAGGCCGTCCAGGCCAATCCAGCTGGCAGGGTAATCACTGCCGAGGGTAATGCGGGCGCCGCCAGCGGCGATGGAGCGCAGCGGATAGTGCTGCTGCAGGCGCTCTTCACCCAGAAATTCCAGGGCGATATCGTCGTAGACGAACCAGGTCGGTGTTGACTGGGCGACGACATCCAGCGCACCGAAACGCGGGATATCCGCAGGATTGACGATCTGCACGTGGCAGAGGGTAAAACGGGAGCGGGATTGCGGATGCGCGTCGCGCGCAGCCTCCACCCCATCCAGGGCCAGACGTACGGCGCCGTCTCCCAGTGCGTGGAGATGGACATCAATATTCTCGCCGGCCGCGCGCACGATGGCAGCCTTGGCGTCAGCAGCCGGCACCAGCGGCTGCGCAAGATGCCCCTCCGGTTTCCGGTAGGGTTCCAGCATGAAAGCGGTTTGGGCCTCAACCGTGCCATCCAGGGAGATCTTCAGGGTGCGCACATCGAAGAATTCAGAGTGAAAGCGCTGCTGCAAGCGCGCGAGGTCTGTCGGCGCGGCGGCAAGCTTCTCTGCGGTGTTGACATAGAGCGACCCCACCACCCGCAGCGGCAACCGATCCTCCGCCACCAGGCGATCGAACAGGGCCAGGGTTTCCTCACCGCTGCCGATCATACCGGCTTCAAAGGCGCCGGTAATCCCCATCGACGACAGGGTGCCCAGAAACTGGTCGGCACCCGCTTCAAGGCTGGCCTCGGTGATGACACCCAGCTTTTCACTGACCCAGGCAAAGGCAGCACCTTCGATCAGCCAGCCGGTCGGTGTGCCGTCGGGGTAGCGCTTGTAGTAGTGTACGCCGGGCACCGGGTCCGGGCTATCGGCGGTAAGTCCCACCAATTCCATGGCCTTGCTGTTGATCCAGGCCGAGTGGAAACCCTCGTCAAAAATTATTGCCGGCCGGTCTGGCACCGCCCGGTCCAGCTCTGCCGCGGTAGGCCCCTGGTCACCGAAAGCCGCCCCCAGAAAGCCATTGCCGATTACCGGGTTCTGCTCCGGGTACGCCGCTACGTGCTCGGCAATCGCGGCAAACAGTTCCTCCGGGTTCATGCCCGGGCCGAGGGAGGCGGCAAAGACGTAAGGGATGGTTTCGCCGATGTGCATGTGGGTATCGATAAAGCCTGGCAACACCAGCCTGCCGTCGAGATCGGTCTGGCGTGTGGTCGCGGCGAGATGCGGCCGGGCGCCGGCGTAATCGCCCACGTAGACGATAGTGTCATCGGCAATGGCGATGGTGTCCGCCCAGGGCTGTTCCGGATTCAGGGTGTAGATGCGGGCGTTGTGCAGCAGCTGGTCCGCGGGCTGGGCTGACAGAGTCGGCGCCAGCAGCAGGAAAGTGCAGGCCACAATGCAACGTTGCAGACTGTTAAAAAGGAAAGACTGGGGCACGATCGGCTTCTCCATTGCATGCGTGCCTGGGCACGGATGCTCACCAATCTCGCAGACCAATCCTGCAGGAGCAATACCCCCAGAGGGTAAGAAAATCATGACAGCGCAGGATCCGGCCCGCATCATTTCTCCAAATGCACCGGCTGTGATAGCGTCTCCGTGCCGACAAAAGACAACACAGGGTGATGAATAGTGGCGGACAAACCTTCCCCCAAGCATGACCCAACACCGCGACAAGGCTGGTTTACCCGCTTCCTCAACACGGTCGAATGGCTGGGCAATCTGCTGCCGCATCCGGTGACCCTGTTTGCCTGTTTCGCCGTCGGTATTGTCCTGCTTAGCGGGGTGGCAGCCTGGTTCGGACTGAGCGCGATCGATCCCCGGCCGGAAGGCATTTCAGGCCGTTCTGCAGACGGTATCATCCGGGTGGTGAGCCTCGTCAGCGTTGACGGAATCCAGCGCATTGTCTCCAACCTGGTCACCAACTTCACCGGCTTTCCACCGCTTGGCGTTGTGCTGGTGGCCTTGCTGGGCGTCAGCATCGCCGAGCATTCGGGGCTGATCGGCGCGGCAATGCGCGGCCTGGTGCTCGGTGCCGCTCCGCGCATGGTAACGCTGACCGTGGTATTCACCGGGATCATTTCCAACACCGCCTCGGAGCTGGGCTACGTGGTGTTGATTCCCCTGGCGGCAGCGATTTTCCACTCCCTGGGTCGCCATCCCCTGGCCGGTCTGGCGGCGGCCTTCGCCGGTGTTTCCGGTGGCTACAGTGCCAACCTGTTCATCGGCACCGTGGACCCCCTGCTGGCGGGCTTCACCGAGGCGGCCGCGCGCCTGCTCGACCCGACCTATACGGTCGGCCCCGAGGCCAATTGGTTTTTCATGATCGGCAGTACCTTCCTGATCACGATTCTGGGCGCTGTCGTCACCGAGAAGATCGTGGAACCGAAGCTCGGCGCCTATGACAACAGCGCTGCCAACATTGATCTGGATGCTCAGGAATTACAGCCTCTCACCACATTGGAGCGACACGCCCTCAAGGGCGCCGGGCTGACTTTCCTCGCTTTGCTGACACTGATCGCCATCACGGTGGTCCCTGAATGGGGCGTGCTGCGCCATCCGGTCACCGGAGCGGTGGCCGGTTCTCCGTTCCTCAAGGGGGTGGTGGTGTATATCTTCGTCACCTTTGCCATTCCGGGGCTGGTCTACGGTCGCCTTGCAGGAACCATGCGCAACGATCGCGATACCATCGACGCCATGGCCCAAGGCATGAGCTCAATGGGTCTGTACATCGTGCTGGTGTTTTTCGCCGCCCAGTTCGTCGCCTTCTTCGGCTGGAGCAACCTCGGCGCCATTTTCGCCGTCAAGGGAGCCACCTTCCTGCAGGAGCTGGGCCTGACCGGACCACTGCTGTTCCTGTTCTTCATCGCCATGTGCGGCTTCGTCAACCTGATGCTGGGTTCCGCATCGGCACAGTGGGCAATCACCGCGCCCATCTTCGTGCCCATGCTGATGATCATCGGTTACTCGCCGGAAGTGATACAGGCCGCCTACCGCATCGGCGATTCCGTGACCAATATCATCACCCCGATGATGAGCTACTTCGGACTGATCCTCGCGGTCGCCTGCCGCTACCAGAAGCAGCTGGGCATAGGCACCCTGATCGCGATCATGCTGCCCTACTCGATGGTGTTCTTCGTCGGCTGGAGCCTGCTGTTTTTCCTCTGGGTGTTTGTACTCGGCCTGCCGGTGGGGCCTGGCAGTCCCACTTTCTACAGCTTCGAAGGCAGCATCGGCTGAGCCTGGCAGCGTCCCCGTTGCGGTAAAAATCCCAACAGCCGCAGTTGAATTGTCATTTTCAGCCGCTATGATGCTTTCCGCTGGCTGGCACGGAGTTTGCTGCAAACAGTGATGCAGGGGACGCAAAGCCGGTACCGACCGGCACCGCGCCCCCTAAACGCACTGTGGCGGTGCAGGCCTGCACCGCCACAGTGCCACACTACTCCGAGGGAGAGCCCCACCATGCCACAGCCAGATATCGAGCAGGAACCATTGCAGCGCGCCGTCGCCGACCTGGTGGTGGCGGAGATGTTGCTCCTGCACGCGACCGTGGAAAGCATGTCCGTCATCGGCACCGGGGTACGGCAGCTGGGCCGGCACCTGATGGCAGCCCCCTCGGACCCGGATCAGCCGGTCGGCTCCATTGCCGCGCTGCTGCAAACCACGGCTGGTCGCGCCCTGGAGCCCTACAGCACCCGCCTCAGCTACCTGCGGCAGATGCGGGACCTGTAATCAGTCTACCTGCCGCGCCCTGAATGCTGCCAGCTGCTCCTCGCTGGCAGGTTGCTGGAACTTCTCTTTCCACTCGCTGTAAGGCATGCCGTAGATTCGCTCCCTGGCCTGCGCTTCCTCGACCACCTCTCCCGCCTCGGCTGCGGCCTCGGCATACCATTTTGCCAGGCAGTTGCGGCAGAACCCCGCGAGGTTCATCAGCTCGATGTTCTGCACATCCTTGCGGCTGTCGAGATGGGCGAGCAGGCGCCGGAATACGGCGGCTTCAATCGTGTCGGTTTTACTCATGTGTTGCGCTCCGTAACAGGGAATCAGTCGCCCCGATGGACGACAATCAGTCGCCCATCGGGGCGACGCTGCCGAGTATCAACTGTACCAGACGGGTCTGGCGGGTGACGCCGGTCTTGGCAAACACGGCACTGAGATGGGACTTGCCGGTGTTGCGAGAAATCTGTAGCTGCGCGCAGGCCTCATCCAGGCTAGCGCCCCCTGCCAGCAACAGGCTCAGGTTGGCTTCCGCCCGGGTCAGGCTGAACAGCGTCATCAGGATGTCCGCCGGGGCCTCCCGGGGATGCAGAGGGTCCGAGACAAAGATCGCCACCGATGGATTGCGGCTGCCGTCAGGAGCCGCCACCAGCGGCAGCGGACGCAGCAACATGCCGGCGCCAGCGGCATTGCCGGAGCCCAGTCGCAACGCCTTCACCAGCCCGGGCTCACCGCGCAGATGGGCCTGCATCACATCATCCAGGCAGGCGCGAAACGCGCGCTGGTCACTCTGGTCCAGCAGCCGCAACTGGCCGTCCGCCGCCGTCAACCAGCGCCCCTCCTGCAGCAACCTGTCCGCGGCATGATTGCTGTGGCGGATACGCGCGCGCTGGTCGAGGATAAACGCAGCCAGGGCCATGCGATCCACCGCCGCTGCAAACAGGGAACGCTCGCTCTCCACCCGGGCGATGCGCGCCTGCAGGCGGATGGTCTGCTGGATGTGGGGCAACAGACGCAGGCACAGCGCCCGCTCTGCCGGGGAAAAGTTGTCGCGCCCGATGACCCGGGCGAAGCGCAGGCGCGCGCTGTTGCCCAGCGCATCACCGAGGTCCGCCCCCATCAGATGCCGGATCCCGGTGGTTTCCACGTACTGTCGATAGTAGTCGGAATTGTAATAGTCATCCGCTGCCATGAACTCATCGACCGTAAATACCTGTCCCGGCGGCAGGTTGACAAATGGATCCAGCGCGAAATAGCTCTCGTTGTAAGCGGAGTAGACCGCCGGTGACAGCACCACCGAATTGATCACCAGGCCGGCATCGCCCTCCCTGGGTGCGCGCAGGATCAGGGTGACGAAATCCGCAGACAAGGCCTCACCCAGCAAACACAGGAACTCCTCCCAGGGCGGCTCCGCCACGGGCCCCCGGGACAGCGCCAGCAACAGTTCGTTCATGGGTTCAGAAATCTGGTAGTCGCGCATGGGGGACCCGACGTTAAAGCCGCGATTGTCCTGCGTCCATTGATGGCGGTCAAACGGCTCCGCTGAAGGGCGGAGTTGATCAGCCACGCAGGCGGGCAATGGCGGCCGCGGCCAGGGCATCGTCCGCGGGATCCTCGGGCATGGGAAAGGTAATGCTGTGAGCCAGGCCGGCGTAGTGCTCGCACAACACATCGGCAATCCCGGCGTAGCTACCGCGGGGCACGAACTGCTCGAGCATCTCGTCGCTGACGATGTCCTCAAGATCCTGCCAGCGGCCTTCGCGGGTCAGGTCCAGCAGTTGCTGGCCCTTGTCCTGCCAGCCGAACAACTCCAGGCTGGGCCAGTAGGCGGGCGTGGAATACAGAAACCCGAGCAGGCGTCGCTGCTTTTCCCAGGCGCCGGCCACCGTCTGTGCATCCCGCCCGGTGGCGATCAAGGGCCCCAACACCAGGCGAAAGTCAGCGGCGTTGCGTTGCGCCTGCTCGAAACCGCCCTGCAACCGCGGCAGGCACACCTCGCGGATGTAGGCGGGCGGCGTGTTGGTCGGATGGGTGATCATGCCGTCCGCCACCCGCCCCACCATGCGGGTCATGACGGGCCCCACGGCGCCGCAGAGTACCGGAATGTGCGGGTGCGCAATCGGGCCGGGATTGAAAAAGGGCTGCAGACGGGTGAAGCGGTAGTGCTCGCCCTCGAAGCACAGGCGCTCACCGGTCTGGAAACTGTGGAAGATGGCTTGCAGGGACTGCACGTACTCGCGCAGCTGCGGTACCGGCGCCACCCAGCGCGCAGAGTAACGCTCTTCGATGTTTTGCCTTATCTGGGTACCCAGGCCCAGTTCAAAGCGGCCAGCGGACATCTGCTGCAGGTCCCAGGCGGCGATGGCCACCGTCATCGGGCTGCGAGGAAAGGCCACCAGTACCGCAGTGCCGACCACCAGTGTCTGCGTGGCCTGCAGGGCCATGGCCGCCAGCAGCAAACCGTCGTGCACCGCATCCGGCACCTGCAGGCCGTCAAAACCCATCGCCTCGGCGCGCGCCGCATGAGCGCCGATGGCGCCCGGACCCATGGATTCCGGCGTTGTGGCATACACTTTGAACATGACTTGACCTCACTGAATTCAAACAGCTAACGTTGCTGCCAGCTGCAATCACTGCATGCCTGTGAGCAACAGAGCCAATCTGATCCGGCTCCTGCGTCGCCACGGCCTACATCCCGACCTTCACCGGAGCACAGCCATGACCGAGCGCAAAGTCGCCTTCATCACCGGCGCCAGCCGCGGTATCGGCGCCGTCACCGCCATCGCGCTGGCTCGCGCCGGCTACGACCTGGCTTTGACGGCCCGCACCCTGCGGGAGGGTGAAGAGCACGAACACGGGAGCTGGGAGTCGAAAGCCAGTGCCCTGCCCGGCAGCCTGGAAGCTACCGCCGCGGCCGCCCGGGAGCACGGCGCGGATACCCTGCTGTTGCGTTCCGACATCCTCGACACTGCCAGCGTGCTCGCGGCCGCCGACCAGGCCCTGGCGCATTTCGGTCGCGTGGACCTGCTGTTCAACAATGCCTGCTACCAGGGGCCCGGCAACCTGCAGCGAGTGCTGGATGTCACCCTGGCACAGGCGGAGAACGTCTACCGCGGCAATGTGCTGACACCGTTGGCGCTGGTGCAAAAACTGCTGCCGGGCATGCTGGCGCGGGGCGAAGGCAGTGTCATCAACATGGTTTCCGGCTCTGCCCTCGCGGACCCGCCCGCGCCCGCAGACCAGGGCGGCTGGAGCTTTGTCTACCCCTCCTCCAAAGCGGCCTTGATCCGCATGGTACCGAGCCTGCGGGTGGAGCACGCCGGCAGTGGCCTGCGCTTCTTCAGCGTGGAGCCGGGTTTCGTGCTGACCGAGGTCATGAAAGCCAACGGTTTCGGCGTCGACATTCCCACCCTCTACCAACCAACCGAGCCGGAAGCCATTGCCGATGTCGTGGTGTGGCTGGCGGAATCAGCTGACGCCCTTGCCTGGCATGACAAGGGCGTGATTCGTGCGCCACAGTTGCATGCCAGACTGTTCACCCGATAATCGCCGGAATCCGCTTGCAAGCGTGGCATCGGCGTATTGAAGAGCGCTGGTTCAAGGCTTCCAGGGCACGCCATTGATATGTCCACCGCCATCGACATAGAGAGTATTGCCGGTCATGTAGCGCGAGCCCTCGCTGGCGAGAAACAGAACCACCGGCGCAATATCCTCTTCCGGATCGCCACTGTAGCCCATGGGAATCATCTTCTGGATCCCGGCCATCATCTCCGGCATTTCCGCCATCCGCGCCTTGAATGCCGGCGTTGCCGCTCCCGGACAGATCGCGTTGCAGGTGATGCCATCCCTACCCCACTCCACCGCCGCCGTGCGCGTGAGAGTGCGCACCGCTTCCTTGGCACAGTTGTAATCCACCGTGCCGGCGTGGGCATTGACGCCGTTCAGCGAGCACATGTTGATGATCCTGCCCCAGTGCTGCGCCGCCATGACCGGATACACCGCCTGCATGGCGGCCAGCACCGCGTGAAAGCCTGCCGTCATCGAGCCGGCGAGCCGCTCATCGCTGACGCCACTGACACTGGTGGCACCGCTGCCGGTGGGATAGGCGTTATTGACCAGTACATCCACGCGACCGAATTCGCTCAAGGTTCGCTCGACCATGCCGCGCACACTGGCCAGGTCGCCAACGTCGGTCTCGATAAAGCGCCCCTGGCCGCCAAGGGCGGCCAGCGAGTCGGCAACTGCCTGGCCGCGCTGCCGATCTATTTCGGCCACCACCACAGTCCAGCCGGCACGGGCAAAACTGCGGGCAACGCCCTCGCCGATGCCGCCACCGGCGCCGGTAATGATCACGATCTCAGGGTTGTGCATGATTCAGCTCCTGCTCAGATGGATTTCACTGCCGCCGGCATGCGAATCATCGGCAGCAGCACCAGGCCCACCAGCAGCGCCACCACAAAACCGAGAAACGCACCGCTGTAGCTGCCGGTGGCATCGCGCACCAGTCCCGCCAGCGGCGGCCCGAGCAGGGTCATCGGCATGATCACGGGGTTCATCATGCCCATCACCCGACCGTAATTGGCGGCGCCGAACAGCACCGCCAGCAAGGCCCCCCAGACTGGCAGCATGCCACCGGCGGCAAGACCGATACTGATACTGCCAAACAGCAGCATGCTGTAGCTGCCGCCGACGACGTAGAACATCAGCCCGGCGATCACCAGGGTCATGGACGCGGCGAGCCCGGCCCGCAGGTCGACCCGGTCGGCAATGGCGCCGAAACCCAGCTTGCCGGCGATGCCGGCCAGTGCGATAGCGGAAATCAGAAAGGCTGCCCGCTCCGGTGTCGAACCGGCATCCAGGGCAAAGGGCGCCAGGTTGGCCAGCAACGCGGAATAGACGCCGAACAGCAGACTGATGGAGAGTGCCACCAACCAGAAGTTGCGCTCCCGCAGCAGCGCCGCCGTGGACAGGGGCGGCGGCAGCGGCCCGCTGCTTGCCGGTGGCGCATCGCCGTCCGGATGCAGGCCCCGGTCGGCGGGGCGGTTCGCAACCAGCCAGACCGCGGGCAGCGTCAGCAGCAGGGAACCGAGACCGAGCATCCGCAGGGCGCTGCGCCACTCGAAGCTGTCGATCAGCCACTGCACCAGCGGCGGGAACACGAAGCCGCCGACCGAGGTCCCGACGGCAGCAATACCCAGGGCAATGCCGCGGCGACGGCTGAACCAGCGCGCCAGCAGGGTCGACGTCGTCAGCGGCCCCAGCAGATTGATACCCAGCATCATCAGGGCCGCATAGATAATCGGCACCTGCCAGCTGGCGGTGGTGAAGGACAGCAGTACGTAGCCCAGGGCGAGGCCCGCCGCGCCCAGGAACATCATCAGCCGCAGCGACCAGCGGTCGATCAGGCTGCCCATGAAGGGCGACAGCAGGCCGCCCGCCAGGGTCATGCCGGTAATGCCCAGCATCATGGTCATGCGGCTGGCGTCGAAGGCCGCGCCCAGTGGTACCGCCACCACACTGTAGGAATACATGATGGAGCCGCTGCTGACCATCAACACCAGGAACGCAGCACCGACCAGTAGCCAGCCGTAGAACATCAGGACACTCCCCTCACACCGGCATGTACTCGCCGCCGTTCACATCCAGCCCGGCACCGGTGACCACGCGCGCATAATCCGAGGCCAGGAACACCGCGGCCTTGGCACAGTCACCGTCGTCGGGAATGTGTCCCAGGGGTATGTTGCGGGTGACCTCGGCGATAAGCTCTTCCTGCGGGCGCCCACTGGCCTGGGCCTGCCAGTCAAAATAACCCGCGACCGCCGGTCCCCACATCCAGCCCATGTGGCAGCTGTTGACCCGGATATTGTCCTTCCCCAGCTCCAGCGCCAGATGCTTGGTGGCATTGCGCAGTGCCGATTTGGAGGCGCCATAGCCACCCTGGGTCGCCAGCGGCTTGTGCTCCACCATGGTGGCGATCATGACGATGGCACCGCCGCCACCAGCGCGCAGATGCGGTATGCAGGCCTGCGTCAGCTGCATGGTGCCGAAGAAGTTGACCTCCATGCTGCGGCGCCAGCCGTCCAGGTCTGCCTCCGCGATGGGTTCGAAATTGCCTGGGTCATAGGCGCTGTTGAACAGCACATCGATGCGGCCAAAGGCTTCCATGGTGGCGCTGGCGAGTGCCTCGCACTGGCTCTTGTCGGCGATATCCGTCACCACCTTGAGGGTGCGGGTGCCGAGGCCGAGGGCCTCGATCTCAGCCTCGGCGGTATCCAGCTTGGCCGGGGTTCGGGCCGCCAGCACCACGCCCGCGGCACCCTCGCGGGCGGCCAGGGTGGACAGCTCCTGGCCCAGACCCGGACCAATACCGGAAACAATCACGACCTTGTCCTTTAGCAACATGACAGACACTCCTCGGTTTTTATCGTTGGCAGGCAATGAAGCTCGATTCTGGCCGCTGGAGGGTGCGGGCGCAATGCAGGGGCCGAGGTAGCGGGAACTGGTGCAGCAGATCGAACCGGGAATGGCGCCCGGCCGGCACTGGCGCGGAACCGGGGATATCAGGCGTAGTGCAGGGCGACGCGGTCGTTGCCGACACAGTCCCGCAGCTGCTGCAGGAGATCGTCGCTGGGCACCACGGACCAGCGCTCGCCCAGGCGCACCCGGGCGCGATTGCGGGGCTGGCGATACAGCAGCGACACCGGGCAGCTGCCACCACCGGCGCCCTCCAGGGCCCGGGCCAGGCGCTCGGCCAGTTTCTCGTCCAGCATGTCCTGCCAGACCTCGATGGTGAGCTCGGCGGCAAATGATTGCCGCGCCTCGAGCAGGCTGCGAACTTCCTTGGCGCGGACCGACAGGCCGCCGGAGTAATCGTCGTGGGCAACGCTGCCCTCGACAATCACGATCTGGTCCTTGGCCAGGATCTCGCGTTTTTCATTGAAGGTATCGGCGTAGACCGTGACCTCGATACGCGCGCTGCGATCATCGAGTTGGAGGATCGCCATGGTGTCGCCGCGGCGGGTCTTCATGGTCCGCGACGCCACCACCAGCCCCGCCAGCATCTGCGTGCCCTGCTTGTCCGCGCGCAGGTCGGCGATGCGGGTGGGCGCGAACTTGCGCACCTCCTGCTCGTACTCGTCGATGGGATGGCCGGTGACATACAGACCCAGCGTATCCTTCTCACCGCCCAGACGCTCGCGTCCGCTCCAGGGACGCGCTGCACGGAACCCGGCATAGACATCGTCCCCGGCGCTGACCGGCCCCGGCACCACCTCGCCGAACAGGTCCGCCATGCCACTGTCCCGGTTGCTGGCACTCTGCTCTGCGGTCTTCAGCGCATCGTCCAGTGCTGCCATCAGCACCCAGCGCTCCACCCCGAGGCTGTCGAAGGCGCCGGCACGGATCAGCGCCTCGATGGCGCGGCGGTTGACCTTGCGCGGATCCGTGCGGGTGCAGAAATCGAACAGATCGCGGAACGGACCGCCCTCCTGACGGGCCCGCAACAGGTTTTCCACCGGCCCTTCGCCAAGCCCCTTGATCGCCCCCAGGCCATAGATGATGTCGTTGTCGGCATCCACCGTGAACATGTACTGGCCTTCGTTGACATCGGGCAGGCGCAGCGCCAGCTTCATCGCCCGGCACTCCTCCACGAACACCACGATCTTGTCGGTGTTCTGCAGTTCCGAGCTCATTACCGCCGCCATGAAGTGCGCAGGATAGTGGGTCTTGAGCCAGGCGGTCTGGTAGGACACCAGCGCATAGGCGGCGGAGTGGGACTTGTTGAAGCCGTAGCCGGCAAACTTTTCCACCAGGTCGAAGATCCGGATCGCCAGCTCGCCGTCCACGCCCTTGTCGCGTGCGCCCTGCTCGAACACCGCGCGTTGCTTGGCCATCTCCTCGGGTTTCTTCTTGCCCATGGCCCGGCGCAGCAGGTCGGCCTCGCCAAGGCTGTAGCCGGCCAGCTCCTGGGCTATCTGCATCACCTGCTCCTGGTACAGAATGATGCCGTAGGTGGGCTCCAGGATCGGTTGCAGCAGCGGGTGCTGGTACTGGGCATCGGGGAACGAAATGGCCTCGCGACCGTGCTTGCGATTGATGAAGTTGTCGACCATGCCCGACTGCAGCGGCCCCGGGCGGAACAGGGCCACCAGGGCAATGATGTCCTCGAAGCAATCCGGCTGCAGGCGCTTGATCAGGTCCTTCATGCCGCGGGATTCGAGCTGGAACACGGCGGTGGTTTCCGCCGCCTGCAGCAGCTTGAACGTGGGTTGGTCGTCCAGCGGAATATGCGCGATATCCAGCGCCACCTCGCCCTGGCCGCCGCGCACCGCATTGATCATGCGCACCGCCCAGTCAATGATGGTCAGGGTACGCAGGCCGAGGAAATCGAACTTGACCAGCCCCGCTTCCTCGACGTCATTCTTGTCGTACTGGGTCACCAGGCCGGCGCCGGTCTCGTCGCAGTACAAGGGCGAAAAATCGGTGAGTTTCGAGGGCGCGATCACCACGCCCCCCGCATGCTTGCCGACACCCCGGGTAATGCCCTCCAGCTGCAGGGCCATGTCCCAGATTTCCAGAGCCTGGCTGTCTTCCTCAAGGAAGGTGCGAAGTACCTCTTCCTGTTCCAGCGCCTTCGCCAGGGTCATGCCCACTTCGAAGGGAATCATCTTCGACAGCTTGTCCGCCAGGCTGTAGGGCCTGCCCTGCACCCGCGCCACATCGCGCACCACCGCCTTCGCGGCCATGGTGCCAAAGGTAATGATCTGGGATACCGCCTCGCGGCCATAGGTCTCGGCCACATAGTCGATCACGTGATCGCGCTTCTCCATGCAGAAGTCGACATCGAAATCGGGCATGGACACCCGCTCCGGGTTCAGGAAGCGCTCGAACAGCAGGTCGTACTGCAGCGGATCGAGGTCGGTGATCTCGAGCGCGTAGGCTACCAGGGAACCGGCGCCAGAGCCGCGCCCGGGTCCCACCGGGATCTCCTGCTGCTTGGCCCAGCGAATAAAGTCCATCACGATCAGGAAGTAGCCGGGAAAACCCATCTGGACAATGGTTTCCAGCTCGAAGTCCAGCCGCGCCCGGTACTCGGCCTGCTTGCCGGCAAACTCCCCGGACGCTTGATCGAACAGCGTCGCCAGGCGCCGATCCAAACCCTCATGGGAAAGCTGGCGAAAATACTCGTCCATGGTGAGCCCGGCAGGCACCGGATAGTCCGGCAGATAGGGCTTGCCCAGTTCCAGAACCAGGTTGCAGCGCCGGGCGATCTCGACGCTGTTGGCCAGGGCCTCGGGAATGTCGGCAAACAGCTCGGCCATTTCCCCGGGCGTTCGCAGGTACTGCTGCTCGGTGTAGGCGCGAGCCCGGCGCGGATCGTCCAGGGTCCGGCCCTCGCGGATGCAAACCCGCGCCTCGTGGGCCTCGAACTCGCTGGCATCCAGAAAGCGCACATCGTTGGTGGCAACCACCGGGCATTGCAGCCTCGACGCCAGCTCTACCGCGGCGTGCAAATGGGTCTCGTCACCCTCGCGGCCGGTGCGGTGCAGTTCCAGATAGAAGCGCCCGGGATACAGTGACATCCAGTACCTGGCGCGCTCCTCGGCGAGGGCCGGGCGCTCGCCCAGCAGGGCCTGGCCGACATCGCCGGCGGCGCCGCAGGACAATGCAATCAGGCCGTCGCTGCGCTCGGCCAGCCAGGCCTTGTGCACCCGGGCCACACCCAGGTGCTGGCCCTCGGTGTAGGCGCGGGAAATCAGCACCGTGAGATTGCGATAGCCGGTGTCGTTCATGGCCAGCAGGCACAGCGGGTAGGCGCGCTCGGGATCGTCCTCGTCCAGCACCCGCAGGTCGACCCCGAATATGGGCTTGACCCCGGCGGCGAAGGCGGCCTTGTACACTTTCACCAGCGCATAGAAATTGCAGACGTCGGTCACGGCAACCGCGGCCATCCCCAGCGCCGCAACCCGCTCGACCAGCGGCTTGACCCGCACCAGCCCATCGACCAGGGAATATTCAGTATGCAGCCGGAGGTGTACGAAGTCAGTCATCGGGGCAGTTTACCCCGCGGGCGTCCCCGGCAACAGGGCCTTGACCGGCGCAAAGCTGCGCCGGTGTACCGGCGTCACCCCGAGCCTGCGCAACGCCTGCAGATGGGCCGCCGTCGGGTAGCCCTTGTGGGCGGCAAAGCCGTAGCCGGGATACAGGGCGTCGAGAGCCACCAGCTCCCGGTCGCGCTGCACCTTGGCGAGGATGGAGGCGGCAGCGATGGCGGGCACCCTGTCATCGCCGCCGACGACTGGCTCGGAGTGGTAATCCCAGCGTGGCAGCCGGTTGCCATCCACCAACACGCAGTCGGGCTGCGGGTCCAGCGCCTGCACCGCCCGGTGCATGGCCAGCAGGGAGGCCTGGAGGATGTTGAGCGCATCGATCTCCGCCACCGAGGCGCGGGCGACCGCCCAGCCCAGGGCGTGCTCGCGGATCTGTGCGGCGAGCGCCTCGCGGCGGGCGGAGCTGAGCTTCTTCGAGTCACGCAAACCCGGGATCGGTCGAGAAGGGTCGAGGATGACCGCCGCGGCGACCACGTCCCCGGCCAGCGGACCGCGGCCGACCTCGTCGACGCCGGCCAGACCGGGCGCGTGGTAGTCAATGCTAAACAGCATGCTCATGAGAGCGATTCTCCAGCACGGCCGCAACGGCGTCTGCACAACGTTCGCCAAAGCCCAGCGCCAGCGCCTGGTGGATGGAGGCAAAGGCCTGCTGCTGCTCCCGGGTAACGTGGGAGTTGTAGAGCAGTGGCTGCACGGCCGCCACCAGGGCCTCCACCGTTGCCGCCTGCTGGATCAACTCCGGCACCAGCGCCCTGCCTGCCAGAATATTCGGCAGCGCCGCAAAGGGCGTCTTTACCAGCCGCGACACCAGGGCCCAGCTCAGCGGTGACATGCGATAGGCCACAGCCATTGGGCACTGCACCAGCAGTGCTTCCAGAGTCGCCGTGCCGGATGCCAGCAGGACTGCGTCCGCGGCCATCATCACCTCCCGGGAGCGCCCCTCCACCAGAGTCAGGGGCAGCTCGGAATACGCGGGCAGCAGGGCCTGCAACTGTACCAGCCGCTCGGTGCTGGCAGCAGGCAGGACCAGGCGGAGCTCGGGGTCGGCTCGCGACAGGCGAAGGGCCGCTGCCAGAAACAGTGGCGCCAGCAGCCCCACCTCGCCACCGCGACTTCCGGGCAACAGGGCCAGCAGGCGGCCCGTGGCGGGCAGTCCGAGGGCGGCGCGGGCGGCGGCACGGTCAATCTGGAGGGGAATTTCATCGGCCAGCGGGTGGCCGACAAAGTCGGCGGCTATTGCGTGCTGCCGGTAGATGCCAGTTTCGAAAGGAAACAGGCACAGCATGCGGTCGACAGCGCGGGCAATTTTGCGGATACGGCCCCGGCGCCAGGCCCAGACCGAAGGGCTGACCAAATGCGCGGTGGCAATCCCGGCCCGGCGCAGCTGCCACTCAAGCCGCAGGCAAAAATCCGGCGAATCGATGCCGATGAAGATATCCGGCGGGTTGGCGAGAAAGTGCCGGTAGACGCTGCGGCGGATGCGCAACAGCTCAGGCAGGCGCTGGAGCGGCTCCACGAAGCCCATTACCGACAGGCGCTCCATGGGAAACAGGCTGTCCAGGCCCTGGGCCTGCATCAACGGCCCGCCAATACCTTCGATCCGGAGTTCCGGATAGCGCTTGCGCAGGGCGGCCAGGAGCCTGGAGCCGAGAATGTCCCCGGAAGCTTCACCCGCCAGCACACCAATGCGGAGGCTGTGCTCTGCCACTACCGTACGATACCGCGCTCCGAGGCGCGTATGGAATCGATCATGACCTGCACTTCCGGAGTGTCACTGAGCATCGTTTCCAGCCGTTGAATCGCCAGTTCCAGGGTCAGCCCCTGGCGATAGACAATCTTGAATGCGCGCCGCAGCTGGCCGATGGCTTCCGACGAGAATCCCCGCCGGCGCAGGCCTTCGATATTAATGGTCTTGGCTTCCGCAGGTGCGCCGCTGACCGTGACATAGGCGGGCACATCCTTGCCGATCGCCGTACCCATGCCGCTGAAGCTGTGAGCGCCAATCTTGCAGAACTGGTGCACCAGGGTATAGCCACTGAGAATTGCCCAGTCGCCGATCTTGACATGTCCCGCGAGCGCGGTGTTGTTCACCAGGATCGTGTGATCTCCGATTACCGAATCGTGGCCGATGTGTACATAGGCCATGATGAGATTGTTGTTGCCTATTGTGGTCTCGGAGCGGTCCTGCACGGTACCGCGATGGATGGTCACGTTCTCGCGGATAATGTTGTTGTCGCCGATCACCAGATAGGTGGGTTCATCCCGGTACTTGAGATCCGGGGTGGCTTCGCCGATGGTGGAAAACTGGTAGATGTGATTGCCGGCGCCAATCCGGGTGGGTCCCTTGATCACGACATGGGATTCAATCTTGCAGCCGGGACCTATCTCCACTTCCGGACCGATCAGGGTCCAGGGGCCCACCTCGACGTCGTCGGCGACGCGGGCAGAAGGATCGACGATGGCCTGGCTGTGGATCATGGCTCAGCGGTCAGCGCACAGGATCGTGGCGGAAGCGCAGAGCAGGCCATCCACGTCGGAACTGACGGCGAACTTCCAGATGCCGCGCCGATCGGAGAGAATCCTGGCCCGCAGCATGACCTGGTCCCCGGGTACGCAGGGGCGCTTGAAGCGCAGGTCATCGGCGCCGACAAAGTAGTACATCGAACCATCGGCGGGCGTCTTGTTCATCGATTTGAAACCGAGAATACCCGCCGCCTGGGCCATGGCCTCCAGCAGCATGACGCCGGGGAAAACAGGCTGTTCGGGAAAGTGGCCGTTAAAGAACGGCTCGTTGATGCTGAGGTTCTTGCAGGCAACAATTGACTCGCCCAAATTGAGTTCCAGCACCCTGTCCACCAACAGGAAAGGATAGCGGTGTGGCAGATGCTTGCGTATTTCCGAGATGTCCATGATCAAACTGCGGGTCCCCCAAGATCATTGCTGTTGTCGTTTTTCCAGTTCGGCAAGGCGCTTCTGAATGCTGTCCAGCTGGGCAAAGCGGACCGCACTGCGCTTCCAGTCCCGCGTTGAGGACATTGGCGTGCCGGAAGAATAAGACCCCGGTTCAGTAATGGACTTGGTCACCATGGTCATACCGGTGATATGCACGTTGTCGCAGATTTCCACGTGGCCGACTACTCCAACGCCGCCTGCCAGCGTGCAATTCGCGCCTATGATCGTGCTTCCCGCCAACCCCGTGCAACCTGCGATCGCGGTATTTTTTCCGATGTGGCAGTTGTGGGCGATCTGCACCAGATTGTCGATGATGGCGCCGTCCTCCACCACGGTATCCTCCAGTGCGCCGCGATCAATGGTGGTGCAGGCTCCCACCTCCACCCGGTTGCCGATGCAGACACCACCGAGTTGATGGATTTTTTCCCAGCCGGCGGCCGAGGGAGCAAAGCCGAAGCCGTCGGCGCCCAGTACCGCATTGCTGTGGATGATACAGTGCTCACCCAGCTGCACTCCCCGGTACAACACCGCATTGGGATAGAGTCGACTGCCGGCACCTATGCGACAGCCGGCGCCGATATAGACACTGGCACCAACCACGACACCCGCGCCCAGCACCACCCCCGCTTCGACAACCGCATTGGGCCCGACCGAGGCACTGCTGTCGATAGCGCAATCCGGTGCAACCACTGCACTGGGATGCACACCCGCGAGCGCCCGCTCCTCACCGACAAACAGCGCGGTCGCGCGGGCGAAGGTGAGATAGGGGTTGTCAGACAGCAGACAGGCAACCGGACACTGCTGCGCCTGCTCCGGGCGCAGGATCACTGCCGCTGCGCGCGTCTGCTGCAACTGGGTCAGGTATTTGCTGTTGGCCAGGAAGGAAAGCTGTTGTGGACCGGCAAGTGCCAGGGTCGAGAGACCGGTCACCCGCAGCTGCGGATCACCGGTCAGGCGCACCCCCAGGGTTTCCGCCAGCTCTCCCAGGGAGTACACGCCCGCACTTACTCGGTGAAGGCCTGGTTCAGCTTGTCGGTCACCTTGGCGGTAATGCTGTACCCCGCATCCGCGTGAATCACGGAGCCGCGCTGCAGCAACAGGCCAATGCCCTCGGTAGTGATCAATTCCTGCAGCACTTCCTGAACTTTGGCAGACATTTCCTGCAACAGCAGTTGGCCCACTTCCTGCTCCGCCTGCTGCAGTTTGCCGGCCACATGCTCAAGATCCGCCTGCTTGCTGGCCAGACGGCGTCGGGCAGCCAACTGCTGGTCCTGGCTCATCACCGCGACGTCTTTCTGGAAATCCTGAACCATCTTGTCCAGCTCGTCTTTGAGGCGATCAAACTCGGATTTGTCAGACTTGTAGGCATCGCTGTTGCGCTCAGCACTGAGACGTTTCTGCGCATGATCCGTTTGCAGGATAGCCTGCTCCAGATTGACCACGGCGATTTTCCCCTGGGCCCAACCGATGGACGGCAGCAGCAGGGCGGCAGTTATCAGGACAGCTTTAAACACGTTAGACACAAGTATTCTCCAGTAGTGGAAAGAAAAAAATCAGAAGCCCCGACCCAGTGAGAACTGGAATATTTCCCGCTCATCCTGGTCGGACTCGTTCAGCGGCTTGGCAAGACTGAAGCTCATGGGGCCGAACCCGGTAATCCAGGTAACACCGACACCCACCGAGTAGCGCAACTCATCGGCATCAACGTCGAAACAGTTGAGCTGGTTGCGGGCACACTTGGTGTTGAACACGTTACCGGCGTCGATAAAGAACGCCGAGCGCAGCTTGCTGCGATCCTTGAGGAAGGGCAGCGGAAACAGGAGTTCCACACTACCCTCGATCAAGGCGTTGCCACCAAAGGGGTCGGGCTGGGTATTCAGGGTATTGAACGACAACTTGCCGGTTTCCGGATCGACGACATAGCCGAAGAGACGGCCGTCCTCACCACCCACCTGCGTCGGCTGACCGTCCTCGTCAACTGCGGTGGCCGGCTGGCTGATATCGTACAGGCTTGCGGGTGTCCCGCGTGGCCCCAGGGTATTGCTCTCAAACCCGCGTACGGAGCCGAAACCGCCAGAGAAGAAGTGCTCAAAGAACGGCAGGTTGGTGGTACCGCCGTAGCCGTCGCCATAGCCCAGTTCGCCCCGCACGCGCACAATCCACTCGTTGGTAATGGGGAAGAAACGCTCGCCCCGGTAGACCAGCTTGTAGAATTCGGCATCAGACCCCGGAACAGCCAATTCAAACACCAGGGACTGGGAGGTGCCGCGGGTCGCGAGAATACCGCGGTTCAGAGTGGACTGGCTCCAGCTGAGGGAGGTGGTCCAGTTCAGGAACTGGTCACCATTGCGATCAAGGAAACCCTGTTCCGGCGGAATGGTCAGGGCATCCGGCGGCAAATCGGCAATCGGCAGGAAAGTTTCCGGCCCCGAATAGGTACCATCCGGCAGCCGCGTACTTTCATAGAAGCCGTCCACACCATCCACCAGGCGCGGACTCGCCTTGATTTCCTGTACCGCAAAGCGACCGGCGGTGATATCCGTGTTGGCCACGCCGAAGCTGAAGCCCAGACGCTGGGTTTCCTTGATCGGATAGCCAAAATTCAATGAGGCGCCAAGGGTATCCGTGGTATAGCGCGCCACGTTGATTTCGGAGAGATCAGTGGACCGGTAGAACACGCTGAAGCCGCGGCTAACGCCATCTTCGGTGAAATACGGATTGGTGTAGCTGAAATTGTACAGATCCTGAAACCGGGAGGAATTGAGGCCAATCCCGATCCGGCGACCGGTACCGAGAAAGTTGTCCTGTTGCAGGTTAAGACCGAAAATCAGGCCCGCGTCCTGGGCATAACCAAAGCTGGCACCAATACTGCCCGAGGATTGCTCCTCGACGGTGAAGTCGACATCAATAAGGTCGTCGTGCCCTGCCACCTCCGGTGTTTCGACGGTTGCCTTGCTGAAGTAGCCCAGACGCTCCAGCCGAATCCTTGACTGCTCGATGGCCGCGGCGGAAGCCGGGGCGCTCTCCATCTGCCGCATCTCGCGCCGCAGTACTTCATCGGCCGTCTTCTGGTTACCCTGGAAACTGATGCGGCGGACATAGGTGCGCTTGCCCGGGTCCACAAAAAACTTCAGGGCGACGGTGTTATCGTCTTCATTGACTTCAGGAATACCGGTGACCTTGGCGAAATTGTAGCCTTCGTTGCCCAATCGGCGGGTCATGAACTCCTCGGTAGAGGTGACCAGCTGCTGGGAAAAGGTCTGGCCTTCGGAGACAAGGACGTACCGGGTGAGATCCGACTCCGGCAATACCAGGTCCCCGGACAGGTCGACATCACTGACGGTGAACTTTTCCCCTTCGGTGACGTTGGCGGTGATGTAGACCGCCTTCTTGTCGGGTGATACCGACACCTGGGTGGAATCGATGGAGAATTGCAGGTAGCCCCGATCCAGGTACCAGGAACTCAGGGCTTCCAAATCGCCGGTAAGCTTTTCCCGGGAATATTTGTCGTCATTGGTAAAGAAAGAAAACCAGCCGGTGGTCTTCAGCTCAAACAGGTCGGTCAGCTCTTCGTCGTCGAATATCTCGTTGCCGACGATGTTCATGTGCTTGATCGCAGCAACCGTGCCCTCATCGACATCAATATTGACAGAGACGCGGTTCCGCGGCTCGGGCAGGACTTCGGTCTCGATGCTGGCATCGTAGCGGCCCTGCTGCACATACTGCCGCTGCAGTTCAAGCTGCATGCCTTCCAGGGTGGAGCGCTGGAAAACCTGCCCGACTGCCAGGCCGGCGCCGCGCAAGCCGTCCAACAACGCCTCGGTCTCAATCGCCTTGTTACCCTCAATATTGATCTCGCTGATGCTCGGCCGCTCGACCACGATCACCACCAGTACATTGCCATCACGGCCGATGCGGATGTCGTCGAAATTGCCGGTAGCAAACAGGCTGCGGGCAGCAGCGCGGATGGCTTCCGCATTCACCAGATCACCGACCGCCAGGGGCATGGCGGCAAACACCGAGCCCGCCGATATTCGCTGCAGGCCCTCGACCCGGATATCGGCAACGATAAAGGAGGCATCCTGGGACTGGACCAGGGGCGAGAGAACCAGCAAGATCATTGCCAGCATCAGTTGCATGCGTTTTTTCAAAATATGTCCAACCACCGGATAAGGCCCGACCCCAAGGTCATGATTATGTAAGTACCGGCTGAATCCACCGGGCTACAGGCGCGCAAAGTCGTTATACAGCGCCAACGCCATGATCCCGAGGATCATGAACAGCCCCAGCTGATACCCCAATGCTTGTATTTTCTCGGGTACTGGCCGCCCTGCCAGCAACTCCATCGTGTAGTACAGAAGATGGCCGCCATCCAGCACCGGTATGGGCAACAGGTTCAGCACCGCAAGACTGACGCTCAACAGGGCAAGGAAGCCAATCCAGGACTCCAGGCCCGACTTGGCGGAAGCGGACGCCACTTTAGCAATGGTAATGGGGCCACTCAAGTTTTTTGGCGAGATCAGGCCCTGCAACATCTTCTTGATTGAACTGAGAGTGAAGCTGGTAAGCTCACCGGTGCGGGTAACAGCCGCCCCCAGGGACTGCAGGGGACCGCGCTGGAACTGGCGAACCATTTCCGGCGGCATCGCCGGCATGGCTACTGCAACACCAACACGGCCCACCATTGCCCCGCTGGCATCCGCCTCGCCATCGGGAACGATGGTCGTGGTCTGCAGCTGGCCGTCCCGGCTCAGCTCCAGCTCGATCCGCTGTCCCGGGCGCTCGCGTACATACTCCACCCAGTCCATCCACTGGGGCATGGGAATGCCATCGGCGCGCAGCACCCGGTCGCCGGCCTGCAGGCCGGCGCGTGCCGCGGGGCTGTCAGCGACTACTTCGTCAACCACCGGCGGCACCTCCGGGGTGTACATGCTGATCCCCAGCCCACCGAACAGGTCCGGTTCTTCCTGCTCCGACAACCAGCGCTGCAGCGCCGCCTCGGACTGGTACAGCATATCCGACCCGGACTCCCTGACGGTGAACCGAATGCTGCCGGTATCCCCGATCCGGTCCAGCAGGCGGAAGCTCAGGGCCTGCCAGGTCGGGGTTTCCTCACCGTCGACAGCCACGATTTCCTGGCCGACCCTGAGGCCCGCCGCGTCCGCCACCGAGCCGGATTGCACCGACCCAATCACCGGGGCGTAGCCGGATTCACCGCCCATGAACAGAATCCAGTAGGCGACAATCGCCAGGGCAAAGTTGGCCAGGGGACCCGCGGCCACAACGGCAATACGCTGCAGGACGGGCTTGCGGTTGAAGGCGTGCTCCAGATCCGCTGCGGCCACGTCGCCCTCGCGTTCATCAAGCATCTTGACGTAGCCGCCCAGCGGTATCATCGCTATGCAGTACTCGGTGCCGTGCCTGTCGTGCCAGGTATACAGCGACTTGCCGAAACCAATCGAAAAGCGCAGAACCTTGACGCCGCAACGACGCGCGACCCAGAAATGGCCGTATTCATGCACCGCCACCAGTACGCCGAGGGTGATGAGGGTGATGCCGATGGTAAAAGCCAGATCCATTAACGCTCCAAACTCTCAAGGCTACCGGCCCGCAACCGGGCCAACTGCGCGGCCGCCACCTGACGGGCCTCGCTGTCCGCAGCTTCGACCACAGCCAGTGAGGTCGGTTCAACAACAGCGACCTGTTCCAGGGTCGCCTCGATGACCCGCGGGATGTCGGTAAAACCGATACCACCACAGAGAAAGGCCTCCACGGCGACCTCATTGGCGGCATTGCAGGCGGCCATTGCGGTACCGCCGGCGGCAATGGCCTCTCGGGCCAGGCGCAGACAGGGGAAGCGGCCCTCGTCGGGTGCCTCGAAGTGCAGTTTCGACAACGCCACCAGATCCAGCGGGGCCACGCCTGACTCCATGCGCAGCGGCCAGCCGAGGCCGTACGCTATCGGAGTGCGCATATCCGGGTTGCCCAGCTGGGCCAGAACCGAACCGTCCGTGTATTGCACCATGGAGTGAACGATGCTCTCGGGGTGCACCACGATATCAACCTGCTCCGGCGCCAGATCGAACAGCCAGCAGGCCTCGATGAGCTCCAGCCCCTTGTTCATCAAGGTCGCGGAATCCACGGAGATCTTTCTGCCCATGGACCAGTTGGGGTGTGCGCAGGCCTGATCCGGGGTTGCTGCGGCAATCGCCGACGCAGTCCACTGCCGGAAAGGTCCTCCAGAGGCGGTCAGCAAGACCTTACTGACACCCGCCAGTCCGGACCTGCCCTCAGCATCCACCGGCAGACACTGAAAAATGGCATTGTGTTCACTGTCTATGGGCAGCAGCAGTGCGCCCGCGTCCCGCACCGCCGCCATCAACAGGTGTCCGGCCATCACCAGCGACTCCTTGTTCGCCAGCAGGATCCGCTTGCCCGCCCGCGCCGCCGCCAGGGTCGAGGGCAACCCGGCAGCGCCAACCACGGACGCCATCACGGCGTCCACGGCCTCGTGGGTGGCGACCTGCTGCAGGCCCTCCGCACCCGCCAGCACCCGGGTGTCGCAGTTTCCGGCCAGCAGGACCTCCAGTTCGGCGGCCGCATCGGCGTCCATCATCACCGCGTAGCGAGGCTGAAAGCGCAGACATTGTGCCGCCATGGCAGCCACCGAACGATTCGCCGCCAGAGCCCAGGCACGCAGCTTTTGCGGATGGCGCGCTATTACATCCAGGGTGCTGACCCCGATGGAGCCGGTGCTGCCCAGCACCGCCACATTTTGCGCAGCCGTCATCGCTACCACCCCGCCAGCAACAGGCCGAGGGCAAACACGGGTGCCGCGCTGCAGAGGCTGTCAAGGCGGTCCAGCAAACCGCCGTGACCGGGCAGCAGAGAGCCGCTGTCCTTGACCCCGCTTTCGCGCTTGACCATGCTCACGGTGAGGTCACCGAGCACCGATGCCAGCGCCGTCATCAGCACGACTGCCACCACCGCAGCGAGACTGACGTGGGCCATCCGGGCAGGGATAACCCACCACAGTACCAGTGCCAGGGCGATGGCGCAGGCCATTCCCCCCCAAAAGCCCTCCCAGGTCTTGGCCGGACTGACCCGCTCCGCCAGTTTGTGACGGCCAAAGCGGGTACCGGCGAAGTAGGCGCCGATATCGGTGGCCGCAACCACCAGGACCAGGGCAACCATCAACAGGCCACCGCGGGGAAGGGTCAGCAGGTAAACCGCCGCCAGCCAGGCGCTGGACAGGATCAGCAGACCCATCAGGCTGCGCATGACCCGGCTGTGCCAGAGTGCCGCGCTCGCCGGATAGCTCTTGACCCACAACAGGGAAAACGACCACCACAGGCAGGCGACCCCCAGCAGTGGCTGTATCTGCTCGCGCCGGGGCTCGTTGCCGAGCTCCACATAGAAAAACAGGAACAGCAGCATTCCAGCAAGGATCGCGGCAAACAGCAGGCGCGCAGCGGTGGCCTGCCACCCGGCCAGTCGCGCCCACTCCCAGGCTCCGAGAACCACCACCAGCGCAAAGGCCGCAGCCAGGGCGATCAATGGCAGCAGCAGCACCGCCGCGAGGAACAGACCCGCCATGCCGACAGCGGTAATCACCCGCTGCCTAAGCATCGCCGCCCACCCCCGACAGCAGGCCATCGGGCTCTCGCAAGCCGAAACGGCGCTCACGCCGGGAGTAATCCGCCAGCGCCCGGGCAAACTCGAGTTCGCCAAAATCGGGCCACAGGGTATTGGTGAAGTAGAGTTCACTGTAGGCAAAGTGCCAGAGCATGAAATTGCTGATACGGGCATCGCCGCCGGTACGAATACACAGATCCGGCGGCGGCAGGTCACTGATCGAGACCTCCCGGTCGACCGAGGCTTCGGTGATATCCTCCGGCTGCAGGGTCCCCGCCTGCACCTGCTCCGCAAGCCTGCGCGCCGCCTGGGCAATATCCCAGCGGCCGCCATAGTCCACCGCTATCACGACTGTCGCCACGCGATTCTCGCAGGTCAGATATTCGGCATTGGTCATCAGCCGCTGCAAACGCTCGCTGAAGCGACCGCGCTCGCCAATGAAACGCAGACGGACGCCGTCCTTGTGCAACTCCCGCACTTCGCTGCGCAGATAGCGCGACAGCAGTGCCAGCAGTGCCCTGACTTCGGGTTGAGGGCGGCCCCAGTTTTCGCTACTGAACGCAAACAGGGTGAGCACTTCGACCTTGTGCTGGCGACAGGAACGCAGGATGCTGCGCACAGTCTCGACACCGGCACGGTGACCGGCATGCCCGGGCAGGCCCTGGCGTCGGGCCCAGCGGTTGTTGCCGTCCATGATGACGGCAACGTGGCGCGGCACCGCAGCAGGGTTGGTAACGATTGGCGTTTCGCGACTGGCCATACCCTGAACGGGACTAAATTTCCATGAGGTCGGCTTCTTTGTCCGCCAACATTTTTTCGATGCGTTCCACGTAGACGTCGGTCAGTTTCTGCACGCTGTCCTGGCCGCGACGCTCGTCATCCTCGCTGATATCCTTCTCCTTCACCAGTTCCTTGAGCATGTTCATGGCGTCCCGGCGGGCATTGCGGACCGACACCCGGGCAGCCTCGGCCTCGCTGCGGGCCTGACGGATAAAGCCCTTGCGGGTCTCTTCGGTCAGCGAAGGCATCGGGATGCGGATGACCTCGCCGGAGGTGGCCGGATTCAGGCCGAGGTCAGATTTCATGATGGCCCGCTCAATCTGGGGAATCATGGAGCGATCCCAGGGCGTCAGCGCCAGGGTACGGCCGTCTTCCACGTTGATGTTGGCCATCTGGTTGAGCGGTGTCTCGGCGCCGTAGTATTCGATCTTGACCGAGTCGAGAATACTCGGATGAGCGCGACCGGTGCGAATCTTGTTGAAATTGTGTACCAGAGCTTCGACGCTCTTCTCCATCCTGTCCCTGGCTTCGTTCTTGATGTCTTCGATCACTTTTTCTCTCCTTGCAATACCGGTCCGCGCTATTGGATCAAGGTCCCTTCCTGTCCGCCGCGCACAATACTGAGCAGCGCCCCACGATCCTCCATCTTGAACACGCGTACCGGCATCTTGTGGTCGCGGCAGAGACAGATGGCCGTGAGATCCATGACCTCCAGTTTCTTGTCCAGCACCTCGTCATAACTGAGGCGCTCATATTTGACTGCATCAGCCACCTTCATCGGGTCGGCCGAATAGACGCCATCGACCTTGGTCGCCTTCAACACCAGTTCCGCGTCTATCTCGATACCCCGCAGGCAGGCCGAGGAATCGGTGGTGAAGAACGGGTTACCGGTGCCGGCACAGAAAATGACCACGTCGCCATTGCTGATGGCGCGGATGGCCTTGCGCCGGTCATAGTGGTCGACAACCCCGCTCATGGGGATGGAGGACATGACCTGGGTGGCGATGTTCGAGCGCTCCAGGGCATCGCGCAGGGCCAGCGCATTCATCACCGTGGCCAGCATGCCCATGTGGTCACCGGTAACCCGGTCCAGCCCCGCCGCTTGCAGGGCAGCCCCGCGAAACAGATTGCCGCCGCCGACCACCAGCCCAACCTGCACGCCTATCCCCACCAGCTGACCAATTTCAAGCGCCAGCTGGTCAAGTATCTTCGGGTCGATACCAAAGCTTTCGCTGCCGGTAAGGGCTTCGCCGCTGAGTTTCAGCAGAATCCGCTTGTATTTCTTGTCACCCGCAGTCTGTGGCATGTCTGATATCTCCCGAAGTCCAGTTATATTACAGGACAAAGAGCCAGCTCCCTAGTGCCCCGGTCCAGAATCTGTCGCGGCTGCGGACGCCTGCTGCCTGCAGCAGACACAAAAAACGGGGCCTGGGCCCCGTCTCTGCTTGTCCTGCTGCCCCCTCAGCCCTTCAGCTGGGCGGCGACCTCGGCGGCGAAGTCAACCTGCTCCCGGGCAATGCCTTCACCCACCTCGAAGCGGACAAAGGACACCACCTCGGCACCGGCCGCGGCGACCAGCTTGCCGACGGTAATGTCGGGGTCCTTGACAAAGGACTGCTCTACCAGGCTGTTCTCGGCCAGGAACTTCTTGATCCGGCCGCCTATCATCTTTTCGATGATTTCCGCAGGCTTGCCGGAATCCTGCGCCTGCACCGTGTAGATTTCACGCTCCTTCTCAATCACCTCTGCCGGCATCTCATCGGGTGACACGACCTGGGGATTGACCGCAGCAACGTGCATGGCAACGTCCTTGGCCAGGTCCTGGTCGCCACCCTTCAGCTCCACCAGTACCGCGATACGATTATTGCCGTGGACATAGGCGCCGACAACGCCGGCATCGGCGGTGACCAGGCGGATGCGGCGCACACCGATGTTTTCGCCGATTTTCTGTACCAGCGCTTCGCGCGCCGCTTCCAGCTCACCGGCCATCAGGGCCTCGACGTCGGTCTGGCGGCCTTCGAACGCCGCATCGACCACCTTTTTGACGAAGCCCATGAAGTTCTCGTCACGGGCGACGAAATCGGTCTCGCTGTTGACTTCGACTACCACACCATAGCTGCCATCCTCGGCAATGCGGGTGGTAACAACGCCATCCGCGGCGGTGCGACCGGCTTTCTTGGCTGCCTTCATGCCGCTGGACTTGCGCAGCTCTTCAATGGCTTTCTCGACGTCGCCATCAGCGGCTGCCAGTGCCTTCTTGCACTCCAGCAAGCCGAGACCAGTGCGCTCACGTAATTCCTTGACCAATGCTGCAGACATGGCTGTTCCTCCTGCTGCGACCCCACACGGGGCGCTGTGTACTTGAACGTGTACCTCCGGACGGAGGCCGGGATGCCCCGGAGCAGCCGCGACGGCCGCACCGGGACCGGGGTGCTTACTCGGCGGCCGCGGCAGGCGCCTCGGCGGCTTCCACTTCAACGAACTCGTCGCGGACAGCGCTCATGTCGCCAGCTTCAACCTTGCCTGCCAGGCAGGCATCTGCCACGGCGCTGACATAGAGCTTGACCGCGCGAATGGCGTCGTCGTTGCCGGGGATGACGTAATCGACGCCGTCGGGGTTGCTGTTGGTATCGACAATGCCTATCACCGGAATACCGAGCTTGTTGGCCTCGGTGATGGCAATGCGCTCGTGGTCAACGTCAATCACGAACAGCGCGTCGGGCAGGCCACCCATGTCCTTGATACCGCCGATACTGCGTTCCAGCTTTTCCATGTCGCGGGTACGCATCAGCGCTTCTTTCTTGGTGAGCTTGGCGAAGGTGCCATCGGCCTGCTGGGCCTCAAGCTCGCGCAGGCGCTTGATGGAGGCGCGGATTGTCTTGTAGTTGGTGAGCATGCCGCCCAGCCAGCGATGGCTGACATAGGGCATCCCGGCCCGGTCGGCCTGCTCCTTGATGATCTTGCCGGCAGCGCGCTTGGTGCCGACGAACAGGATCTTGTTCTTGTTGCCGGACAACTTCTTGATCAGGGTCAGCGCTTCATTGAAGGCCGGCACCGTGTGCTCAAGGTTGATGATGTGGATCTTGTTGCGGGCACCGAAGATGTAGCGATCCATCTTCGGGTTCCAGTAACGGGTCTGGTGACCAAAGTGTGCGCCCGCCTGCAGCAGGTCGCGCATGCTTACTTGCGACATGGTAAATACCTTTGTATTGGGTTAATCCTCCACATATCCCGTGCGCCAAACCAGCCGGAGCCGGCACCCTGGCGCAGGTGTCGATATGTGTGCGTCGTTAGGGTTTTCTTCCTGCCGGGGGCCACCACACGGCGGCGAGCCCGAAAAGAAGGCGCGCTTTATACCACAACGGGACCAAACTGAAAAGACCAGGGGGCACAAACGTTCCGGGCCAGTGCAGTCACGCCAATGGCCGCCGGGGTGCCGATTACTCACAAGGCACGCAGATGTTGTAGAATACATGCCTTTGGCCGCCAGCACCCTGGCAGTCCGGCTGCGCTCCCTCGCAGTTGCAATAGATCCTGAAGCGAAAAGGCAAGCAATGGCAGTAACCATCAAGACCGAGGCCGAAATCGAGAAAATGCGGGTCGCCGGCCGGCTCGCAGCCGAGGTGCTGGAAATGATCGAGCCCCTGGTTGAACCCGGCATCACCACCGGCGAGCTGGATCGCATCTGCCACGAGCACATTACCCGGGTGCAGCAGGCCATCCCCGCACCGCTGGACTATCACGGCTTCCCGCGCTCGATCTGTACCTCGGTCAACGAGGTGATTTGCCACGGCATCCCCTCCGATACCAAGAGACTGAAATCCGGCGACATCATCAATATCGATGTCACCGTCATCAAGGATGGCTATCACGGCGACAGCAGCATCATGGTGGAAGTCGGGGAGGTTGCAGCCCACGCCCAGCGCCTGATCAAGGTGACCCAGGAGTGCCTCTACCGGGCCATCGAAATTGTCCGTCCGGGCACCACGCTAGGCGATATCGGTGCGGTAATCCAGCAACACGCGGAGAAGAACTATTACTCCGTGGTACGGGAATATTGCGGTCATGGCATCGGCCAGGTGTTCCACGAGGACCCGCAGGTCCTCCACTACGGCCGCAAAGGCACCGGGCTGGTACTGGAGGAGGGAATGACCTTCACCATCGAACCCATGATCAATGCCGGCCGGCGTCACACCAAGCTCAATCAAAAGGATGGCTGGACCGTGTCCACGCGGGATGGTCGCCTGTCCGCCCAGTGGGAACACAGCCTGGGGGTGACCGCCGACGGCTGCGAAGTTTTCACCCGGCGCAGCAATGAGCACTTCTGAGAATACCCCGCCCATGACAGACCGGGATGACAGCCTGCCACCGGAGCTGTTTGATCCGGGCGCCTTTGCGGCCGCAATCGGCCGCGGCGACACCCTGAAGATTGGCAAGCAGGCCCTGAAGGCCGCAGCCGACTATCTGCACGCAGAATTCCGCAGTGGCACCCGGGTGGCGCGGCTGCTGCACCTGCGGGCGCAGTTCATGGATGCACTGCTGGGCGCCCTCTGGGACAGCCGCGACTGGTCCGGGGTAGAGCCGGCCCTGGTCGCCGTCGGCGGTTACGGCCGCGGCGAACTGCACCCGCACTCGGATATCGACATCCTGGTGCTGCTGGGCGAGGACAGCGAGCGCTGCCACGAGCAGCTGGAGCAATTCCTGACCCAGCTCTGGGACCTGGGACTGAATGTCGGTCACAGCGTACGCACTGTCAGCGAGTGCTGCAGCAAGGCGCGCCGGGATATCACCATACTCACCAACCTGATGGAGACCCGGGTCATTCGTGGCCCGGAAGCCCTGATGGAAGACGTCAGGGAGCGGACCAGTCCCGCGCACATGTGGCCCAGCGCCGACTTTTTCCGTGCCAAGCTGCAGGAACAGCGCGCACGCCACGCCAAGTTCGCCGACACCGAGTACAACCTCGAGCCCAATGTCAAGAGTTCACCCGGGGGCCTGCGCGACCTGCAGATCATCGCCTGGATAGCCGAGCGCCACTTCGGCGTTGACTCCCTGGAGTCCATGGACACCGGCGAGTTCCTCACCCCGGACGAACGCAGGATGCTGCTGCACGGCCGGGATTTCATGTGGCAGGTCCGCTATGCCCTGCACCTGAACGCCGGCCGCGAAGAGGACCGGCTGCTGTTTGATCACCAGCGTGAACTGGCCGCCATGTGGGGATTCCAGGATGGCGAAAAGCTGGCGGTCGAGCAGTTCATGCAGACCTACTACCGCTGGGCCCTGGCCCTGGGCGAGCTGAATGAGCTGTTGATCCAGAACTTTGACCAGGCCATCCTGCGGGCGGACACGGTGGATGACGTCAGGATCCTCAACGAGCGCTTCCAGGTCCGCAACGGCTACATCGAAGCCCTGCGCGACGATCTGTTCAGTACTGAACCCGGCGCCCTGCTGGAGATCTTCGTACTGGCGGGCCGGGAGTCGGGTATTATCGGCGTTGGAACACCCACCATCCGTCTGATCCGGGAGCACCGCCACCTGATCAACAGCACCTTCCGAGCGGATCCGCGCAATCGCGCCAGCTTTCTGGAGATCCTGCGCTCGCCCTACAACATGACCCGCCTGCTGCGCAGCATGACCCGCTATGGCGTGCTGGGCAATTATCTGCCCGAGTTCGGGCGCATCGTCGGCCAGATGCAGCACGATCTGTTCCACACCTACACCGTGGACGCGCACACTCTGGAAGTGATCCAGTACATGCGGCGCTTCCAGAAACCCGAGTTCGACGAGCGCTTCCCCGTCTCCAGCCGGGTGGCCCGCCGACTGCCGAAAATCGAGCTGTTGTACATCGCCGGCCTTTATCACGACATCGGCAAGGGCCGGGGCGGTGACCACTCGGAGCTGGGCGCGGTCGACGCCGAGCGCTTCTGCCAGGAGCATGGCCTCGACGAGCATGACACCGGGCTGGTGGTATGGCTGGTGCAAAACCACCTCACCATGTCCGCCGTCTCCCAGCGCAAGGACATCTCCGACCCGGACGTGATCCAGCAGTTCGCCCACCACGTCGGCGACCTCGACCGGCTGGACTACCTGTTTACGCTCACCGTGGCGGACATCAACGGCACCAATCCCACGCTCTGGAACGCCTGGCGCGGCAGCCTGCTGCGCCAGCTCTACACCGGTACCCGCAGAGCCCTGCGCCGCGGTCTCGAGAATCCCGTCGACAAGCAGGTCTGGATTGAGCAGACCCGCAAGACCGCCACGGATCTGCTGGAATACCGCGGCTTCACTGTGGAGGAGCTGGAGGATCTCTGGCGCGAACAGGGCGAGGACTACTTCCTGCGGGAAAAACCCGAGGACATCGCCTGGCATACGGAAGCCATTGCCGGGCACTATGAGCGCGACCAGCCGCTGGTGCTGATCCGCAACAGCTCTGACTCCAGCGTGGCCAATACCACGCAGATCTTCATTCATGCCCGCAGCCACGCGCAGCTCTTTTCGCGTGTTTGCGCCGAACTCGAACAGCTGGAGCTCAGCGTCCATGACGCCCGTATCTACAACGCCCGCGACGGCATGAGCCTGGACACGTTCTACGTATTGAACTCGGACGGCAGCTCCATTGCCGAGGAAAGTGCACGCCTGCGGCATATCAAGGACCATCTGAGCCGGGCCCTGGCCTCCAACCTGGACCGGGCACCCAATGTCCAGCGTCTCACCCCGCGCCAGATCAAGTCCTTTCTGGTGCCAACCGAGACCAGCATGTCGATTGACGAGATCATGAATGTCAGCGTGCTGGAAGTGTCCTCCCGCGATCGGCCGGGCCTGCTGGCCCGCATCGGACGGATCTTCGTCGACTACAACGTGGACCTGCAGGCCGCCAAGATCCAGACCCTGGGCGAGCGGGTGGAGGACGTCTTCTTTATCACCGACGCACAGCAACAGCCGCTGACCGATCCGGTATTGTGCGAGACTATCCAGCGCGCCATTCGAGAACAGCTGGACGACCAGGCAGGGGACACCTGACCACCGATGAATACATTGCTGGACCGACTTCAACCCTACCCCTTTGAAAAGCTGCGGGCACTGTTCGCGGATCTGCAGCCACCTGCGGACCGTCCACACATTCCCCTGTCCATTGGCGAGCCGCGGCACCCTTCGCCGCAGTTCGTGCTGGATGCCGTGGCGGCACATCTGCCACTGCTGGCCAATTACCCGGCCACCCGCGGCGAGGACAGCTTGCGGGAAGCCATTGCCGCCTGGCTGCAGCGTCGGTTCCAGCTCACGGCCGTAGACCCGCAAACACAGGTACTGCCAGTCAACGGCACCCGCGAGGCCCTGTTTGCCTTCGCCCAGGCGGTGGTGACCGCTGGCCCGGAAGCCATGGTGCTGAGTCCCAACCCCTTCTACCAGATCTACGAGGGCGCGACCCTGCTGGCAGGCGCCGAACCCGGTTTTATCAATGCCACTGCGGCCAGCAGCCATCTGCCCGACTTTGCCAGCGTGCCCGAGAGCTGGTGGCGCCGCTGCCAGTTGCTGTACATCTGCAGCCCAGGCAACCCCAGCGGCGCGGTGATGTCGATTCCACAACTGCAGGCGCTGGTGGAACGGGCGCAAAAGTACGACTTCATCATCGCCAGCGACGAGTGCTACTCGGAGATCTACAGCGATGAAGCGGCCCCGCCGCCTGGTCTGTTACAGGCCTGTGCGCGCATGGGCAACGACAGCTACCGGCGCTGCGTTGTCTTCCACAGCCTGAGCAAGCGCTCCAACCTGCCCGGGCTGCGTTCGGGCTTTGTCGCCGGCGATGCCGCAGTACTGGCCGACTTCCTCCGCTACCGCACCTATCACGGCTGCGCCATGCCGCTGCACCATCAACATGCCAGCAGTGCCGCCTGGCGCGACGAGGAGCACGTGCGGGTCAATCGCCAGCGCTATCGGGAGAAATTCGACGCCGTGCTGGCCATACTCTCCGGGCACCTGCGGGTGCAGCGCCCGGATGCCGGCTTCTACCTGTGGCCGGAAACCCCGGGCAGCGACACGGATTTCGCACGCCAGCTCTACGCCCGGCAACATGTGACCGTGGTACCCGGCAGCTATCTGGCACGGGACACCGACAGCGGCAATCCCGGCGCCAACCGGGTACGCATGGCACTGGTGGCCTCGCAGGAGGACTGCGTGGAGGCTGCCCAGCGCATGGTACAGTTGCTGGGGGCGCTGTAGCAGCATGCTGAGCAAACCCGAGCGGGTCGCCTTTATCCTGCAGCGCCTGCAGACACTGTACCCCGAGCCGCCGATCCCGCTGCAGCACAAGGATCCGTTCACGTTGCTGGTCGCGGTCCTGCTCAGCGCCCAGTGCACCGACGAGCGGGTCAACCAGGTCACCCCTGCCCTGTTCGCGCTGGCCGACACACCCGCCGCCATGGCAGGGCTGGAAGTCGACCAGATCCGCGAGATCATCCGCCCCTGCGGCCTGTCACCGCAAAAATCGCAGGCCATCAAGCGCCTCAGCGAACTGTTGCTGGAGGAGCACGGCGGCGAGGTGCCGGCGGACATGGAAGCACTCGAGCGCCTGCCCGGGGTCGGCCACAAGACCGCCAGCGTGGTCATGTCCCAGGCCTTTGGCATACCCGCCTTCCCGGTGGACACCCACATCCATCGCCTGGCCCAGCGCTGGGGTCTGAGCAGCGGCAAGAGCGTGGTCCAGACCGAGCGCGACCTCAAGCGCCTGTTCCCGCGTGAGTACTGGAATCGCCTGCATCTGCAGATCATCTACTACGGCCGCGAGTTCTGCAGCGCGCGGGGCTGCGATGGGCGGGTCTGCGAGATATGCAGAACCTGTTACCCGGAGCGCAAGCACCCGAAACAGACGCGCAAGGCCTGATACTGTTGAGGCTTCGTTCGCGGGGCGGCCTGACGGACTGCGCGTCCCGGCGCAGTGTCGCTCCGGGACTGCCCCGTGGATCGCTTCGTTCGCGTGGCGGCCTGGCGACCGCTGCGTCGCTCCGGGAGACGCGGACTCCGATACTCCATTCCGGGCGCATGCGGCGCGCGTTCCTGCTGTGTTCTTGCGCTGCCAGCTGGCCGCGCAAGGTGTGAGCGGGACTGGCACTTGCCATGGCGTCGGTGCCAGTTGAGTTGACCTGTTCCCACTTTCAGGGCTGGGGGCTGGCAGCCACTAAGACGATTGAGCGGGCGCACCGACGCCCTCCAAGTCCGTCTCGCAGCCCCCGCCCCCCGAATCAACGCGGGGTGCAGGGGCCATCGCTCGTGACTTCGACTCTCGATTGCCCAAGCGAGGCATTGCAGCTTGAAGCCCGCCCACGTTCACCGCAGCACTGACAACGTACCGTGGCTCCAGCCTGCCCGCCGCGTTGATCCGGGGCGGAAGTGTCCTTTTGCGGGCTCGGAGGGCGTCGGTGCGCCCGCCGCCCTCCACTTAGTGGCTGCCAACCTGCAGCCCTGAAAGTGGGAACAGGCCAGATCCAGAACTGCCGCAGCCATGCCGAGTGCCAGCACGGCTCACAAGGTGCGCGGCCAGACGGCAACGCAAGATTATTGAGGGAACGCGCGCCGCATGCGCCCGTAGTGAAGCAAAAGGAGCTTCCCGTGCCGGAGCGACGCAGCAGCCGTCAGGCTGCCACTGGAACGAAGGTAACACGGAGCGACGCTGCGCCGGGACGCGCAGTCCGTCAGGCTGCCAAGTGAACGAAGGGAACTGGAGCGACGCAGCGGCCCTCAGGCCAGCTGCGGAAAAAAAAGCATAAGGACTCAGCGCTGCCGTTGACTCTCTTCCACATCATCAGCAAGCCACGCCTTGATCAGAGACTGATAGGGCATATCACGTTTATTGGCTTCAATCTTGATTCGCTCCAGAAGGCCTTCGGGCAGCCGCAAGGAAATTGTCCTGGTTGATGGTTTCAAATGAGGAAGTACCACCGTCTGTGTCTTGTTCCAATCGACGTAATCGCTGGAGTCATGGCTTTCCCAGAACTCACGCTCTTCGGCTTCTGTATTGAACACAGGTGTTTTCTTCAGTCTACCCATAAAAGGCCCTCTCTTTCCGGTGCATATCTCGAGCCGAGATTACGCGTATCAGGCTTCCAGACTCGCGCAGGGTAAAAGTAACGTGAAGCCGTCGATCATCGTCGGTGCGACCCAGCGCATGCAACCGGGATTCCTGTTGACTGTGTTTCACATCTTCCACGACGAGCAAGGGCTGATTGAAAAAGATCTGTTCGGCCTCTGCCTGGGTAACGTAATGCTTGGCAACACTTTTTCGCGCGTTGCCGGCGTCCCACTGAAACCCGGTGACTTTCCGCCAATCGATCATCTCTGTATATTACCAGCATATACAATATCGGCAAGTGCACTGACTGTGTACTGGCGATGGAGCCTGCACCTTGCGGCAGCAGCGGCGCGCGAGGGTCATTCTGGATCGCTTCGTTCGCGGGGCGGCCTGACGGACGCTGCGTCGCTCCGGGAGACGCGGACTCCGATACTCCATTCCGGGCGCATGCGCCCGCAGTGGAGCAAAAGGATCTTCCCGTGCCGGAGCGACGCAGCAGCCGTGAGGCTGCCGAGTGAACGAAGGGACCGGAGCGACACAGCGCCGGGACGCGCAGTCCGTCAGGCCGCCACGAGAACGGAGGCACTGGAGCGACGCAGCGTCCGTCAGGCCGCCTCGCGAACTAAGGGCACAGAGCGACGCTGCAGCCGAAGTGCCTGTCAGCACCCGCATTTTTTGTTATCCTTGCGTCCCCCAAAAACCCGCCAGGAACGAGGCCCGCATGATCACCCTCTACGGCATCAGCAACTGCGACACGGTGAAGAAAGCGCGCCGCTGGCTGGAACTGCACGAAGTGGAGTACCGCTTTCACGATCTGCGGGAGGATGGCGTCAGCGCAGAGCAGGTAAGGGGCTGGCTCGCCGAACTGGGCTGGGACACCCTGGTCAACAAGCGCAGCACCAGCTGGAAGGCATTGCCAGCGTCCACCCGCGAGGCCATGGATGACAAGGCAGCGCTCGCGGCGATTCTGCAGCACCCCACGCTGATCAAGCGCCCGCTGCTGGACATCGGCCACGAGCGTCACTGCGGGTTCTCGGAAAAAACCTGGGGTGCGCTATTCCAGCGCCACACCCTTTGATTCACACCCGCGACAGCGGGGCAGCCAGGATACAATCGACATGAGCACAACTGCATTTGCCTTCGGCCTGGGCCTGGGCACCCACAACAGCGAGGGCGAATGGCTGGAAGTCTTCTTTGCCGAGCCAGTGCTGAATCCGCCCGCCGCCCTGGTCAATGCAGCCGGCGCCGGTGACAATCGCACGCCGCTCGACCGCGAGCAGCTGCTCGCCCTGGAGGCAGAACTGACGGCGGTGGATGAGACCCGCCAGGCGCAGTTGGCCGCACAGCTCGCCGGCAGCGATGCCCCGGTGGTGGCGGTATTGCTGCGTGAAGATGTAGCGCCAATCACGGTACCCGAGGCCTACCTCAAGCTGCACCTGCTGTCCCACCGGCTGGTGAAGCCCCACGGCACCAACCTGCAGGGGCTGTTCGGCATTCTGCCCAATGTCGCCTGGACCAGCGAGGGCGCCATCGATATCGGCGAGTTGCCGGCGCGCCAGCTCGCCGCCCGCCTGCGTGGCGACACCCTGGAAGTCAGCTGTGTCGACAAGTTTCCCAAGATGACCAACTACGTGGTCCCGGGCGGCGTGCGCATCGCCCACACTGCCCGGGTCCGCCTGGGCGCCTATCTCGGTGCCGGTACTACCATCATGCACGAAGGCTTCGTCAACTTTAATGCCGGTACCGAGGGTCCGGGCATGATCGAGGGGCGGATTTCCGCGGGGGTCACGGTGGGCAGTGGCTCGGACCTCGGCGGTGGCTGCTCGACCATGGGCACCCTGTCCGGCGGGGGCAACATCATCATCTCGGTCGGCAAGGAGTGCCTGATCGGTGCCAACGCCGGCATCGGCATACCCTTGGGTGACCGCTGCACGGTGGAAGCGGGCCTGTTCGTTACCGCCGGTACCAAGGTGGTACTGCTCGACAGCGAGGGTCTGCCGGTAGAGACGGTGAAAGCGCGAGAGCTGGCCGGCAAGTCGGGGCTGCTGTTCCGGCGCAACTCCACCAACGGCTCGGTGGAATGCCTGACCAACCGCTCCGCCATCGAGCTGAACGCCGAACTGCACGCCCACAACTGACCACCGGGAGCACACACGTGGAACGGACACTGGAGCTGACCTGCGACCTGATCCGGCGCCCCTCCGTAACGCCGGACGATGCCGGTTGTCAGGAGCTGATGATGGCGCGCCTGGAGGCGATCGGCTTCGCCTGCACGCCGCTGCAGTTTGGCGAGGTAAAGAACTTCTGGGCGGTGCGCGGCAACAGCGGTCCGCTACTGGTTTTCGCCGGCCATACCGACGTGGTTCCCACCGGGCCGGAGTCGGCCTGGGACTCGGCGCCCTTCAATCCGGAACTGCGCGACGGCCTGCTCTACGGCCGCGGCGCGGCCGACATGAAGGGCAGCCTGGCGGCAATGATCATCGCCTGCGAGGATTTCGTCGCCGCTCACCCGGATCACCCCGGCCGTATCGGCTTCCTGATCACTGCCGATGAGGAAGGTCCGGCCCACGACGGCACGATCAAGGTGGTAGCGCACCTGCAGCAGCAGGGAGAACAGATTGACTGGTGTCTGGTGGGGGAGCCCTCCAGCAATGAACAGCTTGGAGATGTGGTCAAGAACGGACGTCGCGGTTCCCTCGGCGCCCTGTTGACCGTCCGCGGGGTGCAGGGCCACATCGCCTATCCACAACTTGCCGACAATCCCATTCACCGGGCGCTGCCGGCGCTGCATGCGCTTACCTGCCAGGTCTGGGACCTGGGCAACGTCTTCTTCCCGGCCACCTCGCTGCAGCTATCCAATATCAACAGCGGCACCGGCGCGACCAACGTCATCCCCGGCGAGCTGGCAGTGATGTTCAATTTCCGCTTCTCGACCGAGGTGACGGCGACAGAGCTGCGCCGCCGTACCGAAGCGATACTGGACGCCCACAAGCTGGATTACAGCATCGACTGGCAGCTCAGTGGCGAGCCGTTCCTGACTGCCAGCGGAGACCTGGTCAGCGCCGCGGTCGAAACCATTCGCGACTGCACCGGGCTCGAGACCCAGCTGTCCACCGCCGGCGGCACCTCGGACGGGCGCTTCATCGCTCCCACCGGGGCCCAGGTGCTGGAACTGGGCCCGGTAAACGCCACCATTCACAAGCGCAATGAATGCGTGCGCGCCGCCGACCTGCCGCGCCTCGCGGAACTCTATCGCGGCATTCTGCAGCGTCTGCTACTGCAGTGATTGCAGCTGCTGCTGCAGCCCGCCCCGCACCATCTCCAGATTGACGCTGCCGGGGACGACGACGACCTGGTCCTGCGCCAGCGCCGCCAGGCTGGCGGCCACTACCGGCGCCGCATCCATCCACAACTCCGGCGGCATGCGGGTCTTGTCAAAACCCTCGAAATAGGTCGTGTCGTGGATTTCAGTGCGGGTAAGGCCCGGACAGAGGCACTGTACCCGGATGTTATCCGCCGCGACTTCGGCCTGCAGCGCCTGCGAGAAGGAGACCATGAAGGCCTTGCAGCCGCCGTATACCGCGGTCTGCTTCATGTTCAGGAATGCGCCAATAGAGGCCACGTTCACAATCTGGCCGCCGCCGCGTTCACGCATGAAGGGCACCGCGGCCCGCACCAGTTCCAGCGTGGCGTCAATCTGCAGGCGCACCACCTGCAATTCATCTTCCAGCACGCTGCGTCCGAAATCCCCAAAGGTTGAGAAGCCGGCATTGTTGATCAGGATATCCACCGGCCCCTGCTGGCGCAGGGCTTCCACGGTGCGCGTCACGCCTTCCACCGTGGCCAGGTCAGCGACCACCGGCACCAGCCGGGTGCTGCCGGCCAGCTCTGCCTGCAGCGCCTGCAGCCGATCGGCCCGGCGCGCCACCGCTATAATGGTGCCACAGCTTTGCGCCAGCTGACGACAGTACTCCGCCCCCAGTCCCGCGGAGGCGCCGGTAACCAGGGCAATGTGCCGGGTATCGCTCATGACATCGTGTTCCTTGCAGTTGTTCAGGGCTGGCGCAGACAGGCGTCGACGGGTGTCGTACCATGCGCCTTCGGTAAACGATATCTTGGGGAGAAACGGCATGACGCGCAAGCGCACCGCACTGGTTACCGGTGCTTCCGCCGGACTCGGCGCCGAGTTCGCGCGCCAGCTGGCGGCGGACGGCTACAACCTGGTCCTGGTGGCACGGCGTCGCGACAAGCTGGACGCACTGGCTGCAGACCTGCGCCAGCAGTACGGCTGCGATGTGCAGATTGAAACTGCCGACCTGGCCGATCCCGCCGCGCCCCGGACCCTGTTCGACGCCCTCGCTGCCAGGGAGATCACGGTCGATTTCCTGGTGAACAATGCCGGGGTGGCCGGCTCCGATCTGCTCACCGACCGGGACTGGGGCGAACACCAGGCGTTCTTCCAGTTGATGATGCTGGCGGTCGCCGAGCTCTGCCACCTGTTCATTCCCCCCATGCGGGAACGGGGTTTTGGCCGGGTCATCAATGTTGCCTCGGTGGCAGGCCGCATTCCCCGCTCGGGCGGCTGCAACTACGGCCCCAGCAAAGCCTACCTGATCGCCCTCTCGGAGGATCTCGCCGTGACCCTGCACGGCAGTGGCGTCAAGGTTTGTGCCCTCTGCCCCGGTTACACGCACACGGATTTCCACAGTACTGCGGGCCTGCAGGACATGAAGGACGCGATGCCCGGGTTCCTCTGGTATGACGCCGACGTCGTGGTCCGGGAAGGACTGCGAGGGGTGGAGAAGGGGAAACCGGTCTATCTTTCCGGGCGCCTGTACCGCTGGGTGGACCCGCTGTTCCAGTCCCTCCTTACCCGACGCCTGTTCCGGGTGGCCTCCCGGCATTGAACGGATTACAGTTCAGTTTGCGCCGAGTGCCGACAGCACATAGACATCGTGGCGCACGGCCTTGCCGCGGATGGCGTGGGAGGGTGCACGACCAGCCAGAGGGGCCGCTTTAAGCGGTCGCTTCACCACCACCCGGGCCACTGGCGCCTGCAGGGCCCAGCCCAGCAGGGCATCGGCATCCTCAGCGGCCCCGGGGCGACTGAACAGGGCCTGGAACAGGGCCATCTCTTTTTTCACTGCCGCCGATTTATCCCGCGGCGGAAACATCGGATCTAGGTAGATGACATCCTGCCGCAGCAGGGCGGCGGCGCCCAGGTGACGAGCTTCGCCCTCGGCAAGCGTCATCCGCCCGACAACCTCGCGCAGCCAGGCATCGCCGGATCGCTGCGCCCCGACCAGCCCCGAGCGCAATAGCGCCGCCACCACCGGCTCCCGCTCCGCCAGGGTGACCTCACACCCCAGGTCCGCCAGCACAAAGCTGTCCCGGCCCAACCCGGCTGTCGCATCAAGCACCCGCAGCGGGCTCTTCCTGCCAACGCCCACGGCGCGACCCAGCAGCTCATTCTGCCCACCACGGCGCCGGTGACGCATGGCGGCAGCGCCGAAATCAACCACAACCGGGTTTGGCGCAGAGCGACCCGGCGCGCGCAGGGCCACGGTGTCGGGAGAGACCAGCAACAGGGCCACGAAACGGTTTTCGTCCACCGCCTCACCGGGTGCCAACAGCGGCAGCGCAAGGGCGGCAGCGAGTGCCTCTGCCGCCGTGCTGGCGGTGACCACAGTCGCCTGTACGCCGATCATGGCTGCGGCCGCCAGCGACAGTGACGGAGCGCAGGGCAGGCCGGGTCAGGCACTCCGTGCCCGGGACAACATGGCATCCAGGCGCTCGCTGTTGGCAACAATGGCATCAAGATAGTGGTTGCGGCCGCCGAACCAGACACTGGCATAGTGGTAGGCACCGGCAAAATCGCGCTCTATCCGTGGCCCCGCCACCCGGTGGATAAAGTCCGGGGTGCGGCGCATGAGGTCATCCCGGGACAGGTAGACGAGACCGTGGGTATAGGCACAACCATCCTTGCCAGCAAAGCCGCTGGCCTCGAACTCGTCGTACAGCTCTTGCCGGCACTTCTCCAGATAGTCCGGAGCAGCAAGCTGGGCCAGCAGGTCGGCGGTACCCAACAGCCCACCGAGTTGCCTTTCGGCGCCACTGGCCACGCGCACCGTTGCCGGGCTGCGAGTGCAGTTGGTGAAATGAATCAGGCGGGTACACAGGGGCGCCAGTGACTCCAGTCCGGCGGCCGGCAACTGCGCAGCAATCAGGGCAGCCCCGCGGGCAACGTGGGTCCGGGTATAGGCACCCCCAGTGCCGTGGCGGTTGTCCGCCCGCCGCCGCAGGTAACCCGAATCATGCAACAGTGCACAGGCGATACCGGCCAGCGCGAAGTCGGGGCCCAGGCTCCAGGTGTGGCCCCAGCGCAGCTCCCTCCCCGCCAGCAGTCGCGCCATCGCCAGGGTCACATCCAGAACATGTTCCGCATTGTGATAGCCAACTTCGCAGCCACGGTAGTCGGGGTGCCGCCCTTCGTAGAGTTGCCGGAACAGCGCCCCAAGCGGATCCAGTGGCTGCCAATCGGCATCGGGCCAGCAGCGTGCCAGTATCGAGTGCACCTCAGCCATGACAGCCGCGGCATCGCCCAGGCTCACGATATCGGCAACATCCCTCCGGGTGCTCGCAGTCATTCCCTGCAAGGGCCTACTCCTCGCTAATACCTGAGTCGAAACGACGACGTTGCAACAAGGTGGCCAGTTCTTCACCCTGTTGCTCCAGGACTTGCTCGCCCTGCTCCCGACTGGCGGCAAGCTTCGGCTGCCGGCGCGGTGCCGTGGGCAGGGCGCTTTCATCCAGCCCCAGCGCAAGCGTCGTGTCCTGCAGCTGTATCGTCGCTTCCAGGTTGTAGGCGTGGCGAGACAGGCCATGCTTGTCGACGATCACGAAGCGACGCGCCGCACGGCGCTCTCCCGGGTCAGAGGAGCCACTGAGGTAACAGCGGGTATCGGCAATCACCTTGCCGGCAAATTGTACGCCCTCGATCGCAGCCAGTGTGCGACTGCAATGCTGAATGAAAACCGGGGAGAACACTGTCCCCGGCATTTGCGTCACATGGTCGGCGTCTGCCGGCAGGCGGCACTCAAAGTGCCCGACAAGCATCTGGTCGGGCAGGGCCTCACCCACCATCCGTGCCAGTTCGATAGTAACGTCCCCAACAATGTAGCTGTGGACCGTGGGATTGACGCCCTCTGCCTGATACAGCTCGTAGTGACTGCCGATATGGAAAGCCGTGCGGATCACCGGCACGGTGTTGCCGTGGGACGCAGCGCGTGCAACCGCGTTATCCGCCACCACCAGCAGCATGAAGATAAACAAATCCCGGTTCGCGGCCGGGCCCAGCTGTCTATTCCAGACATAATAACCGTCACCGGTCGTAGTCCGCGAAAAGTGAATTTCAATGCCCTTGGACAGCAGCTTGTTATAGGCGGAATTGAACGAATAAGACAGGCTGTTGAGTTGGCTCGCCTGCTCGAAGGGCGTGAACAGGGAAAACTCGGCAATGTCAAACAGCAGCACGGCCCGGTCGCTGACATAACTGAGACCGTAGCGCTTGATCAGCTGCTCCACGGCATTCATGACCGGCGTCTCATCCGCCAGCGGCGCTTCAAGTTTGATGAATCCCGGCGCCACATCCAGCCGCTCGGCTATGGCAAAGAGCTCATCCCGCTGCTTGCGCCGACGGCCGGAGATGAGTTCGCGGACGAATGCCTCATTGTCGGAGCCGGCGACATCACCCACCCGGGCACAGTAGTTGCCGAGGAAATAATGGGGCACAAAGATCACCAGCAGGCCGCGCTCGTCAGCACTCCAGCAAAGCACGATATTCTGGCCCAGACGCCACTGCCTGCGCAGCGATGCCTCCAGCGATTTCAGGTTGCCGCGCTGGACGATGCTGATGGTATTTTCGACGCCACCATCGGACCCGGTACCCGGCGTTTCTCCGGAAGTAGCCATTCCACACTCGTTTTTGTCCGCCTTTGCCGGTAGCATTATAGAGCGCGGCAGAGGTGGAAGCCATGTGTTGTCGGCCCGCACCCGTACCAGGACCCTGAGAGAGGCCACTCTAATGATCTACCGTTTGCTCATGGGACTTGCGGCCATAGTCGGGCTCGGCGCTTGCCAGCAATACGACGTCAGTGTCAATGAACGGGTAGTCTACAGCCCGCGCCCACTGCTGACCGATTTCCGGATCGTCGATCCGGGCCTGCGCGACTGCGTGACGCGCACCATCAACGACAACAGGGTCAGCAGCGTCGGGCAGTTGCAGGAGCTCGAGTGCAGCGGCGCCAACGTGAGGAGTCTCGAAGGCCTGGGACACTTCTCCAGCCTGAGCCGGGTAGACCTGGCGGGTAATGCCATTGCCGATATCGGAGAGCTGCGGGTTCTGCTGGAGCTGCGCACACTGGTGCTGGACGACAACCGGATCGAGGATGCCAGCCCTCTGTATCGATTGCCTGAACTGGCGATCCTCAGCCTGAAAGGCAACGGCGGTTTGCGCTGTCCGGGCCCGGGACAGTTGCAGTCACTACAGCGGCTGACCCTGCCCCGCCACTGCAGGTAACCCCAGCCAGTCGAAACCCCGGTCCTGGGCGGCAAATACCACGCGCTCATCCAGAGGGCCGTAAACCGAAGCCAGCGCAAGCGCCGCCCGTTGCGGGCAATTGTTGTTTTCACTGATATGCGCCAGTACCAGATGTTGCAGCTTTTCGGTACCCAGCTGCTGCAGCAGCGCGGCTGCCTGGTCGTTGTTGAGGTGACCCCAGTCGCCCGCGACCCGCCGTTTCAGTGCAGGCGGGTAGCCGCCGCGACGCAGCATCTCCAGATCGTGGTTGAACTCCAGCACCAGCGCATCGCAGCCCCGGAAGCGCTCCACCACATGGCTGGTCACACTGCCCAGATCAGTCAGCACCCCGAGGCTGCGACCGCCGTGCCGCAGGCGGAACTGGCACGGCTCACGGGCATCGTGCGGGACCGCCACTGCCTCGACCTCAAGCTGGCCGATGTGGAAGCGGTGATCGCAATTGAACCGGACAACCTCGGGACAGCCCTGCAGGCGACCGCTGTTCCAGGTGCCCTGGGTCAGGTAAACGGGAACATTGACCTGGCGAGCCAGACGGCTGACCCCGGCGCTGTGATCACTGTGTTCATGGGTGACGAGGATAGCGCTCAACTGCTCCGCCTCCAGCCCCAGCAGGGCCAGCCGGCGCCGCGTCTCGCGCAGCGAAAACCCGCAGTCAATCAGCACGATGCTGTCGCCCGCAGCCACCACTGTGGCGTTACCCTTGCTGCCACTGCCAAGGGAGGCAAAGCGCAACACGGGCGCCGGCCTCAGTTAATGTTGCCTTTGAGCAGGGCCAGCAGCTCCTGTTCGTCCCGCTTCTCCAGCGGCCCGGCAGCGTCGTCAAGCGGTGCCAGGCGCACGGTGACTGCCCGCTCACCCTCGGCCGCCACGGTGACCAGAAACTCGCGATTGGCCAGCGTATCGTCATCGCTTCCCGAGAACAGCCGCGAGAACCAGCCCTGCTCTTCCTCGGCCTGTTCCCCGAGGTAGCGAACGAAGTAGGTACCCTCGCTGCGATCGCGGTCGGTGATCTCAAAGCGCGAATCTTCCAGGGCCTTGGCCAGAGCGGCCCAGGCACGGGTGAACGGCAGCCCCACCCGGATAAAGGTGTAGCCGGCATCCGCCTCCTCGAGCGAGATCTTGCCCTCGGCACTCATGGCGCGGTCTGCAATCATGGAGACCGGCGCGGAATCGGCGCTGTTGGCTATGAACTGGGCGACCGCGCGCAGCATCTCGCCCTCCTGGGCGATGTTGTCCGACAGGGACGGCCAGGTAACGCCATCCCCGGCCTGGTCCATCTGCAGTACATGCAGTTCACTGCTGCCGCGCTGGACCCCCTGCTCGATCCGGAAACGGAAGCGGGAGGCCATTGCCTGTCCCTCCAGCTCCAGCCAGTCGCTGTCAATGATACCGGCCTGGGCATCCACTCTCGCCACCGGAATACCCGCCGCGGCGAGAAAGCTGCGGACCTGTGGCCACAGCTGTCCCGGAGCGATCGCAATCAACGCCCAGCTCTCGTCACCAAGAGACTGGATACGAACCACATCTTCCCCGGCACCGGCCACCAGCGGAGTGGGTCTCGGCACCTCGAATTCACCGTCCAGGATCAGGTTGTCACGCACTGGCGGGATCGGGTAGATTTCCTGCAGCGCGGAGTCGTCCTTGCCTTCGGGCAGCTGGATAGGCGCCTGCTCCCGCGCCCGCTTGTAATCCTCGGAGGTGTCCGGAAACATGCCCTCCTCCCCGAATAAATAACTGCAGCCGCTGGCGCTGAGCACCAGTGTAGCGGCCACAAGCGCGCGCATGAAAACCCCGATACGTTCTGTCATTAAATTCCTGCTGCCTCCAAAGCTGCCAGGACCTGCGCATGGTAGCGCTCATCCAGTGGGGTCAAGGGTAACCGAATGCCCGACTCGATCAAGCCGCGCTCCCACATGGCCCACTTGACCGGAATGGGGTTGGCCTCGAGAAAAAGTGCCCGGTTCAAGCCCGAGAGCCGGTCGTTGATCAGGCTTGCCTGCTGGCGGTCACCCGCCAGCGCCAGCCGGCACAGTTCTGCCAGCTGCCGGGGAGCGATGTTGGCAGTCACCGACACATTGCCGTGACCACCGGCGAGGATCAACTCCATCGCGGTCGGGTCGTCACCGGAATAAATGGCAAATTCAGCGGGACAGCGAGCCTTGAAGTCCGGTACCCGGGACAGGTCCCCGGTCGCATCCTTGATGCCGATGATGTTATCCAGCTCCGCCAGCCGGACCACGGTGTCGTTGTCCATGTCGACCGCGGTGCGGCCGGGGACATTATAGAGAATCTGCGGAATGGACACCGCCGCGGCAATCGCCTTGAAATGCTCGTAGAGGCCACGCTGGGTGGGCCGGTTGTAGTACGGCGTTACCAGCAGGCAGGCATCGGCGCCATTGCGAGCAGCCGATGTAGTGAGCTCGATCGCCTCGCGGGTGGAATTGGCGCCGGTGCCCGCGATAACGGGAATGCGCCCGTTCACGTACTTGACACAATATTTGATCACCTCAAGATGTTCAGGCACGCTCAGGGTTGCACTCTCACCCGTGGTGCCCACTGCTCCAATGGCACTGGTGCCAGCAGTGATGTGCATGTCGAGCAGCCGCTCCAGGCTCTCCCAGTCGAGGCTGCCATCCGCATGCATGGGCGTCACGAGAGCGACGATACTGCCGGTAATCATTGAAAATCTCCAGAAATGTCCGCTGCTCGGTGGCCTGGCCAGAGGCGCCGGGAAATAAAGAGGGCAATTATCCATGCCGGGGCGAGGATAACAACCGGATTGCGCTAAAATGAACTGCTGCCCGGAAAGGCAGTCTCAAGCCTCTGAGACGGTGACGGAGTATATCATGAGACACATCCAGCGGATGCCGGGCCACGCGACCTGCTACCTGTTGCTGCCAATGCTGATTCTCCTGGCCGCCCCCGTGTCGGCGCAGGACCGGGTGTGGATCAGCGACCTGTCTGCCCTGGACCGCCAGTACATGACCCGGCAGCACACCAGCATTGACGACATTGCGCGCCGCCACTTCGGCCAGGGCTTCATTGGCCAGAAGGACAGGGATCTGGAGTTGCTGCAACGGCTGCTTGACAGCGGCCTGGTGCGCCCGAACCAGACTCGCGAGTTGCAGGCCATGGGGAAGATTCTGGGAGACCTGCTGGCAGACGAACTGGGCATGCACTGGGTCATTTATGAGGACAAGCAGGGGCGCAACCGGGCCCTGCGCTACCGGGAAACGGATAACTACCTGTTCCCCATGACCATGATTTCCCGCCGCCAGGAGGTCGCAAACCGAACCCCGGTGCGGGAGATATACCAGAGGGCCGTGGACGCGATCACCCCCCATCGCACCCCCTTGCCCTTCCAGTAGCCGGCTGGCAAATGCCAGGGGTGACGCGTAAACTGATGCTTCATCTGCCCTGGACCTGACACTGCATGAGCGAGCAAGCTGCCGGCCTGGAACTGCGGCGCGACGACGCTGCGCGCCAGACGGTACTGCATCTCCGTGGCGACTGGACCCAGGGTGCCGAGGTGCCACCCTTCCCCGAACTGCGAGCGCAACTCAATGCCGCTGTGCCGCGGCAACTGACCCTGGTCTGTAACGAGCTGGGCCAGTGGGATTCACTGCTCATGGCCTTTCTGTTGCAGTGCCACAACTACTGCCGGGAGCAGGACATTGAACTCCTGGACGCCGATCTGCCGGACAATGCCCGACGCCTGCTGAGCATTGCCACCTCCGTACCGCCCCGGCGCCCCGAGCAGGCTGCCAGCAAGCGCTGGTGGCAGGGAGGGCACCCGCTGGCAGTGCTCCGCGATCTGCTTGATGATCTGCGTCTGTCACTGGCATTTTTTGGCGATGTCTGCCTGGCCCTCTGGGCACTGCTGCGGGGCCGGGCCAATACCCGGTTCACGGATTTCCGCCACTTCTGCTATCAGGCGGGCCCGGATGCCTTCGCCATCATCAGTCTCACCAGCATTCTGGTAGGCATGATCCTCGGCTACCTGGGTGCCGTGCAGCTACAGCAGTTCGGCGCCGGCATCTATGTCGCGGACCTGGTAACCATCGGCCTGCTGCGGGAAATGGGCGTACTGATGACCGCCATCGTCATGGCGGGGCGCACGGGGGCGGCCTACGCGGCGCAGCTGGGCACCATGCAGGCCAGCGAGGAAATCGACGCCGTGCGCACCATGGGGATCTCCCCCGTCGAGTTCCTGGTTACCCCGCGGATTCTTGCGCTGGTGGTGATGATGCCGCTGCTGACCATCTATGCCAACCTCCTCGGCATCCTCGGCGGCGGCATCGTGGCCGGCGGCATGGGCATCTCCCTGCTGCAATACGCCAGCCAGGCCAGTGCCGCCGTCAGCCTGGCTCATATCGGCGTCGGCATGCTGAAAAGCGTGGTGTTTGCGATCCTGATTGCCATTGCCGGCTGTCGTTCCGGGATGCAGTCCGGGCGCGATTCAGCCGGCGTCGGCCAGGCAGCCACAGAGGCCGTGGTCACCTCCCTGGTCTACCTGATCGTGGCCGACGCGGCGATCAATATCCTGTTCCAGCACCTGGGCGTGTAATGAGCGACAGCGCACGCGAAGTCCATATCGAAGTCCGCAACCTGACAATGGCGTTCGGCAGCAATGTCATCCAGCGCGACCTCGACTTTGCAATTTACCGCGGCGACATTTTTGTCATCATGGGCGGCAGCGGCTGCGGCAAGAGCACCCTGCTCAAGCATATGCTGGGACTGATAGAACCCGCTGCCGGTGAAATACTCTATGACGGCGAGAATTTCACCCGCGCCAGCAACGTCGAGCGTGACATGATGCGTCGCGGCTGGGGGATCACCTATCAGTCCGGCGGCCTGTTCAGTGCCATGACCCTGGAGCAGAACGTCAGCCTGCCGTTGCAACTCTATACCGACTATACGGCGACGCAGGTCGCCGATGTGGTTGACTACAAGCTATCACTGGTGGGCCTGGGCGGGTTCCAGCGCTATTATCCCGCGGAGATCAGCGGCGGCATGCGCAAGCGCGCGGCGCTGGCCCGGGCCATTGCCCTGGACCCGCAAATCCTGTTTTTTGACGAGCCCTCGGCAGGGCTGGATCCGATCAGCTCACGGCTGCTGGACGACCTGATCCTGCAGTTGAAAGAGTCCATCGGCGCCACCGTGGTCATGGTGACGCACGAGCTGGAAAGTATTTTCGCCATTGCCACCAACAGCGTCTATCTGGACGCCAGCAGTCGCACCATGATTGACTATGGTGATCCGCGGCAGCTGCGCGACCGCAGCGAGCAGCCCGTCGTGCGCCAATTCCTGGCCCGCAGCGCTGCCGCAGGGGAGGATCAGGACAGTGAATGACGAACACCCGCACAGCGTCGCCATAGGCGGCTTCATTATCGGTGCGCTGCTGATTGCGCTGGCAACGCTGCTGTTTGTGCTCGGTTCCGGCGTAGGCGCCGAGCGCACCCGGGTAGTGATGGTATTCGACAGTTCAGTCAAGGGCTTGAGCGTCGGCGCCCCGGTGGCGCTGCGCGGGGTGGAGATCGGCCAGGTAACCGGGATCAACCTGATTCTCGACAGCGACACCGCCAACCTGATCATGCTGGTGGAGGCCGACGTGTCCAGCGCCAATGTGCAGAGTACCCGCCGCGCTTCGGAGGAAATGATCGACGACCTCATTGGCCGCGGCCTGCGCGCCCAGCTCAACCTGCAGAGCCTGCTTACAGGCCTGCTCTACGTGCAGCTGGACTTCCACCCGGAGACGCCGGTCCTGCTGGCCCAGATCGATAGCGAGTACACCCAGATTCCCACCATTCCCACCGGCCTGGAAAAATTCACCCGCCAGATCGAGTCGCTGGATATCGCCCAGATAGCCGCGGACGTGCAGAGCATCGCCGCCAGCATTGACCAGTTCATCGGCCAGGAAGAGTTCCGCCAGCTGCCGCAGGAACTGGGCAAGACCCTGGCCGGCATGCAGGCCCTGACCGCGGAGCTGCAGGCGGCCGTGGCCGGCGCGAGTCCGGGCCTGGAACAGGTACTGGCGAGCACCGACAGGCTGGTCAATCAGGCCAGCGATGCCTTGCCCGCGCTCAATACCATGCTCGACCAGAACCTGGCCACCCTGCAGGACGCGGCGGCCGCCTTTGAGAGAACCATGACCGAAATCGACGGTCTGGTGGCGCCAGACTCCGCCACAACCTACCAGCTCAATCAGGCCCTGCGTGAGCTGGCGCTGGCCGGGCGGGCGCTGCAGCTGCTGGCCAAAACCATCGAGGAGCAGCCGGAATCGCTGCTCCGGGGCAAAAGCGAGGACATGCCATGACTCCGATTCGCCTGTTCTGCGGTATTGCCGCGGCGCTATTGCTGGTGGCCTGTGGCAGCTCGCCGCAGCACAATTTCTACCTGCTCAGCGCCGAGTCCCAGGCAGTCGCCGGCGGCCAGTCGCCCTCGCTCGGTATCGGTCCGATCGAGATTCCGGAATACCTGAATCGCAACAGCCTGGTCTACAGTCGCGGCAGCAACCAGCTGCATATCGCCAGCTTCGAACGCTGGGCAGAGCCACTCGCCGACGGGATCCAGCGCGTGCTGGGGCTGAATCTGGCGGCGGAGCTGGGCACCCAGAATATCCGGCCCCATCCCTGGCAACGGACAGATGCGCCCGCCTATGCCGTGCAGCTCTGGGTGCTGTCGCTGGATGCAGCCGACCAGGCGGCGGAACTGGTGGTGGAATGGCGGGTGTCACGCCAGGGCGAGACCGGCACGCTGGAACGGCGCATCAGCCGCCTGTCGCAGCCACTGCCTGGCCCCGGGTGGCAGGCAGCGGATGCTGCCGGCGCCTACAGCAGGCTGCTGCAGGCGCTCAGTACGGAGATTGCGACGGTCATTCGCGCTGCCGAGGCGAGCGGCGACAGCTGATCAGAAGCCGTCGCTGCGCAGCATGGCGTCGGAGCCGCCGTCGACAAAGAACACCGAGCCGCAGACAAAATCAGCTTCATCGCTCAACATGAAGCGCATGACGTTGGCGATCTGGTCTGGCTGCGCCGCCTCCCCCCACGGTACGCTGGCGCCGAATTGGCGCATCAGGTCGCCGAGTTCGGGATCCTTGAACACCTGGTCTGCCAGCGGAGTCAGGGTGATGCCGGGCGCAACCGCGTTGACGCGCACACCGGCCTTCGCCCAGGCCACCACGTTGCGGCGCATCCACAGCACCAGCGCGCATTTGGAACCGGAGTAGACCGTCTGCCCGTGTTCGCCTTCAGCCACAGCCAGCGCCGCCGCCTCATCCCCGGCGAGAAAAGCCTGTACCAGGGGATGCGAGGTCTGGGTCATGGGCGCGGAGTTGGAACTTACCAGCAATACCGTGCCCCGGCGCTTGCCCAGCAGGTCCTGCAGGCCAGTGGCCAGGTCGACCGCACCGAAGTAGTTCACCGCAGCGATGGTGCGCGAGGGGGCGACCGGTGGCAGGCCAGCACAGGCGATAAAGCCGTCCAGGCCATCGGCCGCGCGTTCCCGCACTGCCGCCAGGGCCGCGTCGCGGCCACTGCTGATCGACAGGTCGGCGATGATGTCGCCCTCCTTGATATCAATGGAGATTACCTGGTCCCCGGCCCGCTGCAACTGCGCACGGAGGGCGGCGCCGATGCCGGTGGCACCGCCGGTCATTGCATACAATTTCATGCTGGTTGGTCCTCGTCTGGTCGTGGGAGGCTATTCTCGCCCAGCCCGGGGCGCAGTGGTAACCGCGAAGTCTGCATTGGTATACCCGCCTGTACAGAAGCTTGCCGCGCAGTCCGCAACCTTGCCTGCCCCGGAGGCGAATAGTACCCTGCAGGCCGCGTATCAGCGGAGTACATTGCATGAGCAACAAACCCCTGGCCCCGGCCATTGAGGGCTGGTTTACTCTGGACCAGCAGCCGCGGCTGATCGGCAGCCAGTGCTGCGCCTGCGGCACCTACTTCTTCCCCAAGCAGAACCGGTATTGCAAGAATCCGGACTGCGACAGCACCGAGTTCCGCGAGGTGCCGCTGAGTCGCACCGGGCGCATCTGGAGCTACACCAACGCCTGCTACCAGCCACCAGCGCCATTCGTCGCCGCCGACCCCTTCGAGCCCTACACCATCGCCGCGGTAACCCTGGAAGAGGAGCAGATGACCGTCCTCGGTCAGGTGGTTAGCGGGATTGCCGTGTCGGACCTGAAAGTAGGCATGGAGATGGAGCTGGTGCTGGAACCGCTGCACGAAACCGAGGAAGACATCAAAATGACCTGGAAGTGGCGCCCGCTTGCCAGCCAGGGAGGTCAGCACTGATGAGCAATGAAATCGCCATTATCGGCGCCGGCATGCACCCCTGGGGCAAATGGGGCCACAATTTCGTCGAGTACGGCGTGGCCGCGGCCCGCGAGGCCCTGGCAGACGCCGGCATCCCCTGGCGCGACGTCAAGTTCGTTTCCGGCGGCGCCACCATCCGCTGCGGCTATCCCGGCTATGTCGCCGGCGCCACCTTCGCCCAGGCCCTGGGCTGGCAGGGCTGCGAGGTCAACACCTCCTACGCCGCCTGCGCCTCCGGCTCCCAGGCCCTGGCGGCCGCCCGCAACAAGATCCTGGCCGGCGACTGCGAGGTCGCGCTGGTGGTCGGTGCGGACACGACACCCAAGGGCTTCCTAGCCCCTGCCGGCGGCTACCGTCCGGAGGACCCGGACTGGGTGCGCTTCTACCTGGGCATCACCAATCCCACCTACTTCGCTCTCTACGCGCGTCGGCGCATGGACCTGTATGGGGATACCCTGGAGGACTTCGCCGCGGTCAAGGTCAAGAACTCCCTGGTCGGCAGCAAGAACCCGCGCGCCCGCTACCGCAAGTGTTTCACAGCCGAGGATGTGGCCGCATCGGCCATGGTCGCAGACCCACTGCGATTGATGGACATCTGCGCCACCAGCGACGGCGGCGCCGCCCTGATCGTCTGCAGCCTGGACTACGCCAAGCGCATCGGCAAGGGTGACGCCCCGCGGATCGCGGCCATCTCCACCGTCACCCCCAGCTTCGCCAGTGCCGTGGTGGAGATGCCCGACATCGCCACCGATTCCGCGGCCGCAGCCGGCATTGAAGCTCACAGCTTCCGCGCTTCGCTACCGGTAAAAGCCTATGAGGAAGCGGGCATCAGCCCGAAGGATGTGGATGTGGCCGAAGTCTACGACCTGTCGACCGCGCTGGAGCTGGACTGGATCGAAGACCTGCAGCTGACACCGCGGGGAGAAGCCGCCCGGTGGCTGCGCCGGGGCGACACCGCCGTGGGCGGCAAGATCCCGGTAAATCCCTCCGGCGGCCTGGCCTGCTTCGGGGAAGCGGTTCCCGCCCAGGCCCTGGCCCAGGTCTGCGAACTGACCTGGCAGCTGCGCGGTCAGAGCGGCGACCGCCAGGTGCAGGGCGCGAGGGTGGGCATAACTGCCAACCAGGGCCTGTTCGGGCACGGCAGTTCGGTGATCGTGAAGCGCTGAAACCTTGATTGATCCGCTGTCTTGGGCAGCGTATTTTCTGGTATAAGCAGGTTCCGGGGGCAATACTGCGCCCCCCAGGCAGACAGGAGCCGGCATGAAAACCGTGGTCAGCATCAGCCTTGGCCCAGCGGGCCTCGATTTCGATTTCCGGACCCGTTTCCTCGGCAGGCGGCTGCGGGTCCTGCGCATTGGTACCGACGGCGACACCAGCAGGGCTGAGACACTACTGCAGGAATGGCAACAACAGGCCGATGCCATTGGCCTGGGGGCGGTGCGCGATCATCGGCAGGTGGGGGTGCGCAAGTACGAGCAGGCGCCAACCCGGCGACTGCTGCAGCAGGTCACCCGGGTGCCGGCGACCACGGGCGCCCGACTGCGGGACATCCTCCAGGAATGGTCCATCCGCCACACCCAGAGTACCCTGCCAGGTTTTTTCAACAACAGCCGCACGCTGTTCATGAGTGGCGCCGCCAGCTATCGCGCGGCGCAGATCCTGGCCGAATTCACCGATAACCTCGTGTTTGCCGACCCGGTCAGGGAACTGGGCATCCCCAAGTTCCTCACCTCACTGCCGGCGCTGGAACTGTATGTGGCCGGCACGCACCCGCTACTGAGCTGGCAGGCTCCACAGATACTGCGGCCGTCTCTCGCAGTGCTGCAGGAATGGAACCAGTTCCTGCTGCGCAAGGCACTGCACAAGGCCCACGTAGTCGCCGCCAGCTTCGATGAGCTCGCGCCCTTCGGGCTGGAGGAACTGGCGGGCAAGACAGTGCTCAGTGCCACCACTTCCAGGGAGCGGCTCGCAAGCCTGGGTGAACGGGGTGTCGACATGGTGGTGGACTACACCCCGGTGATCAGCGGCCGCCTGCTGGGAGTCAACGTGGTCGAAGCCATGATCATGGCCGCCCTGGGAAAACGCCCGGAAGAGCTCGGCAACGACGACTTGCTGGAGATCATCGAGAGTCTCGGGATCGAACCGCGCATACTCTACCCCGCGGGCTTCAAGCGCCGGAGTCGCTTCGCCTTCGTCATCCATCCCCTGTCGCAGCAGTACCTCGCCAAGGCCAGGCCACTGGACACTGTCGCCCGCTTCTCGCCACCACCGGTGATGGATGCACTGGAAAAAATTATGGCGTACTCGCCGCCCTTCACCTACTCGAGGGTGAACGGCATCAAGTCACCCACCGGTGCCGAGGCGGAGGGCTGGCTGATCACCGTGGGCGGCACCCCGAAAGAGATCATGGCGCACAGCCCCGAATTCACCTATCGGCGCCTGCTGGCCGCCGCCGAGATGGCGCGCCGGATGGGTGCCCAGATCATGGGCCTGGGCGCCTTCACCAAGGTCATTGGCGACGCCGGCATCACCGTCGCCAAGCGGGCGCCCCTGCCGATAACCACCGGCAACAGCTACAGCGCCTCGGGTGCCCTGTGGGCGGCCCACGAGGCCACCCTGCGGCTGGGGCTGGTGCGGGTGGGACCCAGCGGACGCATGGCGGGCAAGGCCATGGTAGTCGGTGCCACCGGCGCCATTGGCTCGGTCTGCGCCCGGCTGCTGGCGCGGGCGGTGGACGAGCTGTACCTGGTGTCTCCGGAGAGCGCCAAGCTGCTGGCCCTGAAGGAAACCATCGAGCACGAGACCGATAACAGCGCCCTGCACCTCATGGGTACAGCAGAGCGCCACCTGGACGACATGGACATGATCGTCACCGCCACTTCCGGCGCCGGCAAGAAGATCCTGGACATCATGCAGGTCAAACCCGGCTGCGTGATCACCGATGTGGCGCGACCGCTGGACATCCCCGCGGAAGATGTCGCCAAACGACCGGATGTGCTGGTGATCGAGTCCGGGGAAATCCGCCTGCCCGGCGAAGTGCGGATGAAGGACATCGGCCTGCCTCCCAACGTGGTCTTCGCCTGCCTGGCCGAAACCATCCTCCTGGCGCTGGAGGGCCGCTTCGAGAACTTCACCCTCGGTCGCCAGATCGAGTGGGAGAAGGTGCGGGAGATCTACCAGCTGGGCCTGAAGCACGGCATGCAGCTGGCAGCCATTTCCGGTGTCAACGGACCCTATTCAGACGCCGACCTGCAGCAGGTCCGGGAGCTGGCGCTGGCCGCGCGCGAGACGGCCGCCAGGCCCACGCCCAAACCCAGGTCCACGCCCAAACCCAAACCCAAGTCCAAGTCCAGGCCCCGGCCGGCGGCCAACAGTCGACGCCCGGCTCGAGGCAAGGGCTGAGCGACCCCGGACGTTACACGAACCCGGCCGACGTTTACCCCCGCTCCAGCCTCTCGATATGCGCTGCCGCCGCCAGCACCCGCCGCGCCTCGTCCACATGCATGGTCTCGATCAACTTGCCATCCAGCACCGCCACGCCCTTGCCTGCGACCGTGGCCTGCTCCCAGGAATCGAGCACCCTGCGCGCATGCTCCAATGCGGCGGCATCGGGCCCGAATACGGTGTTGGTCACGGCGATCTGCCCCGGGTGAATCAGGGTCTTGCCGTCAAAGCCCAGGGCACGGCCCTGCTCGCAGACAGCGCGCAGGCCTGCTTCATTCTTGATATCCAGATAGACGCCATCCAGCACGGTAACGCCCGCCTGGCGTGCAGCCATGACGCAGCGGCCCAGGGCGTACTGCAGACCAGTGCGGGCCGGGTCCGATGGCAGGCGCAGCTCACAGGCCAGATCCGTGGTGCCCATCAGCAGTGCTGTCAGTCGGCCATAACCGGCAATCGCCTCCACATTGGCCACACCGGCCGGAGTCTCGATCATCGCCCACAGGGTCATGTCCGGGCGCTGCAGTTCCTCCAGCAGAGCGGATACCTGGTGTAACTGCGCCACGGACTCCACCTTCGGCAGGCACAGGGTGGTCACGGGAGTGACGGCCAGGGCGCGGATATCCGCCTCGCCCCAGGGAGTGGCCAGGGCGTTGCAGCGCGCCACCAGTTGCCGGGGACCATAACCGCCGGCGGCCAGCTGGGCTAGCAGCTGCTCCCGGGCTGCGGCCTTTTTCCCGGCTGCGACCGCGTCTTCGAGGTCGAAGACCACCGCATCCACAGGCAGCTCGCGAGCCTTGTCCATGGCCCGCTGGTTGACAGCGGGCATGTACAGCGCGGAACGCAATATCGTGGTCACAGTTCTGTCTCCGTGTTGGCTGCGGGCCCCGATGCCTCTTCGGGAGATGGCTCAACGCCCCGTACCGAGGCGCGTTTCAGGTAGGTCACCAGGTCCGCCCGCTGCTGCGGGTCGGGAATCCCGCGGGCCATCATGGTGGTGTCGGGGAACATGGCCAGCGGGTCTGCCAGCCACAGGAACAGGAGCTGCGGAGTCCAGACAAATTCCGCCTCGCGGAAGGTCTCCGAGTAGTGCTCAAAGCCAGGTTGCTTGCCCGCCACCTGGCCAAAGATCCGGTGCAGACTGGGCCCATTGTTGTGGCCCATTTCCTTTTCGGGGTAGTGGCAGGTACGGCACTGGCCAAACAGCAAACGGCCCCGTTCGTAATCCCCTTCCGGCATCACCACCGGGGCGTTCTCCGCCAGTAGCGCGGGCGCCGCGACAGCCAGGGCAATAGCGGCAAGCCAGCGCTTCACGCGGCCACCCCGGCACGTGCGGCCGCGATACCGGCGCGACGGCCAAAAAAGGTGCAGTCCCCGACCGAGAGGCCGCTGGCAATATAGGGTGCCACCGGCAAACCGGCGGCTGTGCGGCCCACCGCGTAAAGGCCGGGGATGGTTTCGCCGAAGGAGTTTATAACACGCCCGTCGACATCCGTGTGCAGGCCGCCAAAGGTGTGGGCGGTAAAGAATGCCCGCTTCACCGACATGTCCCAGGCCTTGAACGGAGGCTTGTCCAGGGGCTGCAGGTAGCGCTCCTGCTTCTGGAACAGGGGGTCGCGGCCAGTGGCGGCAAAGCGATTGTAGTAGGCCACCGTGTGCTGCAGGGAACCCTGGGGGAAATCGGTACGCGCTGCCAGGTCGCCGATGGTCGGCGCCTCCGCGACCATGAGAAAGTTGTCCTGGTGGAAATCGAAACTGCTGGCAGCATCCGTGATCAACCAGGCCCTGCCCTGCTGCTGGTAGGCGATGGCGTCACCGAGCACACCGTAGTAGCTGTCCTCGCCGATGAAGCGCTGACCGCTGGCATTGACCACGATCCCGGCCAGGGTGGACTCCGGCGGGTAGATGGGCGTAATGGCAAAGCCTTCGTGCATGCGCAGGGTTTCACCTCCGGCGGCCGTACCCATGGCGATGCCCTCCCCCAGATCGCCGGCATTGCCCCAGGGCGTCGAGCAGTCAAACAGCGCAGGCGCGTGACGCTGCACCATGTCGCGGTTGTGAATGAAGCCGCCACAGGCCAGCACCACCCCGCGGCGGGCGCGGACGTTGTACTCGCGTCCGTCCTGGAGCACCTGCATGCCCACCACCCGGCCGTCGCTCTCCAGCACCAGGCGCTGCCCGGATACTCCCGCGCGCATGGTTACCCCGGCGGCCCGGGTCTGCGCCAGCAGCGCTTCCATCAGGCGCCGTCCGCCGGTCATCCCGGGCTCGCCGGGCACATGGCCGCGGGGCGCGGGGCGGGCGGTATCGCGTGCAGGCCAGGCGAGTTCATTGCCAGAGTAGTACAGCGACTCGTCACCCAGGGTCAGTTCCTTGACGTCGGTATAGCGGTCGTTATACGGGATGCCCATCGCCACCAGCCAGTCGAAATGGGCGACGCTCTCTTCGCAATAGAGCTGGATCTTGTCGAGCTGGGGATAGCCGCCACTGTTGTTGGCAATGAAGCGGTACATCTCCTCGACCGTGTCCTCGAAGCCCGCCGCCTTCTGCAGGGCGGTGCCACCGCCCGCGTAGACCACGCCACCAGACATGGCGGAGGAGCCGCCGAAGCGCGGCAGGGATTCGATCAGCAGTACCCGGGCGCCGCTGCGCCGGGCCTCGATGGCGGCACTGCAGGCGGCGGAGCCGGAGCCCGCGACCAGCACGTCGACGCTGTCATCCCATGCCCCGATCTCGCGGCTGGCCAGCGCCGCAGCCGGACCGGACAGGGCAACACCTGCACCCAAGCCGAGACCCGCCAGCAGCTGCCTGCGCCGGAGACCGGAGCGCGTCACCGGGGTAGCTCCCGAATGTATTCTAGCTGGTAATTGATCATGTAGGTTCGGTGGCGGGGCCCTGTGGCGCTTTCACAGCAGTCCTCGTAGCCCGCATCGCCCTCGTAGAGAAAGCAGATTCCACCCTCCAGCATCACCATTCGGGGCACGTACAGGAACGGTTGCCGCTCGCGCACGGCGGCCTGGGCCGCTGCGCAGCAATCATGGTCGGCAAGGTCGGCCAGGCTGATGAAAGTCGGCGGCAGCAAACGAAACACGTTGTCGGTGTCGCGAATTTCCGCAAAAGCCTGCTGCGGACGCAGCCAGCGGTGGGCAGCGATCTCGCCGCCATCGACCCGGATTTCCTGGTCGTCATCCAGCACCGCGAGGAAGAACCAGGTGCTGTAGCGGCGCTTGGCGCCTTCCGGAGTGGTCCAGTGGGAGAGATAACTGAGCTGCTCCGGCGCGATCACCACCCCGGCCTCTTCCCCGGTCTCGCGGATGGCCGCATTGACCGCGGCCTGGTAGTCATCGCCAGGCGCTGTGTAATCGGCGGGATCGACCCGTCCGCCCGGGAACACCCACTCGCCGCCCATGTGCTTGAGAGCGGCGTTGCGCTGCAGCAACAACACTTCCGGCCCGGTGGGACCGTCCCGCATCAACACCACGGTCGCCGCCGGGTGCACCGGCACCGCCTGTTCACTCAGCTCAAGCATGCCATCACCTCAGGGAAAGAAGCGGCTGATGGTGTCGATCACACAGGCCGGCCGGTCACTGCCCTCGACTTCGATGGTCATGCGCACAACCACCTGCACCCCACCTTTCACTTCTTCGGCACTGAGGATTTCGCCACTGCCCCGGACCCGGCTGCCCACCGGCACCGGTGCCGGGAAGCGGACCTTGTCGCAGCCATAGTTCACGCCCATGGAGACATTGTCGACCCGCAGCAGCTGGGGCAGAAACAGGTTCGCCAGCGACAGGGTCAGGTAGCCGTGGGCTATGGTCTTGCCGAAAGGCCCCTGCGATGCGCGTTCGGGGTCGACGTGGATCCACTGGTGGTCCCCGGTCGCCTCCGCAAACAGATTGATACGCTGCTGGTCTATCAGCAGCCAATCGCTGCTGCCGAGGTGAGTACCTGCGGTGCCCAGCAGGGCGGCTGGATTGTCGAAAACGGTCGTCATCGGGGGCGGTATCCCTGTTGCCAGACAGATCGGGACTATAGCACCCGGAGCCAGCAGGGGCAGCCGGGACGGTTCAATGTTTCCCACCAGCCGTTGCGGGATTCATGTCAGCAGGTATTGGCGCGATTACAATCATGGTGTTATAGTTATGTATAACACCATATCAATGCGGACAGAACCATGCGATCTCCCTGCGGCGAGCACGACGCGCACCCACACTATCTGATTACCACCTTCACCCGCCATCCCCTGGCTGCCAACCTGCTGATGATCATGCTGGTGCTGGCCGGCGCCTGGGGCCTGCGCCAGCTGACCGTGCAGCTGAACCCCAGCCAGCCGACCACTGGCGTGGAAATTGTCCTGGCCTGGCCGGGAGCCGCAGCCGAGGATGTAGAGCGCCTGGTCACTGAGCCCGTGGAATTCCAGCTCAGGGGCCTGCAGAACCTGCGCAGCCTCAGCTCCACAACCAGTGACAGCAGCGCCACTATCCGCCTGCAGTTCACCAAGGGTACTGACATGGGTGAAGCCCTGGAGCGGGTGCAGCAGCAGGTCGCGCTGGCGCGCGGCCTGCCCGCCAATCTGGAACCCCCCGTGATCAGGCTGAACGAGTATCTGGAAACGGTCGCCGCCATTCTGCTTACCGGCGCCGGGTCACTGGCGGAGCTGGTGCCTGTGGCCCGCCAGATCGAGCGCGACCTGATCGCCCGCGGCGCAGACCAGGTCGAGTTCAGGGGCATTCCCAGGGAGGAGATCGCCATCCAGATCGACAGCAAGACCCTGTTCGAACTCGGCGTGCCCCTGCACCAGATCGCCGGCAGGATCCTCGACAGCAGCCGCGATATCGCCGCTGGCAGTGTCGGCAGCGGCCAGCAGGAACGTCAACTGCGCAGCCTGGATCAGCGCCGCAGCAGCACGGAGTTCGCGCAACTGCCGCTGCGTGCCACCGCCGACGGCGCCCTGCACTACCTGGGCGACATCGCCCTGATAGAACGCCGGCAACAGGACCATCAGCGCCTGCTCTATCACGATGGCGAGGCAGCCATCATGATTCGCACGCGCCGGGCGCCAGGCTCGGACATGATGGACGAGGCCGCCATCCTGCGCGCCTGGCACGCCGACAATGCCCCCCTGCTGCGGCAGCAGGGCATTGAGGCCACGGTGTGGCTGGAGGCCTGGCGTTTTGCCCGCGACACCCTGATGCTGGTGGTGAACAATGGTCTCACCGGCATGTTGCTGGTAGTCGCCACCCTGTTTCTGTTTCTCAACACCCGCGTCGCCGGCTGGGTCACCCTGGGCATCCCGGTATCTTTCCTCGGGGCGCTCGCGGTGTTCCATTTCCTGGGCGGCTCGATCAATTTCATCAGCCTCACCGGCGCGGTAATGGCATTGGGCATCGTGGTCGACGATGCCATCGTGGTCGGCGAACACGCGCTGACCCGGTTCGAGGACGGCGCCAGCCCGCAGGATGCCGCCGCCCAGGGTGCCCAGCGCATGTTTGCCCCCGTCATGGCCTCCTCCCTCACCACCCTGGCGGCCTTCCTGCCCCTGCTGGTGTTGAACGAGCCGTTCATCCGCGAGATTCCGCTGCTGATGAGCTGCGTCATCATTGCCTCCCTGGTGGAGTGCTTCCTGATCATGCCCGGCCACCTGCGTCACAGCTTCGAGGGCATGCAGCAGCGCCGGCCCGGCCGTTTCCGGCGCCGCTTCGAAGCCGGCTTCAAGCGCTTTGCCGAGCACCGCTTCCTGCCGCTCCTCAACGCCGCACTCAACAATCGCCGCACCGTGTTGGCCGCGGCCATTGGCGCCTTCGTGGTGGCGCTGTCGCTGCTCGCCAGCGGGCGGGTGAAAACCGAGCTCGACCTGCAAGTCAACTTTGAATTCGCCGATGTACACCTGCAGTTTGCGCCCCAGGTGACCGCAGCGGAAAAGGCGGCGGTACTCGCAGACCTGGAGCAGGCCCTGCTGGATACCAACGCCGCGCTGGGTGGCGAGATCATCGTCACCCATATCCTCCACCGCAACTGGGCGGAGCTGGAACGACAGGAGCGCAGTGGCTCCCAGTATGCGGCGATCCAGGTGGAGCTGGTCTCACCGGACCAGCGCGAGGTCACGCTGGCGGAGTTCTCCACCGCCTGGCAGTCACGGGCACCCGCCAATCCCGCCGTGGAGGTGATTGCGTTTTCGTCGGGCGAAGACCGCTTCCCCGACCTGCAGCTCTACTTCAGTGGCGGCGACCTGCTGACCCTGAAGGCCGCCGCGGAAGAACTGGCGGTTGCCCTTGCCAGCTATCCGGGAGTCACCCAGGTCTTCGACGACCTGCCCTATGGGCGCGAGCAGTGGGTGTTCTCGCTGACCACCGAGGGTCGCGCCGCGGGCCTCACCAGCACCGACATCGGGCGCCAGCTACAGGCTGCCTTCAACGGCCAGCGTATCCAGCTGTTTACCGAGCACGATGCCGAGCTGGAAGTACGGGTATCCCTGCCCGAGGCCGAGCGTTTCGACCCCGGTGCCATCAGCCGGCTGCCGATCGTCACCCCGTCCGGTGCCGTGGTGCCGCTGGCCAGCGTGGCGGAAACCGGTGCCCGCCGCGGTATCGAGCGCATCAACCACCGCAATGGCCAGCGCGTGATCAATGTATTCGCCAACATGAACCGGCGGGTGAACACGCCGATGGCAGTGATTGCCGATCTGGAACAGAACGTGATACCGGCGCTGGTCGCTCGCCACGGCATCCAGTACGGGCTCGGCGAAGGCTCGGCGGAACAGGCGAGGCTGATGACTGACCTGCTGCTGGGCGCGGGCCTGGCACTGGTCCTGATCTATCTGGTGCTGGCCTGGATCTTCGCCTCCTGGACCTGGCCCCTGGCGGTCATGGTCGCAATTCCGATGGCCCTCACCGGCGCCCTGATCGGACTGCAGCTCATGAACCTGAACCTCGGTGCCATGGCCATCATGGGCCTGTTTACCCTGACCGGCGTCATCGTCAATGACTCGATCATCCTGATCACCGCCTACAAGCGCTACCGCGATCAGGGCACAGAGGCCAGGACAGCGCTGGTGGACGCCTGTCGCGACCGCTTGCGGCCTGTGATTCTGACCTCCCTGACCACCACCCTGGGGCTGGCGCCGATGATGCTGGAAAGCTCGCCCATGGGCGCGGCCATGGCGCCGCTGGCAGTCGTGATCTGCTTTGGCCTGCTCTACGGCACCACCCTCATCCTGATTACCATCCCCGCGCTGCTGTCCCTGCTGGACCGGCAGGCCCACAGCGCCGGAGCGACCAGCGACCTCCCAGTCGCCGTGCCCGCAAATACCTGAGAGGATTGCAAAAAATGAAACTTGAATTACAGCTGTCACGCCTGCTGCAGGCGAAAAACCGCCGCTTCGCCCTGGTCGCACTCGCCAGTATGCTCAGCACCGCCGGACTGATGGCTACGGCACCGAAACACGAACCACCGGTGAACCGTGAGAAAGTCTGGACGGTAACCGCAATCAGCCCGCAGGCCGAGTATCTCAGCCCGGAGCTGCAGCTGTTCGGGCGTATCGAGACTCCCCGTCACGCCCAGATCGGTGCCGCCCTTGAATCCCGCGTGCTCACGGTGTACGCGAACGAGGGGCAAGCCGTGGCAGCCGGTGAACTGCTGCTCGCACTCGACGACGAAGAGCAGGCGCTGCAGCTGCGCCAGCGAGTAGCCGACCGGATTGAGGCTGAAGCAGCGGTGGCAGCGCTGCAAACCGATTTCGCCAGCGAGCGCACGGTGCTGGAACAGCAGCAGACACTGCTCGACCTCACCCAGAGCCGGGTCGAACGGCTGCGGACCCTGCATGCCCGCAATCTGGTCGCGACCGAGCAGCTGGAAGGCCTGCAGCGGGAAGCGGCGAGCCAACAGATAGAATTTGCCCGGCAGCAGGCGCTGGTTGCCAAGCAGCCGCAGCGACTGGCCAGTGCCCAGGCCCGCCTGGAAGGTGCCGCGGCGCGGGAGGAGGACCAGCGCCGCAGTCTGGAGCAGACCCGGGTCCGGGCGCCGTTTGCGGGCCGCGTCGCGCGCCTGCAGGCAGCCCCCGGCGATCGGGTGCGGCCGGGGCAGACCCTGCTGGCACTGTATGACGATCGGGCGCTGCAGCTGCGGGTGCCGGTGCCGGGCAGCCTTGCCGGCACGCTCAAACAGGCGTTGACTGCAGGTACCGTGGTGGAAGCATTCGTGGGTGAACAGCAGATACCCGCCCGGTTGCTGCAGCTGGCCAGTGAAGTGGGCCAGGGCCGTACCGGCCTGGAAGCCATCTTCGCCCTGCCCGCAAGCGCCGGCAGCAGTCACGAACTGGGACGCGCGGTGGACCTGTACCTGCGCCTGCCCCCGACCGGGCCCGCGGTCGCCCTGCCCCTGCAAAGCCTCTACGGCCAGAAGCGGATTTACCTGGTGGAGAATGCCCGGCTGCGGGGACTGGAGGTCTCGCCACTGGGTACCCGCCGCAACGCGCTGGGGGAGCTGGAAGTGCTGGTGGATGCCGCGGCCATACCGGCGAACAGCAGGGTCTTGACCAGCGATTTGCCCCAGGCCAGCTCGGGTCTACCAGTTGAAATCCTGGGCGACGCCGCCATCGCCGATACCGGACCGGGCGCCGACAGAACCGCGACACGACCTGTAAATAGCGCCTGAATCCGGTATATTGGGTGCTTTTCCAAGGAGAACCGCGACAAATGCCCGAAAACATCGATATCAACATGCTCTGGCAGAGCTACCTTATCCCCTGGGGCACGCGCATCATTCTGGCCCTGGTCATCTTCTACATCGGCCGCGTAGTCGTTGCCACCGTTGTCGGCCTGATCATCAAGGTCATGCAAGCGCGGCGGGTGGACGAGGTCCTGGTGCGCTTCCTCTCTGCCATCCTGCGCTGGGTGTTGCTGCTGTTTGTCATAATCGCGGCCCTGAGCCAGCTCGGTATCGACACCACGTCCATGGTCGCCCTGCTCGGTGCCGCCGGTCTCGCCATCGGCCTGTCGCTGCAGGGTTCGCTGTCGAATCTGGCCGCCGGCGTGCTGCTTATCACTTTCCGTCCATTTACCAAGGGCGATTTCGTGGAGGCAGGCAATGCCATGGGCGTGATCGAAAGCATCAGCATTTTCACTACCACCATGACCACCCCGGACAACAAGGAAGTCATCGTTCCCAACAGCGCCATCCTCGGTAACAACATCACCAACTATTCCGCGCGACCCACCCGCCGCGTGGACATGGTCTTCGGCGTCTCCTACGATGACGACATCCGCAAGGCGAAACAGCTGCTGGAGGAAGTCATCACCGCCGACAACCGGGTGCTGGCGGACCCGCCACCTACTATTGTGGTCGGTGAACTGGCGGACTCCAGCGTTAACTTCCTGGTCCGGCCCTGGGTCAAGTCGGCGGATTTCTGGGGCGTATACTGGGATACCACCGAGGCGGTGAAGCTGAAGTTCGATGAGGCGGGCATTACCATCCCGTTTCCGCAGATGGACGTGCACATGCCGGAAAAGGAATGAAAACGGCCCTTTGTCACCAGTATTTCACAGCTCCGATCCGGCTCGGTGTGATATAAACACGGCTTCGTAAAAGCCGAAGTGCCCGTTCACCCAGGAAAGGGCACTACGACCTCAGACCGGATCCTGCTGTGGCTTCTGTAAAACGCCAGATTTTCCTCGCCGCCGGCCTCCTCGCAGGCGCGGCTGCCATCACCTTCCTGTTGTACCTGAACCGCCCCTCCACCGACATTACCGAGCCGGTTTACATCCCGGTAACCGTGGATGTGGTGGAAGTGAAGAAGGAAACCATCCGCATTCCGGTGCAGGCCCAGGGCACCGTGTCACCGCTGCAGCAGACCGTCCTGGTGGCGGAAGTGCAGGGGCGCATCGTCGAGGCGGCTGACAACTTCAACGTCGGCGGCTTCCTGCGCCAGGGCGATGTGCTGCTGCGCATTGATCCCCGCGACTACGAGGCGCGCCTGGCCCGCACCCAGGCCGCACTGCGCAGCGCAGAGAGCGAGCTGTTGCAGGAGCAGGGCCGGGCCGATGTCGCCCGGCGCGAATGGGAGAAGCTGCCCGCCGGCAGCCAGCGCTCGGACGCAGCCCGCGACCTGTACCTGCGCAAGCCACAACTGGCCCAGGCCGAAGCCCAGCTACTGGCCGCGAAGGCGGATGTGAGCACGGCCAGGGATGACCTGGAGCGAACTGCGGTACGCGCTCCCTATGACGCCCTGATCCGGGACAAGCATACCGAGCTGGGACAGTATGTCACCCCCGGCACCAGTCTCGCGGAGATCTTCGCGGTCGCCACGGCCGAAGTGCGCCTGCCCATCCCGCAGACACGGCTCGCCTACCTGGATCTTCCCGGGGTCACAGCCGATTCCGGCGGTGCCCTGATCGACCTGTACACCGATGTTGGCGGTGACGTCACCCACTGGAGCGCGCGCCTGCACCGCAGCGAAGGCGTATTCGACGAGCGCTCCCGGGCGCTGTTCGCGGTTGCCCGCGTGGATGACCCCTATGCCCTCGACAGTCCCGGGCGCGAACCCCTGCGCGTCGGCACGTTTGTCAACGCCAACATAGAGGGCCGGCCCATGCCCGGGCTGGTGGCCTTGCCGCGCTATGTACTGCGGGCAGGCGACACGGTGGCGGTGGTGGATGCCAACAATCTGGTGCGCAATCGCAAGGTGACGGCATTGCGCGCCAGCGGCGACTTCATCTATGTGTCCTCGGGCCTGGAAAACGGTGACTTGGTTATTCTCACCACCCTGGACAGCGCGCTGACCGGAGCCGAGGTCGAAGTGGTCTCCAAAGTCAGCAGCAGCGACCTGCGGCGCCGGGAGACAACACCGCCAGGTGTACCTGCGGAGACGACGTCGGACGCGCCGGAAATAGCCGCCAGCCCATGAACATGGGGCGGCACAAGGGCATCATCGCCTGGTTCGCGCATAACCCGGTCGCGGCCAATCTGCTGATGGCGATCATCCTGGTGGTCGGCCTGGGCTCGGCGTTCACCATCCAGCGCGCCATGTTCCCCACCTTCGACATCGACATGATCTTCATCAACATGGCCTACCCCGGCGCCTCACCGGAGGAGGTGGAGCAGGGTATCGTGCTCAAGATCGAGGAGGCCATCAACGATCTCGACGGCATCAAGCGGGTGGAATCGGATGCGCTGGAGTCCCTCGCCAGAATCATGATCGAACCGCTGGACGGTACCGATATCAACGAGCTGCTGGCGGATATCAAGAACCGCATCGACGCAATTCAGCATTTTCCCGAAAATGCAGAAAAAGCCATTATCAGCCAGCCCGAGCTGCTGTTTCCCGCCCTGCAACTGCAACTGTCCGGGGACCTGGACGAGCGCAGCATGAAGACCCTCGCCGACGAGCTGCGCCGCGAACTGCTGACCCTGCCGGAGGTTTCTGCGGCGGAGGTGGTCGGCGCCCGCGCCTACGAGATATCGGTGGAGATCTCCGAACAGCTGCTGCGCGAGTACCACCTGAGCCTGGGGGAAGTGGCGGACATCATCGCCCGCTCATCGCTGGACCTGCCTGCGGGTTCCCTGCGCACCCGCCAGGGCGACATCATGCTGCGCACCCAGAACCAGGCCTATGTGCAGCAGGATTTCGAAGCAATCGTCCTGCGCAGTTTTCCCGACGGCACCCGCCTGCTGCTGGGGGACATCGCCACGGTCCGGGACGAGTTCGAGGAGACCCGTGGTTTCGCCCTGTTCAACGGCAGCTACTCGCTGGGGATACAGGTTTTCGCCATGGGCAGCCAGGACATAATCGATACCGCCAATGCCACCCGGGCCTGGGTAGAGCAGAAGCAGGGACAGCTGCCGGCGGCGGTGACCCTGGATATCTGGTCGGACATCACCTACTACCTTGAAGGCCGGCTCGGCATGATGGTCAAGAACCTGGCGATGGGCGCGCTGCTGGTCTTCATCGTGCTGGCCCTGTTTCTGGAGATCAAGCTTGCCTTCTGGGTGATGCTGGGGATTCCAGTCTGTTTCCTCGGCGCCATGGCGATGATCAATACGCCGTACATACACGCCAGCCTGAACATGATCAGCCTGTTTGGTTTCATCCTGGTGCTCGGTATCGTGGTCGACGATGCGATCATCATGGGCGAAAGCGCCTACTCCGAGCAGGAACGGCACGGCCACAGCATCGACAGCGTGATCGACGGCGTGCAGAAAGTTGCAATGCCGGCCACCTTTGGCGTACTTACCACCATCGTCGCCTTTGCCCCCACCCTGTTCATGGAGGGCGTGTTCGCCGCCTTCCCGGAGGCCTGCGGCTGGGTGGTGATCCTGTGCCTGATGTTCTCGCTGGTGGAGTCCAAGTGGATCCTGCCCGCTCACCTGGCCCACAGCAGCGCCACCCGCAGCCGGGTGCTGCTGGCAGTGGATCGGGTCCAGGAAACCGTGAACCGGCACCTCAAGCAGTTTGTGGAGCAGCGCTACAGTCCGCTGATGCAGCGCTGTATCCAGTATCGCTACGTCACCCTGGCGGGGTTTCTCGGCCTGCTGGTCCTGTGCAGCGGCCTGGTCGCAGGTGGCCTGGTGCGCACCGTGATCGCACCTGATGTGCCCGGGGAGTTCATCAACGTCGAGGTGGAAATGACCGAGGGCACCCCGGAGGAGCGCACCCTGGAAACCATCGCCGATATTGTCGCCGCGCTGGATCAGGTCGAGGCGGACTACCGGCGCGAGTCCGGCCGCGACGAACGCCTGGTGCAGCATGTCTTTGCCTATGGCAGCAGCCGCATCAGCGGGGGCGTCAACCTGGAGTTGAGCAAGGAGGACCAGCGCAGTATCAGCACCCGCGAGATCGAACGGCGCTGGCGCGACGCGGTGGGAACACCGCACGGGGTAAAAATACTCTCCATCAGCAGCGCCGACGGGCCCCGCTTTGGCCCCTCCATCGCCTTCGACCTGATGCACCGGGATTTCACCATGCTGCGCGCCGCCGCCACCGAGCTGGAGACTGCCCTGCGCCGCTACGACGGGCTCTACGATATCCGCAACGGCGCCAGCGAAACCTCAGATGAATTTCACATCGAACTGCTGCCGGAAGGCGAGTCTCTTGGCCTGTCGCGGCTGGAACTGGCCAGCCAGGTGCGTCACGCGTTCTATGGCGCCGAGGCGCAGCGGATACAGCGCGGTCTCGACGAGGTCAAGATCATGGTCCGCTATCCGCGCGCGGACCGGGAGACAGTCAACTCCCTGAACGACATGAATATCCGCACGCCGGCCGGCGACGAGATCCCGTTCGACACCGTGGCCCGGCTGGAGGTCAAGCAGGGCCTGCAGAAGGTCACCCACATCAACTATCAGCGCGCGGCTGAAGTCACCGCAGAGGCAAACAAGGACCTGGTAGAGCCGGCGCGGGTGGTGGCCGACATCGAGAAGCAGGTGCTGCCGGACATCCTGCAGCGCTATCCCGGCCTCAGCTACGCCATTGCCGGGCTGGCCGATGAAGAGCAGAAAATGCTGACCAGCATGCTGATCGGCTTCAGCCTGGCCCTGTTCGGGATCTATGCCCTGCTGGCCGTGCCCACCCGCTCCTATCTGCAGCCGCTGATCATCATGGGCGTGATTCCTTTCGGCGTGATTGGCGCCATTGTCGGGCACTGGATCACCGGCTATCCCCTGAGCATGATGTCGCTGATGGGGGTCATTGCCCTGAGCGGTGTCGTGGTCAACGACAGCCTGATTCTGGTGGACCGCATCAACAGCTCCATCAAGGATGGCGTGGAGCCCCTGCGGGCGGTGGTCGAAGCCGGCAGCAGCCGCTTTCGCGCCATCCTGTTGACCTCCCTCACCACCTTCTTCGGTCTCGCCCCCATGCTGCTCGAGCGCAGCGCCCAGGCCCAGGAGATCGTGCCCATGGCCGTATCCCTGGCCTTCGGCATCGTCTTCGCGACGGTAATCACCCTGCTGCTGGTCCCCAGCCTCTACCTGATCCTGCTGGACCTCAGGGCCTGGCACGGGCGCCTGACCAGCAGCCCCCTGGAAACAGCTTCCTGACCTTGAACCGGCGCGCGCCCCCTCAGGGCAGCGCCGAACAGGACAGGCAGCGCATGTACAAGTGCGCTGGATCGTTCATCTCGGCGAGGCTACGGGCGACGCTGGCCAGCGGCCGCACCAGGCCCTGCAAACCCGCACTCAACCCCGGCCACGGGGAAGCGGCGGCTCCGACCCGGGACGCGAGCTGCTGTAGCAGCATCTCCCGCGGGGACAGCGGCTCCTGCACATACTCGACCTGGTAGCGCTCGCCAAGGCCACCGAGGGTCGCGGCAGCGGCGATGGCATCGCGCAGGGAGCCCAGCTCATCCACCAGCCCCAGGCGCCGGGCATCGGACGCGCTCCAGACCCGGCCCTCTGCCGCCTTGACAACCTGCTCGCGCTCCAGCTCGCGCCCCGCGACGACAATATCCAGGAAGCCCTCGTAGGTGAAGTTCACCGTGCTGGCCAGTGATGCCGCCACCTGTGGATTGAGGGGGCGGTCGAAGCGCAGGGAACCGGCAAGACTGGTGGTACCGACGCCGTCTGTATAAATACCTGCGCGGTCCAGCAGCTGTTCAAAGGTGGGAAACGCCATGAATACGCCGATACTGCCGGTCAGGGTCGCCGGGGTCGCCCAGATCTGGTCCGCCTCTGCGGCGATATAGTAACCGCCAGAAGCCGCCAGCGAGCCCATCGAGACCACCACCGGAATGCCCTGCGCCCGCACTCGGGCGAGCGCATGGCGAATCCGCTCGGAGGCGAGCACACTGCCGCCGCCGGTGTTCACCCGCAATACGATCGCCTTGACTCCCTCCTGCTCCGATGTCTGGCGCAGCAGGCGCGACAACGAGTCACCGCCGATAGCCCCCGGCGGCTGATCTCCGGACATGATATTGCCCTCGGCTGTTACCACCGCCACCCGGTCGCCGCTAACCTGGGTGAAGCTCGACGGGCGGGTGCGGGCAATGTAACCCTCGAAGAATACGGCCTCATAGAAGCCCCCCTCGTCTTCGGCTCCGACCAACTGGATCAGGTAATCGTTGGCATCGGGGCGCGCCAGCAGCCTGTCGACCAGGCCCTGCTCGAGGGCCAGCCGGGCACTGTCACCGGCCGCCGCCGCCAGCAGCACATGATAGTTGTCGACATAGGCGTCCACTGCACCCGGGGACAGTTGCCGCCGCTCCTCCACCAGGGCGGTATAGCGGCCCCACAAGTCCGCCAGCCAGCGCGCGGTGATAGCCTTCTCTTCCGCGGACATATCGTCACGGAGGAACGGCTCGGCCATGGACTTCTGTTTGCCGGCATGGAACACATGCATCGAGATCAGGGCCTTTTCCAGCGCCTCGCGGAAATGATTGCGATAGCTGGCAAAGCCCTCCAGCGGCACCGCGCCCATCGGGCTGAGGATGATTTCATCGGCCTGGCTGGCCAGCAGGTACTGATCCTGGGTGAAGTAGTCGCCCACCGCTACTACCGGCTTGCCGCTGGCCTTGAAGGCGGTGATGGCTTCGGCGATCTCCATATTCTTGCTGATCCCGGACGACACCAGGTAATCCAGCTCCATGACCAGGGCGGTGATCATCGGGTCTTTGGCCGCATGGTGGATGGCATCCAGCACATCCCGCAGTACGATCTCTCGTTCCGTGGGCGCCGGCTCACCCAGCAGGGCCTGCAGCGGGTTGGTACGCGACTTCTCCTCCACCACGGTGCCGCCGAGATTCAACAGCAGCGCCGCTTTCTCTGGCAGCGGCTGCTGGCCACCACTGAAATAGAGAACGTAGATCAGCACCAGGAAGACCAGGAACAGGATGTTCGACAGGGCCAGGCGGAACCAGGTGAGGCCGGCCCAGAACCGGGAAAAAATGCGTCGCAGCAGGGAGGGCTTGCTCATTCGGGGGACTCCGATTCATTGGCGGTTACAGGGGATTGCAGCTCGCGAGCACGCCAGCGCACGTAGAACATGGCGCTGCAAAACAGGGTGACGACAGCCACCATGCCCAGCCACGGCAGCACCGCCTGTGGCGTAGCGAACAAGCGCTCCACCAGGGTAATGAAATACAGCAAAGACACGAAACACAGCCAGATGAAGCTGCGCAAGCGATCCCGCGACATGCCCGGCAGGAACAGCAGCAGGGGCAGCAACTTGCCCAGCCAGATGATCCAGGGCGGCTGGAACTGGAACAAGTCCGCCACTTGCTGGAACAGCAACAGGCCCCAGCTGAGCCAGGTCAGCCACCAGGTCCAGAGGCTTGCGCCGCGGCGCGCGCGCACCGTCATGACAAGGCTCCCAGGCCCAGTGCCAGCCTGCCGACGCGTTTGCCCAAAGCCCGACACAGGGCGGCCTCCGCCGTATCCAGGGCGCGGCTGTTGTCTGCTCCGGCCCAGTGCGAGGCGCCGTAGGGAGTGCCGCCGCTGGTACTGCTCATCAATCCGGGCTCGCTGTAGGGCAGGCCGACCAGCACCATGCCGTGGTGCAGCAGGGGCAGCATCATGCTCAGCAGGGTAGATTCCTGGCCGCCATGGAGACTCGATGTGGAGGTGAATACCCCGGCCGGCTTGTCAATGAGAGCGCCGCCAAGCCAGAGCGCAGAGCTCTGGTCGAGGAAATATTTGAGCGGCGAGGCCATGTTGCCAAAGCGGGTGGGACTGCCGAGGACCAGGCCCGCACAGTCACGCAGGTCGTCGAGCTCGCAGTAAAGTGGCCCGTCGTCGGGAATCTCATCCTCGGTCTGTTCGCAGGTCGCGGAGATGGCAGGGACAGTGCGCAGCCGGGCGCTGATCCCGGCCACACTTTCTACGCCGCGGGCCACCTGCGCAGCCATGGCCGCGGTGGCGCCGTGGCGGCTGTAGTACAGCACCAGAACATGGGGATCGGCCATCAGCCCAGCAGCGCCAGTACGTTCTCCGGCGGCCGCCCCAGTACCGCCCGCTCACCGCGCACGACGATGGGACGCTCGATCAGCTTCGGGTGCGCAGACATGGCCCTGAGCAGATCGGCCTCGGAGCTGCCAGTATCAAGGCCCAGCGCCTTGTACTCGGCCTCGCCGCGGCGCACCAGTTCCGTGGCACTGATATCGAGTTTTGCCAGCAGGCGCTTGAGGGCCGCCTGCGAGGGCGGGTGTTCAAGGTACAGCACGATTTCGGGCTCAATGCCGTGTTCCTGCAACAGCGCCAGGGTAGCGCGGGACTTGGAACAGCGCGGATTGTGGTAGATCTGGTATTCGCTCACGACGGACTCCGGGGCCAAAGGGCCGCCATTATAGCAAAAGGGCTGCCGGTGGAACCGCCGGCAAATCATGGCATACTTGCCGCCGTCGACAATCCACATCGAGACCCGCGGAGCCCCCCAACGTGAGAATTACCTGCCTTGCCCTGCTGACGCTGCTGCTCACCGGCTGCCAGCCACCCGCAGCACCGGCCGACAACGCTTCCCTGCTCGAGAGCCTGCGCGGCCAGTGGGTAGTCATCAACTACTGGGCAAAATGGTGCAAGCCCTGTATCGAGGAAATACCGGAGCTGAATGCACTGGATCAAAAGCACGCCGACATCACGGTGCTGGGGGTCAACTATGACGGCGCCACCGGGGAGGACCTGGCCGGACAGGTCCGGGACCTGAAGGTCGCCTTCCCCACCCTCGAGCAGGATCCGGCGGAGCTGCTGGGGCAGCCCCGACCCTCGGTGCTGCCCACCACCTTCATCATCAATCCCGCGGGGGAGCTGGTGCACTCCCTGGTGGGGCCACAGACGCTGGAATCACTGCTGGCTGCCACCAGCGGCGGCCAGCAATAGACTGGGCCGATTACAGGCTCTGGTAATAGTCCATCAGGATCCGCGCCACTTCCGGTCGGGAAAATTCCGGCGGCGGCGCGATACCGTTGCCCAGCATTTCCCGCACCTTGGTCCCGGAAAGCAGCACGAAATCCTCGGGGCCGTGGTCCGGCGCATCGCGCATCATGACGACCCGGTCCAGCTTCTTGCTGTAGGCGGTGTGGTCGGCGCGGTAGATCTGCAGCTCCAGGGCGCCGGCCGGCACTTCTTCATCAAAAATGGCCTGGGCGTCAAAGCCGCCATAGTAGTCGCCGACACCGGCGTGGTCGCGGCCAACGATCAGGTGTGAGCAGCCGCAGTTCTGGCGGAACACCGCGTGCAGCACCGCTTCCCGCGGACCTGCATAGAGCATGTCGAAACCGTAGCCGGTGACCATGACCGTGTTCGGCGGAAAGTAGACTTCCACCATCTTGCGGATGGAGGCATCGCGCACATCGGCGGGAATGTCACCCGGCTTCAGCTTGCCCAGCAGCATGTGGATCAGGATACCGTCCGCGTGCAGGTCTTCCATCGCCATCCGGCACAGTTCCTCGTGGGCCCGGTGCATGGGGTTGCGGGTCTGGAAGGCGACCACGGTGTTCCAGCCGCGACTGGCGATCTCCTCGCGGATCTGCACCGCCGTGCGGAAGGTGTCCGGGAACTCCTCCGGGAAGTAGGAGAAATTGAGCACCTCGATGGGACCCGACAGCAGGGTGCGGCCCAGGCTCTTGAATGTGGCGACCCCGGGATGTTCCGGATCCAGGGTGCGGAACACTTTCTCGGAAATAAACCCGATCTGCTCCTCGCTCACGGTCTCGACCGCTTCCACGTCCATGATCGCCAGCACCGGATTGCCCTCGACGTTGGGGTCGCGCAGGGCGATGCGGCTGCCCGCGGCGATGTCGGCAGACTCGGTCAGGTTGACGATCGGCACCGGCCAGAACAGGCCGTCGACGGTCTGCAACTTGTCGGCAACGCTCAGGGTATCGGCCAGGTTCATGTAGCCGTTGAGCGGGTTGAAGTAGCCGGCGCCCAGCATCACCGCGTTGGCGGCGGCGGCGGAATTGAGCAGGAGGGACGGCAGCTGCTGCGCCTCCTGCAGCAGGGCGGCGCGACGGGCGTCGTCGGCAACATGGAGGGGATGCAGCTCAGCAGAGCCGTGGGGCTTGATCATGATGGTCTCCGTGTGTTGTCTGTGGCTCAGGCCTTGATGATGCCGCGCTCGCGCAGCAGGGCCAGAATCTGTTCCACCTCTTCGTCCAGGGTCTGCTGGTCGGAGTGGAGGTGAATTTCGGGTTTGAACGGCGCCTCGTAGGGATCGTCGATGCCGGTGAAGTTCTTGATCTCGCCGGCCCGGGCTTTCTTGTACAAGCCCTTGGGATCCCGGGCTTCCGCCGCTTCCAGGGGGCAGTCGACGAAGACCTCGATGAAGTCCATGCCGGCTGACTCGTGCAGTTCACGCACCTGGTTGCGATCGCTGGCGTAGGGGCTGATAAAGCTGCTCAGGGCGATAACGCCGGTGTCGACGAACAGCTTGGCGATCTCGCCGATGCGACGGATATTCTCGGTGCGGTCCTCGGCGCTGAAGCCCAGGTTGCGGTTGATACCCAGGCGCACGTTATCCCCGTCCAGACGGTAGGCCAGCACCCCCAGCTCATTGAGCCGACCCTCCAGCTCTACCGCCACCGTGCTCTTGCCGCTGCCGGAAAGGCCGGTAAACCACAGGGTCGCGCCCTTGTGGCCCAGCAGGCGCTGGCGGTGCTCACGGGTAATGTCCCCTTCGTGCCAGTGGACGTTGGTTGCTTTCTGATCTGCCATAACTGTGCTCTCATGCTCCATGTATTGACGTAACAAAGGCCTCGCGGTAGCCGCGGAACTGTTCCTGCAGCCCCGCCTCGGTGAAGCCGAACTGCTCCAGGGTGTAGGCGTGCGCGGGCCGCAGCTCGCGACGGTTGAAATCCTGCCAGCGAGCCATCTCGGTACTGGCCTCGGGGGTCAGGTCCATGCCGAGGAAGTCGTAAATCCTGGCGATTTCCACCAGCGGCTGGCTGACCGTGTCCTTGAACCAGAGGTCCAGGAACCGCTCCTCACCCACCTGCCGGCGCACATCCAGGGTGTGCTGCATGCCGTTGGCAAACTTGCGCGCCCACTGCTTCCCTACTGCCACCGGATCGGCTGAATCCGAGTACACTTTCCAGACATTGGCAATCATGCTGGCCAGAGAGGGAATGGTCTCGACGGGATCGCGGTGGGATTGTACTACACGCGCGTCGGGAAATACCTTGAATACCAGGTCCATGTAGTGCAGGTGATGCGGCGCCTTGAGCGCCCAGCGCTCACCCTGCTGGCCACTGCGCTTCTTCTGCCACTGCAGGAACTGCAGCAACAGTTTCAGGTACTCGTAGGCGATCGTATGGTCCTGAGCCTCGATCCAGGCGTCAAAGCTGGGTACATTGGCCAGCGCCTGGATGTTGAAGCTGTAGAAGGACTGCTCCAGCAGCATGATGTCCTCGTCCGGCTCCATCGCATCCAGCGGATGTATTGCCAGCAGGTCCGGGCTGGCGTCGATCATCATCTTCACTTCAGCCCTGGCGTCAGCGATGCGGCGGTCACCGGCGGCGGTAAAATCCCAGTCCAGGTCCGGGCAGGGGTAGCGCACTTCGTACCACAGCGGCGCGTACATGCGGGGATCCGCGGCGATGGTGCGGTGCAGCATGGTGGTCCCGGTGCGCGGCAGGCCCACAATCACCAGCGGCGCGACGATCTCCTCGTCGCGAATCTCCGGGTGCCGGCGCAACCACTCCTGCACCCGCAGACGGGTACTGAGGATGTCCAGCATGCGCTGGTACATGGCGGGGCGACCGATGGCATTGAGATCGGCCTCGTGCTCCAGCGACCACAATAACCGCTCCAGTGGCTCGCGATAGCTGTCGTCGCCAAAATCCTGCAGCCCATCCACGGCCCTGGCGGCGGCAACCAGCGTATCGGCATCCAGGCGAATATCAGTCACGGCGGGCAGCTCCTTCGGCAATCAGTTCATCCAGTGCGACCACCTGTGTGTGCACCGGCGGGAAGTCGGTGGCCTCGACATAGCGCAGAAGCATGGCGCCGCAGTCGTGGCCAGCGGTGCTCAGCCAGTTGCGAAAAGCCGCCCCGGGGGCCCTCGCGGCCACCACGATCCGTACCCGGCCGTCGGCGTCCAGCTGCGCGCTGCTGCGATTCAGGTGGATGCGGTGGTAGCGGTAGTCCAGGGATTCCATCCAGAAGTTCGACAGCTGGAAATTCCAGGTGCGGCAATTCTCTGGCGGCGTGAAATCGATGACCAGCGCCTCGTCCGGCGCCAGCTGCCAGTAGCTGTTGTGGTAGTAGATTGCCGGGTCGCCGCCGGCGCGCAGGCACATCTGCTGGTCATTCGGCGGCAGCTGGTTGATGTGGGACGCAAAGCCCAGCATCCACTGCCGGAACAGGCCGGCAGTGCCGTTGATAAAGGGTACCACCTTGCCCAGCTGGGCCGCGAACTGCGCCGGGTCCAGCACCGCTTCAGCGTGCGGGTCCAGACATTCGATCCGCAGTTCGACCTTGCGCTCGCGGCGCCGATCGCGGAATGTCTGCCGCACCAGAATGTTGTCGGACTCCGGGGTCATGGGCAGCCAGTTGCCCGGCTGCGGCGCGGCACTGACCAGCAGCTCGAACTCCCCTCCCGGACCCAGCTCCAGGTCATCCAGAGTCACGTGCCCGGTGGGTGCCATGTCGCCCTGTCCGGCAAAGGAGCCGGCCTTGGTCTCGATGCTCAGGTACTCGGCCTGCCCTGCATTGCCGGTAATCCGGTAGCGGCAGCGGCCGTCGATGGCGCAGTTCTGGTAATAGTTGTCCGGGTTGTCGTTGCCGATCTTGGCGGTTTCATGCGACAGGGAGTAGAACTGGGGGTAGAAAGGGTCACTGAATTCCAGGTGCTTCTCCAGACTGAGCCGCAGCAACCGGGTGAGATAGCGAAAGCCTTCGGCGCGACTGAGATCATCAGCGGGCGCACCCGCGGCAAGGATCTCGGCGCCGGCGCTTTTCAGGGATTCACAGAAGTCCAGCCAAAGCTGACCGCTGCGCAGGGATTCCAGGTTCGGTTCAGACATCGTTCTTATACTCTCCGTCGGTAAAACAGGACACGATCGTCGGCGCCAGTGTGACAAGCGCAGCTCCAGTACGCATCACCCGTCAGGGTGACTTGCTTCCAGTGCCCGCTGCTGGCCCCCTCTGCAAGTACTTTCTACAGGTAAAAGTCCAGCAGCGACAACAGCAACATGACGCCGACCAGGGGCACCAGCCAGCGTCGCATCCGCGCCATTCGTTCCGGGTCCGCGGGCCGGGCATACCGCTCGCCGAGGAACACCATCAGGGCAACGCTCCCGAAGACAAACAGCAACAGCATTAGCAGATTGTTCACGCAGCCTCCCGCTGGCGGGCGCCGGCAGCCGGCGCGGTGACCTACCGGCCCGGCTTCAGCAGCTGCGGCGACAGCGCAGCCACCATGTTGCGCACGCCCTCGCGCCAGTCTACCCGGGTGGGGCCGACAAGAGCATGCATGCGGGTGGTATCGATCGCCAGGCTGCCAAAGGCCTGTGTATTGTCACGAAACTCCGGCACCAGGCCAGTGAGTTCCTGCAACCAGCTACACCAGTCCTCGATACTGACCGCCTCGGAGCCGCCGAAGTTCACGGTGGTCGTCTCGGTGCTGGCCGCCGCCAGCAGCAGCGGCAACTTTTCGATGTAGTCGTCCGTATGCAGCAGGTTGTAGCGGTTGGGCCGGTCCGGGTGGACATCGATCGGCATGCCCTGCTCCATCATCAGCAGGTGATACCAGGGCCAGCCGCCATTGTTGCCGTAGGGCACACTCAGGCGGGCGATAGTCGCCGGAATACCGAACTGCCTGGCAGTAAATCGGCACACAGTCTCGGCGGCGATCTTGCTGATGCTGTAGGTGGGGAACATGACCCGGTGATTGTCTCCCAGTGGCGCATCCTCCGCCCGCGGCTCCTGGCCCGCGTACTGGTACACCGCGGTCGATGACAGGTGCAGGAAAGCCTTCACATCGCGGCAGTGCAACATAAGCCGGCCCAGGCCCTCGGCATTGGCGGCAAGGTCGTAGTCGAAGCTGTCGGTCTTGACCACCGCGAAATTCAGCACGTAGTCGAAATCTGCAGGCAACCCCGCCAGCGCGTCAGGGTCGGCGAGATCCGCCTGCAGGCAGCGCACCCCCCGGGCCTCCAGCGCCTCGCGCGCGGCGGGATCACTGAACCGCGCGAGTGCCGTGAGCTCGGCTTGCCCTGCCCAGGCCGCAATGACCGGAGCGGCCACCTGGCCCGTGGGACCGGTAATCAGGACTTTACTGCCCGCAATCGTGACTGGCTTGACTGGCATGGAGCGACTCCGCAGTGAGTGGACGTAGACGCCAGTCTAGCGCAGGATGGCGGCCCCTTGCTCACCCATACGGGGGATCAGTCGTCTTCGCGATCCGGCAGTACCCGATAGATCGCGGAGATCTGGTCGGGGCCGCTGACCGTGCACTTGAGATCATTGATCAGGCCGTCCTTGAGACTGTATACCCAGCCGTGCACGGACAGGGGTTGCCCCCGGCTCCAGGCATTCTGAACAATGGTGGTGTGACAGACGTTGAATACCTGGCTGATAACGTTGAGTTCGCAGAGCAGGTTGACCCGGTCTTCGTCACTCTCCAACGCTGCAATACGGCGCCGATGGCGCTGCTGCACATCCTTGATGTTGCGCAGCCAGTTGTCGATCAGGCCGTTGTCGTGATTTTCATAGGCCGCGCGCACGCCGCCACAGTTGTAGTGCCCAACGACCAGTACATGCTTGATTTTGAGTACATCCACCGCATACTGCAGTACCGTCAGGCAGTTGAAGTCCGTGTGCACCACCATGTTCGCCACGTTGCGGTGCACGAAAACCTCGCCCGGCAGCAGCCCGACGATCTGGTTGGCCGGGACGCGACTGTCGGAGCAGCCGATCCAGAGGTACTCCGGAGCCTGCTGGTTGGCCAGTTTTTCGAAGAAGTCCGGATCACTGGTTTTAACACTCTGCGCCCAGGCGCGATTGTTGGCGAAGAGTTCATCGATACTTCTCAAGAGTGCTCTGGCTCCGGCTGTTAAATCATCAGGGTGGACAGGCGGCCGAGCTTGAGCTGGTTGCCATTGCTCGCGACCGCGCCCTGTACCGCCTTGGTACCCACTGATTGCATCTGCTTCGCCAGCTGAGCCATATCTACCGCGGGGTACTGGTGCGGCTCCCAGGTCACCAGTCCGAGACTCAGGGTGACCTGCATCACCGCGCCGCGGCCGTCGTCAATGGAAAAACCTTCGATGTCCCTGCGGATACGCTCCGCGACATCGCTTGCGGGCGCTTCACCGGTTCCCGTCAGCAAAGCGGCGAGCCGGGAATCCGACAGGCGGGCCAGATGGTCTGTTGCCCGCAGGCCGGACGACACCCGCTCGGTCACTTTCTTTAACACGAAGCGACCGGTAATCTCGCCATAGTGCTCGTACAGCTCTTCGAATTCGTCGATTTCCAGCATCAGCACCGACAAAGGCTCATCGGCGCGCCTCGCGCGGGCGATTTCCCGGGCGATATCTTTCTCGAAGCCACGCAGGTTGCTGATCTGGGTGAGCGGATCCAGCATGGTGAGACGGGAAATCTGCTGCCGGCTGACCGCGTTCTTGAAACTGATGGAGACAACCGTGGCAAGATGCGCAATCAGGCGCTCGTCGTGTTCCGTCGTCTCCATGGGCGTCTCGGTAAACCCGCAGTGATAACTGCCCATCAGGCGCCCTGAGTCCAGCAACGGCACCAGCAGGGCGTGCTGGATTCCCTGGTCGGCTTTCAGCACCTCGAACATGCGGGAGTCCGTGGCGTCGAGCAGCATGCTCTGCGGCTCCAGATCATAAAGCTCCTGCATTTCAAACACGTCATGGTGCAGTTGCAGGTACTGACCGTAGCGATGCCCCGAGGTAATGAGTCCCGCGAGCACATGCTCCGGGTCGTACAGCCAGAGCTCGGCAACCCGAAAGCCGAAGTGGCGCGGCATGCTGACCAGCAGGACTTCCAGCAACGCCTGCAGGTCCGCGGCTTCGAGCAGCATGCACTGCATCTGCCGCGCCTGCTGCAATAGCCAGCGGTTGAGTTCGACCTTTTCCGACAGGCGCTCCTCGCGGATTTCGTCGGCGCTCTGCAGTGCCGGAGCCGCCTCGATTTCTTCTTGAGGCAGCTGTCCGTAAAAAAGCTCGTCAGCCATGCAGTGATCTCGCTCTTTGACCGGGCCGAATGCCCGATGCCGGGAATATAATTATTGGCTCACTAGTGTAAGCCGCCTATACTACGCTTTGCAAACCTGCGCGTTGTTGCATAAACACATTCATGTAGTGTGGGTTTGACCAACCTGGGGGTGGCTTCGGCCTGAGATACCGCGTGCGGTAAACCCTTTGAACCTGATCCGGTTAGGACCGGCGTAGGGATAGGTGCACGTCTCCTTTTCCGTTTCGCACATCCAACCGGTTCTCTTGCCAATTGTCGAGGAGAACCTGATGAAACATTCCACCAGCCTGCTGCTGCCCGCCCTGCTGCTGGCCGCCGCCGGCCATGCCCACAGCACCGAACTCACCGAAATCCTGGTGACCGCTGAATTGCGCGAAACCCGGCTGCTGGAGCAGCCCGGCAGCACCAGTGTGCTGACCGCCGACACCCTGCGCGAGCGGGCCGCCCAGCACCTGGAAGAGGTGCTCAACGTCATACCCAACCTGAACTATGCCAGCGGCGCTTCACGGGCGCGCTTCTTCCAGATCCGCGGCATCGGCGAGCGCAGCCAGTTTCAGGAGCCCCTGAACCCCTCCATAGGCCTGCTGCTGGACGGCGTCGATTTCAGCGGCCTGGGGGCTGTCGGGACCCTGTTCGATGTCGAGCAGGTCGAGGTGCTGCGAGGGCCCCAGGGCACCCTGCACGGCGCCAACGCCCTCGCCGGCCTGATCAACATCCGCAGCGCCGCGCCGCAGTCCACCCCGGCGCTGACCCTGCAGGGCAGCCTCGCCGAGTACGACACCTGGAGCCTGGGAATCGTGGGCACAGGCCCGCTGGTGGACGAGCGCCTGCTGTATCGACTGGCGGTGCAGCAGTACCGCAGCGACGGCCACTACCGCAACGACTTCCTGGGCCGGGACGACACCAATCGGCGCAATGAGACCACGGTGCGCGGGCGCCTGCGCTGGCTGCCGGGAGAGGCCGACACCGTGGACCTGAGCCTGATGGCCGTGGATGTCGACAATGGCTACGACGCCTTCTCCCTGGACAACACCCGCCGCACCCTCTCCGATGAACCCGGACGCGACCGCCAGGAAACCGCCGCGGCAAGCCTGCAATGGACGGCCGAGCGCGAGGCCCTGACGGTCGAGGCCACTCTCAGCGCCGCCGGTACTGACACCGAGTACAGCTTTGACGAGGACTGGAGCTTCGTCGGCATCGCCCCGGAGCTGGAGTACAGTTCCTTCGATCGCTACCTGCGTGACCGGGACAGCAGCAGCGCCCAGCTGCGCCTGCTGTCCAGCGAGCGCTCGCGCCTGTTCGGCGGCCGCGGTGACTGGGCTGTCGGTATCTACCACCTGGCCGACCGGGAAGACCTGCTGCGCCAGTACACCTACCTGGCGTCGGACTTCGCCAGCAGCTATAACACTGACACCAACGCGGTGTTCGGGCAGTTGGACACCGCACTCAGCGATACCCTCACCCTGGTCACCGGCCTGCGCATCGAGCAGCGGCGCACTGACTACCGCGACAGCAACGGTGTCAGTCACCGGCGCAGCCGCGACCTGTGGGGCGCCCGGCTGCTGCTGGAGTACCAGCAGCCGGAGGGCGCCCTGTTTTATGCCGGGGTCTCCCGGGGCTATCGCGGCAACGGTGTCAACGCCGGCATCCTGGCCAGCGTGGAGACCACGACCGATCCGGCCCTGCAGCAGCGCCTTGAGGGGCTGGGGCGCTTTGACGAGGAGACCCTGCTGAACTATGAGGCGGGCTACAAGGCCAGCTACGCCGGTGGCACCCTGCAGACCCGCCTGGCCCTGTTCTACATGGACCGCGACGACCAGCAGGTCAAGGGTTCCCTGGTGTTGCCGCGGGACGACGGCAGCACCGCGTTCATCGACTACACCAACAATGCCGCCCGCGGCACCAACTACGGCCTGGAGCTGGAGCTGGACTGGCTGGCCAGCGAGCGCCTGAGCCTGTACGCCCACCTGGGCCTGCTGGACGCGACCTTTGATCGCTACACCAGCCCCGACGGCACCGACATGGCTGGCCGCGACCAGGCGCACGCGCCCGGCTACCAGGCGGCCCTGGGCGGGCGCTTCGAGCTCGGTCGCCACCTGTACCTGAGGGTTGATCTGGAAGCGCGAGACAGATTCCATTTCTCGGATCGCTACGACCTGCTGTCCGACGCCTATGAACTGGTGCACATGCGCCTGGGCTGGCAAACCGGACAGTGGGAAATTGCCCTCTGGGGGCGCAACCTGGGCGACACCGACTACGCCACTCGCGGCTTCGGTGACTTTGGCAATGATCCGCGCAAGGGCTATGTCACGGAGCCCTACTACCAGTATGGGGAACCGCGCAGCCTTGGCGTCAGCACCAGCTACAGCTTTTGAAACGGGAGCACAGCAGCATGCACATCACCGCAGAACTGAGCCTGTATCCGCTGCAGGAGGACTACATTCCAGTCATCACACGTTTTATTGAGCGGCTGGCGACCGCCGGCGACCTCACCCTGGTCACCAATGCCATGAGCACCCAGATCAGCGGCGAGGCGGAGCAGGTCTTTGCGCTGGTCAGGGAGGCACTGACCGCCAGCCATGCGCAGTTTGGCAAGCAGGTGCTGGTCTGCAAGTTCATCCCCGGTCTGCTGCCGATCCGCGACTGATGGCCACAAGCGATCTGTCCGCCCAGCTGGTCGCAGCCGCCACCAGTCTCTCGGCCTGGGAACTGGTGGCGGTCCTGCTGGGCGTCGCCTACCTGCTGCTGGCAGTACGCGAGAGCATTTGGTGCTGGTATGCGGCTTTTGTCAGTACCGGCATTTTCCTCTGGCTGTTCTGGGAGGTGAACCTGCTGATGGAATCGGCGCTGCAGCTGTATTACCTGGCCATGGCGGTCTACGGCTGGCACCAGTGGCGCCACGGTGGCCGCAGCGACCGGACTGCACCCGCTGCCGCCGCTGCCAGCAATAGCGGCCAGCCGCTGCGCATAGGCACCTGGCGTCTGCGCACACACTTGCTGGCAATTGGCGCCGTGGTTGTCGCCAGCGCCGGCAGCGGCTTGCTGCTGGCGCAGCACACGGATGCGGCCCTGCCCTACCTAGACTCGTTTACCACCTGGGGCAGCATCCTTACTACCTGGATGGTGGCACGCAAGATTCTCGAGAACTGGCTGTACTGGCTGGTGATCGACAGCGCCTCGATCTACCTGTATCTGGAGCGGGGGCTGCTGCTGACCGCAGGGCTGTTCGCGGTCTATCTCATCATCGTTGTTTTCGGGTACCGCAGATGGCTGCAACAGTACCGGCACCAGTCAGCCTGAGGCTGCAACAGGCCCTGGGGCAGTGGCGCCAGTGGCAGCTGACAGCGCCGCTGTCCCAGGCGCCCAGGGTGCTGCAGCCACTGGGGCGCGGCCTCAGCAACCACAGTTTCCTGCTGGCGAGCGGGGAGCGGCGTTTCGTCCTGCGCCTCGACGGCATCAACCCCGCCGCCAACGGCCTCAGCCGCCAACTCGAATGGCGCATCCTGCAGCAGGCCCACGCGGCGGGCATCGCGCCGGCACCGCGCTACTGCAACCCGGAACTGGGCGCCCTGGTTTGCGACTACCTCGCCACCGATGACGCCAATGCGGACGATCCGGCGGCTGTAGCCTGGCTGTTGCAGCGGATCCACCGCCTGCCTGCGGTACATGCCCGGCTGGACCTCGCCGAGCGCTGCCGTCGCAGCGAGCACGGTCTGCGCCAGGGCCAGCCGGACCGCTGGCAAGCCCTGCGCGGCGCGGCCGCCATGATTGCCGCACTGCTGCCGCGGCTGGCGACCAGCGGTGGACCGCTGACGCTGTGCCACAACGACCTGCTGCGGGCCAACCGCCTTGGCCACGACGGCCGCTTGTGGGCGGTGGACTGGGAATATGCGGCCATGGGGCCAATCTGGTTTGACCTGGCCGCGGTTATCGCGGGTGACGAGTGGACCGACGCAGCGGTCGCAGCGCTGCTGCAAGCCTATCTGGGCAGGGCGCCCCTGCCCGGAGAAAAGGAGCGCTTGCTCGGCTTCGAATGCGCCTATCGCTATCTGGAGCTCCTGTGGTACCTGCTCGCCCCGGAGCCACCGCCCGCCGAGTACCTGGCACGCAAGCACACGCTGCTGGAAGCGCGCCTGCAAGCGCTGCCCGGCAGCTGACGGGACTGGCCGCGCGCCAGCCAGGTTCAGTCGCGGAAGTTGCTGAACTGCAACGGCAGACCGACGGGGCTTTCCCTGAGCAGGGCGATAGCCTGCTGCAGGTCGTCGCGCTTCTTTCCGGTGACCCGCACCTGGTCACCCTGGATCTGCGCCTGCACCTTCAGCTTGGCGTCCTTCAGAGTCTTGACGATGGTCTTGCACTGCTGGCTGTCGAGACCATGGCGCAGGGTGATGGACTGTCGCACCTGCTTGCCGCTGGCGCTTGGCTCTCCACACTCCATCGCCTCCGGGTCGATCTCGCATTTGATCAGGGCGCTGCGCAGCATGTCCTCCATCTGTGTCAGCTGGAATTCAGCTTCCGCATGCAGGACGACGGTGCGCTCCTCGCGCTCGAAGCCCGCATCCACACCCTTGAAATCGAATCGGTTGCCGATAATCCGGGCAACCTGGTCAACTGCATTGGTGAGCTGGTGCAGGTCGACTTCCGATACAACGTCAAAAGATGGCATAGTGCATGTCCCCGGTTTACCGCAATGTTCTGGAGCCCCATGGTAATCTGCCCGCGCCGCTTTGCAATCCCCGTCAGCGGCTGAGATAGCTGTGCAGCACTGGCACATTCTCGGCGCCGGGGCTATCGGCGGCCTGTTCGCCAACCTGCTGCAGACAGCGGGCACACCCTGCACCCTGCTGTTGCGGACAGACGACCCCGACCTGGCTGTGGGCACTGCAGCGCTCACCCTGCGCCGGGGCGATCAGCAGCAAACCTGCCGATTCAGCGTCTCCGCCAGCAGCGACAACATCCCGATCAGCCACCTGCTGGTCTGCACCAAGGCCCAGGACATCGTCGCCGCCATCGCCGGTGTCGCCCACCGCCTGGCACCGGGCGCGGTGGTCGTTCTGCTCGCCAATGGCATGGGTTACCAGCAACAGGTGCGCGCGCGCTGGCCACAGCTGGACTGCTTCAGTGGCAGTACCACCGAGGGCGCATTCCGGGAGGGACGCCGCGCCATCTGCCACGCCGGACAGGGCAGCACGCTGATTGGCCAGCCGGGCCGGGTTGCGGCGCCGGACTGGTTCCGGACCTGGCTGGCGCTGCCAGCCCGCTGTGCGTGGAGCGCCGACATCGACACAGTGCTCTGGCGCAAGCTGGCCATCAACTGCGCCATCAATCCTGTCACCGCCCTGCATCGCTGCCGCAATGGCGAGTTGGCGCAGCGGCCGCAACTGGCGGCGCTGGTCGGTGAACTGTGTGCGGAAATCAGCGCGATAGGCATTGCTGCCGGCCAGCAACGGGCGGTAAGCAACCTCCGGCAACAGGTCATGGCGGTGATTGCCGCCACTGCCGACAACCGCTCCTCCATGCTGCAGGATGTGCTGGCTGGCCGCGCAACTGAAATAGACTACCTGACCGGTTACCTCCTGGCCCGGGGCCGGGAGCATGGCGTGCCCGCGCCGCGCAACGCGGCACTGCTGGCAGCGGTGCAGGCAGTACACGCGGACAACCTCGGTGCCTGAAGCACCCGCTCAGCCATCCGCGGCAAACAGCTCCGCCAGCGTCAGGCCAATCAGCTGTTGCCAGTGTGTCGCGGGGGCACTGGCCAGCAACAGCGCCTGGCGATAGCGGCGCCAGGTCGCGCGCTCCCGCTCAAGGCCGAGCACGCACCAGGCCTGCTGGCAGTGCAGGACTATCCGCAGCTGCTCCGGTGCCGGCGGTTGCCGCAGGGTGGCGAGACTGCGGTCCAGGATGCGAGAACGAAAAGGTGGCAGCTCGCCGCTGAACACCAGCCCCGGCTCAACCTGCAGCGCCTGGTCCCTGACCTGACCCAGCAGCCAGGCCGTGTCCCGCCCCTCGGGCAGGGTCGCCCCTGCCTCGATCACGATCTGCGGCTGCGGCACATGGACGCGATAACTGGTGGGCCAGAGCCAGACCAGCAGCGCCGCCAACATCCCGGCAGACACGGCCGCTGCCGCCAGCCACTGGCGGCGACGCCAGTGGCGACCGAAGCCGAACAGCGACCACTGGCCGGGGCGCAGGGGCATGCGGGAGCGTCCCTGATGGCGCAGACTGCCCGGGATCTGCAGCGGCAACTCGTCAGCGGTCTCCTCCCGGAAGGCGGGCCGCGCCTCTTCCGCCAGCGGGCGATAGAGTGTGCGCGGCAGCCCCGAGGCGATTTCGTGCAGGCGCTGGCGTACCTCGTGGGTATTCTGGGGCCGCCGTTCAGGATCCACCGCCAGCAACTCGCACACCAGGTCGGACAGGGCGGCCGGCAGCGGCGTACCATCCGCGAGCGTCGCCGGCAGCGCTGGCGCTTCCCGCAGCAGGGCTGCCGGATCAACAACACCGTTCCTCAGGAAGGGGTGGTGGCCAGCGAGCATGCGGAACAGAAGGCAGCCGAGCGCAAACAGATCCGAGCGCACATCCAGCGGCCTGCCTTGCAGCTGCTCCGGCGACAGACAGGAGAGACTGCCACGGCCACTATCAGGGCTGCCCTGTGCCTGGGCGATGCCAAAATCGGTCAACTTGACCCGGCCGTCTGTCGTTACCAGCACATTGCCAGGCTTGAGATCGCCGTGGACGATACGCTGCTGCCGCGCCAGGGCGATTGCTGCGGCGACATCGCCTGCCACCACCAGAATGCTGGCGAGGGAGAGATCGCAACAGCCCAGTAATTGTTCCAGATCACAGCCGGGCACATACTCCATGATCATGGCCAGGTGGGTATCACCGACAATCACGTCGTAGATCTTGACCACCCGCGGGCTGTCCAGCCCCGCCACCAGCTGCGCTTCCTGCAACACCTGCTTGCTGCGCGCCGGATCAGCCGGCAAGGTGTAGAGTTTCGCCACGATGCGCCGGTCCAGGCGGTCGTCGAAACCGAGGAAAATCGAACCCTGGCCACCGCGCCGGATCAGCCGGAGAATACGATAGGGACCGATCCTGTCCTCGATACTCACACCCGGTCGCCAGTGTCCATGTCATCGGGGCGGTTGCGCAGGCGACCGCGCAGGGCAACCGTGGACACCCGCAGCAGCATTGCCGCCGCCCTGACATCGCCATCGCCGTCGACCAGTGCCTGCTGCAGCTCTGTCTCGGGCACCTGTGCAGCCAGCCGCAGGCCGAGTTCGGGCAGGCGCCGGTAGAGAGCCTGGCGACTCATTCCGGCGCGCCGAGCAGCCGCAGCGACTTCATAGCACTCCTGCTCCAGCAGTGCACGCAGGGCATTGTCTCCGAGTTGCACAGGAACCCGCTCCTCGGTTTGCGCGTACTCCTCGGCCACGGCTGCCGCAGACTGCTGCAACAACAGTGTCGGAGGCTGGATCCCGATGTCACTGTCGAGCACCACCTGGCGAGCGCAATTGGCCAGTTCGCGGACATTGCCCGGCCACGCATGGCGCAGGCAGAGGTGAAACAGCTCTGCCCATTGGGCAATCCGCAACTCATCCGCAGCCGGCTCCGGCAGCAGCGGTGACCGCCCGATCTCGGTACAGGCCCGGTTGATGAAGTGACAGAACAACTCGCCGATATCCTCGGGATGTGCACGCAGAGGCGCCAGCTGCACCTCGGCACTGCCGAGGCGGTGGCGCAGGGCACTGCGGAAGCTGCTGGCCGGTCCGTCCAGGGCTGCATCAGTGGCCGAGATGACCCGCACGTCCACTTTTTCCAGCTGGCCGCCCACCGGTTGTACCTCCCGCTCCTGCAGGACGCGCAGCAATTGCGGCTGGACGTCGTCCGGGGTATCGCCGACCTCATCCAGGAACAGGCTGCCGCCGCCGGCCTGCTGGAAGTAACCACGATTGTTGCGATCGGCACCCGTGAAAGCGCCCCGGACGCTGCCAAACAGGGCGGCGGGCGCAACCCCCGCGGGAATCGCTGCCATGTTGACCGCCACCAGGGGGCCCGACCGGCGTTCGCTGTGGGCGTGCAGGGCACGCGCCACCAGTTCCTTGCCGCTACCGGTTTCACCGCGAATGAGCACGTCGAGACCACTGTCCGCCACCCGGGCAATTTGCTGCCGCAGGGATTGCATGTAGAAGCTGCTGCCACACAGGGCGGCGTCATCCGCCTCCTGCAACGCACTCGTCAATGGCTCCGGGGGCACGGGCTGCTCGCGCAACAGCAGCACCACGCTGTGCGCCAGTTGCAGGGCGATACCGCGGCGCAGGGCAGCGCGGTCCAGGGTTTGTGCCGTGCTGACCCAGGTGCCGTCGATGCGACAGCGACAGGCAGCCGGCAGCGGTTCAAGAGTCACTCCGGCAGCGCTGAAAGACAGGGACAGGGCCTGGCGACTGATATGGGGATCGTCCAGGGGCCGGGCATCGCCCGCGGCAGCGGGGCTGAACAGCGGCTGTTGACGCCCCAGTACCAGCGTCCGGGAACCGGGCTCGGGAACCAGCCAGCGCTCGCCGATCCGGTTCGGGTCGGGATGAAAGACAATGGTCACTACCCGAGCGGTGCGAGCCTGGTTTACCGCCAGCCTGGCAAACACCGAGGGCAGCGTCGCGTCCGTGCGGGAATAATCCGGCATAGGCACACCTGTACTGCTGAGGGCAACCCTACGATTAGGGAAGTCTAGCAGGGGTGTCCCCGGCCTGCCTGTTTTGGTCGCATTTGACGTCTCCGTACGGCGGCACGCCTACGCGAATATCGCCAGTACCGCGATCAGCACCACCCAGACCACGGCGCTGCGGGTCATCAGGCCAGCCAGGGCAGTGACCTCCCCGGCGGCCTGGCGGGACGCTGAAGTGTCGGCGGCAGAGCCAGCCGCCGCACTGCCCACCACCAGCAGCAGGCTCTGGCTGTCGGCCCAGGGATCGAGCAGCGCCGCGACCAGCTCATCGCGGCTGCGGACAAAATCCCCCGCCAGGGTAAAGGTGACCAGCAACAGGCGTGCTGGCAGCCAGTCCAGCAGAAACAGTATGCTTGCCGCTGGCCCCTCGTCCCCCTCCGCTTCGCGGTACTGTTGCAGCAGGCGATAGCCCAGGGCCGCCGCCGGCCCCAGCAGCACAAACCAGAAAACCACCGCGAACCAGCGCTGGAAGCCGTCGTAATAGAGACTGGCCTGCAGTTGCTGGTGCAGTTGGTCGGGCTCCAGGCCGGGGTCGACCTCAAGCGGATCGCCCGCATGCAGTTCCTCGCGCAGATACAGCCAGGCGCCCTCACGGTTGTCGCGTTCGCAGTAATCGCGGTAGCGGGCAATACGGGCATGGAAGTCGCCGCGGCCAAAGGCATACAGCAGCACCAGTGCGGCAGCGATAATCCAGGGCAGGCCAAACAGCAGCGGCCGCAGCAGATCCAGCACCAGCAGCGCCAGCAGCAGCGGCAGGCCGACCGTCAGTACCATCTGCACCCAGGGCAGCAGACCGAGCCCGCAGGCCCGCTGCCGCCATTCAAGCCACCAGCTGTCGCGGTGCAGCCAGACTTCCGCGCCCCACAACTGGCGCAGGGCCAGGGCGATCATAAATGCGAGAAAATTCATGCCTGCTCTCCTGCAACTGCCAGGCTGGCGCGGTAGCGCGGCCAGTCAAAGGCGGGGCCGGGATCCGTCTTGCGGCCCGGGGCAATGTCCGCATGCCCCGCCAGCTGCTCCCGGTCGAGTGTGGGGTAGTGCGCCAGCAGGGCCCGGGTCAGTGCCGCCAGGGTCCGGTACTGCGCATCGGTGTAGGGCAATTCATCGCTGCCCTCCAATTCTATGCCGATACTGAAATCATTGCAGTTGTCGCGACCCCGCCAGCAGGACCGGCCCGCATGCCAGGCGCGATCGTCCACCGCCACGAACTGCACCAGTTCACCGCAGCGGCGCAGCAGGAAGTGCGCCGATACCTGCAGGCCGCGGATTTCCTCAAAGTAGGGGTGCGCGCTCCAGTCCAGGCAGTTGCAGAACAGACGCTCCACTTCGTCGCCGCCAAAACAGCCCGGCGGCAGGGAAATATTGTGGATCACGATCAGTTCCGGCTCGACCCCCGCTGGCCGCGGCCCGCAGTTGGGAGAAGCCACGCGCCGCGCCTGCTGTACCCAGCCCTTGTCCAGTGTGTAGTGCATGCCCTGCCCGCCCCGTTTCGGCCATCATAGACGAGCCCCGCCGGGGGCTCAACGCGGACCGATACTGCTGCTACAATTCCGCCCCGCACTCTGCCGCAACCATCAGGATACCTACAGCCATGCCCGCGCTCACCGACACCGACATCCAGGACAATGCGCGCGCCGCGCTGGCGGAGGACATCGGCAGCGGCGACATCACCGCCGCCCTGATTCCCGAGGCTACCCACGCCAGCGCCCGGGTAATCACCCGCGAGGACGGCATCCTCTGCGGCCGCGCCTGGGTGGACGCGGTTTTTCACCAGGTGGACCCGGCCGTGACCCTGGAGTGGAGCGCCGAGGACGGAGCGCACGTTCTGGCCGGCAGCACCCTGTTTACCGCCCGCGGCTCCGCCCGCTCGCTGCTCACCGCCGAGCGCGCCGCCCTCAATTTTCTGCAGTTGTTATCGGGCACCGCCACCCGCTGCAGCCACTACGCCGCCATGGTCGCGGGCACCGGCGTGCGCCTGCTGGACACCCGCAAGACCATACCCGGCCTGCGCAGGGCGCAGAAATATGCGGTGCGCTGCGGCGGCTGCTACAACCACCGCATGGGCCTGTATGACGCCTTCCTGATCAAGGAGAATCACATCAGCGCCTGCGGCGGGATTGCCGCCGCGGTCAGCCAGGCTCGAGCGCAGGCCCCGGACAAACCGGTTGAAGTCGAAGTGGAAAATCTGGAGGAACTGCAGCAGGCAGTGACTGCGGGTGCCGACCGGGTGATGCTGGACAACTTCAGCCTTGAGGACATGCGCCAGGCGGTGGCGCTGGTAGCGGGGCGCCTGGAACTGGAAGCCTCCGGCAACATCACCAGCGACAACCTGCGGGCTGTCGCGGAAACCGGCGTCGACTATATCTCGATTGGTGCGCTCACCAAGAACAGCAAGGCCCTGGACCTGTCCCTGCGCCTGCTGGACTGAATCTGGTTACGGCAGCACGCGCGGGCTGACAATCACGCCATTGTTGTCGGCGTAGAGGAAGTCTCCCGGGGCGATGCGGGCGCCACCGATCTGGAGCACGATATCGCGCTGGCCCTCGCCGCGCTTTTCGGTCTTCAGCGGTGTCGCGCCCAGAGCCTTGACCCCCAGAGCGGTCGCGGCAATCTCGTCCACATCGCGCACCGCGCCGTTGATCACCAGCCCGGCCCAGCCATTGCGCGCAGCCTCCTCCGCCAGCATGTCACCCAGCAAGGCGCGGCGCAGGGAGCCACCGCCGTCGACCACGATCACCCTGCCCGCACCGGGCTCGCTCACACACTGCTTGACCAGCGAGTTGTCCTCGTGGCACTTGATGGTGACGACCTGGCCGGAGAACCGCGGGTGGGCGCCGAAGTTGCGAAACTGCAGCTCGATGACCGCTGCGTCAGGCGCGGCATCGGTCAGATCAGGTGTGGAAATTAGAAGCATCACTGGTGTCCCAAAAGGCGTGGCGGGTAGGATGTGGGAGCCCACTTCGCGGGCGACAGGCTTGATCGCGCACGGAGTGCGCTCCTACAGCCAGTCGACCGGATAGGTGTTCAGGGTCCCCGCTGCGGTAGCGATGGCACCGGCGTGCGCGGTGCAGCGCGGCAGGATCTGCTCGGCATAGAAGCGCGCGGTGGCAATCTTGCGCGGATAGAAATCATTGTCCGCGTCCGCCGCCAGACGGGTACTGGCCAGTAGTGCCGAACGCGCCAGCTGCCAGCCGCCGAACAGGTAGCCGCACTGCATCAGGTAGTCGAAGGAGGCGCCAAGGGCCACGGCAGGGTCCGCCGCCAGTGCCTCCAGCACCTGCCCTGTCGCCTCTTCGGTGTCTGCCAGGGCGCGCTCCAGGGCGGCGCCAATCTGCTGCAGATCACCGGCCTCGTGCTGCTTCAGCTCGGCCACGGTATTCGCCACCTGCGCCAGCGCATCGTGCATGGCTCCACCCTGGTCGCGACCCAGCTTGCGACTGACCAGATCCGCCGCCTGGATACCGTTGGTACCCTCGTAAATCGAGGTGATGCGTACATCACGCAGGTACTGGGCGGCGCCGGTCTCCTCAATATAGCCCATGCCACCATGGACCTGTAAGCCCAGGGACGTCAGCTCCTGACCCACCTCCGTCAACCAACCCTTGATCACCGGGATCATCAGGTCGATGCGGAACTGCTGCCGCGCCCGGTCGTCCTCGGGCCCGCGGTGGGCCAGGTCCATGGTCACCGCCTCGGTATAGACAAAAGCGCGCATGGCCTCGATCAATGACTTCATGGTCAGCAGCATGCGCCGCACGTCCGGGTGCTCGATGATGGCGACGCCGCCCTGGACTCGCTCGCGGGCATAGGCCACGGCTTTCTGATAGGCCCCCTCGGCGGCGCCCAGGCCCTGCACGCCGACCTTGAGGCGGGCCTCGTTCATCATGGTGAACATGCAGGCTAGACCGCGGTTCTCCTCCCCGACCAGGTAACCGATGGCGCCGTCACCGTCACCGAAGGCCATCACGCAGGTGGGGCTGCCGTGGATACCGAGCTTGTGCTCGGTCGACACCGGGTAGACATCGTTGCGCTCACCCAGGCTGCCATCGGCATTGACCAGGAACTTGGGCACCAGGAACAGGGAGATGCCGCGGCTGCCCTCCGGGGCATCGGGCAGCTTGGCCAGCACCAGGTGGATAATGTTGTCGGTGGCGTCGTGGTCGCCCCAGGTGATGTAGATTTTCTGGCCGTGGATGCGGTAGTGATCGTCCTCGGGGATGGCGCGGGTTTTCATCACCCCGAGGTCGGATCCGGCGCCGGACTCGGTCAGATTCATGGTGCCGGCCCACTCGCCCGAGTGCATCTTCGGCAGGTACAGCTGCTTCTGCTCCTCGGTGCCGTGGGCATGAATGGCCAGCGCGGCTCCACTGCTGAGCATGGGCGCGAGGCCAAAGGCCAGGTTGGCACTGTTCCACATTTCACAGGCGGCGGTGGCGTAGAGTTCCGGCAGACCCTGGCCGTCGTATTCGGGATCGGAGGAAATACCCATCCAGCCGCCGGCGCCCAGCTGCCGCAGGGCATCACCGTAACCGGGAGTGAGGGTGATGGCACCATCCGCGCAGGTCGCGGGCTGCTGGTCCCCTGTCCGGCGCAGGGGCGCAAGGACTCCGCCGGCAAATTTCGCGCCTTCATCAAGCAGCGCGGACGTGAGCTCCGGACCCAGGCCCAGCTCGGCAAACGCCGGCAGCGCACCCAGGGTACCTCCCACATCCAGCAGTTCCTCGATCAGGAAGCTCATGTCTTCTATAGGGGCGCGGTAGTGGCTCATGGCTGGCAGGTTCCTTCTGTTGCTGCATCTGGTCTGGTAAAAGGGCACATTATAACGGCTGCGGGACCCAAACTGCGGAAACCCACGCCGTGGGCAATCACTCTGTGGGAGCCCACTCCGTGGGCGATCGCTCGCTGAGCGAGCTCCCACACATCAACCACAAGCCAACAGCGTCATCGGACCCGTCTTGGCAATTCTAGCCACCCGCGTATAATTTGCCCAATCTATTGCCTTCATCCTCGCCATTTACCCCATGAATAGGCCTTGCCCGTGCAATTGAACCGCATCGACCTCAACCTGCTGGTCTACCTCGACGCCCTGCTGCGGGAGCGCAACGTCACCCAGGCCGCGCAGCAGTTGAACCTGTCCCAGCCCGCCATGAGCAACGGCCTGCGCCGGTTGCGTACCCTGTTCGACGACCCCCTGTTGGTGCGCACCTCCGACGGCATGACGCCCACCGAACGCGCCCTGGAACTGGAACCGCTGGTGCGGGACGTGCTGATGAATATCGAGCAGGCGGTGCAGCCACGCACCGCTTTCGAGCCGGAACAGGCATCGCGGGTGTTCCGCATCATGGCCAGCGACTACGCCGAGTCCACCCTGTTGCCGGCGGTACTGGGCAAGCTGCGGGTACTGGCCCCGGGCCTGACCCTGGATATCATGACCCCCTCGGATGTCAGCTTCCTCGATGTCGAGCGCGGCAAGGTGGACATGGTGATCAACCGGTTCGATTCCATGCCCCAGTCCTTCCACCAGATCCACCTCTGGAACGACAGCTTTTCCTGTCTGTTGAGCCCGGAAAATCCGGTGCTGGAGGACTTCACCCTGGACAACTACCTGCAGGCCAAGCATATCTGGGTGAGCAAGACCGGCATGGGTGTCGGTGTCGGCGTGGATCCGGACGATGTCCAGCGTCTCGGCTGGGTGGACGCGGCACTGGCGAAGATCGGCAAGAAACGGCAGATCCGCGTGTTCACCCGCCACTACCAGGCCGCCATGACCCTGGCAGAGCAAAACGACCTGATCGTCACCCTGCCCACCCGCGCTGCCCTGCTCAAGCGCAACAACCCGCGGGTCGTGCTGCGGGAGCCGCCGCTGGCGATCCCGCCGCTGCAGCTGAAAATGGCCTGGAGCCCGCTGCTGCAACACAATCCCGCCAACCGCTGGTTGCGCAAGCTGATTGCGGATACTGCCCGGGAGCTGGACAACCAGCCGCCGTTGCCGTAAAGAATCCGCATTCAGAGAATAAATGGTCGCGATAAAAACGATAAATTGGCTAAATCTTGCGCCCAGCCCGTAGACTACTATTTTGGATTGCGGGGTTGCATCTGTTGGCCCCGGCCAGAACATGAGGACAGACCATGACCGACCGCACTACCGAAGGCCGCCTGGGCATCGCCACCGAATTGCACACCCTGCTGGAACAGGACATCGCCCCCGGCACCGGCGTCTCGCCAGCACAGTTCTGGGCCGGCCTGGATACCATTGTGCACGACCTCGGCCCCCGCAACCGGGAGCTGCTGGCCCGACGCGAGACCATCCAGCGGCAGATAGACGACTGGCACCGCGCCCACCCCGGCCCCGACTACGACCGCGTCGCCTACAAGGCCTTTTTGCAGGAGATAGACTACCTGCTGCCGGAGCCGGCCGATTTCAACATCAGCACGGAAAACGTGGATGAGGAGATCGCGACCCTCGCCGGCCCCCAGTTGGTGGTGCCGGTCATGAATGCGCGCTATGCCCTGAACGCGGCCAACGCGCGCTGGGGCAGCCTCTACGACGCCCTCTACGGCACCGACGTGATCCCCGAGGACGGCGGCGCCGAGCGCGCCGGCGGCTACAACCCCGTACGCGGTGCGAAGGTCATAGCCTGGGCGCGGGACTTCCTCAATCGCCACTGCCCCCTGTCCACCGGCGACCACAACCAGGCAAAGGCCTACACAGTAGTCAATGGCTGCCTGCAGGTCGTGCTCGATGAGGGCCAGATTACCGCCCTGGCGGACCCGAGCCAGTTCCGCGGCTACAGTGGCGAGCGCAACGCGCCCAGCAATATCCTGCTGCGCCACAACGGCCTGCACATCGACATCCAGATCGACCCCCTGAGCGACATCGGCGCCAGCGACGCCGCCGGCGTCAAGGATGTGGTGCTGGAGGCGGCCCTGACCACCATCCAGGACTGCGAGGACTCCATCGCCGCCGTGGATGCCGCCGACAAGGTGGTGGTCTACCGCAACTGGCTGGGGCTGATGCGCGGCGATCTCGAGGACTCCTTCCGCAAGGGCAGCGACACCCTCACCCGGCGCCTGAATCCCGACCGGGTCTTCACCGGCGCCGACGGTGGCGAGCTGGTGCTGCCCGGCCGGAGCCTGATGTTCGTGCGCAATGTCGGCCACCTGATGAGCAACGACGCGATTCTCGACGGCGATGGCAACGAGATTCCCGAAGGCATCATGGACGGCATGTTCACCACCATGATCGCCCTGCACGACCTGCGCGGCACCGGCCCCCTGCACAATTCCCGCCGCGGCAGCGTGTATATCGTCAAGCCGAAAATGCACGGCCCGGAGGAAGTGAGCTTCACCTGCGAACTGTTCGACCGCATCGAGGACGCCCTGGGACTGGCGCGCAATACCATCAAGCTGGGCATCATGGACGAAGAGCGGCGCACCACGGTCAACCTCAAGGCCTGCATCGAGCGGGCCCGGGAGCGGGTGGCGTTCATCAATACCGGCTTCCTCGACCGCACCGGCGACGAGATCCACACCAGCATGGAAGCCGGCGCCATGACTCCCAAAGGCGCCATGAAGCAGGAACCCTGGATCAATGCCTACGAGGACTGGAACGTCGACATCGGCCTAGCCTGCGGCCTGCAGGGCCGGGCCCAGATCGGCAAGGGCATGTGGGCGATGCCGGACCTGATGGCAGACATGCTCGCCGCCAAGAGCGGCCACCCCCGCGCCGGTGCCAGCACTGCCTGGGTACCGTCGCCGACAGCCGCAACCCTGCACGCCACCCACTACCACGAGATCAACGTGGCGGCGCGACAGGAACAATTGAAGTCGCGGCCGCGAGCCTCGCTGGACGACATCCTCAGTATTCCTTTGAAGGGCGCACAAGGTTTGAGCGCCGACGACATCCAGCGCGAACTGGACAACAACGCCCAGGGTATCCTCGGCTACGTGGTGCGCTGGGTCGAACAGGGCGTAGGTTGCTCCAAGGTGCCGGACATCAACGATGTCGGCCTGATGGAGGACCGCGCCACCCTGCGCATCTCCAGCCAGCACATCGCCAACTGGCTGCACCACGGCGTGTGCAGCGAAGCGCAGGTGATGGAAACCCTGGAACGGATGGCGGCGGTGGTGGACCAGCAGAATGCCGGCGACCCGGCCTACCGCAACATGGCGCCGGACTTCAGCGACAGCGTCGCCTTCCAGGCCGCGCTGGACCTGGTGCTGAAAGGGCGCGAACAGCCCAGCGGCTACACCGAGCCGGTGCTGCACGCCCGACGGCGGGAGGCGAAGGCGAAATACGGTTGCTAGGCCAACGCCGCACCCTGTCCTGTAGGAGCCCGCTGGCCCAGGCCACCCTCTCTGGCCGCTGCGCGGCCATTCACCTCGTCCGCGGGCGATCAATCCGCTCCGCCGGCAACAAGCGAATCGCGCACAGAGTGCGCTCCTACAGCGGCTTGCGCTCCAGCGCCGCCATCGGCTCGACGTACTCGTGGCCCAGCGCCTCGGCAACCGCCGGATGCGTCACCATCCCGGCATGGACATTGAGACCATGGCGCAGGTGCGGGTCAGCTTCCAGCGCAACACTCACGCCGTCCCGAGCCAGTTTCACCGCGTAGGGCAAGGTGGCATTGGTCAGGGCGATGGTGGAAGTGCGCGCCACGCCGCCGGGCATGTTGGCCACGCAGTAATGCACCACGCCGTCGACCACGTAGGTGGGGTCCTGGTGGGTGGTGGCCCTGCTGGTCTCGAAGCAGCCGCCCTGGTCGATGGCGACATCCACCATCACCGCGCCCTTCTTCATGCGCCCCACCAGCTCGCGGGAAATCAGCTTCGGCGCCGAGGCGCCGGGGATCAACACCGCGCCGACCACCAGATCCGCCTCCAGCGCGTAGCGCTCGACAGCTTCCTTGGTCGAATACACGGTTTTCAGGCGGCCGCCGAAGACCATGTCCAGTTCCTTCAGGCGGCCGAGATCCCGGTCCAGCAGGGTCACGTCCGCGCCCATGCCCATGGCCATGCGGGCGGCGTTGATGCCGACCACGCCGCCGCCAATCACCAGCACCTTGGCCGGCTCCACCCCGGGCACTCCGCCGAGCAGGACACCGTTGCCACCCTGGGCTTTTTCCAGATTGTGAGCACCGGCCTGAATCGCCATGCGGCCGGCAACTTCACTCATCGGCGCCAGCAGCGGCAGGCCGTGACCCGCCGAGGTGACCGTTTCGTAGGCAATACAGGTCGCGCCGGAAGCCAGCAGGGCACGGGCCTGCTCCGGGTCCGGCGCCAGATGCAAATAGGTGAACAGGATCTGCCCCGGGCGCAGCAGCTTGCACTCCGCCGGCTGGGGCTCCTTGACCTTGATGATCATCTCCGCACGGGCGAATATCTCCTCCGGGCTGGCGACAATCTCCGCGCCGGCGTCCAGGTACTGGGCGTCGTCAAAGCCGATGGGCTCACCGCCGTCCTGCTGCACCAGCACCTGGTGCCCATCGTGCACCAGCTCGCGCACCCCGGCCGGGGTGAGGCCGATGCGATATTCGTGATTCTTTATTTCCTTTGGAACGCCGATCAACATGACTGTGCTCCCCGAGAGCGGTTAGTGATATCGCGCATCCTAGACGGGAATCTCGAACTTTTCCTCTGTATATTTACCCAAAGAACAGTGTTTTCAGCTTTATATAACGAGAAATTCAGTGCAAACAACCATCATAGAAGCGTAATATGCAGCCGCAACGCCGCGATATAACCAAACTGACGGTGGAATACCATGGAACGCAAGCTGCATACACTCAATCGCACCGATCGCCGGCTGCTGCGCCTGCTGCAGCAGGACGCGCGTACAAGCTACGCGGAACTGGCGCGGCAGGTAGGCCTCAGTACCACCCCCTGCAAGGAGCGGATCAAACGACTGGAACGGGAGGACGTGATCCGCGGCTACCAGGCGATTCTCAACCCGGATTTTCTCGATGCCGGGCTGGTGGTATTCGTGCAGATTCGCCTGAGCCGCACCTCCCAGGACATCTTCGAGGAATTCAAGCAGAGCGCCTTTGAGTTGCCCGAGGTGCAGGAGTGCTACCTGGTGTCGGGCAATTTCGACTACCTGATCAAGGCCCGGGTGGCGGACATGAATGCCTACCGCGCTTTTCTGGGGGAGACCCTGCTGACCCTGCCCGGTGTGCAGGAATCGACCAGCTATGTGGTGATGGAACAGGTCAAGGAAACGCTGGCGCTGCATATTCCGTAGCCCCGGGTGTTCCGCGCCGCCTCACTCACTCGTGATCAGCATCCTTGTACTGCAGGTTCGTGAGCTGCTCGGACAGCAGGCCGATGAGGAATACGATCATGCCCGCGAGCACCAGCAGCGTGCTCATGTTGCTGAAACGCCAGGAGCCGCTGGTGAGCGCAGCACCCAGGTAGTTGACAACCCCGAGCCCTGCCATCAGTACCGATACCGGAAAGTACACCTTGAGCGGCGAGTACAGAGTGCCGATCTTGAAGATGATCAGAAAGAACCGCACCCCGTCCCGGAGCACATTGATGTGACTCTTGCCGAGCCGCCGGCTGACTTCAATCGGCACAAATCCCACCGAATAACCCGCACGAAAAAACGCCATGGTCGAGGTCGTGGGATAGCTGAAGCCATTCGGCAGCAGGTACAGGAAGCCGAGGAATTTGCGCCGGTTGACGGCGCGGAAACCGGAGGTGAGATCATCAATGCGCCGGTTGACCATCCAGCTGGCGAGCCGATTGTAGAACGCATTGGCGCTCCAGCGGGCAATACTGGCCTGCATTTCCCGACCGCTGCGGGCACCCACTGCGAGGTCGTAGCCTTCTTCCAGCATCGCCACCAGGCGTTCAACATCCTCGGGACTGTGCTGGCCGTCGCCATCCATGAAGACGACATACTCGCTCTCCGCAGCCAGAGCGCCGGCCTTGATGGCGGCCCCGTTGCCCTTGGAATAGGGCTGCACCAGCACCTCGACCCCGGCGGACTCACAGAGCCGGCGGGTACCGTCGGTGGAGCCATCGTCCACCACCAGGATCTGCTGGTCGGGGTACAACTCCCGCAGCCGCGGCAACAGCTCGCCCAGACCCTGCTCTTCGTTCTTCGCCGGGATGACGATGGAAAACGACATTTCACTCCGCACGGTATTCCCTTGTCCTGCGCCTGCAACCCAGACCGCAGCCCGACTATAGAGCAATTCGGCAATGCCTGTGAACCGCGGATACTTGTGGAAGCCGACTCAGGACCCATCGCCCACACGCAGAACACAAAATGATTACAGGTAGATCTTCAGATTGGTTACATCAGCCGCGGACAATCTGTTCGCCCGCTCCAGGTCAAGCAGCCGACTCATCAGCTCATCCGCCCGCTCGGCCTCGCCCAGCACGGTGGCAAAGTGCAGGCTCATGAGCAACAGCTGTGTATTGTCAGTTGCCTGCTGCAGGCCAAGATCTGCATAGTCCGAGCCGTCCTGCATTCGCTCCAGCGCATTCATCAACACTGCCAGCGATGTATAGACACCAACCGAGGCCCTGCCCGACTCAGGCTCTGACAGATAGATTGCTGCGAAGCGATCGGCAAGCGCTTGCCACTCAAACTGCGGACACTCGCCTGCGCTTTGTAAACCGACAATCACCTCCAGGGTGTTGGTATCGCCGATGGGCCGCTCGGGATGCGCCCGACCCAGGCTCGCCAGCTCCGCCCGCGGCAATGGCACCTGTGCCATGCAAGCCAGGGCAATGTTGCGCAGGCGGAAGTCCCCCTCCCGCTCCAGCCGCGCCGCCTTCTGCGTTTGGCTGGCATGAAAACCCGTGCGGGAGAACTCCAGCGCTGCCTCGAAACCCCCCAGCTGCGCCATACGAGTCGCCATGTCAGTATTGGCGCGCACCGATTGCGGGTGGCCCTGCAGATGGTGCAGAGCCAACAGTGTCGGGCTGGACCAGATCTGCACCTGCGACACGGTCTTCAAGGCCAGCAACAACAGGGGCACCGCACCCCAGGCCAACAGCGGTGCCGAGAGCGGCGGCCAGCGGCGCCCGACTTCACCCACCAGCACCGCCGGCAGCAGGGCCAGGGCAACTGCCGGCAGGTAATTCCGGTGCTCAAAATACAGCTCCAATGCAAAGAAGCTGGACTCCATGCTGTGGGCGCCGAGGAAGAACAGCACCAGCCCCAGCAGCGGCCAGGCCCAGGCCAGTCCGCTCAAGGCTGCGAACGCGAATGCCGGCAACAGCAGCAGCCAGGAGGCCAACGCCAACGCAGTTGCCGGCTCCAGCAGTGATGTGGAGACACGAACGTCATCGTGGAACACACCCATCCGCGCGAGATCCGGCCAATAGAACTGGAAGACATAGTCCCAGAGTATTCCGGGCTGGGTCAGCAGGCGCTCCTGCAGGGTGAAACTGCGAGCGTCATAGCCACGCTGCACACTGTCGAACTTAATTAGGAAGTACGCTACAACCGCCAGCAGCCCAAGGCCGATTAGCGCCCAGGAACCGGACCGCAGCAGTGGTTGCACGCGCCCGTCAGCAAGCCTGCCACGCAGGAACGCCGCCTCCACCACCACGATCAGCGGCAGCGCCAGCAAGCCGTTTTCCTTGGCGAAAGGCGCCAGACCGAGACTCGCTGCACACAGCGCCCACCAGCCCCAGGCGGTCCGACTGACGCCCAGAACCGCGCGCCCCTTGAGGTAAAAGACCAGGGCCAGAAGCACAAAAAACGCAGCCAGCATGGCCATGCGCTGCACCGGGTACAGCACCGTGCTGGTCTGCTGCGGCGCCAGCAGCCACAGGGTCGTGGCCAGCAGGCCCAGCCAGGCGCCGTGGCGATAGCGCTGGCTCTGGCACAGCAGGTAGGCAAACCAGTAGACCAGTGCGCCGGTGAGCACATGCAGCAGGATCGAATGCCGCTTGAGGGTGGCCGCGCTGCCGTCAACGAAGGCATGTTCCAGGGCAAAGGTGAACATGGACACCCAGCGCCCCAGTCCCCCCGAATGGTCCCCAAATACGTAGTCCCAGAACCACTGCGGATGGGCCGCCAGCGCTTGCAGGCGCAGCAGACTGCTGCGGTCGTCGAGGATGAAACCGCCCAGCTGCCCCGGCCAGTACACCCACAGTGTAAACCCCAGGATGGCCACCAGCAGCAGACAGGGCCACACGGACCGGGCGATGCTCGCCACCAAACCGGACTCCTCCCTGCCCCGCATCAGTCAGACACCAGCTTGCGCAGCCGCGACAGCTGCCGACGCTCCTTGTCGAGCGCCTGGATACGGGCCACCGCGGCATACATGGCGGCGACATCGTTGGCCTCGACACTCGCAGCCAGGCGCAGGTACTGGACCCGAATATTGCCGGGGTATTGCTGTTCGAGCTCCGACAGCACTTGCTCTGGCTCCAGCCCGTCTACCCCGCAGCGCGCAATGTGATAGCGCGCGGCATCCCAGTCCAGTGAATGGGTACCCGCCGCACGCAGCGCCTCCACTAGGGCCAGCGCCCGGGCAGCGCCCGGTCCGCAGTCCTGTAACTGGTGGTCGATAACCGCATTCAAACCATTCACCTCTGATGCCGACAACACCGGCTTGCCAGCCCGCGCCTGAATGGCATCCAGAGCGGTCCCCTGCTCCGGGTTGCCCGGAAACCAGCGCGCATCCAGAAGGTAAAGCGCAGCGTAGGCCACCAGAGATTCGGGCTGCAACGCGGCCATGCGCTGCAACGCTGCACGCGCCGCCAACAGGTCGTCAAGTTCTGCCTGGCCCTCCCGGGCCAGTGTCTCCTGATGTCGCTTGGTCAAGGCCCGGGACAGGAAATACTGCCCGCGCGGGGAATCCGGATGGTGGCGGGCATTGGACTGCGCCAGCCGCAGCTCGTCACCCCAAGTATAGGTGCGCAGCCCCAGCAGGAGCACCAGCGGTAGGCCAATAGCCAACAGCAACAAGCGCGGATCACGCGCGGACAGGCGGCGGGCCAGCGCGCCCAGCGCCCCTGCCACAACGATGGCCAGGCCCACAGACGGCAGATAATTGCGGTGCTCAAATACCATTTCCAGGGCCAGCACACTGGATTCCATGCTCTGCCCAATGAGGAAAAACAGCAGGCCGAACAGCAACCACGGGCAGGCACGGGCAGCGCGGAGGGCGGCCGCCAGCACCAGCACCCAGGCGACAGCGGCGAGCGCGGTGGTGCCGGGCGCAAACCAGCCGGTCGACACCGGGATATCATCATGCAGGAAACCCAGTTGTCCCGGCAGCGGCAACACAAACCAGCCCACGTAGTGCCACAGCACACGCACCTGGGTCAGCAGCCTCTCGCTGAAACTGAAGTCCCGCTGCCCATAGCCCGCCAGGAAGTACTCCGGCGCCCCCAGCAACAAGGCCGCCACCAGTACCAGTGGCAGTACCAGAGCCAACAGCGCCAGCCACCGCAGCCATGGCAGCTCCCCACCTGCCCAGCGCCCGCGCAGGAACAGCCACTCGACCAGCGGCAGCAACCATAACAACAGCAGGCCGTTTTCCTTGGACATCACTGCCGCGACGGTGACCAAGCCCAGCCACAGACCCGCAGCCACGAGTTCTGCCACGGATGCGCCCTGCTCAGCCCAGCGGATGCGCCAGCGGGTATACAGGTACAGCCCCAGCAACACGAACAGGGTGGCAAGCTGGGCCATGCGCTGTACCGGATACAACACCGTGGACACATGCAGCGGCGCCAACAGCCACAGGGCTACCGCAAGACCCATGGCGGGAACACCAAGGCGCGAAACCGCCGCCGCAGGCTGCGCCCGCTGCAATTGCAGCAGGAAGCCCAGCAACAGGAGGCCGCAAAGCAGGTGGATGAGCAGGTTGGTGAGCTTGAAAGGAATCGCCGATAGGCTATCCTGCCAGGCTGCGTTCAGGGCCAGGCTGAACATGGCCAGCGGGCGCCCGGTGGGGCCGGCACTACTGCTGAAAATGGCATCGCGCCAGGCACCAGCGCTCGCGAGATCCAGCTGTGAGATGGCGGCGTTGCGGGTGATTGCGGGGCCGTCGTCGAATAGAAAATAATCACCACTCGCCAGCCAATACAAGCATGCCACTGCAAAAAAAACGATGGCCAGGCGGCCTGTTCCCGTTCTCATTCGGAGCCTGGTATCCCTGTTGGCAAGGTGCTTGCGTGCTCGGAGCTTAAAAAAAAACCCGGCGTGAGCCGGGCTTTCTCTACCTCCGACTACAAGTCAGAAGTATAACCTTTCGCTGTATTTAGCCGCGACAGGTGGAGGGGAGATATTTAGCTGGCACGACGGTAGAAATGTCAGTACCTGCACTGGTAGTGCTTCCGCATACCCATTGCACACTTCTGCTGCCAGTTACTGTTACTGGAGACAGGCTGAAGCCGATGCCTGCTCCTGTTAGACCCGGAATGATGTTATCTTTCAGGGTGACAGCAACTATCCCTTCGTCACTGTCGTTATACTTAATGGATGCCACTATTTCGGTATTCGGATTAGTGTTCAGGCCTGCTTGAGCTGCAGTTGGAAATTCGCCTTGCGTCGCATAGAACTCGCTCAATGTGGTCTTCGCTTCAGACAGGTAAGCCATCGGCTCAGACATCTTCGCCCGCACCGTATAATCCTGGTACGCCGGCAGCGCAATTGCGGCCAGAATGCCGACGATCGCGATCACGATCATCAGTTCGATCAGGGTAAAACCCTGTTGGACCTTGTGCATCTTCATGTTTCCTGCTCCTATCCCCAGTGGGGTCTCGTCTATCAGCTCAACTGCCGTGGCAGCGCCTTGCAGTCATGATAAAGCACACTCCGTGCCAACCTCCAACAAGAAGTGCGAAAAAAAATAATTCCCATATTTTTCATGGCATTACAAACAACCAGCTTTATTGCCCCGGCCCCCTGCGGTGACCTCGAACAATCCACACGGGGCATACAGCGACTCAATGTGACAATTTGCGGCAACAGCGCGGGCCGTGTTGACGATCATTGTCCACCTCCAGGGGGCCGGCCTCATCAAAAACCACCAGAAATCCGCATAAAATCATACTTTTACAGCACAAACAGGGTATTAGCATTAAGTCAGTGTGGTTATACTAAGGCCAATTCGTTAACTCGTGCAGACAATAATGCGACGTCAGGGATGCACACCGGATGAATGAGAGAGCCATAGGGCAGCTTAGCGGCCTGGCCGGACGCCTGGTCGTGGAAGGCCTGATCAGTGCCGAGCATGCCAAGGAGGCCCAGCGCGAAGCGGCCTACGAGCGCGTGCCCCTGGTGAAATACCTGGTGGACAGGCTCGACCTGGACAGCCAGCGCATCACCGAAGTGGCCTCGATGGAATTTGGCGTGCCCCTGCTGGATATCAACGCCTTCAATCTCACCAGCCAACCCGTAGGCCTGGTGGATGTCAGCCTGGTGACCAAGCACCACGCCCTGCCGCTGTACCGCCGCGGCAATCGCCTGTTTATCGCCGTATCCGATCCCACCAACCTCGCCGCGCTGGATGAAATCAAGTTCCACACCGGCATTAACACCGACGCGGTACTGGTGGAGGAGCGCGCTCTCAGCAAGGTCATCGCCGCCTGGGTCGAATCCCAGGACAACCTGACCGAGGGCCTGGGAGACCTGGAGTCGGAAGACTTTGAGAACATTGACATCTCCGGCGGCGAGGATCTGGGCAAGGAGGAAAATACCGACAGTGTGGATGAAACGCCGATCGTGCGCTTCATCAACAAGGTGCTGATCGACGCCATCAAGCAGGGCGCCTCGGACATCCACTTCGAGCCCTACGAGAAAAACTACCGGGTGCGCTTTCGCACCGACGGTATCCTGCGGGAGGTGGTGAAGCCACCGAAAAATCTCTCCGCGCGCATGGCCGCGCGCCTGAAGATCATGTCGCAGATGGATATCTCCGAGCGTCGCATCCCCCAGGACGGGCGCATCCAGATGAAGCTGTCGCGCAACCGGGCCATCGACTTCCGGGTCAATACCCTGCCGACGCTGTTCGGGGAAAAAGTCGTGCTGCGTATCCTCGATCCCAGCAGCGCACAGATGGGCATCGACGCGCTGGGCTATGAGGAAGACCAGAAGGACATGTACCTCAATGCCCTGAGCAAGCCCCAGGGCATGATTCTGGTGACCGGTCCCACCGGGTCCGGTAAGACCGTATCGCTGTACACCGGCATCAACCTGCTGAACCAGCCCGAGCGCAACATCTCCACCGCGGAGGACCCGGTGGAAATCAACATGGAGGGTGTCAACCAGGTTCACGTGAACCCCAAGGTCGGGCTGGGCTTTGCCGAGGCCCTGCGCTCCTTCCTGCGCCAGGACCCGGACGTCATCATGGTGGGGGAGATCCGCGACCTGGAGACGGCGGAAATCGCGATCAAGGCCGCCCAGACCGGCCACCTGGTGCTGTCCACCCTGCACACCAACAGTGCGGCGGAAACGGTCACCCGTTTGCTGAACATGGGCGTCCCCTCTTTCAACCTCGCGACCTCGGTAAACCTGATCATCGCCCAGCGCCTGGCGCGACGCCTTTGCAAGGAGTGCAGCGTGCCGGCCGACGATATCCCCAGGGAGGTGTTGCTGGAGCATGGCTTCACCGAGGAGCAATTGGCCACGGCCGACATCCGCAAGGCGGTGGGCTGCGACCACTGTACCGACGGCTACAAGGGCCGGGTGGGTATTTACGAGGTAGTGCGCATTACCCCCAGCATTGCCCAGACGATCCTGGCCCAGGGCAACGCCATGGAGATTCACAAGCAGGCTCGCGATGAAGGCTTCCGCGACCTGCACCAGTCGGCACTGCTCAAGGTTGCCAACGGACTTACCAGCCTGGAAGAGATCAACCGGGTAACAACCGACTAGTTCATGGCCGGGCAATAGCAGGGAACGGGCAGCATTATGGCAAGCAAGGCAATGACAAAAGGCGTGGCGAAATACGTGTTCCTGTGGAACGGCGTCGATCGCAACGGCCGCAACGCGCAGGGTGAGGTGGCGGCCCAGAGCTCCGCCATGGCCAAGGCCCAGCTCCGCACCCAGGGCATCAAGCCAAAATCGGTGAAGAAGAAGGCCAAACCGCTATTCAACAGCGGCAAGCCGATCAAGCCCGGGGACATCGCCATTTTCACCCGCCAGCTCGCCACCATGATGAAGGCCGGGGTGCCACTGGTGCAGAGCTTCGACATCGTCGCCGAAGGCCTGGATAAGCCGAAGATGCGCGAGCTGGTGGTCAGCATCAAGAATGACGTCGCCTCCGGCTCGGGCCTGGCGCCCTCTCTGGCCAAGTACCCGCGCCAGTTTGACGACCTGTTCTGCAGCCTGGTGGCCTCGGGCGAGGCCTCCGGTACCCTGGAAACCATGCTCAGCCGCGTCGCCACCTACAAGGAGAAGACCGAGCAGCTCAAGGCCAAGATCAAGAAGGCCATGACCTATCCTACCGCGGTGGTTATCGTCGCCATCATCGTTACCGCCATCCTGCTGATCAAGGTCGTGCCCCAGTTCGCCGAGACCTTCCGCAGTTTCGGCTCGGATCTCCCGGCCTTCACCCTGATGGTCGTGGGGCTGTCCAATTTCATGCAGGAATGGTGGTTCATCATTCTGCTGGGACTGATCGCCATCGGTTATGCGCTCAAGGAGTTCAAGCACCGTTCGGTGGCTTTCTCCGAGTTCCTCGACCGCCTGGCGCTGCGCCTGCCGGTGATCGGCGGCATTGTCCACGACGCGGTGATTGCGCGGTTCTCGCGCACCCTGGCGACCACCTTCGCCGCCGGGGTACCGTTGGTGGATGCGCTCAACTCCACCGCCGGTGCGGCCGGCAACTCGGTCTACAGCAAGGCAATCATGCAGATCCGCGACGATGTCACCACCGGCACCACGCTGTACCAGGCGATCAAGGCCACCGGCCTGTTCCCCAACATGCTGCTGCAGATGGTGTCCATCGGCGAGGAATCCGGTGCCCTGGATGACATGCTGGACAAGGTCGCCCAGCACTACGAGGAAGCGGTGGACAACGCCGTGGACAGCCTCAGCTCACTGATGGAGCCGATCATCATGTCGATTCTGGGCGTGCTGGTGGGTGGCCTGATGATCGCCATGTACCTGCCGATCTTCATGCTCGGCTCAGTTGTCTGAGGCCGTTGGCGGCGGAGGAGCCAGTTTGCTAGACGTGTTTGCCCAGCACCCCGGGTGGCTGGCGACCTGCCTGCTGCTGTTTGGACTTGTGGTCGGCAGCTTCCTTAACGTGGTCATCTACCGGCTGCCGCTGATGCTGCAGGCCCAGTGGCGCCGGGACTGCTGTGAACTGCTGGAGCAGCCGGCGCCCGCGGATGAACCCGCCCTGAGTCTCGCGGCTCCCAACTCCCATTGCCCGGCCTGCAAGGCTCCGGTTCGTCCCTGGCAGAACATTCCTGTAGTCAGCTACCTGGCCCTGGGCGGAAAATGTGCCAACTGCGGGGTGCGCATCTCCCCGCGCTATCCAGTGGTGGAACTGCTGACCGGCCTGCTCACCCTGTGGCTGGGCCTGCACTACGGTGCCGGCCTGCAACTGCTGGGCGCGGTGTTGCTGACCTGGGCGCTGATTGCCCTGACCCTCATTGACTACGATACCCAGCTGCTGCCCGACGATATCACCCTGCCCCTGCTCTGGCTGGGGCTGGCCTTCAACCTTGGCGGTACCTTCGTGCCGCTCGCGGATGCGGTGCTCGGGGCCATTGCCGGCTACGGCATTCTCTGGAGCGTGTACTGGTTGTTCAGGCTGCTCACCGGCAAGGAGGGCATGGGCTACGGCGATTTCAAGCTGCTCGCCGCCCTCGGCGCCTGGCTCGGCTGGCAGCTGCTGCCCCTGATCATCCTGCTGTCATCCGTGGTCGGAGCGGTAGTGGGTCTGGCGCTGATGGTGATCAGGCGCCGCGGCCGCGACATACCGATTCCCTTCGGCCCCTATCTCGCCGCGGCTGGTTGGCTGGGGCTGGTGTGGGGAGAGCAGATGCTCGCCGCCTGGCTGGGGACAGCAGTCCTGCAGCCCTGAGGCTTTGCGCTGACAATTGGCAGACAACGACGGCTACGCAATGAATCTGATAATTGGCATCACCGGCGGTATCGGCAGCGGCAAGAGCGCCGTCACCGACCGTTTTGCGCAACGGAACATCACCGTGGTCGACGCTGACCAGGCGGCACGGGTAGTGGTGGAGCCGGGGCGCCCCGCCCTGGAGGCCATCGTCGCCCACTTTGGCGGGGACATCCTGCAGGCGAACGGCAGCCTCGACCGCGCCGCGCTGAGGGGTATCGTCTTTGCCGATCCGGCGCAGCGACAGTGGCTGGAGCAGTTGACCCACCCGCTGATCGGCGAGGAGATCCGCACGCAACTGGCGGCCTCACGCTCGCCCTACACCATCCTCAGCTCACCGCTGCTGCTGGAATCCAGCAGCCAGCGCGAACTGGCGGAACTGGTCGTGGTGGTGGATGTGCCAGAGGAGGTCCAGCTTGCCCGCACCATGGACCGGGACGCCAATGACGAAGCCCTGGTGCGGCGTATCATGGCGGCACAGCTGCCGCGCGAGGAGCGGCTGGCGCTGGCGGATATCGTGGTGGACAATAGCGGCCCCCTGGAGGCGCTGGATGACATCGTCGCTGAACTGCACAAGGAGTTTCTGCAGCGGGCGGAGGAGCACCGGCAGTAAGGGGTCGCCCTTGGGTGTCAGTGCCCCCGACAGTTGCCTATATTCATTGCCATACGATGATGTAACCCCTGGTTTTCAGGGTTCGATGTCATGGCCGGCCGCGGTCGCAGGCCTTCACCCCATGCGATCCGGAACCAGCGGAACCGGGCGCAAAGCGAGAGCTGCAGGTACGGCAGGTACAACAGGCCAATCGTGGCGCCAGGCGGTTAACTGACCTCGGCAGGATTGGCGCAGCGATCCGGGGCAGCAGTGAACGGGAGGGAACCTGCCCCTTGTGTTCGAGTTCCCGTGCGCTGGGCGCAGCGCTACCCCCATTGTCTGCCGCAGTCCGTACGATCTCCCGCGTGCGGGGTGGACGAATTTGATGAAACGCGGTCCTTGGGGTTTTGCTGCGGCGTGGCTAAAATACTGTTTATCCATAAGGCGTATCCACTTAGCACCACCAGATACTATATGTTGTGGTTTCTATTTTCGGTTATTTGTCGGTAGGTGACCGGCCCTGTGGCGACGGCTTGCTGTAACAGACGATAGAACAGCAACCTTCTTGATCGCGAAGTTCGTCGGTTAAATCGAAATGTAAATTCATCAAGATAGTAATCCAGATGATACGGCTTCACCGAACCCTGGTGGGTTCCGAGCAGCCACCGTTTCAGTAGTGCAGCCACGCGATGTACGCCGGGCAT
>NZ_JAVJWR010000018.1:0-75335 GCF_040221975.1 Haliea sp.
GGCCTCGGGCCCCGATTATCGGGGCCTGCGGGGCCTGAAGGGGGCGGAGCGCTGCCAGGTGGTGATGCATGTAGACGTCAATACCCTGCGCGAGCAGCGCTCGGGGGTGTGTTGTACGCACGGGCGGGCGCACTTCGAGGATAAACCGTGGCTGGCGCCGGCCACCGCGCGGCGGTTGAGTTGTGATGCGTCCCTGGTCACGGTGCTGGAGGATGACGCCGGCAAGGTGCTGAACGTGGGCAGGAAGTCGCGGATTGTGCCGGAACGTATTCGCCGGGCGCTGCGTGAGCGGGACGGGGTCTGCCAGTATCCTGGCTGCCAGGAATCCGAGTACGTGGATGCCCATCATATCCGGCACTGGGCCGAGGGCGGGGAAACACGGCTGGACAACCTGGTGACCCTGTGCCGATTCCATCACCGGCAGTTGCACCGCGGCTGCTTCGATATTCGCCTCAACGGCACCTCCGCGGAGATTCTGGTGCCAGATGATGGTTAGGGGCCGTGGCTTCCGACGGGAAAGAGCGCCCCCTTGAAGTTCTGGTACCGGAGGGTTTTCAGCGGCAGTGGCTTCCGGGGAAAAAGCGGCCCCCTTGAAAGTGGCGAGGTTATTCTGGCGCCCAAGACCGGAATCGAGGGGTGGGCATTTAGGCTGGCAAGATCGCTGTGCCTGGATTCAGCCTTATTGTAAACCAGCGTTTGGGGTGAACTCACTGGATGACCGGACGGGACCATTCGCCGCGTAGACCCTCCAGCTCGTTGCGAAGCGCTTGAACTATGGGCACATTGGCCGCTGGAAACTCATAGCGCGCCAGGTCCTCGACGCTCACCCAGGCCAGCGGCTGACCCTCGAGCCCGCGAGCCTTGCCGCGGAGCCCCGTGACCAGGTGCACATCCAGCAGCACCGCCTTGTCGCCATAGTCCCAGGGCACGATCAGTAGTGGCCGCGACTCGCTGAAACCAATGCCCAGTTCCTCGCGCAGCTCCCGCGCCAGCGCCCGGGTGACAGATTCGCCGGCTTCCACCTTGCCGCCGGGGAATTCCCACAGGCCGCCCTGATGGGCAGCAAACGGCCGCTGGCTGATCAGGATCAGTTGCTGCTCGTCGACCACCACGCCCACGGCCACATGCACCGCCGCCATTCAGGTACGGTACTCGGCGTTGATGCGCACATAGTCGTAGGAGAAGTCTGTGGTCCAGACGGTAGCGCTGGCGCTGCCGCGGTGCAGCTCGATGCGAATGACGATCTCTTCCGGCGCCATGGCCGCAACCCCCTGCTCCTCGCTGTAGCTGGCGGCACGGCAGCCGTTCTCGGCAATCAGCACCTCGTTGAGATAGACGCCAACCCGGCTCACGTCCAGCGCTTCAAGGCCGGCGCGACCGATCGCCGCCAGCAGCCGGCCCCAGTTCGGATCGGAGGCAAACAGCGCGGTTTTCACCAGCGGGGAATGGGCAATGGTGAAGGCTACATCCAGGCACTCCTGCTCGCCGCGACCGCCGTTGACCTGGACGGTGACAAACTTGCTGGCACCCTCGCCGTCGCGCACCAGGCCCTGGGCCAGCTCCACGCACAGGGTTTGCAGCGCCTCACGCAGGGCGCCATGGAGAGGAGCGTCAGCTGAGTCCAGCAGCGGATTGCCGGCAGCTCCGGTAGCCACCAGCATGCAGGCATCATTGGTGGAGGTATCGCCATCAATGGTGATGCGGTTGAAGGACAGCTCCGCCGCCTCGCTCAATAGTGCCTGCAGTAGCGGTACACTGACCGCGGCGTCGGTCGCCAGGTAGGCGAGCATGGTCGCCATGTTGGGGCGAATCATGCCGGCGCCCTTGGCGATACCGGTCAACACGTAGTCGCGGTCCTCGCAGTGGAAGCGCAGGGAGTGGGCCTTGGGCCGGGTATCCGTGGTCATGATGCCGTGGGCGGCATCCAGCCAGCCATCGCTGCGCAGGTCCCGCAGGGCATTGGGCAGGGCCTCGACAATTTTTTGCACTGGCAGCGGCTCGCCGATCACGCCGGTAGAAAAGGGCAGCACCGCTTCCGCCTCCACCCCGGCCATCTCCGCCAGGGCCGCGGCGCAGCGACGCGCATCCGCCAGGCCCCGCTCACCGGTACCGGCGTTGGCATTGCCGGTATTGACCAGCAGGTACGCCGGGCGGCTGGCCACCGCCTGCAGGTGCGCCCTGGCCACCGTCACCGGTGCGGCGCAGAAGGCATTGCGGGTGAACACACCGACGCAGTGGCTGCCCGGCGCCAGCTCCAGTAGCACCAGGTCTTTACGCCCCGGTTTCTTGATTCCAGCCGCTACCGTCGCCAGCCGCAGGCCGGGCACCGGCAGCAGCTCCCCCAGGGTCTGTTCCCCTACCGCCATGCCTGTTCTCCGCTTACCGGCTACTCAATCCGCCCATGGCACTGCTTGTATTTCTTGCCGCTGCCACAGGGGCAGGGCTCGTTGCGCCCGACCTTGGGCTGCTCCCGGGTAAAGGTCTGCGGCGGCTCGGGCTGCCGCGGCGGAGCGCCCTCGGTCAGCGCCTCTTCCGCCATGGCTGACGCCGCCGCGTGCTGGAATGCCAGCTTCTCGCGCTCCGCCGCTTCCCGGCGCCGGGCCTCGATCAGTGCGGACTCGTCCTGATGCTGGATCTCCACATGGCTCAGAAACTTGACCACCTCATACTTCAGGTTCTGCAGCAGCTGCTCGAACAGGGCGAAGGATTCGCGCTTGTATTCCTGCTTGGGGTTTTTCTGTGCGTAGGCGCGCAGATGAATGCCCTGGCGCAGGTGATCCATGGTCGCCAGGTGGTCCTTCCACAGGTTGTCCAGCACCTGCAGCATGATCTGCTTCTCGATCTTGCGCATGGGCGGGCCCACGCTCTCGCACTTGGCATCATAGGCGGCCTGGACTTCGGCCACGATTTTCTCCCGCAGGGCCTCCTCATGCAGGTTGTCGTCCGCGTCCAGCCATTCCTGCACGGGCAGCTTGATCGCGAATTCCGCCTCCAGCTGGCGCTCAAGACCGGGCACATCCCACTGCTCTTCCACGCTCATCGGCGGGATGTAGCTGGAAATCGCGTCGTTGACCACATCCACGCGGATTGCGGTAATGGTGTCGCCGATGTCCGCCTCGCCCAACAGCTCGTTGCGCTGGTTGTAGATGATCTGGCGCTGGTCATTGGCAACATCGTCGTATTCCAGCAGCTGCTTGCGGATGTCGAAGTTGCGACCCTCCACCTTGCGCTGGGCTTTCTCGATCGCGTTGGTCACCATCCGGTGTTCGATGGCTTCGCCTTTCTCCATACCCAGGCGCTGCATGAAGCTCTTGACCCCATCGGAAGCAAAAATGCGCATCAGGCTGTCTTCCAGCGACAGGTAGAAGCGGGACACACCCGGGTCCCCCTGGCGGCCGGCACGGCCCCGCAGCTGGTTGTCGATACGGCGGGACTCATGGCGCTCGGTGCCGAGGATGTGCAGGCCACCGGCGGCCAGTACCTGCTCGTGGCGCTGGCGCCACGCCGCGGTCAGCTCCTCCCGCCGCTCGGCACTGATATCACCCATGGCTTCCAGTTCGGCATCCAGATTACCGCCCAGGACAATATCGGTGCCCCGGCCCGCCATGTTGGTGGCAATGGTGACCATCCCGGGACGGCCGGCCTGGGCAATGATCTCCGCTTCCTGCTCGTGATACTTGGCGTTCAGCACCTTGTGTTGGATGTTTGCCTTGCGGAAGCGCTGGGACAGCTCCTCGGAAGTCTCCACCGAGGCAGTACCCACCAGAACCGGGGCCCCCTTCTCCATGCAGTCCTTGACGTCGGCGAGAATCGCCTCGAACTTCTCCTCCCGGGTCAGGTACACCAGGTCGTTGAGATCGACGCGCTGCGGCGGCTTGTTGGCGGGGATGACCAACACATCCAGACCGTAAATCTGGCGGAACTCGAAAGCCTCGGTGTCGGCGGTGCCGGTCATGCCCGACAACTTTCCGTAGAGGCGGAAATAGTTCTGGAAGGTGGTGGAGGCCAGGGTCTGGCTCTCGCTCTGGATACGCACGCCCTCCTTCGCTTCGATGGCCTGGTGCAGTCCCTCTGACAGGCGCCGGCCGGTCATGGTGCGACCGGTGTGCTCATCGATCAGTACCACCTGGCCATCCTGGACAATATATTCCACATCGCGGTGAAACAGGGCATGGGCGCGCAGGCCGGAGTAGACATGGTGCAACAGGTTCAGGTTGGTGGCCGCGTACAGGCTGTCACCCTCTTCCAGCAGCCCTTCCGCGGTCAGCAATTCCTCCACCTGCTCGTGCCCGGCCTCGGTCAACTCGATCTGACGCTGCTTTTCGTCGACGGAGTAGTGCCCGGGCTCTTCCTCGGTATCGCGGCGCAGGGAGGGGATGAGCTTGTTGATCTTCTGGTACAGGGTCGAGCTGTCCTCGGAGGCACCGGAAATCACCAGCGGTGTCCGCGCCTCGTCAATCAGGATCGAGTCCACCTCGTCGACAATGGCGAAGGCCAGCTCGCCCTGCATCTTGTCTTCCAGCCGGAAAGCCATGTTGTCGCGCAGGTAATCAAAGCCGAATTCGTTGTTCGTGCCGTAGATAATGTCGGCGCTGTAGGCCTCGCGCTTCTGCTCCTGGGTCTGGCCGGATTTTACCACGCCGACCGAGACACCGAGAAACCGGTACAGGGGCGACATCCAGTGGGCGTCGCGCCCCGCCAGATAATCGTTGACCGTAATCAGGTGCACGCTGTTGCCGGCGAGCGCGTTGAGGTAGGCAGGCAGGGTTGCCACCAGGGTCTTGCCCTCACCGGTACGCATCTCCGCAATCTTGCCCTCGTGCAGGGCCATGCCGCCAATCAGCTGGACATCAAAATGGCGCATACCCAGAGTGCGCTCGCCGGCCTCGCGGGCCACGGCAAAAGCCTCCGGCAGGATGTTGTCCATGGTTTCGCCGGCCTGCAGGCGCTGGCGGAACTCGTCCGTCTTCGCCGCCAGGGCGGCGTCGTCCAGGGCTTTCATGGCCTCGGCCAGACCGTTGACCTGGCGCACCACCTTGCCCATGCGCTTCAGCTCCCGGTCATTGCGGGTGCCGAAAATCTTCTTCATTGTATTCGTAATCATCGTGGGTCACTGCGTTAAACGTCAGGGCGCCACCCAGGTCACGGGAGTGCCGGGCGGAGGAATAGTCTCAGGGATGGAGCGGGCTCAGCGTCTGGTGCGATGTACGTAGCTGGAAGGATCGACCGGACGGCCGTGCTTGTACACTTCGAAATGAACGTGGGGACCCGTGGCGCGGCCGCTGGAACCCATCAGCGCCACAGGCTGGCCCTTGCGCACAACGTCGCCCGGTTGCACCAGATTCTCCTGGTTGTGGGCATAGCGGGTCAGCAGACCATCGCCGTGGGACACTTCCACCATCTTGCCGTAACCGCTGCCGTCCTTGCCGGCGAAGGTGACCACCCCGCCGGCGACGGCGATCACGCTGGAACCGGGCTTGCCCGCAAAATCGATGCCGTAGTGGGCTGCGCGCTTGCCGGTGAATGGATCCGTGCGCACGCCGAAGCCGGAGGATATCCAGCCTTTCTCCACCGGCCGGCCGGAGACCCAGGCCTGCTCGTCGAGCTTGCGGTGGGTCAGCAGGGATTCGAGAATCTCCAGCTGCTGTTCGCGCTGGTTGAGCTTGTCGGCAAAGCTTTGCAATTCACCGGTGAGGTCAGGCGCCAGGTACTCGACGCTGAACTCACCGGCAAGCGGACCGCCGATCGCCGGGGGCTGGCCAAAATCGAACTCGCCATCCTGCAGATTGGCCATCGCAGTCAGATGCTCACCGAGTGCGTCAAGACGGGTCATCCGCGCCTGCAACTCGGCCAGGTTCATGGTCATGGCCTGCAGCTTGCGCTCGGCTTCAAGGCGCAGGGAATCGAGTTCGGTAGATTGTGAGGCGAGTTCGTCCTGCAGGGTATCGAGCGAGGCGTCGCGAATGTCCCGGGCCTGGGACTCCTGACCGACCAGGTACCCGAGTGCCACCAGACCCAGGGGCAGTCCGAGACAGCACAGGGATACCAGGGCACGGGACCAGCGACCTAACTCAATCGAGCGGGAGCCGCCGTGCTTTCGGTTTATCAGGATGACCTTCATTTGCAACCGGCTGCAATGAACTGACGGCGGAGTGTGCCATAGTCACGTGAATATTACCAACACCAATAATCGAACGCCGGAGAGGACAGATCACCCGACGCGGTGGCGGGCGGTTCCGGGCCCGTGCGTTGCCGGGTGCCGGGCACGGGCGCTGCCGGGGATCAGGCCGCGACCGGGCTCAGGGAATAGGAGATCGGGGCGGTGGCCTCGTCTTCGAAGGTGACCATTTCCCAGGCATCGGGCTGCGCGATCAGCGCCCGCAGGGATGCATTGTTGAGGGCGTGGCCGGACTTGTGCGCGCGGTACTCGCCGATCACGCCGTAGCCGAGCAGATACAGATCGCCGATGGCGTCGAGGATCTTGTGCTTGACGAACTCGTCGTCGTAACGGAGGCCGTCCTGGTTGAGGATGCGATACTCGTCCACAACGATGGCGTTGTCCACACTGCCGCCGCGGGCGAGGCCCTGGGAGCGCAGGTACTCAATCTCGTGCATGAAACCGAAGGTACGGGCGCGGCTCACCTCCTTGACGAAGGAACTGCTGGAAAAATCGATTTCGGCATGAGGTGAGCGCTCGCGGAACACCGGGTGGTCGAAATCGATGGAAAACGAGACCTTGAAGCCATCAAAGGGGAGAAAGCTGGCTGTCTTGTCCCCGTCTTCCACCGTGACCGGACGTTTGATGCGGATAAACTTCTTTGCCGCGTTCTGCTCCTCGATGCCAGCGGACTGGATCAGGAACACAAAGGGGCCTGCACTGCCGTCCATGATCGGCACTTCCGACGCACTGACATCGATGAAGGCGTTATCGATACCGAGGCCCGCCATGGCGGACAGCAGGTGTTCCACCGTCGATACCTTCTCACCATTGGCGATCAGGGTTGTCGACAGAGTGGTTTCCCGCACGTTCTCGGCCCGCGCCGGAATCTCGACCACCGGATCCAGATCCACGCGCCTGAACACAATCCCGGCGTTGACCGGGGCCGGGCACAGCGTGAGGTACACTTTCTCACCGGTGTGCAGACCCACGCCCGTCGCCTTGATGGCATTGCGTAATGTGCGCTGTCGAATCATAGTCCTTCACCCATTTTCGGTGCTCTGCAGCCTGCGGGGCACCCGATCAGAGTGTCGGAAGGGCCTCGCTAGTCCGCCTGTCGCCGCAAAAATGCGGGAATGTCAAAATAATCACCACCGCCACCTGTGGCCGCAGCCTGAGCGCCACCGGCAGAGCGCGCTCGACGCAGGCCGGTGGGGAGATCCAGCTCCCGGTAATCCGGCTCATCCGCTGCCACTTCTACCGTACGCGGCGCGGAATCCACGACCTGCAGTGTAGCCGCTCTCACCACTTCGCCGCCCAGACCCGTAGCAACCACAGTGACCTTGATCTCGTCCGTCATGTTCGGATCAATGACTGTTCCGACCACCACGGTGGCGTCGTCCGAGGCAAATTCCTCAATGGTGTCGCCAACTTCAGAGAATTCACCCAGCGACAGATCCAGCCCCGCGGTAATGTTTACCAGGATACCGCGGGCCCCGCGCAGGTCGATATCGTCCAGCAGCGGGCTGTTGATGGCGCGTTCCGCCGCTTCCCGGGCGCGATTCTCGCCGCGGGCGCTGCCGGTACCCATCATCGCCATACCCATTTCCGACATCACCGTGCGCACATCGGCGAAATCCACATTGATCATGCCGGGGCGGATAATCAGGTCGGCGATCCCCTGAACTGCGCCCAACAATACATCATTCGCTTCCTTGAAGGCATCCAATAAACTGGTACTTTTTCCGAGAACCTCCAGCAATTTCTCGTTGGGAATGGTGATCAGCGAGTCCACGTGTTGCTGCAGTTCACGCACTCCGGCCTCGGCAATCGCAAGCCGTTTTTTGCCTTCGAAGGGAAACGGACGGGTGACTACCGCCACGGTCAGGATACCCATTTCGCGAGCCACTTCCGCCACGATCGGGGCGCCGCCGGTGCCGGTACCGCCACCCATGCCGGCGGTGATGAACACCATGTCGGCACCGCGCAGGGCTTCCGCAATCCGGTCCCTGTCCTCCAGTGCCGCCGCCCGGCCGATATCCGGATTGGCGCCGGCACCGAGGCCCTTGGTGATGGCGCCACCCAGCTGCAGGACCGTCTTGGAACGGATATCCGACAGCGCCTGGGCGTCGGTGTTGGCACAAATGAAGTCCACACCCTCGACCAGATTCTCGATCATGTGTTTCACCGCGTTGCCACCGCCACCACCGACTCCGATGACTTTGATAACCGCGTTCTGTGGTACGTTGTCGATAAGTTCAAACATGGTGTTTCTCCCCTTTGCTGTGATGCCGCACCGAAGCGCGACAGTTTACCGCCTGAAATCCTAGAAATTGCTCTGTATCCAGCCCTTGAAGCGCGCGAGCATGCCCTCGCCGGGGACACTGCCCCGGCTGGCACTGCCCGCGCGCTCACTGCTGTTCTTCTGCCCGTACTGCAGCAACCCCACGCCGGTGGCATAGATCGGGTTGCGGACAATGTCGTTCAGGCCCTTCACCGACTGCGGGTAACCTACCCGCACCGGCATGTGAAATATCTCCTCGGCCAACTCCACCACGCCCTCCATCTTGGCCGTACCGCCCGTGAGCACCACGCCGGCCGGGATCATCTCCTCGTAGCCGCTGCGGCGCAGCTCGGCCTGGATCAGGGTGAACAGCTCGTCGTAGCGTGGCTCGACGACTTCCGCGAGGGACTGCCGCGACAGATCCCGGGGCGGCCGATCGCCGACGCTGGGTACCTTGATGGTCTCGTCCGGCCCCGCCAGCTGGGTCAGGGCACAGGCGTACTTGATCTTGATTTCTTCCGCGTGCTGGGTCGGCGTACGCAGGGCCATGGCGATATCGTTGGTCACCTGGTCACCGGCGATCGGGATCACCCCGGTATGCCGGATGGAGCCATCGGTGAAGATGGCGATATCGGTGGTGCCGCCGCCGATGTCGACCAGGCAGACGCCCAGTTCGCGTTCGTCATCAGTCAGCACCGAGTAACTCGACGCCAGCTGCTCGAGAATGATTTCCTCCACGTCCAGGCCGCAGCGGCGGATGCATTTCTCGATATTCTGCGCCGCGTTCACCGCGCAGGTCACCAGGTGCACCTTGGCTTCCAGCCGCACTCCGGACATGCCCAGCGGTTCCTTGATGCCCTCCTGGTTATCGATCACGTATTCCTGCGGCAGGATGTGCAGGATCTTCTGGTCCGCGGGGATGGCCACCGCCTGGGCGGCGTCGATCACCCGCTCCAGATCCGCCCCCTGCACCTCGCGATCGCGAATCGCGACGATGCCATGGGAGTTCAGGCTGCGGATATGGCTGCCGGCAATACCCACATACACGGAGTGAATCTGGCAACCCGCCATCAGCTCGGCCTCCTCCACCGCGCGCTGGATCGACTGCACGGTGGATTCGATGTTGATGATCACGCCCTTCTTCATCCCCTTCGAGGGATGCGAGCCAATGCCCACGATCTCGATGCCGCCCTCGGCGTTGAACTCGCCCACCAGGGCGACCACCTTGGAGGTGCCGATATCCAGTCCCACGATCATCCGTCTGTCCTGTCCGCTGCCCATGGCAGTGTCACTCCCCCACTGAATCAGTCATTGACGATACCCGCCACCTGGGTGCCAGGCTCTTCCCGGGCCGGTAGTTCCGGCTCGCGGAACGCTACCGCGAGACCGCTCTCATAGCGCAGGTCCACCCGCTTCACCGCACCGGCACGCTCCGCCAATTCACTGCGGTAGACGGTGGCGAAGCGCTGCAGGCGCTCGCCAAATTCGGTATTGCCCAGCACCAGTTCCATGCCCCCCGCCAGCACCGCCCGGAGGTGCCCGCGATCGTCCAGGGACAGTTCCCGCAGCTCCAGCGACAGCGGCTGCAGCAATTCCCCCAGCTGCTGGTAGCTGACGATCAGCTGCCGTGTCGAGCCGGCCGGCCCCTCCAGCCGGGGCAAGGCCTCTTCGCCCTGGATGCCCGCGGAGTGGAACACCTCGCCCTCGTGGTTCAGGTAGCCACCCTCGCCCCAGCGCGCGATCGGCAACTGCTCCTGCACGTTGATCTCCAGCGCGTTGGGCCAGCGCCGGCGCACGGATACCCGGTAGATCCAGGGCAGAGCCTGCAGCTGCGTCTGCACCTGCTCCAGGTCGGCACCGAGGAAGCCCCCGACCAGTGCCGGCTGCACCATCTCCTGCACCACCTCAGTCTGGGTCCGGTGCAAGGTGCCGGTAACGCTGATGCGCTCCACCGGGATCTCCTGCAGTACGATCCAGCCCTGCAGCCCCGCGACAACCACGACACCCACCGCAACCAGTACCAGCATGCGGTTGAACCAGCCGTCCAGCAGGCGCAGGCCCAACCGCGCCCGGGCGCCGTTGCGCGGCGCCTGCGCCGGCCGCCGCCGGGTCGCGCCGGCAGCACTGCGTCGGCGGACCTTGCCGCGGGCGCGCGCTTTGCCGGATGTGTGCGCTTCAGCCATGGTGCTGGCGGCCCTCCCAGCTCAGTTCGACGATGCGCCGCACCAGTGCGGCAATGGACATTCCCACCGCCCGCGCCGCCATCGGCACCAGGCTGTGCGAGGTCATGCCCGGAATGGTGTTGACCTCCAGCACGTAAAAGCGGCCGTCGGCGTCCCGCATCAGGTCGACGCGCCCCCACACGGAGCAGCCCAGGCTGCGAAATGCCGCCAGGGCCAGAGTACTGGCCTCCGCCTCGTCCGCCGCGTTCAAATCGCTGGGGCAGTGGTAGCGGGTGTCGTCGGCGAGGTACTTGGCCTCGTAGTCGTAGAACTCGCGATCAGTCTCCATGCGAATGGAGGGCAGGGTTTCGTTCCCGAGTACCGCGACGGTGTATTCCGGTCCGTTGATGAACTGTTCCGCCAGCACCGTATTGCCAAAGGCGGCGGCCTTGCGATACGCAGCGGCGAGCGCAACGGGGGTTGCCGCAGGGGCCATGCCCACGCTGGACCCCTCGCAGGCCGGCTTCACGAACACCTTGCCAAAGCGTGCAATCACCGCTTCCCAGTCAGTGTCTGCAGCGAGCGTGACGAAACCGCCGGTGGCAACGCCGACGCCCTGCCACAGCTGCTTGCTGCGCTGTTTGTCCATGGCCAGGGCCGAACCGAGCACGCCGGAACCCGAGTAGGGCACCCGCAATGTCTCCAGCGCGCCCTGGATGACACCGTCCTCGCCGCCGGGACCGTGCAGGGCATTGAAGGCAAAGCTGACACCCTCGAGCTGCGCTACCCAGCCATCCACGGCCGGGTCCACTTCCCGCACCGTGCAGCCGAGGCTGGACAGCGCGGCGACGATGGTGGCGCCGGTCTGCAGGGAAATCTCCCGCTCCGCCGAGCGACCGCCCAGCAGTACCGCGACTGTTCCGGCTGTGGCCAGTTCCCAGCTCATTGCGTGTTCTCCCCGAGATTGCCCAGGGCCTGCAGATCCTGCGCCAGCCGGCCGATATTGCCCGCGCCCTGGGTGATGACCACGTCGCCATCGCGCAGAATCCCGCGCAGAACCGCCGCCACCTCGTCAATACTGTCGACAAAAACCGGCTCCATCTGCCCGCGCTGACGAATGCTGCGGGTCAGGCTGCGGCTGTCGGCGCCCGGAATCGGCTCTTCCCCCGCGGGATAAACGTCGAGCAACAGCAGCACATCACAACGGGACAGTACCGCCACGAAGTCCTCGTACAGATCGCGGGTACGGGAATAGCGGTGCGGCTGGTAGACCATGACCACACGCCGCTCCGGCCAGGCCTGGCGCGCTGACTCCAGCGTTGCCCGCACCTCGGTGGGATGGTGTCCGTAGTCATCCACCAACAGCGCGCTGCCACCAGCGAAGACCAGCTCGCCGAGCACGTTGAAGCGGCGCCCGACGCCGGCAAAACCAGCCAGGCCGCGCTGGATCGCCGTATCGTCAACGCCCTCGTCACAGGCCACGGCCACGGCCGCGGTGGCATTGAGGACGTTGTGCGCACCGGGCATGTTCAACAGTATTTCCAGCGGTGCCATGCCAGCGGGACGCTGCACCGTGAATGCAGTCGTCAGCCCCTGCTTGCGGACATTGGTGACCCGGTAGTCGGCGTCGTCGGCAAAGCCGTAGGTCAGGAACTGCCGCGACAGATCCGGTACCAGCCCGGCGACCACCGCGTCGTCGATGCAGAGTACAGCCAGGCCGTAGAACGGCAGATTGTGCAGGAACTCCAGGAAGGTGCCGCGCAGGGCGGCAAAGTCGCCACCGTAGGTTTCCATGTGGTCCGCTTCGATGTTGGTCACCACCGTGACCATGGGCTGCAGGTGCAGGAAGGAGGCATCGCTCTCGTCAGCCTCTGCCACCAGGAAACGGCTGGCACCGAGCTGCGCATTGCTGCCGGCGGAGTTCACCAGACCGCCGATGACAAACGTGGGATCCAGGCCGGCCTCGGCGAATACTGCGGCGATCAGGCTGGTGGTGGTGGTCTTGCCGTGGGTGCCGGCTACCGCAATACCGTGGCGGTAGCGCATCAACTCCGCCAGCATTTCGGCGCGGGGCACCACCGGAATCCGCGCCGCCCGGGCCGCCACCACTTCCGGGTTGTCGGCGTGGACCGCGCTGGAGCTCACTACCACGTCAGCTGCCTGCAGATTGTCGGCGGAATGGCCGATAAACACGCGGATTCCCTTGTGCTGCAAACGCTCGGTTACCGAGCTTGCACGCAGGTCTGACCCCGACACCTCGTAGCCGAGGTTGACCAGCACCTCGGCAATACCGCTCATGCCGGTACCGCCAACGCCGATCATGTGAATGCGGCGGATGCGACGCATTTCCGGCACTGTGTAGGGATTTCTCTCAGTCATGGCGCATCAGCTCCTCACACAGGTCGGCAACCTGCACGGTGGCCTGCGGCAGGGCCGCCGCCGCGGCGGCGTGGGCCATCGCCGCGAGGCGCTTCGGGGCTGCAATATAGCCAGCCAGGGTGGCGGCAAGATCCTTCGCCTGCAGCTCGGACTGGCGCAACAGCAAGGCGGCACCGCGATCAGAGAGGGCGCGGGCATTTCCGGTCTGGTGATCATCGATGGCACTGGGCAGGGGAATCAGCAGCGCAGGACGCCCCATGATCGCCAGCTCCGACACCGTCAGCGCTCCGGCCCGGCAGACCACGATATCGGCCCAGGCGTAGGCCTCCGCCATGTCCTCGATATAGGCGCTCACCCGCACCGCCTGCTCGAGCAGGGGCCCGTATTCCTGCTGCAGGCTGTCGACATGGGCAACCCCGGACTGGTGCCAGACACTGACCGCGCCCTCGCCCACCCGCTGGCGCAGCTGTCGCAGGGCCTCTGGCAGCAGCTGGTTGATCGCCTGGGCACCGAGGCTGCCACCCAGTACCAGCACCTGCAGGGGACGCTGGCCGTGGTAGTCCCACTGGTGCTCAAGAGCGGCGTCCAGCAGCGTCTGCCGCACCGGATTACCCAGCACCCGCAGCGGCTGGTCGTCGCGGAAGGCGCCGCGGAATCCGCACACAACGACGCTCGCCAGCGGCGCCAGCAGGCGGTTGGTGGTGCCGGCAACGGCATTCTGTTCGTGAATCAGCAGCGGTTTGCGCAGCATCCACGCCGCCAGTCCGGCGGGGCCGGCCACGTAGCCCCCCATGCCCACCACGCAGGCCGGGGACAGGCGCCACACCAGCCGCAGGGCCTGCAGCGAAGACCACAGCAGCAGCCACAGCCCCAGCGCCGTCTGCAGCAGATTCTTGCCGCGGACACCGCGCACCGCCAGCGTGTGCAGCGCGAAGCCGGCCGCGGGCACCACTCGCGCCTCGAGACCACGGGCGGTCCCGATCCAGGCGATCCGGTAGCCGCGCTGGCGCAGCTCTTCTGCCACCGCCAGCGCCGGATACACGTGTCCGCCGGTACCACCCGCCATGATCAACACCAGTGGGGCCGCGGCACTCATGCGCCCGCCCCCGCCGCGTGTGGCTTGCGTACCGGCGCCGTCGGCAATTCCCGCTCAATGCGCAGCACCAGCGCCAGCATGCAACAACAGACAATCAGGCTGGTACCGCCGTAGCTGACAAAGGGCAGGGTCAAACCCTTGGTGGGCAGCAGCCCGGAACTGACCCCCATATTGACGAAGGCCTGGCCGGAGAACACCAGCGCCACGCCGTAACAGAGGTAGGCACCGAAATCCTCCGACACCGCCTGGGCACGCCGTGCCACCCAGAGAATGCGACCGATCAGGGCACTGAACAGGCCGATCACCAGCAGGGAGCCGAGGAAGCCGGTTTCCTCGGCCCAGATGGAAAACACGAAGTCGGTGTGGGCTTCCGGCAGGTAGAACAGTTTCTGCACACTGTTGCCCAGGCCCACGCCCAGCCACTCGCCGCGGCCGAAGGCAATGAGCGACTGGATCAGCTGGAAGCCGCTGCCGTAGGGGTCGGCCCAGGGGTCAGTGTAGGCGGTCAGGCGTGCCACCCGGTAGGGTGCAGCAAAGATCAGCCCCATCAGGCCCAGCAGGCTCAATGCCAGCACTGAGAGAAAATGGACCAGCTTGACCCCGGCCAGGAACAGCATCCCGAAAGCGGTGGCCACAACAATGACGGTAGCGCCAAAGTCGGGCTCTGCCATCAGCAATACGGTGACCAGCCCCAGCACACCCATGGGCTTGAGGAAGCCAGTGAGTTCGTTGCGCACCTCCTGCGCCTGCCGCACCAGATAGCCGGCCAGGTAAATGACCACGGTGAATTTTGCAAACTCGGAGGGTTGCAGGGTAAACGGCCCCACCGGCAGCCAGCGCTGGGCGCCGTTCACTTCCTTGCCGATCCCCGGCAGCAGTACCAACACCAGGACAGCCAGGCCCGCGAGCAGCCACATCCAGCCACTGGCCAGCCAGAACCCTGGCGGCAGGCGGTAGACTACGACTGCCGCAGTGACAGATATCGCGACGTACATGAGATGGCGCCGGGTGTGATGCCAGGCATCGCGATAGTGCCAGTCAGCGTACTCAATCGATGCCGAGCTGATCGCCACCAGACCGACCAGCAGCAGCGCCAGCCCCAGCAGGAACAACGCGGGGTCGGCGGCGAAACGCCTGCCTGTCAGCTGGCTCATGCCCTGCCCTCCCCGATCCGGGATTCGACTGCACACACAAACGCCTCACCGCGAGCCTGATAGCCGCTGAACATGTCGAAACTGGCGCAGGCCGGGGACAGCAGTACCACGTCACCGGCCGTCGCCAGCGCGCTGGCCCGGGCAACCGCGTCCGCCATGTCCGTCGCATGCTCCAGCGGCACCACATCGACCACGCACTCTTCGATCGCCGCCGCGGCCTCGCCGATCAGCACCAGCGCCTTGCAGTGGGACTGCAAGGCGCTGCGCAGCTGACGGAAATCCTGGCCCTTGCCGACACCGCCCGCGATCAGCACCACGTTGCGATCACGGGCAAGCCCGTCGAGGGCCGCGACTGTCGCGCCCACGTTGGTGCCCTTGGAGTCATTCACGAACCGTACGCCATCGGCTTCAGTCACCAGCTGGCAGCGGTGCGGCAGCCCCCGGAAGCGCCGTGCCGCCGCCACCATGGCATCCGGCGACAATCCCGCGGCATGCCCGAGAGCAAAGGCTGCAAGGGCATTGGCGACATTGTGGCGACCCTGGATACCCAGCTCCGCCACCGGCAGCAAGGGCTCGAAACCGAAACAGAGTGTTTCCTTGCCATCCATGGGCCGCAAACCAAAGCCGTTCAGTTCCGGCTCGCGCGGGCGCCAGCTGATCACCGGCACATCCGCCGCCAGCAGCGGCAGGGTCAGGGGGTCGTCGCGGTTGACGACCGCCTTGCGGCAGCCGCGGAAAATCCGGTGCTTGGCCTGGTGGTATCGCGGCAGCGTGCCATGCCGGTCCAGGTGATCGGCGCTGACGTTCAGCACCGTCGCCACCGCCAGGCCCAGGTCGCCGGCGCGTTCCAGCTGGAAGCTGGACAGTTCCAGCACGTACAGCTCCCGGTCCACCGCCAGCAGCTCCAGGGCCGGCGTCCCGAGGTTGCCACCGATACCGGCATTGAGCCCCGCCTCCAGTGCCATCTCGCCCAGCAGCGCGGTCACCGTGGACTTGGCGTTGGAACCGGTGATCCCCACCACCGGCGCCCGCGCCGCACGCATGAACAGGTCGATGTCGCCCACCACCTCGGCACCGGCCGCCAGCGCCCGTAGTACCAGCGGATCGTCCAGCGCGATACCGGGACTCACCACCCACTCGCCACCCCGGCTGACAATCGCTTCCGGAATGTCGCCGGCGAACACAGGGACCTCGGGCATTTCCCGCTGCAGCGTGGCCAGCTCTGGCGGGGCGCTGCGGGTATCGATCACGGTGAAGCGGCGGCCCTCGCGATACAGGTGACGGGCACAGGACAAGCCGGTGGCGCCAAGGCCAAAGATGACCCCGTCGCCGCTGCTCGCTATCAGATCCTGTGTCACGGTTGCCATAACTCCGTAGTCGCCTAGCGCAATTTCAATGTGGCCAGCCCGAACAGGACCAGCATCACGGTGATTATCCAGAAGCGCACGATCACCCGCGGTTCGGGCCAGCCCTTCAGCTCAAAATGGTGGTGGATCGGCGCCATGCGGAAGATGCGCCTGCCAGTCAGCTTGAATGACGCCACCTGCAGGATCACCGACACGGTCTCCAGCACAAAGATTCCGCCCATGATGAAGAACACGATCTCGTGGCGGGTAATGACCGCCACCGTACCCAGGCCGGCGCCCAGCGCCAGTGCGCCGACATCGCCCATGAAGACCTGGGCGGGATAGGTGTTGAACCAGAGAAAGCCGAGGCCGGCACCGGCCATGGCGCCACAGAAGACCGCCAGCTCGCCGCTGCCGGCGACATAGGGAATGTGCAAATAATCGGCGAAGTTCACGTTGCCGGTAAGGTAGGCGATGATACCCAGGGCGGAACCAACCATCACAGTCGGCAGGATTGCCAGCCCATCGAGACCATCGGTCAGGTTCACGGCGTTGCTGGCGCCGACAATGACGAAATAGGTCAGCAGGATGAACAGCGGCCCCATGCTCCAGGCAACATCCTTGAAGAAGGGAATGTAGAGCTGCGTAGTGACCGCGGTGTCAAAGGCAAGATACAGGTACAGCGCCGCCGCCAGCCCCGCCAGCGACTGCCAGAAATATTTCCAGCGTGCGGGCAGGCCGCGGGAATCCTTCTCCACCACCTTGCGGTAATCGTCCACCCAGCCGACCGCGCCAAACACGCCGGTGACACCCATGGCGATCCAGATATAGGGGTTGCGCAGATCCGCCCACAGCAGGCTGCTGACCGCGATGCCCACCAGAATCAGGGCGCCACCCATGGTCGGGGTACCAGATTTGCTGAGGTGGGACTGGGGCCCGTCGCTGCGTACCGCCTGCCCCACCTGGTAGTGGTTGAGCCTGCGGATCATGCCGGGCCCCACCAGCAGGGAAATCGCCAGCGCGGTCAGGGCGGCCAGGATGCTGCGCAGGGTCAGGTACTGGAACACCTGGAAGCCGGTGGCAAACTGGGTCAGATACTCTGCAATAAACAGCAACATGTCAGTTCCCGACCTCCGCTGATGGTTCACTGAGCGCCGTCAGGACCCGTTCCATGGCAGCGCCACGCGAGCCCTTGATCAACACGGTATCGTTCGCACTCAGCGTGCCTGCCAGCGCTGCGGCCGCGGCGTCACAGTCTTCGAACCAGTCGCCGCCAAACGCTGCCGCGGCACCGGCAAGGGCGGCACCAACGCCGACAAACCGGTCCAGGCCGCGCTCGCGGGCGTAGCTGCCGATATCCCGGTGCATCTGCTCACTGTCTTCGCCCAGCTCCAGCATTGCACCCAGCACCAGGGTGCGACGGCCGCCGCAGTCGGCCAGCAGATCGATGGCCGCGCGCACCGAGCCAGGATTGGCGTTGTAGGTGTCGTCCACCAGAGTGGCGCCGGAGCGGCCCCGCAACAGCGCGCCGCGGCCGGGAGCCGGCGCTACGCTGGCGAGGCCGGCCGTGATTTCCGCCAGTGTCAGGCCACAGGCGAGACCGACCGCGATCGCGGCCAGGGCATTGGACACATTGTGCAGGCCCGGCAGCTGCAGGCGGATGGGTGCATCGCCGGCAGGCGTGGTGGCGACAAAGCTGATCCCCGCCACCCCCCGGGACTGGATACTGTTGGCGCTGATGGCGGCCGGATTCTGCAGGCCGTAATCGAGCGTGATCGCGCCCGCCGCGCGGCTGCGCCAGCGTCCGGCCCAGGACTGGTCGGCGTTGATGATCGCGGTGCCGCTGCCGTGCAAGCCATCGTAGATCTCGCCCTTGGCCCTGGCCACGTCCTCGACACTGCCAAAACCCTGCAGGTGGGCGGGCATGGCATTCAGCAACAAGGCGATCGTGGGACGCGCAAACCCGCACAGCAGCTCGATGTCGCCGGCACGGCCGGCGCCCATTTCCACCACCGCAAACTGGTGCTCGGGCGCCAGCCGCAGCAGGGTCAGGGGCACGCCAATCTCATTGTTCAGATTGCCCGCAGTAGCCAGGGTCGGCCCCCGGCGCGCCAGTACCGCACTGACCAGATTCTTCACCGTTGTCTTGCCGGAGCTGCCGGTGATGGCCACCAGCGGCCCCTGGAACAGCGCGCGGTTAAAGGCGCCCAGATGTCCAAGCGCATGCCGGGTGTCAGCGACGCGCAACAGCGGCAGCGGGCTGGACACAGCGTCACTGACCACTGCCGCCACAGCCCCGGCAGCAGCCACCGCGGGCAGGAACTGGTGACCGTCAAAACGCTCGCCGCGCAGGGCCACAAACAGGTCACCTGCCTGCACCTGGCGGCTATCGGTGGTCACACCGCTGATTTCGACGTCAGCGCCGGCGCGAAGCGCCTGCAGGGGCTGCTCCAGCTCACTGAGGCAAAAGCTGCGCATCATGCGGAGATCCTCCCCTGCAGGGCGCGTTCAGCAACAGCAACGTCGCTGAATGGATGGCGCTCGCTGCCAATAATCTGGTAGTCCTCGTGACCCTTGCCGGCGATCAGCACACAGTCGCCGGCATCGGCTCCGGCGATCGCCGCGGCGATGGCGGCGGCGCGATCGGGCTGCACCTGGACGTCGCCACTGCAGCCGCCCTGGATATCCCGCAAAATTGCCAGCGGATCCTCATGGCGCGGATTGTCCGAGGTCAGTATCACCCGGTCCGCCGCGGCGCAGGCAATACGGCCCATGGGCGCACGCTTGCCAGGGTCGCGGTCACCGCCGCAGCCGAACACCACCAGCAGCCGCCCGGCCACGTGCAAACGCAGGGCCGCAAGCACTTGTGCCAGCGCATCCGGGGTATGGGCGTAATCCACGATGACCTGCAATCCCGCGCCGTTGGGCACCGGCTGCATGCGTCCCGGCACTGGCTTGAGTCCGGCAACCGCTGCCAGTACCGACGCCAATTCATGATCCAGCAACAGGGCGCAGGTCACGGCAGCTACCACGTTGGCAAGGTTGAAGTCACCCTGCAGCGGGCTGGCAAAGGTGCCGCAACCCCAGGGGGTTGCCAGGCTCGCCCGCACCCCACCCGGATGGAACTGCGCCTCGGTCACCCGAATCTGCGCGTCGCCGCGACCGCTGGCGGAGAAAGTGCAGGCCTGCACGCTTGCGGGCAATCCCGCCAGGACCTCCAGACCGTAGTCATCGTCGAGGTTGACCACTGCATGGCGCAAACCCGGACTGCGGAACAGCTGCTGCTTGCTGCGACCATAGGCTGCCATGCTGCCGTGATAGTCGAGGTGGTCGTGCGACAGATTGGTAAAGACCGCAATGTCAAAGCAGGTGCCGTTGACGCGGCCCTGGTCAAGCGCGTGGGATGAGACTTCCATGCTGACCGCCGCCACGCTGTCATCGCGCCAGGCGGCGAGTTGCTGCTGCAGTGCGACCGCGTCTGGCGTGGTATTGATCGCGGCGGCTACCGCGTCATCGAGAACCGCGCCCAAAGTGCCAATAACCCCGCAGCGCCGGCCGCATGCCCGCAGCAGCTGCGCCAGCAGACGAGTGGTCGTGGTCTTGCCGTTGGTGCCGGTGATTGCCACCATGTCCAGTTCGAGACTAGGATCGCCGTAAAAGCGTGCCGCAATCACTCCGGCTTCCCGGGCCAGTTCCGGAATTTCCAGCAGGGGCACCTGCACGGCGTCGACAAAGCCGGCAACTGGTGGCTCCGCTGCCACCGCCACCGCCCCACGGGCAATCGCCTGCTCGATGAACTGGCGGCCGTCGTGGCTGCCTCCAGACACAGCCAGGAACAGGTCGCCAGGATGCACCCGGCGGCTGTCGAGCTGCACGCCCCGCACCTGCACTGTCGGCCAGGCATCGGCACAGCTGCCCAGCAAAGCAGGCAACGCCATGCTGCGTGTTGCCTCGGGAACCACAGCCGTCATCCCGACACCCCCGGCCTGGTGCTGGCCAACGCGACCACAGCCTCGGGTTCATCCGGCACTACATTCAGCAGGCGCAAGGTGCCCTCCGCGACCCGGGCAAATACTGGCGCCGCGGCCGCACCGCCGCCGTAGGCCTCGCCCTGTGGCTCATTGATCACCACAACGGTGACGAATCGCGGATCGGCAATGGGCGCCACCCCCGCATAGAAGGCGATGTACTTGTTCTCCTGGTAGCCGCCCGGACCGACCTTGTGCACAGTCCCGGTCTTGCCCCCCACCTCGTACCCGGCCACGCGCGCGCGCCGCGCCGTACCATGCTCGCCAGTGACCCGCTGCAGCACCGTGAGCACCTCGCGGGCGATATCGGACTTTACTACCCGCTTGCCCGGCGCCAGCGTGTCCTCGGCGGCCAGCAGGCTCACGGGCTGCAGCACACCGTCATTGGCAAAGGCGGTATAGGCGTGGGCCAGCTGCAACGGCGTCGCGGTCAGGCCATAGCCAAAGGCCAGAGTGACCTTCTCAATCTCGCTCCAGCGGCGCCGGTTGGGAAGCTGGCCCGCACTCTCACCGGGAAAGCCGGTTCCGAGACTCTGGCCGAAGCCAAAGCGTCCGAACACTTCCCGGATCGGTTCGTGGCCCAGCTCCTGGGCTATCATCGTGACCCCGACCTGGCTCGACTTCTCGATGACCCGGGATACGGTGATTGCGCCGTAGTTGCGCGGATCAGGCAGGTTCTTGCGACCCACGCGGATATGCCCGGGGGAGGTATCAATGATGGTCTCGGTGGAGTAGCGACCACTCTCCAGCGCAGCCACCAGAGTAAAGGTTTTCATGGTCGAGCCAGGCTCGAACATGTCGGTAAGCGCCCGGTTGCGGGTCAGATCGGCGCTGATGCCGCGACGGCTGTTGGGGTTGTAGACCGGGTGGTTGACCATCGCCAACACCTCGCCGGTATGGGCGTCGAGAGTCACAATGGTGCCGGAGGTGGCGCCAGTCATGGCGATTGCCCGCTGCAGCTCCTGGTGATGCAGGTACTGCAGGCGCAGGTCGATGCTAAGCCGCAGATCTTTGCCCGGCCGCGCCGGCTCCAGCACCCCGATATCGCGCACGGCATCACCGTGCAAGTCCTTGATGTACTGCTTCTTGCCCGGGGTGCCCCGCAACCAGTCATCGTAGGCCAGCTCCAGACCGGCAATGCCACTGCCGTCGACATTGGTAAAGCCCACCAGGTGGCCTACCACCTCGCCCGCCGGATAATAGCGCTGGTACTCGCGCTCGCCGAAGACACCGGGAATCCGCAGGGCCAGGATTTCGCGCGCGGCCGACGGCACAAGGTGGCGCTGCAGGTACATGAAGCGACGGCCGGCGAAGCGCTGCAGGCGATCACGCAGCTCGGCCAGCGGCATGTCCAGTGCAGCCGCCAGCGGCGCCAGGTCTTCGACCGTGGCGAGCATGACCGGATCCACCCACAGCGAGATCACCGGCGTGCTGACCGCCAGCGGCTCGCCGCGGCGATCAGTAATCACGCCGCGATAGGCGGGTATTTCCGCTGTCCGCACTGCCCGGTTATCACCCTGGCTCTGCAGGAAACTGCGACCGCGATCGGTGTCCAGCACCTGCAAGGACAACACCCGACCCACCAGCAGCGCCAGCAGCGCCAGCAGGGCGACGGCGACCAGGTAAAAGCGCCAGGGGGCGACTGCGGGCTGACGGGCACGGCTCACGGGGTGACTACCTTGCGTTCGGTCAAGAGCGGCGCCTGCATGTTGAGCTCGCGAGTGGCCACCCGCTCTACCCGGTAGTGCGAAGCCCAGGTGCTCTGCTCCAGCAGCAGCCGGCCGTAATCTTCCTGCAGGTGCCACTGGTCCGCCTCCAGCTGCTGCAGCACGGTATAGAGCTTGCGGCACTCATGGGAACTCTGGATGACAGCCAGGGCCGAGCCCAGGATCAGCGCCACGAGCGCGGCGACAGACAGCGGCGAGACCGCAGCCGCGCCCCCCTCACCGGCTGCCCGCCGCTGATCCATGATTGACAGCTGCGCGGGCATCAGTTGATCTTCTCCGCAACGCGCATGATTGCGCTGCGCGCCCGCGGATTGGCAGCGACTTCTTCAGCACTGGCGCGCACCGCCTTGCCCAACAGGCGCAGGCGCCGGTTGAGGGCACTGTCCAATACCGGGACACCGGCGGGAACTGCATCGCCACGGGCCATGTCGCGCATGTAGCGCTTCACCAACCGGTCCTCGAGAGAGTGGAAGCTGATCACCACCAGGCGACCACCGACCTGCAGCAGGGTCAGCGCCTGCGCCAGAAGTTGCGCCAGGTCATCCAGCTCGCGGTTGATGTAGATGCGGATCCCCTGGAACGAGCGCGTGGCCGGATTCTTGTGCTTCTCCCAGCGCGGGTTGGCCTCGCTGACAATCCTGGCCAGCCGGCCAGTGGTGGTAATCGGGGCTTCGGCGCGCGCGGCAACGATGGCACCGGCGATGCGCTTGGCAAAGCGCTCCTCGCCGTACTCCTTGAGCACCGCGGCAATGTCACCCGCGGTCGCCCGCGCCAGCCACTCGGCAGCCGTTTCTCCACAGCTGGTATCCATGCGCATGTCCAGGGGGCCGTCGTGCTGGAAGCTGAAGCCGCGGCTGCTGTCATCCAGCTGCGGGCTGGAGACCCCCAGGTCCAGGAGGATACCGTCGACAGCACCGATACCCAGAACGCGCAGTTGCTCGGGCAGGAGGGCAAAGGAACCGTGGAAAAAGGTGAAGCGGGGATCTTCCGCGGCCAACTGTGCGGCCGCTGCAGCGGCCTCGGGATCCTTGTCGACCCCGAGCAGGCGACCCTGGTCGTCGAGGCACTGCAACAGTGCCCGGCTGTGCCCGCCGCGCCCGAAGGTGCCATCGACATACGTACCACTGGCTGTTGTCACCAGAGCGTCCACCGCTTCTCGTAACAGGACTGTTTGATGCATGCCGCTCACCTACAGAGTCAGGGACATCAATTCGTCGGGCAACTCCGCTTCGGGACCGGAGTCCAGCAGCGCCTGTTCGCACTCTGCCAGCCACAGTTCCTCCGCCCACAATTCCAGCTTGTTGCCCTGCCCCACCAGCACCAGCTTCTTGTCCAGCCGCGCGTAGTCGCGCAGGGGCTGGGGCAGCAGGATCCTGCCGTTGCCGTCCAGCTCCAGGTCAGTGGCGTAGCCGAGCACCAGGCGCTGGAAACGCTTGACCGCGGGCTTGAGCGCGGGCAGCGCCTGAATCTGCTGCTCAATGCGCTCCCAGTCGGGCAACGGGTAAATGACAAGGCAGGTCGCCTGGGTATCGATGGTGGCAACAATCTGGCCACTGCACTGGGACAGCAATGGCTCGCGCTGGCGGGCCGGCATGGCCAGGCGCCCCTTCGCGTCCATATTGATGTGCTGTACCCCACGAAACACGGCAGTCTTTCCCTCTTATCCAGCTTCTCAAAACCACAAAAAGCCAGATATCTCCACTTATTCCCACTTTTCAACACTATAGGTCTGCGTCGATCCGGGTGTCAAGCGAGGCTCTCGAGAAAAACGTTTTAATTTCAGCTAATTAGCGCGGTTTGGTGGGGCTGCGAAGGAAGAAAACCACGGCTGCAACAAGCAAATAATTCCACAAAACATGACAGTAACATCATGTGTTAAGGATTCACTTTAACTTAAAGGCTTTTTACTTCTTCAAGAGCGCCCGCGTTAGCAGAAAAAATCATATACGAGGAAGCGCCCCAGTGCCGCCGAGGGGCACTGGGGCGAACAGAATAAAATGAGTCGGTCGATAAGCCGGGTTCTGTCGTGGACGATCATTCATCTGCGACCGACGTCACCGCCGGCCTGTAGCGACCTACCCGAATCCACTGCGGGCCGCAGCATACGGATTCCTATTTGGTCTTGCTCCGAGTGGGGTTTACCATCGCCACGCCTGTTACCAGCCGCGCGGTGCGCTCTTACCGCACCTTTTCACCCTTACCCGGCGTGAGCCGGGCGGTATCCTTTCTGTTGCACTTTCCGTAGGCTCGCGCCCCCCAGGCGTTACCTGGCACCCTGCCCTGTGGAGCCCGGACTTTCCTCCCCTGGCCGAAACCAGAAGCGATCGCCTGACCGACTCGGCGGCAAGCCTACCCGCTGCGGGCGGCCCGGGCAACACAAACTTCCGGGCCGTCACCCGCGCCGGGCGACCTTCCCCCCCAAGACACGCAACAGCCGCCCAACCGGATTGATGTCAGCCCTTCTGCTCCAGCAAATAGTCATACAGCACCTTCTTGCGCAGCCCGGTGAGGTCGGCAACCACGGCGGAAGCGCGCTTGGCGGGCAGTTCTTCAGCGAGGCGCAGCAGCAGGCGGGCGATGTCGGGAGTGAGCTCCTGGTCGCGCCCGCGCTGGCCGCTGACCGCGAGCACGATCTCGCCGCGCTGCTGGTTGCTGTCGGCAGCGACGAAGGCGGCGAGCTCCGCCAGCGGCGCACGCCTGAGGGTCTCGAAGGTCTTGGTCAACTCGCGGGCCAGCAGGGCCTCGCGTTCCGCGCCAAAGGCCGCGACCATGGCCTCGAGGGTCTCGGCGACCCGGTGTGGTGCCTCGTAGAAGACCAGGGTGGCGGTCTCGGCCGCCAGGGCCTGCAGGCGGGCCGCCCGGGCGCCGGCCTTTGCGGGCAGGAAGCCCTCGAACAGGAAACGATCGGTGGGCAGGCCGGAAGCGCTGAGGGCGGCGATGGCGGCGCAGGCGCCGGGCACCGGAATAACCCGGTAACCAAACTCCTGGGCCTCGCGCACCAGGCGGTAACCGGGATCGGAGATCAGCGGGGTGCCCGCATCGGACACCAGCACCACGACACCGCCTGCGGCGAGGCAGGCCATTATCCGGGAATGGGCGCGAGCATCACTGTGATCGTGGTAGGCTTGCAGTGTCACGTCGATACTGAAGTGCTGCAGCAGGCGAGCGCTGTGGCGGGTATCCTCTGCGGCCACCAGGTCGGCGGCTGCCAGCACCGCCAGGGCGCGCTGCGAGATATCGCCCAGGTTGCCGATCGGCGTGGCAACAACATATAGTCCCGATTCCACTGCTCGCCCCTGGCCTTATAATGACTGCCTGTGAATTTCCCGGTGCAGCTGGCAGTCGCCGCCGCATCCGGTCCGGAAGGATACCATGACCACGTTGATCACCAGCAAATACACGACGGCACGGCTCTGGCCGGCCCTGGCCCTGGTACTGCTGGCAGGCTGTGCCGCCACGCCGTCGCCACCGGCGCCGGAGCCGGAACCCGCCGCGGAGCCCGCGGTCGAGGTCGACGCCGAGTCGGCACGGGTATTGCCGCCGCTCATGCCCGACAGCCGCTGGGATGCGGCTTTCAGCGCGGCGGAGGCTGCTCTCGCGGGCTCCGACTGGATGCGGGCAGAGCAGGCACTGGCCGCGCTGGAACCGCCACTGAATCTGGACGAGCACGCGCGCAGGGACTACCTGCTGGCGCGGGCCGCTTTCTTGCGCGGTGACAACGACCGGGTTGAGACCCTGCTGCAGGGCATTCCCGATGAGGGGGTGGCAAAAGCGCTGTTGCTGCAGAGGGGTGACTTCGCCCGCCGGGTCGCGACACTCGCCGGGCGCTCGCTGGAGAGCGCGCGAATCGGGACTCGCCAATTGGGCCAGGGGCTGGACGACACCCTGTTGCAGCGCGAAATCTGGCATGACCTGAACCGGCTTCGGGACACGGAGCTGGCTGCGGCCCTGGCCCAGACCGATGCCCAGGATTGGCGGGCATGGTTGCAACTGGCCCTGCTGGATGCGACTGCGGGCAGCCTGGAAGAGCTGCAGACGGGCCTGCGGCAATGGCGCCGAGAGCACCCCGGGCACGCAGCGGCAGCCACGCTGCCCGGCGGGCTGGAGTTTCTCTACGAGGCCCTGCAGCCCCTGCAAAAGGTCGCACTGCTATTGCCGCTGAGCGGCCCCCTGGAGCCCGCGGCCAGGGCAGTACGCGACGGCTACCTGGCACAGTATTACGCGGCCCGGGCCCGAGGTGATGCCAGCCACGAGGTGGCGATCGTCGACACAGACGAGTTCCCCTCTGCCATCGCTGCTTACCAGCACGCTGTTGCCACCGGCGCCGACCTGGTGATCGGCCCCCTGAGCAAGGAAAGGCTTGCCGAGCTGGGCCAGTACAGTCCGCGGCCGGTGCCGGTGCTGGCCCTGAATCGCATTGACGAGGCGATCAAGCAGGATGTCAGCGCACTGGTCCAGCTCTCCCTGGCGCCGGAAGATGATACTGCGCGGATTGCCGAACTGGCCTTTGGTCAGGGCGCCCGGCGGGCGCTGGTGTTGCGCCCCGCCGGCGCCCGCGGCGCCCGCCTGGAAGAGGTACTGCGGCAGCGCTGGCAGGCGCTGGGAGGCAGCATCGCCACGACCGCGAGCTACAGCTCCCCGGAAGCCTATTCCGACCAGATCAAGAACGCCCTCAACCTGGGAGCCAGCGAGCAGCGGGCGCGGGATATGCGCAGCATGCTGGCGACCAATATCGAATTTACCGCGCGCCGTCGACAGGATATCGACGTGGTATTCCTGCTCGCCGGCACGCCGGCGGAGGCGCGCTCGCTGAAGCCCCTGCTGCCTTTCCACTACGCCGGCACCCTGCCTGTCTATGCCACCTCGAGTATCTACGGCGGCCTCCCGGACCCGCGCGACCGCGATCTCAGCGGCGCCCGCCTGGTGGAGCTGCCCTGGCTCCTGGGAAGCAACCCGTCGCTGCGGGTGGCCATCGCCGCGGGTGGCACCGGCAGTGACGACTTTGCCCGGCTCAATGCCCTGGGCGCTGATGCCTGGCTGCTGCAGGCGCGCTTTGCGCAACTGCAGGGCGGCGCGGATACCCTGATACGCGGCAGTACCGGCCTGCTGCGGCTGGACCCGGGACTGCGTATTCTGCGCGAGCCGGAACTGGCCACATTTGATGGCAGCGAACTGACCCGTCCCTGACATAGACTGCAGCTTTGCAGGGAGGGGAATCATGCTGGCACTGGGCCACAGTTTCGAGGAGCGGGCGGCGCAGTGGGTGCAGGCCCAGGGCTGGCAGATTCTGCAGCGCAATTATCGCTGTAAACTGGGAGAGATCGACATCATCGCCGAAGACAACCAGCAGCTGGTCTTTATCGAGGTGCGGGCGCGCAGCAATCGCCGCTTCGCCTCCGCGGCGGGTTCCGTGGACCGGCGCAAGCAGCAGAAACTTGTGCGTGCGGCTGCCCTGTACCTGCGCAACGCCGGCAGCAGGCAAAATTTCCCCTGCCGATTTGACGTCATCGCCTTCGACCCGCGACAATCCGGGCAGGATGCGGAGCTACAGTGGATTCGCAGTGCCTTCACCGCCTGACACGCACACCCCGGACCCGGCCCATGGATGACGACTACCAGCTCATTGCCGCCAATTTCCAGCAGGTCATCAGCACAGTGGCGATGGCCGTGGACGATCTCGCCGCCCCGATACAGCAGGCGGCAGGGTTGATGACGGCGACCCTTCTGGCCGAGGGCAAGATCATGGCCTGCGGCAACGGCGCCGACGCCAGCCTCAGCCAGCTGCTGACCGCCACCCTGCTGGGCAGCTTTGAGCAGGACCGCCCGGCGCTGCCCGCGCTGGCGCTCGCCGGCGATAGCAGCAGCATCACCGGCATCGCCAGCCAGCAGGGCTTCAACGACATCTTTGCCCGCCAGATACGGGCGCTGGGTCAGCCCGGTGATACCCTGGTCTGCATCAGCAGCGGCACTGTTCCCGGCAGCGTGTTGCGTGCCGCCCAGGCGGCCCACGACCGGAATATGGTGGTGGTGGCACTGTCCAACAGCGCGGACTTCACTCTGGCGGAGGTCCTGCAGGGTGATGACGTCGCCATAAATTGCAGCGCAGAGCGGCGCCCCAGAGTTACGGAACTACATACCATGGTCATTCATCTGCTTTGCGAATTGATTGACCGCAGCCTGTTTGGAAACCACAACGGAAGCTCACCATGAAACTGATCGCGCCCTTTATCATCCTTATCGGCAGTGTCTTTGCCAGCGGCTGTGGCAGCATGCTTGCCTCGGTCGAGGCCAATCCCATTGAAGACGACCCCAGCCGGCGCACCATGGCCCAGCGGCTGGAGGATGAGAGCATCGAAATCAAGGCCGTCGTCAACATCCACGCCGCGGACACGGGCTACGATGAAGCCCACATAATCGCGGTGAGCTATAACGGCTTCGTCCTGCTGGCGGGACAGGTGGATAGCGAGCACCTCAAAACCCTGGCGGCGGAGGAGGTGCGCAAGATTCATGGCGTTCGCCGAATCTACAACGAGCTGGAAGTGAGCCCGGCCACAGGTGCCATGATCCGTACCAGCGACGCCTGGATTACGACCAAGATCAAGTCCTGGCTGCTCGCCAACGTCGACACCCCCGGAGTGCGCACCAAGGTGGTCACCGAAAACGGGGTAGTGTATCTCATGGGCCTGGTGTCCCAGGCAGAAGCCCGGCGCATCGCCGATGTCGCGGCTTCGGTCACGGGTGTGCGTCGCGTGGTGCAGCTGTTTGAGATCCTGCCCTGACCGGGGCAGGCCTCCTGCTGCGCAGCGTTACTTGACGATCTTCAGGGCTGGCCTGGCCTCGGGCTTGCCCGCTGTCGGCCCGCTGTCACCCCCGGGCGGATCATCAGGACTTTCGGGCGGTTCCTCGGGCTCGAACACCATACCCTGGCCGTTCTCGCGAGCGTAGATTCCCACGATCGCTGCGACCGGGACCAGAATGTCTGTTGGCGTACCGCCAAAGCGACCATTGAAGCTCACCCACTCGTTGCCAATCAGCAGGTCGATCACCGCACTGGGGCTGACATTGAGCACGATCTGGCCGTCCTTGATGTACTGGCTGGGCACCTCGACACCGGGCCGCGTGGCGTCCACCAGCAGGTAGGGCGTGCAGTCATTGTCGACGATCCACTCGTACAGCGCCCGCATGATATAGGGGCGACTGGCGGACATGCTGGGGGGGGTAGTCACAGGCCGGCAACGCGCTACAAGCGCATCTCGCGCTCTTGCTCGGACAGACTCTCCTGGAAGGATTCCCGGTTGAACAGGGCATCCATGTAGGCCAGCAGAGGCTTGGACTGCTTGCCCGGGCGGATATCTATGCCCAGGGAAGGCAGTCGCCAGAGAATGGGAGCGAGGCAACAGTCCACCAGGGTGAACTCCTCGTTCATGAAGAACGGCTTCTCGGCAAAAATCGGCGCTATGCCGAGAATGCCCTCACGCAGTTCCTTGGTCGCCTTGCTGACCACATTCTCGCTGCGGGAATGCAGGATGGAATCCACCAGCGAACACCAGTCCTTTTCGATCCGGTAGATATACAGGCGGCTCTCGGCCCGGGCCACCGGGTATACCGGCAGCAGGGGCGGATGCGGAAAGCGCTCGTCCAGGTACTCCATCATCACCTTGGATTCGTAGAGCACCAGGTCCCGGTCCACCAGGGTGGGCAGGGAATTGTAGGGATTGAGGTCAGCCAGCTCCGCCGGTGGGTGCGCACTGTCGGATTCGATCATGTCCACCGTCACCCCCTTTTCCGCAAGTACGATGCGGACCCGGTGGCTGTACTGGCTGGTGCTGTCGGAAAAGAAAGTCATGGAGGACCGCTTGGCGACGGCACCCATTGCGTTTTCATCAACTCGTTTCATAGTGCAGTCCAGAACAGTGAGGGGCCATGGCCGCTAGGCCACAGCCTGGGGGGAAATCAGTGGATATCTTTCCAGTACTCGCGATTCAGCAGCCAGGCAAAGATGAAGAACAGCGCGATAAACAGCAGCACGTAAATGCCGATACGTTTGCGCTCGGCCGCTATCGGCTCCGCAGCATAGGCGAGAAAGTTGACCAGATCGTACATCGCGTCATCGAACTCTTCCGGCGCCATCGCACCTTCGCTGGCAAGGGTGAACTGGCCACAGGGCTTTTCCAGCAGGGCCTCGCCCGTCAACGGATCGCGCTTCACCCCGCCATTGTCCGCCTTGACCGGACCCATGGCACACTCCTGCAGGCCCTGCAGTTCGAGCAAGACATGGGGCATGCCCACATCCTTGAAGACCTTGTTGTTGACCCCGTACGGTCGGCTGTCATCCTTGTAAAAGGTCCGCAGATAGGTGTACACCCACTCGGGCTGACGGACCCGGGACACCAGGGTCAGATCGGGTGGTGTGACGCCGAACCAGACCTTGGACAAGGCATCATCCATGGCATTGTCCATCAGCGAGCCGATACTCACCTCCGGATCGAAGATCAGGTTTTCCTGGAACAGGTCTTCCGGGATACCAAGGTCTGCGGCCACACGATTGTAACGGGAAAATTTCATCGAATGGCAGGCCATGCAGTAGTTCATGTACAGCTTGGCGCCATTCTGCAGCGAGGGCTTGTCCGACGGGTCGACGGTGATCTCGTCACAGGGAATGGAGCCACAATTGTAGTCACCGGTCGCGCCTACCGCTTTCAGCGGCAGAATGGTCAGGGCCAGGATCAGCGCCAGGCCAGCGAGGCTGCCCCAGATACCGATGCCACCGTCCATGGTCACACGCTCGGGCACCGGCTTGGTCCTGTCCAGCGTCGACCAGATCGGCATCAGCAGGAAGAACGCGAAGTAGAACACCGAACAGACCTGTGCGAGGAAGGTACGCTCAGGCGTCGGCGCCTTCACACCCAGCACACCGAGTATCAGGAAGGACGCGACGAACAGCACCAGCATGACCTTGTTCAGGTTGCCGCGATAGCGCCAGGACTTGACCGGGTTGCGATCCAGCCACGGCAGCAGGAACGGGATCGCCACCGAGGCGGCGAAGGCCACGAAGCCCCAGAACTTGTCCGGTACTGCCCGCAGCACGGAATAGAACGGCGTAAAGTACCAGACCGGGGCAATGTGAGCAGGGGTCTTCAGCGCATTCGCTTCTTCGAAGTTGGCGTGTTCGAGGAAGTATCCACCCATCTCCGGCATGAAGAACATGACCGCACAGAAAATGAACAGGAATACGCCTATCGCCTGCAGGTCGTGCACCGTGTAGTAGGGATGGAAAGCCACGCCGTCCAGGGGGATACCATCGGGGCCCTTCTTTTTCTTGATTTCAACGCCGTCGGGGTTGTTGGAGCCCACTTCGTGCAGGGCCAGCAGGTGCAATACCACCAGCGCCAGCAGCACGATGGGCAGGGCCACGACATGCAATGCGAAGAAGCGGTTCAGGGTCACCCCGGAAATCAGGTAATCACCGCGGATCCAGGTCACCAGGTCCTCGCCCACCACCGGGATGGCGCCGAACAGGGAGATGATCACCTGCGCCCCCCAGTAGGACATCTGGCCCCAGGGCAGCACATAGCCGACAAAGGCTTCCGCCATCAGCACCACGAAGATGAGCATGCCGAAGATCCAGATCAGCTCGCGCGGCTTCTTGTAGGAACCGTAGATCAGGGCGCGGAACATGTGCAGATACACGACCACAAAGAACGCCGAGGCGCCAGTGGAGTGCATGTAGCGCAGCATCCAGCCGTAATCGACATCGCGCATGATGTACTCGACCGAGGCAAAGGCCTCCTCCGCGCTGGGGGTGTAGTTCATGGTCAGCCAGATGCCGGTCAGCAGCTGATTGACCAGCACCAGCAGGGACAGCACACCGAAGTAATACCAGAGGTTGAAGTTCTTGGGCGCGTAGTACTGGCCCATGTGAGTATTCCAGGCGCGGACGATAGGCAGCCGCTCGTCCACCCAGTCCCGCAATCCAACAAGCATATTGATCATCAGGCTGCCTCCGCGTCCATGCCAATTACCATGACATTCTCGCTCTCGTAAAAGTAGGGCGGAATCACCAGATTGGTTGATGCCGGCGCACCATTGTAGACGCGTCCGGACAAGTCGAATTTGGAGCCATGACAGGGACAGAAAAACCCGCCCAGCCACTTGTCGCCACCGAGATCCGCAGCCCCGACTTCAGGCCGGAATTTGGGGGCGCACCCCAGATGGGTACACAGGCCTTCGGCAACAAAGATTTCGCGGCGGATGGCCCGCGCGGCGCCATCGATGTAATCAGGCTGACTGGAAATCGATGAGTCCGGGTCCTTCAGCTGATCAGTCAGCTTGTCGAGATCCTCAAGCTGGGACTCGGTCCGGTATACAACATACACAGGCTTGCCGCGCCACTCGACCACCACCATCTGGCCGGGCTCGAGTTTGCTGACGTCCGCCTTGACCGGCGCCCCGGCGGCCTTGGCCTTGGCCGAGGGGTTCCAGGACCCGACAAAGGGTACCGCAATACCCACAGCGCCAGCGACGCCAACTACGCTCGTCGCGGCCGTCAGGAAGCGTCTCCTGCCGGTATTCACGCCATCGCTACTCATGCTTTTTTCTCCTGATTACCGGCCGGTCGCACAGGGCTCACAGACCGTAGGGACCACTTCGCAAAAAATGCTGCAAATAGTAATGACTTTGCCCGTTCATGACAAGGTAAAGCCCCTCCGACAAATCAGACGGGGCACGCAAGCGCCTGTTTCTCAAAACAAAAAAACGCCCGGCCTGTAATCCAAACCGGACGTTCTCGAGACGCGGCAGCCGGCGGCCCCGGGGGCCAACCAGACAATCAGCGCTTGGAGTACTGGGGACGCTTGCGCGCCTTGCGCAGACCCACTTTCTTCCGCTCGACTTCCCGGGCATCACGCGTCACATAGCCCGCGCGGCGCAGGGTGCCGCGAAGCGACTCGTCGTAATCCATCAGCGCACGGGTAATGCCGTGACGGATGGCGCCGGCCTGACCGAAGCTGCCACCCCCTTCCACCGTGACATTGACGTCGAACTTGTCGACCAGCTCCACCAGTTCCAGGGGCTGACGCACGATCATGCGCGCGACCTCACGACCAAAATACTGGTCGAGGGGACGCTTGTTGACCGTGATGCTGCCACCACCATTCTTGATGAACACGCGCGCCGTTGAGGTCTTGCGACGGCCGGTACCGTAATATTGGGTTGCTGACATAGAAAGTTTCCGTTAGATGTTCAATGCTTGCGGCTGCTGCGCAGTATGCGGATGCTCGGCGCCCGCATACACCTTCAACTTCTTGAACATGGCACGACCCAGCGGATTGCGGGGCAGCATGCCCTTGACCGCGGTCTGGAGCACCCGCTCCGGCGCCTTGTCGATCAACTTCTCGAAGGAAATTGACTTGATACCACCGATGAAGCCGGTGTGGTGGTAGTACATCTTGTCTGTCGCCTTGGCGCCGGTAACCCGCACCTTCTCGGCATTGATGACCACGATGTAGTCGCCGGTGTCGACGTGCGGGGTATATTCCGCCTTGTGCTTGCCGCGCAGGCGGTGAGCAATTTCGCTGGCCAGGCGCCCCAGGGTCTTGTCGGAAGCGTCCACCACGAACCAGTCGTGGGTCACATCTTCGGCTTTGGCACTAAAAGTTTTCATTAATAAACGCCTCTTGGAGGGCTCCAATTTCGAGAGCGCGAATACTACTGCTTCGCACCCGGCTTTTCAAGCTCAAAAATAACGACCTCTGCCAGCCCCGTTGCGGGGACTGTCAAGGCGTTGTACCACTGGATCACATCGCCTCAGGGGCGGTGCTCCCTGGCCAGGTATTCGTGGGACTGCATCTCCTGCAAGCGGGACACAGTACGCTGGAACTCGAACTGCAGACGGTAGCCATCATACAGGCCGGACAGGGGCCTGTCAGCAGCCATTACCAGTTTTACATTGCGATCATAGAACTCATCCACCAGGTTGATGAAGCGACGGGCGGCATCGTCGTTGCCGGCTCCCAGGGCCGGAACCCCCGACAGCACGACCGCGTGGAAGATCCGGGACAGTTCAATATAGTCATTCTGGGATCGTGGCCCACCACAGAGCTCGTCGAAATCGAACCACACCACGTCATCAGCCAGGCTGCGGCAGCGGATCTGGCGACCGTTGATCAGCAGGTCCTCATCGGGCTGGCCCGGGTGGGGCGCCAGGCGCTCGAAGCTCTGCCGCAGGCTGCGGTCCGCGTCTTCGTCGAGGGGGTGGTGGTAGAGCTCGGCCTGTTCCAGGGTGCGCAGCCGGTAGTCGATACCGGCATCCACGTTCACCACCCGGGTGTGGCGCTCAAGCAACGCGATGGCGGGCAGGAAACGCTGGCGCTGGAGGCCGTTTTCGTACAGGTGGGCAGGCTCGATATTGGAGGTGGCCACCAGGGTCACCCCGCGGGCAAACAAGGCCTCCATCAGACCGCCGAGAATCATCGCATCGGCAATGTCGGTGACAAAGAACTCGTCGAAGCAGATCACCCGGGCTTCGGCGGCGAGTCGGTCCGCGATCAGCGGCAGCGGGTTCTTCTCTCCCGCCAACGCCTTGAGCTCGGCGTGCACCCGTTGCATGAAGCGATGGAAATGCACCCGCAGCTTGGCCTCCATGGGCAGACACTCGTAGAACGTGTCCACCAGGTAGGTCTTGCCGCGACCGACACCGCCCCACAAGTAAAGCCCCTGCTCGGGCTCCGGCGGCCGCCGCCGCCAGCGCCAGCGCCGCCACCAGGACTGACGCTGCGACTCCCGCGCCAGCAGGCGCTCGTACAGGTCCTGCAGCAGGCGCACCGCTGTCTCCTGGGCAGGATCGCGGGAGAACCCCTCCCGCTGCAGGTCGGCTTGGTAGCGCTGCCAGGGGCTGACTGATGACTGGCTCAAGCGATCGTCCGGTAAAAGTTGGGTGATTGCGTCGGCGGCACACTCTAACGGCGCCCCGCGGCCTTGGCAACACGGGTGCGGAGGCCGGATTTTACGCCACATGCAACAAAGCGAGACCTGACCCCCCTCGCCTCGGTATACTTGTCAGGTCCGAACTGCTGGAAAGAGGGATTCCCGTGTATAGCCTGACAATTCTGGTCGCCACCGGCGCCATCTCACTCCTGGTCGGCCTCGGCGCCGGCTTGCTCCTGGGTCGGAGGACATCTGCCGATGGGCAGCGGCTGCGCGATACGGAGCGCAAGCTGGACCAGCTGACCCAGGACAAGCGGGCCTATGAAGAGGAGGTGGTAGAGCACTTTACCCAGACCGCAGCGCTGCTCAATACGCTGACCGACAGCTACCGCAACGTGCACAACCACCTTGCCAGCGGCGCCGAGACCCTGTGTCATGAGAACGGGCCGGTATCCCTGGGGCGCCTGCAGGGCCGCGCCGACGACGCCGAGATTCCCGCCCACCTGGCCCGCATCCAGCCACCTCTGGATTACGCTCCCAAATCATCGCCGGAAGAAACGGGCATGCTCAATGAGGAATTCGGGATTGACCGCAGCCACAAGCGGGAGAACAAAGAATCCGAAGCTTGAGAGGCGACATTCAGACCGGGTTGTCGATATCCACAAACCGGTGTTCCAGCCCAAAGCGCGCCGCCAAATGCTCACCGAGTGCCTGGACGCCATAGCGCTCGGTGGCATGGTGCCCCGCGGCGATGAACTGTATGCCTTCTTCCCTGGCTATATGCACAGTCTGTTCCGAGGCCTCGCCAGTTAGAAACAGGTCTGCCCCCGCAGCAACGGCCGCGCCGATCCAGGACTGGGCGGCGCCGGTGCACCAGGCGATGCGCTGCACCGACAGGGCGGGATCGCCAATGTGCAGCGCTGCACGTCCGGTCAGGGCCTCCAGCTGCGCCACCAGGGCAGCTGCTTCCAGCGGCGCCGGCAAGCTACCGATGTTGCCCACCGCCTCCCGGCTGTCCTGGTCGAGAGGCTGCTGGTCGCGAATCCCCAGCAGGGCCCCCAGCCGCGCGTTGTTGCCCAGCTCCGGGTGCGCGTCCAGCGGCAGGTGGTAGGCCAACAGGCTCATGTCGTGCTGCAACAGCGCGCCCAACCGGCGTCGCTTCATTCCCACCACCGGCTGAGCCTCGCCGCGCCAGAAAAAACCGTGGTGCACCAGCACCAGATCCGCGCCAAGCTCCGCGGCGGCATCCAGCAGGGGCTGGCAGGCCGTCACCCCGCTGACCACGCGCACGACCTGTGGGCGCCCCTGCACCTGCAAGCCGTTGGGGCAGTAGTCGGCGAAGCGCCCCGCTTGCAGCAGGTTGTCGGTGTAGGTAACCAATTGCTGGAGATCGACAGGCATAAAGACGTTCCGGGACAGATGATGACGGGTTCACGGCTGCTGTAATGCTCGCCATCATATACAATGCAGGCGCGAACCGACACACGGCCTCTGCCCTATGACCAACAGCCTCCGTTTCATGATCTGGCCAGCCATTGCCGGCCTGCTGGCAGCGCTGCTGATCCTGGACCGCTGGGTGCTGCCGCGGCCCGTAGCGGTCAGCGATGACGGCGCCATGGAAAGTTACGCCGCCGCCGTGGGCAGCGCCGCGCCGGCAGTCGTGAACATTTATACCGCGAAACTGGTCCCGCGCCGCAGCAACCCGCTGCGGGACGAAATGCTCAATCGCCACTTTGACCCCTCCCCCGGTCAGCGGCAACGGATCGAACGGTCGCTGGGGTCGGGCGTCATCATGACCGCCGAGGGCCACATTCTCACCAACAACCACGTTATCCACGAGGCCGAACTGATCCAGGTCCTGCTGCACGATGGCCGCTCGGCCAATGCCGTGGTCATTGGCACCGACCCGGCCACTGACCTCGCGGTACTGCGCGTTGAACTGCCCGACCTGCAGCCCATCGCCATCGCCGATTCCGACACCGCCCGGGCCGGTGATGTGGTGCTGGCCATCGGCAACCCCCTGGGTTTTGGCCACTCGGTAACCCAGGGCATCGTCTCCGCCCTGGGCCGCTATGGCCTGCAACTGTCAGTGTACGAGGATTACATCCAGACTGACGCCATCATTCACCTGGGCAACTCCGGCGGCGCGCTGATCAACGCCAGGGGTGAACTGCTGGGCATCAATACGCTGATCTACACCGGCGCGGACCAGTCCAGGGGGGCCTCTACCGGCATTGGCATCAGCCTGGCGATCCCGTCCAATCTGGCACTTTTTGTGATGACGGACCTGATCCGCTACGGCGAGGTCATTCGCGGCTGGCTCGGCGTGAGCGTGACGCCGGTGCGGGGCCTGAACGAGCAGCGGCCGGGTCTGCAGCTACTGGAGGTAACCGCCGTCGCCGCTGACAGCCCCGCCCAGCGAGCGGGCATCCAGGTCAGGGACATCATCACTCATATCGACGGCGAGCCGGTACAGGACGGTCGCCTGACCATGCACCGCATTGCCCAGTTGCGCCCCGGCGACAAGATTGACATCACGGTCGTGCGCAACAACCAGTCACTGGACCTGCAGGCCATCGTCGGCACCCTGCGGCAATCGCCGATGCTGTAAGCGGAACAGACGAGGGCTACTTCAACCGGTACTCGGCGCTGCGGGCATGCGCGGTAAGCTGCTCGCCCCGAGCCAGCACGGAGGCGATCCGGCCCAGTGCCTGCACTCCCTGCTCGCTGCACATGATCAGCGAGCTGCGCTTCTGGAAGTCATAGACCCCCAGCGGCGAGAAAAAACGCGCGGTACGGGAGGTCGGCAGCACGTGGTTGGGGCCAGCACAGTAATCGCCCAGACTTTCAGACGTATAGCGACCCATGAAAATCGCACCGGCGTGGCGCACGGCGGGCAGCAGCGACTCCGGATCCGCCACAGACAGCTCCAGATGTTCTGGCGCCAGCTGGTTGCTGACCGCCACCGCCTCCTCCAGGTCGCGGGTCAACACCATGGCGCCGCGGCCCGCCAGGGAGGCGCGAATGATGTCGGCGCGCTCCATGGTGGGCAACAGGCGCTGGATACTCGCCTCCACCTGCGCGAGATAGTCGGCGTCCGGACACAGCAGGATGGCCTGGGCATTCTCGTCATGCTCGGCCTGGGAGAACAGGTCCATCGCCACCCAGTCGGGATCGGTGGAACCATCGCAGATCACCAGAATCTCGGATGGCCCCGCCACCATGTCGATGCCGACCCGGCCGAACACCTGACGCTTGGCGGTGGCAACAAAGATATTGCCGGGGCCCACGATCTTGTCCACCGCCGGCACCGTGGCGGTACCGTAGGTCAGCGCCGCCACCGCCTGGGCGCCGCCAAGGGTAAAGACGCGGTCTACACCGGCGATCGCGGCTGCCGCCAGCACCAGGTCGTTGAGTTCGCCGCCGGGAGCCGGCACCACCATGATGATTTCCCCGACACCGGCCACATGGGCCGGCAGCGCGTTCATCAGTACCGATGACGGGTAACTGGCCTTGCCTCCCGGCACGTAGATCCCGACCCGATCCAGCGCGGTAATCTGCTGACCCAGCAGGTTGCCCTCGGCGTCCCGGTACTGCCAGCTGTCCTGGCGCTGGTGTTCGTGATAGTTGCGTACCCGGGCAGCGGCCTGTTCGAGTGCCCCGAGCTGCGCGGCGGGAATCGCCGCCAGCGCCGCGTCGATTCGCTCGCGGGAAATTTCCAGCTCGGAGGCAGCCGCCACCTGCAGGCGATCAAACCGGGCCGTGTACTCGAGCAGGGCGGCATCGCCGCGGGCGCGGACATCCGCCAGGATACCGGCGACGGTCTGCTCTACCGCGGCATCCAGCCCCGCCTCCCACTCGGTCAGCGCCCGCAGGCGCGCCGCGAAATCCGCATCCGTGGTCGCCAGGCGCTGCATCAGCACTCTCCCGCGGCAGCCGCCAGCTGGTCCACCAGCCCCTGGATAGCGCGATACTGGGAGCGCATGGCCGCCTTGTTGACGATCAGGCGGGAGCTGATATGGGCGATCTCCTCCAGTGGCTCCATGCCATTGGCACGCAAGGTGTTGCCGGTATCAACGATATCCACGATCAGATCAGCCAGGTCCATCATCGGCGCCAGTTCCATGGCACCGTAGAGCTTGATGACGTCGGCGTGAACACCCTGGGCCGCAAAATAACGCCGGGCGATATTGGCGAACTTGGTGGCGACCCGCACCCGGGCGCCGCCACCCTGCCAGCCCACCGGCCCCGCGGTCATCAGGCGGCAGCGGGCGATACCCAGATCCAGGGGCTCGTACAGGCCCTCGGCACCGTGCTCCAGCAGAATATCCTTGCCCACCACGCCCAGATCGGCGGCACCGTGGCGCACGTAGGTGGGGACATCGGTGCCGCGGATCACCACCAGCTGCAGGTCGGCGCGGGTAGTGGCAAAGATCAGCTTGCGGCTGCTGTGGATGTCTTCCAGCGGCTCAATGCCCGCCCGCGCCAGCAGCGGCAGGGTTTCCTTGAGGATGCGGCCCTTGGTCAGGGCCATGGTCAGCGGCTTGGTCATGGCAGTCTCAGCTCGACAGGCGGCGGATATCCGCCCCCAGGGTCTGCAGCTTCTCCTCTATGCGCTCGTAACCGCGATCGATGTGGTAGATGCGGTCGATGACGGTTTCGCCCTGGGCAACCAGGCCGGCGATCACCAGGCTGGCGGATGCGCGCAGGTCGCTGGCCATGACCGGAGCGCCCTGCAGACCAGGTTGCCCGGTAATGATCGCGGTGTGGCCCTCGATCACGATGTGCGCACCCATGCGGTTCATCTCATGGGTCTGGATCAGGCGGTTCTCGAACACGGTTTCAGTGACCGTCGCCGTGCCCTCGGCAATGGCATTCATGGCGGTGAACTGGGCCTGCATGTCGGTCGGAAAACCGGGATAGGGCGCGGTCTTGATGCTCACAGCCCTGGGCCGCTTGCCCGCCATGTCCAGGGAAACCCAGTCTTCACCCTGCTCTATCAGGGCGCCCGCTTCCTCCAGCTTGGCCAGTACCACTTCCAGGGTGTGCGGACAGGTTCCCTTCAACAGCACCCGACCACCCGTCGCCGCCGCAGCGACGAGGAAGGTGCCGGTTTCGATGCGATCCGGCATTACCGTGTAATCACAGCCGTGCAGGCGCTCGACGCCATCGATGACAATGGTGTCAGTGCCGTGGCCACTGATCCGGGCCCCCATCGCAATCAGGCACTCCGCCAGGTCCACCACCTCGGGCTCCCGGGCCGCATTCTCCAGGACCGTGCGACCATTGGCGAGGGTGGCCGCCATCATCAGGTTTTCGGTGCCGCCAACAGTGACCGTCTCCATCACGATACGGGCACCCTGCAGGCGCCCCTCGACCTCGGCGTTGATATAGCCGTTGGCCACGGCAATGGTCGCACCCATGGCCTCCAGGCCCTTGAGATGAAGATCGACGGGGCGACTGCCGATCGCACAGCCACCGGGAAAGGAGACATGGGCCCTGCCAAAACGCGCCACCATGGGCCCGAGGACCAGGATCGAGGCGCGCATGGTCTTGACCAGCTCGTAGGGCGCCGAAAACCCTGTCAAGCAGCTGGCGTTGACCGCGATGCTGAGGTTTTCGTCCAGGGTCAGGTCCACTCCCAGACAACCCAGCAGCTCGATCATGGTGGTGATGTCGTTCAGGTGCGGCAGATTGCGAATGGTGACCAGCTCCTCTGTCAGCAGAGTTGCCGCGAGAATGGGCAGCGCCGCATTCTTGGCGCCGGAAATTCGCAATTCCCCATCCAGGCGACGCCCGCCGCGAATAGCCAGTTTGTCCACTTGCTGCTCCTGCTGGTGCCGCGCCTCAGGCGCCGGCCTGCCACTGCCCGGGGGTAAAGGTACGGATATTCACCGCGTGGATACTGCCGTTGGCTATCTGTTCGTTGAGCGCGGCGTACACCAGTTGCTGCCGCTGCACCGGGCGCTTGCCCTCGAAGAGGTCGCCGATGACCGTGATGTCGTAGCGGTTACCCGCACCCTCGACCTGAATCTGACAGCCCTCGAGGTGAGCCTCCAGCAGTGCCGTCACCGTTGCCGCATCCATCATGTCTGTCCCTCTGCCAACCGACCCATCGGGGCCAAAAGACGCGCATTCTAGGAGAATTCACCCGCCATGGCGAGTCCGGTCGGGTCGGGTCGGGTCGGGCCGCGCAGGCCACTCGGCCCGGGGCGTGGACTCAGGTCTCGGTTTCGGTCTCGATCTCGACCGCGGTCCAGCCCGCGATCACCTGGTCCAGGTCACCGTCATGCTTGCGAGCGGCGGATTCGAACTGGCTGCGGTAGATCTCGCCGAGATTCACATTCTCGATAACCATGTTGCGCAGCTTCCAGGCGCCGTCCTTGTCGCGCCCCATGTGGTAGACCAGCACATAGGGCTCACTGCCGTCGCTGAATATCAGCTGCCGCACCGCCGCGCGGGAACCGGCGGCCTCCTCCTCGCTGAGCTCGGGCACCTCAATGCGGGAACCGCCAAAGGCCAGCAGTCCCTTGCCATAGGTGCGCACCAGGCCCACACGCATCACCTCGGTAAACCGCTCCAGTTGCCCGCGCAGCTGCTCGCGGCCCTCGGGATCCAGGGAGCGGTAGCGCTCGCTGCTGGCGTAGGGCCCCATGACACCGCGAGCAAAGCCGCGGAAGTCGACCACCGGGTCGAGAATGTCCTGCAGCTGATCGTAGAATCGGTCGGGCTCGGCATCGATATAAGCCTGTGCCTCGTCTACCGTCGACATGACCGCTTCCGTCGCCTGGCGCACGACTTCGTGAGCACCCTCGGGTGGATTGGTGTCCACTGCGCCGGCCATGGCTGCCGTTCCAGCCAGCACCAACGTCGCGGCAAAATGCAGCAATCGCTTCATAACATGATCCTTGAATTGAATTACAAGTTTGCTGACGCTCTGTATACTACCGGCGCTACGCTAGTACCCGGCGACTCCACCCGGCGCGGCTTTTGACAACCCCACAGGGGTACAGTTCAATCACCCGGCAGCCCCCTACTTTAACAGGATTTCCAGACTTATGCTGTTAGCCACAGCCGCCATCCTTGTCGGATTCGTCGTCCTGATCAAGAGCGCCGACCTGTTTGTCACCGGCGCAGCAGCGATCGCCTCCAACATGGGGCTCTCGCCCATCATCATCGGCCTTACCATCGTCTCCATAGGCACCTCGGCGCCGGAGATCCTGGTGTCGGTCATGGCGGCGCTCACGGATGCCGGTGAACTTGCCATCGGCAACGCCATCGGCTCCAACATTGCCAATGTTGGCCTGGTCCTGGGAGCGACCCTGATACTTGCCCCGATGACGGTGCAGCCGGGCTGCATGCGGCGCGAGCTGCCGGCACTGTTGATGGTGACCCTGGGCACTGCCCTGTTGATCCTGGACGGTGTGCTGTCGCGCGTGGACGGCCTGATCATGCTGGCAACCCTCACCATCATCATGATCCAGATCGTGCGCAGCGAGGAGGCCGACCCCGAACTGCTGCAGGAGGTGTCCAGCATCACGGCGGCTCCGCTCGGTCCGGGCAAGGCCTGGTTCACCTTCTTTTTCGGCTTGCTGTTGCTGGTGGCCAGTTCCCGGCTGCTGGTCTGGGGGGCCACTGATGTGGCGGAATACCTCGGCGTGTCGCAACTGGTGATTGGCCTGACCGTGGTCGCCATCGGCACCAGCCTGCCCGAACTGGCGGCAACCCTCGCTGGCGCCCTGCGCGGTCACACCGATATCGCCGTTGGCAATATCATTGGCTCCAATCTGTTCAACCTGCTGGCAGTAATGGCAATACCGGGCCTGGTCACGCCGGAGGTGCTCGAACCCATGGTGTTGTACCGGGACTACCTGACCATGACCGCCCTCACAGTGCTGCTCGCCGCCGCAATCTTCCTCAGCCGCGGCCGGCGCAGGTCGGGCGGCGGCGGCGGGGAAGCCTATCTGGGCCGCTCGGTGGGCGTACTGTTACTCTCGCTGTACGCCCTGTACTATTACTGGCTGTACCGGACCCGCTGAGCCACCTGGCCATCATGCACGCACACGATCACGACAGCTACGTTGCTTCCGCGCGGCGCACCATCCGCATGGAGTGCGATGCGGTGGCCGCACTCGAGCAACGCATAGACGGCAGCTTCGTCACAGCCTGCGAGTTGCTGCTGGAAATACGCGGCCGGGTGATCGTTACCGGGATGGGCAAATCCGGCCACATCGCCACCAAGATCGCAGCCACGCTGGCCAGCACCGGCACACCCGCGTTCTACGTGCATCCGGCAGAAGCCAGTCACGGTGATATCGGCATGATTACCGCCGATGATGCCGTCGTCGCCCTGTCCAACAGCGGTCGCTCCCCGGAAGTCGTCACCCTGCTGCCACTGCTGAAGCGCCTGGGCATTCCCCTGGTCAGCATGACCGGGGACTCGCGCTCCCCGCTGGCCGAGGCGGCCGATGCGCACCTGAATACCGGCGTGGCGACCGAGGCCTGCCCGCTGAATCTGGCGCCCACCTCCAGTACCACTACCGCGCTGGTCATGGGCGATGCGCTGGCCATTGCCCTGCTGGAAGCGCGCGGTTTCACGGCGGAAGACTTTGCTTTCTCCCATCCCGGCGGCACCCTCGGCAAGAAACTCCTGCTCAAGGTCGAGGATGTCATGCACACCGGCGCCGCCATCCCCCGGGTGCAGGCAGACACCGTACTGGCAGAGGCGCTGCTGGAAATCAGCCGCAAGGGCCTGGGCATGACCACGGTCACCGGCGCCGACGGCCAGCTGCTCGGCATCTTCACCGACGGTGACCTGCGCCGGGCACTGGATGAAAACGTCGACGTCCGCAGCACCCTGATCAGCGCCCTGATGACTCACAACGCCAAGACCATTGCCCCCAACATGCTGGCGGCGGAAGCCCTGCGGATCATGGAGGAGAACAAGATCAGCTCCCTCGTGGTCAAGGACAACAACGGGATGGTGGGAGTACTGCACCTGATGAGCCTGCTGCAGGCGGGTATTGCCTGATATGACCATCATCGGGAACACCACCGCCGCTGCAATGGCACGGGGCATCAGGCTGCTGGCACTGGATGTCGACGGGGTGCTGAGCGATGGCCGCGTGATCTACGCCAGTGACGGCAGTGAACTCAAGGCCTTCAATATCAAGGACGGCCTCGGCATCAAGTTGCTGCAACGCGCCGGGATCACGATAGCCATCATTACCGGCCGCAAATCCGGGGTCGTCGGACGCCGCGCCGCGGAACTGGGCATATTTCACCTCGTTGAGGGCCGGGAGGACAAGCTGACCGCCCTGAACGAATTGTGTGCAAGCCTGGACCTGGATCTTGCTCAGTGTGCCTACATGGGCGACGACCTGCCCGATCTCGGCGCCATCAGGGCCGCCGGGCTGGGGCTGACGGTAGCCGATGCGGTGGCCGAGGTGCGGGCGGCAGCCGACTGGTGCAGTACCGCCAACGGCGGTGCCGGGGCGGTACGGGAGGCCTGCGAGTGGCTGCTGCAGTTGCGGGGCGAGTGGCTGGCCATCGTCGCGGAGTTCAACTGATGGGCGGCGGCAAGAGAACCTGGCTGCTGGCTGCGGTGCTGGCCTCACTCGCCCTGTGGTACTGGTCGCTGGTCGGGGACGGCGGCATCGACCGCACCCTGTTGCAGGGGGACGCGGAACTGGTGCAGACCTACTTGCTCGATACCCGCAGTATGTCCTTTGCGGAAGACGGTGCACTGGCCGAGGTCATGGAGGCCGAGCGAATTGAACACTTCGCGCGGGAGAATGTCTCAGAACTGGAGCAGCCACGCTTCTACTCGCACGACGGCAACAACCGTACCTGGTCTGCGAGGTCAGAACAGGGCAGGCTCGAACATCCCGGCGGTTTGTTGATCCTGCGCCGGGACGTGGTGCTCAGCAACGACCAGTCAGGGGGCACCCTGCAAGCGGAGGCCATGACCCTGAATCTCAGGCTGCGGACCGCCAGATCGCAAGTTGCGGTGACCGCGCAACTGGGCGGCAATATCCTGCGAGCCGACGGCATGTTCACCGACCTCGCCAACGAAACCATTCTGCTGCAGCCCAATGTGGAGGGCATTTATGTTCCGACAGGGTCCTGATCCGGGACGTGCTCTCTGCCGATCGCTGCGGGTGGCAGTCGCCGCCGCGGCCTGGCTGCTGCTGGCCCCGGGCGCCATCGCCCTGCCCGAGGATCGGCAACAGCCCATCCGCATCAGCGCCGATCAGGCCCTGCGGGACGAGCGCCAGGGCTTCACCGAATATACCGGCAACGTGCGCCTGCAGCAGGGCAGCCTGCAAATAGAGGCGGAGAAAATCACTGTTTTCCACCAACAGGTGGCCGCGGACCGTATCCTCGCCGAGGGCAACCCCGCGCGCCTGCAGCAACAGCCCGAGGCCGACAAGGGCATCGTCCACGCCGCCGCCCAGCGCATTGAATATTTCAAGGCGGAAGAACGGGTAAACCTGACGCGGCAGGCCCGTATCGAACAGGAAGGCTCGATCGTCACCGGTGACAGCATCGACTACTATATGGCCGAGCAGCGGGTGCGCGCCGATTCCGGTCGGCGCGAGGACGGCGGCAGGGTCGAGGTGGTGATACCCGCACAGGTCCTCGAGGGCGACGCGGCAAACGGAGCAGCCAGTGGCGCGACTCAAAGCAAGTAATCTGGCCAAGGCCTACCGCGGGCGCAAGGTCGTGGTGGACGTTTCCGTGGAACTCGGCAGCGGCGAAGTCGTGGGCCTGCTGGGTCCCAACGGCGCCGGCAAGACCACCTGTTTTTACATGATCGTCGGCATTATCGCCGCCGATGATGGCAGGATCGAGCTGAACGGCGAGGACATCACTGCCCTCCCCATGCATGAGCGCGCACGCCGGGGGCTGGGCTACCTGCCCCAGGAAGCATCGATCTTTCGCAAACTGTCGGTGCAGGACAACCTGCTGGCAATACTGGAAACACGGCCTGACCTGAACAGGCAGGAGCGCCACAGCCACTGTGACCGCCTGCTGGAGGAATTCCACCTCACCCACCTGCGCAACAATCTCGGGCAATCCCTGTCTGGCGGCGAGCGCCGCCGGGTGGAAATCGCCAGGGCGCTGGCCACCGAGCCGGACTTCATCCTGCTGGATGAACCCTTCGCCGGCGTTGACCCGATCTCGGTCAGTGACATCAAGGACATCATTACCCATCTGCGCAAGCGCGGTATCGGGGTTTTGATCACCGATCACAACGTGCGCGACACTCTGGATATCTGCGAGCGCGCCTTCATCGTCGGTGAAGGCCACATCATCGCCGAGGGTACCGCCCAGGAGGTGCTGGACAGCCCGCGCGTGCGCAAGGTGTACCTGGGCGAACACTTCCGACTGTGATCCCGGCCCCTGGCCAGGGGCGCTCTAGCAAAATTCGCGCCACACTGTTGCGCGGCCACGCCGGCCGGCGCTACACTCAGCCGACAACCCCATCCAAGATGGTACCCGGGATGACACCAGCACACCGATGAAACAGTCGCTTCAGCTCAAGCTTGGCCAACAGCTGACCATGACACCCCAGCTGCAGCAGGCTATCCGGCTGCTGCAGCTGAGCACTCTGGATCTGCAGCAGGAAATCCAGCAAGCCCTGGACAGCAACCCGCTACTGGAGCTGGCGGAAGACGATTTTGACGGCGATGTGGAGGTGGACAATACCACGCGCCTCGAGCGCAGCAGCGACCAGACCGGCGACAGCCTGCTGGACAGCCTGGAGAGTGACTCCGCCAGCAGTCAGAACCTGGCTGAGGACTGGCAGCCGGCCAACATGCCCGAGGAGCTGCCGGTGGACACCCAGTGGGAGGACCTGATGCCCTCCTCCTCCGCGGCTCCCGGCGGCGGCGGTGAAGACAGCTTCGACGGCGACTACGACAGCCGCAACAATGCCAGCGAAAGCCTGCAGGATCTGCTGCGCTGGCAGCTCAACCTGACCCGACTGTCGGATACCGACAGGGTGATCGCACTGGCCCTGATCGACGCCACGGACAGCAACGGCAGGCTGCAGACCAGCGTCGAGGACATCCATCAGGCGCTGACGCCGGAGCTGGATATCGACGTCGACGAGGTCATTGCCGTACTGCACTGCCTGCAGCAATTCGAACCCGCGGGCGTTTGTACCCGCGACCTGCAGGAGTGCCTGCTGGTACAACTGCAACAGAAGCCTGCCGACACCCCCTGGCTGGAGCAGGCAAGGCTGATGGTCAGCCGGCACATGGCGCAGCTGGGCAGCGGCGACTACCGGCAGATCATGCGGCGCATGCGCCTGGACGAGGACCAGCTCAAGGCAGTGCTGGACCTGATCCGCTCACTGGATCCCAACCCGGGTGAAAACCTTGGCGATGACACTACCGAATATGTAATCCCGGACGTGTTCGTCAGCAAGCGCAACGGCCGCTGGATAGTGGAGCTCAACCCTGACATCGCCCCGCGCTTGCGCATCAACGATAGCTATGCCAGCCTCATCAAGCGCGCCGACAGCAGCGCCGACAACACCTTCCTCAAGGACAACCTGCAGGAGGCGCGCTGGTTCCTGAAAAGCCTGTACAGCCGCAACGAGACCCTGATGAAGGTGGCCAGCAAGATTGTCGAACACCAGCGCAACTTTCTGGAACACGGCGAGGAGGCGATGAAACCGCTGGTGCTGCACGACATTGCCGATGCCGTCGAGATGCATGAATCCACCATTTCGCGGGTGACCACCCGCAAGTACATGCACACCCCCCGCGGCATTTTTGAGCTCAAGTATTTCTTTTCCAGCCATGTCGGCACCACCGCTGGCGGCGAAGCGTCCTCCACCGCGATCAAGGCGCTGATTCGCAAGCTGGTAGCGGCGGAAAACCCGCGCAAACCCCTCAGCGACAACAAGATCGCCAGTCTGCTGGAAGAACAGGGCATGCAGGTAGCGCGAAGAACAGTGGCCAAGTATCGGGAGATGCTGTTGATCCCCCCTTCCAACGAGCGCAAGAGATTGGTCTAGAATGCCAGAGTACTGCCCTGCAGTACGTTAGCAGGCGGCCGTTGACATGTCGGCTCGCCAGTTCCGGGGACAACTGCCCGGGTTATCGATGAAGAAGGAGTCAGGTATGCAATTGAATGTCAGTGGTCATCATGTAGACGTCACCGATCCGCTGCGCGAGTACGTGGCCAGCAAGTTCGAACGGCTGCAGCGACACTTCGACCAGATCACCAATACCGACGTGACCCTGATCGTGGAAAAAATGGTACAGAAGGCCGAGGCCACCATTCACATCTCCGGCGCCGATATTTTCGCCGCTGCCGAATCAGAGGACATGTATGCCGCCATTGACGCCCTCGCCGACAAGCTGGACCGCCAGCTGATCAAGCACAAGGAAAAGGCCCGAGGTCACTAGGATCCCATCATGCAAGTTCTCTCGGAACTACTCTCTCCCGGACGCACGGTCTGTCGTGCGCCGGGTAGCAGCAAGAAAAGACTGTTCGAGACCCTGGCCCAGGTCATCAGCGAGAACAACCCCGATCTCGCTGACACCGACATATTTGCCCAGCTGATTGCACGCGAGCGCCTGGGTAGTACGGGTCTCGGCGCCGGCATCGCCATACCCCACTGTCGCATCGCCAACTGCAGCGAGCCGGTTGGCTGCCTGGCCACCCTGGAAGAGGCCATCGACTTCGATGCCCCGGACGATATCCCGGTGGACATACTGTTCGTCCTGCTGGTCCCGGAGCAGGCGCACCAGGAGCACCTGGATATCCTGGCGCGTATCGCCCGCCTGTTCAGCCAGTCCGATTTTTGCGCACAGCTGCGCAGCGCCCCCGATGCCGATACCCTGTACCGCAGGGCCACCGAGTGGAGCGACTGAGTTGCCTGGCATGCAGCTGGTCATCATTTCAGGTCGCTCCGGCTCAGGCAAGAGTACTGCCCTGCACCAGCTCGAGGACGAGGGCTACTATTGCATCGACAACCTGCCCGTGGCACTGCTGCCGGCCCTGGTCGAGGAAGCCAGCCGGCCCGAATTCGAACACTTCCGCGGCGCGGCAGTCTGCATTGACGCCCGCAACGCCTGGCGTAACCTGGAGAACTTCAGCGCCATTGTCGAGTCGCTGCCGGACACGGTCAGGAGCGAAATCCTGTTTCTGGACGCCCAGGACAGTGTCCTCATCAAGCGCTTCAGTGAAACCCGGCGCAAACACCCGCTGAGCGATGAGCGCATGCCGCTGGCCGAGGCGATCGAGCGCGAGCGGCAGTTGCTGGAACCCATCGCCAGTGCCGCAGCCCTGGTGCTGGATACCAGCCAGATGACGATTTATGAGCTGCGGGACGCCGTGCGCCAGCGCCTGGTAGGGGACATGTCCGGCAGCATGTCGATCCTGATACAGTCCTTTGGCTTCAAGCGCGGAGTCCCCACTGACGCGGATCTTGTCTTTGACGTGCGCATGCTGCCCAACCCGCACTGGGTCAAGGAGCTGCGCCTGCAGAACGGCCTGGATGAGGATGTCAGTACGTTTCTCGAAGCACAGCCGATGACCGGCGACCTGTTTGCCAGTATCTGCGAGTACCTTGACCGCTGGCTGCCCCACTACCGGGACAGCAACCGCAGCTACATGACCGTGGCGATCGGTTGTACCGGTGGCCAACATCGGTCAGTATATCTCGCGGCCAGGCTGTTCCGGCACTATCAACAGGAGTTTCCGCAAGTACACGTTCGACACAGGGAGCTGCAGTAGCAGCGGGAACAGTGATCCAGACACAAGTCACAATCATCAACAAGCTGGGCCTGCATGCCCGCGCCGCCGCCAAGTTTGTCGGTTGCACCACGACTTATGCCAGCGCTGTCAGGGCCGGCCGCGATGGCCAGATGGTCGATGGCAAAAGCATCATGGCCGTCATGATGCTGGCCGCTGGCCAGGGTACGGTGCTCGATCTCGAAATCGATGGCGAAGATGAAGACGCCGTCCTTGCGGCGCTGCAAACGCTCATCGACAACCGCTTCGACGAAGCCGAGTAGCCTCCATGGCCCAACGCTCCACGACATCCCAGGCGCGCCTCGAGCGCCTGTCCGAAGCTCTCGGTAGCGGGACGTTTGCCGACGTCAAGCGGATGCTCAATGGCCTGCCGGCTGCCGACGTTGCCCACCTGCTGGAGTCCTCGCCGCCCAAGTTCCGCCACATTCTCTGGCAGATGGTGGAGCTGGAGAACGAAGGCGACGTCATCAATGAGCTTGGCGAAGAGTTGCGGGGCCACTTCCTCAGCGACATGGACGCCGCCGAGGTCGCGCAGATCACCGAACACCTGCAGGACGATGACCTCGCCGACATCCTGCAGCAGCTGCCGGACCGGATAACCCGGGAAGTCCTCGATTCCATGGACTACCGGGACCGGGCACGCCTGGAACAGGTGATGACCTACCCGGACGATACAGCCGGCGGCCTGATGAGCACGGATACCATCACCATCCGCCCGCCGCTGACCCTGGATGTGGTGCTGCGTTACCTGCGCCGGCACGACAAAATACCGGCGATGACCGACAACCTGTTCGTGGTCAATCGCAATGATCAATTCATCGGCCTGCTGCCGCTGAACACGCTGCTGGTATCGGACCCCAACTCGACCGTGCGCGAGATGATGATCACCGACATCGCCCCGATACCGGCCTGGATGGCGGACGACGAGGTGGCGCGCCTGTTCGAGCGCAACGACTGGGTATCGGCACCGGTGGTGGATGATGACGGCCGGCTTGTGGGTCGAATCACCATTGACGACGTGGTAGACGTGATCCGCGAGGACGCCGACCACTCGCTGACCTCCATGGCAGGCCTCTCGGACGACACCGATACTTTCGCGCCGGTGATGCATACTGCCAGCCGCCGGGCCATCTGGCTGGGTGCCAACCTCGCGACCGCCTTCCTCGCCTCTTCGGTAATCAACCTGTTCCAGGACACTATCGAAAAAGTGGTAGCGCTGGCGGTGTTGATGCCGATCGTCGCTTCCATGGGCGGTATTGCCGGCACCCAGACCCTGACCGTGATGGTTCGCGGTATCGCGCTCGGGCAGGTCAGCAAGAACAACGAGTCGTGGCTGATCAACCGCGAGGTTGCGGTCGGCGCACTGAACGGCATGCTGTGGGCCTCGGTCGTGGCGGTCGCCGCGTCACTCTGGTTCGGCGACTGGAGCCTGGGCCTGATCATTGCACTGGCAATGGTCATCAACCTGGTGACCGCGGCCTTCACCGGCGCCGCCCTGCCACTACTGCTCAAGCGCATGAAAATAGACCCGGCGCTGGCCGGCGGCGTGGTCCTGACCACAGTGACGGATGTGGTCGGGTTTTTCTCTTTCCTCGGCCTGGCGACCTGGTTCTATGCCTGATCATGATTCCACCGACGACTGCGGGGACCTGCACGAAGGGCCCAGCAAGAGCGAGCTCAAGCGACGCATGACCGCCCTGCAGGCGCTGGGCGAAACCCTGACCGGACTCAGCGACAAGCAGCTGCGCAAGATTCCGATTGACGACCAGCGGCTCGCCGACGCCATCCAGGAAACTCGCCGCATCACGTCCAACAGCGCCCGACGGCGCCATCTGCAATTTATCGGCAAGTTGATGCGCGATATTGACGCCGAGCCGATTGCCGAGGCACTGGCCGCCCTGGACCGGGAGCGCAACCAGGCCGCGGAGCAGTTCCAGGAGCTCGAGCAAGTGCGCGACCGGCTGCTGGCAGCGGGACTGCCCGGCATAGAGGATATCGTCGGGCGCTGGCCAGATGCCGACCGCCAGCACTTGCGCCAGCTGCTGTTGCAGGACCAGCGCGAGCAGCAGCGCAAGCAGGCGCCGGGCGCGAGGCGCAAGCTGTTCCGTTATCTGCGGGAGCTGGACGAATCAGCAGCCGGGCCGGACGCGGATTCGCCCCCGGCAGACTGAGCCGCAGCCTCTGCGCCAGCAGCAGCGTCACCGCTGGCCTCATCACTGCGCCCATCCCGTCCATTGCCGGTATCGAAGATGCGGTCGAGGCGGATCTGTGGATCATCCCAGCTGCCGCCGATGCTGTAGACCGCACTGGCCAGTTGCGACACCTGCTTTTCAAAAAGCTTGCTGACGACAAAGACACCCGCGGCAATCGGCAGACCCGCCGTCAGCGCCGCCACCCATGGCAGGTTGTTGACCACCGGCAGCGTGGCCACCAGCTCGCCATCGAGACTGCGGGACGCAATATCCGAACTGCCGCTGAAGCGGAAGCCGGTGGCGGCGCTGGCAACGTCCAGTCGCGGCACCTCAATCTTGCCGTTGGCGAAATTCACCTCCCCTTGCATGCTGTCAAAGGGGATTCCGGATTCGAACAGCTGGGTCAGGCTCAGACGCTGGATGATGTCGGCGAGATTGAGAATGCTGACCACCCGCAGGGTGCCCGAAGCACCTGCGGACGCGGTCAGAAAACGCCCCTCCTCCACCGCCACCGACAACGTGCCGGTACTGGCCGCCAGGGCAAACGCCTGCGGCGCTCCCGGCCAGCGGAGATCCAGCGCGAAACGCCCGCTGCTGGTCTCGAGGATGCGTTCATAGTCCAGCATTGCGAGGGTGTCACCAAGATCAGCAGCCTGCAGTTGTGCCTGCAGGCGGGTGCCCTCCGCGGTCCACACCAGCTCGCCCGGGTTTTCCGCCGGCAGCGTCAAGCCGAGCAGTTCACCGCGGATGCGCTGCGCCTCCAGGCGGCCCTCACCCGGTTGCAGGGCAAAGGCCAGATGCCCGAGCGGTCGCGAACCGCGCTGCAGGTCGGCAATGTCCACTTCCAGAGCAGGCCAGTCGCGGAATTGTGCGGGATCGGCTTCAGCGTCGCCGCCGGTTCGCCAGCCGGACAGGTCGAGATAGGACAGGTCGACGGCCGCGCGAGTGCGATCAGCAGCTACCGTGACGGCGCCCTGGACCCAGTCCGTCTCCAGCCCGATGCGCCAATGCTGCGGCTCCTGCTCCAGATCCACAACCACGCTGCGCCAGTCCTGACCACGGAACTGAAGACTGTCGATCAGCAGCTGCTCCACCGTCAAACGCAGCCCCGCCGGTACCTGTCCGTTGCGAGCCTGTCCGAACAGATCCCCAAACAAGGCCTGCCAGGCGGCGACATCGATCAGCGCGGCGTGGCCGGAAACCCGCAGCCGGCCGGGCAACAGCGGCAGGGAGCGATCCTGCAGTCCAAGCGCAGCGCCCTCAAGCCCCGCCTCGCCGATACCCAGCCGTGCATGCCAGCGGCGCCCGCCACTCACCTCCAGCTGCAGCGGTCTGGCTCCGAGTTCGGTCCGCAACTGGAACGGCAGTCTTGAGTCTGCGGGCTTGGCCCAGGTCGCCGGCAGGTCCAGCGCCAGGCCCTGCAGGTCAGACTCAAGTTGCAGCCGCGGCAACCGTCCCGGGGCAAAGTCCAGGGTGCCGGCGACTGACGCCGCACCGCTGACCAGAGGCGGCAGCTCCGGCCCCAGCCACTCCCGCAGGGCATCCACCTGGACTTCGGTGGCAAAAGCCAGCTGCACCGGCGCCATGCCCCCCGCTCGGCCACCATCCGGTGCCGGCAGGGCCGGGAGTTGTCTCAGCCCGAGCGACAGAGGCTGCTGCCAGAGGCTGGCCGTCAGCTGCTCGGCGCTGAAGCCGCTGGCCGAATTGTAGAACAGCGTGCCGCTGATATCCCTGAGCTGCAGATTGCCCGGGCGAATATCCAGCTCGGCATCGCTCACCACCACGGTCAATTCCACCGCAGGCGGTGGTGGTGCTGCTGCCAACAACAACTGCAGGCGAATCTCTGCCGCCATGCTCCCCTGCGCCTGCCAGTCGGCAAGGGCGCCCCGCAGGCCGGTGCCGGCAGGTGATTGGTTCAGCAACTGCAAGCCATCGCTGGCAGTGCCCGCAAGACTTGCGGCGATGGCCAGGCGCATGTCGCCCCCGCTATCCCGCCAGGCCTCCGCAGACAGCGTCTCGATCTCGGTATCGTACAGGCGCGCGCGATCGGCCCAGACGCTGACATTGGTGTCATCAATCAGCACAGTGCCCTGGACATCCGCCAGCGCCGGCCAGTCCGGATGATATTCCAGTTGTGCGTCACGCACGTCGAAGAACAGCTGCACAGTGCGCAATGCGCCGGCACCGCGGCGCAGGCTGCCGCGCCACAGAAATGCGCCGGCATCCACCACACCGTGCTCCAGGCTGGCTTGCAACCAGGCCAGGAGGTTTTCGTTCAACATGTAGGGCAGGTAGCGAGCCCGGTAGCCTGCATCCGTGTCGCGCAATCCCACCAGCAGGTCCATTTCCACACCCGCCGGGCTGGCGGCGAACGGTATCGACAGACCCAGCAGTGCCCGCGCCGTACCCTCCTCACCGATCGCGGTCAGCAATCCGCTCTGCAGGCGCAGGCCGTCGCCGTCCCAGGCCATGTCCAGACTGCCGAACAATTCCCGGTAGGCGAGGGGCTCCCGGTACACTGAAGGGAAATCCAGTACCACCGCATCGCTGTCAAGGATCAGCTCGCCACGACCGGGTGCCAGGTGCAGAAACCCGCTGGCTCCGCTGACACCCGGAGCGCCACGCCAGGAGTTCAGCGCCAGGTTGTCAAAGCCCAGATCCAGTGTCCACGCCCTGCTGCCGCTGGTCACATCCTCCAGATACAACTGCAGGGCACCCACCTTGCCGGACGGCGTCAGCTCCGCCATTGCCGTTGCCAGAGCCGGGGGCAGCAGCCGCGCCTGGCTCAGCAACCCACTGCTGTCTGCCAGGGGCAGTCCGCTGCCACGCACGCGCAGCGAATCTCCCCAGAGATCCACTTGCAGGCGCGGCAGGGTTATTACCGTACCACCGTGACCGATCTCCAGGTCCGAGGTAAACAGGGTCAGGCGTTGGCCGCGCTGCAGCAGGCTGGACTCCAGCCGCAGCGACGCCAGTGGCAACGACCAGCGCTCGTTGTTGCCTTGCAGCAACAAGTCCTCGCCGATCAGGCGCAGCTGCAACCCGGATATGCCGCCAGACCAGGCCAGCCAACCCTCGACAACTGCCTCGCCTGTTGCCTTGAGCGGCAGCGTTTCTCCCAGCAGCGGCTGCCAGCGCGCCAACTGCGCCAGATCGGCAAGCTCGGCACGAACATAGACATCGCCGCTGTAGTTTTCCGGCACCAGCGGATTGCCGAGTCCATCAGCCAGAATCAGCACCTGGGACCCATCCACCGAGGTCAGCTGCCCCCGGAGCTGGCGCCGGGCGCCATCCCGCAACAGCGTCAGGTCCAGGGCCAGCTGTTCCTGCTCCCCAGCCGGTCCCGTCAGCTGCAGAGTGTTGGCCACCAGCGTTACCCGCTCTATGTCCAGCAGCACGGCCTGCAACCAGGCAGCGGCAGCGCCACCACCGCCACCCAGGCCCTGCAGCCGGAAACTGCCATCCGCGCCCAGTTCCCCCGTCAGCAGCAGGTCCTGCAGGCGCAGGCGACTGAACCGCAGCGAGCGGCTGACCAGGCTGTGCCAGATATCCAGCGTCACCCGGCCACCGCCCAGCAGCAGCGGCTCACCATCGGGAAACCCGAGGCGCAGGTCTGCAAATACCAGCACCGGGCTGAAACCCTGCCACTCGGCAGACAAGTGCCCCTCCTCGATGACAAAAGGAGCACGGGAATTCACCTGCTTCACCACCCAGGCCTGGTTGTCCGCCACCATGGAGACCAGCAGGCGTCCACTACTGACATACACCGCCAGCAGCACCACGAAGCCGACAATGCCCACCCAGAGCGCACTGCTCAAGCGGTGGTAGAGTGATGCCTGCACAGAACCTGCCGTCACTTCAGAGCCCCCCTGCGGCAGGCCGGGCGACTCGGCCACTGCCAGCGCACTCGGGGCAGGGCACCCGCAGCACCTCTGCCAGTGGTGGCCGGGTCTGCCTGCGGGTGAGGATTGCCAACCCCAGCTTGCCAACGTCGGTAACCGGGCCCGCATCAGGATCGCTGGCCAGCGCCTGCTTGAGTGCCAGCAGCACCGCGCGCCGGTGACCGCTCTCGCGCAGATCGATAAAGTCCACGGCAACAATGCCCCCGAGCGAGCGCAGGCGCAGCTGCCTGGGCAGCGCCGCCGCCGCTTCCAGGTTGGTCTGCAGCAGCGTTTGCTCAAGGTCGCTGTGGCCAGTGGCGCTGCCGGTGTTCACATCGACGGTGGTCATGGCTTGCGTGCGTTCGATCACCAGATTGCCGCCAGAGGGCAGGGGCACCACCGTAGCCAGCGCCGCGCTGATCTCCGCTTCCACGCCGCGCCGCCGGAACAGGGACCCCGGTTCAGCGCAATCCTCCTCCACCGGCGCTGCCAGGGCCAGGTCCTCCGCACACCAGGCCCTGATCTCGTCGGCACAGCTGGCAGCATCCACCACGATGCGCGGCACACCCGCACCGGCACGGTCGCGCAGCACCCGCAGCGGCAGCGGTGGCTCGGCCAACACCAGGCATGGACCGGCAGTCTGCGCGGCGCCGGTTCGAAGCTGTCGCCAACGGGCAGCGAGTCTGGAGGCATCGGCGCGCAGCACCTCGGCGCTCACGTTCGCCGCCGCGGTCCGCGCAATGAGACCCGCGCCGCCCAGTTCCACTTCCCCCACCAGGCCCGGCAGGAGTTGCCGCAACCGCTGCCGCTCCGTGTCCGGGCCAATGCGGCGGGAGACAGTGCCGCGGGCGCCCGCAGTAGCGAGCACCAGATAGCGTGAGGCCAGAGTGATGGCGCAGGTCAGCCTGGGGCCCTTGTCACCGAGGGCATCGCGGGTGACCTGGACCAGCAGGCGCTGCCCCGCGCACAGCTGGTCCCCGATCGCCCCCGGGGCCGGCAGGTCAGCGGCTGCCAGGAAGCCATTGACGTCAATGCCGATATCGATGAATGCGCCGTCCATGCCGGGCACGATCCGCTGTACCCTGCCGCTGTAAAGGTTACCCACCAGGCTGCGGCGATCCGCGGGTTCAACGTGCAACTCCTGGACCACACCCCCGGCAAGCAGCGCCACCCGGGTCGAACCGGCGCTGACACTCACCAGGATCTCTTCATCCATCCGCGGGCCCCAGGGCAGTTGCAATGCCACGCGCGCCCAGCAGCTGCCAGGTCTCTGCCAGCGGCAGCCCGACCACATTGCTGTAGCTGCCCTCAATGGCGCTGACCAGAGCGCCACCCAGTCCCTGGATGGCGTAGCCGCCCGCCTTGTCCCAGGGCTCTGGCGTCGCCAGATACCGCTCACAGACCTCGCGATCCAGGGTCAGGAACGTGACCCGGGTTTCTACCTCTATCGCGGCGACCCCATCGCCTGACTGCAGGCAGACCGCAGTGATGACCGAGTGCGTGCGACCACTGAGACGCGCCAGCATGGCGAGGCCGGCAAAATGCTCGGCGGGCTTGCCGAGAATATCATCGTCTATCACCACCGTGGTATCCGCTGCCAGCACCGGGGCGCCGTCGCCGCGCCGGGCACGGACAGTCCCGGCCTTCTCCCGGGCCATGCGAACAACATAATCCCGGGGCGTCTCACCCGGGCGTACGCTTTCATCAATGTCTGCCGCATCCACGACAAAGTGGACACCGAGCCGAGTCAGCAGTTCATGTCGACGCGGAGAGGCAGAGGCAAGGACAAGTGTTGGCATGTCAGCTGATTCGGTAATGGCGGCGGATGCCGCGCAGCAGATGGAGGACTACCGGCCACAGCAGGGCGCTGGACACCGCCGGCAGCAGGAACAGGAGACTGCGGGCACCGGCGCCCTCCAGGTTCTGCACCCACTGGCCGATCAGCTGATGCAGGCCTATGAGAAGGAACACCACCCCGCACTGCTGCCACAGACTGAACACGCGCAGACGCTGGTACACAAGCAGCGAGCACAGGGCCAGGACAGACAGGGAGAACGCGTTCTGTCCGAGAACCGCACCTTCCAGGACATCCACCAGTACGCCCAGCAACAGCGCGGTGAAGATGCCGATCCGGTGCGGCAGAGCGATACACCAGTAGATGAGCACCAGTGCAACCCATTCGGGCCGGGCCCACAACAGCCAGTGCGGCAATGGCAGCACCGCGAGCACCGCCCCCAGCAGGAAACTGACCGCCACCACGGCGAACACCAGCGCGTTGCCGGCCGCCACCATTCAGGACTCCCCGGCCGCGGGTACCGGATCCTCCGGCGCTCCGACAAACACCAGCAAGACATGGCGGCTGCGGTTCAGCGCCGCACTGGGCCGGGCAATAACCCGGGCAAAGGGTTGGCCGGGATCACGCTGTACCAGCACCACCTCACCCACGGGGTAACCCACGGGAAAACGTCCCCCCAGACCCGAACTCACCAACAGATCGCCTTCCTGGATATCGGTTGTTGCAGAAATATGCTGGACCTCGAGTGCATCCAGGGAACCGGTACCCTCGGCAATGGCGCGGACGCCGTTGCGATTGACCTGGACCGGGATCGAGTGGGTCAGATCGGTCAACAGCAGCACCCGCGAGGTGAACTCACCCACCTCGATTACCTGCCCCATGAGCCCGTCTGCATCAATCAGCGGCTGGCCGCCGTAGACACCGTCGCGGACGCCCTTGTTGAGGACCAGTTGATGCCTGACCGGATCGGGGGATACCCCGATGAGCTCGGCGACCAGCACGTCGTTACGCAACATCGCGGTGGAATTGAGCAGCCCCCGCAGCCGGGTATTCTCGGCCTGCACGGACGCCATCTGCAACGAGCGCCCCTGCAACAGCAGGTTCTCACGCTGCAGGCGTTCATTGTCCTCCAGCAACTGGCGCCGGGCGCGAATGTGCGTATCCTGCCAGGCGCGGACACTGGCGGGAATATCGGCCACCCAGATCACGGGGGCGGTCAGAGTATCCAGAAGGGCCCGGGTCTGGCCCAGACTGTTGAAGCGCAGGTCGGCGGTGATCAGGCACACCACCACCAGGATCGCCAGCAGGATACGCAGACCGAGGTGGGATTCCTTGAGAAATAGCGGCTTGATGGCAGCGCCCGCGAACAGGGTTACTCAGTCGAGAGCAGATCGATGGTATGGCGGTCCATCTGTTCCATCGCCCGGCCGCCACCCCGCGCCACACAGGTCAGGGGATCGTCCGCCACAATCACCGGCAAACCGGTCTCCTCGGAAATGAGCCGGTCGAGGTCGCGCAGCAGGGCACCCCCCCCGGTCAGGACAATGCCGCTCTCGGCAATGTCGGCCGCCAGTTCCGGAGGCGACTGTTCCAGCGCTGACTTCACCGCCTGCACAATGGAAGAGAGCGGGTCCTGCAGCGCTTCCAGGATTTCATCGCTGTTGAGGGTAAAGCTGCGCGGCACCCCTTCGGCCAGGTTACGCCCGCGAACATCAATCTCCCGCAATTCGCTTCCGGCGAAGGCACAACCGATTTCGGTTTTGATCCGCTCCGCCGTGGCATCGCCGATCAGGCTGCCGTAGCGACGGCGCACGTGGGACACGATGGCTTCGTCAAACCGGTCACCACCGACGCGCAGGGAGTCGCGGTAGACCACGCCGTTGAGGGAGATGATTGCGATTTCAGTGGTACCACCACCGACATCGACCACCATGCAGCCGCTGGCTTCCTCCACATCCAGGCCGGCACCGATCGCCGCCGCCATCGGTTCCTCGATCAGGCGCACTTCCCGGGCCCCGGCGCTGAGCGCGGACTCACGGATGGCGCGGCGCTCTACCTGGGTGGACATGCAGGGAACGCAGACCAGAACTCTCGGACTGGGGCGGATGAAACGGCTTTCGTGTACCCGGGCAATGAAATGCTGGAGCATCTTCTCGGTGACCTGGAAGTCGGCGATAACACCGTCTTTCAGAGGGCGGATAGCGGTGATATTGCCGGGGGTGCGGCCGAGCATGCGCTTGGCCTCGGTACCCACCGCTTCGATCGTCTTGACGCCATTGTGGAAACGGATCGCCACCACCGAGGGCTCATTCAGTACAATTCCCTTGTCGCGCACGTAGATAAGAGTGTTCGCTGTGCCCAAATCGATAGAGAGATCGTTTGAGAACACTCCGCGCAGCTTCTTCAACATGAATTTTTACTACCTTCTGAATAGACCGGGGAACTCCGGACGCGGAGCTCTGCAAGCACCCCATGCTGCCGTCCTCTCGTAAAAGACAGCAAACTCTTTATTCTACGGTGTGTGACTTGGCCCGCAACTGTATCAATCGCAGGGATTTTGAGCAAGGCGCAAATGTGATAAGTTTACGCCCCCCGCCGAGCAGGCGGCAGCACAGCAACGGTAGCGGAGTCGATGACAATACAGCAGGACGAGATAGAGAAAATCGCGGAGCTTGCAAGGATCCGCATCGCCCCGGATGAGGCGGCCGAGCTGACCTCCCGCATCGCCAATATCCTGACGCTCGTGGACCAGCTGCAGGCCATCGATACCGCCGGCGTAGAGCCCATGGCCAACCCCCTGGATGCCGTCCAGCGCCTGCGCGTGGACGCCGTCACCGAGGCCAACCAGCGCGACGCCTTCCAGGCAATCGCCCCGGCGGTGGAGAGCGGCCTGTACCTGGTCCCCAAAGTCATCGAATAGCGGTTCGACCGCTCCCAGGACGTCACATGCATGAACTTTCAGTCGCCCAGCTGAGCCTCGGGCTGCGCGAGAAACAGTTTTCCAGCGTCGAACTTGCGCGCACCTACCTCGACCGCATTCAGGCACTGGACGGGCGCTACAACAGCTTCGTCACGGTTGACGAGGAAGGCGCCCTGGCGGCAGCCGCGGCGGCGGATACGCGCCTGGCCGCCGGGGAAACCGGCCCCCTGCTGGGCATTCCGCTGGCGCACAAGGACATTTTCTGCACTCGCGGAATCCGCACCAGCTGTGGTTCGAAGATGCTGGACAATTTCATACCGCCCTATGACGCCACGGTAGCCACCCGCCTGCGGGACGCCGGTACCGTCATGCTGGGCAAGACCAACATGGACGAGTTCGCCATGGGGTCCTCCAACGAATCCAGTTTCTATGGCCCGGTGCACAACCCCTGGGACCCCGGCCGCGTGCCCGGCGGCTCCTCCGGCGGCTCGGCCGCGGCCATCGCGGCACGCCTGGCGCCCCTGGCAACCGGTACCGATACCGGCGGCTCCATCCGCCAGCCGGCGGCTTTCTGCGGCATCACCGGCCTCAAGCCCACCTACGGGCGGGTCTCCCGGCTGGGCATGGTGGCCTTCGCTTCCAGCCTAGACCAGGCCGGCCCCATGGCCCGCAGCGCCGAGGATTGCGCCCTGCTGCTGAATGCCATGGCCGGCTTTGATCCCCGGGACTCGACCTGCTCGGAGCGGCCGGTAGAGGATTACCATGCCGCCCTGCAGCAGCCGCTGACGGGCCTGCGCATCGGCCTGCCGCGGGAATATTTCGGCGCGGGCCTGGACGCGGCCACCGGTGAGCGGATTCACGCCGCCCTGGCGCTGCTGGAGCAGCAGGGCGCCATTCTGGTGGACATCTCCCTGCCTCACACCGGGCTCAGTATCCCCACCTATTACATCGTCGCCCCGGCGGAGGCGTCCACCAACCTGTCGCGCTTTGACGGCGTCCGCTACGGCTACCGCTGCCAGCAGCCGCGCGACTTGCACGACCTGTATACCCGCAGCCGCGAGGAGGGCTTCGGCGACGAGGTCAAGCGACGCATCCTGGTGGGGACCTACGCTCTCTCCGCCGGCTACTACGACGCCTACTACAAGAAGGCGCAGCAGGTCCGGCGCCTGATCCGGCAGGATTTCCTCGATGCCTTCGGGCAGGTGGACGTGATTGCCGGCCCCACCACACCGGGCCCCGCCTTTGGCCTCGGCGCCAAGGGCAGTGACCCGCTGGCCATGTACCTGGAGGATGTCTACACCCTGGCGGTCAATCTCGCCGGCCTGCCCGGCATGTCAGTGCCCGCCGGCCAGGTCGACGGCATGCCCGTGGGCCTGCAGTTGATCGGCCAGCACTTTCGGGAAGCGCGCCTGCTCAACGTTGGCCACCAGCTGCAACAGGCCTCGGACTGGCACCTGCAGGTGCCCCCGGTGGGAGCCCGCTCCGCGGGCGATAGCCCCGGCGAACAGCCACACTCGCCCGCGGAGCGGACTCCCACAGAGCGGACACCATCGCCCGCGGAGCGGGCTCCTACAGGAGGTGCGCAATGAGCTGGGAGGTCGTGATCGGGCTGGAAGTGCACCTGCAGCTGGCCACGCGTTCGAAGATATTTTCCGGCGCCGCGACCACGTTCGGCGCGGAGCCCAACACCCAGGCCTGCGCGGTGGATCTCGCCATGCCGGGCATGCTGCCCGTGCTCAATGAGCAGGCTGTGCGCTATGCGGTGATGTTCGGCCTCGGCATCGGTGCCGAGATCGGCCTGCGCTCGGTGTTCGACCGCAAGAACTACTTCTACCCCGACCTGCCCAAGGGCTACCAGATCAGCCAGTTCCAAGCGCCCATCGTCGGTCGCGGCGAGTTCGAGATCCAGCTCGAGGACGGCAGCACGCGCCGTATCGGCATTACCCGCGCCCACCTGGAAGAAGACGCCGGCAAGTCCCTGCACGAGGATTTCCACGGCATGACCGGCATTGACCTAAACCGCGCCGGCACCCCCCTGCTGGAGATCGTCAGCGAGCCCGACCTGCGCAGCGCCGAGGAGGCCGTGGCCTACCTGAAGACCCTGCACAGCCTGGTCACCTACCTCGGCATCTCCGACGGCAACATGGCCGAGGGCTCCATGCGCTGCGACATCAACCTGTCCCTGCGCCGCGCCGGCAGCAGCACCCTGGGTACCCGCGCCGAGATCAAGAACGTGAACTCCTTCCGCTTTGTGGAGAAGGCCATTCACCACGAAATCGAGCGCCAGACCGACATCCTCGAAAGCGGCGGCACGGTGGTGCAGGAAACCAGGCTCTATGACGCCGACCGGGATGAAACCCGTTCCATGCGCAGCAAGGAAGTCGCCAACGACTACCGCTATTTCCCGGAACCCGATCTGCTGCCGGTGGTCATCGACGAGACCTGGGTCGAGAGCGTCCGCGCCACCCTGCCGGAGCTGCCGGCGGCGAAGCGCCAGCGCTTTGTGAGCGACTACGGGCTGTCCACCTACGATGCCGGCGTGCTGGCCGCCAACCGTCCCCTGGCCGACTACTACGAGGCCGTGGTCGAAGGCTGTGGTGATGCCAAGATCGCCGCCAACTGGGTACAGGTGGAGCTGCTGGGCCAGCTCAACCGCGGCGAACTGGACTTGAGCCAGAGCCCGGTTGATGCCGCCGGCCTGGCTGGCCTGATCCGGCGTATTCTCGACGGCAGCATTTCCGGCAAGATCGCCAAGCAGGTGTTCGAGGCCATGTGGGCGGGAGAAGGTGACGCCGACACGATTATCGCCGCACGCGGCTTGCAGCAGGTCAGTGACAGCGGCGCTCTCGCGGCCCTGGTCGACCAGGTGATCAGCGGCAATCCGGCCCAGGTCGCCCAATACCTGGCTGCAGACGCAGGCAAGCGCAAGAAACTGGCCGGCTTTTTCGTCGGCCAGATCATGAAGCTGTCCAGGGGTCAGGCCAACCCGCAGATGGTCAACGAACTGCTTAACGACAAGCTGGCTGCGGCCGGCAGCGACGGGGAATCATGAAGAAAGACAAGGAAAAGGTAATCGACGAGGTCTGGACCGAGGACCACGTGCGCAGCTTCCTGCAGGTCCGCGCCCACGACGGCAGCGATACCGACTTTCACATGCTGCTGAAAGCCTACCAGAGCATGCGCGCCTCGGATTTCGAGCTGTTTGTGCAATTTTTTCTCGGCGAAGGACGCAACCTGGATGCCACCGGCAGGGATGGGCGCAGTGTACTGCAGATTGTCGGTGAACATCGCCACGGGGCCGAGTACGCGGCGATCCTGCGCAGTGCCGGCGCCAGCGCCTAGCCATCGATCGGCACCCGGCCTTTCATGAAGCGCTCGCGGTTCTTGCGCTTCTGCTCTTCGCTCTTGCGCAATAGCACGTAGACCGCCCCGGTGCCGCCGTGGCGAGGCTGGGCGCTGTGGAAAGCCTGCACCACCGGCATTTCCCGCAGCCAGACATCGACATGGCCCTTGAGCACCGCGCTGCGCTCGCGCTCGGCCTTGCGCTCGCCCTTGCCGTGAATCAGCATGACACTGCGCAAGCCCAGTTCGAAGCACTGCTCGATGAAGTCGAACAATTCCCTGCGAGCCACGCGTACCGTCATCCGGTGCAGGTCCAGACGGGCCTCGTGCTCATAGCGACCCTGGCGCAGCTTGCGATAGACCCCGTTCTGCACCCCCGGCCGCTTGAAGTCCAGCACATACCAGGCATCCAGCGGCTCGGCCTCGCGGTCATTGAGGATATTGCGATCCGCCTCGGGCGCGGTGACAGCCGCCTGGCGCCGCTCTGCCAGGGAACTGTCACGGTCATCAAAGGACCCGCCCAGTGCCACCCGGCGCTCCCGCTTCAGCGGCACCACATCGCCCATTTCGCGATGAAAAAGTGTTCTGTCGTCGTCAGCCATGGCTTCCCGCTCCCATGCGATGCATCATTATAACCGACACCCCGAGAACCAGGACCTCATTATGGAAGGCAACATTGTTCGTGGCGCGGAATACCTGCTGCGCGGCGCACGCCTGCTGACGCACCCGACACTGCGGCTGTTCGTGATCGTGCCGCTGCTGGTCAATATCCTGATCTTCGGCTCCCTGCTGGGCCTGGCGTTCAGCTTCCTCGACCGCAGCATCAGCAGCTGGATGGAGAGCCTGCCAGCCTGGCTGGGCTTCCTCGAATGGATCATCTGGCCCCTGCTGGTAGTGGTATTCGGGCTGCTGAGCGGCTACGTGTTTACTGCCGTTGCCCTGCTGATCGCCTCGCCCTTCAACAACCTGCTGGCGGAAAAGACCGAAGAGCTGGTCACCGGCAAGCCCGTCGAAGCGCTCGAAGGGCCGCTGGCGGCGCTGCTGTCGGTACCCCGGGCGATCCTGCGGGAGCTCGCCAAACTACTGTACTACGTACCCATGGCCCTGCTGGTGCTGATCCTGAGCCTGGTGCCGGGTCTCAACCTGGCGGCGCCGCTGCTCTGGTTCCTGCTGGGTGCCTGGATGATGAGCATCCAGTTCGTCGATTACCCGGTGGACAACCACCAACTGGGTTTCGGGGAAGTGAAAGTGGCGGTAGCCAGGCGCCGTCTCAGCAGCCTCGGATTTGGCGGCAGCGTGGCCCTGTGCGCGGGGATTCCCGTGCTCAACTTTTTTGTGGTACCCGCCGCAGTGGTGGGAGCAACCCTGCTCTGGTGCGAGGAGCTGCGCTAGCGGCGCCCTACTCCAGCAGCTCCGCCGGGGGATGGGTGCACTCCAGGCGCGTCCCCAGCAGGGCCTCGATATCGGGCAGCAGGAAGGCATCATCCTCGCTGGCAAAACTGATGGAGATGCCGGTGGCGCCAGCGCGGCCGGTGCGGCCGATGCGGTGCACATAATCGTCGGGGTCCTCCGGCAGGTTGTAATTCACCACGTGGCTGACACCCTCGACGTGAATACCACGACCGGCGACATCGGTGGCCACCAGCACCTTGATCTCCCCTCGCTTGAACTGTGCCAGGGTGCTGCTGCGCTTGGCCTGGGGAATTTCCCCGGAGAGAATACCGCAGGAGACACCGGCCTTGCGCAGGCGCTCGTGCAGGCGCCGCACCTGATCGCGGCGGTTGGCGAACACGATCACGCTGCTGGCCTCGGGGCTGCGCACCAGATTGACCAGCAGCTTGTAGCGCTGCTCGCTGCTCACCAGGTAGACCTTCTGGTCGACGGAATCGGTGGCCACGTGGTCGGGCTCGATTTCAACCGTGATCGGCTCCCAGGTCCACTGTTCGGACAGGTTGAGGATATCCTGGGTAAAGGTGGCCGAAAACAGCAGGGTCTGGCGATCCTCCTTGCGCGGTGTGGCGCGGACGATACGCTTGACCTGCGGAATGAAGCCCATGTCCAGCATCCGGTCGGCCTCGTCCAGCACCAGGATCTCCACCCGGTCCAGGAATACGTCCCGGCGCTGCATGAAGTCGATCAGGCGCCCGGGGGTCGCAACTACCAGGTCAACGACCACCGAACCGAGACGGTTGAGCTGCTTCTGGTAGTCCATGCCGCCGATCAGGGTCGCCACCTTGAGTCCCGTGTACCTCGCCAGGTCTTCTGCATCGGCGGCGATCTGCATCACCAGCTCCCGGGTCGGCGCAATCACCAGTGCCCGCGGCTCGCCCAGAAAACGTTCACCCTCGTCCGGGTTGCAGAGCAGGTCATTGAACACCGTGATCAGGAAAGCGGCCGTCTTGCCGGTCCCCGTCTGTGCCTTGCCAATGGCGTCGTGGCCCTGCAGGGTCTGGGGCAGGATCGCGGCCTGGATCGGAGAACAATACTCGAAGCCAAGATCGGCTATGCCATGCATGATCTCGTCACGCAGGCCCAGGTCATGGAAGCGGGTCTGCCCCTCCTGCGGCGGCACCTGGAAGTCGTCGAGGGTCCAGGCATCCCGTGACTGCGCTGCCTTCCGGGGTCGGGACCTGCCCGCCTTGCCGTGGCCGCGGTCACTGTGACCGGGGCTGCGCGGTGGTTTGCCGTGGGTGGAGTCACTGCTGGGGCTTTCCGGGGCGGGGGCGGAGGAGGCTGCGCCGCTGGCGCTGTTGCCGTCGCGCCCGAGTAGACTCTTGATCAAGGTGATTTCCTGTCCGGTTGCAAAACTTGCCGCTGCGTTCAAAGGGTCGCTAGTCTAGCATTTTTGGCCGCGAAAAGGAGTGCCGGGGATACAGCCGCGAGAGGTAGTAATCGGCGCTGACGAAACGCCCGCCTCCCAGGTACAACAGGGCCAGCAGCATGATGAAGTAGGTGGCAGCGAACTCGATGCCGTTATTGAGAATCACCAGATTGCCGTGCTCCGTGAGCCAGGCGTAGTTGCCATGCTCGCGCAGCAGTTCCCGTACCGCGCCCAGACGCACGGCGATCTCCTGGGCGCCGGAGTCGGCGATCGCGGCCCAGCCGTGCTGCCAGTGGACGCTCAATGCTGCGACCGCCATGGTCACGAGCAGCGGCAGCGCGACCCAGCGGGTAGCCAGACCCAGCAACAGCAGCAGCGCGCCGATCGCCTCGGTATACGCCGCCAGGTAAGCCAGCAAGGTCGGCCACGGCAATCCCAGGCCCCAATCGGGGTTGCCGAACCACTCGATGGTATTGTCCATCCCCCGGATCTTCTGGGTCCCCGCCAGCCAGAACACCGGCACCAGATACAGTCGCAGGGCGAGGGGGGCGAGCCAGTCCAGGTGGCGCAGGGCGCCGAACAGGCCATCGTGCAGGGAGTAGTACAGGGATGCCAGGCGATTCATGTACAAACCTCGTGAAACTCACAGGGTGTGACAGTGGCAACCCGGAAAAGTTTGTCAGCGCGGACAATCCGGGCAGTCCCTGCGCCGTTCCAGGACCAGGCGCTGCATCGACAGGCTGCGCAGGTCCAGCATCAGTACCGCCCCGCGCAGGCCTGGCTCCATGCCGACCAGGTACTTGATGGCCTCCAGGGCCTGCAGCGAACCGAGCACACCTACCACCGGGCCCAGAACGCCATTCTCGGCGCAGGCTGCATTGCTGTCGTCCGCCGCCGCATCTGGATACAGGCAGCGATAGCAGGGCCCGCCGCGGGCTGTGTCGAACAGAGCCAGTTGCCCCTCCATGCGAATGGCGGCAGCAGACAGCAGCGGCACGCCCGCCGCCACACAGGCGCGGTTGAGGGCATGGCGGGTGGCAAAGCGGTCGCTGGCATCCAGCACCAGATCCGCACCCCTGACTGCCGCGTCCATGCTGTCGGCGTCGAGGTGGCGAGCAAGCACCTCGACCTCGACCCTGTGGTTGAGCGCACGCACGGCGCGGGCCGCGGATTCAGCCTTGTTGTCACCCAGCCCGGCCTCGGTGTGGGCGACCTGGCGCTGCAGATTGCTCAGCTCCACCCGATCTCCGTCCGCGAGCCGCAGGGTGCCGACGCCCGCCGCGGCCAGGTACAGCGCTGCAGGACAGCCCAGCCCTCCCAGGCCCACCACCAGCACGGTCGCCGTCGCCAGCGCTTCCTGGCCGGCAATGTCGACCTCCGGCACCAGCAGCTGGCGGCTGTAGCGCTCCAGATCCGAGTCATCCAGCACCGCGGCGCCCCCCACTGATACGCTCCAGGCCAGCGAGATCACGGCGGGTCTCGATCCCGGCGAAGCCTGCGGCGGCCAACAACTGGCGTACCGCCTCCCCCTGCTGCGCACCGTGCTCCAGCAACAGCCAACCGCCCGGACGCAGGTGGGCCGGGGCCGCTGCCGCCAGCTGCCGCAAGTCGTCCAGACCGGCGCTGCCCGCCACCAACGCCCTGCGCGGCTCAAAGCGGACGTCGCCCCGGCCCAGCCAGGGGCTGTCGCTCTCGACGTAGGGCGGGTTGCTGACAATAAGGTCGAATTGCTCGCCCTGCAGGGCGGTAAACCAGTCCGAATGCAGACAGCGAATCCGGCCCGGGCACAGGCGCCGGGCATTGTCCCCGGCGACCGCCAGGGCAGCGGCGGAAGCATCGCTCGCAGTCACCTGCCAACCCTGGCGCTCGCAGGCCAGCGCCAGGGCAATGGCACCGCTGCCGGTGCCGAGGTCCAGCACTGTCGCCGTCGGCGGCAGCGGCAGCTCCAGGGCCCACGCCACCAGGGTCTCGGTTTCGGGACGGGGAATCAGTGTAGCCTCAGTCACGCGCAGGGACAGCGACCAGAATTCCCGCTCGCCAGTCAGGTAAGCCACCGGCACGCCGGCCCGGCGCCGGTCCAGCAGGGCCGCATAGTCCGCTGCCTGCACTGCGGTCAGCGTGTGTTCCGGCCAGGTATAGAGCCAGCTGCGGGATCTGCCGAGCAGGTGGCCCAGCAGGATCTCCGCGTCGCGGCGCCCGCTGTCACCCGGGAGGTCGTCGCCGGCGCGCAGGCAGGCTGCGACCGTGGCCATCAGTGCCCGGCCAGCGCCGCCAGCTGGTCGGCCTGGTACTCCTGCCGCAGGGGGCCAACAATGACGTCCAGGTTGCCCTGCATGACCTCATCGATACTGTACAAGGTCAGATTGATGCGGTGGTCGGTGATCCGGCCCTGGGGGAAGTTGTAGGTGCGGATGCGCTCGGAACGGTCGCCGCTGCCGACCAGGTTGCGGCGCTGCTCGGCCTGTTCCGCCGCCTGCTTGTCCACCGCCGAGGACATCAGCCTGGCCTGCAGCAGCGACAGCGCCCGAGCCTTGTTCTTGTGCTGGGAGCGCTCGTCCTGGCACTCCACCACAATACCGCTGGGCAGGTGGGTGATACGGACGGCGGAATCGGTCTTGTTGACGTGCTGGCCACCGGCGCCGGAGGCGCGGAAGGTATCCACGCGAATGTCGGCCTTGCTGATCTCGCTGACCTCCACCGCATCCGGTTCCGGCATTACAGCCACCGTGCAGGCAGAGGTGTGGATGCGGCCCTGGGACTCGGTGGCCGGCACCCGCTGCACGCGGTGGGCGCCGGATTCGAACTTGAGGTGGGCGTAGACATCCCGTCCCTCCACCAGACTGATGATTTCCTTGAAGCCGCCGTGTTCGCCCTCCCGTTCGGACAACACTTCGATACGCCAGCCCATCTGTTCGGCGTAGCGACTGTACATGCGAAACAGGTCGCCGGCAAAAATCGCGGCCTCGTCGCCGCCGGTGCCGGCGCGAATCTCCAGAAACACGTTGGCGGAGTCCTGCGGATCCCGGGGCAGGAGCAGGGTCTGCAATTCCAGTTCCAGTTCCGCGAGGCGTGCACTGGCGCTGTCGATCTCCTCCTCGGCCATGGCGACGATATCCGGATCCGACTCCGACAGCATCTGCCGGGCCTCCTCGACATCTTCCCGAACCCGATGATACTGGGCGTAGCAATGCACCACAGCTTCCAGTTCCGAGTATTCACGCGACAGGTCGCGGAAGCGGTTCTGGTCGGCAATGGTTTCGGCGTCGCCGAGCAGGGCGGCCACTTCCTCGTGGCGATCCGTGAGGGCATCAAGTTTGGTCAGCAGTGAGGCTTTCATTGCAATATACGCTGGCCGGGTGGTGGGTTGGAGATATCCCTGGTGGTGCCTTCGGAGTTCGCTTCCGGCAATTGCTCCGGGGCCCCGGCTGCGGCGCCCCCGGCTGAGGCGCCCCCGGCTGAGGCGCCCCCGGCTGAGGCGCCCCCGGCTGAGGCGCCGCCAACAGACTCCAGGCCCAGCAGCTTGCGGGCCCCGGCCAGCAGGTCCTGGCGACCATCGGCGCTGGCCCGCTTGAGACCGGCAGTGGGGGCGTGAATCAGCTTGTTGGTAATGCCGCGCGCCAGCTGGGCAACAATCTGCTGCGGATCGTCTCCGCGCGCAAGGCTGCGCAGCGCGCGCTGCAGCTCCTGTTCGCGAATGCTCTCTGCCATCTCCCGGTACTGACGGACGGTATCCACGGCGGCCAGGCTGCGCACTTCCTCCAGTACCTGGGCCACACCCTCCTCAATCAGCAGGTCCGCCTTGCGGGCTTCGCTCTGGCGGCTACGCAAGTTCTGTTCGACGATCTCGCGCAGGTCATCCACGGTGTAGAGGTAGATGTCCGCAAGCTCCGCAACCTGGGGTTCGATGTCCCGCGGCACGGCGATGTCGACCATGAGTATGGGCCGGTGCTTGCGCGCCTTGATGGCCTGCTCCACGGCGCCCTTGCCGAGAATAGGCAGCTGGCTGGCGGTAGAGGTGATGACGATGTCCGAGTGCAGCAAGTGCTCCGGAATGTCCGCCAGCAACACCGCTTCGGCACCGAACTTTTGCGCCAGCTCCCGCGCGCGGCCCAGGGTACGGTTGGCAATGACGATGCGGCGCACGCCTGCCTCGACCAGATGGCGGGCTACCAGTTCCACCGTTTCCCCGGCCCCTACCAGCAGCGCATCGCAGCGGCTGAGATCGGAAAAAATATGGCCCGCCAGATCCACCGCGGCGTAGGCCACTGACACCGGGTTCTCGCCAATGGCGGTGTCGGTGCGCACTTTCTTGGCAATCGCAAAGACCTTCTGGAACAGGCGGCCGAGCTCGCCACTGATCGTACCGGCCTCCAGCGCCACCGCGTAGGCCGACTTCAACTGGCCCAGGATCTGCGGCTCCCCCAACACCATGGAGTCCAGGCCGCTGGCCACCTTGACCATATGCTGCAAGGCGGCGCCGGCTTCATGGTAATAGGCGGCCTGGCGCAGTTCCTGGCTGGACAGGTGATGGTAGTTGGCCATCCATTCGATCAGTCGGGCGGACTTGTCCGCCGGCTCGCAGTTGTCGGGGACCATGGCATAAAGCTCGGTGCGATTGCAGGTGGAGAGGATGACGACCTCATCCAGTCCCGCCTGCTCGCAGGCATTCTCCAGCGCTTCCGCAACCTGCTCCGGCGCGAAGGCCACGCGCTCGCGCACCTCGACACCGGCGGAGTTGTGGTTGATGCCCAGGGCGATCAGGTTCATGGCGTTGGTGGTCGGCTCCCGTGGCGGCGGGCCACAAAAGGCCGCGGACCAAACCACAATCGGTAAAAATATGCGCGGATTCTAGCAAGTTACAGCCCAAAAGACAGGTGTTTGCGTATCTAAACACAGGAACCTCTGGCGCTGTCCCGAGTCCACAGGAGTTGGGATTAGTCGCCCGACTATGTCACTATTGCGCCGTGTACGCTGGATACCCATGCCTGCCCTGAAAATGTTCCGACCAATCCTGACATCTGCGCTGCTGCTGGCTGCGTCCGGTTGCGCCAGCACCTCCGTGGCGCCGCCCGAGCCGCATGCGGAGGAGCACGCCAGCCCGGCCGCAGTGGCGCCCGAGCCCCCGGAGCGGGCCTTCCCGGAGGACAGCATCTACCCGCTGCTGATCGCCGAGTTCGCCCTCCGCCGCAGTGCCTATGACACGGCACTGGACAACTATCTGGAGCAGGCAGACCGGCTGCGCGACCCCGGGGTCAGCGCCCACACCACCCATCTCGCGCAGTTCATGAAACGCGAGCCCCAGGCGCTGGAAGCCGTGCGCCTGTGGGTGGAACTGGAGCCCGGACACCCGGAGGCCAACAACACCCTCGCCACCCTGTTGATTCGCCAGGGCCGCCCCGCTGCCGCGGTGCCGCACCTGGCGACGCTCGCCCGCCAGGGCCTGCAGCCCAACTTCCCGATGCTGCTGGGTGGGTTTCGCGAGCTGCCCGACACAGAGCAACAGGCGCTGGGCGAAGCCGTGAATGCCCTTGAGGACGACTTTCCCGATGACACGCGCCTGCTGCTGACCCGGGCGCTTATCCTCGACGAACTGGAACAGGCCGAGGCCACTGGCGCCGTTCTGGAACAGCTGCTTGCGCTGGAACCCGGGCAGACCCAGGCCCTGTTGCTGGACGCCAAGCTGCGTCTGGAGGCAGGTCATTCCGCGCCATTTCAGCGCATCGAGGAGGCGCTGGCGGCAGCGCCGGACAACAGCAGCCTGCGACAGCAGTACGCACGCCTGTTGACGCGCTCCGATGTCGATGCCGCGCGCCGGCAATTTGAAATCCTGTCCGCGCAGTCGCCCCGGGATGGTGATCTGCTGCTGTCCCTGGCACTACTCAATCAGGACAATGGCGACACCCTTGCCGCCAAGGCCTATCTGCGCCAGGTGCTGGCCCTGGAGCAGCGGGTTGACGAGGCCAACTACTATCTCGGCCGGATCGCCGAGGAGGAAGGCAGGCCGGAGGAGGCCATCGCCGCCTATAGCCGGGTCGAGGACCCCGAGAGCAGGGAGTTCTTCAGCGCCCGAGGCCGGGTTGGGCGCTTGCTGATCCAGCGCGGGGACAGCAGTGGCAGCGCCGAATTCTTCGACCTGCAACGGCAGTCCTACCCGGAGCTGCGGGAACAATTGTACGCCCTTGAGTCGGAGCTGCTGATCCAGGCGACATTGCTCGACCCAAGCATGGCGCTACTCAACCAGGCCCTGGCAGAGCTGCCTGAATCCACCTCCCTGCGCTACAGCCGCGCCATGCTGGGTGAGCGCCTGGACGACCTGGCGCTAATGGAATCCGACCTCCGCCACATTCTGGAGCAGGACCCGGACAACGCCACCGCCCTCAACGCTCTCGGCTACACCCTCAGTAACCGGACCACCCGCTACGACGAGGCTTACGCCCTGATTGCGCGCGCGCTCGAACTTGCACCCGAAGAGCCCGCCATTCTCGACAGCATGGGCTGGGTGCTGTTTCAGCTGGGCCAGGCAGAGGCAGCCGTAGGCTACCTGCAGCGGGCCTGGGACGGCCTCCCCGACCCCGAAGTGGCTGCGCATCTGGGCGAAGTACTGTGGACCCTGGGCGAGAAGCAACAGGCCTACAGCGTCTGGCGCGACGGCCTGCTGCGGGACCCCGAACATGACCTCCTGCAGGAAACCCTGGAGCGGCTGGGCATTTCCGTCTCTGACCTGCGGCCACAGTGAACCGCACCGGTCCTGCCTGCCTGCGCCTGCTGCCCCTGTCTCTGCTGCTGTGGCTGGCCGCCTGCGCCACGGGCCCGACGCCCGTCGCTGAATACCCCTGGCAGCAGCGCAGCCAGCAACTGGCGGGCCTTGAGAGCTGGACCGCCCGCGGCAAGATCGCCGTGCGCAGCGGCCAGCAGTCCGAGTCCGCCAGCCTCGACTGGCAGCAACACGGCAGCCACACCAGGCTGCAACTGGCGGGCCCCATGGGGCTGCAGGCGACCGAGATCCGCAGCGACGGCCAGGAACTGCTGATCCAGCGCGGCGATGAGCTGACGCGCCTGGACATCTCCACCCCCGACGCGGTGCGCCTGCATACCGGCTGGGATCTGCCGCTAAAGGCCCTGCCCTACTGGCTCAAGGGCCTGCCCGCGCCGGCCCCTCGCGCCACGGCCGTGGAGGTGGTCGACGAGCTGCTGCAGCAGCTGGAGCAGGATGGCTGGATAGTCCGCTACCAACACTACCAGCAGTTCGATGACTACCTGCTCCCTACCCGCCTGAGCATCGAGCGCGGGGATACGCGGGCGCGACTCGTCATCCAGGACTGGCGGCCGGGAGCACCGCAATGACACCCGCCCTGGCGCTGCTGTCGCCCGCCAAGCTGAACCTGTTCCTGCACGTGACCGGGCGCCGCAGCGATGGATACCATACCCTGCAGACCGTCTTCCAGCTGCTGGACTGGGGTGACCGCATGGAATTCACCCCGGACCGCGGCGGCCAGGTGCAGCTGCACATGCCGGGCGCTGCCGTGGCTGCCGAGGACAACCTGATCCTGCGCGCCGCGCGCCTGCTGCAGCGGGGCAAGCTCGGCGCGCGAATAACCTGTTACAAACACATCCCCATCGGCGGCGGCCTGGGTGGCGGCTCCTCCAACGCCGCCACCACCCTGCTGGCCCTGAACCACCTCTGGGAACTGGGACTGACCCAAGCCGAGCTGCAGGCCCTGGGGGCCGACCTGGGTGCCGACGTACCGGTCTTCGTCGCCGGCTACAGTGCCTGGGCGGAGGGGGTCGGTGATCAACTGAAACGCATCGCGTTGCCGGAAGCGTGGTATCTTGTGCTCAAGCCTGCCTGCTCGGTGCCGACAGGGGAAATTTTTTCCAGCCATGAATTGACACGGGACACCTCGCCAATCACAATAGCCGCCTTTTTTCAGGGGGTCTACCGCAACGACTGCGAGCCTGTTGTGGTGGCCAGATACCCTGAGGTCGGAGACGCGCTGCAGTGGCTGAGGCGCTTCGCCGCGGCGCGGCTGACCGGCACCGGCGCCTGTGTTTTTGCCGCCTTTGGCAGCCAGCACGAGGCAGTCGCGGTGCAGAAGCAGGTCCCGGCACAATGGATGAGCTTTACCGCCCGTGGCATTGATGTGTCACCGGTACTGACGGCACTGGCCTGAGGTAAACAACAGAATTATTGGGGTGTCGCCAAGTGGCAAGGCACCGGGTTTTGATCCCGGCATTCGTAGGTTCGAATCCTACCACCCCAGCCATACAGAAGAGCTTCGTGGCAGGTCCGCGGTACGCGACTGCAACGAAGTGGAAAAGCCGACCGGTAGGGTTCGAACCAGGTTCGACCAC
>NZ_JAVJWR010000019.1:0-176164 GCF_040221975.1 Haliea sp.
AACCAGGGATCGGAAATGCCGAGGATACGTTCATAAAGGGTAACTTCGTCCATCGCCCAAAATAGAAAAAGGAATGATGGATAAACCATACCCAAGATGGGAGGGGAACACTACGTTTCCACACGATTCGGGGAAGACCCACGCCGAGACTATCCTGGCCAAAGTGAAGAGAGCCAAAGATGCATTACCTAATTAACCGCATGGCCCACTAGTGACAGTTCGCGTTGCGGAACTGTCTGGATTTATAGGCTGAGCACTTGCAGCGGGCTGAAGACCAAAAACGTCTTGTCAACAGACAGATATAGTGATAATTGGTTGTTAGCGTAAGAGATGCGCTAGCGAGATGCAAGAGGTTCATAGCCGTGTTTGAACTACCGAGGTCTTTGTCATACTGGGTCCTGACGGTCCTGTGGATGGCAATTTTTGCATTTTTCCTCAGTGCTTGGCGTCGCGCGAAGTTTGTCGAAAACACTGTCACGATACTGGTGACGATTCTTTCTATCGATGCATTCCGCACGCTCTTCGAGAGCGCTTACTTGGGTCCTTACTTCAATTCACTCTATGGTCTTGCACCTCCTGCAGTCATTGATGTGCTTGGCCAACCACAATGGGTTCTCGTTCCGAAAGGTGTCACCCTACTCGCGGGATTGATTATCCTGTTTATTCTGATTCGAAGCTGGCTCCCGGCGAGCTTAAGAAATAAGCAGGTGGCTGACGAAGAACTCCAGCTGGCAGCAAACGTATTCGTTCACTCGAATGAGGGTATTGTCATCCTTTCGCCAGAGGGCATGACCTTGGATGCCAACAATGCGTTCACGACGTTCAGTCGCTTCAGCAGCAAAGAATTGCTCGGCCGCAGTATTAATATGCATAGATCTGGAGAACACTCGGATAGTTTTTATGCAGATCTCTTGGATGCAGTACAGAGGAATCGCTCTTGGTCAGGGCAAATTTGGAACCGAAGCAAGAGCGGACTGGTCCATCCCGCACGATTTGATGTGTTGACAGGTTTACCGAACAGGAGCCTCCTGGCTGACCGATTATCTCAAGCGAAGCTGCAGAGCAAGAGACGCGGCAGTTCTCTCGCGGTGTTGTTTATCGATCTCGATGGTTTTAAACAGATCAATCACGATTATGGCCATGCGATTGGAGATACAGAGAGTGCGTTCGCCTACATATCACCGGCTACTTCGCGTAGTTTCTGAGAAGGGATTCGTCAGATGACACATGGCTCTTCGAAGCCGTCGTTACCGAGTGTTATCACCACCCCATTGCACCGCGTGGGCAAACGGGTGTTCGCCTATGCGATCGCGGGCTTGCTCTTTTTTGTCGGCGGTGTGGCTATCTACACAGGCATTGAATATCGGAGGAAAGTCCAAGTCGAGACTGAGCGAGTGGACCAGCGCCTCGCAGTCGGAGCACAAGCGCTCTATAGCATACTTGGGTCCGAGTATTTTGAGCGAGCCCGCCAGCCTGATTCCGTCAGTACTGAAGAAGATTGGGACAATATCCGCAAGCTCAGCGATTTCAACGAGACAGCCGGTCTGGCCTTCATTTATTCGGCAGTACTGGTAGGCAATGACATTCACCTCACCTCATCAAGTGCAACAGCGGAGGAAGTGGCTAACGGAGTTGAAGTACGCTATTTTGACCGCTACGACACGGCCAGCGCTTCCCTTCATCAAGTTTTTCGCACTCCTGAAAGAAAATACGCCAACTACACCGATAAATGGGGGACTTTTCGAGCTCTCTATGTGCCCCATAAGCTGACAAACAATGCCACCGCCGTGCTTGTCGCCGAAGTTGAGCTCCACGAGCTGACGACCCTGCGCAGGCAACTTATCCGCAAACACGTTTTGGAGGCATTCATCTTCCTGGCTTTCGCGATGCCGTTGTTCGGTGCAGTCGTTTACACGCAACGCAACGCGAATGCTGCCCTCCTTCGACAAAATCGGACAGATGCCCTCACCGAGCTGGGTAATCGTTCCTGCTTTTTAGAAGCGCTTGCGCAAGCAGTTACCGTCGGCGCACGAAATCAGGCAACCTTTGGGCTGCTATTCCTGGATCTGGATGGGTTCAAAGAAATCAATGATGGCTTTGGGCACTTAACCGGTGACCGGATGCTAGTCGCAGTCACGCGGGTGTTGCAAAGCAAGCTTGGGCCCCATGACCAGCTGTTTCGGGTAGGCGGAGACGAGTTTTGCGTTCTGGTACAAGGCGATCGCCATCGCTGCGAGGATCTGGCGGAGAGAATCAACCATGGATTCAAGCAGAGCATTTGCGTCAATGACTATGAGCTCTTTCTCACCTGCTGTGTAGGCATCAGCCTTTTCCCGGAACACGGCAAGGATACGACTGAGCTGCTGAAGCGAGCCGACCTAGCAATGTATGCCGCAAGAGGTCTCGGCCTGAATCAGTACAGCGTGTATTCCGAGAGCATGTCTGGGCAAGCCGAGCGCCATGCCATTCTGCGCCAACAGCTCGAGGCCGGGTTGATCCAACAAGAGTTCTTTTTTCTCTACCAGCCACAAGTTCAGATTGCGACGGGGCGAATTGTCGGCGTCGAAGCTCTATTGCGATGGCGGCGGGGAGCAGATGAGTACATGGTGCCACCGGAAGAGTTCATTCCTTATGCCGAAACTACTGGGTTGATAGACGATATCTTCGAGCGGACTTTGGGATCGGCTTTGGCCAACGCTGCTCGCTGGAATCGGGCGACGGTCCAGCCATTCAAGGTCAGTATCAACTATGCCTCTCAGCAGCTCTTTCGACCGAGTTTCGACGACATGCTAATAGCAAAACTGGCTGAATACCATTGCGATCCCCATTGGTTGGAGCTGGAAATTACTGAGCGTTCCATTGTGCGGCGGAGCGATAATCTACTGCAGTTACTACAGCGTCTTCGCGACCGCGGAATCACTATTTCGGTCGATGATTTTGGCACCGGATATTCATCGCTGTCGTATCTCAAAGACTTACCTGTCGACAAAATCAAGATCGACAAATCGTTCGTCGACAACTTGCCCTACGACCAGGGGGCTGTGGCCCTGACGCGGGCGATCGTCGAACTCAGCCTGGGTCTGGGGTTATCGGTCATCGCCGAAGGCGTGGAACGACCAGACCAAGCCGATTTTCTGGCCAATATCGGCTGCCCCTATGTGCAGGGCTACGTTTTTTATCGCCCCTTATCTGCCGCCGAAATCACAAATCTGGTTGACGCCGGGCAATCGAAGTAACACTGACCCGGTAGGCCTCTCTCAGAGCAAATGTAGTGGTCAACTAATCCCGGACAGTGAGTTACGTTTTTCTTCTGCTATCGCGGTGGCCAGGCCATCGTCAGTTGGGTTAAGCCATGTTGCTGGAAGGTTATTTGGCGAACGGCAGGATTTGAATTGCAGGCCTACACCGAGGGTCAATGTAGTAATACAACTCCTCCAGGTCCCGAGAAATGGACCCCGTAAATTGGACAGCCGGATAAGTGCATCCTCGGGTCATGCCGCCAGCCTGGCAGCGTCCTCATAGTACACATTGTCCGGCGTGCGCCGGTCAAGAGACTGGTGCCTCCTTTTCGAATTGTAGTAAGTAAAGTATCGGCCCAGGGAAGCCCGTGCGGCACCGATGCAGTCGTACGCCTTCAGGTAGACCTCCTCGTACTTCACGCTGCGCCACAGTCGCTCTACGAAAACATTGTCGACCCAGCGCCCCTTGCCGTCCATGCTGATCCTGATGCCGTGTTGCTTGAGAACGTCGGTAAAATCATCGCTGGTAAAGATACCGCCAGAGGTACCGTCAAATTGTCGGTATCTAGTCAGATGGTACCGGACGGCGGCAGACAGAGTTGTGCAGAAAAGCGGCCCATCCCCCGTTAAGTGGGTAGAGCCCCTATGTGACCGGTAAGGACCAGTAAAATATGGTCGGGACGGCAGGATTTGAACCTGCGACCACCACACCCCCAGTGTGGTGCGCTACCAGGCTGCGCTACGCCCCGAGAACTCGCTTTCGCGAGGGCGGCATTATACTGAATGGGGCCCTGAAGACAAACCCTATTTGCCGGGAGCCAGGACCTTCAGCACATCCTCCAGCTCCTCGATGGTTTCCTTGATCACAGCCTGCATGTCCAGCTGCAGGGGGTCCGGCTCTTCCGTGGTCATGCGCTGGCGGGCGCCGCCGATGGTATAGCCCTGGTCGTACAGCAGGGCGCGGATCTGGCGAATGGTGAGCACGTCTTCGCGCTGGTAGTAGCGGCGATTGCCGCGGCGCTTGACCGGTTTCAGCTGGGGAAATTCCTGCTCCCAGTAGCGCAGGACGTGCGGCTTGACTGCGCACAGTTCGCTGACCTCACCGATAGTAAAGTAGCGCTTGCCCGGGATCGCCGGCAACTCGTTATTGTGACTCGGTTCCAACATATTCTTCTACCCGCGCTTTCAGCTTTTGCCCCGGGCGGAACGTGACCACCCGCCGTGCAGAAATTGGAATCTCTTCCCCGGTCTTGGGGTTGCGACCGGGACGCTGGCTCTTGTCCCGCAGGTCAAAATTGCCGAAACCGGACAACTTGACCTGCTCGTTGCCCTCCAGGCTGGCGCGTATTTCCTCGAAGAACAGCTCAACAATCTCCTTGGCTTCCCGTTTGTTGAGTCCGAGCTCTTCAAACAGGCGCTCGGCCATTTCGGATTTTGTGAGAGCAGCCATCGTATCTACAGTGCCTGGTTCCTGAGCTCAGCGTTATAGTTTTTTTCCAAGGAATCAATCACTTGATCCATGGCCTGGTTCACTACATCGTCGCTTAGAGTGCGCGATCGATCCCGGAATGTCAAACCAAATGCGAGGCTTTTTCTTTTAGGATCAATGCCTTTCCCCTCATAGACATCAAACAACCTTAACTCACGCAGGTAAGCCCCCGCCGCTGCTGTGACATTCTCCATCAGGGTGGCTGCGGGCACACTTTTATCCACCACTATCGCCAAATCCCGGCGAATCTCGGGGAAGCGCGACAATTCAGTGAATGCGGGCAGCTCACCCTCCAGCAGTGCTTCCAGGTCCATTTCGCAGACCAGTACGGGACCATTGATGTCCAGCGCTGACAGCACCGCCGGGTGGAGGGCGCCGATATGGCCTACCACCTGCCCCGATCGGCTTATCTCGGCGGTCTGGCCGGGATGGAGGGCGGGATGCCCGGCCGCGCGGAAGGCAAACTCGCTCTGGCAGCGCCCCAGCCCCAGCACGCTTTCTAGATCGCCCTTGAGATCGTAAAAATCCGCAGCGGCGGATGCCACAGACCAGGACTCGGCGAAACGCTGGCCACTGATGATCATGGCCAGGGTGGGCACTTGCCGCAGCTCCGCCAGACCCGCTCCCGGAGCACCGGGGACAAAGCGCAGCCCGGTCTCGAACAGGCGCACCCGGCTCTGCTGGCGATGGGCGCTGCGCTGGACCGCACTGGCCAGCCCTGGCAGCAGGCTGCTGCGCATCACCGCCATCTCCGCGGAGATCGGGTTCTCCAGCGCGACCGGCTCTACCGCGGGCTCAAACAGCCGCTGCAGCTTGGGGTCGATAAAGCTGTAGGTGATCGCCTCGCGGTAACCGCGGGCACAGAGGTGACGACGCAGGCTGCGCAGCGACAGGCGTGCCTCGGGCTTGGGCGGAATCACCAGATCGGCCTGGATATGGCTCACCGGCAGCCGGTTATAGCCGTACACCCGCGCCAGCTCTTCCAGCAGGTCGGCCTCAATACTGATATCGAAACGCCAGCTGGGAACACTGCACAGCCAGCCGTCGGCGCTTGCGGTCACCCCGAGACCCAGCCCGGACAGGATCCGCTCGACATCCGCATCCGCCAACTCAAAACCCAGCAGGCGAAGAATACGCGCGCGACGCAGCGCCACATCCGGGCGCACCGGCAACTCCGCTTCCGCCACTGCTTCGATAACCGGACCAGGCTCGCCGCCAACAATGTCCAGCAACAGACCGGTGGCGCGCTCCAGGGCCCTGCGTTGCAGCCGGAAGTCCACACCGCGCTCAAAGCGGTGGGAGGAATCCGTGTGCAACCCGTAGCTGCGGGCCTGCCCCGCCAGGGGGCCCGGCGCGAAAAATGCAGACTCCAGGAACAGATGGCGGGTGCCCTCAGCCACCGCCGTCGACTCGCCACCCATGATTCCGGCCATGGCTACCGGGCCATTGTGATCGGCAATCACCAGCGTGTCATCGCGCAACTCGGTGGTCTGGCCATCCAGCAACGCCAGACTCTCGCCCGCCCGTGCGGTACGTACCACGATCCCGCCCTGCAGCCGATCAAGATCGAAAGCGTGCATGGGCTGACCCAATTCCAGCAGTATGTAATTGGTGACATCCACCACCGCGTCGACGCTGCGCAGGCCGCAGCGGCGCAGTTTTTCCTGCAGCCACAGGGGTGACGGGCGCGAGATGTCAATGTTGCGGATGACTCGGCCGACGTAACGCGGGCAGCGCTCCGGAGCATCCAGTTGCACCGGCAAGGTGTCCTCGATCACGGCGGCCAGTGGCTCGCAGCTGACCTCATTCACCGGCAGCTTGTTCAGCAGGCCGACCTCGCGGGCAATACCGGCGATGCCCAGGCAGTCCGCCCGGTTCGGCGTGAGGCCGATTTCAATCAGATGGTCATCCAGCTGCAGGTAATCGCGCAGGTCGGTTCCCACCGGCGCTTCCGTAGGCAGCTCCATCAGGCCGGCGCTCGCATCGGACAGGCCAAGCTCGGCCTCCGCGCAGAGCATGCCCTGGGACTCGACCCCGCGCAGCTTGGCCTTCTTGATCTTGAAGTCGCCCGGCAGTACCGCGCCGACCCGGGCCAGCGGCGCCTTCAGCCCGACACGGGCGTTGGGTGCGCCGCAGACAATTTGTACGGTTTCCGCACCCGTGTCGACCGTGCAGACGCGCAGCTTGTCCGCATCCGGGTGCTGTTCGGCATGGGTGATTTCCGCTACCACTACGCCGCTGAAGGTGCCGGCCACCGGCTCCAGGGCATCGACCTCCAGACCGGCCATGGTGATCTGGTGGGCCAGTTCGTCACTGGACAGGGGGGGATTTACCCACTCGCGCAGCCATTGTTCGCTAATTTTCACTGATCGGTCTCCGTGGTCTGCTAGAACTGCTCGAGGAAACGCAGGTCATTTTCAAAGAACAGGCGCAGGTCATTGACGCCATAGCGCAGCATCGCCAACCGCTCCACCCCCATGCCGAAGGCAAAACCGGTGTAGCGCTCGGCATCAATGCCGGAGGTCTCCAGCACCCGCGGATGCACCATCCCGCAGCCCATGACTTCCAGCCAGCCGGTCTGGCTGCAAACCCGACAGCCGGCACCACCGCAGTTCACGCACTGGATGTCCACTTCCGCGGAGGGTTCGGTGAACGGGAAATAGGAGGGTCGGAAGCGCACTTCCAGATCCTTCTCGAAGAACACCCGCAGGAAATCCTCGATCAGGCCCTTGAGGTCGGCAAAGCTGGAACGCTCGTCCACCAGCAGCCCCTCTACCTGGTGGAACATCGGCGTGTGGGTCAGGTCCGAGTCACAGCGATATACCCGCCCGGGGCAGATCACCCGCAGCGGCGGCTGGTTGTTCTCCATTACCCGCACTTGTACCGGCGAGGTGTGGGTGCGCAGCACCGTGGTGGGGTCGACATAGAAAGTATCGTGCATGGCCCGCGCCGGGTGATGGGCGGGAATATTGAGGGCCTCGAAATTGTGGTAGTCGTCCTCGATCTCCGGACCCTCCACCACCTCGAAGCCCACTGCGCCGAAGAAGTCCTCCATCCGCTCAATGGTACGGGTCACGGGGTGGATGCCACCGGTGCTCTGGCCGCGGCCCGGCAGGGTAACGTCGAGCGTCTCCCGCGCCAGCTTTTCGGCTACCGCCGCCGCTTCCAGCACCGCCTTGCGCTCCGCGATCAACTCCTGCAGCTCCTGCTTGGCCACGTTGATCTGGGCACCCGCCGCCGGGCGCTCCTCGGCGGACAGCTTGCCGAGGCCCTTGAGCAACTCGGTGACGCGGCCTTTCTTGCCCAGGAAGTCGACCCGCAGCTGTTCCAGCGCGGCGCTGTCGGTGGCGGCCGCAATCGCGGCCCTGGCTTCCTCGGCGAGGGGTTTCAGGTTTTCCATCTGTTCTGCTTCCGCCTTTTTCTGCCGGTACTTATTTAAGGACCGGAGCTCTGTTCACGCCCGCAGTGACGGGATGGGGGTTCCGGGACACGCCGTGAACCCGTCCATGGGGGCTTGTGTTCGACATCCATGTCTCACACAGTCCCGGAACCCCCATCCCGCCCCTTCGGGCTCGATTTGGTGCCTCATCCGCAACTGAAATCTTCCGCTCGCAGCCTGCCACCCTCGCGCCAGCCCCACCACCCCGGCAACTTTTTGTTTGGTGCCTGCTCAGTGCGCCGAAGGTAGTCCGGTGCGTGGCTGCAGGGGTTGCCCGGACCGTCGGCGGCCAAGGACGGCCGCCGCCGAGCCTACACGGACGTACTTGCGGCGTGTCCGGGCAAGCCCTGGAGGCACGCGCCGGACGAGAATCACCCACCGAACCAAAGCCAAACAAAAAAGGGAAAGAGCTGTGCCCTTTCCCTTTCGTGGTCTTGCAAATGTAGCCAGCGATCCGCGCCAAGGCGCGGCCAGGGTGGGCTCAGGCCAGTGCGGCCTTCGCTTGCTCCACAATCGCTGCAAAAGCCGGCTTGTCATGTACCGCCAGGTCGGAAAGGACGCGACGGTCCAGGCCGATATCGGCTTTCTTCAGGCCATTGATCAGGCGGCTATAGCTGAGGCCGTTGGCGCGGGACTGGGCGTTGATACGCGTGATCCACAGCGCCCGGAACTGGCGCTTGCGCTGGCGGCGGTCGCGGTAGGCGTACTGACCGGCCTTGGTAACAGCCTGCTTGGCAACACGAAACACACGGCTGCGGGCACCATAGTAACCCTTGGCCTGCTTCAGAATTTTCTTGTGACGGCGATGCGCCGTTACACCACGTTTTACGCGGGGCATAGTCTTCTCCTAATTCTCGATAATAACCGTCAGCAGGCCCGCAACATGCGGTCTACGTGCACTTTGTCACTGGCGTGGACCAGGGAGGTCCCACGCAGTTGACGCTTGCGCTTGGTGGTCATCTTGGTCAGGATGTGGCTCTTGTAAGCGCTCTTGCGCTTGTAGCCACCAGCCGTTTTCTTGAAACGCTTGGCAGCCCCGCTGTGAATTTTTGCTTTTGGCATCGTCAGATACTCCGCATTGGCATCAATAAAAGTGAAGGGAAAGGGCATTCACGGGCCCTAGCTCTTCTTCTTGGGTGCGATCACCATGGTCAGCTGTCGCCCTTCCATTTTCGGAAATTGCTCGACAGCGCCCAATTCGGCCAGATCGGCTTCTACCCGCTTGAGTAGCTCCATGCCGATTTCCTGGTGAGCCATTTCACGACCGCGAAAACGCAGCGTGACCTTGGCCTTATCGCCTTGCTCCAGAAAACGCACCAGGTTGCGTAGCTTGACCTGGTAGTCTCCTTCCTCCGTCCCTGGACGAAACTTCATTTCCTTTACTTGTGTTCGCTTCTGCTTCTTCTTCTGCAGATTCTTTTGCTTCTTGGCCTCGAACACGTGCTTCCCGTAGTCCATAACCTTGCAGACCGGGGGCTCTGAATCAGCAATCAACACGAGATCCATGGTGGCCGCTTCCGCCGCCGCCAGTGCCTCTCGCAAAGACACAATGCCTACCTGTTCACCGTCGGCGCCGATGAGGCGCACCGGGTCTGACGTAATCTGGTCATTGATCAGGGCTTTCTTGGAGGCGCCCTTGCCGATATCTTTCTTAATGCTGATTCTCCAATACAATACGGCCGTGACGTGCCACATCGTCCGCGAGCAGCGCTGCCAGCGCATCCAGGCTCACTGAACCCAGGTCCTCGCCACGACGGGCCCTCACGGCCACAGTCTGTGTTTCCACCTCTTTGTCCCCCACCACCAACAGGTAGGGAACCTTCTGAATAGTGTGCTCGCGGATTTTAAAGCCGATTTTCTCATTTCTCAAGTCCGAATGGACCCGAAAGCCTTTGTTTTTCAACGAATCTTCCACAATACCGGCATATTCGGCCTGTTTGTCGGTAATATTCAACACAACGGCCTGGTTCGGTGCCAGCCAGGTGGGGAACACGCCCTCGTAGTGTTCGATCAGGATGCCGATGAAACGCTCGAAGGATCCGAGGATCGCCCGGTGCAGCATCACCGGTACCTGGCGCGAACCGTCTTCGGCCACGTACTGGGCGCCGAGGCGACCGGGCATCGAGAAATCCACCTGGATCGTGCCCAGCTGCCAGACGCGGCCGATGCAGTCTTTCAGGGAAAATTCAATCTTGGGGCCGTAGAAGGCGCCCTCCCCCGGCAGTTCCTGCCAGGGCAGGCCGTGAGCATCCAGAGCATCCGCCAGGGCTTTTTCGGCCCGGTCCCAGTCCCCGTCGGAGCCCACCCGCTGCGCGGGCCGGGTAGAAAGCCGATAGATCACCTCGGTAAAACCGAAGTCCGCATAGACCGCATGCAGGAAGTCGATAAAGCTGGCGACCTCGGATTGGATCTGGTCTTCGGTACAGAAGATATGGGCGTCGTCCTGGGTGAAACCGCGCACCCGCATGATACCGTGCAGGGAACCCGAGGGCTCGTTGCGGTGGCAGCTGCCGAATTCCGCCAGTCGCAGTGGCAGGTCCCGGTAGGACTTCAGGCCCTGGTTGAACACCTGCACGTGGCAGGGACAGTTCATCGGCTTGACCGCGAACTGGCGTTCCTCTGACTTGAGGGTAAACATGTCATCGCCGAACTTGTCGGCATGGCCGGAGCGCTCCCAGAGGGACATGTCCACCAGCTGCGGGGTGCGGATCTCCCGATAGCCATGCGCGCGCTGGGCCTGACGCATGTACTGCTCGATCACCTGGTACAGGGTCCAGCCATCCGGGTGCCAGAACACCATACCCGGCGCTTCTTCCTGAGTGTGGAACAGTCCCAGTTTCTTCCCGATCCGGCGGTGGTCGCGCTTCTCCGCCTCCTCAATACGGGTGAGATACTCCTGCAGCTGCTTTTTGTTGGCCCAGGCGGTGCCGTAGATACGCTGCAGCATCTCGTTGCTGGAGTCGCCGCGCCAGTAGGCGCCTGCGACCTTGGTCAGCTTGAACGCCTTGAGCTTGCCGGTGCTGGGCACATGGGGGCCGCGGCAGAGGTCCATCCAGGGGCCCTGCTGGTAGATGGAGAGTTCCTCGCCCTCGGGCAGGTCCTCTATAATCTGTACCTTGTAATGCTCGCCCATGTTGCGGAACAGCTCTATGGCGCGCTCACGGCTCATGACCAGGCGCTCTACTGTCAGGTCGTCCTCGACGATCTGCTGCATGCGCTGCTCGATCTTCTCCAGATCTTCCGGGGTGAAGTGGTGGCCACTGGCGAAGTCGTAATAGAAGCCGTCCTCGATCACCGGGCCGATCGTCACCTGGGTACCGGGAAACAGCTCCTGCACCGCCATCGCCAGCAGGTGGGCGGTGGAGTGACGAATCACCTCCAGACCAGCGTCGTCGCGCTCGGTGATGATCGCCAGACTGGCGTCCTGCTCAATGACATGCGAGGTGTCCACCTCGCGACCGCTAACCACACCCGCCAGGGCGGCCTTGGCGAGGCCGGGGCCAATGGCGGCGGCCACCTCGTGCACGGAAACGGGCTGGTCAAAGTGGCGTTGACTGCCGTCAGGCAGGGTAATCGCGGGCATGCGCTTTCCTTGTGTCAGTGGTGGCCCCTACCAAAGGCCACGTGAGTCAGCTGCAATCAGAGATCGGGGGCTGAGGTTCGTTGTTGTCCCGAACCGGTCAATTCAGGGGCGCGTAGTGTAGCACAGCTGTCAGCTCAGGTGACAAGCACGCTTACCAGCAGCAAACTGACCAGGCCGATCAGGAGCAGCACGAGATAGCAGAGGCCCAGACAAAAGCCCTTCCACAGTGTCATGCGCCAGGATTGACCGTAGACCACCCGCAGCGACAGGAGGAAATGGGCCGGCACCCAGAACAACAGCAGGACTTCCAGCAAGCCCAGCAGATGGCCCAGCCACTGCAGGGAAAGGCTGGCGGATGCGGACAGCCGCGTATTGCCGAAGTCCAGCCCTATCACCAGCAGCACCACCAGGAACAAAAAGGCGTGGCCGTACAGGGCGTGAATCAGATGCTCCACGTAGTAGCGGCCGGTGAAGAGATAGGCCAGCTTCATCAGTAGGGCAAACAGTGGCACCAGCAACAAGGTGGTTTGCGGAATGTTTTCCAGCACGTCGTTGGCGAAGTCATTGGGGTCGCTGCGAATTTTGTCTACACTCTTTTCCAGCCGCGCCTCCAGCTTGCCGGTGTCTTCCTCTGACAACCCGGGCAGCGCGAGCGACAAACCCTCTTCGGTATAGGTGGCGCTCACAATTCCGGGGGCCGACGGCTCCGTATTTCCCGCTTCCGCAACAGAAGACTCCGCCTTGCCGCCCTCCAGCGCATTTTCCAGCCGCGCCAGACGCGCCTCCAGCTCGGCGCGCTCGGCTGGCTCGAGTTGCTCCAGCTCGACTCCCGAGATACGCTCCAGTATCTGCCGGCGCTGCTCAGGGGCCAGCTCACCGTTCTCCGTGGTCAGTTCACCGGGGCCTACGACCAACTCCCGTTCACCGGTGATATTGAGCAGCCAGATCGCGAATATGCAAACCAGGCTGGTAAAGAGAAACAGGCGTAACGGCGGCACATAACGTTTGCGCTGCCCCCGCAGGTAGGCATTGGTGAGAAATCCGGGGCGTGCCAGCAGGGCGACCAGGGTGCGCATGGCACGGGAATCCAGGCTGATCGTTTCCTGCAGAAATTCCACCACCAGCGCCCCAAAGGACCGAACCACGGGCGCGGCTGGCTGCCCACAGTGGTGGCAGTAGGGCCCCATCAAACTGGCCCGACAGTTCTGGCACTGCGCCTGCGCGCTGGCCGATTCCTCCCCGGTCATCTCCCGCCCCCGTGTTTTTCTGGCCTAACATACACGATCCGAATACCTATGGGGAAGACGAGGCTGGGGCAGCGATTGCAGGCGGAGTGCGCTATAGTCATACTCCGGCACATTCGACAGAAGGAGAGCCCATGAGCACCTGGCTACTTGTCGCCAACGCCAGCCGCGCCCGCCTGTTTGCAACCCAGGCGCGCCCTCGCACCCTCACCTTGCTGGAGGAATTCAGCCACCCCCAGAGCCGGGAGAAAAACGAGGACCTCAGCTCAGATCGCCCGGGGCACTTCCAGACCACATCCCAGGGCATGGATGGCGCCAATCGCGGCGCCTTCGCGGAGCCTACCAACCCGAAGGACTACGAGCACGAGCGCTTCGCCGCAGAGCTTGCGGAGCACCTGAACGAGGGCCGCACCAGCAACCGCTATGACAACCTGATGCTGGTTGCCTCACCACATTTTCTCGGGCTGTTGAACCAGCAATTGAACGAGCACGTTGCCAAACTTGCGACGGTGCATGTCAGCAAGGACTATACCGCCCTGGATGAGGCGGCATTGGTCAAGAAGCTGGACCCGCTGGCATGAGTGACTGGCGGCCGCGACGCCGTTCCGGGCGAGGCAGCGACCTTGGCCACTGAACCGCTCCCGGAGCAGTACCGGCAAGAAGAGTTCCTTGAGGCCCTGTTCGAGGCCATGCCGGATCTTTACTTCCTGCTCGAGCACGACGGTGTGATCCGGGATTTCCGCGGCCATCAGTCAGAGGAACTGCGTGTACCCCCGGAACGTTTCCTGGGCAAGCGCATGGCCGATGTACTGCCCGTGGATATTGCCGCCAGCTTCACCGCAGCGATGGAGCAGGCAACGGCCTCGGGCGAACTTGTCACCCTCGAATACCAATTGCAGATCAGGCAAAGCATGCCCTGGTACGAAGCCCGTATCGCTCCGATCCGCGACCACAATCAGCTGGTGTGCCTGGTGCGCAATGTCACCGAACTGCATGTTGCCCGCCTGCAACTGGAGGCCGTGGCCCACTACGATCCCCTGACGGGTCTGGCCAACCGCAGTCTGCTGGACAACCTGCTGGAACGCAGCATCCTCACCGCCCGGCGTAATTGCAAGCGCCTGGCCGTCATGTTCATTGACCTCGACCGGTTCAAGGAGGTGAATGACACCCTTGGTCACGCAACGGGTGACGAGCTGCTGCAGCAGGCTGCCCAGCGCCTGCAGGCCGCGCTCAGGGACAGTGACATTCTGGCGAGGATCGGTGGCGATGAATTTATCGCCGTGCTGGATGAACTGGAAAACACCGATGACGCTTCAGCGGTGGCCTGCAAGCTGATGGACAGCATTTGCAGCCCGTTTCATATCCATGACACCGAGGTCTTGCTCAGCTGCAGTATCGGCATCAGTGTCTACCCGGATGATGCGGAGACCGCCACCCGGCTGCTGGGCTACGCGGACACTGCCATGTACGGCGCCAAACAGGGCGGTCGCAACGACTGGCGTTTCTATACCGCGGACATGACCCAGGCCGCCATGGAGCACATGGCGCTGGTTGAGGCTTTGCGGGCAGCGCTCGATAGCGGCTCCCTGACCCAGGTCTACCACCCGCAGATCGATTTCGTGAGCGGCAGGTCAGTCGGTTTTGAGGCGCTCGCGCGCTGGAACACTCCCGATTCCAGCACTGTTCCTCCCAGCCGTTTTATCTCCCTCGCAGAGCAGGCGGGGCTAGTGCGGCGGCTCGACCTGTGGTCCCTCAGGGCCGCCTGCTGTCAATTGCGCGAGTGGCTGGATGAGGGCCTGGACCCCGGCCAGGTCAGTATAAACATCAGCACTCACTCGCTGCATGGCGGCAGTTTCCCCGAGGAACTCGCACAGGCAATGAAGGAGTACCAGTTGCAGCCGCACATGCTGCAGGTGGAAATCAAGGAACTGGCGCTGCTCAGCAGCCGCCCCCGTGTACTGGAGCGCCTGAGCACCATCATTGAACTTGGGGTCGATATAGCCGTGGACGACTTCGGCGCCGGTTACGCTGCTCTGGAATACCTGGGCAAGCTACCCGTCAGCACGCTCAAGATAGACCCGGCGTTCATGCAGCGTGTTCCCGAAGATAACGAGCAGACGATCATCGCCGACAGCGTAATTGCGATGGGCCGCGCCCTCGGGCTGAAGGTCGTCGCCAAGGGCATTGAAAGTGTGGCTCAGGCCGAGTTTGTACGCAGTCACGGCGACATCCTGGGCCAGGGCTTTTATTTCAGTCAGCCGCTGGCAAGCGACGAACTGCGTCATTTGCTTGGGCCATAGACCACCCGCGCCGAGACCAGATAGCGCAGCGGCCCGTTCGTCGCCACGCTGACAAAGGGGTAGCAGGTCACCAGCAACAGCTGCGGGCCACCTGCGGCTGGCGGATCCAGACTCTCGCGACGACTGTCCACCACCCGCGTTGACTGCACCTCGTACTCCAGCAATTCCCCATCGGGCCGTTCCAGCGACACGAGCATGCCTGGCAGCAGCGCCCGGAGGAAGCCGAAATGGGTGTCGCGATGCCCGGCCAATACGGTCCAGTTGCGAGCGCCCCCGGCAAACACCTCGTGCATCCCAGGCCCAAAGGCCAGGGCCTGGCCACTGGTGCCCGCCAGCACATACTGCTCGACCTGCAAACCCGGCACCCGCAGCACGGCGACCGGCCAGGTGTCCGCCCAGGGCCAGGGTTTTTGCGCAACACCCGTGGCCGCGGATTCCAGCCAGGCCCGGGCGAGCAGGTGCTGGGCCAGCATCGCCTTGACGTGTATCCACCCGGCACCCGCCAGCTGCCAGCCCGCCAGCAGCAACAGCCCCGTGAGCGCGAGGCGACGCATGCGCCTACTGGCGCGGATCGGGAGCACGGTCCACCTCCGGGCCCCGCATGACCCAGAACAAGAGGGCGACAAACAGCAGCAGGCAAGCCAGGAACAGCTTGGCAGCGGCAGTGGTGGCGGTTTGCGGGTAGGCGAGTGCCTGTGGACTCTGGCCCCGCGGCCGGGTGCCGGGGACCGCGACTGCCCGCAGGGGCAGGTCCCGGGCACGCGACACTGCCTGTTCCACGGCAACGAAACTGGTAAAGGGGCTCAGCAGTCGGTGTCTCAATGCCAGCGACAGCACCTCGGCGCGCACGCTGTCCTCGTGCAGGCCCTGATGGCGTTGCTCGAGGATCTGCTCCATGCGTTCCCGCGCCCAGAGGCTGGCCACGCCGGGCGCGCTGGCGCCACCGGAGCCGTCAGTACCAAGAGCAAGCTCCTGTTGCCAGGGCACCCCGGCCAGCTCCCCCGAAACCCTGATCACACCTGGCTGGGGTGGGGTATTGAAGCGCACCAGCCGCAACAAGGGTGCACCCGCGTACAGGTCGGGGACCGGACCGCCGGCAGCCACCACGGTCTGCGGCCAGTCCACGCGGATATCAGTCAGCATCGGCGCGGACAGATAGTCCAGCAGGGCCGCGACCCGGGCGCTGATCTCGGACTGGTCGCCAATGTGCAAATGGCGGCCCCGTCCAAGCTGCGCCACCTTGCGCAGGAACCAGCTATTGGGTGCGGAGCCCAGACCGAGAGCGAACAGGCGGCTGTCGCCGACTTCCGCGGCGATGGTATCAATAATGGCATGCTCATTGCCCACCGCACCATCGGTCATGAAGATCACCTGTCGCAACCGGCCGCCACTGTCGCCGGCAGTCGACACTGCCAGCGCGCGTCGCAGGGGTGGCAGCATTTCGGTGCCACCCGCTGCGCGAATCTGGCTGATAAATGCGCGGGCCTGCTGCAACGTACGCGGACCGACCGGCATGGCGTCGGCAAACAATGTCCGGTAACTCTGATCAAAGGCAATGATGTTGAAGCGGTCCCCGGGCCGCAATCCATCCAGTGCCGCCACCAGACTCTGTCGCAGCTGCTGTATCGGCACCCCGCCCATGGAGCCCGAGGTGTCGACCACGAACACCAGCTCGCGGGCCCGGATTTGCGGGCTTTGGGTCAACGCGGGGGGCACCACCAGCAACAGCCCGTAGTGCTCCCCGGCCACCTGTTCCGTGAACAACGCGGCCCCGGGCTGGCTGCCGGTAGCCGGCTCCCAGTGGAGTACAAAATCCCTGTCCATTTCACTGCTGCCCCGCGCCAGGCGCAGCTGGTAGCGGTTGCCGTCCCGACGCAGGTGCATCTCGTGGTAGGGGGTATCAACCCGCGCCAGCGGCAGTCCCGCGTTGAGATCCACGACAATGGTGAAAGGATTCAGCGGCGCGGCATCAGAGCCGGCCCGGAAGTGCTGCAGCGTCGCCAGCAGGGGCGCATCGGGGACCTCGTCCGTGGCCGGGAAGTAGCGCAGATAGTCGGGTATCGACAAGGAACTGGCGCTTGCAGCGAGGGGCCGACCCGGAATGTAGCGCGGCGTCAGGGTCATGGGAAGGCGCAGACCAAAGACCCCTTCGGCATAGGTCACCGGTTGCACAAACTCCAGCTTGACCGCGACGGTTTCGCCAGGGCCCAGGTTGGCGATGCGGTTGCTGAACAAATTGGGCCGCTGCTGCACTACCAGGCTGGCCTTGCGGCCCGTATCCCGGGCCGCAGCGTACACCGCCTCCGCTTCCTCCCGTTCGCGGATCTCGCCGATGATCCGCCGCTCACCGACGCGCATTTCCAGGGCACGGACTGCGGCCTGCCCCGGCAGCGGAAATACGTAGACCCCCTCCACCCACTGTTCGCTGTTGTTGCGAAACGTCTGTTCCAGCGTCACCACCGCCACCATGCCGGAGACACTGACCTGGACCGCGCTATGCTGCATGACTGCAGGTACGGGCGGCAGACCGGGGCCCTGCAGCAGCAGATTTCCCGCGCCCGGGGCAGCAGCGTCTGCCGCCCGCGCCACGCTGGCATTCAACAGGATCAGGCCCAACAGAAAAGCGATCAGTGCCGGCAACACGCGGAAACAGAACCACAGGCCCGTCACGACCTCGCGCTGGTCGGGCAAATCGCTGATGCTGGATGTGTTGGTATTCACGCTATTCTCCTGCCGTTGAAGGTAGGAGTATTGAAGCGCGCCGGGCTGGCATTCCGGTGGCGCAACTGTGGCAGGGTTCTGCGCAATCGTGGCGAATTGTGGCAGCAGCTTGAGTGCGGCCCGGGATTCTGGAACCATGGCCGCTTCCCGGCTCCCGGTAATACCCTGCATGCCCCACCATATCGCCATCGTCGAAGATGAAGCCGCTCTGGCGGCAAACTACCGCGATGCCCTGCAGCGCCAGGGATTCCGGGTCTCAGTCCACCGGGACCGTCAGAGCGCCAGTGCGGCCTTCCTGCGCCAGCTGCCTGATCTCGCCATTATCGACGTTGGCCTCGGGGACGATATCGAAGGCGGATTCGAGCTCTGCCGCGAACTGCGCAGCCTGTCACCGGAACTGCCCATCGTCTTCCTGACCGCCCGGGACAGCGAACTGGACATCATCTCCGGGCTGCGACTCGGTGCCGACGACTACCTGACCAAGAACATCAGCCAGACGCACATGCTGGCACGCATCGTGGCCCTGTTCCGCCGTGTCAGGGCACTGCGAGAGCCGGAGCTGCGCGAGCATGTGATTGCGCAGGGAGCACTGACGCTCAACCTGGAGCGGATGACCGCACAATGGGCGGGGCAGCCGGTGCCTCTGACGGTCACCGAGTTCTGGATGGTGCACACCCTTGCCCGTCACCCCGGCCACGTCAAGAACCGGCAGCAGCTCATGGAGAGCGCCAACGTGGTCCTGGACGACAACACCATCACCTCCCATGTCAAACGGATCCGGCGCAAGTTCGAAACCCTCGACGCCACCTTCAGTGCCATCGAAACCGCCTACGGCATGGGCTATCGCTGGCGCGGGGACTGACGCTTGAGCCTGCGCCGCCAGCTGGTCCTGGTCAGCCTGTTGCTGTTGACCCTGCCCTGGGCGGGGTGCCAGTTCCTGCGCGAGATGGAGGGTGCCCTGCGCGAAGGTCAGGGCCGCGCTATCGCCGCCACCGCCGATGCCATCGCCGCCAGCCTGTCGGACCAACCGCTGATGCTGTATCCCGACCCCCAACGCCTGCGCACCGCCGATGACCTGGGCAGATCGATCTATGCCCCGGCACTGGCATACGAGCCAGTGCTGGACGGCTACGAGGACGGCTGGGCGGAAACCATCCAGGGCAGCTTCGAGAACCTCGATACCCGAGTCCCCGCATTGCGCTACCGCGCCGGTGTGCGCGACGGCAGCCTGTACCTGATGCTGCAGATCAGGGATGACAGTGTCACCTACCACGACCCGGGCCTGAGCCCCGAACCCAATGGTGACCGGCTGCTCCTGGTGACCTGGCTGGATGGCCGGCGACAGGAGTACGTGATAGCGACTCCCGCTCCGGGTAGCGTGGTCGCCCAGTACGCCGGCAGACGTCACCCGCAGGTAAACGCCGGCAGGATACGGGGCTATTGGCAGGATACCGCCGAAGGCTACGCCATTGAGCTGGCCCTGCCGCTGGCACTGACCGGCGGGCGGCTGGGCCTGTACGCAGTCGATGTGGCCGACCATCGCAGTCGCGGCTGGCGCACCGCGGGCAACACCGGCCCCCTGACCCAGGCAGCACCACCCTGGCTGATTTATCCACCGGCGGAGCTGGAGGCACAGCTGGCGCGTTTTGCAGGCGGCGGGCAGCAGTTGCTGGTAACCGACCGGCATACCCGCCTGCTGGCTACTGTCGCGCCCGCTGCCGACGATACCGCTGCCCCGGCAACGTTCTGGCTGTTGCGGGCGCTGTACCGGCGCATACTTGCGGACCCGGACCTGGATACCCTGCCGGAGCCGGCGGCAAGCGGTACTGTCGACGGTGAGGAAATCAGCGGCGCCCTCCGCGGCCACCCCGAGCGACGCTGGTATCGTACCAATACCCCCGGCCGCAGAACGCTGTCTGCGGCGGCACCGATACGCAACCGGGGTTCCGTGATCGGTACCGTGGTCGTACAACAGGGCAGCGAGCAATACCTGTCCCTGACTGACCGCGCTTTCAGTCGCCTGCTGGGCTACAGCCTGCTGGCCCTGGGCGCGGCTGCACTGGGCCTGCTGGGGTTCGCCAGCCTGCTGTCCTGGCGCATTCGCCGGCTCAGCCGCGCCGCCGACCGGGTACTGGGCCATCAGGGCATGGAGCTGGACAACTTCCCCCGCAGCCGCGCCCGGGATGAAATCGGCGACCTGTCCCGCAGCTATGCCCGCCTGCTGGATGAACTGCATGACTACAATGAGTACCTGCGCACCCTGAGCCGCAAACTGTCGCACGAGTTGCGTACACCCCTCGCCGTGATCCAGTCATCGCTGGACAACCTCGGCTCCGGGGCAGGTAATGCAGCGGACAATGTCTATGTCAGCCGCGCCCGGGAGGGGCTGGAGCGGCTCAGCCATATCCTGAACTCGATGACGGAAGCGAGCCGGCTGGAGGAAACCATCGGCCAGCGCGAGCACACGGTAATTGACCTGAGGCCGCTGTTGCAGGAAGTGTGCGCGGCGTATCGCGACATCTATCCCGGACACCGGCTGCTGCTCCACTGCCCGCCCGGCCCCGCCCGGGTCCACGGGGCCGCCGACCTGCTGGTGCAGGCACTGGACAAGCTGGTTGACAATGCCGCGTCATTCGCACCGGGGGGCAGCGATATCATGATCAGCCTAACACCCCGGGGCCGCGACTGGGCACTGGCTGTCAGCAACACCGGGCCGCCACTGCCCGCGGACCTGCAGGGGCGCCTGTTCGAAGCCATGGTATCGCTGCGGCAGCGCCAATCCGCCGACTCAGTGCACCTGGGGCTGGGGCTGTATATCGTCAAGCTGGTCGCGGACTACCATCACGGCAGCGTCCGCGCCGACAATCGCGATGACGGCAAAGGAGCGGTATTCACCCTGCTCCTGCCCGCCGCTAATTAAGGAAGGCCAGTTGCCGCACCTGCGCCAGTTGGTCGCGCATGGCCGCTGCCTGCTCAAACTCCAGATTGCGGGCATGTTCCTGCATCTTTGCCTCCATCTGCTGCAGTTTGCGGGCCAGGGCCGCGGGGCTGAGATTCGCAACCTCGGCGCTGTAGGCGAGTGACTCCTCCGCCACCTTGCGCCCTTTGGCTCTGGCTTTGGTAGGCATGCGCCGGGCGCCTTCCATGATGTCCTGAACCGACTTGAACACGCCGGCGGGCGTTATCCCGTGCTCCAGGTTGTAGGCGACCTGCTTCTCGCGCCGGCGGGCGGTCTCCGCCATCGCCCGCTCCATGGAACCCGTGATCTTGTCCGCATAGAGAATTGCGCGGCCATTGAGATTCCTGGCCGCCCTGCCAATAGTCTGGATCAGGGAGCGATCGGAGCGCAGGAAGCCCTCCTTGTCGGCGTCCAGAATCGCGACCAGCGATACCTCGGGCATGTCGAGCCCCTCCCGCAGCAGGTTGATGCCCACCAGCACATCGAATTCACCCAGGCGCAGGTCGCGGATGATTTCCACCCGCTCCACCGTTTCAATATCCGAGTGCAGGTAGCGCACCTTGATCCCGTGCTCGGCCAGATACTCGGTGAGATCCTCGGCCATGCGCTTGGTCAGGGTGGTCACCAGCACGCGCTCGCCCAGCGCAATGTTCTTGTGGATTTCCTGCAGCAGATCGTCCACCTGGCTGCTGGCCGGGCGTACTTCCAACTCGGGATCGATGAGGCCGGTCGGGCGCACCACCTGTTCCACCGTGCGCCCCGCGTGTTCCAGCTCATAGGGACCGGGTGTCGCCGAGACAAACACCGCCTGGGGCACCAGTTGCTCCCACTCCTCAAAACGCAGCGGCCGGTTGTCCAGTGCGGAGGGCAGACGGAAGCCGTACTCTACCAGCGTCTCCTTGCGTGAGCGGTCGCCACGATACATGCCCCCGATCTGGGGAATGGTGGCGTGGGATTCGTCGATAATCACCAGGGCATTGTCGGGCAGGTATTCGAACAGGGTTGGTGGCGGCTCGCCGGAGTCGCGACCGGACAGATAGCGTGAGTAGTTCTCCACCCCGTTGCAGTAGCCCAGCTCGCGGATCATCTCCAGATCATAGCGGGTGCGCTGCTGCAGGCGCTGCGCCTCTACCAGTTTCTCATTGTCCTTGAGCTGCTGCACCCGCTGCTCCAGCTCCACCTCGATCTGGGCGACCGCGTCGAGCATGACGTCCCGCGTCGTCACGTAGTGGCTCTTGGGGAAAATCGTCACCCGCGGCACCTTGCGCTCGACAGCACCGGTCAGCGGGTCGAAGAAGTAGATGTTTTCGATTTCCTCATCGAACAATTCCACCCGTACCGCCTCGTGCTCGGAATCCGCCGGGAAAATATCGATCACATCCCCCCGCACCCGGTAAGTGCCGCGATGAAAGTCGACATCATTGCGGGTGTACTGCAGCTCCGCCAGATGCCGCAGCACCTGGCGCTGGTCGATAATTTCTCCCCGGGAAAGGTGCAGGATCATCTTGAAATAGGATTTGGGATCACCCAGGCCATAGATTGCGGATACGGTCGCCACCACCAGGCAGTCCTCCCGCTCCAGCAGGGCCTTGGTCGCGGACAGGCGCATCTGTTCAATGTGCTCGTTGACCGAGGCATCCTTCTCGATGAAGGTGTCGGAGGACGGCACATAGGCTTCGGGCTGGTAGTAGTCATAATAGGAAACGAAGTACTCGACCGCGTTGTCCGGAAAGAACTCCTTGAACTCGCCGTATAGCTGGGCGGCAAGGGTCTTGTTGTGCGCCATGACAATAGTCGGCCGCTGTATCTGCTCCACCACGTGGGCCATGGTGAAGGTCTTGCCCGACCCGGTCACGCCCAGCAGGGTCTGCGACGCCAGGCCCGCGTTGATCCCCTCCACCAATTCGCGAATGGCCTTGGGCTGGTCCCCCGTCGGGGAATAGCTGGAATGAACCTTGAACCGTTTTGCCATGGACTGGGGACCTGCTCTCTGCAACCAACCGCGTATTATGGTGCAGTGAGCCCGGAAATGCAGCCGCGGAGCCGCCGCCGAAGCCTGCGCTCGATTAATCGGCACAGTTGCAGCATTTGACAATGGCTTCGCGTACTGTACCTGCGAAAAATACCGCACCGACGGTTGACCTGCCCGGGGCTCATCATTAATATACGCGGCCTCGGTTGACACCATTCCGCCTTAGCTCAGTTGGTAGAGCAATTGACTGTTAATCAATGGGTCGCTGGTTCGAGCCCAGCAGGCGGAGCCATATTTAGATGGAAATCAAGGGGTTACAGGAATGTGGCCCTTTTTTTTTGGTCTGTTGGGAAGTGGGCAGACGACGAGCGGGCCAGGGCATTGCCGGGGGCCTGAGGGCACAACCGGGACTACGGGCAACCACCCCTGAACTGACGTCAGTCACTTACCTAACCAAACAACAGACAAGGATACTATGCTCACAGCCAATAAGCTTGAAGCCATCATGGAACTGGAGAGCAATCTCCGCGACCAGTACCAGGAACAGCTCGACACCAAGACCGCCGAGATCGACCGCCTCAGCGCCAGGGAGTCAGAACTCCAGGCCGCCATCGACAAGCAACTCGAAACCATCACCGAGCTGACCAGCAAGGCGACAGACAGCCAGAAGGCCGAGCAGCGCGCCCGTGAGCTGCACAACCGCAGCGAGCGGCTGGTGGCGGAGATCGCCGAACTGAAACAGCGGATAAAAAGCCTGCAGAAGGACCTGGCTGCGGTGCGCGAGGAGAACAAGACCCTCACGCAGTTCGACCCAGTGCGCATGAAGAAGAACCTCGACGCCAGCAAGAAGAAGCTGGCGGACAAGACCAGCGCGGCCGACCTGTTGCAGAAGACGCTCAGCGAGACCAAGAAAGAGAATGCGGAATTGCAGCGGAAGGTCGCTGAGCTGGAAGCGAAAGTCGCTGAGTCTGAGGCTGAAGCCACCGATGCGCCTGAAAGCGAGGCCAAGGAAGAGTCGGCGGCTGCTTGATCTGCCAGCCGGAGCAAGCCTGGTCGGGCCGATAACCGTCAGATCAGGTTGCGACTGTTACATCTAGGTAGGCCAACAGACCGTGTTACGTCCACTTTCTTTTGCGCGATACAGTTGTTTGTCTGCCGCCTCGACCAAGTTCCTGGGAGATTGATTCGAATTCCTTTTAGCATCGATACAAGCTACACCGGCGCTGATCGTTAGTTTCTCCGGGGCGGCCCCAGCGACAGGACGGAAAGCAAGGGCCTCGACTGCAACACGCGCCCGTTCAGCGATCTGCAACGCGGCCGCCAAATCTGTATTACCAAGTACAATCGCAAATTCCTCGCCGCCATATCGCGCCGTGAAATCATTTGGGCGAAGTGCTACCGAACTGAGTGTTTCAGCTATTTTACGCAGGCAATCATCACCAGACAGGTGGCCATTGGAGTCGTTGTAGATTTTGAACAAATCGATGTCTAACATTATCAGCGATATAGGCTGCTCAAATCGGCAAGCACGCATATATTCATTGTTCAGAAAATCATCGAAAGCTCTTCGATTGGGAATTTCTGTCAGGGCATCCACCATCGCCATCTGTTCTGCAGCAAGTTCAGCGAGCTTTCGGCCAGTTATATTCTCGTGGACAATGGTAAGGTGACGCCCACCACTCCACTCGATTGGTCGAACGTGCATCAAAAACCATCTCCACTCCTCCGGACTATGGCAGGGGTACTCGTGCGTGAATTCGTCCAAGTCGCTACAAAGCACTTGTCGAATTCCGTCTAAGGCAGACTTGGCATAAGGTTCGTCACTTACTACTGCTGAACTACAAATTTCCAAGTAATTAATACCCGCCCATTCTTTGTCTTGCATACCTCCGTTATCGCGAGAAAAAATTTCCCACGCCTGGTTTACCCAGTCAATATAGCCTCGATCATCAATGACTGCTATTTGCTCATATAATGAGTCGAGAATAGCCTCGTAAAAGTCATTTGGTTTGGGCTTATGTTTAACAGGTTTCGTCATTTTTCTCGATTAGTAATCTACGGAGCAACATGAGGATTTCTTTGTACCGTGGAGCATGTGGCGTGTATTACCTTGTTTATAGGAGCGCTCGCCCATCTGACTTTTGTCGAATATCCATTCCACCCGACTAATCCTCCGCTGGCGAACCCGCTGATGGTGTTCATTAAAGTGCCTGCAAAACCTGGATAGAACCCGTGTGCAACCATAGGTAAGCAAGCTACAACTCAACAAAAAAGCAATTTCTTGGCATGGGTCAGCGCTTCTTATAGCGAATAATAATTGCTCAATGTACCTCGAATGTACGGCCCGCTCAATACATGTTGGCGAGAAGGTCGCAGTTCGCATACCGTTGTATTTACCTGATGCTCTTTACCTAAAGCGTTAACAAAATGCCCATGGAATTAACTGTGGACGCTCACTTATCTGACATCGTCGCCAAATTAATGGCCGCCCATCACGAGTTAACGCTGGAAGATAAAATAGATATGGATGCGCCTCTATCGCAGTTTAGTTTAACTACCCCTATCATCACGACTACATAGTGAAATGATGCATGACCATCAGAATCAGCAGCTCAGGGCATGTCTAGTCGATGAAATATCGAACCCTACGGCTCGCTGATTACAAAACCCTGTTCCTTGAATATTCTCTGACAGGCAGCCGCCACATGCTCATCATAAAGCTTTCCTGCACCCTTGTTGATCTCTTCAAGTGCGGCGTCAATTCCCAGACTGGCACGATAAGGGCGGTGAGATGACATCGCCTCTACCACATCAGCGACCGCTAAAATTCGTGCTTCCAGAAGTATGTCCTCTCCCTTCAGCCCCCGGGGGTAGCCACTACCGTCCATTCTTTCATGATGTTCCCAGGCAATTTCTGCCACGGGCCACGGAAACCGGACGGCCCTGAGGATGTCGTAACTGGATTGTGCGTGGGTTTGGATGAATTGCAGTTCTATTGGTAACAGGCGGCCAGGTTTCGACAATAACTCTGAAGGAATAGAGATCTTGCCAATATCGTGGAGAAGTCCGGCAATGCCGATACCCTCTATGCGTTCTTCATCGAGACCCATTTCAGTAGCAATGGCCACAGCAATTTTGGAGACCCCACGTTCGTGACCCGTCGTATAGGGGTCGCGCATTTCGCCAACGGACATGACAACGTCGACTGTACTCATAAACGCAAGTTTAAGTTGCTCAACGTATTTGGCGATTTTTACATCCGCGCGATGTTTCTCGGAAATGTCTTGCATGACACCAAGCAATACAGCTTTGCCTTCATGCTGAGCTAGCGATCCCTGAGCACCAACACGAATCTTTTCGCCCGAATTCTGAACGGCATCGAACTCAAGGTTCGCCTTGGAATTTTCGCCAGAAATAGCTGCTCTTATCTCTTCGAATATCGCGGTAAGCTCGTTTGGACCAATAAACGCTTCAAGATCAACAGCCTCGAAATTCCCTTCCGGCAGGCCAAGGATTTGCGCCGTACGTGGATTGGCGTACAGCAGTTTCCGCTCATCAAGCATAAATATGCCTGCCACAGACTGCTCAACGAGATGCCTAAATTTCTCTTCGGCCTCGGCAAGCTGCAAGAGTGACTGCTTTCGTTCAGTCACATCTGCTGCCATACTCATCACCATTCGTCGTCCATCAGTGAGACTACCCAGAGCAACGGAGCTAAAGTCCCACGTCCTGATTTCCCCATTCTTACAGCGAACAGTGAACTCTCCTTCGTCTTTCCGACCGTCCAAACGATACAGGGAATTGATTTCTTCGCGCACCACCGCCCGACTTTCGCCGTAAGCCAGCATGGTCCACTCGGCAATTGTGGCCATTTCATCCAGAGTATAGCCCGTAATCTCAAGCCATGACTTATTACAAATGAGCACCTCACCATCTTCAGCATGGATAAGGATGGGGAATGGGGCTTCCTGAATTGCACTGCGGAACTTCTCCTCACTGGCTTCCAGAGAGCGTTGGGACTCAAGACGAGATTGTTGTTGCGCGAGGTTATCCAAAGCAAAGCCGATGTCGAATGCCATTTCATCTAATAGGGAGATTGCGTCTTCGGAAAAGTATTCAGGTCCTTGGGCATAGACACAAAAGACGCCGAAAACACCGTTCGAATCAACGATTGGGAAACTGGCAAATGCCTTGACACCACGGTCCAGCAGTGACGTTTTCCAGGGGACAGCCGTTTCATCATGTTCCACGTCACGCACAATAAAGTGTTTTCCTGTGCGAACTGCATGACCAGCTGGACCATCGCCCTGGGGATTTCCCTGATTGCTTGAAACATTGACACTTTTGACGTAGCCGTCATCGCTGCCATACATCGATACGGGTTTCACAGTTTCCGACTCGGTATCCAACTCTCCAATCCATGCATACAAAAAGCCCGCGTGCTCAACAGCGGCCTGGCAAATATTATGAAAAACTTCCTGCCGACTATCCGATCGACCGATTGCGTGGTTGGATGCCGATAATGCTGCATATAGATTTTTCTGTAAATTGAGCGCTTTCTCTGAATACTTGCGTTCGGTGATGTCCTCTATGGTCGCCAGGAAAAAGTCGATTTCCCCAGATGATTTCCGAATCACTCTGACATCTATTGTAGCGTATATTATTGTCTTATCGGGTCGAACAAAACGTTTGTCCATGCGATAGCCTTCCGACTCACCTGCCAGAATCTTGTTAAAATTACTTAGATCGGCACCAAGGTCGTCAGGGTGAGTAATGTCCGGCCAAGACAGTTTTTTCAGCTCGTCTCTTGGGTAGCCAAGAATCTCGCAGAGACGATCATTGACCCGAACCCATACCTTGCTCTCCAGTGAGGTGATGGCCATTCCCACAAAAGGAAGTTCAAAGAAAAGGTTCAGCATCGACGAGTCTTGTCGGGCCTGAGTGACATCCGTCAGATATAGATCACAGTCCCCATTAGGTTTTGAAACAGCAGAAACCAGCAGAACCTTATCCTGAAGATTAAGCTCGCTGGTACCGGATTTTGACTGACCCGAAATACGCACCAGTTCTGTTCTAAGTTTCTGCAGTTCGGGCGAGGCTTTCAATGAATCAAGCAACCGCACTGCAGACGGATTGAGAAACGTATAGTTGCCCTCTGGAGAGAGCCTGAGGACTGGGTTGATATTGTTCATCGGGAAGCTAGCTAACATGGTCACTTCTTTTTCAAGTGATTCGCTGGCTCTGTACTGTCTTCCAAGCAAATAGAGGATACCAAACAGCAGCAGCGACACACCGAAATATCCGAACAAGCTGGCGTTGACGATCGCCTGAAAAGCTTCAATACGGCCTTCGAGTGGTATTTCAACAATCACTTTAAAGCCTGGAAATGATTCAAGGTGCACAGCGGCTACCAGACTTAATTCCCCCTTCGTATTCTCGGCTCTGGTTATCGAGGGTTTGTCTGTTGTCAGTGCAAGCGAACTAATGGTGTTTTCGGTTAGGCGATGACTGCCTGAATTGCTGAGCAGTATGTCGTTTTCCTTATTCAGCAAAGATACGCCTACCATTCCATGGTCCGCTGGTAGTTGCCAAAAATCGGCAAACTTCGCCTGATCCAATGCCGCACAGGCAACCCCTAGAAACTTTCCATCGCTATCCCTTATTGCACGTGAGGCAGAGACAAAATGAGAGCCTGTAGCGCGACTGAGAATAGAACTGCCAATAAACAGGCCGGTGTTGCCGTTTGTTGCGTGATGGATAAAGTATGCTCTATCGGAGGAATCGGTTCCGATATTCCCGGTATCGGAGGTTTCAAGGATTATCCCATTTTCACCGATCAGCCAGATGTCCCGAACATAGTCGTCTGCTAACCGCTGGAGTCGCCTGAGTTCGGATTCAGGCACGTTGACATTCTGGCGTCTGTTCTCGACTGCCTCGTGCAAGATCAAATCCACGGTTTTAAGCGAAGCGTTAATTTGTGCGGCGACGGAATAAACGAGGGTTTTGGCGCCTTGCTCCTCCTGCTGTAACGTCTGTTTACGTACAAGCGTTAGGGTCAGATAAGTCGCGAGGCAAATCGCGAGAGTGACAATAACCACCGCAGTGGGGAGCGCCCAGTAGAAGCGTCGACGCATCTCCTGCCAGCGATCCAGGTTGGAGATATATTCAGCAACAGCGACAGATTTGGAAACTTCGTTACTGCGCATACTCAACAGCACAGAAACCAAAATCGCGGTGATAGCGACAAAGACAAGACCCTTGAACAGTTCAAATAGCGACGTTTCTCGCTGCGTATAAAGCAGGTCTGAGATGAAGAAGCCGCCAACTATCCAGCCGACTCCAAACAATAGGTAGATGAGTGTTCCGGTTTGATTGCTGAAATGTAGATGCCGTGGCAACTTCATCCAACCAGCACTTCGTCATTTATCATTGCGCCACTTATCAACATTCGATCAATCAGCCTCTCTGCGCTGACGTCCCTCCCGTTTAACTGCGGTAAAAGAGACTGATCCAACCCACCGCAAGTGGACATGCCCCTAAGCGAGCAGTTTTGCCTTAATCGCTGTCGGGCTGATATCGCCATTGGCGCTGTATCGGAAGTCTCGATTGTAGTCCACTTGAATGTACTCGGATACCGCTTGCCTCATATGTTCTCCTGTGTCGAAAAGTTCCCCACGAATTGCCTCCTCCCTGAGCCAATGAAAGAAGCTCTCAGCACACTCGTTATCATAGCAGTTGCCTCTGCCGCTCATGCTGGAAATCAGGCCATACTCTTCAAGCAGTGTCTGGTAAGACTTTGAGAAATACTGGCACTAAGCAGACACGATCTTCGACTATGCGGTTTCCCGATTTTATCCAATCTGAAGTGTGATAAGGGACCTGCCGCTTCGGGGCTGTCGGCCAGTCCACGATTCGGATTCAGTTCGGAGTTCGGTCGTAGGAATCCGTTGAGAAATTTGAGGTTACGGGACACAATCCCGGCCGCTGGACCGCCACAGGTTCGGCATAGGGGTCGAGCTCGGAGAACCGGAATAATGTCTACCGTCAAAATTGTTGATAATCTGCCAATTAGCCGTTATATGTCGCGAATGTCTTCGATACTGTTAATCAATGGGTCGCTGGTTCGAGCCCAGCAGGCGGAGCCATATTTAGATGGAAATCAAGGGGTTACAGGAATGTGGCCCTTTTTTTGGTCTGTTGGGAAGTGGGCAGACGACGAGCGGGCCAGGGCATTGCCGGGGGCCTGAGGGCACAACCGGGACGACGGGCAACCACCCCTGAACTGACGTCAGTCACTTACCTAACCAAACAACAGACAAGGATACTATGCTCGCAGCCAATTAGCTTGAAGCCATCATGGAACTGGAGAGCAATCTCCGCGACCAGTACCAGGAACAGCTTGATACCAAGACCGCCGAAATCGACCGCCTCAGCGCCAGAGAGGTAGAACTCCAGGCCGCCGTCGACAAGCAACTCGAAACCATCACCGAGCTGACCAGCAAGGCGACAGACAGCCAGAAGGCCGAGCAGCGCGCCCGTGAGCTGCACAACCGCAGCGAGCGGCTGGTGGCGGAGATCGCCGAACTGAAACAGCGGACAAAAAGCCTGCAGAAGGACCTGGCTGCGGTGCGCGAGGAGAACAAGACCCTCACCCAGTTCGACCCGGTGCGCATGAAGAAGAACCTCGACGCCAGCAAGAAGAAACTGGCGGACAAGACCAGCGCCGCCGACCTGTTGCAGAAGACGCTCAGCGAAACCAAGAAAGAGAACGCGGAATTGCAGCGGAAAGTGACAGAGCTGGAAGCCAGGGTGGCGGAATTGGCACCGGAAGACGCTGAGGCGGAGGCCAAGGAAGAGTCGGCGGCTGCTTAATCAGTCTGCCCGGGCAAGCCTGATCGGACGGATAGCTGTCAGATCAGGTTGCGGCCGTTACAGCTAACAGCCCTCGATCGAGCGTAATATGAACAGACTAGAGAAGCTCAAGAACGACGTGTACAGCTTTGAAGAGCTGGATACCCTGGAGAAGAACGCGATCAAATTGCGTGATCAGGAAACTCTGAGCCTGATTATTCTTAGCCGCGCCTCAAAGACTGCCAAGGGCGAGAAACCGAAAAGTACTGTTGGTGCAGATGGTAAACCGCTGACCAAAAGGGCTCGTCGTGATGAAAAAGCCAAGCGCTAGGTGTTAGCTGGCTCCAAATCAGCTCCCATAAGCCCAGAACGCCGCAGCACTTGGTGCAGTTCTTCCAAGTTACAAAAAGACACACTACCGACTCATTCGCCACCGAGCCTGAGCGCGAGATCCAAGGACAAGCACCGAGCAGACCAACAACACAACACACAGGCCCATGGCGGAAGTGTTGCAATAGACTCAGCAAACGGAACCACAGCCGTCACCGGGTCAGTAATTGAGCCGTTGACCAGCCCATCAGCGTCCAAAGGCCCGCCATCGGTTATCGAATAGCTAATCGTGTTGCCAGTAATCACGGCTCCCGTAATCGGGGTCCACTCTCCTGAAACACTTCGCTTGTAAGCCTTTGCACCCGCCGGCAGATCATCACCGAACTTCGCGGCGATCTCCACAGAACTGCCGCATCCGTCGATTTGAAACGCTAGCTGTAACGCAATTGGCGTACCCGGGGCGCCCTGCCTGGGGACCGAGAAGGACGATACCGACCCATTGAATACGCACGCGTCCTCAACACAACACCAATGCCAGTGCCACCCGCATCGCCATTTTCACCGATACCGTCGTTATCAGAGTCAAGCGTCTCGACAGGATCATTCGGGAACGCATCCTCATCATCTGCCACACCGTCGCCATCAGTATCATTAAGCGGCGTGACCGCATTACTGGCATTTGATGGCAAACTATCCCCTTTCGCGTTAGTCGCGGCCACAGTGAAGGTGTACTCGGTGCCATTCGTGGTGTACTCGGTGCCATTCGTAAGGCCCGTTACCGTGCAGGGTGAGCCAGCGCACGCGAAACCGGCAACATCCCCTGGGGTACTCGTCGCCTTGTAGCCGGTGATAGCAGAGCCCCCATCATCGCCTGGCACATCAAAGCTCAGCGATGCAGTCGTATCTCCCGCAGTGGCTGTTGCATTTGTCGGCGCGTCAGGAACAGTCAAGTTTTCGACCTCGATGCTGTCGACATTGTCGCCAATAGGGTTTAGGTCCGAAAGCTCGTTTAGCGATAGATCCGTGATGTTCTGCGTTGACGAATCAATGGTAACGGCAACTATGCCATTTAGATCTGCAAGATCACCGCCAGTCAATGTAAGGTCAATTACTCCAGCTCCGTCATTTGAAACCGATAAGGTCGCAGTAGTGCCCGTTACCGTAAAATCTGACGCTTCAACACTAATCACAGGCTCGGTAAACGTCCAACGCCAACTAACCGTGTCTGCGTCTGTAGGCGAACTCGATGGAGACAAGCGCGCGATGGATCGTATGCGCGGAGGGGTACCGTCAGGAGCAAACACACCGGTAATTGTCATTGGCGTGCTCTGGACCCTGCCCTGGGCCTCTTGTAGTTCCCACGATGTTCCGGAGTTGTAGCTTAAGTAGTACTCACTGCTGTCAGGCGCTTCCGGCGTGATCAGGGCAATGAGCCGTTGCCCCCCCCTGGCGCTGGATTTTTCATAACCACCCACAGGGTTTGTGCTGGGCTTGGAAGAGTACAGGAGCCATTAAACTTGAGGGTCGCGGACACCGGCCACGTGGGCTCACTCTGCGATGTCGTGAATGACCCAGAGCACACGGGGCCGGGAGCAGTGCCAGACTCATTATCATTACATATGACTACAGGTACAGCCGTGGGAACCACACCTGGAAGATTCCTTAATCGTAGCGACACCGAATTGATGCTCTCGACGTCAGCGGAAAAAGTTACGCGTTGCGCGCCCATCTGCCCTGAGGCAAGACCAAGACCTGCATCAACGTCCTGCATGGTGTCGAACAGCGTTTCTGCACTGCTTGCGAAGGAAACTACCGAGATAACCAGGGCAAACACGACTGATGACAACATTTCGGCAGGGCGGGAGCCGAACCCGCCGGTCGATACTGACCGAGACACTTGGTCCATTTCTTTCCCTCTCTTCAGGAGTCGATAAATAAACCAGTAAAACTGGTCGTAGCCACACAGGGCCACTTGATCAGGAGCGCGAACTCTATTCCCATGCGATCGAGATGACCAAGGCGGTCGAGGAGATGGATGGAAGTTTGGTACTGAAAGGCGTCCAGGCGCGGAGGGTAACAGCTTATTCCCGCCGCTTGTTGATCTGTAACAACTAAAACCGGATGCCGTCAGATTAAATGCTCCAGACTGGAGAAATCCTGCCCCCTCGCATGAAGAAGAACCTGGACGCCAGCATGAAGAAACTGGCCGAGAAGACCAGCGCGGCCGACCTGCTGCAGAAGACACTAAGCGAGAACGCCGTTGAGGTCTTCCAGTAGCGCCCGGATACACTGATTCAGTTCCGCCAGGGAGAAGAAGCTGTGATGGCGCAACCGGGCCAGTATCCAGCGCTGCACCACCAACACGGCATTCTCCGCCTTCGCCTTATCTTTGGGCTTGTAGGGCCGCGCTGGAACCACCGCGACCTGGTAATGTTCCGCCAGCTGTTGGTAGCTGGGATTGAGGTCCGGATCGTAGCGGCAGGCCTTGCTGACGCCACTGCGTAGATTGTCGGGGACGATCATATCGCTACAACCGCCGAAGTACGTCAGCATCCACACATGGCTCTGTAGCCAGTCGGGGAGCGACTGAGTCCAGGTGGCCTCGGCGTAGGAGAAGTTGGAGGCACCCAAGGTGGCAACAAAGATCTGTGCCTGGCGGATCTCGCCGGTCATGGCATTGATCACCGGTACGGTGGAACCGCCGTAATCCACAAAGCACTTCTCGCCGGCCCGGTGGTGCTGGCGCATGGAGCGCTTCTGTTTGCCCTGCCACCGCCGGAACCGATCACAGAACTGGGAGTAGCTGTAACAGCAGTTGGGGTACTTCTGGGTGTACTCCTCCCACAGCAACTGCTTGGTCATATGGGGCCGTTTGAGCTCCTGGTGGATGACCGGCCAGTCCGGCGTTTGGTGGCGGCGGGAAGTGCGGGTATCAGCCGCCGGGTAGAAGAGGTTGGCGAGTTGGTTGTCATCCAGGTCGTCGGGCAGAGGCCAGACCAGTTCCAGGTCTTGGGCCCGGGTGAGCAGCTTCTGGATACCGCCGACACTCAGCTTGGTGCTGCGACTGATCTCGCGGATAGACAGGCCGCCGGAGAGCCGGAGCCTGAGGACGTCTCGTATTTTACGCATTGCAGTTCTCTTGCCTGGCATGGCGGCTCCCCAAAAAAAGCGGGGGAGCTTACCAAATCATTTAAAGATCAATGCGTTGAGAGGGATTCCGGTTGAACGTGAACAGTGATTCCGGGATGGTGAACACCCATTCCGGAAATCCCCGAAAAGTGTTCACGTTCAACCCGCAATGGGTGTTCACGTTCGTCCAGAATAGGTGTTCACGTTGAACCGGAATGGGTGTTCACGATGGGCCGGAATATGCAGTTAGCGGCGTCTTTGGTTGGATGACGGCTTCCGACCAATTACGGATGATCAGCGATAGCGAGGTGTCAGGGTTTTTTACAAAGCAAGGAAGTGGGGCTACTGCGTATATTTTTAAATCCCTAATTCTTATCAGATAATCAGGTTTTGGCATATCTATTGCTTTTACTCGGGTCACACTAGAACGAATTCCTAACAGATAAGGGGACCGGAAATGATCAAATTTATATGTTCTGCGATGATGCCGTTTTTCATACTTGCAGCATTGCCATCTGCGCACGCGGCCCCCATGTTTTTTTCAGATAGAGCACTGTTTGATTTGGCGACAGGTGGCGGACTCAACTTCGAGAGTTTTGAGGCTGATTTTCTTGTTTCCGATACACTTCCGTTTACGGGCTTTACCGCAAGCGAAACTGGTGGCACCAACGGTATGGGGCAGCTGCGTGACTTTCCTACGCTCGTGCCTGGCGCGATAACAGATGGCTCTGGCGGCCTCGGTTACGATGACAATGGCAGTAGCCTTGGAAACTTCTTGTCGTTTACAACCCCGATCACAGCCTTTGGCTTAGATGTAACGACCTCCGAGGCGAGCACAGTCCTTATATCAGGTAGCGTTAGTAGCTCAGTAGGTTTGGCGGCTGGAGTTCCATCATTTTGGGGCGTCGTCGAAACGGCGGGAATAACGAGCCTCAGCTTTAGCGCGTCGGGCGACCCTAATGTCGGATTTGACGCCGTATCCTATGGGCTTGCTCAGCCGAGCGTCGTGCCCGCTCCAGCAAGCTTGGCATTGCTTGGTCTTGGCATTGCTTGCCTTGGCTGGTCAAGACGCAAGAAAGTGTAAACAAAACCCTGATACTCAGTCAGCCCCGTGATGCGGGGCTTTTTATTGCCTGAGATTTGGTGCAGATAATATCCCTTCGTGGCATGGACAGGCCCCTAATTTGGCCCAAACCAGCCCCATGCTAAGAGCCGTTGTGAGGTGCAAGCGGCCAGGTCCACCGACGTTGGCATTCTCAAATCTGAGCCCATCCAGGGCCCACCGAAGCGGGCTGAGTGCTGCGTTCTCACGATCACAGCAGGACGACCATGGCACTCGACACCCCGCCCTTATTCAACGCTCGCGATGGGAGCCAATTCAAGGACAAGAGCCAACTCATCCAGATTTTCATGGCCATGGCGGGGGAAGTGTTAGACTGGGACTTGATGGCGGCGCACCAGCGGCGCTGTCAGCCCAAAACTTGAGACAATCGCTCCGATGAAAAAGCCCAGTGAGACCCGAGATAGTGCCGCAGATAAGCGGGAATCTGCAGGTGGCGAGCGGGATGATGTCGCCGACAAGCGAGACCGGGACGCAGATTTGCGGGATCGGGCGGGCCAGGTACGTGATGACGAGCTGGATATATGCGATCTGGCGGGTCAGGCACGAGACGGCGCTGGGCACGAGCGCGATCACGCCGGGGAAGTCCGCGATCACATGGCGGGACTGCGCGACTCTGCCGCTGAACAGCGTGACCGGACTGCCGTGGAGCTTGAGTCACGGAACCGGATCCGGTCTCCAAATCGAGTTCTTCGCTCAGAACTCGCTCGTCGCGAGGCGACCTCCGACCGGGAGGCCGCGTTCCAGGATCGTACCGCCAGTGCGCAGGAGCGGACAGAGGCCCAGCTCGATCGCGGTGCGGCACTGGCAGATCGGCACGCCGGTGCCCGTCAGCGTACGCTCGCCGAAGCCGACCGCAACACCGCGTCCAGCGACAGGGACGCCGGTGCATCTGAACGCGCCAACGCTCACCTTGACCGGTCAAGCTCACACTTTGACCGCGAAATGTCAGCGGTCGATCGCGAGCACGCCGCTATCGACCCGCTCACCGGGGTGATCCTCCGCGGCCCGGGCTTCCTGGCGCTGAACCGCGATATATCCCGGGCCAGGCGCACGAAGACCCAACTCGTGGTCGGCTTCATCGACGTCGATCATCTGAAGACCGTCAATGACGGGCAGGGCCACGCAGCGGGCGACCAGATGCTACTAAACGTGGTGAACACGTTGCGTAGCCGACTGCGAGCTTCCGACCTCATCTTCCGCTATGGCGGTGACGACTTCATTTGCGTTCTCCCCGAATCGGACATGGCCTTTGGAGAGTTACGGCTGGCGCAGGTGAATGAGGAACTGGCGCGTGGCCCGTCGCCTTCGTCTGTGACTGTCGGGTTCGCTGAGCTGAGACCAGAGGACTCGAGCGAGGACCTCGTGGCGCGCGCGGATGCTGAGCTCTACAGGAAGCGTGCGCTACGCTGATCGAGGGATTCGCGAACGCTTGACCGATCGATCAGTATAGGGCCGTACGTATGACCGCTGTGAGGTGTGAGAAGGGGTCGTCGGCTCGTGCTGGCGTTGATGGCCACAACCCCGAGCGATCATTTCTTCTCTTCAACGAAAATATCTGACGGTAAGATGGCGGATACGTCAACATTCGGAACATCGACCAGCTGTCCGATGCGCATGTCGACCGCGACGCGGGCAACCATGTAGGCTTGGGCGCGGTCATAACCGTACTCAGACACGATGTAATCGATCATGACGGCAAACGCGTTGCGCGCCGCCAGGAATAGTGCCCCAAGAGTGGTGTAGATCTTCACAGTGAAGTGGCGGCCGCCGTGGAAGACCCACGCTCAGTTCGGCCAGTCTTTTGTCCGCCCCGCCCCGGCCCAGCAAACGAAGCCGTATTCTGTTAGACTCCATGGGTCACAGAATTATCGTCCCTGCCTGTGCCCCAAGAAGCCTCATGCATTCCCTGCCGGAACCCGGTTTCCTCGCTCACACAGCGTGCAGGCAGTCCTCCATTCCTTGCGATCATCCTACTGAAAGCTTTTCAGGTAACCAGCAATGAAAACAGTCGACATCAATAAAGAACCCGTCGAACTCTACAAGATTCTCAAGTTCGAGGGATTGGTTACCACTGGCGGCGAGGCCAAGCTGTTCATCGGGGACGGCCAGGTGCGGGTGAATGGCGCAGTGGAAACCCAGCGGCGCAAAAAAATTGTGCACGGCGACGTCATCGAATTCCGTGGAGAACGACTTCAGGTCAGACGGACATAAACCGTGGGAAGCGGCATTGGCCGATACCATCCATGCAGAGGTGCGGGCAATGGTCTACCCTTGATGACAGAGAACCTGCTCGCTGAACAGGAGACAGCATCCATGGCAACCGCGACTGACAAGAGCACGAATGCGAAGCAACAAGAACTGGACTCCGGCAAGGAAGCGGTGCAGGCTGCGTATCGCAATATGATGGAGGCGCAGGAGCATTTCCGCCACGCCGCCGAGGCGGCGGGTGTGGACCTGAAGCACGACGCCGTGGCCCACTTGCGCAGAGGCAAGGACAAGGCCGATGCCGTGGGACAGGACCTGGAGCGATTCGTACACGAAAAGCCGCTGGCGACGCTGGGGCTTGCTTTCGTGACTGGCCTGCTCGCAGCACAACTGCTATCCCGGAAATAGGTCAGGTGCCCGGGGCTACCGTAGCTCATTCAGCACAGGCGGAGCAAGCAGAAGCGGCGGAGCCGGAACAGGCTTCACAGCCAGGCCGGGACCAGCGAGAGAGCGAACCGGCACCCGCCGCTGCAGAAGCGCAGCTTCAAGCCTGGTTCACGCTGCTACAACTGGCCCAGGCAACAGGGCGCCAGCTGTCCACGCTACTACAGCTCGAGCTCAAGCTCGCCCTGGCAGATGGCCAGCGCCTGCTGGGGGTTCTTCTGGCCATGGTACCGCTCGTCATCCTGGCATGGACAGGGCTGTCTGTATTGCTTGCGTGGCTGGTTTTCCTGGGCAGCGGTTCGGTCAGCCTGGGTTTGGCAGGGTTTGTCCTGTTACAGCTATTGGCCCTGATGCTGCTGTGGCGGGCAGTGCTTGTTTTCAAACGCAGCCTGGGGCTTCCCGCTACCCGGCGTCAATTGCGGGCAATCATAGGAGCTGGGGACAGTAATGGGGCGAAAACAACAGATTCGTGAGCTGCAGATTGCGGAGGCAGAGGTGGTCTTGTGCCGACAGCAGCTGCAGCAATGCGCTCGACAGCGCATTGACCACTTGCGCGCGCTGGGTCCGTACTGGCTGATCGGTGGCGGGCTTGTTGCAGGTGTTGTCGTGCAGCGGGGCGACGCCCTGCTGGGCGGCCACGGCGCTGGCTCATCGCTGTCGCTGGTGTTGCGCCTGTGGTCGCTGCTGTCTGCTGGATTGTCTTCCGGTCTGGCCGCGAGTGATGCGTTGAAGTGAATAAAGCGGCCCCGCCCAATAACGCAGACGCCAAAGCGGCAGAGCCGGCATCTGCCGGCTCACCGAAATCGTCACTGGCCTTTCGCTGTCTGCTGGCGTTGGCGCTGCTATACACCGTCTATTTTGCCCAGTCGCTGCTGAAACCCCTTGTGGTCGCGCTACTGTTTGCCCTTCTGCTCAGCCCATTGGTAAATCTGTTCAAGCGATTCCATATTCCCCGCACGATTTCGGCCGTGCTCCTCTTGAGCCTGATTGGAGGGCCACTGGTTTTGCTGGCCAGCCAGCTGGCGGAGCCAGCCCAGCGCTGGGCCAAGGCCATTCCCGAACTGACGGAGCAATTCACCCAGCGAGTTGATCAACTGACCGACTCCCTTGCACCGGAGCCGATGCCGACCGAGCCACCGAAACCCAAAGGCTTCACATTCTTCGGCCTGTTCGGCGACAACAGCGACGCCGACACAGACGATACCGCTGCAGAAAAACCTGAGGACAAGGAGGACAACCGGGTCAGCGAGAAACTGAAACAGAGCGGGCTGGAGATGGTACTCACCATGCTCGGCAGCGCCCCGGTGATGATTGCCCAGCTACTGACGACCGTGATGCTGATCCTGTTCCTGCTGGTATTCGGTCCCGGCCTGTTCGTCAGCTTTGTGGACATTTTCCCCCGGATACAGGACAAGCGCCGCAGTATTGTGCTGGTGAAGACCATCCAGATGGAGCTGTCCCGGTATATTCTGACGATCAGTGCCATCAACACCTGCCTCGGGCTCGTCACCGCCGGCGCACTATGGCTGCTGGGGGTTCAAGACGCGCTGCTCTGGGGCGTACTGGTGGCGATGCTGAATTTTGCGCCCTATGTTGGCCCCCTGTTCGGCGTGATCATTCTCCTGCTCGTGGGCATAGTCCAGTACGGCACCGTGGCCGGGGCAACAGTGCCGGCGCTGGTGTATTTCAGTATCAACCTGCTTGAAGCGCAATTCGTTACACCGCTGATTCTCGGCCGCAACATGCGACTGAACCCCCTGGTCATTATTCTGTGGCTGGTGATCTGGGGCTGGCTGTGGGGAGCGATGGGCGTACTGCTGGCGATGCCGCTGCTGGTTTGTCTCAAGATCACAGCCGACCAGAGCAGGTTTCTCCACCACTGGGTGCAAATCATCGAAACGCGACCCTGATACGCTACCGGCAATAACTCCCGAAATATTATGCCTGGAGTTTTTCTTTGCTTATGCTTTTGCGGGAAATATAATAACGGCCTGTTTTAACCAGGAGTCATTCATGAAAGGCAAAAACTCAGTACTCAGTGTTTACGCAAAATCCAAGACCAGGACAAGCGCCGAGGCTCGTCGCCTGTCACTGGCAGAACTTGAAAATCTTGTTGCCAATCTGACTGCCACCCTCGCCGCCGAAAAAGAAAAACTGAAAAAGAAGGAAGCACAGGATCGCCTGGCTACCATTCAAAAAGTGAATGATCTCCTCGCCGAAAGTGGTTTAAAGCCAGAGGACCTCAAGAAGGCTCCCCGCAAAGCCAGCGCCAAGCGAACCGCCACGACAAAGCGCGGCAAGAAAGCGAAAGTACCCCCCCGCTACCGGCTGGAAATTGACGGCAAGGAATATCTCTGGTCCGGGCGAGGCCGCACTCCCAGGGTTTTCCAGGAGTATTTTGATGCCGGCAACAGCAGGGAGAGCTGCGAAATAGCCGCCTGAGGTCATCTGCACATTGCCACCGACCCCGCTGCGCTCGACATCCTCTATCAGGATGACTCGATCGTGGCGATCAACAAACCCGCCGGCCTGCTGGTGCATCGCAGCCCCATTGATCGACATGAGACCCGCTTTGCGCTGCAACTGTTGCGCGACCAGTTGGGGCGCCGGGTCTACCCGGTCCACCGCCTGGACAAGCCAACCTCGGGCCTGATGTTGTTCGCACTGAATCCCACTGCAGCCCGACTGCTGGGCGAGCAGTTTGCCACTCACCGCGTCGAGAAATCCTATATTGCCATTGTGCGCGGGTGGTGCCCGTCTGAGGGTCGCATTGATCACCCATTGCGTGAGCAGCACGATGCGGCGGACCCCGCGGGCTCGCGCAAAGCAGGGAGAGTGCAGGTTGCGCTGACAGACTACCATCGGCTGGCGACAGTCGAGCTGGATGTCGCGGTGGATCGCTATCCAGGCACCCGTTACAGCCTGGTGCTGCTGCATCCACGGACGGGGCGCAGACACCAGCTGCGCCGGCACATGAAGCACATCAGCCACCCGATCATTGGCGACGCAAACCACGGCAAGGGCATCCACAACCGTTTTTTCCGCGACACACTGGGCTGCGATCGACTGTTGTTGGCGAGCGTGGCGGCAACCATCCGGCATCCGCTCAGCGGCCAGCAGCTGCGGTTGACAGCCCCGCCCGGCATCGAGTTCGAGAAGCTGGCGACGAGATTCGGCTGGGAAGCGGAACTCCTGTCCTGCAGCGAGGGATAAGCCGACTGCCGCAACCGCAAACCAGGTCCCGCCGTGGTGTTTTACTCTCTGCTGTACTAACCTGTGAATATATCAATGATTGTCGGGTGGCGTGCGCACGCCCCGGCAAGGCGAGAGGCAAACCCACGTGCGAATCCGCCCTACCCCCGGCAGCCCTGCTGTCGCAGACACTCTTCCCGGCAGGCCGTGAGCCCAGCCCAGATTTTCAGGGCAACCTCCAGAGTTACCCTCATATACTTTTCTGTCGGAGCCCTCTGGATCCTCCTGTCGGATCGCGCATTGCTGATGGTATTGCCTGATGCCACGGCGGCAGACATCTCCGCCCTGCAGACCTGGAAGGGGTGGCTGTTCGTGCTCCTCACCAGCTTGCTGCTGAGCATACTGGTTCGGCGTGCCCTGCTGCGACAGGCCGTCATCCAGACGCAGTTGGACCAGACCCAGATGGATTATCTGCAGCGACTGGCGCAGCTGGAGGTGGGGATCTATGAGACCAACCCCGATGGCGGCATACGCTACGCGAACCACGCTGCAGCACGGCTTGCAGGCTTGCGCCCCGGTGCCAGCCGCGGCGACTCGTACTTCCAGCAGCTGCCGTCCCCCCAGCATCGCGAGCGGGTACACGAGCGCTGGCGCGCGGCCTTGGGTCAGCAATCCGATTTTCTTGAACGGTATCCGGTGCAAGACAGCTCCCGGGGTGGCATGCGCTGGCTGGTGGACAGCGCTTATCCGCGTTACCGCGATGGCGTGTTCAGCGGCCACGAGGGCACACTGACAGATATCACCGGCTTGCACGAGGCCCATGAATATGGACAGACGCTGGAATACCGCCTGCAGCTGACCCTGGCCGCCAGTCCCACCATCACCTACACCATGGACGTCCGCGGGGAGGAGTATCGCCTGGTCTGGGTCAGCGACAACATTCAGCGTATTCTCAAAGTGGACGCCAGCACGATCATGGGCAGCGACTGGTGGCAGCAACACATCCACCCGGATGACTTGCCCGTCGTTCTGGGGCTGCTGGATCAGCTGCGCGATGGACAACAGAGCGAGGTTTCCAATCTGTTGCGGGTTACCGATGGTGAAGGCGAATTGCGCTGGATCCGTAATACTTCCCGCTGCTTTGCCATTCCGACTGGTAATAGTGGTGCCGTTCATATTGTCGGCTGCTGGGTCGACATCACCGAGTCAAAGCAGGACCAGGAGCGTCGCGACCTGTATGCCGCCGCCATTGCCGGCTTATCGGAAGGGGTCCTGATCGTCGATCAGGACCATATCGTACTGTCCTGTAACGCCGCCTTCGCCTCGATCTGTGGGCGCCAGGAAGCCGAACTGGCCGGGCGCTCCCTGGATCAACTGCGCGGCAATGACACCAGCAGCAACTTCCGTGACGTCATGGACATGCTGGACAAGCAGCCGCGCTGGCACGGCGAAATTGTCTACCACCACCCCGGTGGCCGAGACGTTCCGCTGACAGTCACGGCCAGCGTGGTTCACAGCAGCGCCATGGATAGCCACAAGCGGGTACTGATCTGCCGCGATATGAGCCAGGAAAAGCGCTTCGAGGAGGATCTGGTACACCTGGCGCATTACGACGGGCTCACCAACCTTCCCAACCGCCTCCTCCTTGTATCGCGACTGGAACACGCTATTGAGCGGGCACAGCGCAAACAGCAGCAGCTGGCGGTATTGTTCCTCGATCTGGACGACTTCAAGACCCTGAATGACAGTTATGGTCACGTGATCGGGGATGAAGTGCTGGTCGAGGTGGCGCGTCGGTTGCAGCTGGGCATGCGCAAGTCGGACACCCTGGCGCGCCTAGGGGGCGACGAGTTCGTCTGCCTGATGGAGGATATGGATTCCGCCGATGCGGTGGCGCAAAAAGCGTCAGATCTGATCGCCTCGATCACCAGGCAGCACACGCTTTCCAACGGCCGCGAGTGTTTTCCCGAGTGCTGCATCGGCATCAGCATATTCCCGGAAAATGGCGACAGCTGGGAAGAACTGCTGCGCAGCGCGGACACCGCCATGTACCGGGCCAAGAGCCTGGGCAACAACCGCTTCTGCTTCTTTACCGAGGACCTCGGCACCTCCGCCGTCGAGCGCATGGACACGATCACGCAACTGCGACTGGGCATAGAAAAGGGTGAACTGCTGCTGCATTACCAACCGCAGATCTGCATGGTGACAGGTCTCGTTGTCGGTGTGGAGGCCCTGGTGCGCTGGGAGCAGCCCGGCAATGGCCTGGTGCCGCCGGCACGCTTTATTCCCCTGGCGGAAAGCTCGGGGTTGATCAACGCGATCGGCGCCTGGGTAATTGACGAGTCAGGGCGCCAGGTCAGAAGCTGGCGCGATCAAGGGCTGGCGCCGGTGCCAGTCTGCATCAATGTTGCCGCACGCCAGTTCCAGGACCAGAACCTGGTTGCCCTGATGCAGGACATGTTGCTGAAACATGATTTGAGCCCAGCTGACTTCGGGCTGGAAATCACCGAGTCGGCACTGATGGCGCACCCGCAGGAGGTGGTGCGGATACTCCAGGAACTCCACGACATGGGCCTGCAGATAGCGCTGGATGACTTTGGCACCGGCTTCTGCAGCTTTGCCTATCTGACCAGCATGCCCATCGATGTACTCAAGATTGACAAGCAGTTTGTCGACGACATTGATTGTTCCGAGAAGGGCAACCAGATTGTGCATGCCATGCTGGAGCTGGCCTCCAACCTGGGCATGACCACGGTCGCCGAGGGCGTGGAAACAGAGGCCCAATACAAGTTTTTGCGCAGCAGTGACTGCGATTGCTTCCAGGGTTACCTCGCCGCGAGACCCATGCCCGAAGCTGAATTCCGTGCGCTGCTGCAACAGCAGCAAGGATAATGGCGTGAAAAAAAAAAGCCGCCCCGGGGGGCGGCTGCAGCATGGACCTGTCACTATGCGGCCGGGGCTCAGTGGCTCAAGGTTACCGGGTCCGCACCCTCGAAGCCCCCCAGGTGCAGGGCAACACCCTTGCGGTCCTGGAAACGCACCGTGTCGTCCTCCACCAGGCAATTCACCACCAGCCTTTCACCTGCGGCCGGGACAACCAGTATCCGCATCTCATCCGGCCCTTTCCGGCGCTTGATGCCCACCAACCTGCTGCGGGCATCGTCGCCAAGCGCCATTTCGATCTCCGCCTTGCAGAGCCCCAGATGGCGACTGTCATCCCGGGCCGCCCAGGACGTCAGTGAGGTAGACGCCAGAACCAGACCCATCATCATTACTGTCAACGTTTTCATCGTGCTCCCTCCTTCAGGGGTTACCGGAACCAAGCTTACCCGTTACGATTTTCAGGGGAACTGCCCGCCGATGATCACTCGCGTTGCATTTTCGGACAGGCCAGGAGCACTCCCTCCGGGATACCGGACTGCGGCGCGTCCCCTGAGGTACACTGCGCACATTCGCTCAACAACAGGAACAGACAGACAATGAAGCGCCTGGCCTCACTCACCTTGCAGGGACTGGTTGCGGTGCTGCCCGTGGGCCTGACCCTGTACCTGATCTACTGGTTGTTGTTGGCCATGGAAAGTATCGCCGGGACCGCCCTGCGCGCCGTGCTGCCCCGGGACTGGTATGTCTCGGGCCTGGGGCTGCTCTCTGCCCTGCTCCTGCTGATGCTGGTTGGCCTGCTGGTGAACGCGTATGCCATTCGCCACCTGCTGCGGCTGGGCGATACATTGCTCAGCAGCATCCCGCTGGTGAAATCCGTGCACGGTGCGATCCAGGATGTGCTGCGGGCTTTCAGCATCGCCGACAAGAAACAGGCGGACTCGGTGGTGCTGGTGGAAGTACAGGAGAATGTGCGCCTGATAGGGTTCGTTACAGCCCGCTACCCGCCGGACAAACTGCGCCGCGCACTAGGGGAAAACATTATCGGCGTGTACCTGCCGATGAGTTACCAGCTCGGTGGATATACCGTCTATCTTGCCGCGGACCAGGTACAACCCCTGGACATCAGTGTCGAGGAGGCCATGCGTATCGCGGTCACCGGGGGCATCCAGAGTCCGCAGGGCGATTGAGGTCGAGCACCATCAGCGGGTGTCCAGCTGGGTTGCCACCTTGGCGAACTCTTCGGCAATGACCTCACGCAGAGCGCGCAAACGCGCACTCAGACGCAGGTCACGGTGAGTGAGGACCCAGATATCGGAGCTGTGCACCACCGATGCGCCCGGCACCCTGACAATATCGGGTTGGCCAAAAGCCAGGAAACAGGGCATGAAGACCAGGCCCATGCGGCACTTGGCCGCCATCTGCATCAGGCTCAGATCGCTGATGGCATGGCGCACCGGGCGGTCGGGATGTTGCGTATGCTGCAGCCAGTCCTCGCGCTGACCCGCAGGATAACGGCCGACCCAGGACAGGTGTGAAACATCCTCAGGCGCGTCCGCGCGCAGCAGATCGCGGTGCACATAGGTCGATGAGCTGAGAGGGCAAAGATGCCGACCTATGAGATACTCTGGCGGCTTGCCACCCGCCGGAAGCACACGAATGGCGATATCGGCCTCGCGTCTGCTCAGATCCATGGGAATATCGCTGGGCATCAGTTCCAGCTCGATACCGGGATACTCTTCCGCAAACCGGGCCAGGCGCTGCATCAGGAAGTCCACCCGATCCGGCATGGTCAGACGAATGCTGCCCTCCAGATGCTGGTCGGTGCCGGTGATCCTGCGCTCGGCCGCCAGGACCAGATCTTCAATATGCTCGGCCACCGGCAGCAGTGCCTCCGCCGAGGCGGTCATCCGATAACCGTCGGGCGTGCGATCAAACAGCTGGGTTCGCAGTGATCGCTCCAGCTCATCCAGGCGCCGGGTTACGGTGGAATTGCTGACACCGAGGTCCTGGGCGGCACCCCGTGCAGAACCCCGACGCCCCAGGGCCAGCAGAATCTTCATGTCATCCCAGTCCATGACATCACTCCTGGCTGCAGGCTGATCCCCCGACCGGGCCGCAAACGGTCAGGCGTAGAAAGCCGCAATACGCGCAATAAACCCGGGCAGCTGGGCCGCTGGCAGCTCGTTGATCCCGGCAGCCGCGGCGCGCCCACCGCCCGTGGGAAATTCCCGGCACAGAACATCGGCGCCGGCCTTGTTGTTCAGCGGGGCCCGCACGCTGACCAGAAAATTGCCATCGGCCCGTGCCGTGACCACCGCGTGCGCCCGGTCCGGATCGTTGTTGGCCAGATCGTTGCCGAACACCCCGCTCACCCGCCGTGCCCAGGCAGCATCGGGCAGCAGGTAGATCGCCGCCGCTGCATCCTGGTATTCCGGGGCAAGGGCCGCTGCCGCTGCCATGTCTTCCCGAAAACCGCTCTGCAGATGCTGGAAATGTTCCCCTTCCGCTGCCATGAAGGCGAACGGATCATCATAGTGGCTGAGCAGCCGATACAGCTCTGCCGGATGAAAGTGCAGGTCTTCCAGCGTTGGTCCGTAACCATTGTAGTTGATGTAAATGCCCAGTTGCTCCAGCTGTTCCAGCTGTTCCAGGTTGAGGCCCAAGGGTCGGGCCAGCCGTAGTGCGCTATCCCGCAGGTTGTCGCCAAAGGTACCTACCACGGCCCAGGATGGGAAAGCTCCCTGCAGGTGACCGTTGACCAACAGGCTGGTACAGACATCCGCAGCGGGATTGATCAGGGTCTGCAGCTGTGCGCTCTGGGGGATATCACCAGCGAAATGATGGTCGCAGTAGAACACTTCCGCTCCAGCCGCGAGCAGGCGCTCCAGATCGCTGCGATTTTTATCCAGGGACACATCGAGCACTGTGATCTGTGATCCGTGTTCGGCATTCACCTGCTTGAGCAGGGAGGTATCCCGCTTGACTCCGGTAACGAGAACCGCATCCCGGGGTTGTGCCCGCCGCAGCTGCACCAGCGCACAGATTCCGTCGGCGTCACCATTGAAGACGTCGTAGTGTTGCATTCGATTACCTTACGGAAAGCCTCAGGACTTTTCCGGAAACAGTTCCTGAACATTGGAAAGACCCAGAGCCGGGCCGATCTTGGGCTTGGGCTTGGGCTTTGCCAACAGAGGCCCGCCAGCCATGCCCTGCTTGCGCCAGACGTGGTCGTAGCGCACCTCGTGGCTGTTGAAGCCACTGACCACGGCATTCAGCACGGAAGTGATCCCCGCGCAGTCCATGCTGTCGCAATAGCCTTTCAGCTCGGTCAGCATGCGGTGGATCTGGCCATAGGACAGGCACTCTTCCTCGGCGCGCATGATCATCGGATGACCGGTACCGGTAACATTGCTGCCCAGCAGCAATTCCTCGCGCAGCTTTTCACCCGGGCGCAAACCGATGAACTCGATCTGTATGTGATCCTGGGCGTGACTGTCGTGCTGCATCTCGTACCCGCTGAGGCGGATCATGCGCCGCGCCAGATCGACAATGCGCACCGGTTCACCCATATCCAGCACAAACACGTCGCCGCCGGTGCCCATCGCCCCGGCCTGCAGCACCAGTTGCGCCGCTTCCTGTATCGTCATGAAGTAGCGCGAAACCTCCGGATGCGTCACCGTTACCGGTCCGCCGGTTTCGATCTGCTCCCGGAACAGGGGCACAACAGAGCCCGACGACCCCAGCACGTTGCCGAACCGCACCATGCAAAAGCGGGTGCGGGTTTCGCGCTGGGCCAGGCCCTGCAGTACCAGTTCGGCGAAACGCTTCGAGGCGCCCATGATATTGGTGGGGCGGACGGCCTTGTCCGTCGACACCAGGACAAAGGTTTCCACCCCCGCCTTGCGCGCGGCCTCGGCCGCGTACCAGGTGCCGAAGACATTGTTGGCAACACCTTCCGCGACGTTGTACTCCACCATCGGCACATGTTTGTAGGCCGCTGCGTGATAGACCGTCTGTACAGCGAAGGTGCGGTACACGGTCTCCAATCGACGCTGGTCCTGCACTGAGCCAAGCAAGGCAATGATTTCCACCCTGGAACCAAGGGCCTGCCTGGTTTCCCGCAGTTCGCGCTCCACGCTGTAGAGTGCGTATTCGGAATTGTCCAGCAACAGCAGCTCGCGCGGTCCGGAGGTGAGGATCTGGCGGCACAGTTCGGAGCCAATGGAGCCACCAGCACCGGTCACCATCACCACCTTGTCGGTGATACAGCGATCAATCAGTTCCGGGTGGGGAGGTACGGGATCGCGACCCAGGAGATCATCCAGGTCGATGTCCTGGATCTGGTTGACGCTGGCGCGACCGGCCACCAGCTCACTGATTTTCGGAACTGTACGCACATGCACGGGCAGGCCGACCAGGGAATTGATGATCTCGCGCCGGCGCTCGGATGACGCCGAGGGTATCGCCAGCAGCACCTGGGTAATGTTGTGCTCACCGATGAGGCGCTTGATTTCCTCGGGCCTGGCCACCTGCAGACCGTTGATCACGGAGTGCTGCAGACGCGGATCGTCATCCACAAACACGACCGCGCGATACTGGTCGCCGTGGTGCAGAGCCGTCAGCAGCTGTCGCCCTGAATCCCCCGCACCATAGATAATGACATTGCGTGACAGGGAGCGCAGCTTGGCCTGATAGTAGGCGCGCACGGTGAGCCGCGTGCCCCCGATCAGCAGCAGCGCGATAACCCAGTAGAAAAACGGCATTGCCCGCGGTACATCCGCCTGCAGCAGGAATACGGTAGATGCCAGCACCAGGGTGGAATAGGTCACCGCAGTAATGACAGCCCAGATCGCCTGCTGCCCCATGAAGCGGATTACCGCACGGTAAAGGCCCAGGCGCAGGAAAATGATGGCGCTGACAACAATGGTGATCGCGGCGCAAAGGACCTCTATAGAGCCGGGAGCAAACTGACTATTGCCGTAGCGCAGAATCACGGCGCCCCACATGGCAGCACTGACAAAGACCATGTCAAGTGCCAGTAACAGCGCCTGCTTGATATTGCGGGGAAGTTCTACCAGTTTTTCCACAGCGTCACGCACGGTTCCCATCATCCGGGAGATCGCTTGCAGCACACCATCGCCAAGCCGATTAAGCAAATTTCCTCCCACTCCGGATGGTCGTGACAGGCCCGCTTGCAACCGGTATATATGGTGCGAACCCCTGCTGCCAATACTACGGCAAACCCTTCATCTTGGCCATGCCAAGCAAAAGCGGAAGATATGCCAAAATTACCAATAAAAGCTGGAATTCAGGCCAGCGCCAGATCGTCCACGCGATTGGGAACAGCCACAGTGCGTTGAGTGCAAGCAGCAGGAAGTCAACCGCCGCATGCGAGTCCCAGTGTCGGCTCAGGCGCTGATAAGCATGCTCCCTGTGGGCCTCCAGCAACGGCGCGCCACGCAGCCAGCGCACCGCCAGGGTCCAGCTGGCATCGGTGACGAAACCCGCCAGCAGCACCAGCCAGCAAGCCGGCGGCAACGCACCCGAACCGGCGCCGTGAAGAGCAAGCCCACCCAGCAGGAAACCAAGCGGGACGCTGCCGGCATCACCCATGAACAGCCGTGCCGGTGGCCAGTTCCAATACAGGAAACCCAACTGGCAGAGGGCCAGCAAGGTACAGAACAGCGCGAATTCGGGCGCACCGGCGAGCAGTGACAGAAGCGCCGCGCTACCGGCCGCAAGGACGCACTGCAACGCTGCGATACCGTCGATCCCATCCATGAAATTGTACAGATTAAGCAGCCACAGCAGTCCAAGCACCAGCAAAGGCCACAGCACCCAGCCAGGGATTGCCGGGTCAGGGGGCAGGCCCGGCGCCAGCCCCCAGACCAGGGCGCCACAGCAGAGCCCGTAGACACCCAGCCGCAATAGTGCCGGCAGGTTGCAACGATCATCGACCATGCCCACCAGCATCAGCACCAGGGCGAGGCCCAACAACAGCCAGTAGGCTGCAGACCAGCCGACGCCGCCCGCCGCGGCAACCACTACCGACAACACCAGGGCAAGAATAATGCCCGCCCCGCCACCACTGGGCGTGGCCCGGGTGTGGGAGCTGCGATGCCCGGGATGGTCCAGCCAATTGCCGCGCTGCGCCCAGCGCAGCCAGATCCCGCACAGCAATGCCGATGCCAAAGGCGCGACAAGCATTGCCAGCATCATGTCGCAGCGGCCGGACGAGCGACCATGGCGGGAGCGACACTGGCAAGGGTTTGCTGTGGCTGCCAGCCCGTCGCTCGCAACAGGGCGTGATTGTCATAGCGCTCTGCCCCGAACAATTTGCCGTAGCTGCTGCCTCCCGGCTGGCGCTGCAAAAGGTCCAGCGCCGAGGCGAGCATGCGCCAGCACCAGCTCGGCAACTGTCGTCCACTACCGCGCCCGAGAGCCGCCCGCAACACCTGGTAGACATGGCGGGTGGTATAGTCCTCCCCGTCCGTGACGATCCAGGTGTGTACGCCCTCGCCAACGACCTGGGGCAACCGCAACAGGAGCCCGGCGAGATCCTCGACCCCTATCATGGAGCGAGCCCCGCCTTCGGGCGGAGCAGGCACGCCGACGCGCGCTGCACGCAGCAGCCACTGCAGGTTGCCCCGGGGCCGGGGTCCGTAAACCAGCGCCGGCCGCAAAATCACCACGGCCATGGCGCTGGCCGCAAAATGCTCCCGCAGTGCGCACTCCGCCCTCCATTTCGATCGGCCGTAGGGAGCGGATGGAACCGCCACCTCATTCTCGCGTCGAGGTTCGCTGCCGGCGGCAGGTCCCATTGCCTTGACACTGCTGAGATAGATGAACAGGCGTACACCGGCGCGTTCCGCCGCTTCGGCCAGGGCAAGGGTGGCCCGATAGTTGACCTCCTCGTGGAGTTGTGCCGGCGCCTGCTGATGGGCAATACCCGCGAGGTGATACACCACATCAACACCTTCCAGCAAGGCGCCGGCAATCGGTCCCTGGCGCAAGTCCGCGGCGCGGGTAACGCGCCCACACGGCAGGGTGCCCCCGCTGCAGCTGAGCGGGAGAAACGCGCGCCCCGAAGCCGTCAGCTGGCGACAAAGCTCCCTGCCGACGTACCCGGTAGCGCCGGTCACCAGTGCTTGCATTCCCACCTCACCGCCAATAGCGGACAACGTAAAAAGGGGCCGAAGCCCCCTATGATACGGATGCCCACAGCCTATTCCAGTGTTATAACAGCTCGGTTTTTGTCCAGCGTTGCCTGGCCGATACCTTTCACATCAGCCAGCTCCTCCACGGTGCCGAAAGGGCCGTAGGTTTCCCGGTAGCGGATAATATCCTCTGCCCGGGACATGCCTACACCCTGAAGACCCGCCGCCAGCGCAGCGGCATCCGCGGTATTGATATTGACCAGTTGCACCTGCACCGCCGCCGCAGTTGCCGGCGGCTCAGTGACAGTTTCCGCCTGCGTCAGCCCGGGCATCAGCCCCAGACCCAGCAACGCGGCCAGCAATGGTGCGACCGGCCAGGATGCGACCGGCCAGGATGCGGCCGGCCATGGTCCATGGCGGCGGTTTTTCAGCGGGCGTCCGGTCAAACCGGCACCCGATACAACTTGAGACGAGTTTTCGAGGTATGTCATGGCGTAATCTCCGTTTACGAGTCGGCATCCTTGCGCATCCGTATCGGGAAACAGTGTAGCAATCGGCAGGAGATGGCCAAGCCCATTGGCCACATTTGATGTTACGGGGCGGAGAGGCCGAGCTCCGAGTGCACCCGCTGCAGCGCCGCCAGCGGATCCCGCGCAGCGGTTATGGAGCGGCCAATGACCAGATAATCTGCCCCCAGCTCACGCGCATCGGCCGGAGTAACCACCCTGCGCTGGTCTCCCGGCGAGTCTCCCGCCAGGCGAATCCCCGGTGTCACCAGGCGGAAATCGGGACCGTGCAGCTGCCGCAGCAAAGGCGCCTCCTGCGCCGAACAAACCACCCCATCCAGGCCGCAATCCGCGACCAGGCCCGCCAGGCGCTGCACTCGCTGCAGCGCGGTTTCCACGTAACCCAGCTCGGCCAGGTCCTCGTCAGTCATGCTGGTCAGGACCGTGACGCCAATCAGCAACGGCGGCCGATCATAGACCTGCAGTGCGCTGGCAGCGGCCTCCAGCATCCGGCGGCCACCGCTGGCATGCACGTTCACCATCCACACACCGAGATCGGCAGCGGCTCGCACGGCACCGGCGACAGTGTTGGGGATGTCGTGGAATTTCAGGTCCAGGAATATCTCGAAGCCGCAGTCCTGCAACCGCCGGACCAGGCCTGGTCCGGCACGGGTAAACAGTTCCTTGCCGATCTTGAGGCGACACAACTGCGGCGACAGCTGCCCGGCCAGCGCCAGGGCCGCGGCTTCTTCGGCGTAATCCAGTGCCACCAGAACAGGGGAGTCCATGCTTCCTACCTTTGATCTTGCGCGGGCCGCTATCAGTCGACACGGTTGCCGCGGATGGATTTTACGGTGCCCCAGTGCTTGCAGCCGGGGCAGAACCAGTGCAGTTGGCGGCCAGCGAAACCGCAGTGACTGCAGCGATAGGTCGGACGCTCGGCGAGCAGGCGCTCTACCAGGCGCTCCAGCAGACTGAGATTATCCCTTATCTGACCTTCGGTATTGTTCATCTGCAAACCGATCAGGCGTGACAGGCCACGCAGGGACGGATATTTTGCCAGCTGCGCCGACAGGAATGTCGCCGCCGCCTGGTCGCCACTGGTGCTGCGTATGTCGTCGGCCACCGCCAGTACCAGCGGCGCTGCGGGAGTCGCCTGCAGACACTCTTCCAGGTACTGGCGCAGAGTCTGCTCCTCTCCCAGTTGCCGATACGCCTCCTGCAGCGTCGGTATGGTTTCGGGAATATACTCCGGGTCCTGCTGCCTGACCTTGCGCAGGGCCTTGACGGCCTGGCGGTAATTGCCGGCCTGGCACTCCAGCTCGCCGATCATCAACGAGGCGCGCACGCAGAGCCGGTCGTGGACCAGGGCTTGCTGCAGCTCCTTGCGAGCACCCTGGATATTCCCCTGCTTGAGCAGCTCCGCTGCCAGCTCACAGTGGTAGTGCGCCAGCGCCACCGCGACCGGCTGGCGGCTGGCGCCAAGCGGGGCGGGCCCGGTCTGGCTGAGCAGTGACTTGCGCGGCAACAACGCGGTAGCGACCTGAATGGCATTGGCCCACTCGCGCTGGCTCTGAAAGATCTCCAGCAGATGACGCTGGCTGGCCCGGCGCTGTTCCGGGGAATCCTTGACCAGGTCCAGCAACAGCCGCTCCGCCCGGTCAAACAGGCCGGCACTGATATAATCCCGGGCGAGCTCCAGGTGGGCCTGGTGCACCTGCTGCCGGGGCAGGCTGGGCCGGGCCAGCAGGTTCTGGTGAATACGGATGGCGCGGTCCACCTCGCCACGCTTGCGCAGCAGGTTACCCAGGGCAATGTGGGTCTCCAGGGTTTCGGTGTTGACTTCCAGGGCATTGATAAATGCGTCCACCGCACCGTCCGGGCGGCCATCCAGCAGGTAGTTCAGGCCCTTGTAATACTGGCCGGGGAGATCCGTGGTGGCGATGCGAACGCTGCGCCTTCCCAACCACCAGCCAATGCCGATAGCGGCAAACAGCAGCAGGAAAACCAGCAGATCAGTCACCGTCTTTGATTCCGGCGACCCGCAACCGATCCAGTTCCACCTTGCACTTGTCGAGCTTGCGCTGCGCGATCGCCAGCCGACCGCGCAACCTCAGAATAATGACGCTCGATACCAGCAGCCCCAACACGCCACCCAACGCAAGTGCCGCCAGCAGCCACAGAGAGAGACTCCGCGGCGCGAATTCATGGACCAGCAGATCGAGACCGATCGGCTGGTGATTCTGCAGGGCAAACAGCACGCCCGCTGCCAGCATCGCCAGAATCACCAGCAGGGAAACCACCTTGCGCAACACGTTCATATGCCTGTCCCCCGACTTCCTTCCCAAGTCCCGCTCAGAACCCTGCCTGCAGTCCCAGGTTGACGCGTTCGCGCAACTCCTTGCCCGGCTTGAAGTGGGGCACATACTTGCCCGTGAGCTCGACCGTATCTCCGGTCTTTGGATTGCGGCCGCGACGGGGCTCGCGGTAGTGCAGGGAAAAACTCCCAAAGCCACGGATCTCGATACGCTCTCCCGTCGCCAGCGCTTCCGACATGTGTTCGAGAATGGTTTTGATCGCGAGTTCCACGTCTTTCAGCGACAGTTGGGTCTGCCGTGCAGCGATTGCCTCGATCAATTCACTTTTGGTCATTGTGCCTCCGCCCCTGCACTTTTTTTAAGCTCGGCCACGGGCGCACAGCGCGCCCTTTTCGGCCATTGTGACGCTGCCGGGACAATAGCGCAACTTGTTATTTTATAACGAAAAAAGGCCCACCCGAGGGTGAGCCTTGTGCTTTGGGAGCGCAGTCTTTGTGGGAGCGCAGTCTCTGCGCGATCGCCCGCAAAGCGGGCTCCCACAATGGGCGATCGCCCGCAGAGCGGGCTCCCACAATGCGCGATCGCCCGCAGAGCGGGCTCCCACAATGGGCCGTCGCCCGCGGAGCGGGCTCCCACAATGGGCCGCCGCCCGCGGCGCGGGCTCCTGCCGTGAGGTGGTTACTTTTCCATCTGCGCCTTGATCAGGTCGCCGATGGTAGTGGCGGAGGATGTGTCCTCCTGCTCCTTCAGCGACTTGACCGCATCTTTCTCGTCGTCGAAATCCTTGGCCTTGATGGACAGTGCCAGGCCGCGGTTCTTGCGGTCGACGGAGATGATCTTGGCTTCGACGCTGTCACCGACCTTGTACAGGCTGCGAGCATCGTCCACCTTGTCGCGACTGATATCGGAGGCCTTGAGGATACCCTCGACCTCGTCCGCCAGCTTGATAGTGACCGACTTGGCGTCGACGTCGACAACTTCGCCAGTGACGATGGATCCGCGATCATTCTCGGCCACGTAGCCGGAGAAGGCATCGTCTTCGAGTTGCTTGATACCCAGGGAGATACGCTCACGCTCGGGGTCGATGGAGAGGATAACCGTCTCGATTTCATCGCCCTTCTTGTAGTTGCGCACCGCTTCCTCGCCAGCTTCGTTCCAGCTGATGTCGGACAGGTGTACCAGGCCGTCGATGTTGCCTTCCAGGCCGATGAAGATGCCGAAGTCGGTAATCGACTTGATGCTGCCGGCAATCTTGTCGCCCTTGCTGTACTGGGAGGCGAAAGCATCCCAGGGGTTCTGCTGGCACTGCTTGATACCCAGCGAGATGCGGCGACGCTCCTCGTCGATATCCAGCACCATGACTTCCACTTCGTCACCCAGCTGGACGATCTTGGAGGGGTGCACGTTCTTGTTGGTCCAATCCATCTCGGACACGTGCACCAGGCCTTCCACGCCCTCTTCCAGCTCGGCAAAGCAGCCGTAGTCAGTGAGGTTGGTGACGCGGGCCTTGACCCGGCTGCCCTCGGGGTAGCGGTTGGTGATTTCCACCCACGGATCCTCGCCCAGCTGCTTGAGGCCCAGTGACACGCGGTTGCGCTCGCGGTCGAACTTGAGGATCTTGACGTCGATTTCCTGGCCCACTTCGACAATCTCGGAGGGGTGCTTGATGCGCTTCCAGGCCATGTCGGTAATGTGCAGCAGACCATCGACGCCACCCAGATCCACGAACGCGCCGTAGTCGGTGAGGTTCTTGACGATACCCTTGACGGACATGCCTTCCTGCAGGGACTCCAGCAGGGCTTCGCGCTCGACGCTGTTGGCCGCTTCCATCACCGCACGGCGGGAAACCACCACGTTGTTGCGCTTCTGGTCCAGCTTGATGACCTTGAATTCGAGTTCCTTGTTTTCCAGGTGCGCAGTATCGCGAACCGGGCGCACATCGACCAGCGAGCCGGGCAGGAACGCGCGGATGGTGTTGATATCGACGGTAAAGCCACCCTTGACCTTGCCGTTGATGACACCCTTGACCACTTCGTCCGCCTCGTGCGCAGCTTCGAGCTCTTTCCAGGACTCGGCGCGCTTGGCTTTCTCGCGGGACAGCTTGGTCTCGCCGAAACCGTCTTCCACGGTTTCCAGGGCGACCTGGACCTCATCGCCAATGCTCAGCGAACAGTTGCCGGCGGCGTCGAGGAATTGGGCACGAGGAATCACGCCTTCAGACTTCAGGCCTGCGTGGACGGTGACCCACTCGTTATCGATGTCGATGACCACACCGGTGACAATGCTACCGGGCTCCATTTCGACAGTTTTCAAGCTTTCTTCAAAGAGTTCAGCGAAGGATTCGCTCATTACACATTACCTGTCAGTGAGATTACGGCGGAAATCCGCCTTGCCATGCCTCCAGCTGGCACGGGTCATCCAGTTTAAACCACCCCCGTGCCACTTCTGGAACCGGCGTCGGGAGCAGTGCTTGCAAAACCATTTTCGTCACACCAGGCGACGGCGATGAGCTCAGGCCAGGCCTCTCTCACGCGCCGCTGCCATGACTGCGGCAAACACATCGGCAATCGGCATGTGGCTGCTGTCGATGACAATGGCGTCTTCAGCGGGGACCAGCGGGGAGACGGAGCGGCTACTGTCGCGCGCATCCCGCTCCTCGATATCCTCAAGAAGGCGCGGGAGACTAACATTTTCCCCCTTTTCGAGCAACTGCCGGTATCGGCGCCGGGCGCGCTCCTCACTGCTGGCAGTCAGGAAGATCTTCAGCGGCGCATCGGGAAACACCACCGTACCCATGTCGCGACCGTCGGCGACCAGGCCCGGAGGCCGCAGGAACTCGCGCTGGCGCTGCAGCAGGGCCTCGCGGACCGCGGGAATGGCGGCCACCGTTGAGGCGCCGCGGCCGCCCTCTTCGGTGCGGATCTCCCGGCTGACGTCAGTACCCTTATACAACACGCGCACCTCGCCGTTGCCGTCGGTAAAGAATTCAACCTGCAGGTGCCGGGCCACTTCCGTCACCGCTGCCGCATCCTCCCAGGACACCCCCTCCATCACGCAGGCCTGGCCGGTCACGCGATACAGGGCACCGCTATCGAGGAAATGCCAGTGCAGGGTATCCGCCAGCAGGTGGCTGAGGGTGCCCTTGCCGGCACCGCTGGGGCCATCGACCGTGATTACTGACAGCCGGGGCATCAGTCGACCCGGGCCGAAATCTGCAGGCCCAGTCCCCGCGCCAGGGCGTCGAAGCCGGGAAACGAGGTGGCGACAGGGTCGCAATCGAGGATGCGAATCTCGGCGCTCGCACGCAGGGCCGCTATGGCGAAGGACATGGCGATGCGGTGGTCGTGACAGGTGTGGATGACACCGCCACCCAGAGCACCACCGTCAATGATGATGCCGTCCTCCAGCACCTCGTTGTGCACGCCCAGGGTGTCCAGGCCCGCCGCCATGGCGGCGATGCGGTCGCTCTCTTTCACCCGCAGCTCCTCGGCGCCGCGCAGGACGGTGCGGCCACTGGCGCAAGCCGCGGCGATGAACAGGGCGGGGAACTCATCGATGGCCAGTGGCACCTGCTCGCGGGGGATCTCGATACCCTGTAGCGGCGCGTGGCGCACGCGGATGTCCGCAACGGGCTCGCCGCCCACCTCGCGATGGTTCTTCAGGGTAATGTCGGCGCCCATCAGCCGCAAAATGGTGATGACTCCATCGCGAGTGGGGTTGATGCCGACGTGGGTCAGCAGCAGGTCGGACCCCGGCGCGATACTGGCCGCGACCAGGAAAAATGCCGCCGAGGAAATATCGGCAGGCACATCGATCTCCGCCGCCTGCAGGCGGCCGCCACCCTCCAGGCTGATTATCCCGGCCTCTGTGGCCACGCTGTAGCCGAAGCCGCGCAGCATGCGCTCGGTGTGGTCGCGAGTGGGCGCCGGTTCAGTCACCGAGGTACTGCCCCCGGCGTACAGACCCGCCAGCAGGACACAGGACTTGACCTGGGCGCTGGCCATGGGCAGGTCGTAGTGAATGCCGTGCAGTGCCTGGCCACCGCGAATCCGCAGCGGCGGCCTGCCCTCGGCTGTACCCTCAATACTCGCGCCCATCAGGCGCAGCGGCTCGATCACCCGGCCCATCGGCCGCTTGCACAGGGATGCATCGCCGGTCAACTCGCTGTCGAACCCCTGCCCCGCCAGCAGACCGGCAATAAGCCGCATGCTGGTGCCCGAGTTGCCCATGTCCAGTGGTGCCGCAGGCGCCTGCAGACCGTGCAGGCCAACACCGTGCACAGCCACTTCTCCATCCTCGGGACCGTCGATGACCACGCCCAGGGCGCGGAATGCCGCCACGGTCGCCAGGGCATCTTCACCTTCGAGGAAGCCGCTGACCCGCGTTGTACCCTTGGCGAGAGCGCCGAGCATGATCGAGCGATGGGAGATGGATTTGTCCCCGGGCACCCGCGCTTCGCCGCTGATGACACCGCCGGGCAGTAACTGGAATTCCATGGCTGGTCTCTTCTCTCTCGGGGTTGGGGATCGCCGGGTTCAGGCGGGCCGCTGGCCGCGGGCGGCAAGCTCCGCGGCAAAGGCATCGCGGGCATCCTTGGCCCGACTGAAGGTCTCCAGCAAGGCATCCGACTGCTGCTGGTCAATGGCCGCACGCAGCTCCTGCAGATGGTCGCTGAACAGGTCGATAGCCTGCAGCAGTGCCGGCCGGTTGGCAATGGCGATATCCCGCCACATGACCGGGTCACTGGAGGCGATGCGGGTAAAGTCGCGAAAACCGCCGGCGGCAAAGCGGAAGATGTCGGCGCTGGCATCGCTCCGGGCGAGCGCATCCACGAGGGCGTAGGCGAGCACGTGCGGCAGGTGGCTGGTGGCGGCCAGCACCCGATCGTGCTCAGCCACCGCCATGTCGACGACCTCGGCGCCAGTACTGGCCCACATGGCGCGCACCAGCTCCACAGCCGAGGCATCGTTGCCCGGTACCGGCGTCAGGATGACCCGATGATGCAGAAACAGACCGGCATCGGCGGCATCGACACCGCTGCGCTCGGACCCGGCGATCGGATGACCCAGCACCAGTCGCGGCGGCATGCCGCCCCATACGGCTTCGGCGGTGCTCTGCAGGTTGCCCTTGACGCTGGCGACGTCGGTGATAACCGGCGGCTGGGCGCGGCCCTGCAGACGCGGCAGGATTCGCTCCAGCATCTGCGCCGCCACCAGAGTCGGCGTGGCGATGACCAGAATATCGGCGGCATCGACCGCCGCTTCAAGATCCAGGGTGTAGCTGTCGATAATACCCAGCTCCACTCCCCGCTGCAAGGAGGCCTTGCGATGACCCCAGCCGATGCAGCGCCGGCAAAAACCGTTGCCACGCAATGCCGCGGCCAGGGAGCCACCGATGAGGCCCAGTCCCAGCACGACGACGGTGGGGCTGCTGGCTTGCCGTTCTGACCCTGACTCAGCCACGACTACAGCACAGCCCGCGGGTAGGACCCGAGCGGTTTCAGGAGGATGGATTGCTCCTCGAGATCGGCGACAATGCCACGGATGGCTGCATCCTGCATGTGGCCCTCGAACTCAATGAAAAAGACATAGGCCCACTTCTCCGTGCGCGAGGGCCGGGTGTCGATCCGGGTCAGGCTGACGCCGGCGCGACGGAAAGGGTCCAGCAGGGTGAAGAGGGCGCCAGGCTTGTTGCGACTGGAGACAATCAGGGAGGTCTTGTCACGGCCGCTGGGAGGCACTTCCTCGCGCCCCACCACCAGAAAGCGGGTGGTATTGTCCGGGTAGTCCTCGATATGCTCGGCGAGTTTTTCCAGCTGGTACAGCTCCGCGGCCATGTCACCCGCGACGGCAGCCATGCCCGGGGTGGTCGCCGCCAGCCGGGCGGCTTCACCGTTGCTGCTGACCGCCTCGCGCTCAACTTTCGGCCAGTGGCTGTCGAGCCAATTGCGACACTGGGCCAGCGCCTGCTGGTGGGCACAGATGCGGGTGATGGATTCCTCCCCGGTACCGGGAGCTACCAGCAGATGGTGGACGATGCGCATCTCCACTTCGCCGGAGATCTTCAGCGGCGAGTCCATGAAGTTGTCCAGGGTATGACTGACCATGCCCTCGGTGGAGTTCTCCACCGGCACCACACCGTAGTTGCATTCACCGGACTCAACCTGGGAGAACACGCTGTCGATGGTGTTCTGGGGTACGCAGATGGCGGCGTGGCCGAAATGCTTCAGCGCCGCAGCCTGGGTAAAGGTACCCTCGGGACCGAGATAGGCCACCTGCAGCGGCCGCTCCAGCGCCAGGCAGGCGGACATCACCTCGCGGAAAATGTGCGCAATCGCAGCCCCTGTCAGGGGGCCTTCGTTGCGGTCGATAATCCGCTGCAGGATCTGGGCCTCCCGCTCCGGCCGGTAGAAGACCACCTCGGCCACCGGTTCGCCGCGCTCCTGCGCCGCCAGCACTTCCGCCAGCTTGATCTCGGCAACACGCTGGGCACAACCGGCGCGACGCTGGATCAGCGCCTGGATTTCCCGGTCGATGGCGTCGATGTCCGCCCTGACCTGGTCGAGATCCCTGGTATCTGCCATCAACCTGCCCGCCGCCTCAGCCCTTGCGTTGCTCGAAATCCCGCATGAATGCGATCAGGGCATCCACCGCTGCCTCCGGCACCGCATTGTAGAGGCTGGCGCGCATGCCACCCACCGAGCGATGGCCGGCCAGATTCAGCAGCCCAGCGGCCTCCGCTTCCTGCAGGAAGACCTTGTCCAGGTCTGCATCGGCCAGGGTAAAGGGCACGTTCATCAACGAGCGACTGGGGATCTCCACCGGGTTGGAATAGAAGGCGCTGTCGTCGATGGCGGCATACAGTTTCTCCGCCTTGCGGCGGTTGCTTGCAGCCATCGCCCCAAGACCACCAAGATCCTTGAGCCAGGCAAAGACCAGGCCGGCCAGGTAGAGCGCGAAGGTCGGCGGCGTGTTGTACATGGAGTCGTTGTCGGCCGCGGTTTTCCAGTCCAGCATGGCCGGACAACCCGGGCGCGAGCGGCCCAGCAGTTCGCGGCGCACAATCACCAGGGTGAGGCCCGCCGGGCCAATGTTCTTCTGCGCGCCGGCGTAGATCACCCCGAACCGGGAGACATCCAGCGGCTGCGATAGAATCGTCGAGGACATATCCGCCACCAGCGGCGCCGCCACCTCGGGTACCCAGTGAAACTCAACCCCGCCGATGGTCTCGTTGGGTGTGTAGTGAAAATAGGCAGCGTCCGCGGACAGCTGCCAGCTGTCGCGGGGGGGGATGGTACTGAAATTGGTATCCTCGGCGCTGGCGGCAACCCTGACGGTACCGAAACGCTTGCCCTCGGCGATCGCCTTCTTCGACCACTGACCGGTGTTGAGGTAATCGGCAGCACCGCCTTCCGGCATCAGGTTCAGAGGCACTGCGGCAAACTGGGTGCTGGCGCCGCCCTGCAGAAACAGGACTGCATAGTCATCCGGTATCGCCAGCAGCGCCCGCAGGGTCGCCTCCGCCTGTTCGGCAATACCGACAAACTCCTTGCTGCGATGGCTCATCTCCATCACCGACAGGCCGCGGCCGTGCCAGTCCAGCATGTCATTGCGGGCGGTTTCCAGCACCGGCACCGGCAGGGCAGCGGGGCCGGCGCAAAAGTTGTACAAGCGCGTCATTGCGGATATTTCCTCAGGTTGCAGGGAGTGCCGAACGCCTCATTCCGTGGCGTCTTCGGCCCCTTCAGTCACATCGATTTCCGGTTCGGCGATACGCTCGCAGCTGACCAGGAATTCATCCGGCCGGGTGCGGATCACGCGCACACCCTGGGTGTTCCGGCCCAGCACGGACACCTCTTCGGCCCGCGTGCGGACCAGGGTGCCCTGGTTGGAGATCAGCATCAGCTCGTCGCCATCAAACACCTGTACGGCGCCGACCAGGCGGCCGTTGCGGGCGCTGGTGGACATGGCGATAACGCCCTTGTTGCCGCGACCCTTGGTCGGGAACTCGGCCGCGTCGGTGCGCTTGCCGTAGCCGTTCTCGCTCACGGTCAGGATACGCCCGCCCTCGCGCGGGACAATGATAGAGATCAGCTGATGACCTTCGCCGAGACGTATGCCACGCACGCCGCGGGCGGTGCGTGACAGGTCGCGTACATCTTCCTCGCGGAACCGCACAGCCTTGCCCTCGCTGGAAAACAGCATCACGTCGCAGGTGCCGTCGGTGATGGCGGTGCCGATCAGCACGTCGCCCTCATCAAGCGCCAGGGCCCGCAGGCCGACACTGCGCGGACGGGAGAAGGCGGTCAGCGCGGTCTTCTTCACCGTGCCGTTGGCAGTGGCCATGAAGATAAACCAGCCTTCGGTATATTCGTTGACCTGGAGGATGGACGTGACCCGTTCGCCATCCTCCAGCGGCAGCAGGTTGACCATGGGCCGGCCGCGGGAGTTGCGCCCCGCCAGCGGGATCTGGTAGACCTTCAACCAGTACACCTTGCCCATGTTGGTGAAGCAGAGGATGGTGGCGTGGGTGCTGGCAATCAGCAGGTGCTCGACGAAATCCTCGTCCTTCACCGCAGTGGCGGTGCGCCCGGTGCCGCCACGGCGCTGGGCCTGGTAATCGGACAGGGGCTGGGTCTTGGCGTAGCCGCCATGGGAGATGGTGACCACCCGGTCTTCCTCGGTGATCAGGTCTTCCACGGTCAGGTCGTGCTGGGAGGCGCTGATAACGGTCAGGCGGTCGTCGCCAAACTCGGTGACGATGGCTTCCAGCTCTTCGCGGATCACCAGCTTGAGGCGATCGGGATCGTTGAGGATCTCCAGATAATCGGCGATTTCGCGCAGCTTCTCGTCGTACTCGTTGAGCAGCTTTTCATGCTCGAGGCCGGTCAGGCGGTGCAGGCGCAGATCGAGTATGGCCTGGGCCTGGGCCGGGGACAGGAAGTACTGCCCCTCGTGAAGCCCGTACTGCGGCTCCAGTTCATCCGGACGGCAGGCGTCGTCGCCCGCGCGCTGCAACATGGCAGTCACCTCCCCCGGCGACCAGGAACGGGCAATCAGCCCCTCTTTCGCCTCGGAGGAGCTCGGGGAGGCCTTGATCAGCTCGATGATCGGGTCGATATTGGCCAGCGCCACGGCCAGGCCTTCCAGCAGGTGACCGCGCTCGCGAGCCTTGCGCAACAGGTAGACCGTGCGCCGGGTTACCACCTCGCGGCGGTGGCGGATAAAGGCTTCCAGGATCTGCTTCAGATTCAGCAGCTTGGGTTGGCCGTCGACCAGGGCCACCATGTTGATGCCAAACACCGCCTGCAGCTGGGTCTGGGCGTAGAGATTGTTGAGGACCACATCGCCGATTTCGCCGCGGCGCAATTCGATGACCACCCGCATGCCGTCCTTGTCGGACTCGTCGCGCAACTCGGAAATGCCTTCGATCTTCTTTTCCTTGACCAGCTCGGCAATGCGCTCGATCAGGCGCGCCTTGTTCAGCTGGTAGGGCAGCTCGTGAATGATGATCACGTCGCGGCCCTTGCTCTCCTCGCGGATCACCTCGGCCTTGGCCCGCACATAAATGCGGCCGCGACCGGTGCGGTAGGCCTGGATGATGCCTGCGCGACCATTGATGGTGGCGCCGGTGGGGAAATCCGGCCCCGGAATATGGTCCATGAGCTCGTCGACCGTCATGTCCGGATTGCCCATGAGGGCCAGACACCCGCTGACCACTTCGCGCAGGTTGTGCGGGGGAATGTTGGTGGCCATGCCGACCGCGATCCCGGAGGAGCCGTTGATCAGCAGGTTGGGCACCCGGGTGGGCATGACTGCCGGAATCCGCTCGGTGCCATCGTAGTTGTCGACAAAGTCGACCGTTTCCTTGTCCAGGTCCGCGAGGATCGCGTGGGAGATCTTGCGCATGCGGATTTCGGTGTAGCGCATGGCGGCCGCGGAATCGCCGTCAACCGAGCCGAAGTTGCCCTGGCCGTCCACCAGCATGTAGCGCATGGAAAAGGACTGGGCCATGCGCACGATGGTGTCATAGACTGCCGAGTCGCCGTGGGGGTGGTACTTGCCGATCACGTCACCGACGATGCGGGCCGACTTCTTGTAGCCCTTGTTCCAGTCGTTGTTGAGCTCGTTCATCGCAAACAGCACGCGCCGGTGCACCGGCTTCAGGCCATCGCGCACATCCGGGAGGGCGCGGCCCACGATCACGCTCATGGCGTAATCGAGGTAGGACTGCTTGAGCTCGTCCTCGATGTTGACGGGAAGAATTTCCTTGGCTAATTCACCCATGTACCACAGCTTCCTTGTATGACCGCGTTGAGCGTTCCGGGTACGGTGCGCGGAACGTCTCCGGACAGGTGCCCGGAGGCCGGCTGCAGGCATCAGCCAGCGTCCGGCGCAAACCCGGAATTATACGGGAGAAGGGTGGTTGTGGCCATGTTTTTGCAGATTTTGGCGGCCGTTCGGGCAGTGATCGGGGATTTCCGGTTATACTGGCCCGCTCGCGAGTTGCGGCGGCCAGAACCTGCCTGCAGCGGGCGCCGACAGCGTTCACGACAATCCCGGATCGAGGCTTCATGACCGCGCTACCAGACACCGTCGACACCCTAATCCACCCGGGCTGGATCGTACCCGTCGTGCCTGCTGGCGCCGTGCTCACCGGCCACAGCCTGGCAATCAGTGGCGGCCGCATCGTCGCCATCCTGCCGCGGTCAGAGACCGCCCATATCGTCGCCCGGGAGGTCTTCGAGCTGGCTGACCACGCGCTGCTCCCCGGCCTGGTCAACGCCCATGGCCACGCGGCCATGTGCCTGCTGCGGGGCTATGCCGACGACCTGGCACTGGCACCCTGGCTGGAACAGCACATCTGGCCCGCCGAGGGGCGGCACGTGAGCGATGCGTTCGTCAGCGACGGGGTGGAGCTGGCCATTGCCGAGATGCTGCGCGCCGGCACCACCACTTTTTCCGACATGTACTTCTTCCCCGATGCCTGCGCCCGGATCGCCCAGGCCCGGGGCATGCGCTGCCAGATCACCTTCCCCATCCTCGACTTCCCCACGCCCTGGGCCCGGGATGCCGATGAATACATCAGCAAGGGCCTGGCGCTGCGGGACACCCTCAAGCACAGCGAGCTGGTCACGCTCGGCTTCGGCCCCCATGCGCCCTACACGGTCAGCCAGCCCACCCTGGCCCGCGTCGCCACCCTCGCCGCGGAGCTGGATGCGCCGGTACAGATTCACCTGCACGAGACCCGCGGCGAAGTGCTGCAGGCAGTGGAAGCCAACGGTGAACGGCCTCTGGACACCCTGCACCGCCTGGGCCTGCTGGGGCCACGCACCCAGTGTGTGCACATGACCGACATCGGCGACCAGGACATCGCCCTGCTCGCCGAGACCGGCGCCCATGTGGTGCACTGCCCCCAGTCCAACATGAAACTGGCTTCCGGCAGCTGCCCGGTGCACAAATTGCTGGCCGCCGGCGTCAATGTCGCGCTGGGGAGCGACAGCGCCGCCAGCAACAACGACCTCAACCTGTTCGGAGAAATGCAGACCGCGGCACTGCTGGCCAAGCTGAACAGCGGCGACGCCAGCGTCCTGCCCGCCGCGGAGGCCCTGACCATGGCGACCCTGGGCGGCGCCCGCGCCCTGGGCCTGGAGGAGCAGATCGGCAGCCTGGAGCCCGGCAAGCTGGCCGACATGATCGCGGTGGATCTGGGCGGCCCGGAAACCCAGCCTCTTTACAACGCGCTCTCGCAGCTCGTTTATGCCTGCAACGGCAGCCAGGTGACCCACAGCTGGATCGGCGGCGAGCTGCGACTGCGCGAGCGGCAGCTGACCGGTTTTGATCTCGACGCCCTGAGCCAACGTATCGGCCACTGGCAACAACGGATGACAGGAACAAGCGCATGACCGCACGAGCGAACGTCGACCCCGGGGAAATCGCCAAGTTCGAGGCGCTGGCCTCGCGCTGGTGGGACCGCAACAGCGAATTCAAGCCCCTGCACGACATCAATCCCCTGCGGGCCAACTACATTGACGAACATTCAGCGGTGGCCGGCAAGACCCTGGTGGATGTGGGCTGTGGTGGCGGCATCCTGGCGGAGTCCATGGCCCATCGCGGTGCGCGGGTCACCGGCATCGACATGGGCGAGGCACCGCTGGCGGTGGCGCGCATCCATCAACTCGAGTCCGGTGTCGAGGTGGACTACCGCCAGACCACGGCAGAGGACCTGGCCACGGAGCAGCCCGGCCACTACGAGGTGGTCTGCTGCCTGGAGATGCTGGAGCATGTACCCGACCCGGCCGCGATAGTCGCGGCCTGCGCGGCGCTGGCAGCACCCGGTGGCTCGCTCTACTTCTCCACCATCAACCGCAATCCCAAGGCCTTTGCCTTTGCCATTGTCGGCGCCGAGTATGTGTTGCAGCTGCTGCCCGCCGGCACCCACGAATACAGCAAGTTCATCAAGCCCTCGGAACTGGCGGCCTGGATCCGGGCGGCAGGACTGAGCCTGGAGGGCATGACCGGCCTGGTCTACAACCCCTTCAGCAAGCAGTATCGGCTGCACCCCCGGGACGTGTCGGTGAACTACATGGTGCGGGCCGTGAAACCGGCTGCGCCATGACGCGGCCGGACCCGGCCGCGCTCAGGGCGGTCATATTCGACCTCGACGGCACCCTGGTGGATACCGCCAGCGAGTTCGTGGTGGTGGTACAGGCGCTGCGCGCGGAACATGACCTGCCGCCGCTGGAGCCAGCACGCATCTGCGCCAGCGTATCCAATGGCGCCCGCGCCCTCGTTACCCTGGCCCTGGGCACTGTGGAAACCGATCCGGTCTTTGAGCAGCAGCGATTGCGACTGCTGGAGCTGTACGGCGAAGTGCTGGGCAGCAGTGCGCGGCCCTACCCCGGTATCGAAGCCTTGCTCGCAGAGCTGGCAGCGCGCGGCATCGGCTGGGGCGTTTCCACCAACAAGCCCCGCGCCTATGCCGCGCCGTTGCTGGAGCGGCTTGCGCTGCAACCGCCACTGGGCAGTCTGGTCTGCCCCGATGATGTCAGCGAGCGCAAGCCGCACCCGGAATCACTGCTGCGCAACTGTCGCGAGCTGGGCTGTGAGCCGCAGCAGGCGATCTACGTCGGTGACCACCAGCGCGACATCGAGGCTGGTTTGCGCGCGGGCATGTTCACTATTGCGGCCCTGTACGGCTACATTGAAGCCGACGACGATCCGGCCCTCTGGGGTGCGGATGCCAGCGTCGACTGCAGCACGCAACTGCAGGGCCTGATCCTGGCCCCCCACTGAGCACCGGAGCAACCATGCACAGTCCCGTCATACCCACCGACTACAGCCCCGCGCAAGATCTGCTGCAAGGCAAGGTGATCCTGGTCACCGGCGCCGGCGACGGCATCGGCCGCGCCGCCGCCGAAAGCTATGCGGCCCACGGCGCCACCGTCATCCTGCTGGGGCGCACCCTGGCCAAACTGGAAGCAGTATACGACGCCATCGAAGCCGCTGGCGGTGCCCAGCCCGCCCTGTTTCCGCTGGATCTCGCCACTGCCAGCGAAGCTGACTATGCCAACCTGGCAGAGGCCATGGACAGCACTTTCGGGCACCTCGATGGACTGCTGCACAATGCCAGCCTGCTGGGGGAGCGGCGCCCGATCGCCAGTGCGACCTGGCCCGCCTGGGCGGAAGTGATGCAGGTCAATGTCAACGCCCAGTTCCTGCTGAGCAGGGCCCTGCTGCCGCTGCTGGAACAGGCGCCGCAGGCTTCGATTGTCTTTACCTCATCCGGCGTCGGCCGCCGCGGTCGCGCCTACTGGGGGGCCTACGCGGTATCGAAGTTCGCCACCGAAGGGCTGATGCAGGTGCTTGCGGACGAACTGGAGAACACGTCGAGAATCAGGGTCAACAGCCTCAACCCCGGCGCCACCAACACGGCCATGCGCCGCAGCGCCTACCCGGCGGAAACCCCCACCGTCAATCCTGCGCCGCAGGATCTCATGCCGGCCTATCTGTACCTGATGGGCAACGACAGTCTCGGCGTGACCGGGCAGGCCCTGAACGCCCGGGCCTGAGCCCGGGTCGACCTATCTCTTGCCCGGTTTGCGCGGTGAGCGTCGGCCGGGCGCGGTGGGCACCGGTCCCTTGCGCTTGCCGAACTGGCGCTCCATGACTTCCTTTTCCTTGATCGTGTTGCGCTTGACCTTTTTCGGCTCCAGTTTGGCCAGCTGGTACAAGGCCTTCACTTCCTTCGGCTCCATCTCCGCCCACTGGCCCTGCTTGACCTTGGAGGGGATAAACACGTTGCCGTAGCGCACCCGCTTCAGGCGCGAGACCGTCAGCCCCTGGGACTCCCACAGCCGCCGTACCTCGCGATTGCGGCCCTCCATCAAGACCACGTAGTACCAGTGGTTGATACCGTCGCCGCCACCGTCCTGGATATCGGTGAAGCGGGCAACGCCGTCGTCCAGCATCACCCCTTCCAGCAGGCGTGCCAGGACATCCTCGTCCACCGCCCCCATCACCCGCACCATGTACTCGCGTTCGATATTGGCAGAGGGGTGCATCAGGGCATTGGCGAGCTCGCCATCCGTGGTGAACAGCAGCAGGCCGGACGTATTGAAGTCGAGGCGGCCGATGGAGATCCAGCGCCCGGACTTGATCTTGGGCAGGCGCTCGAATACCGTGCGCCGGCCCTGCGGATCCTTGCGGCTGCAGACCTCGCCGGTGGGCTTGTGGTAGAGGATACAGCGGGTCTGTTCAGCCGGCACGGGCTCCAGCGGCTTGCCATCGATGCTGATGCGGTCGCGCTCGCTCACCCGGTCGCCCAGCGAGGCGCGCTTGCCCTCCACCTCCACGCGGCCCTCTTCTATCCAGCGCTCCATCTCGCGGCGCGAACCCAGGCCGGTGCGGGCCAGGACTTTCTGCAGTTTCTCCCCGGGGACCGTGGTCGCTCCGGGAGCAACCTGCGCTGCCGGTGGGGCTTCAAGCTTGCGTTTGCTCAATGGATTTGTTCCGGGTCGGGTGGCGGTTCATGACTGGCAGCGGCGTCAGCGACTGGCTCGACTTCCGTGGCTGCAGGCGTGTCCAGGAGGCCGGCATCAATGACGGCGGCCTCCAGGGGATCGTTGAAGCCCAACTCGGCGTTCAGGGTCTCCAGGTCGCGAATCTCCGCCAGCGCCGGCAACTGGTCCAGGTTCTTGAGATTGAAATAGTCCAGAAACTGGCGGGTGGTGGCGTACATGGCGGGGCGACCGGGCACATCGCGATGGCCGACGACGCGGATCCACTCGCGCTCGTGCAGGGTCTTGATGATGTTGGAACTGACCGCCACGCCGCGGATCTCCTCGATTTCACCGCGGGTAATGGGCTGGCGATAGGCGATCAGTGACAGCGTTTCCAACAGGGCACGGGAGTATTTCTGCGGCCGCTCCTGCCACAGGCGCGCCACCCAGGGTGCCAGGGACTGGCGCACCTGAAAGCGGAATCCGCTGGCGACCTCGCGCAGCTCATAGCCGCGGTCCGCACAGCGCTCGCCCGCTGCCGCCAGGGCCTCGCGGATATCTGCGGGCGCCGGCCGTTCATGCTCTTCAAACAGCTCCCCCAGCTGGGCCAGGGTCAGCGGCCGGCCAGCCGCCAACAGCGCGCCCTCGACAATCTGCACCAGGGTGGAATCGGTTTCCGCCATCTTACTCGGACCTTGCCTTGACATGGATCGGGCCAAAATTCTCGGTTTGCACAATCTCCACCAGGGACTCCTTGATCAGTTCCATCACCGCGAGGAAGGTCACCACCACTCCCAGACGGCCCTCCTTCGCGGAAAAAAGTGCCACAAAGGGGACGAACTGACGCCCCGCGAGCTTTTCCAGCACCTCCGACATGCGCTCCCGGGTGGACAGGGCCTCGCGCTGGATGTGGTGGCTCTCGAACATGTCCGCGCGGCGCAGCACCTCGCTCAGGGCCAGCAGCAGCTCGCGCATGTCCACATCGGGATCGGGTCGTGCCCGGTCAAGATCCGGCGGCTCGGCGCTGCCCACCCAGGTATCCCGCTCCAGCCGCGGCAGTTCCTCAATGTCTTCCGCGGCCTTCTTGAAGCGCTCGTACTCCTGCAGGCGGCGGATCAGCTGTGCCCGGGGATCCTCTTCATCCTCCTCCACACTGGTGGCCCGGGGCAGCAGCATGCGCGACTTGATCTCCGCCAGCACCGCCGCCATCAGCAGGTACTCGGCCGCCAGCTCGAACTGCATGGCATCCATGAGCTCGACATAGCGCATGTACTGGGCGGTAATTTCGGAGACGTCGATCTCGAGGATATCCAGATTCTGGCGCCGGATCAGGTACAGGAGCAGGTCCAGCGGTCCCTCGAAGGCTTCCAGAAACACTTCCAGCGCCTGCGGCGGGATATAGAGATCCCTGGGCAGCTCGGTCATGGCCTTGCCCAGGACAACCGCAAACGGCATCTCCCCCTGCTGCGGGCGCTGGGCGGCAGCGGCTTCAGTGCCTGCAGGGGGTGTTACCGGCGGCGTATCGTTCACGGGGCTTCCTGTACTCATCAAGGACGCGAGTATACCCGATCAGGACTCAAATGGGGTCACATCGCCCTTGCCCGCCCGCAGGATTACCGGCACGTCATCCACCAGGTCGACCACGGTAGTGGGCTCGAGGCCGCAGTAGCCGCCGTCGACAACGAGGTCGACTTCATGCTCCAGCAGCTCGCGGATGTCGTAGGGATCGATGAGCGGCAGCTCGTCTCCGGGCATGATCATGGTCACACTCATCAGTGGCTCGCCGAGGTCCGCCAGCAGGGCCATCGCGACCGCATTGTCGGGGATGCGCAGGCCCACGGTCTTGCGCTTGGGGTGCATCAGGCGCCGCGGCACCTCTGAGGTCGCGCGCAGGATAAAGGTGTAGGGGCCTGGCGTACTGGCCTTGAGCCGCCGATAGGCCGTGTTGTCCACCTTGGCGTAGTTGGCGATGTCGGAAAGGTCGCGACACACGAGGGTAAAGTTGTGGCGATCGTCGAGGCGACGAATACGGCGAATCCGGTCCAGCGCGGCCTTGTCGCCGATCTGGCAGCCGAGGGCATAGGCGGAGTCGGTGGGGTAGACCACCACCCCGCCGGCACGGATGATGTCCGTGGCCTGGCGGACCAGCCGGGCCTGCGGGTTGTCGGGGTGAATCTGGAAGAACTGGCTCACGATGCTTCTCCTGGTGAGCGGGTAGCGGGCAGCCAGCGCTCCCATACGCCGCGCAGATTGCCCAGGTGGCGCAATTCTACACCCAGTTCCGGGCCCCAGGGGCTGTCCCGGTGAAAATCACTGCCAATGGACACTTCCAGTCCATATTCCAGCGCCAGCCGGCACAGCTGCCGGGTCTGGTCCGGCGTCTGGCGACCATTGATCACCTCCAGAGCCTGGCCACCGGCGTCCCTGAAGTCCACCACCAGCCGCTGCAGCTTGCTGCGGGTCAACTTGTACTTGAGCGGATGGGCCAGCGCGGCAACCCCCCCGGCCGCGACAATCCACTCTGTCACCTCCGTCAGCGCCGGCCAGAAGGCCTTCACGTCCCCGGGCTTGCCCCGACCCAGGTAGCGGTCAAAAGCCGCACCCGTGTCCGCGACATGGCCCTGCGCCACCATCCAGGCCGCGAAATGCGGCCGCCCCAGCTGGCTCTCGCCCGCTTCCAGCAGGGCACCCTCCAGGCTCCCCGGAAAACCGAGTTTCGCCAGCCGCTCAGCGATCACCTCGCCCCGGTCGCAACGGGCAATTGCCAGTCGCGCCAGGCCCTGCTCAAGAACCGGGTGGGCGCAATCCACCCCGAGGCCCACCACGTGAATGGTCGCCCCGGACCAGACACAGGAAAATTCCAATCCCGCCACCAGGCTCATTTCCCCGTCACAGGGGCTATAATAGGCTGCCGCGGCCTCGTAGCCGCTCACGGTGTCATGATCGGTGATGGCAAACAGGCGGAGACCCCGGCTGCGCGCCCTGTCCACCAGCTGCTCGGGGCTCAGAGCGCCGTCCGACGCGGTGCTGTGGGTGTGGAAGTCAATCAGCACAAACTCTACACTCCGTGATCGCTGCAACTGTTATGGCCTGATGCGGGCCCGGCAGTGCCGACCCTTACACCCATCGTAACACGCTGGAGCCAGGTCATTTTTCATGAGACAACTACTGGAATTCGTTCCCATCGCCCTGTTTTTCATCGTCTACCAGATGGACGGCGACACCGTGTCCCTGTACGGCTGGAGCCATACGGTGGACGGCATCTTCAGCGCAACCGCGGTGTTGATGATTGCCACCGTGATCCAGGTGCTTGCCACCTGGGCACTGACCCGGCACCTGGAGAAGCGCCTGCTCTGGGTCGGCCTTGCCGCCTGCGGTTTCGGCGCCCTGACCCTGCTGTTGCGCAACGAAATGTTCATCATGTGGAAGCCGACCATCTTCAACTGGGTGCTGGCACTGGTTTTTGGCGCCTCCCAGTTCATCGGCCAACGCAACCTGATGGAGCGCACCCTGGGTAGCCAGATCCAGCTGCCACACCGGATCTGGGCCCGGCTCAACCTGCTCTGGGTAGCCCACTTCACTGTCGTCGGGGCCCTCAATCTGGTGGTCGCCTACGGCTACAGCGAGGCCACCTGGGTCAGCTACAAAATGTACTCTGCCATACTGTTCACAGTGGTTCTGAGCGGCCTGACCGCGTGGATGGTTGCGCCGCACCTGAAAGAACAGCCCGCCAGCAACCAGGAGTAGCGAACGGATGCTTTACGCGATTCTCTGTGAAGACGTCGACAACAGCCTGCCCCTGCGCCAGCGGGCACGCCCGGCGCACCTGGCGCGGATCCAGCAGCTGGTGGACGAGGGGCGCCTGCTGGTCGCCGGCCCGCACCCGGCCCTGGATACCGAAGACCCGGGTGAAGCCGGCTTCACCGGCAGCCTGATCATCGCCGAGTTTGCAAGCCTGGAGGCCGCCACCGCCTGGGCCGACTCGGATCCCTACGTCGACGCCGGCGTGTTCCGCCGGGTCACGGTCAAACCCTACAAACGGGTGCTGCCCTGAAGCCGCGACAGCGTGGTAAACTCGCCAGCTTTATCTTCAGCCCCGCCAAAAAGGACAGCGTTTTGCGGTACACCCTGATCATCTCCCTGCTGGCCCTGCTGCTCACCGAGACAGTGCAGGCACAGGACGTGCGCTATATCAGTGACACACAGTATGTCCCCGTACGCAGTGGCGCGGGCAACGAATTTCGCATCGTCCACCGCGGTATTCCCTCGGGTACCCGGCTAACCGTCAGTCGTGTTTCGGAAGACGGGGAGTGGTCCGAAGTCACCACCGGGAGCGGTACCAGCGGCTGGGTTCGAACCCAGCATCTGATGGCCGAACTTCCGGCCAGGAACCAGGTCGAGCAGGCGGTCGCGCGAGCCGAAAAGCTGGCTGCGGAAAACGCGGAGCTGGCCCGGGAACTGGCCGAACTGAAGGCCGTGCGCACTGAGCTGGAGGGCGACGTCGACAGCGCCGACAGCTCCCTGCAGGCCCTGACCGAGGAACTGGCGCAGCTGAAACAGATTTCCGGGCGCTCGCTGCAGCTGGATGCGGACAACCGGCGCCTGGTGGAAGAAGCCGAAAACCTGCGTGCCGAGGCCGACATGCTCGGCGCCGAGAACCAGCGGCTGCAGGAGAACCTGCGCAGCAGCGCGTTCCTGGACGGGGCCCTGGCAGTGCTGCTGGGGGTTGTCATCACCCTGGTGGCACCCCGTCTCTGGCCCAAGCGCCGGCGCAATGACGGCTGGGGCTGAGAGCCGCCCAACAACCTGCAACGAGAGGACCTGACCATGTTTCGCGCCCTGAGCCTGGCCCTGCTGTTTCTGCTGCCCCTGTCAGGGGCAAGGGCAGAGGAAACGCCGCTGCCCAACCCGCAGGTGGTGATCAAGACCAACGAGGGCGAGATCACCCTGCGCCTGTTCCCCGACAAGTCACCGATCACCGTGGCCAACTTCCTCGCCTATGTGGACGCGGGCCACTACAACGGCACCATTTTCCACCGCGTGATCCCCAACTTCATGATCCAGGGCGGCGGTTTCCTGCCCGACATGACCGAAAAGGAGACCGGGGCACCCATCGTCAATGAGTCGCGCAACCGCCTGCACAATGTGCGCGGCACTATCGCCATGGCCCGGACCGGCGACCCGGACTCGGCCGCGGCGCAGTTTTTCATCAACCAGCGCAGCAATTTGAGGCTGGACTGGTCACCCGGGCAGGAGGGGTATACCGTCTTCGGTGAAGTGACGGACGGCATGGCGGTGGTCGACTACATTGCCTCCAGCCCGGTGCAGACTCTCAATGGCCACCGCGACGTCCCGGCAGAGCCGATCGTCATCACCGAAATTGTCCGCAAGTCCCTGCCATGACCGCCCTTAGCGTCAACCTGAACAAAATAGCCCTGATCCGCAACTCCCGGGACACCCGCAACCCGGACATCCCGCGGCACGCGCAGATCTGCATCGACGCGGGGGCCGACGGGATCACCGTGCATCCACGGCCCGACCAGCGCCACATCCGGGTGCAGGACTGCCACGACCTGGCCGCCATGCTGAGCGTTGAATTCAATATCGAAGGCAACCCCATGACTGGCCCGCGCAAGAGCGACCGGCAGGGCGTCAGTGATTACCCGGGTTTCATGGCCCTGGTCAGGGAAATCCGCCCGGCCCAGTGCACCCTGGTGCCCGATGGCGACAACCAGCTCACCTCCGACCACGGATTTGACCTCAAGCGCGACGGCGACACCGTTGCGCCCCTGGTGCAGGAGCTGCAGGCCCTGGGGATCCGCACCAGCCTGTTCATGGACCCGGACCCGGAGCAGATACGCCTCGCAGCCCAGACCGGCACCGACCGTATCGAGCTGTACACGGAAAGTTTTGCCCGCGCCTTTGCCACCGGCCAGGATGTGGATGCGGTACTGCAGCGCTATATCGAGGCGGCCGAAGTGGCCGCGGAGGTCGGGCTGGGTCTGAATGCCGGCCACGACCTGGACCTGCACAACCTGCCGCTCTTTACCCGGGTCCCGGGTTTGCTGGAGGTGTCCATCGGCCACGCGTTGACCGTCGACGCCCTGAGCATGGGCCTGGCCCGTGCTGTCGCCGCCTATCAGCGCGCCCTCGGCAAAACCGTACCAGCACCGGCTGCATGAGCCGGGCCAACATGGACGAGGAACTGCCGCCTTATCTGGTCCCTCACAGCCAGGAGCCCATCCACATCCTGTATCAGGACGAGCACCTGTTGCTGGTCCGCAAACCCCACCTGCTGCTGAGCGTACCGGGGCGCCACATCCTCAACAGGGACTGCCTGGTAACCCGGCTGCAGCAGGACTTCCCCAGTGCCAGCATCGTTCACCGCCTCGATCTGGACACCTCCGGGATCATGGTCGTGCCGCTGGACAAGCCCACCCACGCCCACATCAGCCGCCAGTTCCAGGAACGGCTGGTCTACAAGCAGTACGAGGCGGTCGTCTGGGGGGTGGTCACAGCCGACAGTGGCGAAATCAACCTCCCCATCGTCAGTGACTGGGAACGGCGGCCACTGCAGAAGATCTGCCATGCAACCGGCCGCGAGGCGATCACCTGGTTCGAGGTGCTGGAGCGCGGACCGGATCGTACCCGGCTGCAACTGACACCACAGACTGGCCGCTCGCATCAGCTGCGCATCCACTGCCGCGAACTCGGCCACCCCATTCTCGGCTGCGACATGTACGCCCACGAGGCAGCGCTGGCGCTGTCACCGCGTCTGCTGCTGCACGCCACCGAGCTTGGATTCACCCATCCTGTCACCGGTGCCTGGCTGCAGGAGGCATGCCCGGCGGACTTCTGAACGTCAGTCCGGGGATGCCAGATAACTGCACCAATCGGACCAGCTGCCCGGGTAGAGCAGGGCGCCGTTGTCCCCCAGCTGTGCCAGGGCATACAGATTGACGCAGGCGGTGACCCCGGAGCCGCAGTACACTATCCGCGGCGCCCCCCCGGGAACCGCGGCAAAGTGTTCCGCCAGGGCAGCTGGATCGCGCAAGTGGCCCCGCTCATCACTGACACGCTGCCAGGGCACATTGAGGGCGCCCGGAATATGGCCCGCTACCGGATCAATGGGCTCCTCCAGACCGGCATAGCGGCGCGGCTCGCGGGAATCAAGCAGGACTGCCCCGGCAGCCTGCAATTGTGCCAGCTCGCCAATGTCACAACAGCCCGCATAGCCGCCAACGGCGGGCTGGGGACAGGGTCGGGGCGATGGTACATCCGTTGCCACGGCACCCCCCGCGGCCACCCAGGCCTGATAACCGCCATTCAGCAAGCTGGGCGGCCGATAGCCCAGCGCCCGCAGCAGCCACCAGAACCGGGCAGCGAAGGCGAAGCGGGAATCGTCGTAGGCCACCACTGGCGTTTCCAGGCCAATGCCCAGACCCGCGAGCCTCGCCGCCAGGGTACCGGGGTCGGGCAGCGGGTGACGCCCGCCGTGGCGAGCCACGGGCCCGGAAAGATCATCCTCCAGGTGCAGGTAATGCGCGCCGGGAATGTGGCCGGCAAGGTATTGCTCGTACCCGGCCCCGGGCTTGCCCAGCACAAACCGGCAATCGATGATGACAGCATCCACTCCGGCAACCAGTTCCTCCGTATCCAGCACAATGCATTACTCCCCGCAATCTGACGGCCAGGTGTCCGCCTGGAACCGGCAGTGTAGCCGCGAGCGCCGGACGGCGCGAGTGCTACCGGCAGGCCGCACTGGCACTGAACAAAAGGCGGACACTGCTGCCAGTGACCGGCGACTGTACTAGAATTGCCGAAAGTGTCAGGAGAGTTGCCGTGGTCATCCGCAGCAGCGACGGCAGCACCGTCACCATCGTCGCCAAACCCAACCAGTCCGCGACCTGGCGCAGCAACAAGCTGGTGTTGCTGGCGTTGTCGGTGCCCTCCCTGGGCGCCGCCATCGCCTTTGCCCTCGCCGGTGCCTGGCCCATCCTGCCCTTTGCCGGCCTGGAGCTTGCGGCCCTCGGCAGCTCGCTCTACTACGTCAACTGGAAGCTGCAGTATCGGCATGTGATTACGCTCGCGCCCGACGCCGTGCACATCGACAAGGGCCATTACCTGCCGCGCCACAGCTGGACCTTTGCCCGCAACGCTACCGGCCTCGGCATTGAGCCCGAGCGCCACCCCTGGGACGCCCCCGGGCTCAGCCTGCAGTGTGCCGGCGAGCGCATCAGCGTCGGCGAGTTTCTCAACCGTGAAGACGGACTGGTCCTGCTGCAACACCTGCGCAAGGAGCTGCGTGTACTGGGCCACGGCGCACAGGCCAGTCACGCCTTTTGACCACCCCCTGAACCCGCCCCTCAGGGCCATTGGGTGAGACCGCCCGCACCTGTATAATCGGCGGCCCTATAATTCCCCGGATTACCGCCATGTCCAGCAACAAAGTCGGCTTCGTCAGCCTGGGCTGCCCCAAGGCCCTGGTTGATTCCGAACGCATCCTGACCCAGCTCAAACTGGATGGCTACGATATCGTGCCCAGCTACGAGGACGCCGAACTGGTGGTGGTCAACACCTGCGGCTTCATCGACAGCGCCAAGCAGGAGTCCCTGGACGCCATTGGCGAGGCCATCAGCGAAAACGGACGGGTGATCGTGACCGGCTGCATGGGCAAGGGCGCCGATGCCGAATCCATCCTGCAGCTGCACCCCAAGGTTCTCAGCGTCACCGGCCCCGCCGCCTACGAGGAAGTGGTCAGCGCAGTGCATCAGCATGTACCTCACATTCAGGTGCACGATCCCTATGTGGACCTGGTACCGCCCCAGGGGGTCAAGCTGACCCCAAGGCACTACGCCTATCTGAAGATTTCCGAGGGCTGCAACCACCGCTGCAGCTTCTGCATCATCCCGCACATGCGCGGCGACCTGGTGAGCCGACCTATCGGCGAGGTGATGGAAGAGGCGGAGCGCCTGGCCAGAGCCGGAGTGCGCGAGCTGCTGGTCATCTCCCAGGACACCAGCGCCTACGGTGTGGACCTGAAATACCGAACCGGCTTCTGGAACGGACGCCCGATGAAGACCAGCATGCAGTCGCTGTGCGAAGGCCTGGCGGAGCTCGGCATCTGGGTGCGGCTGCACTATGTCTACCCCTACCCGCACGTGGACAATATCCTGCCGCTGATGGCGGACGGCAGGATCCTGCCCTACCTCGACATCCCCTTCCAGCACGGCAGTCCCAGCGTGCTCAAGCGCATGAAGCGCCCCGCCGCAGCCGAGAAGTCCCTGGAGCGGATCCAGCATTGGCGCCAGATCTGCCCCGACATCACCCTGCGCAGTACCTTTATCGTCGGCTTCCCCGGGGAAACCGACGCCGACTTCGAGGTCTTGCTCGACTTTCTCGAGGAGGCACAGCTGGACCGGGTCGGCTGCTTCCAGTACTCGCCCGTCGCCGGCGCGCCTGCCTACGATCTGCCGGATCAGGTAACGGAGGCCGTCAAGCAGGAGCGCTGGGACCGGTTCATGGCCCTGCAGCAGCAGATCAGCGCAACCAAACTGCAGGCCAAGGTGGGCCGCAATATTGAAATACTGATTGATGAAGTGGACGACGACGGCGCCATCGGCCGCTCCACCGCAGACGCACCGGAAATCGATGGCAAGGTGTACCTGGACGGGATTACCGGTCTGCAGCCCGGCGATTTTGTCGAAGCCGAAGTCACCGCCGCCGACGACTACGATCTCTGGGCCGGCTGAACGGTGAATCTGCTGCTGTTCGCCGCCGGCGAATGCACTGGCGCTGGCCTGTTGCGTCTCACCGGGCGGCGCGCCGCACACCTGCGCCAGGTCCTACGCGCCAGGCCGGGTGACGAGTTGCAGGTCGGCGAGATTGATGGCCGGATTGGCCAGGGCACTATCACCGCGATCGACAAGCACAGCGCCGAACTGCGGGTGACGTTGCACGCTGCGCCACCACCCAAACTGCCCGTAGTCCTGCTGCTGGCCCTGCCCCGGCCGAAAATGCTGCGCCGCATCCTGCGCGCAGCGGCCGAGTTCGGCGCCGCGGAGATCCATCTGCTCAACAGCTACCGGGTTGAAAAAAGCTACTGGCAAACCCCGGTGCTCGCCCCAGCCACCCTCCGCGAGTACCTGCTACAGGGTCTGGAGCAGGCCCGCGACACCAGACTGCCGCCAGTCCACCTGCACCCCCGCTTCAAGCCTTTCGTCGAGGACCAGCTACCCGGCCTTGTCGCCGGCCGCGACGCCCTCCTCGCCCACCCCGGCGACGCCCCTCTCGCGCCCACCGGGCTCGACCGTCCGACACTACTGGCAGTCGGACCCGAGGGCGGCTTCATCCCCTACGAAGTGGACAAACTGCTGGCCGCAGGCTGCCGCCAGGTCTCGTTGGGGCCGCGCATCCTGCGGGTGGAGAACGCCGTCGCGGCGCTGTTGGGAAGAGCGTTGTGAGAAGACCCTCGCGGGGCGAAATCTCGAGGACCGTCCGGGAGACCGTGGTGGGGTCCGGGGACTCGCCGCAAGTACATCCTTGTAGGCTCGTATCGCGCATCCATGCGCTCAACGGTCCCCAGACCCCACCACGGTCCCCCGGACTTTGGCACCCAGGAGGCGTCCCTCCGTGGGTTCGTTCTCAGAACCGGTACTGGATCTCCGCGCCATACATCCGCGGCGGCGCCACCGCGAAACCGCCGGTGCCCGAGGACTCCACCAGCGCGGTGCCGCCGTTGATGTAGTCCTCGTCGGTCAGGTTGGTGCCGAACAGGGACCCGACCCAGCGTTCATCGGGAGAGACCCACCCCAGCCGTGCGCTCAGCTCGAACTGCTCGTCTTCAAACCAGAGGCCGGTGGTGCAGCTCAGCGCGTCAAAGCAGAACTCCATGTCGAGCTTCCAGCTCGCCTGCAGGCGCGGGGTGAAGGTGCCGTAAGCGGTTTCCAGGTTGTACTGGGCCGACAGCAGGTAGGTCTGTTCGGCCAGCCGCGGCAGATTCTCACCGGAGCGATCATTGGGGCAGGAGTCAACCTGCAGCAGGGTCAGGTCGGCACGCACGCAGCCGGGGCCCGGGGGTACGGAGGCATCGGCAATCGTGATCTGCTCGTCCATGAACTCCTTGATATCACCATCGGTGATGGTGACGTTGAAGCCGATGATCAGGTTGTCCGTGGCCAGCCAGGTGCTCTCCAGTTCAAAACCCTTGATGGTGGACTCGGCCGCGTTGATGGTGGCTGGTGAGGGAGAGTTGACCTCCGGGTTGATAACCAGAGTGGTAAGCTGGCGATTGGTGTAATCCGTATAGAAGAAGGCGCCGTTGAGGCGCAGGCGACGCTGCAGCAGATCGAGCTTGAACCCCAGCTCGATATTCTCGACCTCCTCGGGCTCGAAGCGCTCCAGCTCGCCGGTCGGGGATTCGGACAAGCCGCCGGACAGGAAGCCCTCGCTGTAGGTTAGGTAGAAGCTGCCCTGATCCAGCCAGCTGTTGCCGTCGATCAGGTATTGAATGCTCGCCATCGGGGTCAGGTCGTTGTTGGAGACCTTGCGCTGGCGCACCCCGTCTTCGACCAGGGCAAACCCGGGGTTGTACTCGAACCCCGGCCGCTGGACCACGAACAGGCCACCGCCCACGGGAATTGCCGGACCACCGTTGAGATCGAGAGTGGACGGGTCGATCGCCAGGTCCTGGATTTTCAGCTCCCGGCTCTCGTCGGTGTAGCGCAAGCCCAGGGTTGCCCGCCACTGGGGATTGAATTCCCATTCCAGCTGGGCGTAGGCCGCCACCGCGTCGTTGTTGGCGGTCTGGGTGTCTGCGGAGAGGTTCAGAAAGAACAGGTTGGCGATCGCGGGATCGAAGGGCCCAAGGAAGCTGATGCTTTGTCGCCCCTTGCTCTCCTCCTCGAACCAGTAAAGGCCAGTGACATATTGCAGGCGGTCGTCAAAGGCACTGCCAATGATCTGGAACTCCTGACTGAACTGATCGCTTTCACCGGCGCCTCCCTCGGGGTGCACGGTATTGGTGCGATGCAGGAACGGGATACCGGTGTGATCCAGCTCGTCGTTCTGCGAGGCCTCGGTGTAGCGATAGCCGCTGATGCTCTTGATTGACAGGTCAGTGCTCAGCGCCCACTCAGCGACCAGCGAGGCCCCCCGGTTCTCGGCCTTGTACTCTCCGCCGAGGTCGGAAATGACCGTGCGCATATCGCCGCCACCGGCGTCGGCCGCATCCTGGCAGAAATCCGCCAGGGTGCGGCCCGTCGAAGGACCAATGGCCAGCGCATTGAACAGCGTCGCCTGCCATCCAGTATCGTTGACATTGGCGCACTTCATGGGCCGCATGCGCTGGTCGGTGTCGGCCCAGTTCAGGTTCAGGTCCAGGGTGAGGTCGTCGCTGGCAACCCAGCGGGTCTGCCAGATAATGCTCTGGCGGTCCTCATCCATGTAGTCCTTGCCGTCAAACAGGTTCTCGATATGGCCATCGCGCTTGCGGGTAACTCCGGAAAACCGCGTCCACAGCGTGTCGGTCAGCGGCAGGTTGAGGACGAACTCGGTATCGAGGCGGTCGTAGTTGCCGACCCGAACCCCAACCGAACCCTCGAATTCCTCGACCGGCTTGTTGGTGGTGAAGACCAGGGCGCCGCCGGTGGTGTTCTTGCCGAACAGGGTGCCCTGGGGACCGCGCAGTACCTGCACCGACTGGATATCGTTGAGATCAAGCAGGGCGCCATCGGGACGACCGAGGTAGATGTCGTCGATGTAGATACCGACCCCGGAATCAATGTTTTCGCCGGTATTGCGCTGGCCGACACCGCGGATGTAGACACTGGCGAGAGGCGCCGCGCCATTGGCCTCCACCACGTCGATATTGGGGGCCAGGCTATTCAGATCCGCCAGATTGCGGACTCCGGCCTCCCGCAGGCCCTCTGCGTCCAGTGCCGTCACCGCCAGCGGAGTCTCCTGCAGGCTCTCCGCACGCTTGCGGGCAGTTACCAGCACTTCCTCGAGCACCATGCCCTGGGCCAGCACCGGCAGCGGTACCGCACCGGCAAGCGCAGCGGCAACCGCAAGGGACATTACGGACGAAGGTCTTGCACCACGCTTAGACATCAACTGTACCTCTCTGATTATAATTATTGATCGCGCCACTAACGACGGTTAGTTTCGATTAAAGCAGTCTTTCCGGCACAACGGCAAGACGGCAAATTACCGCGATCGGGAATGCCCGTTGCACGCAGTCGGTTTAACGCGGCTGGTTCAACTTACACTACTGGTAGCGAGCCCGGCCGGACAGGACACCCCGGTGCCATCCAGGCCGCAATAACCACCGGGGTTCTTGGCCAGATACTGCTGGTGATACTCTTCGGCATAGTAGAAAGGTGGCGCGGGCAGGATCTCGGTGGTGATGGCGTCGTAGCCGGCGCCATCCAGGGCGGCCTGGAACTGCTCGCGGCTGAGTTCGGCAGCCTGCTGCTGTTCGGCGCCATAGGTGTAGATCGCCGAGCGATACTGGGTCCCCAGGTCATTGCCCTGGCGCATGCCCTGGGTGGGGTCGTGTCCCTCCCAGAAGTGCTGCAACAGCTCGGCATAGCTGATCAGCGCGGGATCAAACACCACCAGTACCGCTTCCGTATGACCCGTCTGGCCGCTACACACTTCCTGGTAGGTAGGGTTGGGTGTATGGCCTCCGGCATAGCCGGCCGCCGTGGTAAATACCCCGGGCAACTGCCAGAACAGGCGCTCCACGCCCCAGAAACAGCCCATGCCAAATACCGCCTGCTGCAGGTGGGCGGGGAATGGCCCGGACAACGGGTGGCCATTGACGTAGTGCGCGGCGGGTACCGGCATTGGCTCCGACCGGCCGGACAGCGCCGAATCGGGGGTGGGGATAGCGCGTTTCTTGCGAATATCGAACAGGCTCATCGTCGTTACCTCGTTGCTGCACAGGAGCCAGTGTACTGCCCTTCCCCTCGCCCGTGTAGCCGGTGTAAGCTCGAATCCACGTCGATTTCCGGTTGCGCCACATGACTGTCATGTTTATGCCCTAGTCTGCAGCGATCCGGAAACAACCGGGCCACGAACCAAAGCAGTCTGGCGTGGTCTGAGCTGGCGAGTAAAAGGAATAAACCATGACAATACACAACACCACATTTGACCCGGGCGAATTCTGCAGCCGCAAGCTCTGGCGCATCGTGACCGGCCAGGAAAGCCAGCAGTCTCTCGACAAAGGCAGCCTGCAGAAGGCCGTTGCCGAACTCGCCGAGCGCCGCCACTACCTTGCCGAGCTGGAGCGACTGGGCAAACTGGAACACCGGCACTAGCCCTGAGACACGATGGCAAAAACCCCGGCCCGCAAGGCCAACAGCAAGGACGTGCAGGCCTTTCTCAGCAAGAGCAAGGCCGTGGCAACATTTGCTGAAAAATACCCGCGCCTCCTGTTTGCCATCGATGCCACTGCCAGTCGCGAACCCACCTGGAGCATCGCCCGGCAGCTGCAGTCGGACATGTTTGCGAGCGCCGGTCGCATAGCCTCACTATCAGTACAACTCTGTTACTACCGCGGCTTCCAGGAATTCCACGCCAGCCCCTGGCTGCGCGACACCCAGGCTCTGGCCCGTCAGATGGCGGCGGTGCGCTGCGAGGGCGGACATACGCAGATCGGCCGCCTGCTGCGCCACGCCCAGCAGGTGCACCGGGAGACGCCAGTGCGTGCTCTTGTCTTCATCGGCGACGCCGTGGAAGAATTGCCCGACAGCCTCTGCAACCAGGCCGGACAGTGCGGCCTGCTGAAAATGCCGCTATTCCTGTTTCAGGAGGGCGACGACCCCCTCGTACGCCGCACCTTCCAGAGCATGGCCCGACTCAGCGGTGGAGCCTGGGCGCGCTTTGACCATCGCAGCGCACACACCCTGGCGGAATTGCTGGGCGCGGTCGCACGCTATGCCGCCGGCGGCCGGGCTGCGTTGGAGAATAACCCCGGGGAGGGTGCTAAACTGCTGCTCCAACAACTCAAACCCTGAGGACCGACGTGCCGAAACTCTTGCTGCTGCTGGCCATCGCGCTCGCCCTCTACATCCTGTTCATTCGCGCCCAGGCCCTGCCTCCCCACCAGCGCAAGGGCCAGTACCTGAAACTGGGGATCGGTATCGCCGTGGCTGCCGTCGTCTTCCTGACCGTAACCGGGCGCATGCACTGGGTCGGCGCCGCGTTAACCGGTCTGCTGGTCGGAGCGCGCCAGCTGCTGCCGCTGCTGGTACGCCTGTTCCCCATGTTGTCGGCCCTGCGCAACAAGTCCAGCGCAGCGGGTCCGGGGCAGCACTCCACGGTGGAATCAGTCATTCTGCGCATGCACCTGGACCACGAGTCCGGCAAACTGAGCGGCGAAGTGCTGCGCGGTCCGCTGCAGGACTGGCGGCTGGACGAACTGGATCGCAGCCAGCTGGAGGGCCTTCTGCTTTTCTGCCAACAGGAAGACAATGACTCGGTACAATTGCTGGTCAGCTATCTGGAGCAGCGCTTCCCCGGCGAATCCGACTTCGGCAAACAGCAGCAGACGGCACCGGATTCCGGTGGCGGACTGTCCCGTACCGAGGCATTGGCGGTACTGGGTCTGGGCGACGACGCCAGTGACGAGGATATCGTGCAGGCACACCGGAAACTCATGCAGAAACTGCACCCGGACCGCGGCGGCAACGATTACCTGGCCGCCAAGATCAACCAGGCCAAGGATTTCCTGCTCGGCTAGAATGGCCGGCAGCAGGCACCCGACACCACAGAGGAACACGACTTGCCATGAGCGACGTATTTGTCATCCGCAATCAGCTGGGTCACTACTGGGGCAAGAGCAAGGCCTGGGTCGACGGCCGCGATGCCAGGGCAGTGCAGCGCGTGAAGCATCAGGACGAGGCGGTCAACCTGCTGTTCGAACTCAGCAGCAAGGATGTCGACCTGCGCGGCGAGGTCGTCACCGCGGCGGTGGACGAGCGCGCTGAACCACTGCTCGAGCCCAGCAGCAATCCCCTGCCCCAGCCGGCTGCGACAGACCCGTCAATATCTGCTGGCGCCACGGAACAGGACGCACTGGTTGACGGTCAAACCGGGGCTTGAACAACCACCACCACGAGGTGCAACAGCAACATGAGAATCCTGCTTTTCCTGGCGACCAACATCGCGGTACTGGTACTGGTCAGTCTTGTCTTCAGCCTGCTCGGGCTGGACGGCATCCTCGCCGCCAATGGCGTGGACCTGAACCTGGGTTCCCTGCTGATCTTCTGCGCCCTGTTCGGCTTTGGGGGCTCGCTGATCTCCCTGTTCCTGTCAAAGTGGATGGCGAAGCGCGGCACCGGCACCCGGATCATTGAGAACCCGCGCACCCGCGATGAACAGTGGTTGCTGGACACCGTACGCGAACTGGCCCGGGATGCCGGCATCGGCATGCCCGAGGTCGGCATTTTTCCCTCCGAGGCTGCCAATGCCTTTGCCACAGGCTGGAACCGCAACGCCGCCCTGGTCGCGGTCAGCAGCGGCTTGCTGCAGCGTTTCAGCCGCGAGGAAGCCCGCGCAGTCATGGCCCATGAAATCGGCCACGTGGCCAATGGCGACATGGTGACGCTCACGCTCATTCAGGGCGTGGTCAACACCTTCGTGCTGTTCTTTGCGCGGATTATCGGCCACACGGTGGACCGGGTGGTGTTCAAGACCCAGAACGGCTACGGCATAGGCTACTACGTGGTGACGATCGTCGCCCAAATCGTGCTCAGTATCCTCGCCAGCATGATCGTGTTCTGGTTCTCGCGCTGGCGCGAGTACCGCGCCGACGCCGCTGGCGCCAGCCTGGCGGGCAACGCGGCCATGATCGGCGCCCTGCAGCGGCTGCGGGCGGAACAGGGCCTGCCCCAGGACCTGCCCGGTGAATTGACGGCTTTCGGGATCAGCGAGCAGCTGAAAGAGGGCCTGTCCGGCCTGTTCCGCTCGCACCCGCCGCTGGAGGACCGGATCAGGGCCCTGCAGCAGCGCTGAACAGGTATTCGCTCATGGGCACGACATCGATTTTGTCGAAGTCGATGAAGCGGGCACAGCTCTCCATCATCGCGGCTTCATGGGCCGCCAGCGTCGCGTCATCAGCCGCTGCGTAGAAAGCGTGCTTCGAGGTCATCGCCGCGTCGGGGAAGTTCTCCTCGACGATGGCGTGCAACAGCGGTGCGTCATCATCCAGCGCACACACCACCAGGTTCTGGCGGTAGGCAAAGGTGGCCTGGGTGTCGATTGCCACCTGGCCGTGACTGCCCTTCCATATCCCCAGCCAGCTTTGCTCATCCAGTCGCGGCGGCCGCTGCAGCAGCGCCACCTGGCAGAAGCCAGGCACCCGGGCATCGGCCCCGGGGGGCTGCGTGCTGTTGACAATAGGCTCGGCCTCGGACACCAGCCAGGCGCAGCTGCGGGCCACCAGCTCCGGCACCAGCACCGCGGGGTCCGGCCGCCGCCAGGCATCATCCAGCCACAGCGACAGCAATGCATCGGGCAGTGGCCCGCTGGTCTGCATGCGCTTGTCGTCGGCTGCAGCGACCGCGCTGTCCACCACCGCCAGCCGCAGCCCGCGCAGCGCTGCCAGAGCCTGCAACTGCGGCACCAGCTGCTGTCGCAAGCCCGCCCCGAAGTCATCCGCCGCGACGGTGTCCTGGTGCCACAGACAATAGATTACCTTTTCCATGATCGACCCTCAGGACAGGCCGAGCGGCGGGGTAATGGTGGCGCAATTGTCGATCAGCATTTCCGTCCCGTTCACGAACCATGACTCATCCGCCGCCAGGTACAGCACCATGTGCGCCACGTCTTCGGGGTTGCACATGTTATTGCCCTGCAGGGAGGCCAGATCCTCGGCGCTCACTGCTTCCTTGCCGGTCGCCAGTTTCGCCACCATCGGGGTTCTGACGCCATCGGGATGCACCGAGTTGCAGCGGATGCGGTTGCCCTTTTCCTTGCAGTACATGGCCACGGATTTGGTCAGCGAGCGCACGGCGCCCTTGCTGGCGCTGTAGGCTGCAGCAAAGGAGACGCCCTGGATCGCCGCCACCGAAGACATGTTGACGATGGATCCGCCGCCACTCTGCTCCATCGCCGGAATGGCGTGCTTGCAGCCCAGGAAGACACCTTCGGAATTCACTGCCTGCACCTTGCGGAAGGTGGCGAGATCGGTATCCACCACCGAGGCCGCAGTCAGCAGGCCGGCATTGTTGACCAGGATATCAAGGCGCCCGAACGCTTCCAGGGTGGCGGCGATCACACTGCTCCAGTTGTCTTCATCGGTGACATCCAGACGCATGAACCGGGCCTGCTCACCAATGCTTTCCGCCACGGCCTTGCCATCGGTCTCGTTGAGGTCCGCTATCACGACCGATGCGCCCTCCTGAGCCAGCAGGATCGCGTCCGCCTTGCCCATGCCACTGGCCCCACCCGTGACGATCGCCACCTTGCCTGCCACTCGTCCCATCTAAATGCTCCCTGGCCCCGGTGGGGCTTGTTCTGGTGTGTGAGCGCCGGAGTTAAGCAAATGACCCCGCAAAGCTCAATCGGACAACGGTAAAAGCGAAGCCCGTGACTGCTCTGTTGAACCGGCGTCGAACCTCGCACCTGGCGCGCAGTAATAGTATTCTTGCCAACCCGGATCATTTGTGGAGTATCCTCATGCAACAGTCCCCGGATTCATCGCGACTGCTTACGGTACTGACCTATATCGCGCTGGCCCTGTTGCTGGCCCTGCCGCTGGCAGTGCTGACGGTAAGGGCCGGCTTCTGGCAACAGGGGTTGCTGCTGTACGCCATCAGCTGCCTGGCCGCGGCCGTTGTGCTGCTGCTGTTTGTGCTGCTGCTGGCCCTGCCAAAGTACCGGCAACGGAAGCGCCAGACAGGACTGGGCGTACTGCTGGCCCTGCCCGGCACCCTGCTGTTCCTGTCATTGCTGGCAACCCGGGGCGACTACCCGCCGATCCACGACATCACCACCGACCTGAGCGATCCGCCCGTGTTCACCCACGCGCCCTCTCTGCGTGGGCCGGACAGCAACACCCTGGCAGTCAAGCCCGACACGCTCGGCGTGCAGCGCGAGGCCTACCCGGAACTGGAGAGCCTGCGCAGCGAGCGCACGGTCGACAACGCCTACCGGCACGCTCTGGAAGTGGCAGCGGGACTGGGCTGGGACATTGTCTGGCAGGACCCCGAATCCGGCTACATCGAAGCCGTGGACAGCACTGCAATCATGGCTTTCAAGGACGACATCGCCATCCGCGTGCGTGCCGCTGCCGAGGGCAGCGTGATCGACCTGCGCTCCGTGTCCCGGGTCGGGGTCGGCGATATCGGCGCCAACGCCAGGCGCATCCGTGCCTTCATTACAGCGTTCAGTGAACGCGGGAACTGATTCCACATGACTGTATCGATTCCGGGATTCCGCGGCCTGCCGCGTACGCTGCTGCAAAGGCTGCTGCTCACCCTGCTGCTGGTGCCCGCTGCCGTGGCGGCAGAGGTGGATTACCTGAGCTTTGCCACCGAGGACGAGGCCAACAGCACCGAGATTTTCCGGAAGGCGAGCCCGGCGGTGGTATTCGTGACCAACAAGGCCCTGCGCCGGGACATGTTTTCGCTCAACGTGCACGAGATTCCCCGCGGCTCCGGTAGCGGCTTTGTCTGGGATACCAGTGGTCTCATCGTCACCAACTACCACGTCATCGCCGGCGCCCACCGCCTGACTGTCACCCTGCAGGACCAGAGTGAATTTGATGCCGAAGTGATCGGCGTGGCGCCGGAGAAGGACCTCGCCGTACTGCGCATCGAGAACCCGCCGGCCGGCCTGATCAGGCTGCCGGTGGGCGATTCATCCGAGCTCAGTGTGGGACGCAAGGTGCTAGCCATTGGCAACCCCTTTGGCCTCGATACCACCCTCACCACCGGCGTGGTCAGCGCTCTCGGACGCGAGATTCGCGCCCCGGGCAACCGCACCATTCGCGGCGTAATCCAGACCGATGCGGCGATCAATCCGGGCAATTCCGGTGGACCACTGCTGAACTCCCTGGGGCAACTGGTCGGCGTCAACACCGCCATCTACAGCCCCAGTGGTGCCAGTGCCGGCATCGGCTTTGCGATCCCGGTGAACACGGTAAGAGAAGTGGTGCCCCAGCTGATCAGCTACGGCCGCATGCTGCGGCCAATCATGGGCCTGGAACTCGCCAGTGACCGCTGGATCCGCCGCTACCGAATCGAGGGCCTGCCGGTAGTCCGGGTCTTCCAGGGCCTGCCCGCGGAGCAGGCAGGCATTCGCGGGGCGTATCGCAACGCCCGCGGCGAAATCCTGCTCGGAGACATCATCGTCGCCGTCAATGGCAAGCCGGTGCGCAGCAATGACGATTACCTGAGCCTGCTGGAAGCCCAAAAACCGGGCGATGCGGTGACGGTGACCCTGCGCAATGGTGACCAGCAGCGGGTAGTCAGCGTCACCCTCACCGAGTCACAGTAGACTCAGGACAGGGTGCCGCCGTCCACGCGGATGTCCTCGCCGGTGATGTGGACGCCGTCTTCCGAGGCCAGCAGGGCAATGACCCCCGCCATCACCTCAGGGCTCTTCGGACCCGACAGCGAGGAAATACGCCCGATCAGCTCGAAATCCATGTTCGGGGGCCACTGGATATCCACCGTCATGCCGGTGTTGATGTCCCCCGGGCAGACACAATTGGCGCGCACACCGCGCTTGGCGTATTCCACGGCGATACTGCGGGTCATGGCGAGCACTCCACCCTTGCTGGCGGAGTAGGCAGCGCCGCAGGGAAGACCGGCCAGGGCGGCCGTGGAGGCAGCGTTGACGATGCTGCCGCGGCTAGCCAGCAGGTGCGGCAGCACCTCGCGGCAGAGGATCATGGTGCCGGTCAAATTGACGTCCAGAACACGCTGCCAGGCGCTGGTTTCGAGCGCGTCGGTGTCGTCGAAACGGAGGATTCCGGCCATGTTCACCAGTGCATACAGGCTCCCGAAGCGATCAACGCAGGCCGCTACCGCCGCCCGCACCTGCGCCTCGTCGGCGATGTCACACAGCTGCGCAGCAGCATCACCACCCTCCGCCGCGATCACGGCGAGGGTCTCATCCAGGCCCGCCTGGTTGACGTCCAGGCAGTAGATACTGCCACCCTCGGCGGCGATGCGCAGTGCCGCCGCCCGCCCGATGCCGCTGCCGGCGCCCGTCACCAGCACTACCTTGTCCGTGAATCGCTGCATCGCCCGGTTCCCTTTGATATTAACCAGCGCGGAGCATGACCACAGCGGGCGCGGTGGTCAACGCAGGCAGTACACGGCGCTGAACCCGACGCGAAAGATTGCCCGGGTAGCGCGGGTTTGCTGCTCTATACCAGGGCGGGATCTGGGCCGGTGTCAGCGGCAAAGGTCGTTGCTTCTGGCTCCGTGGCCATTACCCTTGGCAACCGGCCGCACAACAGGAGACAGCACGTGGACGATCTGGACCAATTTCGCGAGGAGACGCGGCAGTGGCTGGAGGCCAACTGCCCCCCCTCACAGCGCCAGCCCAATACTCCCGAGGAACAGTACTGGGGCGGCCGCCGCGGCCAGTTCGCCAGCGAAGACGCCCGGCTCTGGTTTGAGCGCATGCGCGATCGCGGCTGGACTGCGCCAGAGTGGCCGACTGCCTACGGCGGCGGCGGTCTCACCCCGCAACAGGGCCAGGTGCTGAAAGAAGAAATGAAGCGCATCCGTGCGCGCACCCCCCTGTACAGCCTGGGCCTGTGGATGCTGGGCCCGGCCCTGCTGGAGTACGGTACCGAGGAGCAGAAGCAGAAGCACCTGCGCGCCATCGTCGATGGCGAAGTACGCTGGTGCCAGGGCTATTCCGAGCCGGGCGCCGGCTCTGACCTCGCCAGCCTGCAGACCCGCGCGGAGGACAAGGACGACCATTTCCTGGTCAACGGCAGCAAGATCTGGACCACCGCCGCCGACAAGTCTGACTGGATCTTTTGCCTGGTGCGCACCGACCCGTCGGTAAAAAAGCAGGAAGGTATCAGCTTCCTCCTGATCGACATGGCCAGCCCCGGCGTCAGCACCACACCGATTGCGCTGATCAGCGGCGAGTCCGAATTCTGCCAGACCTTTTTCGACAATGTGGCGGTGCCCAGGGAGAACCTGGTCGGCGGCCTGAACAAGGGCTGGTCGGTCGCCAAGGCCCTGCTGGTGCACGAACGCAAGCTGATGGCAGAAATCGGCAGCGATTCACCGCGGCAGGAAGTGCCGCCGGTGCAGGCTGCGCGCGACTACCTGGAGTTTGTTGACGGGCGTATCGCCAACAGCCAGCTGCGCAGCGACCTGGTCAGCTTCGAAATGCGGATGCACGCCATCGCCCTGACCCACATGCGCGGTTTCGAGGAGCGCGCCCATGGCCTGCAAAGCACTGTCGGCCTGAGCATGAAGTACCTCGGCACCGAGGCGATCAAGGACAAGAACGAACTGCTGCTGGCCATCATGGGCAGCCGCGGTCTGGGCTGGGAAGGAACCGGATTCACCTCCGAGGAACTGGACACAACCCGTTCCTGGGCTGGCTCCAAGGCCATGACCATTGCCGGTGGTACCACTGAGGTGCAGCTCAACGTGATCGCCCGCAACGTCCTGCAGTTGCCGCAGGCGCCGAAAGCCGCGACAGAATCCTGAGGAAATCGACATGGCATTGGTATTAAACGAAGAGCAGCGCCTGCTGGCCGAGACCGCGCGGGAATTCCTTGGAGAACACGCCCCCGTTGCCGCCCTGCGCACCCTGCGCGACAACCGCGATGCAACCGGCTATAGCCAGGCGCTGTGGCGGCAAATGGCGGAACTGGGCTGGGCCAGCGTGATCCTGCCGGAAAGTTATGGCGGCCTGGAATTCGGCTTCACCGGTATCGGCGTATTGCTGCAGGAAACCGGGCGCACCCTGACTGCATCGCCACTTTTTGCGACCACCGTGGTCGGCGCCTCTGCCATCCTGCTGGGGGGCACGGAGACGCAGCGGGAGGACTATTTGCCGCGGCTTGCGGCGGGTGAACTGACCCTGGCCCTGGCCCTGGAGGAAAGCCACCACCACCGCCCCTACCACAATGCAACCCGCGCCGAGCTCAAGGGCGACAGCCTGCACCTCAACGGCGAGAAATGTTTCGTCCTCGATGGCCACTCGGCGGACCTGCTGCTGGTAGTGGCGCGGACCGCCGGTGAACCGGGCGACCGCGAAGGCCTGAGCGTAGTATTGGTGCCCCGGGACAGCGATGGTGTCGACTGTCAGCGGACGTTGATGGTCGACAGCCGCAATGCCGCCAATATCCGCTTTGACAACGTTACCCTGCCTGCAAGCGCCATCCTCGGCGAGCCGGGTACTGCCGGCGACTGGCTGGACGCGGTGCTGGACCGGGGCCGCGTCGCGCTGGCGGCGGAAATGCTCGGCAGCACAGAAGAAGTCTTTGCCCGTACCGTGGCCTGGCTCAAGGAGCGGGTGCAGTTCGGGGTCCCCATCGGCTCCTTCCAGGCCCTGCAACACCGGGCTTCACGCCTGCAGGCGGAGCTGGAACTGGCCCGCTCGGTCGTGCTGCAGGCCCTGGCCACGGTGGACGACAACCCGCAGCAACTGGCGCTGGTCGCAAGCCTGGCAAAGGCGCAGCTGAACGAGCTGGTCAAGCTCGCGACCAATGAGGCCGTGCAGCTGCACGGCGGTATCGGCGTTACCGATGAACTGGAAATCGGTTTCTTTCTGAAGCGGGCCCGTGTCACCATGCAAATCCTTGGCGATACCGGGTTTCACAAGGATCGCTACGCCAGCCTCTGTGGCTACTGACCTGCGACAACAATAACCCACACGGGAGAATGGTATGGACAACAGCGACAAGATTGCCATGGTAGAACGCTACGTGGAAGCCTTCGAACAGGGCGATGTAAACATTATCCGTGGCATGTATGCGGAAGACGGCGTGGTCGAGGATCCGGTCGGCACCGAACCGCACCGTGGCCTGGAGGCAATCTGCGCGTTCTATGCAGGCGCCCTGGGTGCCGGGGCCAAGCTGAAGCTGACAGGCCCCGCGCGCTGCGCCGGCAACGCCGTGGCGTTCCCCTTCCAGGTGCTGATGCCGGGAATGCAGATGGATGTCATCGACGTGTTTGAATTCAACGCCGACGGCAAGATCAGCAGCATGAAGGCCTACTGGGGACCCGACAACATGCAGACCGAGAGCTGAAAGCCCGCCCGCCGCCGGGAGTCCGCTGGAGGGCCTACTCCAGCGGCAGCACCTGCTCCCCCGGCGCCAGGCCCGATACGACTTCAGCGCGACCATCCGGCAGCTCCCGGCCCAGGCGCAGAAAACGGCGCTCGGGCCCTTCCGGCCCCGAGACACTGACCACCCACAGCTGACCGACCCGGGCCAGCAGCGACGTCGGCACATACAGACGCTGCCCGGATCCCGCGGGCACCGAGACACGGGCGTACATGCCGGGCAGCAGGCGCTCATCGTAAGGCAGGCGAATCTTCACCTGAAAGCTGCGTGAACCGGGCTCGGCGGCCGGCACTATCTCCTCGATGGCGCCCTCTATATGAAGATCCAGTGCCGGCAGGCTCACCGGTATGGGCTGACCGATAGCCAGTGCCAGGGCCAGCTGTTCCCGCACCTGGGCTTCAACCCGCAGTGACAACGGGTTATACAGAGAGATCAGGCGCGAGCCGGGCGCGGCCGTGTCGCCGGGCTCGGCGAACCGGTCCACGACCCGGCCGTCAATGGGCGACTGGATGGATGCGTAGGCCAGCGCTGCCCGGGACTCTGCCAACACCTGTTCGGCGCTCTGCAACTCCGCCTGCAGGGTATCGCGATTGGCCTGGGCTGCGTCCCTGTCCGCCACGGACAGCAGGCCACGCCCCTGCAGTTCCACTGCCCGCTGCAGATTGCGCTCGGCTTCGGTCAACCGCGCCCTGACTGCGGCGATCTGGTCGATGGCCTGCGCAACACGGGCCTCGAGATCGGATTTTTCCAGCTCTACCAGGACCTGGCCTTCGCTGACCTGGTCACCGGAGCGTACATGGATCTTCTGAATCCGGGACATGATGCGCGACGATACAATGGTGGCCTGCTTGGCCTCCACGGAACCGGCCACCGGCTCACTCACGGGCACCACCTCCGGTTCGACAAGGTAACCAGGCTCCGGCCCCACAGCCTGCTGTTCTTCCAGCCCCGGTGTCAGCCGCTCGCGGAACAGGCCCGCCATCCAGGCCACCAGCAGTACCAGAAGCACTACCGCGCCCAGAGCGGGCAGCCAGGTACGCATTCTATTCATTGGCAACAGCCTCCTCGGCAGGTTTGTCAAAGACCAGCAGGTACACCACCGGCACCACCACCAGGGTCAACAGGGTGGATGCGACAATGCCAAAAATGATGGCCAGGGCGAGGCCACTGAATACCGGGTCGAGAATGATGACCAGGTTGCCCAGCATGGTGGTACCAGCCGTCAACAGTACTGGTCGCATGCGCACATGCCCCGCCTCCAGCAGAGCCTCGGTCACACTGGCCCCACGGTCCCGGGCCTGGGTCACAAACTCCACCAGGATCAGCGAATTGCGCACCACAATCCCCGCCAGCGCAATCATGCCGATCATCGCGGTGGCGGTGAACAGGACCGGATCCGGTGCCCCGGCCACCTCCCGCTCACCGATCAGGTTCAGCAACCAGAAGCCCGGCATGATCCCTATCACCGTCAGTGGAATGGCGGCCATGATGATCAGGGACAGGGCCACCGACGCAGTCTGTATTCGCAGCACAAAGAAGATCGCCACCAGGGCGAAAGCAAAGGCCAGGCCCATGTCGCGGAAGACGTCGACGGTAATGCGCCACTCCCCTTCCCCGGTCCAGCGCACTTCGATATCGTCCGGCAGCTGCCAGCCGTCACCGCCGCCGGGGCTGAGAAAACTGCGTCCCTGCCACGCATTGGCGGTACCCGCGTCGCCGCCCCTGTCCGCCACCAGATCAGCAATGACATCCGCCGGCGGGCGCCCGGACAGCTCCGCGGTAACATACACTACCGGACGCAGATCCTTGCGCTGGATGGCCTGTTCCGCGTCGCTACGCTGAAACTTTCCCAGCTCGCCCAGTGCCACCAGTGGTTGCGGCGCGGCATCCAGGCCCTGGGCGCTGCTGGCCTGGGTGATACCCGCCCTGCCCTTGACCTGCAGGCGCTCGAAGTCGTGCAGGGACACTCGCTGCTCGGGCGCCAGGCGCATCAACACCGGCAGCGGCAGCGCCTCGCCCGACAGCTGGAGGTGTCCCGCCACATATCCCCGATTGGCCATGGCGATAATCTGGTTGATATCGGTGGTGGAGACACCGGAGAGCGCCGCCTTGGTCTTGTCGGTAACAAAGCGCACACGCTGATGTGGATCCTCCACCGAGGTATCCACCTCCACCACATGCGCTTCGCGCTGCAACCGCTGCGCCAGGATCAGCGCTGCCTGCTGCTGGCTGACATAGGGGGTCAGCGTATCGCCATAGATTTCGGCGACCAGTGTGCTCATGACTGGCGGCCCCGGCGGTACCTCCACCACTTTCAGTCTTACCCCGTCGCCCTGCAGAGGTTCGAGCAACTCCCGAATGCGCAGCACCACCGCATGGGACTGGTGTTCGCGGTCGGCCTTGTCGACCAGAGTGATGCGCAGATCTGCGAGATACGGCGCCTGACGCTGGTAGTGGCGCCGCACCATGCCATTGAAGTCGATCGGGGACGGCTGGCCGACAAAGGCCGCCACCGCGCGCACCTCCGGCACTCGCAGCAACGCCTGCGAGACCCGCTGGCTGACTGCAGCGGTGTGCTCCAGAGTAGCGGACTCCGGCATATCCACCAGCACCTGCACCTCGTTCTTGTTGTCGTAGGGCAGCAGCTTCAGCGGTACCAGCCGGAACAGGGGCAGACTCGCCGCCAGCACGAACAGCACCACGACCACCCAAACCACAATTTTCGCCTTGCCGCGCCCGGCCAGTATCGGCCGCATCCAGCGGGCGTAGAGCCCGTCGGCGCGGGGATCGGCAGGAGCGCTGGTCAGGGCCTCCAGTTCGTCGCTGTCCACCGAGGGCAGGAACCGGCTGGCCAGCCAGGGCGTGACCATGAAGGCCACGGCAGTACTGCTGATCACCGCCACCGGCACGTTGAAAGCCATGGGGGCCATGTAGGGGCCCATCATGCCGGTAATGAATGCCAGCGGCAGGAACGCAAAGACAATGGTGAGGGTCGACATCAGCAGGGGAATGCGAATCTCTGCCATGGCGTCGACAATACGGCGGGCCCGCGGGCCCCGGCCCTCGGCAAAGTTGCGGGCGATATTGTCGACGCCGGTGATCGGGTCGTCCACCAGCAGTCCCAGGGACAGGATGAGGGCAAACAGGGTCACCCGATTGATGGTGTAGCCAAAGGCCATGTCCAGGGCCAGGGTGATGCCGTAGCAGATCGGTACCGCAAGGCCGACCACCAGACCTGCCCGCCAGCCCAGGAACACACTGATGAAGACCACCACGGTGACAATGGCAAAGCCCAGGCTGCTGGTGAGATTGTTGACCTTCTCGTCCGCGGTCTGGCCATAGTCGCGCAGCACTTCCAGGTGCAGGTCAGCGGGCAACAGCTCCCGCTGCAACCGCGCCAGTTCCCCGTGTACCTGCTGGGCAACCCTGACCGCGTTGGTGCCGGGCTTCTTGGCCACATTCAGGGTGACCATGGGGTAGCGCTGGCCGCTGGTCACTGCTGCTCTCGATTCGCGCTCGGAGAACGCTATCCAGGTGTAGGCCGCGGGCTCCTCGGGACCGTCGACGATCCGCCCCACCTCCTGCAGGTATACCGGCGCGCCGTCGATCACATTGATCACCAGGCCGGGCAGGTCAGCGGGACTGCGCAGGGCGTCGCCGCTTTCCAGCAGGATCGATTCATTGTTGAACGACCAGCGACCTGCAGGCTGCAGCTGGTTGGATACCGTCAGCGCGGATACCACATCGGCGGCGGTGGTCCTGCGGGCGGCCAGCGCCTCCGGATCCAGCAGAATCTGCACCTGCCGCGCGCGCCCACCGGTCACCGTGACTTCGCCCGAGTCCGGTATCCGCTGCAGATGGGTGGAGAGCTCATCCGCCGTGCGTCGCAGGTCGTGGTCACTGTACCGCTCCGGGTTGCTGGACCACAGGGCCAGCACCACGATCGCAACGTCATCCACTTCCACCGGGCGCAGATACCAGTCACTTACCACGGCGGGCATCTGCTGCTGGTTGGAGTACAGCTTGTTGTAGGTATTGAGCAGGGATTCTTCGCGATCCTCGCCCACAAAGAACGCCAGGGTGACCGCGGTGCGTCCGGGCGAGGTGGAGGAATAGACATGCTCCACCCCGGGGATCTGGGCCAGCAGCTTCTCCAGGGGGATGGCGACCTGGCGCTCGACCTGGCGGGCGTCCAGGCCGGGCGCCTCGACAAATACATCCACCACCGGCACCACGATCTGCGGCTCTTCTTCACGCGGGGTGTACAGCAGCGAGATGAAACCGACCAGCAGGCCGACGAAGAACAGGGCCTTGGGCAGACCTCCACCGAGTGTGTACGCGACCAGTCGATCCAGGGGATGTGTCAACGAACCACCCTCAGTCGGCGCAGTAAAGTGTGTGCAGCACGTGCAGGATAGCGGGCGCCTCGTCCCCTGCCAGCGCGTAGTAGATCAGCTGGCCGTCGCGGCGCGGGGTGACCAGGCCGGCCTCGCGCAGGCGCGCGAGATGCTGTGACAGGGCAGACTGGGACAATGCCACGCTGGCGTTGAGTGCGCCCACGGATTGCTCTCCCTGCACCAGCGCGCAAAGGATCATGAGGCGCTTTTCATTGGCCAGTTGCTTGAGCAACTGCGCTGCTTCTCCAGCGCGAAGGGCCATGGCATCGGCGTCTATCATCACTACTCCCTCTCTGTATGCCAGGCGAGTCGAAGGCCAATAATATTAGGCTTCTATAATATACAAAAGACCACCATGACAACAGAACCCCGGAAAAGGATTACAATGCATACGGAGCATAGCATGGAGCAATATCATGGCCACGGCCAATAAGATCATCATGAGCCGGGATACCAGCGGCATGGGGGGCGAGGATGCCGCCTGGTTCAGTTTCCAGCCGCTTTACGACGTCATCCTTGCCGAGCAACCCGGACTCCCGGGCTAGCGCCAGAGGAAACTTGCATGTCTCGCAAAACCTGGCTGCAAATTCTCTGCGCCGCTTTCCTGCTGGCAATTGCGATCATCCAGTTCATTCCACCGCCGGCCTAGCGGGCACCGCTGGCTCAATCGCGCCAGGCCCGCTCATCAATATCCAGATCGCTCCAGTCCTGCAGCCGCAGGCGCGGCTCGTTGCCTGCGCGCAGCTGGGAGTCGTAATCCCCCAGCAGCCGCATCCCGATCCTGTACATCCATACCAGGCCCACCAGGTTGACCAGCGCCAGCAGGCCCATGGTAAGTTCGGCGAATCCGAATACGGTGCTCAGATCCTGTAACGAACCCCAGAATACCAGCCCCAGTACTGCCACCCGGAACACGTTGGCCACCGCGGGATTGTCGTGGCTGAAGAAACTGAGGCTGTTGTCACCCAGATAATAGTTGTACATGATCGAGCTGAAGGCAAACAGCACCAGCGCCACTGAAACGAAACTCGCTCCCCAGGCGCCAACATGGCTGCCCATGGCGGACTGGGTAAGGATTACCCCGTCCACACCCGCAGCACCCGGCTGGTACACATCCGAGAGCAGGATGATGACTGCCGTACAGGTACACATGATCACGGTGTCGATAAAAACGCTGAAGGCCTGGACGATACCCTGGTTGGCCGGGTGCGGCACATGGGCGACAGCGGCCACGTTGGGAGCGCTACCCAGTCCCGCTTCGTTGCTGAACAAGCCGCGCTTGACCCCCTGCATGATCACCGCGCCGAGGCCGCCGCCCACCGCCTGCTCCAGGCCGAAGGCACTTTCGACGATGTACCAGAGCGCCGCCGGCACTGCACTGATATTGAGCACAATCACCAACAAGGCAGCGAGAAAATAGGCCAGCGCCATCAGCGGCACGATCACTTCCGCGACCAGGGCAATGCGTCGGATCCCGCCAAAAATAACCACCCCGAGAAACGCCACCATCACCAGCCCGGTCACCCAGGTCGAGACACCGAACGAGGCCTGCAGCGATGTCGCCACCACATAGGACTGCACCGCGTTGAATCCCAGCCCGAAGGTCACCAGCAGCAGCACCGAATACACCGCAGCGAGCCCGCGCTGACGAATACCGTGGGTGAGATAGTAGGCTGGCCCGCCGCGGTAGGTTCCGTCCGGCTCGGCGCGCTTGAACAGCTGCGCCAGTGAGCACTCGAAGAAGCTGGTGGCCATCCCCATCAGCCCGATGACCCACATCCAGAACACGGCGCCCGGGCCGCCGAGGGTAATGGCGACGGCCACACCCGCGATATTGCCGCTGCCGACCCGGCCCGCGACCGACACCACCAATGCCTGAAAGGAAGTGATATGACCGTGTTCGTGGTGCATTCCGCCGCGCAGCACGCCGAACATGCGGCCGAAATAGCGGAACTGCACCCCGCGGGACCCAAGCGTAAAGAGCAGCCCGACACCCACCAGGACCGCGATCAGGATCTGGCCCCAGAGAAAATCATTGACCATGTTCAGCATGGAGACTCCGGACTCAGTGTGGGCGGCGCGGGGCGGGCGTAACTCAGCCGCCGATACCCGAGATGAAAATGATCACCAGTGCCGGCGGCACCACGAAGCGGATCATGAAACGCCAGAGCTCATACGCGCCGCTACTCATGCTCCAGAGTTCATCGCGACTGGCATCGCGGGTCATTGCCCAGCCGGCAAAAACGGCAATGAACAGGCCGCCCAGGGGCAACAGGATCTGGTTGGAGAAATAATCCATGGTGTCATTGAAGTTGCGGCCGCCAAAACTGATATCGCCAAGCACGTTGTAAGAAAGGATACTGAAGATGCTCAGCACCGCCACCGAACCGATCACCAACACCGCGCTGCGATGCCGTGGCATGCCAAAGCGCTCCTCGATCCAGGCGTTCACGCACTCCACCAGCCCGACCATGGAGGTAATACCGGCTACCGCCAGCATGGTGAAGAACAGGACACCGAACAGGTGCCCGCCGGGCATCTGCGCAAACGCCACCGGCAGGGTCTGGAAAATCAGTCCAGCTCCGGCCGCCGGATCCAGCCCGTGGTGGAACACGGCGGGGAATATGACCAGGCCGGCCAGCAGGGCCACGGCGGTATCGGCCACCACGATAATCAGTACGGACTGGCCGATGGATATGGACTTCGGCAGGTAGGAGCCATAGATCATCATCCCGCCCATGGCGACGCCGATGGAAAAAAAAGCCTGGCCGATGGCCACCAGGAATACATCCGGCCCGATCTTGCTGAAATCCGGGGTAAACAGCCAGGTAACCGCCTCGCGGAAACCGCCGACGAAATAATTGTAGGTCGCCAAGCCCACCAGCAACAGGAACATCAGTGGCATCATCACCACCACGGCGCGCTCGATGCCTTCCTTGACCCCGGCGTAGATGATCAAGCCGGTGATCAGCAGGCCTACGAGGGTCCAGAACAGCATGCCCGCGGTGTCATCCAGCACCGCCGCGAACTGGCTGCTGGCATTCAGGGCATCCACATCGGCAAAGCCGGTGGTAACCGCCTTGTACAGGTACCACAGCACCCAGCCGACAATGGCGGCGTAGACAATCTCAATGCTGTAGGCAGCCAGCAGTCCCATGCCCCCCACCCACTGCCACTGGCGGCTGCGCCGGCTTTCTGTCGCGACCACCGCCACCGCTTCCGGCGGGCTGGACTGGCCCCTGCGACCCACCATCAGCTCGGCAACCAGGATAGGGACCCCAATCGCGAACGCACATACCAGGTAGATAATGACGAAGGCGGCGCCACCATTTTCCCCCGTGATATAGGGAAAGCGCCAGATATTGCCAAGGCCGACCGCGAAGCCGACTGCGGCCATGAGGAAGGCAAAGCGCGATGACCAGTGGTCTGCTGCCGCTATGGCCATAAAGTCAAACTCCAGCTGTTGTCGTTATGGTCGCAAGTGTACACAAAAGCCCGCCGCCGATCAGCTGCGGGCGGCTAGCTGTCGACGGCAAGCGGTGCACAGGCCTGCTGCAGCCAGGCCTGCTCCGCAGCCGGCAACAGCGGCCCGACGGTGCCAGCGACCTGGGCGTGGTAGGTATCCAGCCACTGCAGCTCCCGGGCGTCCAACAGGGACAGGTCCAGCAGGCGCCGGTCGAAGGGAACCAGCGTCAACGCTTGCAATCCGTACATCGGCTTTTCCATGTCGCCCGCCACCTCGGCCACCACCACCAGGTTTTCACAGCGGATACCGAAAGCACCGTCCCGGTAGTACCCGGGCTCGTTGCTGATGATCATGCCCGGCTGCAGGGGCACCGGCGCCCAGGCCTTGGCAATGCGCTGGGGTCCCTCGTGGACGCTGAGGAAGGCACCGACGCCGTGGCCGGTACCGTGATCGTAGTCATGGCCCTCCCGCCACAGATACTGTCGCGCCAGCACATCGAGATGGGTGCCGGTGGTCCCCTTCGGAAAGCGCGCCTGGTCCAGGGCGATATGCCCTTTCAGTACCAGCGTAAACAGGCGTCGCACCTCGGCACCGGGGTCACCAATGGCCACGGTGCGGGTGATGTCGGTGGTGCCGTCGATGTACTGGCCACCGGAATCGACCAGATACACCGAGTCCGGCTGCAGCCTGGCGGGGGTGCCATTGCGATGGTTGTAGTGGCACATGGCGGCATTGCTGCCAGCGGCCGAGATGGTGTCAAAGGACGGCCCCTGGAAGTGCTCCGCGCCGGATCTGAAGTCCAGCAAGCGTTCTGCCAGTTGCGCCTCGTCGTACAGACGCCCCTCGGCCTGCTCGCCATCGAGCCAGGCCAGGAAGCGCACCACAGCGACTGCATCGCGGACGTGGGCGGCGCGGGCGCCGGCAATTTCCACCGCATTCTTGCACGCCTTGGGCAGGAGTACCGGGTCGGTGCCCGCCACGAGTGTGGCACCGCCCTGTTCCAGCAACTGCTGTGACCAGGCATTGGCGGTCACCGGGTCCGCCAGCACCCGTTTGCCCGCCTGTGTGCCGAGCAACGCCTCGGCCTCCGCCGGTGTGTGCAGGCGCACGTTCGCGCCACAGTGCTGTTGCCAGCCGGTCGGCATCCGCGCCGGCTCAACCATCAGATCCACGGAGCCGTCTGTCCACAGCAAGGCGAGGGACTGCAGCACCGGGAGACAGGGAACGTCGCGCCCGCGCAGGTTGAGCAGCCAGGACACGGAATCGGGGGCAAATATCAGGGCGCCGTCCGCGCCCAGCGCCTTGACCGCGGCACCGATCCGGTTCCGCTTGCTGACGCTGGATTCGCCAGTGTGCGATTCGTCCAGCAGCAGCGCGGGCTGTACCTGCGCGGCCGGGCGATCGTGCCAGCAGCGATCGACCAGGTTATCGGTATCCAGGCACAGCACCAGATCCGCAGCCGCCAGTTCGGCCTCGGTCTCGCGCAGCCACTGCAGATTGTGCAGGCGCGGATCCACCGCCACCCGGGCACCGGGCTGCAGGCAGGCCAGCAGCCACTCCACTGGCGGCTCCTCGAGTAGATGGTGGTAGCTGAAGTCCCCAGCGGGCACCTGCTGCCGTACCTGTACCGTGTAGCGGCCGTCGACAAAAATCCCGGCCCCATCGCGGAGGATCACAGCCATGCCGGCGGACCCGGTAAAGCCGGTCGCCCACAACAGGCGCTCATTGTGCGGGGGAATATATTCGCCCAGGTGCTCATCCGCCCGCGGGATCACGAGGGCGTCATAGCCGCGCGATCTCAGCAGTTGGCGCAGGGCAGCGAGCCGGGTGGCTGTTGGCATGGTCAATGTCCAGTGGGGTGAAGGAGCTCAGTCTTCCATCAGGTCAAAATCGGATTTGGAGATACCGCAATCAGGGCACTCCCAGGTCTCGGGCAGATCTTCCCAGCGCGTCCCGGGGGGAATACCGTCCTCGGGAATTCCCAGTGCCTCATCGTAGATATAGCCACAGATCACACACTCGTATTTGCGGTAGTCAGCATCGCTCATCGGCGCAAGTTCCTTGTCAGGGTTGGAAACAGGTGACACCTCTACTCAGGCGCCGGGTACTGGCAGCTGGCCTTCCAGGCGCAGGTCGTAACCTTCCGCCACCGGCCGCGCCAGCAGCGAGAGCGCTTCCTGCAGCTGCGGCTCCCAGCGCCCGTCGTGGCTAATCAGCACCGCGATGCTATAACTCGACCGCGCCAACTGCAACTGACCGGTGGCGCGCACCGGGCCTTCCAGGGTCAGCACTGTGCCTGCCAGGTCGCCGCCACGAGGCTGGGAAACCTCCACCACATAGCTGCCCAACGGCAGGATGCCGCGGGGCGCATCCCAGGCCGCCTGCTGCCACAGCAGGCGGCCCTCTGTCGTCTGTACCGGGAGACCATCGCGCAGGCGCAGCTGCGTTGCCTGCAGGGAAACAACTCCCTGCAGCGCAACCGGGGCCAGGTGACGCAACAGCGCTGCGTTAAAGCTGGCATCAAGATTCTCCAGGGTAATGTCGCTGCGCCCGCGGATTTGCAGCTCTGCCTGCAGGCGCTGACCACCCCAGCGGCTGCCGACTTGCAGCCGCGGCGCCAGCGCCAGCAGCGACCAGGGCCGCAGCGACCAGCTGACCTCCCCCAGATGCAGCAGACCCGCATCCGTGGCCACCAGCACCCGGCCCGCACGCCCTTGCCAGATCGTACCCTGCAGGGCCTGCGCCGTGACCGGTGTGTTTTCCAGCACCCGCAGCAGCAGGTGGGCGGGAGCGCTGCTGGCCAGCAATACCAGCAACACGAACAGGGCCAGCGCCCCGGCCAGCCAGCGGCCCCCGATCACAAGCCCTGGCCGATGCGGACGGTGGCGTTGACAAAACCGGCACTGCCGGCCTGGGTAATCGCCACCTCTTCCAGCAGCAGGCCCTCACCCAGCTCCAGCTGGTGCAGCCAGGCAATCAGGTCGGCAAACCGCGCATTCTCCAGCCGCACCTGCAGGTCGCCCCGGCTACCGGGCTGGAGTCGATTCACGGGCAAACCGAAACGACCGGTACTCTGGTTCACCACCGCCGCCAGGTTGCTGCGCTGCCCACCCGGGCCCGAGGATGCGCGGGCCTGCTGCAGTTCGGCGACCAGAGTATCGACCCGCACCAGGGCTGCAGCGGTCGCCGCGTTCTGCTCCGCGATGCGATCGCGCATGGCGGAAACAGGCGACCACAGCAATACCCACAGCAGATACAGGCCGACAACTGCGGCCAGCACCAGCACACTCAGTTGTTCGCGACGATCCAGACGCGCAAACCAGGCTTGCATCAGGCGCCCCCTACCCGAATTCGGGCGCGGACGCCGTCACCCTGGGCGCTGCTGCTTTCCATGACCGCCGCCAGGCCGGCGTCCGCCAGGCCAGCGCGCAGCTGCTCCACCGCCGCAAAGTCATTGGCGACCAGGTTCAGGCGCATTTCACCGCCGCGCTGGTTGTAGTTGATGCTGACGATACTGGTACCCGGGCGTTGGGCAATGATGCCGCCCGCCTGCTCCAGCAGACGCACAAAGCCACCACCACCGCCACCGCCGCGCAGGCCATCCAGCTGGCGCCGCAGCTGGCGTTCCGCATCTACCAGCGCTCCCTCGGGCACGGCTTGCCGGTAGCTGGTTTCCACCGCCGCGCGCAGTGCCAGATTTTCATTGCTGAGCGACCGGTAGTCGGCCCAGGTGGCAAGCAGTTGCAGGGCAAACGCGACAGCCAGCACCATGGCGGCCACGCGCCACTGCTGCCACCAGCGCGTCAGCGGCAACCGCGCCGCGTAGGGACCCTGGCGCAGGTTCAGAGGGTGCTCATCCCGCGCCAGCATCAGGGCAGAGCACAGGTTGCCCTGACGCCATTGCACCCGATCCTGCAAGGCCATGGGGATCAGTGCCAGCTCGCGCTCCCGGTCGCCGCCGTAGACTACCAGTGCCCGGGGTGGCGCCGCCTCGGCCGCAGCTGTCAGCAGCATCGGCAGCAGTTCCGGCTCAACCGTGTAGCCCTCGCATTCGCCGCTGCGCACGATCACCGCATCCGCCGCCATGACCAGGCACCATTCACCCGTCTGCCAGGGCAGCAGCAGGGGTTCCGGCAACCACTGCGGCAGCTCGGGCAGGTCCGCCAGCAGGTCCTCCCAGGCAGCCATTGCCGAGTGTCGACACACAGCGACCCCAAAGGTGGTCTTGTCCAGCGGGCAGGTCGCGAAATGCAGCTCTTCTATGTCTTCGGCGAGCTGCTCCTCCAGCAGGAACGGCAGCGCCTGCTGCAAGTGCTTTTTTTCCTCCGGGCTCACCATCACGTGCAGCAGGCGCACTTCTGCGCCCGGGGCGGCAAAGCAGGCCTGCAGGCGCGAGCTTTTCAGTGTATCCCGGAACCGGGCCCGCGCGTCCGGGCTGTCGAGCAGGCGCGGCTGCTCACCGGCACCCGGCGGATACCAGGCGAGGACATCGTCAAGCAAGCGCACGACGGCTAGATTCTGCAAACCGTAATCTCCGTTGTTACCGTTGTTGGATACACCCGCCAGCCCTGCATCAGAGGCTGCCGGACGCGCGGGCCACAGCCCGTACCGTGCGCTCATCGCGGTGCAGCACACTGTACAAGCGCATGTTGCGATCGGCAACTTCGACCTCTGCGGTCAACAGAAACCAGGACGAGCTCTCGCCGAGCAGACTGCGCACTCCCTCCATGTTCTTGTCAGCGAAGGCCGGCGCTTCCAGCAGTGCGTCCAGGCTGGCGAAGCCACCCTCGCTGCGCTGGCGCTGAAACAGGGCCTCGGCCTCCATTTCGCTCAAGGGCACAAGCTCACCGTCGCCATTTATCGACCGCAGCAGCGGCAGCGCCGCCGTGTGAATATTCAGGGGCGCAGGTGTTTGCGGCCAGACTGTCACCAGGGGCGCCAGTGCGCGGTAAAGCTCCGGGGTCACATTGGCCACTGCCCGCAGCTCGCTGGCGCTGGCCATGGGGCGGTTGGCGGCGCGATAGGGAGGACTCTGGCCACTGTAGAAATCATCCTCGGCCCCGAACGGGCGGGTAATTGTATCCGGGTCCAGCCAGTCACCGATGGCCTGGGTCAGCGCTATCGCTTCGCGGGAGTCGAGCTGTAACTCCGGCAGCGCCTGCAGCAGGCGGATAAAGAAGGCCTGGGCGGGCGTGAAACGGGCGCTGTCCGTCCCGTCCTCGCCTGTACCGGTCACGGTGGCAGCCAGCAAATTCAGGTTGAAGCGCCCCTGCAGATCCTGCAGCGAGCCCACCAGCCAGCCTCCCTCGTCCAGCGGATAGGGCGTTGCCTGCTGGGCCCAGAACTCGCCGAGATCATCCCGCGGCTGCTCCCGGGACTGGTCGGCATCGTGGTCCATCACCAGCGCCAGCGTTGCCAGTTCTTCCGCACCACGCAGGTAGGCATGTCCCTGCTCGGCCAGGAACAGATTGGACCCGCGCTGGTAGAACAGGGTGAACTCGCTTTGCATGGCCACCAGCAGGGCCGCGGACAGGCCGAACACCAGCAGCGCCACCACCAGCGCCACACCGCGCTGGGCGTCGGGGTGGCGCGGCTCACAGGGGCGGCAGTGCATGCAGACTCCTCAGTTCGCCCAGATCTTCCAGTTCGAGGACCAACTCCACGGCCGCGGGGGGCGGCAGCGCGACGCCGGGCCGGCTGGTATCCGCCACCCAGTTTTCCGGCCAGTTGCGGGTCTCGACCACCGTCCCGCGAGCACCCGGGCGCAGGGACTCCGGGGTATCGAGGAATGACAGGCGCAGGCCCGTGACCCCCTCCAGCAACAACACGCGCTGCGGCTCGGTCACCGAGGCCCGGTCCAGCACCGGGTAACTCTCCCGCCAGAGGCTGTCGTCCAGCCACAGGTAGTTGACGCGCTGCAGGTTGCTCCTCGGATACTCGGCCGAATTGTGCCAACCGCTGCGGGTAAAGCTCAGCATGAAGCGGGCCGCCCGCCCGCCGATCAGTGCCGGCTCCTCTTCACCGAACTCGTCCCGCACCGGGCGCTCGACAAAATGGCGCAGGTCGCGGCTGACAATCATCAGGGCGCGGTTCACTTCCCAGGTGCGCTCGGCCACCGCCCGCGTACTCTCGACCCCGCTGATCACGGTCGACAGTCCGGTGTAGGACACCGCCGCCACGAAGGCGGTGATCGCCAGGGCGATCAGGACTTCCACCAGAGTGAACCCGCTACTCCTCACCGGGCACCTCCGGAGCCTGACGCCGGTCCTCGAACATGAAAGCGACCAGGGTATGCAAGGGCAGGCGGCTCTCGTCCTCGCCTGCGCGCACTGCAATCTCCACCCGGTAGAAGGACTGGACCTGGGTGGCGCTGCTGGCCAGGCGCCAGTGCCATTGCCGCCCGGCAAGTTCCTCAACGCCGCTGTCGACACCGCTGAAGAGTCCGGATCGGGCCGCGGTGAGCAGCCGCAGCTCCACCAGCTTGTTGTTGGCCACCATCTGCGCCAGAGACTTGTCACGCAGGTAGCCGGTGCCGTCCACCTGTTGATAGAGGGCAAACATCAGGGCCGGCAACGCCAGCGCGACCACAGCCAGGGCCACCATGACCTCCACCAGGGTGAAGCCGGGCTGGCGCAACGGCTTCCTAGGAGCGGTCAAAGTCATCTGCCACTTCACCGCGACGCAGCAGCGTCATCCGCCCCAGCAGGTCCCACTGCAGGCGCCAGAGAATCTCGCCTGTATCACGGCGGCGCAATTCCAGCTCGCCGGGAACGACCTCGCCACTGGCATGGAAGATCACCTGCGGCGCCGCATCCGCCGCCACCGGCGCGGGTTGCAGGTCGGTTTCCGGCACATTTTCCAGCATCAGTGCAAGGTCCACTTCCGCCGGCAGTGTCTGCTCGGTGAACACGTCAGAGGCTGCCAGCGGCGCGCGCCAACCTTCGGGGCGCCGTTCACGCCAGGCGTAGCCGTAGGTGGTTTCCGGGCCACGAGCATTCAGAAACAGCAGCAAACCCATGTCGCGACCCGACATCTGGGCCTCATCAAGCGCGAACAGGGCGATGTTCTGGATCTCGCGCACCTGGGCTTCCAGGCGCAGGTCCTGGTTGCCGGAGCCGACATTCAGCGTCGCCAGCGAGGTAATCAGCACCACCACGAACAACACCACCAGCAACTCCAGCAGACTGAAGCCGTGGGGCGGCCTTCCGTGGGGCGGCTTTCCGTGGGGCGGCCTTCCGTTGGGCAGCCTCCCGCGGGGCGCTCTGCCGCCGACCGGGGCTGCGCAGGCCGCCCGCTGCCGACGGCTCACGGAATCAGTCCTGCTCTTTCCAGTTGCCGACATCTGCATTCTGGCCCTCGCCCCCGGACAAGCCATCGGCACCCAGGCTATAGATGTCCACCTCGCCATGCTCACCGGGACTCAGGTACAGATAGGGGCGGCCCCAGGGGTCCAGCGGGACTTCCTGCAAATAACCGCCGTCCTTGAAATTCCGCGGCTGTGGATCGAGATTGCTGGCGGAAACCAGCGCCTGCAGCCCCTGCTCGGTCGTTGGATACACGTAATTGTCGAGCCGGTAGATCTTGAGCGCTGTCTCAATGGCCTTGAAGTCAGCGTGGACCTTCTGGATCCGCGCCTCGTCGGCACGGTTCAGCACTGTTGGCGCCACCACACTGATCAGCAGCCCCATGATTACCAGCACCACCAGAATTTCCACCAGGGAGAACCCCCCCTGCACACGTCTTGTCGGGATATTCATATCGCTATCGCACCATTGTATTGAGATCAAAAATAGGCAGCAGGATGGCCATGACAATGACCAGCACCATGGCACCCATGAAGACGACCAGCAGCGGCTCCAGCAGGCTCATCATGGTACCGAGCGTCATTTCCAGTTCCCGCTCCTGATTGGTGGCCGAACGCTGCAGCATGGTTTCCAGTTCACCGCTGGTTTCACCGCTGGCCACCATGTGCACCATCATCGGCGGAAAGCGGCCACTTTCGCGCAGGGCCCGGTGCAGGCTGCTGCCTTCCTGCACCCTCTCTGCCACCCGCGCACTGTCGTCCCGCAATACCAGGTTGGTCAAGACCTGGCCGGCGATATGCAGCGACTGCAGCAGCGGCACGCCGCTGGCCATCAGGATGCTGAGGGTGGAGGCAAAGCGGGCGGTATCCACGGCGGTGACCAGCCGGGAGATGCCGGGCAGGCGCAGCAGCAGGCCGTGCCAGCGCTTGCGCCGCGCGGGCAGCCGCAGCCAGCGTCGCAATCCGATGACGAGGGCCACCGCCGCCAGCAGAACCCAGAGGGCATAGTCGCGGGAGAAGTCGCTGGCGGCGATCAGGCCGCGGGTCAGCAGCGGCAGCTCGCGGTTGGTGTGGGCGAAAATCCCGATCAGCTCCGGCACCACGAAGACCATCAGCGCCACCACCACGGCGACGGCCACCCCCACGAGAATAAAGGGGTAGATCATCGCCATTTTCATTTTCTGCGCGGTGTACTGGCGCTGCTCATTGTAGTCCGCCAGCTGCGCCAGCACCGGTCCGAGGTAGCCCGCATGCTCGCCGGCATTGACCATGGCCCGGTACATTTCGTTGAACACCAGCGGAAACTCGCCCATCGCATAGGCCAGCGTGTGCCCCTCCGCCACTCGCGAGCGCACCTGCAACAGCAGGCCCTTGGTGCGCGCCTTGCGGCTCTGCTCGGCGGCGGCCTGCAGACACTCATCCAGCGGCAGGTTCGACTGCACCAGGGTCGCCAGCTGGCGGGTGACCAGCGCCAGCTCGGACACGCTGATCCGGGGCTGCAAGAACGCAAGGTTGAAGCGGGGCTGGTTGGCCGCCTGGCGATTGGCCACCTCCACCTCCACCGGCCGCAGCTTCTGGCTGCGCAGCTGGCTGCGCACCTGCCGCTCGGAGTCGCCCTCCAGCACGCCCTTGACCAGCTTGCCGCCAGGGTTGAGTGCCCGATACCGATATGCCGTCATCGCCAGCTACCGCGCTCAGGTGACTGCGGTGACACGCAGCACTTCTTCGATGCTGGTCTCCCCGGACAGGATCCGGCGGCGGCCATCTTCCTGAATGCCGGGATACAGCTTGCGCGCTTCCTGCAGCATCTGCTGCTCGCTGGCGCCCTCGTGAATCATCAGGCGCAGCGCGTCGTTGACCTCGATCAACTCGTAGATCCCGGTGCGGCCGCGGTAGCCGCCGTAGTTGCAGTGCTCGCAGCCCACCGCCCGGCAGATTTGCAGTCGGTCGCCCATGTCCTGATCAACCCCCAACAGCGTCCGCTCCGAGGGGGACGGTTCATAGGCCTGCTTGCAATCCCTGCACAGCAGGCGCACCAGGCGCTGCGCCATGACGCCGATCAGGCTGGACGACAGGAGAAACGGTTCAATACCCATGTCCTGTAGCCGGGTAACCGCGCCGATCGCGGTGTTGGTGTGCAGGGTGGACAGCACCAGGTGCCCGGTCAGGGACGCCTGCACCGCGATCTCCGCGGTCTCCAGGTCGCGGATCTCGCCCACCATCACCACGTCCGGGTCCTGGCGCAAAATCGCGCGCAGGCCCCGGGCAAAGGTCATGTCGACCTTGGGATTGACCTGGGTCTGGCCGACGCCGGGCAGCATGTATTCGATCGGGTCCTCGATGGTGAGGATATTGCGGGTGGTCTGGTTGATGTGCGACAGGCCCGCATACAGGGTGGTGGTCTTGCCGGAGCCGGTGGGGCCGGTCACCAGAATGATCCCGTGGGGACTGTGCAGCGCCTTTTCGTAACTCGAAAGTACCTGTTCGTTCATCGCCAGCTGCTTCAATTCCAGCTGACCGGCCTGTTTGTCGAGCAGGCGCAGCACCACCCGCTCGCCGTGCGCGGAGGGCATGGTGGACATGCGGATGTCCACCGCGTGGCCGGCAATGCGCACGGATATGCGGCCGTCCTGGGGCACACGCTTCTCGGCGATGTCGAGCCGGGCCATGACCTTGAGCCGGGACACCAGCAGCGGTGCCAGCATGCGCTTGGGGGAAAGGATTTCAGCCAGTACGCCGTCGATGCGGTAACGCACGCTGAGGCGGTCTTCAAAGGTTTCTATATGGATGTCCGAGGCCTGTTCACGCACCGCCTGGGAGAGGATGGCGTTGATCAGACGGATAATGGGGGCGTCGTCCTCGGCGTCCATCAGGTCGCCGCTATCGGGAATCTCGTCCGCCAAACGGCTGAGATCGACATCGGCACTGATGTCCTCCGCCATCTGCACCGCCGCATTATTGTCGCGCTGGTAGGCCTGGGAGAGCCGGCGCTGGAACTCCGCTTCGGCCACCGCTTCCAGGACGAAGGGAGCGCCCAGCCAGCGCCGTAATTCCAGCAACACCTGGGGCCCGGGCTCGGCGCGACAGCTGACCACAACGCCGTCCGGTCGGCCGTGCACCAGCACCCCATACTGCTTGGCGAACGCGAACGGCAACGCCCTCGGCGGCTCCGGGCTGGCCGCAGCTGCCACCGTCATCAGCGCTCCTCCGCGGCGGCAGGGGTGCTTTGCGCCTCGTCCCGGATGTCCTCCAGTTGCCGGATCTGCTCTTCCCACTCGGGCAGCACCGGCACATTGTCGTCCTCCAGGAACATCAGCCCGCGCTCGCGGCGCAGCAACTGCTGGTCGCGGATGAAACGGTACTTCTCCGCGGTGGCGCCGGCCAGCTGCCGGTCGTCGCGAATGATGGTGGGACGGATAAAGATCAACAGGTTGGTCTTCACCACCGACACCGCATCGCTGCGGAACAGACGGCCCAACAGCGGAATGTCACCCAGCAACGGCACTTTCTGGCTGCCATCCTGGACGTCATCCTTGATCAGGCCACCCAGCACCACCATGCGGCCATTCGCTGCCAGCACCTTGGTCTGCAGGATGCGTTCGTTGGTAATCAGGTCCGAGGCCTCCAGCACCGCCGAGGTATTGCTGAGGCTCGACACCTCCTGGGAAATATCCAGCACCACCGAATCCCCCTCGTTGATGTGAGGCGTGACTTTCAGGGTGATACCCACGTTCTGGCGTTCGATGGTCTGAAACGGGTTCTGGGCGCCATCGCCGGTACCGGTGCTGGTAAAGGAGCCGGTCACAAAGGGGACATTCTGGCCCACAGTGATGTAGGCCTCCTGATTGTCCAGGGTCAGCAGGCTGGGCGTGGACAGGATATTGGCGTTGGACTGACGGTTGAGGGCATTGAGGATGACCGTCATGGACAGGTCATCGTCGACCACGCCCCAGCCCAGGGACAGGCCAGGAGACTGGGCGATGGCCCCGGCCAGGGCGCCGACATTGAAATCGCCCGTGGTGGTGGCGCCATCGCTGCTGTCATCATCCGGCAGGATCGCGCCGGCAATCCGGCCCGCCCGGGGATCATCGGGGTTGATATTGCCGCCGTAGAAGCCGTCCTCGTTGGCGAACAGCCACTGCAGGCCGAGATCCTGACCGTCGCGGACCTCCAGTTCGACGATGATTGCCTCCACCAGCACCTGGGCCCGGCGGATATCCAGGCGCGCAATGACAGCCTCCAGCGATGCCATTTCATCGGCGGGGGCGGTGATAATGAGGGCGTTGGTGTTCTTGTCCGCCTCGATGGTGGCACTGTTGCTGTTGCTGCGCTGTTGCGCACCCCCCTCGTTCCCGTCCACGCGGGTAATATTCTGCATGACCCGGGTCAGGACGTCGGCGAGGTCTTCCGCCTTGGCATACTCCAGGTACAGCACCTTGACATTGCCACTCTGCTCCAACGGTGTATCGAGGTAGCGGATCAGGCGCGTCATGCGCGCCCGCTCCAGTTCATCGGCGCTGACCAGTACACTGTTGGTGCGGGTATCCGCCACCAGCAACACTTCCACCTCGCTGCCCTGCTGGGCCTCGGACTTGTTGAGTTGCTCCAGCATCCGCACCACGTCCTCGGCGACACCGTACTTGAGTTTGATGACCTCGGCTTCCTGCACCGCCGTGCGGTCCATGCGCTCGATAATCGCGGCGATTCGATCGATGTTCGAGGCAACATCGGAAATGATGATCGCGTTGCTGGGCGCATAGGCCGCCATGTGCGCCTGCTGTGGCACCAGCGGCCGCAGTACCGGAATCAGCTTTGCCGCGGAGATATTCTGCAGCCGCATGACCTGGGTAACGTACTCGTCATTGCCCCGCTGGCCCTCATCATCGCGCACCGTCACCGGTGCCGAGCGCGCATCCTTGCTCTGGATCACTCGCACCACACCGCCAGAGCGTACCGCCGTGTAACCGTGCACCTCCAGAATGGAGAGGAACAGGTCGTAGAGCTCGCTGCGGGACACTGGTTTGCTGGAGACGACCCTGACCTTGCCCTTGACCGCAGGGTCGACCACGATGGTGGTCTCCGTGGCTTCGGCCACGAACTTGATCAGCTCCTGAATATCGGTTTCTTTCAGATTGACAGTGAAATCCTGGGCCTTCGCAGCGCCGGAGCCCAGCGCGACGAGCAGAATAAGCAGTGGGGCCTGCAGTGCCCGCGACATGATTCTCACTGTGATGACTATCCTCGGTTTGCGTGTCGTGACTCTACCACTGTTCGCCAGTGGCAGCACCCAGACTGACGTTGACAGCGACGGCCTCGCCGCCGCGCAGCAGCTCGAACGAGGCTTCACTGGCGGAGCGCATGGCCTGGTAGAGTCGCATGGTATTGGCCGGGTCGGACAGGGGCATGCCGTTTACGGCCACCACCAGGTCACCGCTGCGGAAACCGAGCTTTTCAAACTGCTCCCGGTCGCGCCCTGGGGTCAGGCGATAACCCTGCAATTCGCCCCCATCCCGCACTGCCGCGATCCGCACCAGCTCCGCAAGGGATTGCGGATCTCGATACAACTGGTCGCGGTAATCGCTCGCCAGGGCCGTGGCGTCGGCATCAGCGCGCTTGTCCACAACCTGCACCACGGCGACAGCCGGCCGCGCGATCCTGGCGCGTGCGGACTCTTCCAGGCGCACTCCCGTCAGCTGCGCGTCCAGGGCGCTGGGTTGATACAGCAGCAGCAGCTCGTAAGTGCCGCCGTTGTCGAGCACCACCTGGGAGGGCATGACCTTGGCGAGGGTGACACGGCCGGAAGCCGGCAGCGTGTCATCCACCGCATACACCGCCTGCTGACCCCGGTGTTCGATAATCGCACTGCCCGCACCATCTGCGCTGAAGGCAATGATGCCGCGCAATACCAGATCCAGCCGTGTTTCCCGGGCGCCCTTCTCTATCCCCTCGCGTTCAACGCTGGCGGCAGCCAGCTCGGCCTCAGGCTCGGCGGTCACGGCAGCGCCCGGCTCGCCAAACAGGGGCCAGCTACGCAGGGCATCAATATCTACCTGGGCAGCGCCGGCACCGCCACTGCCTGCACTGAGCACCGGCGGATTGATGATTTGTCCGCTCACCGGCCGCGATCCGGCCTGCGGAAACAGCGCCCAGATCAGCTGGGCCAGCGCGACCAGGACCCAAACGGAAAACAGCGCCACCAGCAGCCAGCGCAAGCGCCGGCTGTTGGCGGGTTCCGAAAGGGACGCCACCCTGAGCTGCAGCCACCCGGGAACCCGGGTCGCGATAGTGCGATAACTGAGCCGATCAGCGGCCAAGGCGCTCTCCTGGGTTTGCGCGCCTGCGGGAAGCGAGGCGCGTACTACTCCGACCCGATTATAGGGGGCACCATTGAAAGATAAAACCGTGACAATTCCGTGGCAGTAGTGTGACAGTCACGTGACAGCACCAAAACAGGGGCAAAAAAAAACCGGCTCGGAAGCCGGTCTAGAGATGGAGTCTCTACAAGGGGGATTGAGGACCTGAACGGTAACAATCGGCGACGGTGCTGTATCGCGAGTGCCAGTCTCCATTACCTGGACTACACCGTCTCTGCTCACTATGACCCGGCGCTGTTGGCGCAGTTCCACTGCCGGTGAAAAAAATTTTCACCGTTTTTGGCCCATGGACAGGGGAGCACCACTTGTCTACCCTTGCCGGCAAACTGTCCCACCCCGCAGGAGCTGCTCATGAGTCACATTTTCGAGGACAATTCCGCCACCATTGGCGGCACCCCGCTGGTCCGTATCAACCGTATCAGCACGGGCAATGTCTACGCCAAGCTGGAGAACCGCAACCCCGCCATGTCGGTGAAGTGCCGCATCGGCACCAGCATGGTGCTGGCGGCAGAACAGGACGGCAGCCTGCGTCAGGGAATGACCATCGTCGAACCCACCAGCGGCAATACCGGCATCGCCCTGGCCTTTGTCGCCGCCGCACGCGGCTATGGCTGCATGCTGACCATGCCCAACACCATGAGCCTGGAGCGACGCAAGCTGATGAAGGCGCTGGGGGCGGAGATCATTCTGACCGACGGCGCCAAGGGCATGCCCGCTGCGATCGCCAGGGCCGAGGAAATCATCGCCTCGGATCCGGCGCAGTACTGGGGTGCCAGGCAGTTCGAAAACCCGGCCAACCCGGCGATCCACGAATCCACGACCGGTCCGGAGATCTGGCAGGACACCGACGGCCAGGTCGACATTCTGGTAGCCGGAGTCGGCACCGGGGGCACTCTCACCGGCGTCTCCCGCTATATCAAGCAGACCGAGGGCAAGGCCATGCTCACTGTTGCCGTGGAACCCGCCAGCAGCACGGTGATCACGGCGGCCAAGGCGGGCGAGGAACCCACCCACGCGCCCCACAAGATCCAGGGTATCGGCGCCGGCTTTCTGCCCCGCAACCTCGACCTGGCGATGGTCGACCGGGTGGAACAGGTCAGCAATGAGGACGCCATGGCCTGGGCCCACAAACTGATGCAGCGGGAAGGCATCCTGGCCGGGGTATCCTGCGGCGCCGCCATGGCGGTCGCCGACCGGATCTCCAGGGAACCGGAGCACAGCGGCAAGATGGTGGTGGTGGTGTTACCCGATTCCGGTGAACGCTACCTCAGTGCACCCCTGTTCGAGGGCACATTCAGCGACAACGAATTGGTCCAGTAAGCCGGGAGCCCCCCCGGCGGACCTCACTTTGGGTGGCCCGCTGGGGCCGCCCCCCTTGGCGGGCCCCTTCAGCGGCCCTCCTGCAGCAGCGCCAAGCGGCGCCTGACGTCCATCCACTCGCTATCAATAACACTGAAATACACCGAATCCCGGGAGAAATCTCCCTGGACCACCATATGCTTGCGCAACACACCCTCGCGCATGGCGCCGATGCGCTCCAGCGCGCGCTGCGAACGCAGATTGCGGGCATCGACCTTGAATTCCACCCGCAGGCAGTGCAGGCGTTCGAACGCGTTGCCCAGCAACAGGGCTTTGGCTTCGGTATTGACGCCGGTGCGCTGCCACTCCTGACCCAGCCAGGTCCAGCCGATCTCCAGGCTGCGGTGCTCGGGCCGGATGTTAAGGTACCGGGTACTGCCCACGATCTTGTTCTTGGCATTTTCCACAATCGCCCAGGGCTGCTGGTCCGCGGCGGCCAGTGCCTCATCAATCCACTGCCGGGTATCCGCCAGGTCGATGAAGCAGCTGCGCGGCATGAACTGCCAGTCCGGGGCATGGCGACCGCGGTTGAACAGCCCCTGGGCATGATCCTGGGACAGGGGCTCCAGGCGGATATACTGCCCGCGCAGGACCCGGGCGCCGGCCTGCGGCTCGGCTGGCAGGGTCACGGCAGCACCACGCTGGATCCGGTTGTGGCACGCCCCTCCAGCGCCATGTGAGCTGCCGCGATATCGGCCAGGGCAAAGCGCTGCTTGATCTCGACCCGCAGGCTGCCCGCCATGATGCGCGCAAACACCGCCGCAGCCGAGGCGCGCAGCTCCTCCGTGGTGGCGGTATAGGTCAGCAGGGTCGGCCGGGTGACATAGAGAGAACCTCCCGCAGCCAGCTCCTGCAGGTCCAGCGGCTCAGGCTTGCCGGAGCTGTTGCCGAAGCTGACCAGCATGCCCCTGGGTTGCAGGCTGGCGAGGGAGGCCCGGAACGTGTCGCGGCCTATCCCGTCGTACACTACCGGCACCCCGGCGCCGGCGGTCAGCTCCCGGACCCGGGCGGCAACATCTTCATCTCGGTAGTTGATGACATGATGATAGCCGTGGGCTCGGGCCAGTTCCGCTTTCTCCTCCGAGCCCACCGTGCCGATGACGGTGGCGCCGAGACTGCTGGCCCACTGCCCGAACAGCAGGCCCACGCCCCCCGCCGCCGCATGGAACAGGCAGGTCTGGCCGGCCTGCAGCGGGAAAGTGCGCTGCAGCAGGTATTCGGTGGTCTGGCCCTTGAGCAGTGCCGCGGCCGCGGTTTCGAAGCTGATATCCGCGGGCAGGCTCACCAGCCGCGCCGCAGGCAGGTTGAGTGCCTCCGCATAGGCGCCGAAACCGGCGGAGCAATAGGCGACGCGATCCCCAACCGCAAACTCGCTCCCCTCTGCCACCGCCGCGACCTCGCCGGCGCCCTCCATGCCCAGGCCGCTGGGCAGGGCAATGGGATACAGACCGCTGCGATGATAGGTGTCGATGAAGTTGAGCCCGATGGCCCGATTGACTACGGTCACCATGCCCGGTCCGGGGGGGCCGGGGTCGACATCCACCAGCTGCATGACTTCGGGGCCCCCCGTTGCCGTTATTCGTACCGTCTTGACCATGCCCCGCCTTCCTCGCGCAATCGCCCCTGTCAAATGAGCCGCTAGTGTGCCACAGACCGTACGGCGGGAGCAGCAGCACTGCGCATCAACCACGCCACGGCGAGCGGGTGCGGCGACCGTGTTACACTGCGCACTCCCGCCAGCTCCCGGCGGATCTGTCTCCTGTCACCCTGGAACCACGCGCCGTGCTAGAAGAACTGGAACTCGACCGCAGCCTGCAACTCGCCCTGGCTGCCCTGACCTACACAGAGGCCACCGCCGTGCAACAGCAGGTTATTCCGCTGGCGCTGGCTGGCAGGGACCTGCTGGTCAGCGCGCCCACCGGCAGCGGCAAAACCCTGGCCTACCTGCTGCCGGTGTTGCAGCAACTGCTTGCCGGACCACTTCCCGCCAGGGCCGGAACCCTGGGCCTGGTGCTGGTACCCACCCGGGAACTGGCGCGCCAGGTATTGAAGGAGTGCCGCCAGCTGCTGGGTAAAAGCACCCTGCGAGCCGACGCACTCACCGGCGGCGCCGATTTCAAGTACCAGAAATCGCTGCTGCGCAAGAATCCCGAAGTAATCATTGCCACCCCCGGACGCCTGCTCGAGCACTGTGAACGCAAAAGCGCCGACCTCGGCGGGCTGCGAATACTGGTGCTGGACGAGGCAGACCGCATGCTGGAAATGGGCTTCCGCGAGGACGTGCTGAAAATTGCCGGCTACTGCCCCGCCGACCGCCAGACCCTGATGCTCTCCGCCACCCTGCACGCACGCGGACTGGGCGAGATCAGCGCCAGCCTGCAGCACGAACCGGAAGCAGTGAATTGCGGCGAGATCCGGGCCGCACACAAGGACATCTTTCACCAGCGCATTCTCGCCGACAGCCAGGAGCACAAGGATAAACTGCTGCTGGCCCTGCTGGCGGACAGTCGGGGCCGCAAGCAGCTGGTCTTCGCCAACAAGCGCACCACTGCGGCACGCCTGTCAGGGCTGCTGCAGCACCACGGCCTGCGCGCCGCCTGCCTGCACGGGGAGATGAGCACCGAGGACCGCAAGGTGGTGGTCAGCCGCTTCACCCAGGGCATCATCGACATTGTCACCGCCAGTGACCTGGCGGCGCGCGGCCTGGACATCGAAGGCATCGACACGGTCATCAACTACGACCTGCCGTTCAGCGGCGATGACTACCTGCACCGCACCGGTCGTACCGGCCGCGCCGGCAGCCAGGGCCTGGCGATTTCCCTGGTAACAGCCGCGGACTGGAACCTGATGATCAGCATCCAGCGCTACCTGAACCTGGAAATGGAAGCGCGCGCCCTGCCTGGATTGAAGGCGCGGTACGCCGGCCCCAAGAAAATGAAATCCTCGGGCAAGGCCGCCGGCCACAAGAAGAAAACCGGCAAGGTGCCCGAGGCAAAAAAGAAGGACCGGTTGCGGGATCGCAAGGCCAAGGGCAAGCCCCGCGGCAAGGCCAGCCCCAGGCCCGCCAATGACGGTTTCGCGCCGTTGAAGAAGCGGCGCAGCGAACCGCAGGACTGAGTTTCCGCCCCGCGGTCAGGGTGCCACCACCACTGCCGCCGGTAACAAACAGCTGCTCCGGGTCCACGTAGCCCTGCGCCAGCAACACCTCCACCCCGGACATGAGGTCGTCGTAATCCTCGCCGGGATAGTTGTGGTGGATCAGGTTGGCAAACTCCTCACCATGGCTGGTGCGGCAAATGGCACTCGTGCCTGTGCAGATATCGCCACCATCGCCAGCAACGCGCCCCCGAGGGCAAGCAGTCTTCTCTGTCCAGCAATCATTCCGTCTTCCTGTCTCAATCCGGTAAACTGTAGGACCTCTGCCGCAAGACAACAGGTCACTATGAACAACCCGCTGCTTGAAAAGAATACCCTGCCCCCGTTTTCAGCCGTTCGCCCCGAGCACGTAGTGCCCGCGGTCAGCTCACTCATAGAGCGCAACAAGCGCCGGATAGAGGAGCTGCTTGCTGCCCCGGGGCCCCACAGCTGGGACTCCCTGCTCCAGCCCATCGAGGACATGGAGGACGAGCTGGCACAGTGCTGGTCGCCGGTAGGTCATCTCAACGGCGTGCTCAACAGCGAGGCCCTGCGTGAGGCCTACAATGCCTGCCTGCCGCTGCTGTCCGAGTACACCACCTGGATGGGCCAGCACACGGCACTGTATGAGGCCTATCGCGATCTGGCGCAACGCAGCGACTTCGACGATCTTCCGCAGGACAGGCGCCAGGCGGTCAACAATGCCCTGCGCGACTTCAGGCTGGCTGGCGTGGCCCTGCCGACCGCACAAAAGCAGCGCTATGCGGAATTGCAGCAGCGACTGTCGGAGCTTGGCAGCCGCTTTAGCGACAACCTCCTCGACGCCACCAACGCCTGGACCAAACAGGTCACGGCAGAACAGCTCGCTGGTCTCCCGGCCACGGCGCTCGCCAGTGCGCGCCAGGCCGCAGAACAGAAAGGGCTGGAGGGCTGTCTGCTGACGCTGGAGTACCCGTCTGTCTACCCTGTGCTGACCTACTGCGATGACCGTACCCTGCGGCAGGAAGTCTATACGGCCAACGTCACCCGCGCCTCGGAGCTCGGCCCCGATGCCGGCCGCTTCGACAATACCGACCTGATCACCGAAATCCTGGGTCTGCGCCAGGAGCTGGCCGGCCTGCTGGGCTTTGCCAACTATGCGGAGCTGTCCCTTGCCACCAAGATGGCGGAATCGCCCACCCACGTTATTGAGTTCCTGACCCAGCTGGCTGCGCGTTCGCGACCGCAGGCGCAGCAGGAATGGCGCGAATTGTGCGAGTTCGCCGCCGCGGAACACGGCCTGGATGACGTCAAACCCTGGGATGTTGCCTACTGCAGTGAGCAGCTGCGCCAGCGCACCTACCAGGTCTCGCAAGAGGAAATCCGCCCCTACCTGCCGGTCGACCGGGTACTGTCCGGTCTGTTCGAGGTGGTGCAGCGCCTGTACGGACTTCAGGTCGAGGAGCTCCACGACTTCGACAGCTACCACCCCGACGCGCGCCTGTTCGAGCTCCGACAGCACGGCGAGACCCTGGCCCGCTTCTACCTGGACCTGTACGCCCGCGGCCACAAGCAGGGCGGCGCCTGGATGGACAGCTGCCGGGTGCGCCGGCTCAGTGGCGGCGAACTGCAGATACCGGTAGCCTACCTGGTGTGTAACTTCACTGCCCCGGTGGGGGATCAGCCCTCTCTGCTGACCGAAAACGAAATGACCACCCTGTTCCACGAGTTCGGGCACGGCCTGCACCACATGCTGACGCAGCAACAGGTGGCCGCGATTTCCGGCATCAACGGCGTCGCCTGGGATGCAGTGGAACTACCCAGCCAGTTCCTGGAAAACTGGTGCCACCAGCCGGAGGCATTGAGCTTCATTTCCGGGCATGTCACTACCGGGGAACCACTGCCGGCTGCCCTGCTGGAGAAAATGCTGGCGGCGAAGAACTTCCAGTCCGGCATGCAGATGGTGCGGCAGCTCGAATTCGCCCTGTTCGATTTCCGCCTGCACCAGCTCTGGGGCGAGCCGGAGGTCACCGTGCAGGGGCTGCTGGATGAGGTACGCGGGGAAGTGGCAGTGATTCCGGCCATCCCGGAGAATCGCTTCCAGAACAGCTTCGGCCATATTTTTGGCGGCGGCTATGCGGCGGGCTACTACAGCTACAAGTGGGCGGAAGTCCTGTCGGCGGATGCGTTTGCGCGCTTTGAGGAGGAAGGCATCTTCAACCCGCATACCGGGCTCGAGTTCCGCCGCCATATTCTCGAGGCGGGCGGCTCGCGGGATGCCATGAGCCTGTTTGTGTCCTTCCGTGGCCGCGAGCCCGATATCGAGCCGCTGCTGCGGCACAGCGGCATCGCCGCCTGAGAGCCAGCCAGGTCAGGGCTTGCGCCAACTGGCGCAGCCCTTCTGGCCCGGGCCGGAGGCCACGCACAACTCGATTTCACGCAGATCGTCGTCTGCGGACAGCAGCAACAGCTGCTGCAGCAGATAGCTGGAGAATTCTTCCACCGTGGCGTTGCGCAGCGGCAATACCCGCGTATCCGCTTGCAGAAACAGCATTTCCTCATCAGCGAAGTACACCCGGTAGTAATCGCCGTCTTCTTCAATGCTCTGGAATGGTGACTCCGCCGCCAGCAACAGGTATTCATCAAGGGCATCGCAGAGCGACTTGAGGCGGCGCTTGTAGACGTTGTAATCCGCCGCGAAGCCATTATCACCCATGGGTGCGACAATTTTGGCCGACACCGAGTAATTGTGGCCGTGCAGACGTTCCCGCTCGGTGGCGGAAAAAATGGTGAAATGGGCTGCGGAAAACTTGTGGCTTTCCTTGTCGATGTACAGCGTGGTCAGACGCTCCATGGGATTGTTCCAGCCAGTTGCGGAAAAATGATTGTCCCGAGTGTACGCGCAATAGGCAAGAGCGGACCGCTGCGGCACAATACCTGCCGGTCGGGCCCGGTTGGCTGGCACAATCTGAAACCGCAGTGGCTGCGTAACATCCGGAAGCCGACCTGATCAGGCGCCCGGCTCATGCCGCTGCAACACCACAATGGGGGTTCCATGCACACCGCTATTATCACTGGCGCCAGCGTCGGCATTGGCCGCGCCACCGCGCAACGTTTTCTGGGCATGGGCTATCGCGTCTACAATCTGTCGCGCCGCCCCTGTCCAGACCAGGGCGTACACAACATCGCCTGCGACCTGGCAGCAACGGCATCCATTGCCGCGGCCTGTCGCGAACTGACGCCGGCAATCGCCGACAGCGACAGCGTCTGCCTGCTGCATAACGCCAGCCAGATGCGCAAGGACACGACCACTGATTGCGACAGCGACAGCCTGCGACAGGTGCTCGAGACCAACGTGGTCGCGGTCAACAGCCTCAACCAGGCACTGCTGCCGGGCCTGCCCCGGGGATCCAGCCTGCTCTATATCGGCTCCACCCTGTCGGAGAAGGCGGTGGCGGGCTCCTTCAGCTACGTGATCAGCAAGCACGCCCAACTCGGCATGATGCGGGCCAGCTGCCAGGACCTGATGGGCAGCGGCATTCACACCGCCCTGATCTGCCCGGGATTCACCGATACGGAAATGCTGCGCACGCACATCGGCAACAATCCCGAGGTGGTGGCGGCAATCGGCGGCATGAATGCCTTCGGGCGCCTGATAGAACCGGGCGAAATTGCCGAGCTGATTGTCTGGGCCCACGGCAACCCGGTCATCAATGGCGCGGTGCTGCACGCCAACCTGGGCCAGAAGGAAGCCTGAGATGGCCTCCCTGCCGGTGGTTTGGGAGCGTCGAGAGCGCGTATTCCTGGTGCTCGCAGGCACATTCCTCTGTGCCATGACCCTGCTTAACGTAATCGGCATCACCCGCTTTATCCAGCTGGGTCCGATGGCGCTGGCCGTCGGCGTCCTCCCCTACCCCCTGACGTTTCTCTGTACTGATCTGGTCTGCGAACTCTACGGTCGCGCCCGCGCCAACTTCCTGGTGAGCGTTGGTCTGGGACTGAATTTTTTCATCCTGCTCGTGCTCTTCCTCGGTGATGCGCTGCCATCGGTCGGTCCCGAGGCAATGCCGCCATGGCAGATCCTGCAGCTGGCGGAGCCGGTCATGCTGCCCAGCGGCGAGATCGTGCGCGACAATATCGGGCTCTATCAGCTGATCTACGCCACCACCTCGGGAGCAGTCTTCGCCTCCATGCTGGCCTACATCGCGGCCCAGTACTGCGACGTCCAGCTGTTCCACTTCTGGAAACGGGTCACCCGGGGCAAATACCTCTGGGTGCGCAACAATTTCAGCACCCTGATGAGCCAGATGGTCGACTCGGTGATGGTGATCACGGTGACTTTCGGCGCCGCGTTCCTGCGCGGGGATGTGACTTTCCAGGCGTTGCTGGTGCTGGTCGGCAGCAATTATCTGTTCAAGGCAGCCGTGGCCCTGCTCGATACCGGCCCCTTCTATCTGTGCGTGCACTACCTGCGCCGCTATCTGCAATTGGGGCCAGAGGAATACGCCGTCCCCGGAGGCAGTACCGACTCGGCCGCGGCCTGAGACCCGGCACACGGGTACTGGATGGCGCGCGGAGATAGCGGTATCCTTCCGCGCTGAGATGCCGCCCGCAACGGCCCCGGCTTGCAGGGCTTGCATGGCGCTGCCTACCGGGATACCCGCCTTGAACGACAATAATGATCTGCTCCTCGAGATCCTTACAGCCCTTCCCGACCCGGCATTTGTTCTGACCGAGTCCGGCCGCTATGCCATGACCCTCGGAGGGACCGATACCCGCTATTACCACAGCGGCACCCAATTGCTGAACTTGACTTTGCACGATGTCATGCCCGCCACCAAGGCCGACTGGTTCCTCAAGGAAATACGCCGGGCGCTGCAGGATCAACGCCTGCATATTCTCCAGTACAGTCTCAGCGACAGTGAGGTCAAGGGGCTGGATGGCGAACCGGGACCGCGGGAGGAGCTCTGGTTTGAAGCCAGCATTCAGCCCATTTCATCGCTGATCGACGGCGAACGGGCAGTGATCTGGGTAGCCCGCAACATTACCGAGAGCCACCAGCTGCGCCTGAAATTGCAGCAACAGGCGGAGCTTGATGAACTGACCGGTACCTATAACCGACGCAAACTCATGGAAATTCTCCGTGGCCAGCTGTCCGGGTTTCAGCGCTACAAGCACCCATTCGCGCTGATCATCCTGGATGTCGATTACTTCAAGACCATCAACGATCGCTTTGGCCACCTCATCGGTGATGAGGTACTGCGCCGCATAGCCGAGCACTGTGGTTCCGGGCTGCGGGAACATGACATGCTCTGTCGCTACGGTGGCGAAGAGTTCGCCGCGGTCCTGCCCCACACCAGCGGAACCGAAGCCATGCGTCTGGCGGAACGGCTGCGGGACAGCATTGCCAAGCTGGACTTTGCGGACTGCGCCAGAGCGCCCTGCACCCTGTCCATCAGCGCGGGCATCAGTGCCTGCCGGGACGATGACCGGGAGGCAGAGACCCTGCTGCAGCGCGCCGACGAAGCCCTTTACCAGGCCAAGGGCCTGGGGCGCAACAGGGTGGTTGCCAACCTGTAGCGCCGCGAACAATCAGCTCGCGGCACGCAGGGCCAGGGACGGAACACTCGGCCCCGGTTCCGGTCGGAGATACTCTCGAGCGAGGTCCTCGGCAATTTCATGAGTGGGCCGCCGGGTTGCATCCGCCCGCAGCAGCACTTCAGACAAGGTCTGCTCTATGCGCTCGACGTGGCTGCGCTTGATCTCATCCTCTGAACCGATCCGCTGGTGGTGCACATCGATGATGCCGCCGGCGTTGATGAGAAAATCCGGACAGTAGAGAATGCCGTGATCCTGCAGACGGGCGCTGTCCTCGGTGGTCGCCAGCTGGTTGTTGGCGGCACCGGCGACAATACCGGCTCGCAATGCGGCGATGCTGCGATCATTCAGCACTGCCCCCATCGCGCAAGGCGCCAGGATATCCACTTCCAGACCCATGATCTCGTCGGCAGCGACCGCGAGCACGCCCAGCTCGTCAACCGCGCGGCGCAGGTTGGCCTCATTGAGGTCCGCGCCATAAACCGTCGCACCATCGTCGCGCAAGTGCCGAGCAAGATAATAACCCACATGCCCAAGACCCTGTATCGCCACCTTCAGGCCAGCGCAACTGGCTACACCCAGCCGGTGGCGTACCGCCGTACGAATACCGAGAAAAACCCCGTAAGCAGTGCTGGGAGAAGGATCGCCGCCAAACTCATTGTCGTTCATGCCGCTGACGTGGGGCGTACGCTCCGCCATCAGCCGAATATCGGCCACCCCGGTGCCGGAGTCTTCTGCTGCCACGTAGCGCCCGCCCTGGGAGTGGACGAATTCGCCCATGGCGCGTATCAGCGCCGCTGTCTTGTCACGACGCGAATCGCCGATGATCACTGACTTGCCGCCGCCCATTGGCAACCCCGCCAGGGCGGACTTGTAGGTCATGCCCCGCGACAGACGCAGTACATCGTGCAGCGCCTCCTCGTCACTGGCATAGGGGAACATGCGACAACCGCCAACAGCAGGCCCCAGCGTTGTATCGTGCACCGCGATAATCGCCCGCAGGCGGGTGCCCTTGTCGGCGCCAAAAGTAACCAGTTCGTGCTGATCGAATGCGGGGGCAGAAAAAACGCTCATGGACATATCCTCGGGATCCTTGTTATCAGGGGTTATTCAGGCGGCGCTGACCATGGTGACCGGGGTCGCGGTCTCGCCGTGAAACTCGCGCAGCAGCTCGTCCCGGCGCAGCGCCAGCAACTCGCGGTTGCGGTCCTTGACGTGGCCAAACCCGCGCAGCCTGGCCGGCAGGCGTACCAGTTCCAGCGCGGCGGTGTAGTTCTTTTCAGTCAGGGCCGGCAGCAGCTGCTCCAGCAACGCCAGGTATTGTTCCAAGTCAGCGCGCTCCCGGCGCCGCTCCGCGGTGCGCCCGAACACATCCAGGGCGCTGCCGCGGAGGAAGCGCAGCCGCGCCAGCAAGCCGAACGCCCGCAGCATCCAGGGGCCGAACTCCTGCTTGAGCAGGTGGCCGGTATGCGGGTCCCGCTTGCTGAACAGGGGCGGGGCCATGTGGAAGCGCAATTCGTAGTCGCCTTCGAACTGCCGCTCCAGCTTGCGCAGGAATTCGCCGTCACTGTAAAGACGGGCAACCTCGTACTCATCCTTGATCGCCATCAGCTTGAACAGGTTGCGCGCGACCGCGACACTGATGCTGTCCGCCTCTCCCGCGCGCGGATCGGCCACACGCACGCGCTCGACCTGCTGCCGGTACTGGCCGGCATAGGCCGCGTTCTGGTACTCCGTCAGCCGGGCACTGCGGTCGCTGACAATATCCTCGAAGCTCTGCAGGCGCACCGGTGCTTGCGGCGCCACCGCATCGACCAGCGCCAGCACCCGCTGCGGCTGGTGGGCACAGCGACGCCCCCAGAGAAACGCCTCCTTGTTGAACCTGACCGCAACGCCATTCAGTTCAATGGCCTCAGCCAGCGCCGCCGCCGACACCGGCACCAGGCCCTGTTGCCAGGCATAGCCCAGCAGGAACAGGTTGGAGCCAATGGAATCGCCCAGCAACTGGGTGGCGATGCGGGTGGAGTCTATGAAAAAGGTTGCCGCTTCACCCGCCTCGTCACTGACCTTGGACTTCATGGCAGCGGTGGGAAAGCGTGCATCGGGATCCAGGATAAACGCCGAGGTTGGCACTTCCGCTTCGTTGACCACGGCGTGGGTGCGGCCCTGGGCGACCTTGCCGAGCGCCTCGTAGGTGGAAGTCACCACCAGGTCGCAGCCCAGCAGCAGGTCGGCCTCGCCGGCGGGAATGCGCACGGCCTTGATATCATCCTGGCTGGCGCTGACCCGCACGTGGCTCACCACCGCGCCAAATTTCTGTGCCAGGCCAGTCTGGTTCATGGTCGCACAGCCCTTGCCTTCAATGTGCGCGGCCATGGCCACCAGCGCGGTAATCGTCAGCACCCCTGTGCCACCGACGCCGGTCACCACCGTATTCCAGGGCTTGTCCAGACTCGGCAGCAGCGGCTCCGGCAACGGATCGAACAGGGTATCGACATCGCCGCCAGCGCCATCGGGCTTGCGCAGTGTGCCGCCGATCACAGACACGAAACTGGGGCAGAAGCCGTTGGCGCAGCTATAGTCCTTGTTGCAGGAGCTCTGGTCGATCTGGCGCTTGCGCCCCAGCTCGGTCTCTTTCGGGATGACCGACAGGCAGTTGGACTTGACGCTGCAATCCCCGCAACCTTCGCAGACCGCATCATTGATAAACAGACGCTTGGCGGGGTCCTCCAGGGTGCCTTTCTTGCGCCGACGGCGCTTCTCCGCAGCGCAGGTCTGAACGAAAACGATGACCGAAGTACCCTCGTATTCACGCAGCTCGCGCTGCAGGGCATCCATCTCGTCGCGATGGTGCAGACTGTAGCCGGTGACACCGTGGAACTGGCCGCGCCAGGCCTCAGGGTGATCGCTCACCAGGGCGATCCGGTGCACGCGCTCCGCTGCCACCTGCCTGATCAGGTCCGCGACGGTGAGTGTGCCATCAACGGGCTGCCCCCCAGTCATCGCGACCGCATCGTTGTAGAGGATCTTGTAGGTGATATTCACGCCGGAGGCGACCGCGGCGCGAATCGCCAGCAACCCGGAGTGGAAGTAGGTACCGTCACCCAGATTCTGGAATATGTGTTCGGTGGTGGTAAACGGCGCCTGACCAATCCACGTCGCCCCCTCCCCGCCCATCTGGGTAAACGTGTGGGTCTCGCGATCCGGCATCCAGGTGGCCATGTAATGGCAGCCGATGCCGCCGAAGGCGTGACTGCCTTCGGGCACCCTGGTGGAGGTGTTGTGCGGGCAGCCGGAGCAGAAATGAGGCACCCGCTCAATGGTCTCGCGCGGCTGTGCCAGGGAAAGTTCCTTTTCCTCGATCCAGCGGATACGCCGCTCCATGGTTTCGGACTGGTAAAAGCGCCGGACCCGGCTGGCGATTGCCAGCGCCACCATGGCCGGGGTCAGCTCGGACAGGTTGGGCAGCAGGTCGCGACCCTGCTCGTCGAATTCGCCAAAGACACGCGGGCGCGCCGCCACCGGGTAGTTGTACAGCTGGCCGGTAAGCTGGTCCTCGATGATGGAGCGCTTCTCCTCCACCACCAGAATCTCTTCCAGCCCCTCGGCAAAGTCGTGGGTAGTGCGCGGTTCCAGCGGCCAGGGCATGCCCACCTTGTAGACCCGCAGGCCGATCTCCGCGGCCACGGCGTTGTCGATACCCATGTCCTCCAGCGCCTGCATCACATCCAGGTAGGCCTTGCCGGTGGTGATGATGCCAAAGCGCGGATTGGGACAGTCCACCACGATGCGATTGAGGCCATTGACCCGGGCAAATTCCCGCGCCGCATAGATCTTGTACTTGTTGAGCCGCAGTTCCTGCTCCAGCGGCTTGTCAGGCCAGCGGCCGTGCACCCCATCCGGCGGCAGCTGGAACTCCTCGGGGATTACGATCTCGATGCGATTGGGGTCGATGTCCGCGGATATCGCGGAATCCATGTTCTCGGTGATGGCCTTCAGCGCGACCCAGCAACCGCTGTAACGCGACAGTTCCCAGCCGAAAATACCCAGGTCCAGGACTTCCTGCACGTTGGCGGGGCTCAGTACCGGTACCGAAGCCCCGATGAACATGTGCTCGGACTGGTGCGGCAGGGTGGACGACTTGCAGGCGTGATCATCGCCCGCGACCGCCAGCACGCCGCCGTAGCGAGAGGTACCGAAGGCGTTGGCGTGCTTGATCACATCCATGCTGCGGTCGACACCGGGACCCTTGCCGTACCACATGCCGAAGACGCCGTCGTATCTGGCGCCGCCGAAGAGATTGGTCTGCTGGCTACCCCAGACTGCGGTCGCCGCCAGATCCTCGTTGAGGCCAGGCTGAAAATGCACGTTGTGCCGCGCCAGCCAGGGTTTCGCCTTCCACAGGGCCTGGTCGACCCCACCCAGGGGTGAACCGCGATAGCCGGAAATGAATGCCGCGGTATTGAGCCCGGCGCGCTGGTCGCGCTGGTGCTGCAGCATCGGCAGACGCACCAGCGCCTCGATACCGGTCATGTAGGCACGGGCCGTATCCAGGGCGTACTTGTCGTCCAGGGACACCTTGCGGATGGCCTTGCTGTTTTCTTTACCCATTATTGCAGCTCCTGTAGAGGGCAGAATTGTCCCGCAAAAGTATAGGAATAGTTATTTGATTTGAGTGTGTTTTCCGCTCTAATACGCATAACTTATGCGCTGCAAGATGAAAAGGAGGAAGAGGTGTCCAACATTCTCGGCAAACAGGACGTGGAGATTCTGAAAATGCTGCAGCGGGATGCCACCATCAGCACCGCCAGCATCGCTGAACGCATCAATCTGTCGCAATCGCCCTGCTGGCGTCGCATCAACCGCATGGAGGAGGAGGGGCTGATCCAGCGCCGGGTTGTCCTGCTGGACCGGGCGCGCCTGGGTATGGAGGTGGTGGTGTTCGCCACCATCAACCTCACCTCTACCGGACGCCAGAATCTGGTGAGTTTTGAACAGGATATCGTGCGCCATCCGGAGGTGATGGAGTGCTATACAATGACCGGGATCTGGGACTACATGCTCAAGATAGTCACCCGGGACATCCGCCACTACGAGGATTTCGTACGCAACACGCTGACCGCCAGCCCCGCGATCCGCGAACTTCATTCCCACATGGCGGTCACTGAAATCAAGAACAGCACCGAATTGCCACTGGAGACCCAACTGTAGCCATGCTGCAAAGCAAGTTGCCGGATGTCGGCACCACCATATTCACCCGCATGTCAGCTCTCGCCAACGAGCAGCAGGCACTGAACCTGTCCCAGGGTTTCCCGGATTTCCAGGCGCCTCAGGCCCTGCGCACCGCCCTTGCCCACCATGCCCTGGAAGGCCACAACCAGTACGCCCCAATGACCGGGCTGCCGGCGTTGCGGGAAGCCATTGCCAACCAGCTCGCCCGCCATCGCGGGGTACGCTGCGATCCGGAAACCGAAATCACCGTTGTGCCGGGTGCTACCGAAGCCATCTTCTGTGCGATTACCGCCTGCGTGCGCCCCGGGGACGAGGTCATCCTGCTGGACCCCTGCTATGACAGTTATCGACCCGCAGTGATCCTGGCGGGAGGAGTTCCCGTCCACGTACCCCTGGGTGCAGCCGCCTTTGCCCCGGACTGGGAGCGAATCGAAAGTGCCATCAGCGCCAGAACCCGCCTGCTGGTGCTCAACTCTCCGCACAACCCCACCGGTGCCGTCATGAGCCGGGATGACCTGCTGCAATTGCAACGCCTGGTCACCCGCCATGGCCTGCTGGTGGTCAGCGATGAAGTCTATGAGTATCTGGTCTTCGATGGCCGCGGGCATCACAGTGCCCTGCAGTTCGAAGGTCTGAGGTCGCGCTGCTTTGCGGTGTTCTCTTTCGGCAAGACCTTTGGTGTGACCGGCTGGAAAACCGGCTACTGCGTGGCCCCGCCGGAACTCACCGCGGAGCTGCGCAAGGTGCATCAGTACGTCTGCTTTGTCGCGGTGACGCCAGTGCAGCAGGCGCTGGCCGATTTCATGTCCCGGGAACCGGATTATCCGCTGGGCCTTGCCGCGAGCTACCAACACAAGCGCGACCTGTTCTGCGCCGCGCTGGCGAATTCCCGGTTTCACCTGCAACCGAGTGCCGGCAGCTATTTCCAGCTGCTGGACTACAGTGCCATCAGTGCCAGTGTCGATACGGTGCTGTGCGAACAATGGACCAGGGAGGTGGGTGTTGCCTCCATACCGGTCTCGGTGTTCTACCAACAACCACCACCGCAGCGGCTGCTGCGCTTCTGCTTTGCCAAGCAGGATGCACAGCTGCTGCGAGCAGCGGAGCGACTATGCAGGATTTGACGATAAGCCTGGTACAGTGCGAACTGGTCTGGGAGGCCCCGGCCGACAATCGCCAGCACCTGGGGGAGCTGATCGCGGATACGGCCGGGCGCAGCGATCTGGTGGTGCTGCCGGAGATGTTTACTACCGGGTTTTCGATGAATGCCCTGGGCAACGCCGAGGAGCCGGGGGGCGCCACCGAGCAGTGGCTGCTGGCCCAGGCCAGGCAGTGGGATTGCGCTGTCACCGGCAGCATCGCGGTGCGGGAAGACGACGCGGTCTACAACCGCATGCTGTTCGCCACCCCGGAAGGCGTGAGTCACTATGACAAGCGGCATCTGTTTCGCATGGCCGGGGAACACAAGCGCTATGCCGCCGGCCAGGACCGGGTCGTCGTACCCTGGCGCGGCTGGCGCATCAACCTGCAGGTTTGCTATGACCTGCGTTTCCCGGTCTTTAGCCGCAATCGCCAGGACTACGACCTGATGCTGTTTGTCGCCAACTGGCCGGCCGCACGGCGGCTGCACTGGCGGGCGCTATTGCCCGCGAGGGCAATCGAGAATCTGGCCTGTGTCGTAGGCGTGAACCGAATCGGGCAGGACGCCAGGGGGCTGGACTATTCGGGTGACAGCATGGTGATCGACGCGCAGGGACAGGTCCTGTCCGACCTGCAAAACAAAAACGGCACCGTCAGCGTGGTGCTGAGCGGTGCCGATCTGATGGCCTATCGGGAACAGTTTCCCTGCCACCTGGATGCGGACGACTTCCAGCTACGCTAGGAAGCCGCCCCCTCCAGCAAGGATCACTCCTTGTATTCCACTTCCAGGGTCGCCATTACGCGGCGGTTTTCAGCGCGGCCGGCTTCCGTGTCGTTCGTGGCGACAGGGCGGGACTCGCCGTAGCCAACCGCTTGCAAACGATTCCCGGCGATGCCGTGCTGGTTGACCAGCAGATCAATGACTGCCTGGGCACGACGCTGGGACAGCTGCTGGTTGTAGTTCTCCGGACCGACGCTATCGGTATGACCTTCCACGTCTACCTGCAGGTCATCGAAACGCTTGAGGAAAGTCGCGAGTTCGCCGATGTCAGCGAAATAATGTTCCTTTACCACAGTGGAGTCGAAGTCGAAATTGACCTTCAGCTTGATGGAGGCAACCTGGGCTACCGGCAGCGGGCAGCCATCGGCATCAACCCGGGTACCAGGCGCAGTGCCGGGGCACTTGTCGCGGTCATCGGTCACGCCATCGCCATCCGAATCCAGCGGCGCGGCCGGTGCCGCAGCTGCTGCGGGTTCGGATACCTTGCCGAAGTAGTAGTTGACGCCGGCGCTGAACAGGAAATCATTCTCGTTCTCGTCCAGGCTGTGCAGCATCCGGGCTTCCAGGCGGGCGCCAAACCGCGGCGTCAGCATCCAGCGCATGCCGGCACCGGCATTGGCCGTGGTTTCCACCGTGTCAAAGGCACCGGCGTCGATGTCGATCTCGCCCATGCCAAAGGCCAGATAGGGGCGCACGCGATTGCCGCCGCCAATGTAGCTGCCTGTGTAGTAGAGCATGCCCAGCTGCCAGGTGGAGACGTCCGCCTTGGTGCCGTCATTGAAGCGCGAGCTGTCTTCCGCGTACAGGATCTCCGCCGCCCAGTTGTCGGAGAAGGCATATTCGAGGCCCAGCCAGGGAGTCTCGGTATCCTCGAAGCGACGGTCACCGTCGAAATACCAAGAGCCGATACCGGCGTTGATGGTCAGCGGCACCTCGGCAGAGGCGGGCATGGACATAAGCGACGCCGCTGCTGCAGCGGCAGCAACGCCTGCGATTATCCGTTGTTTCATTGTCATCACTCCTGTGTTGTAACTGGCTAGGCGCGTAACCACTGGCCTATCGCTGGCAAGCATACAGTGATTGGCCAGCACATCCAGTGCCATGGTACCGGAATAATTACGGTGTTTTTAGCGATGTGGATGCGGCCGGGCCGGCGCTCAAAGACCCAGTGCCTGCTTGACGAAGGGTACCGTCAGTGCGCGCTGCTCGGCCAGGGACCTGGAATCGAGGGTTTCCAGCAGCGCCATCAGGCCGGCCAGGCCTCGCGGAGCCCGGCTGACCAGAAAGCGGCTGACCTCCGCCGACATGTCCAGACCGCGGCAGCGGGCCCGGTAGCGCAGTATCGCCTGTTTGCGCTCGTCATCCGGGGTCGGCAGCTGGAAAACCGGCCCCCAGCCGAGGCGGGAGTGCAGATCAGGCAGCACCACTGGCAGCTGTCGCGGGCTGGCATTGGCACTCAGCAGCAACCGGCACCCGGCCGCCCGGGTCCGGTTGCAGAAGTGAAACAGAGCCAGCTCCCAGCCCTCGTCGCCCGCCACGGCATCGATATCATCAAGGCAGACCAGTTGCCGACTTTCCAGTCCCTGCAACAAATCCTCTGCCGGCAGGGCAGCCAATTCCGCCAGTGGCAGGTAACAGCTCGTGGCGGGCAGCAGATGGCAGGCCGCCTGCAGCAGGTGCGACTTGCCGCTACCGACATTGCCATGGAGAAAAACCAGCGGTTCTCCAGCGGCTGTCGCCTGCGCCCGCAAGGCAGCCAACAGCGGGTCCAGCACCGGCGCCGACAGGAAGCTTGCCAGGGTGGCATCGTCGCGCAGCTGCATGTTCAGGGCGAGCTGCCGGGCAGGACCTGCTGTCACCGAGCTATTCCCCGCTGTATAAATGGCTGGCCCGGTAGTGGGCAATGGCGTGACGCACGAACACCATGATGACAGCCGATACCGGCAGAGCCAGCAGCACACCGACAAATCCTGCCAGCTGGCCCCCGGCCATCAGCGCGAAAATGACCGCCACCGGATGCAGGCCGATACGGTCCCCCACCAATACCGGAGTAAGCAGCACACTTTCCAGCACCTGGCCGATTCCGAACACCAACGCCACCCACAGCAGCATGGTCCACTCCTGGTACTGGGCGTAGGCAACCGCACAGGAAATGACAATACCGACCAGAAAGCCGAGGTAGGGGACGATACTCGCCAGCCCGGCGATCACCCCCAGCACGAGAGCAAACTGTATCCCCGCCAGCCACAGGCCGGCACTGTAGATCACACCCAGCGAACACATCACCAGAAACTGGCCACGCAGGAAAGCACTCAGCACTTCATCGGCTTCGCGAACCATGGTGGTCACGCTGTTGTGCCACACCACCGGTACCATCCCCAGCGATTTGCGCATCAGAATATCCCAGTCGCGCATCAGATAAAACGCGACTACCGGTACCAGTGCCAGGTTGAACAGTCCCAGCAGAAAACCCGCGCCCGAGCCGGTGATATTCTTCACCGTGGTGGCCGTGACCTTGCCCAGGGACTGCCAGTGCTCCGCCAGCTGCCCCGACCAGTCGATTTCCGGCAGTCGGGATGAGGGAACGCTCAGGCGGCTCCGCAGCCAGGGCACCAGCACCTCGGTAATCCATTGATAAAACTGGGGTATTTTCTGCAGAAGAGCATCAAGCTGCTGTACTATCAGCGGTATGGCCACCAGCGTGGCCAGCACCATCAATGCAGTGAAGAACACGAACACCACGACCACACCGAGGGTGCGACCCAGACCGCGGCGCTCCAGCCGGTCGACCAGCGGATCCCCCAGGTAGGCGACCAGAGCGCCCAGCACGAAGGGCAGCAGGATGGGCTGGAGCAGGTAAAAAGCCCCGGCGATGACCGCGACACCAGCCAGGGCCAGCGGCCAGCGCTGCACCGGCACCGGACCTAGTTCTGCCATCGGTAACTCAGGCCACTTGCCGTGGGTCTGCCGCCCGGGCGCAGGCGTGGGTTGAGCTCGATCACACCGGCGAGCTGTGCCGCGTCCGCCTCTGCCGTCAGCAGCAGGCTCAGCGTGCCATCGGCAACGGCGCTGACGTGGGCGCGGGCAATCGGCTCCAGGCTTTCCAGCCAGGTCAGGACCGCGGCGTAATCGGCATAGCTGGCTACGCCCGACACCGTCATTGCCAGCGCGTCACCGGACACTCCCGTGGCCGCCAGCGCATAGCGCGACGCCATGTCTTCAACGACCATGGCCACGCCCGCGTGCAGGAATTCCGGCGCCCTGGCGCGAACCACGCTGCGATCCTGACGGCCAGTACCCGAGAGGTAGACCCAGTCCCCGGCGATCTCGCCGGAAGTCAGCACAGCGATGCGGCCCGCCAGCACCTCGGCGGCGCGGTAACGCTCCGAGGCAGCCAGCAGTAGCGGGGCCGGCAGACGCCAGGCCTCGTCCGGATCAAGCGCTGCGATATCGGCCAGATCCAGCAGGGGAAAACGCAGGGGCACACCGCGGCTGCGGAAGCCCTCCACCAGGCCCGCAACCAGCTCCGGATCAGTGTCGAGGTTGGCAAACCGGCGCCCCTGCGCATCCTCGACCACCAGCCAGACCAACACTACCGGCCGGGTAGCGGTCCAGATCGGCGCACCCGCGGAGGCCAGCAGTTCGCGCACCTGGGCCGGATCAAACTCCACCCGCGCGGCCAGGCCCGGAGCGGCACCGTCAGCGGCGTCAACCCGGGTGTAGGAGTACTGCCGCACCCGACTGCGAGCACCCCGCAGGGCCTGCTCGACCGGCGGCGACGCCAGCACTTCGACGCTGCCGGACACCTTGACCAGCACCTGCGCCAGCCCCTCCGCAGATGCTCTCGCAAGCTCGCCGCTGCTGCGATCGGCCACCGGAACCTCAGCGACATAGAGGTCGCGCACCAGCTCCGCAGCCACCGCGCCTCGCGTCGCCCACAACACCAGGCAAATGAGAGCCAACAGGGTCCTTGTCAAAGCCCGCCTCCTGAGCAGGGTATAGAGGTGGCATTGTAGCAGCACCGATGCGGGACCGCGGAAGTACATCGTGAAAAATGCCGACGGCGTGAATCAGCGCGCGATAAAGGCTAGAATACCGCCCCCTGAAACTGCAGCCGCCTGCACCTGACCGGACCCGGAAGACCATGAGCACACAAGACAGGGGAACCCCCCTAAGCTACAAGGACGCGGGCGTGAACATCGACGCCGGCAACGCGCTGGTGGAGCGCATCAAGCAGGTTTCCCGGCGCACCGCCAGGCCCGAGGTTCTGGGCGGACTGGGCGGTTTCGGAGCCCTTTGTGAACTGCCCGCCGGCTACCGGCAACCGGTTCTGGTGTCCGGCACTGACGGGGTGGGAACCAAATTGCGCCTGGCCATGGACATGGGCATACACGACAGCATTGGTATTGACCTGGTCGCCATGTGCGTCAACGACCTCGTGGTTGCCGGTGCCGAGCCCCTGTTCTTCCTCGATTACTACGCGACCGGCGCACTGGATGTGGACACCGCCGCCGCCGTGATCACCGGTATCGGTCGCGGCTGCGAGCTGGCAGGCTGCGCCCTGGTCGGCGGCGAGACCGCCGAGATGCCGGGCATGTACGAGGGCGAAGACTACGACCTGGCGGGCTTCTGCGTCGGCGTGGTGGAGAAGACCGAGATCATTGACGGCAGCAAGGTCGCCCCCGGTGACTGCCTGATTGCCATCGGCAGCAGCGGCCCCCATTCCAACGGCTACTCCCTGATTCGCAAGATCATCGAGGTCAGCGGCGCCGATCTGCAACAGCCTTTTGCCGACGGCACACTGGGCCAGACCCTGCTGACCCCGACCATCATCTACGTTAAACCGCTGCTGGCCCTGTTCAGGCAACTTGAAGTCAAGGCACTGAGCCATATTACCGGCGGCGGCCTGCCCGAGAATCTGCCGCGAGTACTACCGGCCGGCTGTCGCGCGGTGGTCGACACCAGCAGCTGGCAGTGGCCAGAGATCTTCCATTGGCTGCAGGCCCAGGGCAACGTCGACACGTCCGAGATGTACCGCACCTTCAACTGCGGTGTTGGCATGGTCCTGTGCGTGTCGGAGGAATCTGCCGCGCCCGCACTGCGGGCCCTGGCCGACAGTGGCCTGCTGGCCTGGCGCCTGGGCCATGTTACCGCCGGCGAGCACGGAGTGGAGCTGGCCTGATGCCACCGCTTGCCGCAGAAGGCCGGATCGCCATCCTGATCTCCGGGCGCGGCTCCAACATGTCTGCATTCCTGGATGCATGCGATCGTGGTGATCTGCCGGCACAGGTCTGCCTTGTGCTCAGCAATCGTGCCGACGCAGAAGGTCTCGCCACGGCCCGCCGGGCCGGCATTGAAACGGCCTGCATTGCTCACGGCGACTATCCCGACCGGGAAGCCTTTGACGCGGCCCTGGTCCGGCGCCTGCGGCAGGCGCAACCCGACCTGGTCGTTCTCGCCGGCTTCATGCGCATCCTGACCCCGGTATTTATCACACCTTTTGCCGGTAGATTATTGAACATTCATCCGTCATTGTTGCCCAAGTATCCCGGGCTGCACACGCACCAGCGAGCGCTGGATGCCGGTGACGCGGAGGCCGGCAGCACAGTTCACTTCGTTACCCCGGAACTGGATGGCGGCCCCCCGGTACTGCAGGCCAGAGTGTCCATCCTTCCCGGTGACACAGCCGACAGTCTCGCCAAGCGGGTCGTCGCCGTGGAACATGAAATCTATCCGCTGGCGGCTCTCTGGTTCCTGCAGGGGCGGCTGACGTTGAACGAACAAGGAGCATTTCTCGATGGCCAGAAGATTCCCGCGAGCGGCATCCCGTATCGGCCGCAAAATGCTGTACGCCACAATGTTGCTGACGACAGCCAGCATCAGCAGTGCTGAAGAAGCGTCGGCAGACGCACCTGCGGCAGTCCTGCAACCCTACAAGGCCGAATACACCACGACCGCTCGCGGCATGACCGTGACCCTGGAGCGGGAACTGAAAACCGACGGCGAGGGCGGGTATACGCTGACCAATGGCGGCAAGCTGTTGGTGGTGGGGTTCCACGAAGTTGCCGTGTTCAGGGTCGATGATACCCAGGTCAAGCCAGGTTCCTATATCTACCAGGGCACAGGGCTGATCAACCGCCGCCGGGAAGTCCACTTCACCCCCGGCGCGGATACAGTGCGCAGCCTGTACAAGGAAGAATGGTACGAGTTGCCTTTCACCGAGGGCACGCTTGATCGCATGAGCCAGCAGGAACAGTTGCGACTGCACCTGATGAGCAAGGAAAACCCGCGCGAGAACATCAGTGTGCGCATTGCCGATGGCAAGCGGGTCAAGGACTACGAGCTGGTATATGTCGGCGACGAAACCCTGGATACGCCGCTGGGTCCGGTGAACGCGCTGCACTTCGAGCGCCTCCACGAGGACCCGGATCGCGAATCGGACATCTGGTTTGCGCCACAGTGGGATTACCTGATGGTCAAGACCGTCCACATCGAGGACGGCAAGCCCGTCGAGGTATTACTGTCGGATGCCGACATCGGCGGCAACCCGGTGGTCGCTGCAAGCGGCAGCCAATAGAGACTGCTCAAGCCCTGGGCAGAGTGACGCCGCGCTGCCCCTGGTATTTGCCGCCACGATCGCGATAGCTGGTTTCACACACTTCATCGGACTCGAAAAACAGCATCTGCGCCACGCCCTCGTTGGCATAGATCTTGGCGGGCAGGGTCGTGGTATTGGAGAACTCGAGAGTGACGTGCCCCTCCCATTCCGGCTCCAGCGGCGTCACGTTGACAATGATCCCGCAGCGCGCGTAGGTAGACTTGCCCAGGCAGATAGTCAGGACATTGCGCGGAATACGGAAGTACTCCACCGTGCTCGCCAGGGCGAATGAATTCGGCGGAATCACGCAGACCGCGCCGTGCACGTCGACGAAGCTGTTCTCGTCGAAGGCCTTGGGGTCAACCGTGGCCGAGTTGATATTGGTAAAGACCTTGAAATGCTCCGAGCAGCGCACGTCATAGCCGTAGCTGGAGGTGCCGTAGGAAATCAGGCGGCGATCCCCGTCGCTGCGGACCTGACCCGGCTCAAAGGGCTCGATCATGCCATGCTGTTCCGCCATGCGGCGAATCCACTTGTCTGCCTTGATGCTCACCTGCGGGGTCGCTCCGTTCAGTCGTCGGAAATGCTGATGTTGGGGAAAGACTGCACTGCACCATCGCCCGATCCTTCCAGGGTGGCCTGTATCGCCCGCGCAGCGTCCACATAGAGGCCACTCTCCGCAGCTTCCGGCGCCGCGACAACCGTGGGCGTACCTGCGTCGGTCTGCTCGCGGATGGCCAGGGTCAGGGGTAAACTGGCCAGCAGCGGCACCCCGTACTCACGCGCCACCCGTTCACCGCCGGCACTGCCGAAGATATGCTCGGCGTGACCGCACTGGCTGCAGACATGCACTGCCATGTTCTCGATGATGCCGAGGATCGGGACATCGACCTTGCGGAACATCTCGATCCCCTTCTGCGCATCCAGCAGGGCGATGTCCTGGGGCGTGGTAACAATCACCGCGCCGGCCACGGTCGCCTTCTGCGACAGGGTCAACTGGATGTCGCCAGTGCCCGGCGGCATGTCGATCACCAGATAGTCCAGCTCGCCCCAGAGGGTCTGCTCCAGCATCTGCACCAGGGCGCCACCCGCCATGGGGCCGCGCCACACCATGGGCGTGCGCTCGCTGGAGAGGTAGGCCATGGACATGGTTTTCAAGCCGTGGGCCATCACCGGCAACAACCACTGCCCATCTTTTTGCTCGGGCCTGGTGCCCTCGGCAATACCCAGCATGCGCTGCTGGCTGGGGCCATAGATGTCGGCATCCAGCAACCCGACCCGGGCACCCAGCACCTGCAGGGCGAGGGCCAGGTTGACGGCGGTAGTGGATTTGCCGACGCCGCCCTTGCCGGAGGCGACGGCGATAATGTACTTGATCTTGTTCATGGCGGGCCGGAGGTTCGTCGGTGGGTGAATGGGGCGCGACTGGCAGTCTCACCTGCGCCCGCCAGTATAGGGAGTTGCCGCGGTGCCGACAATCGCTGCCGCCCCATTATCCCGGAAGTGAAACCGGGCCGCAAAAACGCTATAGTAGCGCCCCTTTTTTCTCGCATGGAATGTCCAAGCCGATGCCCGACAGCAGCGCGCGCAAGATACTGGTGACCAGCGCCCTCCCCTATGCCAACGGTTCCCTGCACCTCGGGCACCTGCTGGAGATGGTGCAGACCGATATCTGGGTCCGGTTCCAGAAATCGCGGGGGCATGACTGCCTGTATGTCTGTGCCGATGATGCCCACGGCACCGCTATCATGCTGACCGCAGAAAAGCGGGGCATCACCCCGGAACAGCAGATTGCCCGGATCAAGGCCGAGCACGAGCAGGACGCCGCGGGCTTCCATATCGGCTTTGACAACTACTACAGCACCCACACCGACGAAAATCGCTACTGGAGCGAGGAGATCTACCGGCGCCTGCACGCCAATGGCCACATCGCCAGCCGCGCCATCGTCCAGGCTTTCGACCCGGAGAAGGAGCTGTTCCTGGCCGATCGCTTCATCAAGGGCACCTGCCCCCGCTGCAAGACGCCGGACCAGTACGGGGACAATTGCGAGGCCTGCGGGGCAACCTATACTCCAGCGGACCTGATCGACCCGGTGTCGGCCATTTCCGGCGCCCGCCCGGTACCGAAGGAATCGATTCACTTCTTTTTCACCCTGCCAGCCCTGGCGGACATGCTGCAGGCCTGGATCGATTCGGGCACCCTGCAGCCGCAGATCGCCAACAAGCTGCGGGAGTGGACCGACGCCGGCCTGCAGGAGTGGGACATCAGCCGTGACGCGCCCTATTTCGGCTTCGAGATTCCGGGTGAGCCGGGCAAGTATTTCTACGTCTGGCTGGACGCTCCCATAGGCTACATCGCCAGCTTCCAGAACCTCTGCGACCGCAGCGGCCACGATTTCAACAGCTACTGGCAGGCCGATGCGGAGGCCGAGCTGTACCACTTCATCGGCAAGGACATCATCAACTTCCACGGCCTGTTCTGGCCCGCCATGTTGCATTCCGCGGGCCTGCGCACGCCCACCGCCATTTACGTCCACGGCTTCCTGACCGTGAACGGCACCAAGATGTCCAAGAGCCGCGGCACCTTCATCAATGCCGGCACCTACCTGCAACACCTCGATGCGGAATACCTGCGCTACTACTTTGCCGCCAAACTGAGCGGTGGTGTCGACGATATCGACCTCAACCTCGAAGATTTCGTGCAGCGGGTCAACGCCGACGTGGTGGGCAAGATCGTCAATATTGCCAGCCGCTGTGCCGGATTCCTGCGCAAGGGCTTCGACAACACCACCGCCGTCAGCTGCGCGGAACCGGCGCTGCTGCAGGCCTTCCTCGACGAGGGCGAGACCATTGCCACAGCCTACGAACAGCGGGAGTTCAGCAGGGCCATTCGCGCCATCGTGGCGCTGGCGGACCGGGCCAACCAGTACATCGACGACAAGAAACCCTGGGTCCTGGCGAAGGAGGCCGGGCGCGAGCAGGAGGTTCACGCCATCTGCAGCATGGGTATCAATCTGTTCCGGGTATTGATGACCTACCTGAAACCGGTGCTGCCAGCCATGGCGGAGCGCTCCGAGGCATTTCTGCGCTGCTCCCTGGACTGGACCGCCCTGGACGGCCCGCTGCTCGGCCACCAACTGGCGCCATTCCAGCCCCTGCTGACGCGGGTCGATCCCGCGGCGGTGGAGGCGCTGCTCAGTGCCTGCTCGGAACCGGCATAGACAAGTCCGGCTGCCCCTGGAGGCTAACGATTATAAGTTTATCTCCAACCGGCGATTGTTTCCCGCGGAATAACTACTTACCATTGCGGCACACTGGCTGAATCCCTGGCAATGACTCCGTGCTAGCCGACTACTCTATCCTTTTGATCGGGGCCATCCTGGTCAACAACTTCGTTCTGGTGCAGTTCCTCGGGCTGTGCCCGTTCATGGGCGTCTCCAACAAACTGGAAACCGCCATGGGGATGTCCATGGCCACCACCTTCGTTCTCACCCTGGCTTCGGCCTGCAGCCACCTCACCTACTATCTGCTGCTGGAGCCGCTGGGCCTGGAGTACCTGCGCACCATCTCCTTTATTCTGGTGATCGCCGTCGTGGTGCAATTCACCGAGATGGTGGTGCGCAAGAGCAGCCCACTGCTGTACCGGGTGCTCGGTGTCTACCTGCCATTGATCACCACCAACTGCGCGGTACTCGGCGTCGCCCTGCTCAATATCAACCGCGACCACAGCTTCCTGCAGGCGCTGTTCTACGGCTTTGGCGCCGCCCTCGGCTTTTCCCTGGTGCTGGTCCTGTTCGCGGCCATGCGCGAACGCCTGGCCGTTGCCGACGTGCCGGAGCCATTTCGCGGCCCCGCCATCGGCATGGTAACCGCCGGCCTGATGTCGCTGGCTTTCATGGGCTTTGCGGGGCTGGTGTAGGGCGATGGCGGAGTTGATTGCACAATACCCCCTGCTCGCGGCCCTGATTGCGCTGGTCGGCCTGGGTGCACCGTTCGGAGCCCTGCTGGGCTTTGCCGCTGTGCGCTTTCGTACTGAGGGCGACCCCGTTGTCGACCAGATCAACGCCATTCTCCCGCAGACCCAGTGTGGCCAGTGCGGTCACCCGGGTTGCCGCCCCTATGCCGAAGCCATCGCCAATGGCGAGGCCATCAACAAGTGCCCACCGGGTGGCGAGGCCGGCATCCAGGCCCTGGCGGATCTGCTGGACGTGGAAGCACCGCCACTGGACGCCGAGCACGGCGAGGAAAAGGTCAAATCGGTCGCCTTTATCCGCGAGGATGAATGCATCGGCTGCACCAAGTGCATCCAGGCCTGCCCGGTGGATGCCATCCTCGGTGCCGCCAAGCAGATGCACACCGTCATTGCCAGCGAATGCACTGGCTGCGACCTCTGCGTGGAGCCGTGCCCAGTGGACTGTATTGACATGATCCCGGTGGCGGAAGGACTGCAGTCCTGGCACTGGCGGCTGCCGGAACCCGCCAGCCGCAACGTCGACATCATCGCCACCGATAGCGAACCCGCCGAGCGTGCTGCATGAGGCGGGTGTTCGACTTCCACGGTGGCATTCACCCCGCCGAGAACAAGCATCAGTCACTGCGCAATCCGATCCAGAGCGCAGGCACCCCGCCACAGCTTGTCCTGCCCCTGTCCCAGCATATCGGTGCACCTTCGCGACCGCTGGTACAGGTGGGAGAACAGGTTCTCAAGGGCCAGATGATCGCCGAGGCTGGCGGCCATGTCAGCGTACCGCTGCACGCACCCAGCTCCGGCACCGTGGTCGCCATTGAAGACCGGCCCATACCGCATCCTTCGGGCCTGAGCGCACCCTGTATCGTCATTGACTGCGACGGTCGCGATGACTGGATCGCGCACCAGGGCGTGGCGGATTTCCGCGACTGCGAGGCGACCGAGCTGCTGGAGCTGATCCGGGCCGCCGGTATCGCCGGCATGGGCGGGGCCGGTTTCCCGGCGGCGGTCAAACTGGCTGGCAAGCCCGGCGCGACGATCAGGACCCTGATCATCAATGGCACCGAGTGTGAACCCTATATTACCGCCGACGATATCCTGATGCAGGAGCGGGCCAGTGAAATCCTCCAGGGTATTGCCATCCTCAGTCACATTCTGCGCCCTGAGGAAGTGCTGCTCGGGGTGGAGGACAACAAGCCCGAGGCTATCGTCGCGCTGAACAAGGCCGCAACCGGCACCAATGTGGCGGTGGTGACCTTCCCCACCAAATACCCGTCCGGCGGGGAAAAGCAGCTGATCGAAATCCTCACCGGCAAGCAGGTGCCCAGCGGCGGCTTGCCGGCGGATATCGGCATCGTCTGCCAGAATGTGGGTACTGCGGTGGCGGTGGCCGATGCCATCCTCCGCGGGCAGCCGCTGATCTCCCGCATTACCACCGTGACCGGAGAGGCCGTTGCCGAGCCCCGCAACTTCGAGGTGCTGCTGGGGACTCCGATGCAGCATCTGCTGGATCTCGCCGGCTTTCGGCCGGAACAGTGCGAGCGCCTGGTCATGGGCGGCCCGATGATGGGCTTTACCCTCGCCGGTCCGCAGGTGCCGGTGGTCAAAACCAGCAACTGTCTGCTGGTACCCAGCACCACTGAGCTGCCTGCCCCGCCGCCAGCCCAACCCTGCATCCGTTGCGGTCTCTGTGCCGAAGCCTGCCCCGCCAGCCTGCTGCCGCAGCAGCTGTACTGGTTTGCCCGCGGCAAGGAAACCGACAAGCTGGAGCAGCACAATCTCTTTGACTGTATCGAGTGCGGGGCCTGCTCGTGGGTTTGCCCCAGCTACATCCCGCTGGTGCAATACTACCGCGCCTCCAAGGCGGACATCCTGCAGCAGCGCCGCGACCACGAGAAGTCCGAACAGGCGCGGCTGCGTTTTGAAGCCCGTCAGGCCCGTATCGCACGTGAAGAGGAAGAGCGCGAAGCAAAGCGCGCGGCGCGCAAGCAGGCGGCGGAAAAGAAGGCTGCACTGGCGGCGGCCGAGGGCGGCGAAGATCCCATCCAGGCTGCCATTGAGCGCGCGAGAGCGAAAAAAGCGGCCCAGCAGGCCGGGGGCGAAGCAGACCCGCCGGCCGTGTCGCCGCTGGAATCGCTGCGACAGAAACTGGCCAAGTCTGAGCAGCGCCTGGCCCAGGGCCGGGAAGCGGGCGAAGACGCCAAGATCATCACTGCCCTTGAGGCCTCCGTAAAGCGCCTGCAGGGCAAGATCGCCGAGGCAGAAGCAGCCGCGGCGGATACCGTCGAGACCGAGGCCCGCGAATGACACTGATCAGGGTCAGCTCGCCCCACGCTCACGGCAGCGTCAGCACTGGTTCGGTCATGCGCCAGGTGCTGCTGGCCACCGTGCCCGGCATCGCGGTGCTGACCTGGTTCTTCGGTTTCGGCACCCTGGTCAACGTGCTGTGGGCCTGTCTGGTGGGGGTCGCCTGCGAAACCCTGGCGCTGACCCTGCGCGGTCACTCCCCCGCATTCTACCTGAAGGACTGCAGCGTTCTGGTGACCTCGGTGCTGCTGGGTATTGCCCTGCCGCCCTACGCACCGTGGTGGCTGATCGCCATCGGCGTGACGTCGGCGGTACTGATGGCCAAGCACCTCTACGGCGGGCTGGGTTACAACCCCTTCAATCCCGCCATGGTCGGCTACGTGGTGCTGCTGATTTCCTTCCCCATGCAGATGACAGCCTGGGCGCCACCCCGCGGCCTGGCGGACGTTCCCGACCTGTGGCAGGCGCTGCAGGCCTGCTTCCAGCCGGCGAGCTACGACGCCGTGACCATGGCCACGCCGCTGGATGTGCTGCGCCAGAATGACAGCCTGCTGCTGGAGGACCTCTGGCAGGAGACCGCCCAGTTCGGGCGCTGGGCCGGGATCGGCTGGGAGTGGGCCAATCTGGCCTTCCTCGCCGGCGGCGCCTGGCTGCTGTACCGGCGCATCTTTACCTGGCACGCACCCGTGGCCATGCTCGCCGCACTGGCCCTGATGGCCGCGCTGTTCCACGACGGCGGCAGCTCCGCCAGCGGCGGCTCGCCCCTGTTCCACCTGCTGAGCGGGGCAACCATGTTCGGCGCCTTCTTCATCATTACCGACCCGGTATCGTCCGCGGTCTCGGTGCGTGGACGGTTGGTGTTCGGTGCCCTGATCGGTGTCCTTGTCTACCTGATCCGGGTCTGGGGCAACTACCCCGACGCGGTCGCCTTCGCGGTGCTGATCGCCAACTTCGCTGCGCCTTTCATCGACCACTACACCCAGCCCCGCACCTATGGCCACCGCAAGGCCGGGGGGGAACCCTGATGCGCGTACTCGGCTCCATCACCCGCAACAGTGCGCTGCTGGCCCTGTTCGCCCTGTCGACCGCGCTGCTGATTGCCGGCACCTGGCTGCTGACCAAGGACACGATCGCCGGGGAGCGGCGCAAGGCCGAGGAGCGGGCACTGCTGGAGATCATTCCCCGGGAGCGCCACGACAACACCATGCTCGACGACACCCGCCCGCTGGCTGCGGGCAGTCACGGCCTGGGCCTGCGCGAGGATCGCCCCCTGTATATCGCGCGCCTTGAGGGTCAGCCGGTGGCGGTAATCGTGCCGGTTTTGGCCCGCGACGGCTACAGTGGTGACATTGAGCTCATTGTGGGAGTGAATGCCGACGGCAGCATCGCCGGTGTGCGGGTGCTGAGCCACCGGGAAACCCCGGGGCTGGGGGACAAGGTAGACCTGAAGAAATCAGACTGGATACTGGACTTCGACGGTCACTCCCTGGGCAATCCCCCGCCCGCAGGCTGGGCGGTGCGCAAGGACGGTGGCGTATTCGACCAGTTCACCGGCGCCACCATCACCCCGCGGGCCGTGGTTGCGGCCATCCTGCGGGTACTGCAGTATGTCGACAGCGAGCGCAGTAGCCTGTTTGCCGTCGAGGCACCCGCGGGAGAGGCATCATGAGCACACCCAGCTACAGCGAACTGACCCTCAACGGTTTGTGGAAGAACAACCCGGCACTGGTGCAGTTGCTGGGCCTGTGCCCGTTGCTGGCGGTAACCGGCAGCGTCGTCAATGCCCTGGGCCTGGCGGCGGCCACCACCCTGGTGCTGGTCTGCTCCAATACCGCGGTATCGCTGATTCGCAATGTGGTTTCCGACGCCATACGCTTGCCCGTGTTCGTGATGATCATCGCCTCCGCGGTCACCTGCGCCGAACTGCTGATGCAGGCCTTCGCTTTCGAGCTGTACCTGATCCTGGGGATCTTCCTGCCCCTGATCACCACCAACTGCACCATTCTGGGCCGCGCCGACGCCTTTGCCAGCAAACACCCGGTCGGACCCGCGCTCTACGACGGCCTGCTGATGGGATTGGGTTTCGGGGTGGTGCTGGTGTTGCTGGGCGCCCTGCGCGAGCTGTTGGGCACCGGAGCCCTGTTCGCCGACATGCAACTGCTGTTCGGTCCCGCCGCTGCCAGCTGGAAAGTGGTGCTGGTGGCCGACTACCAGCCTTTCCTGCTCGCCATCCTGCCCCCGGGCGCATTCATTTTTACCGGGCTGCTGATTGCGGGCAAGAACCTGCTGGATCGCCAGATCAAGCGCCGCCAGGATGCATTGCGGAGCAAGCCGGTCAAGGGTGCCAAGCGGGTCAGGGTGACCGGCACCATCAGCTGAGCTGACCGCGAGTCAGGCGCCGTCCGCGCCCATCGCCACCAGGGTGTCCAGCAGTGCGTCCACCGCCGCATCGTCCATGCCCCGGTTATCCGCGTCGCAGCTGTAGCTCACGAACAACAGCACGGACCCTGCGGCCAGGTACCACTCCCGCACTGCTGCGTCCTCCTCTGCAAAAGTGGCCTGCCAACCACTGAAGTCGCCGCAGCTCGTCTTCTGCCAGCGCTGCGGGGCGGCCGATTCCTCCTCGGCAATGCGGAGCAATTCCCGGGCGTCAAAAGCACCCTGCTCTTTGTGCAGGGTGGTAATCTCGAGGCAACCGACATCATCCTCGTCACCGACCAGGATGGTGCCATCCTCATCCGTATCAGCCCACCATTCCGGCGCCAGGGCCATGGACCACCACTCGGTTTCCAGCACGTTCATAGCTTCCTCACAGATCCAGCGACATCAGGATTGCATCCTCCCGCCCCGGTGGCAGGGGATAGTAGTTGCGCCGCGTGCCGTCGACATGAAAACCGCGGGACGCGTACAGGCGGCGGGCACCGGTATTCGACTTGCGCACCTCCAGCAGGCAGCGGCGGGCACCGGACGCCAGCAGCGCGTCGATCGCGGCGTCGAGCAACAGCAGGCCGTAACCCCGGCGGCGAGCGGCGGTGGCGACGACAATATTGTAGATGCTGCCGTCATCAAACTCGGGAGCAAAGACCACCAGGCCCTGCAGTTCGCCGTCCAGCTCCAACAACAGGGCGCGCTCCCGATTGTCGGCTACCGGTGTACAACTGCGTAAATACTGCGCTTCGGTCCAGGGCCAGGGTGACGATGCCGCATCCAGGCGCGCCATCTGCGGGGCATCGGCCGGCAGTCCCGGCCTGACAGCAGGCACGGCTAACAACCCAGCGCGACCAGCGCCTGCCAGGCCTCACGCTTGCGCTGCGGTGCCGCCAACAATTCCCCGGTAGCGGGCAACAGCACGATGGGCACCCCGTCCAGCTCCGGCTGCAGCAGGTGCTCCCCCGCTGCCGGGCCCAGCAACACCAGGGCGCGGCACTGGCGGTCCTGTACCTGACGCAGGACAAAGCCGGTGAGCGCCGCTGCGGCCGCGCCCGCACTCAAGTCCAGCTGGCGATTGCTGTGCAGGGGCCAGTCGAAGCGTGTGACCTGCGGGGTCTCCTGTTTGCGTGCCAGGGCAAAGGCCATGGCGCGGATCAACTGCAGTCGCTCCGGGGCCAGCTCCGGTTCGGCCAGCGGCTCCAGCCACAGACAGTCGCCTGCGATCACCGCGGCCAGGTGGAATCGCGGAATGCCGGCATCCGGGGTCGCGGCCCTGGTCGCTTGCTCGCGGGTTGCAGGTGCGGGCCTGGAGGCCTTGCTCCTGACATCCAGCCGGGGGGTTGGGGCGGCAGGTGCGGCCACACTGGCGGGGGCAATAGCCGAACGTGAGCCCGGTGATGGCTGCCCACTCCGGGGGGGCACCGCGGCTCTCGCAATCGCCACGCGAGGAGCGCTGGGTGCCGCGCCCGGCAGCGGCCTTTTCGCCACCAGCAGTTGCAGGCCCAAAGCGTCGAGGCAGGCAAGTTTGTGGAGTTCGCGCGAGGTCGACATTACCATTCCAAATTCGGGACAGGGCCAAGTCTACCAGCTTTCTGCGGAGGCACTAGTGGGCTAGAACCAGCGCCAGCCATGGTCGCTGAAGAACCGCACCCCGGAGCGCAGGAACCACCAGCGATGGCGCCAGCCCTTGGCCGCGCTGCCACCCCCGTAGTGGCGGACCCGCATCCCCGGAAGGTACTCGACCTGTCCCTGCGCCGCCAGTCGCAGGGACAGGTCGAAATCCTCGAAGTAGAGAAAGTAGCGCTCGTCGAAGCCACCTGCCGCCCGCAGCGCGGTACCGCGAACCAGCATGAAGCAGCCACTGGCCAGGGGCACTGGCGCGGGCACACAGGCAGCGTGGAGGTCGTGCATTTCATAGCTCGCCAGACGATCGGCGAACAACCGCTGCAGCGAGGCAGGGGCAAAGGCCCGCAGGACCAGCACAAGGACTGTCGGCAGCCGCTTGCTGAGGTAGGCCGGGCCGCCATCGCCAGCCTCACCTCGCGGGCACACCAGGACCACCTGCGGGTGCTCGCGCAGGTACTCGAGGCCCTGTTGCAGCACATCTGCCGCCATGGCCACGTCGGGGTTGAGGACCAGGTGCAGGTCGGCCGCATGGCGCCTGAACGCTTCATTGTGCCCCGCACCGTAACCGGCGTTGACCGTCATCTCCAGCAGCTCGCAGTTGAAACCTGCCTCATCCCACGAATGGCGCTCAAGGAGCTGTTGCAGGGCCCCGTGGTACTCGCCGCAGACAGAGTTGTCGACCACTGCCAGCGTCACCGCACCGAGCAGCCCTGAACTGCGGGCTGCCTGCACCGCCCCAACCAGAGTGCCCAGGGTTTCATCCAGGCGCACCAGCTCGCTGTGGTACAGGACTACAGAGACACACAGGTGGGGCAGCTGGGCGGGCGGCGAGGTCATTGGCCGGCATGGTAGCAGCAGCCACGGGTCACAACCTAGCCTTGGGCTGCTACTATCGCTGCTCACCCCCAGCGATGGCATCCAACCCATGAACAACGCCCGCTCCCCGCGTCGCTTCCGTTTTGGCCCGGGCCTCCTGGTGACCGCGGCCTTTATCGGACCGGGTACCATCACCACTGCCAGCAGTGCCGGTGCCCATTTCGGCTTCGCCCTGTTGTGGGCCCTGCTGTTCTCCGTCGCGGCAACTCTGGTGCTGCAGGAAATGAGTGCCCGGCTCGGTCTGGTTACCCGCGAGGGCCTCGCAGAAGCCATGCGCGCCCACTTTCGCAGCCCCCTGTTCGGCAAAGTCGCAGTGCTGCTGATCGTGGCTGCGGTGGGCTTTGGCAACGCGGCCTATGAGGCCGGCAATATTGCGGGGGCAGCCCTGGCCCTCAACAACCTGTTCAATCCCGGTGACGGGGTCTGGGCCATCGTCATCGGCGCAAGTGCCGCCCTGCTGCTCGCCAGCGGCCGCTATCGGCTGCTGGAGGGCACACTGATCCTGCTGGTTGTCACCATGAGCATCGTCTTCCTGCTGACCGCAGCGCTGGTGGCCCCGGCCGCGAAAGATGTACTGCTCGGCCTGCTGCGACCCACCCTGCCCGAGGGTTCTGTCATGGTAGTGATCGCCCTGGTGGGTACCACCGTCGTGCCCTACAACCTGTTCCTGCACGCCAATGCGGTGCGGGAAAAATGGTCGGCCGAGGTACCGGTCGACCAAGCCATACGCGAATCGCGGCTGGACAGCGGGCTCTCCATAGGTCTCGGCGGCCTGATCACCCTCGCCATTATGAGCACCGCGGCGGCGGCATTCTTCAGTACCGGACTGGCGTTCGAGGGTGGCTCCCTGGCCCGGCAGCTGGAGCCCCTGCTCGGCCCCGCGGCCGGCTACGTCTTCGCCGCCGGCCTGTTTGCGGGTGGCTTCACCAGTGCAATTACGGCGCCGCTGGCGGCCGCCTACGCCGTCTGTGGCGCTCTCGGCTGGCGCAACAGCCTTTCCGCGCCCGGCTTCCGCCTGGTCTGGGTGACTGTCCTGCTTACCGGTACGCTGTTCGCCGCCCTGGGCACCCGGCCGCTGACCGCAATCCTGTTTGCGCAGATGGCCAACGGCCTGCTGCTGCCTGTGGTCGCGGTATTCCTGCTGCTGGTGATGAACAGCCGCAAACTGCTGGGGCAACACACCAACGGTATCGGCGCCAACCTGCTCGGCGCCATCGTGGTGGCCGTAGCCGTCGGCCTCGGTGCGGTCAAGCTGCTGGGCGTGGCCGGTTGGCTCTGAAGCCATTGTTCCGGCTTTTTCTCCGGGAAAGTGCTTGCCAAAGCGAGCCGCTCTTGGAATATTGGGGCGAGGTGAGCAGAGACCGCGGCGACGGTCGGGGACAGAACGCTCCATTGTTTGTGCAGAAAATCACAAAAAGTGTCTATCATCATGTTATTTATACAGTTTTGCTTTTATAACCGTGCTAACCTGTGGACGGATTGATCTGTTCAGGTAGCGCCTGCCGGGCATGGGTCCGGTCGCAAAATAAGACGTTCTCCACAATAGCGGGCACAAGGGGAAGACAATGATTACTCGGTTTGCCACTCTAACCAGCCGATTCGCAGTCGCGATCGCCCTGTCACTGGCCCTGTTCGCCTGCGGTGGCGGGGGTGGCGGCGGCGGTGGGGGCTTCCTGCCGGAGCCAGGCCCCGACGATGTCACCTGGTTCCTGTCGCTGGCGCTGCTGGATGCGAACGGCAACGCTACCAGCACCGTGACCTCGACCACCCCCGCCACCCTGCAGGTGAAGGTCAACCGGACCCGTGCCAGCGGCACGCCGATCGCGGACGCAGTGGTAACCGCATCCACCACCCTCGGCGCCTTCGTGCCGGACAACGGCACTGCGCTGACCGATAGCGACGGCGTCGCCACCCTGCAACTGAACGCAGATGGCACGCTTGGGGCCGGCACCGTCACCGTGACTGCGGACGCACCCGCAGGTACCGTCTCGGCGACGATCAACTTCCAGGTGGTACCTGCCGCGCTGCGCCTGGGCTACTTTCAGGACGGTGCTTTCCTGGCCAACGAAATAGGCATTGAGCCGGCATCGGAGCTGGTTGCGAATGGCTCCGCGCAACTGTTGATCGCGATCGTCGACGAAGACGGCCTGCGCGTGGACTCGGAGGAGAGCATACGCATCAGCAGCGAGTGCCTGGTCACCGACAAGGCCACGCTGGATCCACCCAGTCCCATCACGACCACCACCGGCCAGGTCAACGTCACCTACACTGCCGCGGGCTGCAGCGGCGATGACAGCCTGACGGCCAGTCTTGAAGGCGGCTCCGGTCAGGCCATTGGCGTCGTCAGCATAGCCGAGCCCGCGGCACGCAGCCTCGGCTTCGTCAGCGCCACACCCGATACCATCGTTCTCAAGGGGACCGGCGGTGGTCCCGGTCGCCAGGAATCATCTACCGTTGTATTCCAGGTCATCGACAGCAACAACAACCCGCTGGGCGGGGTGCGGGTCAATTTTGCCCTGACCACGGAAACAGGGGGGCTGCAGCTGTCGCCGTCTTCCGGCGTCAGCAATGCAGACGGCGAGGCCAGCGTTACCGTATTCTCCGGCAACATCCCGACGCCGGTTCGCGTCATCGCCAGCATCGTTGTCGACGGGCGAACCCTGTCGACAGTATCCGATGTGCTGGTCGTGAGCACTGGCTTGCCCGACCAGAACTCCATCAGCCTGTCGGTTGAAGGCGGCTTTGTTGTCGAGCAGGGCTTCACCGTCGACGGTATCGAGCGAACCCTGACAGTCAGGATGGCTGACAAGTTCAACAATCCCGTGCCGGACGGCACTGCGGCCACCTTTACCACTGAATACGGCACGATTGATCCGTCCTGTGCCACCGGCATCGCCAATGGCCAGCGCCTGACCGGTACTCCGCAATCCGGTTCCTGCAGTGTACTCTGGACCAGCGGTCAACCCAGAACCCCGAGCTTTGAGGCCGGGGACCGTATTGTCAGAATTGACGACCCGGAATCCTATGGCACCTGCCCCAGCCACAACGGCAGACCGAACGGCAGAAACGGCGGTTTCCCCTGCCCCGATGATCTCGGTCCGGTGCGCGGTGGTCGTTCCACGGTCCTGGTCTATGCGGTGGGGGAGGAATCCTTTATCGACCGCAACGGCAACGGTATCATGGACGAGGAGGAGCGGGACCTGTTTGTGAATCTCAGCGAGGCGTACATTGACCACAATGAAGACGGCCGCTTCAACCCGGTAATGGATTGCGCCGACGCTCCCGACAGCCTGGCCTGCATCTCCGGCTTCGAGGAGACGTTCGTCGACTTCAACAGTGACGGCCGTTTCAATTTCAATGATGTCAACGCGTTCACCAACGAAGGGCCGGCTGTCTACAACGGCCTGCTGTGCCCCCGGGAAGGCGATGGGGTCTGGTGCAGCCGCGAGCTGGTCAACGTGCGCGACCAGACCGTCCTCATTCTTTCAGCAGATCCGGCGTGGGAAATGATCCTCGTCAACAACCGCACCCGCGGTATTGCTACCCGGGTCAACGAGGCGGACGTGTTCACCGTCTACGTCTCGGATATCTTCAACAACAAGCCGCCCGCGGGCTCAACCATTAGCGTGGAGGCCAGCGGCGAGTGCACCATTGAGATCCCGACGGAAGATGTCACCGTCCCGGTCAGCGCCGCGCCTGGCGCCTTCGGCTTCCTGCTGCAAACCGGCGGCGACGGTGGTGACGGCAGCGTCAATATCACCCTCAACCCGGCGGGTGATTCCGGGCCGTTCACCCGGACCTTTGCCTGCATCTCCTCCCCGCCCCCGGACCCGTGTGAGTTCTCACCGACCGATCCGGCATGCGTTGGCCCCTGAGGGCACTGAGGCTTGAGTGATCGGGGCCAATCTTGTTGGCCCCGATCGCTTCCTTTCAGTCCCGCGTGGTCTCCCAAGCCTCTCCCGCCAGCATTGAACTCACCCAGTCCGACACGGTCACGCCGCCGGCAGTCTGCTGCAGGTCGCCGATAAGGAATGTGTGGTCGACTCCGTCGGCGACAAAACTTCTGAACCGCTCGGGATAGGACGCCTCCAGATCATCCAGCTCCGGGATCAGCGCCGCTTCAAAAGCCTCGCCGCCCACCTGCACAAAGGTAACGGCAATCACGTTGTCGCGGGTGTAGCTCATCATCCCCAGGCGCAGGTTGCTGTCTTCCTCGAGCTGGTACTTGTGGTAGTCGGTGGTATGGCCATCGTCACCGATACAGGTATCACAGCTTTCCGGGAAGAAGGCCGTGGCATTCCATTCGGTCAGCAGCCGGGTGATGAATTCGGGCTGATCAATACGGCCGAGACCGATCCCGGAGTCGTTGATCAGATCGATGGGCACACCGGGGTAGAGCTGGCGTACCAACGGCAACGCATAGGTACTACCAAAGGCCCCGGCACTGACGCCGGTCAGCACAATGCGCCGGGGTGAGGGAAAGGTGTTCACGGCCACATCCAGAGAGGCGGAAAGGTTGTGCAGGCCGCGATGGAAACGGTCCGCTTCGCCATCATCATCGGTGTCCACGTCCTGGTCCCCTGCATGCAGCGAACCGTCACAGTAGGGCAGGTATGCCATGCTCATGCCGGCCAGCGGGTTGTCGACGCGGGCCGGGTCAAGAACACCCAGGGGGGGAATGCCAGGCGCCGCCTCCTCGGTGGCAAGACACAGGTCCGACCAGCAGGCACCGCCGCCCTGGAGGAAGATCACCAGGTCCTCGGAGCCGGTATCGCGCGTTGCCATGGTGTACTCGCCACCGGTGAGACACAGGGGGCCGTCGCCAGCGCCGAAGGTGTGATTCACCACCTCGCCGTCCTGCTCTGAGAGCATTGGCGTGTACTGCCCCAGATAGCGTGCAATGCCCTGGTCCAGCAGTTCCTGGAAGGGCACTGCCTCCGGCTCCACCACTTCCGGTGGCGGGGCGGTTGTCAATGGGCGGTCACTGCTGTCAGAGCAGGCCGCAAGCAGGGGCAGCAGAGCCCCCAATGCCAATGTCAGAGGCCGCCCGCCCAGGCGCACAGGCGCCAGGGGATCCTGGATCCGCAATTTTGTCATTCTTGATTCTCCACGATTATCCGCAGTGACCCGATAGTCAGCTGCAGAGGCACAAGATGCAGAGTCACGGCACCGGTTGCAAGCGTGATATCCGGGTAAAAAATTGTACGTTCAGTTGATCTCGCACAAGCGTAACCCTTGCTAGCCTGCCACCACTGCACTAAGTTAGATGCAGGGTGTTGTAAAACATAACAAGGACAAGTATGACAACAGGACGCTGGAAACGCTGGTGGCAGGCTTTGCGCCGGCCCTCGGCCCGCTACTCGGTGTTGACACTGCTGGTTGGCGGCATGGCGATTGGCCTGACCGGGTGGGCCGCGCTGGACTTCGGCATGGAGGCCACCAGCACCGAGGAGTTCTGCCTGAGCTGCCACGAGATGCGCGACAATCCCTGGCCGCAACTGCAAAAGACCAGCCACTACAACAATGCCGCCGGCATCCATGCAACCTGCGCCGACTGCCATCAGCCCAAGGAATTCATCCCCAAGGTCGCGCGCAAGATCGAAGCTTCACGCGAGGTGTGGTGGAGCCTGATGGGCCTGATTGACACCCCGGAGAAGTACGCCGCCCACGCCCCGGCAATGAAGGCGCGGGAAATCGCCCGCCTGCGCGCCAACGACTCCCAGGAGTGCCGCAACTGCCATGTGGTGGAGCGGATGCAACTGGAACTGCAGTCGGCCAAGGCGCAGGAGTACCACCAGGCCATGGCCAGCAACGGCAAGACCTGTATCGACTGCCACGCTGGCATCGCCCACCCCGACAACTCCGGGCAACCACTGGCGGACCGCGAATGAACGCCGTTTCAGGAGGACATCATCCCATGCCTGCCCGACTTCTGCTCCTCACCCTGATGTTCGGCGCCCTGGCCACCCTGAATGCGGCGGCCGCCGAGCCGGGCTACGCTGAAAACAGTCCCGAGTCCTGCATTGGCTGCCACGACTTTGGCGACAGCTCACCGGTCCACCCCCTGCTGCAGGGTGTACATGGTGCCAGCGACCGGGCAGGCACACCGATGGCCGAGCGCGGCTGCGAAGAATGCCATGGCCCCAGCGCCGCCCACAGTCGCGCGCCCACCCAGGTGGCGCCCGGGGTCAGCTTTGGTCCGCGCTGGACCACTGCCGCCGCCAAGCAGGATGGGCAGTGCCTGGCCTGCCACGGCGACGATAGCGCCCGCCACTGGGAGGGCTCCCATCACCAGCAGCAGGATCTGGCCTGCGTCACCTGCCACGACGTCCACACCGCCCGCGACACCGTGCTGAAACCACCGGGGCAAGCGGAAGTCTGCACACTGTGCCACAAGCAGCAGCGGTCCGGCATCCACGGCCTCGAAGAGCGGGTCCAGTTCAATCCTGCCTGCAGCAGTTGCCACAGCCCCCACGACAGCAAGAGTCCACACGGGGTCATGCTGGACAACCGTTCCGAGGGCTGTGCCAGCTGTCACAACCTGGTCACCATGGCAACTGACCCCGCCGTGTCGGACAAGGCCAAGAGCTACCACAAGGTCATGGCGCAGACCGACAAGACCTGCCTTGGCTGCCATGTCGGCATCGCCCATGTTGCCGCAGCAGGCGTGGCGCCGTTGATAACCGAGGCCAGCAGCAGCCGCAGGGTCACACTGTTCTACCCCGGCCAGTCAGACAGTGAGTGGCTGCTGAGTGAGCACCCGGGTTCCCAGCCCCTGCGCCAGGGCAGCAGCTGTCAGCAGTGTCACCGGGGCGACGAGCCCGCCATGGGCGCGGCACTTGCCGACGGCGAATTCGCGCCCGCGACTCGCGAACTCAACGTCAGGTTCGGCACGGATACCGGCGAGCTGGTGGTAAACATCGACTGGAGTGGCACTGCCGCGGAGCAGGACCTGGCCCTGATGTGGGGTGACCGGGGCAACGACGAACTGACCCGGGCCGGCTGCTTCGCCGCCTGCCACAGTGACATGCCGGGAATGACCCGGGACCGGGGCCAGCAACTGGACAAGTACCTGCTGGCTTCGCGCCTGCAGGAGCGCCAGATCGGGCGCCCGCCCGTGGTCCGGGACGAGGCCGAACTGGCCGCGCTGCGGGAGGCCGGGAATTTCGCGGAGCTCTGGCGCGTCAAGCTGCAGGACCCGGTTGCGGTAGAGAGCGGCGCCCTGTTGGCAGGTATCAACTGGCACCAGGACAGCCTGGTCAAGAGCAGCGCGCAATTCCGGGACGGGCGCTGGCAGGTTACCTTGCGCCGCCCCCTGAAGCCCATGCCCGGCGGCCTGTCATTCGCGCCTGGGCGCGAACTGACCCTCGGCATCGCCCTGCACGGTGCCGACAACCCCGGCGGCGAACACTGGATCTCCCTGCCCATGACCTTCGCCACCGATGGTATCAACACCGACTTCAGGGCGGATTGATGCCCATGCGCTGGTTGCTGCTGACACTGGCCCTGTGCCTGCCTCCTTTCGCCAATGCGGCGCAGGAGGACGGCGCTGATTGCCTCCGCTGCCACACCATCACCGCGGATGTAGCAGTGCATGCGATCTTCCAGACCGTACACGGCGCCCTGGGCGGCGGCGGTGCCGACAGCTGTGTCGGCTGTCACGGTGCCAGTGCCGAGCATGCGCGCGACCCAACCAGTATCATGCCCGGCGTCAGCTTTGGCCCGCGCTGGCAGTCGCCAGAGGAGGAGCGTACCAGCAGCTGTCTCAGCTGCCACAGCGGCGGCAGCGCCCTGCACTGGGCCGGTAGTGAACACCAGCGCGAGGGCATGGCCTGCGACAGTTGCCACGACAGCCACCGGCAGCAGGACCCGGCACTTGCCACCGGATCACAACAGGCCTGCCTCGACTGCCACACGCGGGTGCAGGCGGAATTGCTGCTGCCCTCCCGCCACCCCATAGCCGAGGGCAAAACCACCTGCAGCGACTGCCACAATCCCCATGGCAGCCTCGGGGACGCCAGCTTGCACCAGGCCTCCATCAATGACAGCTGCCAGCAATGCCACCAGGAAAAGCGCGGACCGTTCCTGTGGGAGCACCCGCCGGCGGCCGAGGACTGCAGCCTGTGCCACCGTCCCCACGGCGCAATCCACGAGCGCCTGCTCACGGCCCGCGGCCCCGCCCTGTGCCAGCAATGTCACGTAGCCGCCTTCCATCCCAGCCTGCCCTACGGTGGCGAGGGACTCGGCGGCGGCAGCCGCAACCAGAATGTGCTGGGCAAGAACTGCCTGAACTGCCACAGCCAGGTTCATGGCTCCAACCACCCCTCGGGCGCCAGGCTGACGCGATGAGACGACGGCCATCCCCAGCGCGAACCCGGCGCCCGGCATGGCGCCCTGTCCTGCTGGCATCCACCTGCCTGGCCGCGAGCGTAGCCAGTGCCCAGGACCGCTTCGCCGGGTTGCTGGAAGAAACGCGGCCGCTGGCCACCCGCTGGCAAACCGACTATCGCGGCAGCCTGGAGCTGGGGCTGGGTATCAGCAGCGCCGACAGTTTCATGGCAGGGCAGTACAATGGCCTGCAGGACCAGGGGGGGACCCTGCTGGGCAACCTGGAATGGCGCCGCTTTACCGGCGCCGAGAGCTACTGGCAGGCGTCGCTGTCGGACCTGGGGCTGGATACCCGGGAAGGCGAACTGCGTTGGGGCATTCCAGGCAAGTTGCGACTGAGCGCCGGCTTCGACCACCAGCTGCAGGTACGCAACAATAGCGGGGCTACCCCGTTTGTCGGCGATACGGCGCTTAGCCTGCCTGCGGACTGGGTCAGCGGCCTCACCACCGCCAGCTGGACCGCATTGCCGGATTCACTGCAGCGCTTCGACCGTGAGCTGGAACGCAACAACTACCACCTGGCCCTGGACAGCCGGCTCAGCGATGACTGGCAGCTGGATTCCAGCCTGCGCTACAGCACCCGCAAGGGAACCGGGGACGTGGGCGGCGCCATCTATATTGACGCGGCCTCCGGCGACGCCGCGCTGCTGCCGGCGCCAGTCGACCACCGCACTGTGGAGGCGGATGCCAGCCTGGGCTACAGCGGTGAACGCCTGCACCTGCGGGGCAGCCTGGCCTGGTCCGACTTCGACAACCGGGATGACGCCCTGCGCTGGCAGAACCCCTACAGCAGCTTCGGTCCACGCGTGCGTTACCCCGCAGGAGAGGGTGCCCTGGCGCTGGCACCGGACAACAGCCAGGCCAGCGTGAGGCTCAACGGTCACTACCTGTTCACGCCACGGCTGCGCCTGCACTTTGACGGCAGTCACGCTGTGGCAGAACAGGACCAGTCACTCCTGCCGTACTCCGCGAACCCGGCCCTCACGGCGGCAGAGCCGCTGCCACGGGACAGCTTTGACGGCGAGGTCGCGACCACTCACAGCCGGGCCAGACTGCAATGGCAGGTGCGTCCCAAGCTCGATGTCCAGCTGAGCTACCGCCTGCGCGATCGCGACTACAGCACTCCCCGCGACGGCTACCGCTATATCCCCGGGGACGGTGGCGACCAGTCCCGCCCCGAACTGACTGTCTACAACCGTAGCCACGATCTGCGCAGCCATGTGCTGGAGCTGGAAGCAGGCTACCGGCTGCCCCTGCGCGGCAAGCTGGCCCTGGGCTATGCCTGGGAGGAAATACAGCGACGCAATGCAGCCACCGAGGACACTGTCGAGGACCGCTACAGCCTGGAGTACCGGGTCCAGCCCTGGCCGTCCCTGGGCGCAAAACTGGGCCTCACCCTAGCCGATCGCGCCGCCGACACCTACCAGTGGGACCAATCCTGGTATGCACTGCTGGACAGCGACCTGATCAACGCAACCCCCGACAGCCAGCGCTACAGCAACCATCCATTGCTGAGCCAGTACTACCTCGCCAACCGCGAGCAGCAACAGCTGAAGCTGGACCTGAACTATAGCCCCGACCCGCGCTGGAGCGTGAACCTGAACCTGCTCTGGCGCGAGGACGATTTCGACAAGTCCGTACTCGGGGTCACCGAGACCCGGCTGCGAAGCGCGCAGCTCGCTGCCAGCTACCTGCCCCACACCAGCCTGCAGCTCAACCTCCATGCCGGCCTCGACCGCTACGAGGCGGACCAGGGCAGCCGCGCCTTTCGCGGCGGCCAGGAAAAGAATGCCTTCGTCACCCAGGCTCCGCTGCCGCAAGCCAGCGACCCGGCGCGCAACTGGTTCCTTGCCAACCGCGACGACAGCCTGGTGCTGGGCACTCACCTGCAGTGGCAGCCACAGGAGCGGCTGGAATTTGAATTGGACTACCGCTTTGTCGACACCCGGGCGCGGCAGGATTTCAGCCCGGTGGCGGCGGCAGACCTGGACCCGGCCGACTTGCCCAGCGTGAACACTCGCTTGCACCAATTCGATGCCAGCGGTCTGTGGCACTGGCAGGAAGCGGTGTCCATTCGCCTGCAGTATCGCTACTACCGCTACCAGTCCGATGACTGGGCCTGGGACGGCGTGGCAGCCAATACCATCGACAAGGTGCTGACCTTCGGCCAGCACAATCCCAACGAAACCGTGCATTATGTGGGCCTGTCAGTGCTGTACCGCTGGCAATGAGGCTCAGGGAGAGATCGGACATGAGAAGCTTTGGTGCAAGGACAGTACTGGCGGGCCTGCTGGCGCTGCTGGTCGCCTGCGGTGGCGGAGGCGGCGGCGACCGCGCCCCGGGGGTTGAGCCCGGCCCCACGCCACCGGGAGGCCCGGTTACGCCGCCTCCACCGGTGATCCCGGAGACCAACCCGGCGCCCTTTGCGGAGGCCCGCGAACTGTTCCCGTTCATCACCAGCGTAACAGTACCCGGGGACGGCCGTCCGGTAGTCGAATTCCAGCTCAGCGACGAGCGCAATAACGCCATCATCGACCTGACCCCGGCCAATGTGCGCTTTATCATCGCCAAGCTCACCCCCTCTGCCGAGGGCAATCTGACCGGCGACTGGCAGTCCTATATCAACAGAATCGAGCAGCCCGGCGTCGGCCCGGGCACACAGGCGCGGCTGCAGGCGACCACCGAGGCCAACGGTGAACTCAGTAACAACGGTGATGGCAGCTATCGCTATCGCTTCGCCACCGCGATCGACGCCCTGCCGGAGTCCATCCTGGCCCAGGCTGACATCGAGGACGTGGACCTGAGCTACGATCCGGCACAGACCCACCGCGTCGCCATCCAGTTCGCAGGCGGCCAGGTACCGGCTAACCCGGACTACGACTTTATCCCCGCAACGGGGGCCACCGGGAACATCTTCCGACGCGAGATCGCCAATACCGCCAGCTGCAACAGTTGTCACGACCAGCTGGCCTTCCACGGCGGTGGCCGCGTCGAGATGAACTACTGCGTCACCTGTCACAATCCCGGCTCCACCGATGCCAACAGTGGCAACACGGTGGACATGAAAGTGATGATCCACAAGATCCACATGGGCGCCGAGTTGCTCAGCGTGCAGGCCGGCGACGAGTACGCCATCTACGGCTTTCGGGACAGCAAACACGACTACTCGGGGTTGCGCTATCCACAGGACATCCGTCTCTGTGTCAATTGCCACGCCGGCACCGCGACCGGTGGCGACCGCGCCGGGGTGTTCCTGAGCAGCCAGGGAGACAATTGGGCGGAGTATTCGTCGATTGCTGCCTGCGGCAGCTGTCACGACACCTTTGACTTCAGCCGCCACGCCGGAGGCCAGGAGGACGACTCCCGCTGCGCCAGCTGCCACGCCCCCGGCGGCCGCGCCGGCAGTATTGCCGAGAGCCACCGCATCCTGTTCAACGAAGCCAGGCAGGCCTTCGGGGCCGAGGTCCTTGGAGTCGAGAACAGTGCGCCGGGAGAGCAGGCCCGGGTCAGTTTCCGTCTCCGCAACCCGCTTTCCGGAGAAGATTACGACCTCGCCAATGATCCAATCTGGCAACGACCCGGCAGCTCGCTGAATGTGCGCCTGGCCTGGGACACACGCGACTACCACAACACCGGCAACGACAGCCCGGCAGCCAGTTCCATCGCCACCAGCGCCCTGTCAGCCGCCGTGCCCAGTGGGGACGGCAGCTATAGTGTCACCATGAACCTGCCTGTTCCGGATGGCAATGTCGCACCCGGTATCGCCGCCACCGGCAGTGGTGTCGCCATTGTCGAAGGGCGAGCAGCCCTGGACCTGGAAGGTGACGGCAACCTCACCAATGTGCCGGTGGGCGATGCCCATGCCTTCTTTTCGATCGACGAAGCCGACGGCATGGCCGCAGCGCGCCGCCAATCGGTGGAGCTGGACAAGTGCCTCGCCTGCCACGGCTCACTGGTATTCCACGGCAGCAACCGTGCCGATAACATCGACAGCTGCGTCAGCTGTCACAATCCCCGCAATACAGACAGGAATGTACGCGGCATCGCGGCGTCGCCGCCCACCGATGGCAAGCAGGAGGAGTCGATCGATTTCAAGTCCATGATCCACGCCATCCACGCCCCCTCGATACGCGACAATCCTTTGCAGGTAGTGGGCTTCCGCGGCTTTACCACCTATGTCTACGATGAAGACCTGGTGCACTATCCAGGACGCCTGGATAACTGCCTCGCCTGTCACACGGATGACGGCTACACACTGCCGCTGGCGGACGGCGTGCTGGCCACGACCGTCAATACCGGCGACAACCGCGAGGACCCGCGCGATGACACCGTGGCCACACCCATGGCCACCGCCTGTGCCGGCTGTCACGATGACACGGTCGCCAGGGCACACATGAGCAGCAACGGTGCCGACTTTGCCACTACCCAACAGGCCATCGACAGCGGCGAGGTCGTGGAGCAGTGTGCGGTCTGCCACGGTGAAGGCCGCTCCCAGGACGTTTCCAGGGTACATGAATTGCGGGCACTGCCAGGATTCTAGAACCAGTGTTCGCAAAAACAGAACATGGCATTCAATATATTCCAATATACTGAATACCTGGATCCCTCTAATATACTGGCAGCTCGACGGTGCGCAGAGTGCCGTCCTCAACCGCCAACACACAAGGAGTCACCATGATCGCTAACGGCCAAGTACCGCACACTGTATTCAAGACCCGCGTCCGCGACGAATCCGTCGGCGGCGACAACCCCTACCGCTGGCAGGACACTACCACCGACGATATCTTCGCCGGTAAAAAGGTGGTCGTGTTCTCCCTGCCCGGTGCCTTCACCCCGACCTGTTCTTCCAACCACCTGCCCCGCTACGAGGAGCTGTACGAAGAGTTCAAGGCTGCGGGAGTGGACGACATTTACTGCCTGTCAGTCAACGATGCCTTCGTGATGTTCCAGTGGGGCAAGCAGGTCGGCGCCAAGAACGTGAAGATGCTGCCCGATGGCAACGGCGAGTTCACCCGCAAAATGGGCATGCTGGTCGACAAATCCAATCTGGGCTTCGGCATGCGCTCTTGGCGCTACTCGATGCTGGTCAATGACGGCAAGATCGAGAAGCTGTTTGCAGAGCCCGACTTTGGTGATGTCTGCCCCACCGACCCGTTCGAAGTGTCCGATGCCGACACCATGCTGGCCTACCTCAAGGGCACAGAGTCCAAGGGCGTTGCCGCACCGAGCAAGGCTTTCGTCGGCTGATTGCCTTCCCGCTGCACGCTATGGCGCCCACTGCGGCGCCATTTTTTTTTGCAGACGAAAAAAGGCGCCCTGATTGCTCGGGGCGCCTCTGCTCATTGCGAGCCAATCAATACTCGTAAGTGACATCCAGGCCGTAGGTGCGCGGCGGGCCGTACTGCTCGGTGATGATACCCAGGCCACCGAAGTTGATGCCGAAGGTCGGGTAATCATCGTTGGTCAGGTTCTTGCCCCAGAGCGCGAACGTGAGCAGGCCATCGCCGGCTTTAACGTTTTCCAGGCTGAAGCGGGCATTCACCAGGGTTCGCTCATCCATGATCTGGTGGTCGTAGATGAAGGGCTCACCCGCATAATTGCCGGTCCACAGAGCTGACTCATACCACTCGTCCTGCCAGCTGGCCTGCAGGTAACCACGAATGTCACCAAAGCTGGTGCGCGCGAAGACGTAGTCTGCGGACGCTGTCAGCTGGTTGCTGGGCGCGGATCCACGCTTGGCGGCATCAGTGGTGTCCAGGCAGGTCTGGGGCACGTTGGTACCACACAGCTCCGGGAACTCATCGTAGTGGCCGTGCACGTAGGCGTAGTTCAGGCCTACGATCAGGTCCTCTACTGGCGCCGCGAGGATTTCCAGCTCCCCACCCCAGCGATCGGCCTTGCCCGCGTTGGCGATCAGGCTGGTTGCGGTGCCATTCTTGGTTTCAATCTGGGAGACCTGAAGGTCATCGTAGACGTAGGTATACAGCGAACCGTTGATGCGCAGGCGGTTGTCCCACCAGTCGCTCTTGATGCCGATTTCCCACTGTTCGATGGTTTCCTCTTCAAAGGGGTTGGCAAATACCTCACCGTTGAAGCCGCCACTGCGGTAGCCCGTTGCGAAACGCACGAAGGCGTTGATGTCGTCTGTCAACTGGTAGGCCGCCGTGACGTTGCCACTCACGTTGTAGAAATTTTCCTGCAACTCGATCTGCGCGGGAATGCCCGACGGGGGGGCACCGAAAGGACGGTTCAGGTAATCGTAGAAGATCTCCTTGTCTTCTTCCGTGTAGCGCAGGCCTGCGGTCAGCGAAAGGCGGTCATCCAGTACCTGCGGGCGCCAGGTCGCCTGTCCAAACACCGCGAGCGACTCGGTGGTGTAATCGTAGTTCTGCAGGCCGGTGCCGCCCAGCGGTGCCAGGAAAACGGCGCGGCGATCGTACACCGCCTCGTCATCGAAGTAGTACAAGCCCAGCACGTAGTCGACGCGATCGGTCGCACCGATAATGTTGAACTCCTGGGAGAACTGCTCGTAGGCGGAGTCGGTGTCCTGATTGCTGTGGAAGCCGCCCACGGAATCCACACCACTCCAGAAGAAGTCCGCGGTGGGATTGGGCATGCCGCCGGCGCCAAAGTAGGCAGAACCCAGTTGCAGCAGGATAAGATCGTTCATGGCGCCAACACCGTTGGCATCCAGGCTGCTGTCAATATCCTCGAGGTCGCCACCCACATAGGTCTCCATCTCGCGGTAGGCGGTGATGGATTTGAAGGTAATGTCGCCCAGGGCGCCAAAGTTGCCCGCGTCCCAGGTCAGGGTCAGGGCGTGGCCACTGACTTCGTTGTCGGAAACAGGGGTATTGTCGGCGGCCCCGCTGCTGCGGCGGCCCTGGCCTGCGGCTTCACGCTCCCGGTACACCGCCAGGGTCTGGTCCATGGAGGGAATCAGGCGATTGGCAATGCGCGGGTCCGCCGCGGGATTTTGCAGCAGCAGGGGCAGGAAACTGCGCAGCTGCGCCAGGGTTTCAACCCGGGTACTGCCGTCGAGAGTGACCGGCGTGAAACCCACGACCTGCTGCAGGGCCCCGTTTTCATCCAGACGGCTTTCGTCGTAGGAATAGTCCAGGGTCAGGGCATCGGTGGGCTCCCACTTCAGCGCCAGGCGCCAGGCCTGGCGGTCGATGCTGTCAAAACCGGCGCCGCCACTGGTGTTGTCATACAGGGGATCGCGCTCGCGGGTCTGGTAGCCGAAGCTGGCCGACAGACGGCCGAGACCTTCACCGATTTCGCCAACCGCCGGCAGGTCGGCATTCAAACGCAGGGCGCGCTCATCGTACTTGCCGACCGTGCCCTTGACCCGGAAGCCAAACTCGCCGGTAGGCTGGCGGGAGATGAAGTTGACCGCACCGGCGGTGGAGTTGCGACCGTACAGGGTACCCTGGGGACCGCGCAGCACTTCGATTCGCTCCAGTTCGGCCACTTCCATGCCCGAACCATTCATCTTGCCGATGTAGACACCATCCATGTAGATGCCCACGGCAGGATCAGTGGACAGGTTGGCGCCACTGCCGCCGCCAAAGCCACGGATAGCCAGACTGGTGGCACCGCGGGAGCCGGGGGCATCGAAACCGAATACGCCGGGTACTTCGCCGATAAGGTTACTGGTGCTATTGATGCCGCGCTGCTCGAGAACAGTCTCGGACAAGGCCGAGATGGAAATCGGCGTTTCCTGGGTCGTCTCTGCGCGCTTCTGGGCAGTGACAATCACTTCTTCCAGCGCGCCAACCTGGGCCTGGGCCGCCATACCCAAGGTGACGAGGATGGGGGAAAGCGCCAATGCCAATGGGCGCGGGACAAACCTGGGTAAATTCATCATGGGGACCTCTCATGCGGTAAATACGTTTATGTCCGCGCTGCCAGCAGGCAACACAGAGTTGTTATGAGCTGAGCCGAAGTGCAACGCTGAGCCAAAAATTATCCTACGGTTAGCTTTTATACGGCGGGCCAACTTTACACCGGAGCAGCGCCAACGACCAGTGCAGGCGGCCTAAAATAGGGTTCAATGGTGTAAATAAGAATACTGGCTGCAGGCTGCCCGCGGGGACGCAGGCGGTTTAACGATCCGCCTGGGCGTTGACGGCAATACCAGAGCCGAGGAAGGCTGCCGCCACCGCCAATTCCACATCCACACTGAACTTCGGATCCGCCAGCCAGTTGAGCAGGCCATAAACATAGATACCGGTGATGTAGTGGGTCATGCGCTCGACGCTGATGTCAGTCCGTACCTCACCGCGGGCGACGCCATCGCGCAGCATGGCGCAAAAACTGTCGTGCAGCGATGGCCAGCGATGCTGGTCGACACTGTAGAGAGGGTCATCATAGGCGCGCAGTGCCAGAATCAGCAGTGCCCGGGTCAGCATGGGGGTCTTGCGGGTCATCTCGGCGCCGTACGCAAAAAAACGTGCCAGTTGCTCCTCCACAGTGCCACCCTCGCCACGAAAACGTTCTATTGCGGCGGCGAAACGCTCATCCACACCGGGCACCAGAGCCTGGAGGATGGCCATCTTGCTGGGGAAATAATTGAACAGGGTAGGTTTGGAGATATCCGCGGCTTCGGCCAGCGCCTCTACCGTCACCGCGTCATAACCCTGGCGGGTAAATTGACGGCGGGCGACCTGCAGGATCCGCTCGCGGGTCTCGCGCTTCTTGCGCTCCCGCCTCCCTTCGAACTGTGGCGCTGCTCCCATGACTTTAACCGGCGTCTATTATTTTACTGTCAGCGCCAATCTAGCGCGAAAACGCGCCGAATTCCACTACATTGCGGGCATTAATTATCCGTAGCCGCTGGATCAGCGCTGATAGGCACGCATATCCAGGCCAAATGCCGCCACCAGATCCCGCATCAACTCCACGACGCCACCGCCAAAGGTGTTGATCTGGCACTTGCGGTATTCTTCCTCCAGTTCGCCATGCAGGGCAGCCCCGGGGCTGCTGCGATGCAGGGTACTGGCGGGACCCATGGCATCCATCAGCAGGCGATAGACCGCAATCAGCCCCTCGGTACTGAAGGCTTTCATGGCCGAGGCGTAGGCCACTTCGGGCTCCCCCTGCTCCAAACTCCAGGCCATGCGCCAGGTCATCAGGCGCATGGCTTCCAGTCGGGCGTAGGATTCCGCCAGCAGGCGCTGCACGGTAGGGTCGTCAATGGGGCGCTCGCCAGCGACAGGCTCCCGCGCCCAGGCCAGAACGTCCTGATAAAGACCGTAGGCATAGATCCCGATCGCCGCCAGCCCCACCCGCTCGTGATTGAGCTGGGAGGTGATCAGCTTCCAGCCACCGTTGAGCTCTCCGCAGATCATGTTGTGGGGGCAGCGCACGTCATTGTAGTAGCTCATGTTGGTGCGCACTCCGCCCACGGTGTGGATCGGCGCGTAGCTGAAACCGGGCTGGTGTGCATCGACCATGAAGATGCTGATGCCTGCGTGGGGCCGCGCCGCCGCCGGGTCGCTGCGCGCGGCCAGCCAGATGTAATCTGCGGCCTCGGCACTGGAGGTATACACCTTGGTGCCGTTGATCACCCAGTCGTCAGCCTCCCGTACCGCGGTGGTCTTCAGCGCCGCGAGGTCGGAACCCGCATCCGGTTCCGTGTAGCCGATGGCAAAATGCAATTCCCCGGCGGCGATTTTTGGCAGGAAGAAAGCCTTGTGCGCCTCGGAACCATGGGCCATGATCGCCGGCGCTACCGTCGAGATGGTGACGAACGGCAGTGGTGCATTGGCCAGCTGCGCCTCTTCGAAGAAGATCATCTGGTCCATGGGGCCACGGCCGTGGCCGCCATATTCCCGGGGCCATCCCAGCGCCAGCCAACCGTCCTTGCCGATCTGGCGAATGACCGACTTGTAGGCGTCGCCGCCTTCATTGCCGCGCGTGGCCTCCTGCAACTCGGACGTCATCAGGGACCGGAAGTAGGTCCGCAGCTCGCTGCGCAAAGCCTGTTGTTCCGCTGTATGTTCGATATGCACCTGGGCTGATCTCCTGGGGACGCTGACGTTGACTGGATTATTATTGATCTTGAATCCAAATTCAATAATAATCCTGATTGATGAAGAGGACTCTGCGCCATGTCTGCAGCCACTGACAAAACCAGTGCCCGCCGCCCCAAGGGCGCGCTGGCGCGCGAGCGTCTGAAGACTGCCGCGGTCGCAGTGCTGGACCGGGTGGGCTATCACCAGCTGCGCATCAAGGACGTGACCGCGGAGGCGGGCGTCGCGGCAGGCCTGTTCCACCACTATTACAGTGATCTCAAGTCACTGATTGAAGAAATCCTGGACGAATACATCGCAGAATTCGAGGCCACCGAACAAATCGAGCGGGACGTCAGCAAGGGCGACTGGTTCAGTCGGCTGCGGTCACACTACGAAGTGGCCGTTCGCAGCCACGCAGAACACCCGGGCATCAGCAACTGCATCAATCAGTTCTGCGCCGATGACCCCGCTTTTCGGGCGCGCTGGCAGGCATCCTACAACCGGCGCCTGCAGCTGCTCGCGGATGTGTTTCCCTACGTGTTTCCCGACAGCGAACTGGCGCCGCACGAAGTGCGACTGATGGTCCACGCCCTGAGCGGCATCGGCCAGGACGTGCTTCGGGAATGCTACATTGAGCGCAATCCGGATCTGCTGGCGCTGCAATTGTCGGAGGCCGAGCTGGCCGAGTGGCTGGCGGCGCTATTCTATCGCGGACTCTTTGCCCGCAACCCGCCCCGGAGTCAGCTGCATCACGCCGCCCGTATCCTGTCACTGAAACGATGAACCCGGAATCCACTGCAAGCTGCCAACCCACCGCCATACTGGAGACATTCTGATGGACTACTCCCTGACCGAAGACCAAGCCGCCATCGCTGAATTGGCGGAGAAAATCTTTCGCGAGCAGGTGAACGACACCGCGCAGGCCGAGTACCAGGACAGCTTCAACGCCGGCCTCTGGCAGACTCTCGCCGACGCAGGCCTTACCGGGATCGGCCTGGCGGAACAGCACGGCGGCTCGGCAATGGGGTTCATTGCCCAATGTCTGGTGGTCAAGGCCCAGGGCGCAGTGCTGGCACAGATACCGCTACTGGAAACCCTGCTGGCGGCACAGGCACTGGAGACCGGTGGCGTCATCGAGGGCCTGGCCAGGGTTGCAGCCGGCAAAGCCTGGCTCAGTCTGTCCCTGGGCCCAGGGCTGAACCTGGAGGACGACACGTTGCAGGGTGAGCTGAGCATGGTGCCCTGGGCGGAGGGCGCCCTGTACCTGGTGGCGCGGGCCGGTGAGCGCCTGGTAGCCCTGACACCCGCAGAAGCCGACGTGCAGTTTGAACCCCAGCGCGTCAGCAATGGCCGCCCCACTTCCCGGGTGCTGGTCAGACGCGCAAAGGCCCTGGACCTCGGTGGTCAGGACGCGATTGCCGCCCTGCAGCAGCGGCAACAGGTCATGACGGCAGCCCTGCAACTGGGCGTGGCCGAGGAGGCATTGCGACGCACCGCCGCCTATACCAGCGAACGCAAGCAATTCGGCAAACCCCTGGCGGCCTTTCAGGCCGTGGCGCATCGCGCCGCGGACGGCTATATGGATATAGAGGCCCTGCGCGGCGTCGTCGACAGCGCCATGTGGCGTCTCGATGAAGGGATGGACGCCACCTTGCAGGCGGGCGCGGCGCGCTGGTGGGCGACAGAAACCTCCCACCGGGTCAGCCACACCGCCCAGCACCTGCACGGTGGTATTGGCGCCGACCTCCAGTATCCCATTCACCGCTATTTCCTCTGGTCAAAGCAGCTGGAGTTCGACCTCGGCGGCGCCTCCCACCACCTGGCCGAGATGGGTCGATATCTGGCCAGCAACAAGCAGTCCGGCATCACCCTGTAGGCAGCGCTGCCGGCAATATTGATAACAACACTCTGGAGTCACTGATGAACGTATTGCAGTTCGAGAACATTGAAGACCGCCATCTGGGCCGGGCCCTGGCCATGCAGGCCGCGGAGCAACCCGAGGCGAACTTCATCATGTTCGGGGAAACGCACTACAGCTTTGCCGAGACCAACAGCAAGGTCAATGAGCTGGCTGCGGGGCTTGCCGCTCTCGGGCTGGGCCGCGGCGACCGCGTAGCGTTCTATATGGGCAGTGCCCCGGAAGTCATCTTCCTGGCCCTGGCCAGCAACAAGCTTGGTGCCATCTGGACACCCGTCAATTCCGACTACAAGGGTACCTGGCTATCCGAGACCATCAACCGCAGCCGACCCAGAATAGTGGTCACGGACGACGACCATGCGGCCCGGCTGGCGGAGGTCATGGGCGACCTGGAAGCCGGGAATCTGGTGGTTCTGGGCGACCCCGGGGCACTCCCGGGCGCTACGGATTTCAACAGCCTTTATCACGCGGGAGCCCCGGAGCCAGACATGAGCGGGCAGAGCTATGGTGACACCTGCGCCATATTGTGGACCTCCGGGACTACCGGGCGCTCCAAAGGCGTCATGCAGAGTCACAACGTCTGGTTCAACGCTGTTGCCTCCGGGGACGCCCTGTTCGGCACCCGCCCCGGTGACGTCATCTACAGCGTCCTGCCCATGTACAACTCCGCCGCCTGGGTGACCTCCATCCTCCGCGCGCTGATCGTGGGAATTCCGCTCGCCATCGACAGTGCCTTTTCGGTAAAGAACTTCTGGGAACGCATTGACTACTATGGCGCCACCCAGAGCTTTACTCTCGGCGCCATGCACATGTTCCTGTGGAACGCCCCCGAGAAGCCCGACGACGCAGCGCACAGCCTGCGCAAACTGATGGCGGTGCCAATGCCAGCGGACGTGGCCGGCCCCTTCAGCAAACGCTTCGGCGTGGAATTGCTGCCCCAGGGCCTGGGACAAAGCGAGGCGATGCAACTGGTCATTGTGCGCCCCGACGAAGCCTCCCTGCCTCCCGGCAGTTGTGGCAAGCCCGCGGATGCACTCGACACCAGACTGGTCAACGACCAGGGCGAGGATGTGGTCACAGGCGAACCCGGCGAACTGTGGGTGCGTCCGAAGAAGCCATTCGTGATTTTCAATGGTTACTTCGATGACCCGGAAGCGACAGCTGCAGCCTATGAGGGCGAGTGGTACAAAACCGGCGACATGCTCAAGCGGAACGCGGACGGCTACTACTTTTTCTCCGATCGCAAAAAAGATGCAGTGCGGCTCAAGGGACGCAATATCTCGACCTTCGAAGTCGAGATGGTGGCGCGACGCCACCCGGCGATTGGCGACTGCGCTGCCTTTGGGGTGCCCAGTGATATTCTGGAATCAGAGACCGAGCTCAAACTGAACGTAATCCTGAAGCCGGATGCCAGCCTGCAACCGGAAGAACTCGCTCGATATATCAATGACAACGCGCCGTACTTCTTCGTGCCACGCTACATTGAGCTGGTGGAGAGCCTGCCCTACACACCGACCAATAAAGTACAGAAGTTCAAGTTGCGGGAAGCCGGCCTGGGACCCAACACCTGGGATGCGAACAAGGCCGGGTTCAAGGCTGAACGCTAGCGGCCTGCGCGGCCCGGCCTGCGCGGCCCGGCCGACCTACGCGGCCCGACCTACGCGGCCCGTCCAATACCCGCCACCAGTTCCGCGGCGGACTCCATCGCGCCCTCGATGTAGCCCACGCCGTTGCAGTCACCGATGGTGTGGACACTGAGGCCCGCGCTGCGCAGCTGCTCGGCGAGGCTGGTATCTCCGGTTGCTCCCTTGGCTACAATCACGTGGTCTGCCGCCAGAGTACGCACCTGGCCGCGCTGGTTGCAGTAGCTGACGGAGTGATCGCCGATACTGATCGCAGAGGCCTTGTTCTGTAGTGTCACTCCGAGTTCGTGCAACTCGTCCAGCAAGCGCATCCGACGCACCAGATAGAGCCCCGCCCCGGACCGCGGTGACTCGTCAACCACCGTCACCTTCCGCCCCCGGTGAGCGAGGTATTCCGCCAATTCAAGGCCCACCAATTCACCTCCAATCACCACAATACGCTCACCCAGGGGCAGCCACAGCCGCGAGGCCTGACGCAGCATCCAGGGATGGCGGTTGACCCCGGTCAGTGCTCCCAGGCGTGTTATGCCCCTGGTTAATGCCGTGGTCTTGCGCCGCAGCGACGACGCGTTCTCCCCCAATACCAGCGCCCGCATTTCATCGCCACTGAAGACAAAGTCCTGTTCGCTGCCAGGGAGCTCTGGCATCAGGCGCCTGGCGCCGGTGGCGACTACAACCTCATCCACGCCCAGCGACTGCAGCACCGCCGGGATCGCCATCGTGCCGAGGCGGACATCCACCGCGGAGCTGGCCATCTGCCGGCGCAGCCAATTGAGCAGGCGTTCGTTGGGCTCGTAGGCAATGCTGGCAAACTGCAGCGTACCCCCCAACCGGTCAGCGGCCTCCAGCAGCGTCACCTTGTGCCCGGCCAACGCCAGCCTGCGCGCTGCCTCCATACCTGCAGGTCCACCACCGACCACCGCGAAATGGCGGATATTGTCGGTGGCAATTACCGTGCGCTGGCGTTCGTGGGCGGTCTCGGCATTCACCGCGCATTTCACCGGCTTGAGAATGTATATCTGGCTGACACAGCAGTAGCAATAGACGCAGGGCCGAATTTCATCCAGCTGGCCGCTGCACACCTTGTTGGGAAGATCCGGGTCTGCCAGCATCTTGCGGCCCATGCCGAAGAGATCAAAATGCCCTGCGGCGATATGCTTGTCGGCCGCTGCCGGCTCAATGCGGCCAGATGTGAGCACCGGTATATCCAGCGCCTGTCTGATAGCAATGGCATTGGCGACCAGCCGCTCCGGGGTATGCGGGATATTCGACTCAGAGTGGTTGCTGCCGCTGGAGGTGTCGTGATAAGCGCTGACGGTGATGCCGTCGGCACCGGCCTGCTCCAGCATGCGCGCGGTCGCCCTGGCGTCCTCCAGAGTAATGCCTTCGGTCTGGCCAAACTCACCGGAGTCGATTTTCACCCACACCGGGAAGTCGGCGCCCACCGCTGTGCGCACAGCGGCCAACACTTCAAGCAGCAGGCGGGCGCGATTCTCAAGGCTGCCGCCATACTCGTCGTCGCGATTGTTGAAAAAGGGAGACAGGAAGGACGACAGGATATAGCCGTGGCCGCCATGAATCTCGATACCGTCCAGGCCGGCCTCCTGCACCCGACGGGCCGCGGCGGCGAAGTGCTCGACCAGCAAGGCAATGTCTGCGTGGGTCATGGGCTGGAGGATCGTTTCCGGTGCAGGACGGTACATCATCCGCAGCTCTTCAGGCAGGAAGGCGTTGAGGAAGCCGGGAGTCTTCTCCACGGGAACGGATGGTGCCATCACCGGCCGGCCGGCAACGCGGTCTTCCGTGGATACCAGGCCGCCATGATGCAGCTGTGCCGCAACCTTGGTCCCGTGGGCGTGGCACGCGTCCGCCAGTCTTTTCAGACCCGGGATCATGTCATCAGATGCGACCGAAGTCTGCCAGGGCTGGTTGGAGCCGGCGGGCCAGCTGACCCCGGTGGAACCAAGGATGATCAGGCCCACGCCGCCCTCGGCCTGGCGCTCATGGAAGGCTAGCAAGCGATCCCCGCAGCTGCCGTCCTCCTCCGCCAGATTGACACCCATGGCCATGACTGCCATGCGATTCTTGAGCTGCATGGACCCCAGCTTGAAGGGGCTGGCAAGCGTGGTCAGTGACTTGGCCATGGCGGGAGGGCTCCTGGAAGGTAGAGCCGAGCAGTGTAATTGAGTTTACGGCCCCGGGGGCAGGCACACAGGGGTATTGATGCACAAACCTTTACTGGAGTACAACCATCCAATCGTGACCCGTGCTACGGTAGACAACCTGCGAGCCGCGGTAAAGTGCATCGCCACTGCCTGTCCGGGGCGCCGGTATTGCTGCTCAACACACCTGGCACCGCAGCAGGGGCCGCATAAACCACATGCGGCCGCAGTCTACACCAACCTTTCCGTGCACAAGGAGTCCAGGTGCAACCCATTATCGCGATCGAGGACCTCAACAAGACCTACAATTCCGGCTTCCACGCCTTGAAAGACGTCAATCTCGAAATTTCCAGGGGTGAGACCTTTGCCCTGCTCGGACCCAACGGTGCCGGCAAAACGACGCTGATCGGCGTCATCTGTGGGCTGGTCAAACCCAGCAGTGGCCGGGTGTGGGCAGACGGTCATGACATCGTCCGCGATTTTCGGGCCGCGCGCTCCAGGATCGGCCTTGTGCCCCAGGAACTGACCACTGACAGCTTTGAAACCGTGTGGGATACCGTCAGCTTCAGCCGCGGCCTGTTCGGCAAGCCCCCCAACCCTGCCCACATCGAGAAAGTGTTGCGCGACCTGTCGCTGTGGGACAAACGCAAGTCGCGGATGATCGAGTTGTCCGGTGGCATGAAACGGCGGGTACTGATCGCCAAGGCCCTGTCCCATGAGCCCAGTATCCTGTTTCTGGATGAACCCACTGCCGGGGTCGATGTGGATCTGCGCCGGGAGATGTGGAATATGGTCCGCGGTTTGAGCGACAGCGGAGTCACCATCATTCTCACCACCCACTATATTGAGGAGGCCGAGGAAATGGCCGACCGGGTCGGGGTCATCAACCACGGCGAGATTATCCTGATCGAGGACAAGAACACCCTGATGGCGAAAATGGGCAAGCGCCAGCTTACTCTGCATTTGCAAACACCGCTGCGGCAACTGCCGCCGGAGCTGGAAGCCGCTTCCCTGGAGCTGATTGCCGGTGGCCACGAACTGGTTTACACCTTCGATGCCCAACACGAGCAAACCGGCATCGCCGATTTACTCCGTCAGCTGGCCAGCCACCAGATCGAATTCAAGGATCTGCATTCGAGCCAGAGTTCGCTGGAGGATATTTTCGTCAATCTGGTGAGGCCCCGCTCATGAACTTCTACGCAATGCGGGCCATTTACAAGTCCGAGATGGCTCGCACCTGGCGCACCCTCTTACAGAGTGTCGCCTCGCCCATCATTTCCACCTCGCTGTATTTCATCGTGTTTGGTTCCGCGATCGGCTCACAGATGGTCGATATCGGCGGGGTCAGCTATGGCGCATTCATTGTGCCGGGGCTGATCATGTTGATGCTGCTGACGCAAAGCGTGTCCAACGCCTCGTTTGGCATCTACATGCCCAAGTTCTCCGGTACCATCTATGAAGTACTGTCGGCGCCGATTTCCTTTGTCGAAATCATCGTCGGCTACGTCGGTGCCGCCGCCAGCAAGTCGGTTATTCTGGGGCTGCTGATTCTGGTTACCGCCAGGCTGTTTGTCGACTACGAGATACAGCACCCGCTATGGATGCTGGCGTTTCTCGTGCTCACGGCTGTGGCGTTCAGCCTGTTCGGCTTCATTATCGGTATCTGGGCCGACGGCTTCGAGAAGCTGCAGATCATCCCGATGATGATCGTGATGCCGCTGACGTTCCTCGGCGGCACCTTTTACTCCATTGATATGCTGCCGGCCTTCTGGCGCTCGGTGACCCTGTTCAATCCGGTTGTCTATCTGGTGAGCGGTTTCCGCTGGAGCTTCTATGGCACCTCGGACATCAACGTCGGCGTCAGCCTGGCGATGACAGTGGGCTTCCTCCTGCTGTGTATGGCCATCGTCTGGTGGATATTCAAGACCGGTTACAAGCTGAAAAGCTGAGCCGACGGCAAAGTAAAAACCCCGAGGCACAGAGCACCTCGGGGTTGGGGATTAAAGCCTGGCGAGGGCCCGCCCCGCTTTACCGGGTGTGACCGCAAAGGTCATCGCCTGTGTAACGGCACTGCCGTAGACATAGAAAACCCCGAGGCACAGAG
>NZ_JAVJWR010000020.1:0-6139 GCF_040221975.1 Haliea sp.
GACGTTTAACGGATGGAAATTCGAGGGAAGTCTGGTAGCATTCTGTCACGGCGGAAGTCTCTTTTGAATCAATGGTCGCACACTGATTTTTAAGGAGTTTCCGCCGTTTTTCTACCCCTACTTATGAAATATTCGGGCTAGATCTGTTGTTTGAAGACTTTGCCGCCCTTCATCACAAAGCCCACGTCCAGCAGGCTTTCGATGTTCTCCAGCGGCGAGTTTTGCAGGGCGATGATATCGGCCTGCTTGCCGGCCTCCAGGGTGCCGAGGCTGTCGGACATGTCGATCAGGTCCGCCGCGCTGACGGTGGCGCTGACCAGGATTGCCATCGGCGTCATGCCCGCTTCATGCATCAACACCGCTTCCATGGCGTTGTCGCCATGACGGGAGACACCGGTGTCGGTGCCGAAGGCCACTTTCACCCCGGCCTTGTGTGCCCTGGCAAAGTTTGCCTGCATGTCGTTGCCTACGCGGATGGCTTTTTCCCGGATCGCCGGGCTCATGAAGTCCGACTCCGTCGCCATGATCTTGACCGTGTGGCCCGCCAGCAGGGTGGGCACCAGGTAGGCACCGGTGGACTTGAACAGCTTGATCGAATCGGGGCCCACATAGGTGCCGTGCTCGATGCTGTCGACGCCCGCTTGCAGGGCGGCGATGATGCCTTCCTCCTGGTGGGCGTGGCTGATGACCTTGCGGCCCATGCGGCGCGCAGCATTGACCACTTCCTTCAGTTCATCCATCTCCATCTGCTGGCCGGTGCCAGTGGCGCGGTCGGTCAGCACGCCGCCGGTAGAGGTGATCTTGATCAGGTCGGCGCCGTACTTGATGGCCTCCCGGGTGGCGCGGCGGCAGTCGTAGGGGCCATTGCAGATGGTGCTGTCGGTATAGAATTCCATCAATTCCGGCTTCATCCCGCTGACGTCATTGTGGCCCCCGGTAATGCCCACACCACCAGCGGCCATAATGCGCGGCCCGTCGATCCAGCCCCGGTTGATGGCGTCCCGCACGGCGTACATTTCCTGTTCGCTGGAGCCCGCATCACGGAGAGTGGTAAAACCTGCATCAAGCGTGCGCAGGGCGTACATCAGCGACTGCATCTGCACCAATTGGGAGGAGTATTTCAGATCTTCGCTGTCATTCTGCGGGCCCAGTTCTCCCTGCAGGTGCACGTGCATGTCCATCAGGCCGGGCATCACGAAACCGTCCTTCAGGTCGATGACCTCTGCATCCGGCGCAATCTCCGCCGGGTCCCGGTAACCGTCCAGGACCTGGCTGACCTTGTCGTCGACAACGACCAGGGTCTGCTCCGTCAGCGGTTGCTGGCCCGGTACCGCGAGCAGGGTACCGGCATGGATGACGGTGGTGGCGGCCTGTGCGGCGACCGTGCCCAGCAGGGCGGCGGCCAGGGCCAGGGCGCGGCTGAACGAGTACTGCAAACAGGGCATGCGCGATCTCCTTTCCATTGTTGCTCTGATAAAAGGGTTGCAGTATGCCAAAAGCAACATGCCTGCACAGGGTCATTTATGGCCACAATGTGGTCTGCGCCGCCCCGGCGGTATCCGCTCAGTGGAAATCCCGCGACTGCAGCGGCAGCTCTGCCAGTGCCTCGCTGTAGTCGTGGAGAGCACCGGCGATGATATGGGTGACGCTGTCCTTGCGCTCCAGGGTGCCCTTCACCACCAGCAGCCGGCCGTTCATCAGCTCGCGGCGGAAATGTTCCTGGGTGCGGGTCCATACCACCACGTTGCTGTTGCCGGTTTCATCCTCCAGGGTCAGGAACAGCACCCCGGAGGCGCTGCCAGGGCGCTGGCGGCAGGTGACCAGGCCGGCGATGCGGACAAAGCCCCGGTTCGCCACTGTGTGCAGGTCCGCGTGGCGCTTGCAGCGGTTGAAGGGATACTGCTCGCGCAGCAGGCTGAGGGGGTGGGCACGCAGGGTCAGGCCGGTGGCGCGGTAATCCGCCAGCACTTCTTCCGCCACCGCCGGCGCCGGCAACTGGATGCCGTCATTGAAATAGCTGGCGGGCTGCTGCTGTTCCTCTCGCAGCAAAGGCCGGGGCTGCTCCAGGGCCATGACCTGCCACTGGGACTGGTGGCGGTTGCCGCTGAGAGAAGCCAGAGCATCTGCGTCCGCCAGCGCCTCCAGGTCGCGCTTGCCCAGCTGGGCCCGCTGTCGCAGTTGGCTGATCTGGCGAAAAGGCTCCCGCGCCCGCGCTTCCACCAGGCGCTGGGCGCCGTTGCGGCTCAGGCCCTTTACCAGTCGCAGCCCCAGACGCACGGGCGGTTGTCCGGATTCGGTGACAGCGAGTAACTGGTGGTCCCAGGTGCTCTGGTTTACATCTACCGGCAGTACCGTCACCCCGTGGCGGCGAGCATCCTGGAGCAGCTGGGAAGGGGAGTAGAAGCCCATCGGCTGGCTGTTCAGCAGGCCCACAAAAAAGGCCGCCGGATGGTGGCACTTGAGCCATGCCGATATCCAGGCCAGCAGGGCAAAGCTGGCGGAGTGGGACTCCGGGAAACCGTAGCCGCCAAAGCCCTTGATCTGGTCGAACAGACGGTGGGCGAAATCCTCCTCGTAGCCGCGCGCGATCATGCCCCGGACCAGCTTTTGCTCGAAGCTCAGCAGCTTGCTGTTCTTGCCCCAATTGCTGATCGCCCGGCGCAACTGGTCTGCTTCACCGCCGGAAAAGCCCGCCGCCACCATCGCCAGCTTGATCACCTGCTCCTGGAAAATGGGCACCCCCAGAGTGCGGTCCAGCACCGAGCGGATCTCCTCGCTGGGGTAAGTGATCGCTTCCAAACCCTGCTTGCGCCGCAGGAAAGGGTGCACCATGTCACCCTGGATAGGGCCTGGGCGGACGATGGCGATCTGGATCACCAGGTCGTAGAAACAGGCCGGCCGCAGCCGCGGCAGCATCGACATCTGGGCCCTGGACTCGACCTGGAACACACCCACCGAATCTGCCTGCTGCAGCATGCGCCAGGTGGCGGAATCATCCCGGGGAATATCCGCGAGCTCGCGAATGTGGGGGTGATCCCGGTGCACCAGCGCCAGGCTCTTGCGGATCGCCGAGAGCATCCCCAGGGCGAGGATGTCCACCTTGAGCAGGCCCAGGGCCTCGATATCCTCCTTGTCCCACTGGATCACGGTGCGGTCCACCATGCTGGCGTTCTCCACCGGCACCAGCTGGGAAATCGGGCCGCGGCTGATCACGAAGCCGCCCACGTGCTGGGACAGGTGGCGGGGGAAGCCGAGGATTTCCTGCACCAGTTTATAGAACAGCTCTGCCACCCGACCGTGGCCGCTCATGCCCTGCTCCTCGAAGCGCTGGGCGAGGTCCGAGCTGCGGTCCCACCAGGCCATGGATTTGGCCAGGTCGTCCACGAATACAGCGTCCAGCCCCAGCGCCCTGCCCACATCCCGCACCGCGCTGCGCGCCCGATAGGTGATGACCGTGGCCGCCAGTGCCGCCCGCCGACGGCTGTACTTGTCGTAGATGTACTGGATGACCTCTTCGCGGCGCTCGTGCTCGAAGTCCACATCGATATCCGGCGGCTCGTCCCGCTCCCGGGAAATGAAGCGCTCGAACAGTAGCGATACCTGCTCCGGCGATACCTCGGTAATGAACAGGCAGTAGCACACCACCGAATTGGCCGCCGACCCGCGACCCTGGCAGAGAATGCCGCGTTCGCGGGCAAAGCGCACCAGATCGTACACCGTGAGAAAGTAGTACTCGTAGTGTAGCTCCGCAATCAACTCCAGCTCGTATTCAATGCGCGTTCGCGTCTCCGCGGAGACGCCTCCGGGCCAGCGCACCGTGCAGCCCGCCTCCACCAGCTCGCGCAGGTAGCCGCCTGCGGTCCTCCCCGGCGGCACCACCTCTTCCGGATACTCATAGCGCAGCTCCTCAAGGCTGAACTGGCAGCGGCGGGCGATGTCCAGCGTCGTCGCCAGCAGCGTGGGGGGATAGAGCTGCTCGAGCTTGTCCAGGCGCCGCAGGTGCTGCTGGCTGTTGCCCAGCCGTCGGCGCCCGAGCCGGGCCACACTGGTGTTATAGCGCAGCGCGGTGAATACATCGTGCAGGGGCTTGCGAGCCGCCACGTGCATCTGCACATCACCACAGGCCACCATCGGCAGATCCAGGGCCTGAGCCAGGGCATACAACCGGTAGTGGCGGGTCACATCGTCGCCGCCCAGCAGGTGAGTGACACCCAACCATACCCGCCCTATACACAGCCGCGCCAGCTGCCGGCCATAACCCTGCTCGGCGGCGTCCATCCCCTCGCCGACGTCGCCCGCGGCCTCGCCATCGCCCGGCCCCTCTCCCCGCGGCAACCAGATCAGCAGGCAGCGCTTGAGATGAAAGATTACATCGCGCAGTGCTAACCGATACTCGCCTTTGGGACTGCGCCGCCGCGCCAGGCTGATCAGCCCGGACAGCTCGGCATAGGCCGCCCGGCTCGGCACCAGTGCGACAAGGCGGATACCCTCCACCAGGTTCAGCTCGCTGCCGATAATGAGTGGCAGCCCCACCTCCTTCGCCGCTACGTGGGCCTTGACCACCCCTGCCAGCGAACACTCGTCGGTAATGGCCAGCGCCGCATAGCCCAGCTCCTGCGCACGCTGTACCAGCTCCTGCGGATGGGAGGCACCGCGCAGGAAGCTGTAGCAGGTGAGGGTGTGGAGTTCGGCGTAGGGCATGGTTTACGGACCATCCAGGGGACTGACCACGCCCATGGCTCCCCGTCGAATCACATGAGTGTAGATCTCGGTAGTCCTGACGTCATGGTGCCCCAGCAGTTTCTGGATGGTCCGCAGGTCGTAGCCCTGTTGCAGCAGTCGCGTAGCGAAACTATGCCGGAAAGTGTGACATTTGATGTGCTTGTTGACACCCGAGGCCCACCTGGCCTTGGAGAGCGCCTTGCGCAAAGCCGATTCGTGCAGGTGGTGACGTCGCAGCACGCCAGTCCTGGGATCCTTGCCAATGCCCGATGAAGGGAAGAGATACTGCCATGCAAGCTCCCTCGCAGCATTTGGATATTTGCGAGCCAGCGCATAGGGTGGATAGACCTCACCGTAGCCGTCCGCGAGGTCCTGCTCGTGCTGTCGGGCTACTCGCGCAACTTGTTCCTGCAGCAGTGACCTTAACTGATCAGGCAGGATCGTGGTGCGATCCTTGTCGCCCTTCCCGGAACGAACTGTGATGGTGGAGAATTCAAAGTCAATATCCTTGATGCGCACCGAGAGCATTTCGCTAAGCCGCATGCCGGTGCCGTAGAGCAGAGCTACCATCGTGCGATGCAGGCCATGCAAGTGTTCGATAATCAGCATGGCTTCCCGGTGGCTCAGCACCACGGGCAGGCGAGGCTGCACCTTGGCCCGGGAGAAGCTCAGGTTTTCGATGGCCACGCCCATGAATTTCTTGTAGAGGTAGATCAGGGCATTCAGAGCGATATGCTGTGTTGAAGGTGAACAGTTTCTTTCATTGGCCAGCGCGCTGAGGAACTGACTGATATGAGCTTCCGACAGCCGGGCAGGATGCCGCTTGCCGTGGAACAGGATGTAGCGCCTGATCCAGTGGATGTAGGTCTTCTCGGTCTTCCAGGCATAACCGGCATCCCGCATGTGCCGGCGGATCTGGCCCAGTAGCCTGGGAGGGTTGGCAGATATAGCTGGTCTGATATCGTCCATGGCTGCTATTCATTAAAGCTGTATGCATATACAGTAGTTCGGTGAGGGCGGATTGCAAGGGGCTTTTCACCGGAAGTACGTGAGGCGGGTGAAAGGATTTTCGATAAAGCTTTGAATCTATAGGAGTATTTTCTGATTTTCACGGACGGATTTTATGACTTGCTAACTTCTAAGTGGTCCGGCTAACAGGCGAGCTCAGTGGGTAAGGCATGCCAAGTTGTTGATTCTGTGAGGAACGTCACTGCCGGCGCCGCACGGCGTGCTGGAGTTAGCAAGCGTGGTGTTATACGGTCTGATCTTTCTAATAAGCTGTTGAACTAAACCGCTTCGCGGTGGCTCCATCCGCCAGCCCTCCGCCACGCTGACCTCCCTAAAATATCCCACACTTATCACACGGCATTGTGCCGTTCACTCAACCAGTGAGGTGATAAGTCATGACTCCGTTACG
>NZ_JAVJWR010000021.1:0-20756 GCF_040221975.1 Haliea sp.
ATCGCAACGAGGTGTTCTGCGGCGGTGATTACACCTATCCGGATCACCCCGTGGTGACCTGGGATGCGCAGCAGATCGGCAAGGCGATCTTCTACCACGACAGACAGCTGAACGAGCGCTTTCTGGGCGTGGTTACCTGAGCGCAGGCAGGGGCCTTGCCAAGGCTATCTGAATCGCTATGATGCGATGGAGCGTTCAACACGGATAACAAGAATGAGAGTACCCATTTTACGCGCAGGCTTGCTGCTTGCGAGCCTGCTGGTCACTGCAGCGGTGCAGGCGGCAGAGCGACCCAATATCCTGGTCATTTGGGGCGATGATATCGGTATCTGGAATCTCAGCCGGTACAGTCTGGGGCAGATGGGCTACCAGACGCCCAACATCGACCGTATCGCCAATGAAGGCATGCTCTTTACCGACTACTACGGGGAGCAGAGCTGCACAGCAGGGCGCTCAGCCTTCATCACCGGGCAGCACCCCGTCCGCACCGGGCTGACCAAGGTTGGCATACCGGGCGCCACCACGGGCCTGCAGCCCGAGGATCCCACCCTGGCCGCGCTTCTGAAACCCTACGGTTACGTGAGCGGCCAGTTTGGCAAGAACCACCTTGGTGATCGCGACGAATTCCTGCCCACCAATCATGGTTTTGACGAGTTCTATGGCAATCTCTATCACCTCAATGCGGAGGAAGTCCCGGAGGACGAGGACTATCCCAAACATCCGCAATTCCATCAGCGTTTCGGGCCCCGCGGCGTCATATACAGTCGGGCCGATGGCGGCATTGAAGACAGCGGCCCGCTGAACCGCAAGCGAATGGAAACCATCGACGAGGAATTCCTGTCGGCGTCACTCGATTTCATCGACAGGGCCCATGCCCAGGACAAGCCGTTCTTTGTCTGGTTCAACAGTACGCGCATGCACTACTACACCCATGTCAAGGAAGAGAACCTCGGTATCAGCGGCCAGGGTTTCTACAATGACGGCATGGTGGAACACGATCGCCACGTCGGTACCCTGCTGGCGAAACTGGATCAACTGGGTATTGCCGACAACACCATCGTTGTCTACTCGACCGATAACGGCCCGCACTACAACCAGTGGCCGGATGCGGCGATCACACCCTACCGCGGAGAAAAGAACACCAACTGGGAAGGTGGTTACAGAGTGCCAGCCATGGTGCGCTGGCCCGGGAAGATCGCGGCGGGCAGTATCAGCAACACCATCATGTCACATCTGGACTGGGTGCCCACGTTCATGTCGGTTGTGGGCAACGGCGCCATCAAGGAAGAGCTCAAGGAGGACAAGCGTGTTGGCGACAGGACTTTCAGGGTCCATCTCGATGGTTACGATTTTTTGCCCTACCTGACCGGGAAGACAGATGCCGGCCCACGTCGGGAATTCTTTTACTTCAGTGATGACGGCCTGCTGACCGGCACTCGTGTCGGCGACTGGAAACTGGTATATGCAGAGCAGCGCTCCAAACGCTTCGACGTCTGGCGCGACCCCTTTGTGCAGCTCAGGATACCCAAGGTATTCAATCTGCGCCGCGACCCCTTTGAACGCGCCGATACGGATTCCAACAGCTACAACGTCTGGTGGGACAGAAAGATCGGCTGGGCAGGCATGCTGGGGTCTGCGGCCGTCATGCAGTTTGTGGAATCGCTGCACCAATTCCCGCCTCGCCAGCGTCCGGCATCGTTCAGCGTCGACCAGATAATGGAAACCATCCAGGAAAAGTAATCGGCGAACACAGTGCCCGTCGCCATATTTCTCCAGCTCAATTGGATTATGCGCCGCCGTGCTTGCCGCCAGCCAGACGCGGGCGGTGCCGGCGCCGTAGCCGGCCGGACCTACCAGGCCACCGGCAACCTGACGGGTCCACGCAGAATGGCGCCCCGGGGCGCGGCGGCCTCCGGGTCCAGCAGCTGCAGGCCGGGCAGGCGCTCAAGAATCACGTCCAATGCCACCGCCAGCTGCCGCCGCGCCAGGTGCATGCCCGGGCACAGGCGCGGCCCGGGGCCGAAACTCAACAGTTTCCGGCTGCTGTCGCGGCGCATGTCGAACACGTCCGGTTGCTCGAATACGGCGGGATCGCGATTGGCCGCGGCAATCGCAAACAGGCAGAAGGTGGCAGCGGGAATACGGGTGCCGTGAAATTCCACGGGACGGTTGGCAGACAGGCGCGGCAGCACCGCTACCGGCGTCTCCCAGCGCAGCAGTTCCTCAATGGCGCCGGCGCGCAGACCTGGTTCTGCAAGCAGTGCCTGCCAGCGCTCCGGCTTTGCCAGCAGCGTGTAGACCAGATTGCCCAGTGCATCTGTCGTGGTCGACGCGCCAGCGCTGAACAACAGGCGGATGTGGGCAAGTATTTCCTCGTCAGTCAGTTGGCGGCCGTCGACCTCCGCGGCCACCAGGCCTGACAGGATATCGTCGCGGGGCTCGCGCCGGCGCTGCGCCAGGATGGGCAGCAGGTACCGGGTGATCTGCTCGGCACAATGGCGGGAGCGGGCGGGGTCGCGCGGAAACTCCAGAAACCCCACAGCCCAGTCGCGGAACACATCTTCCCGGTCGGTGGGAATCCCCAGCATGCGGCTGATGACCGCGAAGGCCACCCGGTGGGTGAAGGCGCTGGCGAAGTCGGTGCGGCGAACATTGCCAAGCCGATCGATGAGCTCGTGGGCAATCCGTGCCAGGCCCTCCTGTTCCATCGCTTGCACAGCCCGGGACTGGAAGGCAGGCGTGGCCAGGCGCCGATACAGGCGATGTTGCTCGTCTTCCATGGTCTGGAAGGTCACGCCCTGCACCGGTTCGATGGTGATCCGATAGGCATCCGCGGGCGGGAAGCGGTCGTTGTCGCGGAAGGCTTCGGCCAGCGCTTGATGACCGCTGATCAGTACGGCAGGTTGGCCGCCAAACAGGGCCTGGCCGACAGGGCCCTGCTCGCGAAACATGGCCAGGGTGCGGTGCAGTGCAGTGCCCGCAAAGTCTTCGGTGGCGAAATCGTGTGCTCCGGGGGTTGGCACCTGTGATTGTCTCCGCCTGGCAATGGATATGCCACGAGACTAGCAGAGTTTCGCTCTGGTGGGGCACCGAACGCTTGACCGGGCGCAGATTTGCTGGCCCCATGGTGCCTGCCCCCGACCGGCAAGGCACTCAGTGATTCCCCCCGGAGCTTTTCCCCATCGCCATGGACATCAAGGTTCTCACCTACAACATCCACAAGGGCTTTACCACGGGCAACCAGCGCTTCGTGCTGGGACGCATCCGCGAGTTGCTGGAAGAGGAGCACGCCGACGTGGTGTTCCTGCAGGAAATCCACGGTTCGACCCGCCGTTTCCGCAAGAAACTGGGCGACTTCCCCGATGTGCCGCATTTCGAATACCTCGCCGATCGCCTGTGGCCCCATTACGCCTACGGCAAGAACGCGATCTACCGCAAGGGCCACCACGGCAACGCCATTCTCAGCAAGTATCCGTTCCGCTTCTGGGAGAACATCGATATCTCCAACCACCGCCTCGCCAGCCGCAGTATCCTGCACGGTATTGTCGAACTCCCCGGAGGCCGGCCACTGCATCTGCTGTGCGTTCACATGGGCCTGTTCCAGGCCGAGCGCAGCCGCCAGCTGGATACCCTCGTCGCGCGCATCGAGAGCCATGTGCCCCACGATGAGCCGCTGTTGATCGCGGGCGATTTCAATGACTGGAAAGTGCGCGCCTCGCAGCATTTCGAGGACGATCTGGAAGTGCGGGAGCTGTTCACCGAGTTGACCGGCCGCCATGCCAGGACCTTCCCGGTGTGGCTGCCGGTTTTGCCGATGGACCGGATCTATGCCCGCGGGCTCAAGGCCCATTCCTGTGCCTGCCTCGCCGGTGGCCCCTGGCGGCAGCTGTCAGACCACGCCGCACTCAGCGGCGTGTACAGCATTGGTTCACACTGACAGCCGGTTGCCGGCCCACAGTCCCACCAGCAGCCCGATCACCACTACCGGGGCGGGCCAGAAGCCCATCCCCAGGGCTGCCACCGCCGGGCCCGGGCAGAAGCCGGTGATGCCCCAGCCGATGCCGAACAGGGCGCTGCCCAGCAGCAGGGGGCGGTCTATGGCGCGCTGTGGCGGGTCCTCGGCGGGGGCTGTGGCACGGCGCAGTGCCAGCTGCACACCCATCCAGGACACCAGGATGGCGCTCACCATCACCAGCGCCAGCGACGGGTCCCAGGCCCCGGCAATGTCGAGGAAACCGATGACCTTGGCGGGATTGACCATGCCTGACAGGAGCAGGCCGGCCCCGAACAGCAGCCCGGCAATGAGTGCCGCGAGTGTGGACTTCACAGGGGCAATCCCCAGGTTTCGCGCCAGATGTAGACGGTGGCAAACCCCGCCAGCATGAAGGTCAGGACCGCGGCGAGGGAGCGCTGGGAAAACCGGGCCAGGCCACAAACGCCGTGACCACTGGTGCAACCGTTGGCCATGCGGGTACCGAGCCCTACCAGGAAGCCCCCGGCCAGCAGGCGCAGGATGTCCATGTGTTCCGCGACGGGTACCGAAGGCCGGAACGGGCCGATGGCGGGCAGCAGCGGCAGCAACAGCAGCGGCGCCAGGACCAGGCCGGCGACGAACGCTACCCGCCAGCCCTGCAGCCCGCTGCGCTGCAGCAGGTTGCCGAGAATGCCGCTGATGCCGGCGATCTGGCCGTTGGCCAGCAGCAGGATAGTCGCGGCCAGGCCAATCAACAGGCCGCCGGCCAGGGAATGCCAGGGGGTGAAAACAGACCACGCAATGTCCATCAGGTCACCTCGTTTTCAGGGGGCGCACAGTATAGACAGATTTGTGGCGTATAAAAGAACTGGCGCGGAAGGTGGAGCGGGTGATGGGAATCGAACCCACGCTATCAGCTTGGGAAGCTGAAGTTCTGCCATTGAACTACACCCGCGTCAGAGCGTGATGGTAGCCGGAACCGCACGGGTTCACAATAACTGCTCGTCCTGCTGCTCTTCGACAATGCCGGCAGGATCCTGGTGGATCACCACATCCGCCGCGGGGATTGCGGCGATGATGGCGGCTTCCACTTCATCGGAGATGGTGTGGGAGCGAAACAGCGACATGGCGCCGTCGAGTTCCAGGTGCAGCTCGATGAAGTCGATCCGCCCGGAGCTGCGGGTGCGCAGGTCGTGGACGCCACGCACCTCGGGGTGTCCCTCGGCAATCGTCAGGATTTGCGCGCGCTGCGCGTCCGGCAGTTCCCGGTCCAGCAGTTCATTGAAGGCATCGCGCATGATGGCCCGCGCGGACCAGAGAATGTACAGCCCCGCGATAATGGCGAACAGCGGGTCCATGCCCGGCCAGCCGTACTGGGCCAGCAGCAAGGCGACAATAACTCCGGAGTTGGTCAGCAGGTCGGTGCGGTAGTGCAGGGCATCCGCGCGGATGGCGGCGGAGCCGGTGCGCCGGATCACGTAGCCCTGCAGCAGGAGCAGTGCGGCCGTGGCGGCGATGGTGAATACCATGACCGCCAGGCCCAGGCCATAGGCCTGCAATGGCGCCGGGTCGACCAGCCTTCTGGCGGCCTCAAACAGCAGGAACAGGCCCGAGCCGATGATGAACGTGCTCTGGGCCAGCGCGGCAATCGATTCCGCCTTGCCGTGGCCGAAGCGGTGCTGGCGATCAGCGGGCGCCAGGGCATAGCGCACTGCCACCAGATTGAGCAGGGAGGCGCCCGAGTCCATCAGCGAGTCCACCAGGGAGGCGAGGATGCTCATCGAAGATGTCTGCCAGTAGGCCACGCCCTTGGCGGCGATCAGGATCATGGCCACGGTGACCGAGGCATTGGTTGCCAGTTTCAGCAGGCGGGCGCCTTCGGCCGGAGAGAGCGGAGCAGTCATGGGATCGGGGAGGCCAGTGGCAGTGGATCAGGGCTGGAGGATAGAGCAGCAGACGGTTCTTGGCAAAGGCCGCTCCAGCCGGCGGTGGTTTGCGGGATCAGGCACCGAGGGCGGCAAACTGGGCTCGAGCCCACTGCAGCGCCTCGAGGTAGCAGGCCGTGATGCTGTCCAGGGAGAAGAATTCCTCCTGTGCCAGTTGCTCCCACTCGCCGTTTTCATAGCAGACAACCGTACGCAGCAGGCGCCCGTAGGGTCCCTCGTAATCAACCAGGGCGCGCACGATGTCCTGGTCCAGGGGCAGGTGGGCCAGGATCAGCTCCATCGACGTATCGAGGGCGCCGTCCAGCAGCGAAAACAGTCCGGTGGTAAACGCGGTGTCGCGGGTCTCCCGGGTCAGGTTGGGCATCAGCTGTTCGCACATGCGGGCGCGGACCAGCGCCAGGCGCAGCACCTCCGACGGCTTGTCGTCAGTGCCCGCCACCAGCTGCAGGTGGGCCCAGCGTTTGATGGTGGCTATGCCGAGATAGACGATGGCGTGGGCAATGGACTTCACTTCCACTGACAGGCCGTAGTAAGTCGAATTGACCGTGCGCAGCAGGCGGTAATGCAGGGCCAGGTCATTGCGGATAATCGCCTCCAGTTCCTCGGGAGTGACATCGGGATTCTGCAGTGCGCCGATCAGCCGCAGGGTATTGATCTTGCTGTCCGGCAGTCGGTGTGCCCTGACCACCCTGGGTTTGCAGAGAAAGAAGCCCTGGAAATAGTCGAATCCCAGCTGCTGGCAACGGTCGAACTCCTCGCGGGTTTCGACCTTCAGCGCGACCCGCTGCACTGGCCAGTCCCGCAGCTGCTCAAGCAGTCCGGGCAGTTCGTCCTCGCCAGTCTTGTGGATGTCGATCTTCACCAGCCGGGCCTGTTCGAGTAGCCGCTCGATACCAGGCTGCCAGCTGAAGTCATCCAGGACGATGGTGAAGCCCTGCAGGGACAGTATCTTCAGGGTCCGTGTCACTTCGTCGTCATTGCAGGTTGCGCAGGGCACCTCGATTCCGGTCTTGTCGCCAGCGAGCAGCAGCCCGGAATCATCCAGCAGGAATTCGCGGGACAGGTTGAGAAACGCCGGTCGGCTCTCCGCAATCTGCTCCAGGTCGAGGTCCATGATGGCATTCAGCAATACCCGGGCGCTGGCAACCTTGCCGGCCTCCCGGTCTCCCTCCAGGATGGCAGCGTTGTGCTCCGACTCGCGAAACAGCAGCTCATAGCCATAGACGTTGAGGTCGCGATCATAGATGGGCTGGCGGGCGAAGTGCACGATGGTCGGGCTGGCCCCGGCGCCCTGTGAACTGGCGTTATTATGGTCAGACATTGTCTTGCTCCCTGCGTCAACTACTGCTTGCGCCATCGACCCTGATGGCCTGCCTTTCGATTGTCCGTATAAGCTTTTCCAGCTGTGTCTGCTGCTGCGGTGTCAGTCCGGAAAAAGCCGCCCCGATGCGCATGAAGCGCCCCAGGGGCGGTGTTTTCAGGTCGCGCACCTTTACCGGCAGGTCCAGAGTAATGCCGCCGATCTCCAGGGCGCTGGCTACTTCCTCGCCTGCGCGCAACGATGCCGAGCGCTCGATCAGGGCGCCGAAGCCGCTGGCGGACAGGTCCAGCAGCCGTCCGCGTACCCGGTTGCCGTCGTCATCATAGAGGTCCAGACGGCTGCTCCGGTCCTTGCCTATCCGGACCCTGAACGCCTTGCGGCGCTGGTGGTGAATCAGCTGCCGGGGCCAGGACGTGCGCAGCGCGGGATAGCCCCGGTAATCCTCGATGCCGAGAATCTCGGTGTCGAAGCGCAGCTCGGCACCGTCCTTTACGGTCATCGCGGTAACGACCTGCCCGGGTTGATAGGCGCCGGCATGGAGATTACGCGGGGCGTCGAACAGCAATTGCCGACGGCGGAAACTGCCCGCCAGCAACATCGATGGCTCGGGTCCGCTGGCGCTTGCCGAGAGCAGGTGGACAAGCAGCTGGTGGCGCTGGATGCTACCGAGCAACGTGGCGATCTGTTCCTGGTCGGAGATGCCGGTGTCACTCACAGCGTGCGGCTCCCTGTACTGCTGCATTGATTATTATCGGTCGGCGACTGTGTCAGCCTTCGGCGAGCAGCCGCGAGGAGCCCGCGTGGGCGTGGCCGCCATCGGGGCCGTAGACCAGGGTCTCCGCGTGGGCGTTGTGCAGCACATCCAGTGCCCGCCGGACGTAATTGAGGCGCTGTTGGACCAGCAGGCCGTTGCTGCGGTTGTGGCGATCGCAGGCAACCATCAGTTGAATGACATCCTCGCAGGCGGCGCGCACGTCACCTTCTGCATCGCACCAGGACAGGGCCTGCTCCAGAGGGGTGGCACTGCCGCCGAACGGTAGGCCTGCGAGCAGCCGGGCCTCGCGGGTCTTCAGCTGCTCGAGTTCCACCAAAGCTGCGCCCTTGCCAGCGGCGGTGGCGTCCAGGACGGCGAGGTCGCCGCTGTCGAGAGCCTCCCGCTCCTGCTCCAGTAACCGGAGCAGGTGCGCGGCACGTTCTCCCTGGGCATGGAACAGTTCAAGGAGAGCTTTCGCGCACTGTGCTGAGCTTTGCAACATGGTCGTCTGGTCGTCGCTCAGTTGTCGAACTGCAGCAGGCGCTCGGCGACCTGGCGGCTGTCGATGGCATACTGCCCGTCCGCGAGAGCCTGACGTACCGCGGCGACCCGCTCCGGATCCACGGATTCAGCGCTGGCGGCCACGCGGGTCAGTTCCTGCAGCTGGCGGGCAGTGTCAGTGAGGTTGACCGAGTCGCCTCCCGCGGCGGTGGACGGCGCCGGGCCGTTGCCACTCGCCGGGGCACTGGCCGGTCGCGAGGGCAGGGGGCCTCCCGGTTTGCCCAGGCCATTGATGCTGTCTGACATCGGATTTTCTCCAATACTGGTGTTCTGACTGTAAGTTAGCGGCCAATGTGCTGCAAGCTTTAGGCCATGGGTCGCTCGTTAATGCACTTCGACACTGCCTGGTCCGCGGGCGACGCCTTCGACCACCTTGCCCGACGACAGATTTCTGACGCGCAGGCGCTCGCCGACCCGGGCATCGGCCAGGGCTTCCCCCGGTGCCTGCACCGCGATACCGGTGCCGCCGGCGGTCAGGGCAACCCGCTGGCCGCGTGCGATCACCGGGGGCTCTTCCACCAGCGCGTGGGTGAGCAGGGTGCCGCCGGCCGCCGAGCGTTTCAGGGTGTGGCCGGTGACGGCCGCGATGTCAGTGTAGTAGCCGTGTACCAGGCGCCCGGTGTCGACCAGTACCCGATCCAGGTCGTCCGCGGTGAGGGTACTGCCGCGCTCCAGCGAATGCCGCAGCGCCAGTACCTGGCGCAGGGTCTCGACCTTGACCGGCACGTACAGGCGCCAGCCGCCGGGGCACTGCACGCCGACGCTGGTGTTGCCGCTCAGGCGGTCACCGGCGACGGCGATGGCTTCCAGGGGCTGGCTGCAGCGCGCCAGGCGCAGGCGCGGGTCCAGACGACCGGCGGTAGCCGTGGTGCCGGCCGCGGCGTCGCCGAGGCGGTCGAGGACAAAGGTTTCCGCGGCTGCGCGGATATCGGCCAGCGGCTGCAGGGCCTGATCCGGATGCGCTCCCGGGCTTGCCAGCAGCAGGAGCAGCGCCAGCGCCCAGAGGTTGGCGCGCAGCGATACGGTGTGCGAAGTGGCCGCCATTGGTTTGTCGTTACTCCGGTTGATTGATTCCTGTGGCAAAGTGCATGCAAACATCGTGCCGCCGGGCGGGAGTTTGCCGCTGCGGCAATCCATTGCCGCCCGCCGGGGTCGCCACCCCGCGCAAATGCTGGCCCGGCCCTGTGGCACGAAGATTGCTTCATTGGTTGGTGGCAATATTGACAGGCAGCGGCAGGGCAGCATGAGTTTCAGTCTCGACAAGTATTTCGGTATCCACCAGCAGGCGCTGAGCCTGCGGTCACAGCGCAATACGGTGCTTGCCAACAATCTCGCCAATGCGGATACCCCCGGTTTCAAGGCCCGCGATTTCGATTTCCGGACAGTGCTGGCCCAGGCCGGCGGCCAGGCGCCGGCTGTCGATCAGGTGCGGGTCACGCACAGTCGCCACCTGGGCGGCTCCGCTGGTGGTACGGACCCGGGCGCGCTGTTGTACCGGGTGCCACTGCAGCCAGCGCAGGACGGCAATACCGTGGAGGCGGATCGCGAGCAGGCGGCCTTCGCCGAGAACTCGGTGCGCTACCAGGCCAGCCTGCAGTTTCTCAACAGTCGCATCCAGTCGATGATCAACGTGCTCAAGGGAGGTAACAGCTGATGGATCTGTTCAGGGTCTTTGATATCGCCGGATCGGGCATGGGGGCGCAGTCCGTGCGCCTCAATGCAACGGCCTCCAACCTTGCCAACATCAACTCCGTCAGCGGCGACCCGGCGCAGGTGTACCGCGCCCGCCATCCGGTATTTGAAACAGTCGTGGCCGGCCTGGGCGCAGACTCGTCCGCCGGCGTGAGAGTGCTGGGCGTGGTGGAGAGCACCGCGGACCCGGTGCCGGTCTACGAGCCCGGTCACCCGGAGGCGGACGAGGCGGGCTATATCTACCGCGGCAACGTCGACCTGGCGTCGGAGATGACCAACATGATCTCCGCGTCCCGGGCCTACCAGAACAATGTGGAAATCCTCAACACGTCCAAGGACCTGATGTTGCGGACCCTGAGCCTCGGGAGCTAGGCAGCATGAGTGAAATGTCCGCCATACAGAGTATCTTCGGCAGCCAGCCGCAAGCGCCGGCGCGCAACAACGACGAGCTGGGGCAACAGGATTTCCTGCGCCTGATGATTACCCAGCTGCAGAACCAGGACCCCTTCAAGCCGATGGAGAACGGTGAGTTCCTGGGGCAGATGGCCCAGTTCTCCACTGTGTCGGGAATCCAGCGGCTGGAAAATACCTTTACCAGTACCGCCGAGGCCCTGACCGGGAGCCAGGCCCTGCAGGCCGCTGCGCTGGTGGACCGGCAGGTGCTGGTGCCCTCGGAGCAGGCCGCCTTCGACGGCGAGAATGAATTGACCGGGGCGGTGGATATTCCCCAGGGGGCCAGCGCGGCGGCCGTCGCCGTAATGAACGCCCAGGGCCAGCTGGTGGCCCAGTTGCCGCTGGTCGGGGGCGCTGACGGGCGCGCGACCTTCCGCTGGGACGGGCTTGACAGTGACGGAAAAATGGCGCCGGCGGGGAACTACGAGCTGCAGGCGCGCTACCAGGTCGGGCGCGAGGTCGAGGCGGCGCAGCCGCTGGTCTGGGGCCGGGTCGAGAGTGTTGCACTGAATGGCCCCGGGGGGGCATTACCATCAATGTTGCGGGCCAGGGCACGATGTCACTCGGCCGGGCACTGGAAATTTCCTAGGGAGAATACTCGATGCCATTTCAGATTGCGCTTTCCGGCCTGAATGCAGCCAATTCCGATCTCAAGGTGACGGCGAATAATATCGCCAACGTCAATACCTCGGGGTTCAAGCGGTCACGGGCCAACTTTGCCGAGTTGTATGCCGCGGGCCTGCAGTCGGTGTCCTCCTCGGCTACGGGGCTGGGGGCGCGGCTGACGTCGGTGCAGCAGCAGTTTTCCCAGGGGACGATCGATTTTACCGGCAACAATCTGGATCTGGCGCTGGTCGGCGACGGCTTTTTTACCCTTAGCGACAACGGCGCCCTCAGCTATACCCGGTCGGGTGCCTTCAATGTGGATCGCGAGGGCTTCGTGGTGAATTCCGAGGGCCTGCGGCTGCAGGCCTTTCCCCCGACGAACAGCGGCTTCAACACCGCCGGGCTCACCGACCTGCAGCTGGTCACCGCCAACAATCCGCCCCTTGCCAGCACCTCGGTCAGCGCGGGCCTGAACCTGCCCGCTGACGCGGTGCCGCCCGCGGTCACGCCGCTGGACCCGGCCGATGGCGAGACCTTTAACCACACCACGTCGCTGTCGGTGATCGACTCCCTGGGTGCCAGCCACACCGCCAGCTACTTCTTCGTCAAGACCGCTACCCCCAACGAGTGGGAGGTGTCCCTGTACTTGGACGGGGCGCCGGTGGGGGGGGCGGTACCCCTGGCGTTCGATTCCCTGGGCAATCTGACTGTGCCGGCAACCGGTGAGATTGCATTTCCGCCGGTGCCCCTGCCCAACGGTGCCGACCCGCTGGAGCTGACCACCGATTTTTCCGCGGCAACCCAGTTCGGCGACCAGTTTGCCATTAACGAACTGACCCAGAACGGGTTCGAGAGTGGTCGTCTCACCGGGATCGACATCAGCCAGGAGGGGGTGGTGTTTGCCCGCTTTACCAATGGCCAGTCGACGCCGCTGGGCAAGCTGGCGATGGCCAACTTTGCCAATCCCCAGGGGCTGGGCAACGCCGGCAATACCAGCTTCGTGGAAACCTTTGCTTCCGGGCAGGCACTGCTGGGTGAAGCCGGGACCTCCAGTTTTGGCCTGGTCGAGTCCGGTGCGCTGGAGGCCTCCAATGTGGATCTGACGGCGGAGCTGGTGGGCATGATCACGGCCCAGCGCAACTTCCAGGCCAATGCCCAGATGATCTCCACCGCCGACACGGTCACCCAGACCATCATCAACATCCGCTGAGGCTGAGCTCATGGATCGCCTGCTGTACGTGAGCATGACCGGGGCCAACCGGGTCATGGAGGCCCAGGCCAGGAACGCGCAGAACCTGGCCAATGTCGGTACCACCGCCTTCAAGGCGACCATGGACAGCGCCGTGAGCCGGAAAATTGACGGTCCCGGACTGCCCAGTCGCTTCAATGTCCAGACCCGCGATACCACGACGGATCTGTCGTCGGGCGCTCTGGTGGCCACCGGTCGTAGCCTGGATGTCGCCCTGCAGGGCGATGGCTGGATGGTAGTGCAGGATGCGGAGGGGGCGCAGGCGCTGACCCGGCGCGGCGACCTGCAGGTGGATGCCAACGGCCTGCTGCGCACCGGCGCTGGCAATCTGGTACAGGGCGAGGGCGGCCCGATCGCGATTCCGCCCTACGCCCAGCTGACCCTGGGTGGCGACGGCACGGTTTCCATCGTGCCCCTGGGCCAGGGTCCGGAAGCACAGGCGGTACTGGATCGGGTCCTGCTGGTGCGGCCCGACGCGGAGACGCTGGAACGGGGCAGCGATGGCCTGTTTCGGGTCCGCGGCGGCGAGCTGCCGCCAGCGGATGCGGAGGTGCGCATGCTGTCGGGCCACCTCGAGGCGAGCAACGTCAACATGGCCCAGGCCATGGTGGAAATGATCGAGCTGGCGCGCCAGTTCGAGCTGCAGGTGCGGATGATGCGCATGGCCGGAGACAACGCGGATACGGCAGCGCAACTGATGCGCATGGGATAGCCCGCCACCTGAGCGGACCACACTACAGGAATAGCAGGTGCTGACATGAGAGCGTTATGGATCGCGAAAACCGGGCTGGACGCCCAGCAGACCCGCATGGCGACGGTCTCCAACAATCTGGCGAACGTCAATACCACCGGCTTCAAGCGCGGTCGCGCCGTGTTCGAGGACCTGGTGTACCAGAACGTGCGCCAGGCAGGTGGCCAGCAGTCCCAGAACACGGAGATGCCCTCGGGCCTGTACCTGGGCACCGGCGCCCGGGTGGTGGCCACCGAGAAGATGTTTACCCAGGGCTCCCTGGTGCACACGGAAAACGCCTTTGACGTCGCCATCCAGGGGCGCGGTTTCTTCCAGGTGCTGATGCCGGATGGTTCCCAGACCTACACCCGCGACGGCTCCTTCCAGATCGATTCCAACGGCCAGCTGGTGACCGCCTCCGGCTACCAGGTACAGCCCGCCATCAACGTGCCCAACAATGCCCGCAGCGTCACCATCGGCGTCGATGGTACGGTCAGCGTGCAGCTCCCCGGGCAGGCGGCGCCGGTGCAGATCGGCATTCTCCAGACCGCGGACTTCGTCAACCCGGGTGGCCTGGAGCCGCGCGGCGAGAACCTGTTCCTGGAAACCGGCGCCAGCGGCCCGGCGCTTACCGGTACCCCGGGAGTCAACGGCCTCGGCACCCTGATCCAGGGCATGGTGGAAGGCTCGAACGTGAATACGGTGGAGGAGCTGGTAAACATGATCGAGACCCAGCGCGCCTTCGAGCTGAACTCGCGTTCGATCCGCACCTCCGACGAAATGCTGCAATACGTGACCAACAATCTGTGAGGCGTGGCTGGATGAACTGCAATCCGCTGGCCGCCGGCAGCCGCTGTGCCGCGGCGGCACTGGTACTGTTGCTGGCCGCCTGCGCGGGGCCGGAGCCGATTCGCGACTGGAAAGCGACTCTGCCCCCGGAGCCTCCGGTGCCCGAGGCGGCGGAAGCCAATGGGGCCATTTATCAGGCGGCCACCGGCCTGTCCCTGTTCGAGGACGTCAAGGCGCGGCGGGTCGGCGACACCCTGGTGATCCGCCTGGCCGAGCGTACCAACGCTTCCACCAGCGCCAGTACCAGTACCAGCAAGAACGCCTCCGCGGAGATCGAGAACCCCACGCTGTTTGGCGAGGAGTTCACCCGGGGCGAGGGTTTCCCGCTTTTCCAGAGCGACCTCAGTGCTTCCAGGGACTTCGAGGGTGAGGGCGACAGTGCCCAGAGCAACCAGGTCGATGGCAATATCAGCGTAACCGTGTACCAGCGCCTGCCCAACGGCAACCTGATTGTGCGCGGCGAGAAATGGATCACGGTCAACCAGGGGCGGGAGTTCCTGCGGGTCGCGGGGATCGTGCGCCCGGCGGATATCGGCGCCGACAATTCCGTGCCCTCCTTCAAGCTGGCGGACGCCCAGATCGAGTATAGCGGCAAGGGGGCGCTGGCCGACGCCAACCGCCAGGGCTGGCTCAGCCGCTTCTTCCAGTCACCGATCTTTCCCTTTTGATGGTCGCCTGTATGCGCTTGTTCCGATGTTTACAGGGGTGTCTGCTGGTGCTGCTGTTAATGCCCACCCTGGCGGCGGCCCAGACCGAGCGGATCAAGGACCTGGCCCAGGTGGCCGGGGTGCGTTCCAACCAGCTGGTGGGCTATGGGCTGGTGGTGGGCCTGGACTCCTCTGGCGACCAGACCAGCCAGGTGCCATTCACCGTGCAGTCGCTGAACAACATGCTCAAGCAATTCGGCATTACCGTCCCCGACAACGTCAATCCGCAGCTCAACAACGTCGCCGCGGTCTCCGTGCACGCGGATCTGCCGCCGTTCCTGAAGCCGGGTACCCGCCTGGACGTGACCGTCAACTCCATCGGCAACGCCAAGAGCCTGCGCGGTGGCAGTCTGCTGATGACCCCGCTGAAGGGGGCGGACGGCAATGTCTACGCCATCGCCCAGGGCAACATGGTGGTGAGCGGCTTCGGTGTCTCGGGCCAGGATGGCTCCAGCATAACGGTCAATATCCCCAGCAGTGGCCGCATTCCCAACGGCGCCACGGTGGAGCGGGAAGTGCCCAGCGCCTTTCTGGAGACCGAGTACCTGATCTTCAACCTGCACACCCCCAACTTCACCACCGCCCACCGGGTGGCGGAGGTGATCAACCAGACCATGGGCGAGGCCACCGCGCGGCCGGTTGATGCTGTGTCCATTGAGGTGCGCACACCGATGGATCCTGGGCAGCGTATTGCCTATCTGTCAGAACTGGAGAACCTGGAGCTGGCGCCGGGATCCGCGCCCGCGCGGGTAATTGTCAACTCCCGCACCGGTACCGTGGTGATCGGCAGCAATGTGCAGGTGCTGCCGGCAGCGGTCGCCCACGGCTCCCTGTCGGTCACGATATCCGAGCGGCCGGAGGTGGTGCAGCCGGGTCCCTTCGCGGGCGGTGACACCGCCGTCGTGCCGCGCACGGACATCGAGGTGCGCGAGGAGGGAGGGCGGATGTTCCTGTTCGAGTCCGGGGTGTCCCTCAACGAGATCATCCAGGCCGTCAACCAGGTGGGCGCGGCCCCCGGGGATCTGGTGGCGATCATGGAGGCCCTCAAGGAAGCTGGCGCCCTGCGGGCGCAGCTGATTGTGATCTGACAGTGGCGTTGACCGTCAACAGCGGTTTCGCGGGCGATGCGGCCGGCTTTGGCGGGCTCAAGCTGGCCGCCCAGCGCGAGGATCCCGCCGCGGTGCGGGAGGCGGCGCAGCAGTTCGAGGCGCTGCTGGTGCAGACCATGCTCAAGGAGATGCGCGCGGCCACGGCCGACGACGGCCTGTTTGGCAGTAGCCAGATGGATACGTATTACGAGATGTTCGACCAGCAGATCGCCCTGGAGATGACCCGCAAGGGGGGCATGGGTCTGGCGGACATGCTGGTGCGGCAGCTGGGCGGCGACGAACAGGCCGCCGGCGGCAATACCTTGCCGGCGGGGGGCTTGCCGGCGGCGGGCATGCCGGTGCCGCCGCGACCGCCGACCTCGGCGCTGCCAGCTCCGGCGGCGCGAGCTGCAGCGGCGGCAGGCCCGGCAGAGCCAGCCGCAGCGATGGCCGCCGCGCGCACGCCGGCCTTCGCCAGCGCCGACGACTTCGTCGGCAGCCTGCTGCCGCTGGCGCGGGAGGCCGCGGATCACCTGGGGGTGCCGGCGGAGGCCATCCTCGCCCAGTCTGCGCTGGAGACCGGCTGGGGCCAGCACCTGCTGCCACACCCCGCCGGGGGCCCGGCCTGGAACCTGTTCGGAATCAAGGCCGGCCGCGACTGGACCGGCCCGGTGGCCAGCGCCGTGACCCTGGAGGTGCGCGACGGCGTGGCGGTGCGGGAAACCGCCCGCTTCCGGGCCTACGGCTCCCCGGCCGAGGCGATGGCGGACTACACCCGCTTCCTGTCGGGGCGGTCCCGCTACGCGGAGGTGCCGGGCGCGGGCGACTCCGCCAGCTTTGCCCGGGCCCTGCAGCAGGCCGGTTATGCCACGGATCCGGAGTATGCCGCCAAGATCGGACGGGTGGAGGCGACGGTGCGGCAACTGCTGCCGGCTCAAGAAAATGCCAGCCTGGCCGCTACAGGGCCTGATGGGCGTACCGGTTCCGCGGGATGAGTGTGAGCGGGCGCAAAATGCCGGCCACGAGCCGGCCCGAGGGATGCAATGGTTGATTTCCTGAACACGTCACTGTCCGGCCTGCAGGCTTCGCAGCGGGCGCTGGCGACAGTCTCGCACAACATCGCCAATGCGGCGACCGAAGGCTACAGCCGCCAGCGGGTGGATTTCGGCACCCGCCCGCCCGAGTTCTTTGGCGGCGGCTTCATGGGCACCGGTGTCCAGGTGGCCGATGTACGCCGCATCTACGACACTTTTCTCGCCGGGGAGGTGCGCAGTGGCACCGCCGGGGAGGCGCGTCTCAGCGTGTTTTCCGAGATGGCTGGGCGGGTCGGCGACCTGGTGGGCAGCGGCGGCGGTGGCCTGTCCGGGGGCCTGCAGGCCTTTTTCGATTCCCTGCAATCCCTGGCCAACGATCCGGCATCGATGCCGGTACGGCAGACCGTGGTGGGTGAAGCGGACGCGCTGGCGCGGCGCATCGGCGCCCTGGATACCCAGCTCGCCTCGCTGCAGAACGAGGTCAATGGCCGCGTGGACGCCTCGGTGGCCACCATCAATGGTCTGGCCCAGGCGATCGCCGACACCAACAACCAGATCGCGTCCGCCCCCGGTGCCGCCAACGGCGATTTCTCCAATGACCTGCTGGACCAGCGGGATCGCCTGCTGCAGCGGCTGTCTGCGGAAGTCGAGGTCAGCGTCGTGCCGGCGGCCATGGGCACGGTCAATGTCTTTATCGGCAACGGCCAGACCCTGGTGCTGGGCAAGGACGCGACCGCGCTGAGCAGCGGCGCCGGTGGCTTTGGTCCGCAGCTTCGGGAGGTGTCCGTTGGCGGCGCCGCGGTCACCGGGCAGCTGAGCGGCGGGACCCTGGGCGGGTTGCTGGACTTCCAGCGCGAGGTCCTGAACCCGGTGCGCAACGACCTCGGGCGCACGGCAGTGGCCCTGACCGAGTCGTTCAATGCCCAGCACCGGCAGGGCCTGGACCTTGCCGGCAACTTCGGCGCCGATTTCTTTGCCGTCGGTGGGCCGCAGGTGCTCGAGGCGAGCGGCAACAGCGGTGGCGCGACGGTCACCGCGAGTATTGAATCGGTCTCTGCGCTGACCGGCCAGGATTACCAGTTGCAGTTTGACGGCACCGATTACTCTCTGGTCAACACCGGCAGCGGCCAGCCGGTGGCCCTGTCCGGCACCGGCACTCCCGCGGACCCCCTGCGGGCCGATGGCCTGGCCATTGTCATTGCAGGCGCCCCCGCGGCCGGCGACCGCTTCGCCCTGTTGCCAACCCGGTCCGCCGCCGCCGATTTCCGCCGCCTGGTGGACGACCCGGCCCAGATCGCCGCGGCCTTTCCCATTCGCACCGGGGCCTCGCTGGCGAACACCAGCGATGCGCAAATTTCCTCCGGCGAGGTGCTGGACGCGGCCGATCCGGACCTGCTGACGCCGGTAACCATCAGTTTCCTGGACCCCAATACCTTCCAGGTCAACGGTGCCGGGGCTTTTGCCTTCACTGCGGGCGCGGACATCGACCTCAATGGCTATCGCCTGCAGATCAGCGGCAGCCCGGTGGCCGGGGACGAGTTCACGGTGTCGCCGAATAGCGGCGGCGTCGGCGACAACCGCAATGCCCAGGCCCTGCTCGGCTTGCGCGAAGCCGGCGTACTGGAGGGCGGGCAACGCTCGCTGCTGCAGCAGGCCGATACCATGCTGGCCAGTATCGGCAGTACCGCGGCGGCGGCGCAGACCGCGCTGCAGTCGCAATCGGCCCAGTTGCGCAGTACCGAGAGTGCGCTGCAATCCGTCAGCGGGGTCAATCTCGAGGAGGAGGCGGCCAACCTGATACGGTTCCAGCAGGCCTACGAGGCCAATGCCCGGGTCATTCAGGTCGCCAATACCACCTTCCAGTCATTGCTCGCAGCCTTCAGGTAAGCCGCCATGCGTATTTCCACCCAGATGCTGTATCAACAGGGCCTCAACGGGATGCTGGACCAGCAGGCCCGGGCGGCGAAAACATTCGAGCAGCTGGCTACCGGCCAGCGCGTCAACCGGGTCTCCGATGATCCGGCCGCGGCGGCACGTATCCAGGAACTGGAGCGGGCGGTATCGCAACAGTCCAGCTATGTCGACAACATCGGTCGGGCGCAGCAGCGGCTGGCGATCGAGGAGAATGCCCTGGACGCGGCGGGCACCGTGGTGCGCCGGGTGCGCGAGCTGGCGGTGCAGGCGTCCACGGACACCACCGGCGTCGAGGGACGCCGCCTGATCGCGGTGGAGTTGCGCCAACGGCTGGAAGAGCTCACGGCGATCGGCAACAGTCAGAGCGGCGAGGGCGAATTCATTTTTTCCGGCGCCCAGAGCAAGACCAAACCGTTTGTCAGCGACGCCGGCGCCATCGACTACGTGGGCGACAGCGTGCAGCGGGAACTGCTGATCGGCCCCGGCACCACCATCGCCGAGGGCGATACCGGCGATTCGGTGTTTATGCGCATTCGCAACGGCAATGGCGTGGTGGCCGCGGCTCCGGCGTCAGGCAACACCGGCAGTGGTGTGATTCGGCCCGAACCGGGCACGGATACCAGCGTCTACGACGGCTCCGCGTTCACGGTCAGCTTTACCGATCCCGGAACCTTCGAGATTCTCGACGCCGCCAGCAACGTGGTGGGCGGCGGTAGCTACGAGTCCGGCGATCGTATCGATTTCAACGGTGTGCGGCTGGTGATCAATGGTGCCCCCGAGGCCGGTGACAGTTTCAGCGTGGCACCCGCACGCTTCGAGAGCACCTTTGCCACTATCGCCCAGTTGGCCGATGCACTGGAGCAGTCACCCAGCGACGATGCAGCCCGTGCCGGCCAGCGCCAGGCAATAGACGACGCGCTGGCGCAGCTCGATCGCTCCGAGGGCCGCCTGCTGGAAGTGCGCGCCAGCGTGGGCGGGCGCCTGAACACGCTGGAGGATGTGCAGGCATCCCAGGAGTCGGTACAGTTTTCCCTGGAGAAGCTGGTCTCCGACGTCCGCGACCTGGACTTCGCCGAAGCTGTCAGCCGCCTGCAGCAGGAGCTGTTCACGCTGCAGGCCTCGCAGCAGGCCTTTACCCGCATCCAGGGCAACAGCCTGTTCAACTACATCTAAACCCAATCACTGTGATCGTACTGGCCGCAATGCCGGACCATCGATTCCGGCACCGGTGCCAAAAAACCTTGCCACATTCAAGGGGGCCTCTACCCTCTGGCAGCCACTGCCCCTGAAAATTCTCCGGTGCCAGAACCTCAAGGGGGCGCTCTTTCCCGTCGGAAGCCACGGCCCCTAACCATCATCTGGCGCCAGAATCTCCGCGGAGTTGCCGTTGAGGCGAATATCAAAGCACCCGCGGTGCAACTGGCGGTGATGGAATCGGCACAGGGTCACCAGGTTGTCCAGCCGTGTTTCCCCACCTTCGGCCCAGTGCCGGATATGATGGGCATCCACGTACTCGGATTCCTGGCAGCCGGGATACTGGCAGACCCCGTCCCGCTCGCGTAGCGCCCGGCGGATACGCTCCGGCACAATCCGCGATTTCCTGCCCACGTTCAGCACCTTGCCGGCGTCATCCTCCAGCACCGTCACCAGGGACGCATCACAACTCAGCCGCCGCGCGGTGGCCGGTGACAGCCACGGTTTATCCTCGAAGTGCGCCCGCCCGTGCGTACAACACACGCCCGAGCGCTGCTCGCGCAGGGTATTGACGTCTACATGCATCACCACCTGGCAGCGCTCCGCCCCCTTCAGGCCCCGCAGGCCCCGATAATCGGGGCCCGAGGCCAGAAAGTGCTCCATCACGGCCACCAGCGCATCGGCC
>NZ_JAVJWR010000022.1:0-4204 GCF_040221975.1 Haliea sp.
TTTCATTCCCTGAGGTGTTCAGTCAACGATTTCATGCCGCCGCAGCTACCAGTGGCGAGCCTCGCTTTTGAAGGGCCTTCAGGTACTTCGACTCGTCATACAGTGTCCGGGATTGCCAGCAACGGTAGAGTATTCGTAGCCATTTGAATGCCAACGCACGTACTGCGGCTTGATGGTTGCTTCCCTTGTTTCGCTGCTGCCGGTAAAACGCCTCTGCCCAGAAGGAGTAGCGGATACTGTGACCTGCCCACTCGACAATCGTCTGTCTTAGGAAGCGGGGGCACTGGGTTCGCCAGTGCACCCAACATTTCTGGCCGCTACGCTCTGTGACTGGCGCAATTCCGGTATACATCTGCAGCTCACCTGCACTCTGAAAACGCTCTCGCTCCTCCCCGAACGCCACGAGCAAGCGTGGTGCAAGTGACGCCCCGGCTCCCGGCAGACTCACAAATAATTCGTAGTCCGGGTGTTCAGATGCCAACTCCGATATTTTCTGCCCATACTGCTGTATGGCGGTCAGGATCAGCCGCAATTGCTCAGCAATGAGCTGTGCCTTGAGAGAAAATGGCTCGATCAATGCTTCATCCAACGTCAACGGCATCGCTTTGCGGATCCCTTTCAGACGACGCTGCTGAACATCCTGTCTGTACATATGGTGTTCGTAAAAGAACTTCTCCAAGGTGCTGGAGCGAGCACTTTGGGCCTTTCTCAATGTGGGCCAGCGCTTTATGAATTCACAGAATAGAATGGTGTCCAGTTTCTCAAACCACTCCAGCGACTGGGGGTAATACTGCTTCAAAGCCGCACACAGGCGGTTGGTAAGGCGGACTTTATCTGCCACCAATTGACGACGGTGCTCTACCAGTAAATGAAGCTGCCTGAGTCTTGCACTCTGGGTGGCGAGCGTCTGGAACCTGTCGGGATGGCGCAATACCAGGTCCAGGGCAAGTTCAGCATCTGAAGGATCATCCTTGGCTCCGCTCGGGTGCAGCAGCTTCCGATAACGGGCCAACGTACTCGGATTAACCGGCACCAGCTCCATAAAATCGTACTTCTGGAGCGCGTAAACAACAGGCCCTCGTGTCAGTTCCAGAATGACAGCAATTGGTCCACCAAACCGATTATGGAGGGACAGCGCCCACTCCTCGATTTTGTCGACCCTGTGCGGGATACATTCGAACTCCCGGTGTGAACTGTCAGCGGCCTGAATACAGATATCATGCTTGCTGTCAGCCCAGTCCAGTCCGACATATGCCTTGAAGTAGCCTTGGGTGATCGCGTTCATCGGCAACATCCTCCCAACCTGCTAAAGTGAATATCGGGACATGCATGCTTGAGTCTGCGAAAGTGATATAGGGGCCGGTGTGACGGCAGTCCCTGAGTGTTCGTCATAGGGCTCAAGCGCACCCGGAGGATCGAAGATGAAACGTTGATCGTCGAGCGATTCCGCGGAGACATTCGTAGCCTGCGGGTGCATGTCCCGCCTTTCCTGGCAGCTACCTGCCAGTTGATCTAGTAAAGACCAAAAAAGCGGGACTGAGTGACTATATCCGCGGAGATTTGTTTCAGGACCCAAGGTAGCAGCGCTTCGATGTCCTCCACGGTCTCGGCTTGCGGTAGCGCTGTGAAGACCTTGCGCAGATACTGATACGCCTATCTGCGCAAGGTCTACGAACAGCTGCCCCGGGCCGACACCGTTGAGGCCACTGAAGCGCTGCGACCCTGGCGAATCGACAGGACTTGATAGCATCATGAGCAAGGTATTCCCGTCACTACCCAACATCGAGTTCCTCGTCGACGACAACGGTGAAATCAGCATTGGCGCTGTGGCCTCGATACCCTGCGCCGCGATTGCTACAGATGAAGCTCGCTGCCTTGCCATGCTTGTACGCCGAGAGGGTGAAAGGCGTCGGCAGCTGCTGATACGGCTTGATCGCGCCATCGAAATCGCACTTGAGGACCAAGACCCGGTCGACGAAATCAACAATGGGGATGACGAGCGTCTCTGACGGCTCCGCATTGACAGGCAACCACCCCGTGGTTTGCTGAGCGCTTACAAACATACCAAAGCCAAGAGGATTTTTTTACCCTTCTCCAAATTTATTGCCTAAAATTCAGCTGCTTATTCGTTTCTGGATGGGCACTAACTATGGATGTGGGAGAGGAGTTCGGATCGATATGAGACTGTCACTTATTAATGTAACCCATTGCGAGCAACTTATGAGAGAATCGGTTGTTTATGTTGGTACTACCTGTCCAGATGATGGCTCGACCCTGCCAGACTGCAGGGGAATGTTGAGCTGACATGACATGAGGCAAGTAAACTGTACGATGAATAATTTACAAACATAGCGGAGTGACGCATATGAAATGCTTTTTATCAATCTTACGGCTCCGGCGTAAGTCCCTGGAAGGTCGGACCCAGCTCTTATTAGTATTAATGATGATAGCTGTTGGGAGTGCCAGTCTTAAGGCAGATGAGTTGTCCGTGATGACAGCAGAAGAAATCACGGCAGAAGCTGAGTATATGCTGCACAAGCAACTCTATGTGATTCTTACTGAAGTAGTCCCGGGTAGAGAAAATGAGATAATGGGCGCATTAGGCGAAAAGCATATGGAATTTCAGGTCGGTCTGGAAAAGAATGGCATTCTATTCGCAGCCGGACCCTTGATGAACCAGGATGAAAAAACATACGGTGGTGGCGGCTTGATCATCATACGTGCAGAAAATCTGGCGCAAGCAAATGACATTGCGGCTTCTGATCCTTTGCATGCTGCTGGTGTTAGAACGTATTCCATACAGCCGTGGTTAATGAATGAAGGCGGCTTTAGTATCTCGGTATCCTTTTCAGATATGAAATACACATTGGATTGAACCGTTAATTTATTATTTTTCAATTTTTTATTGGGATAAAGTTCATCCTTGGTCGCTTTTTTCGCGTTGAATATGCGAAACGCCAGTGACTTTGCCGCTTTGCGTTTATCGGTGAAGCGGACTTTCACGCTGGTCTCGGTTTTGCTTTTTACCAGCAGTCGACTGATTACACGAACGCCATCATTCAGCTACTGGCTGTCACTGGGCGGTGCGATATGGCTGGCCACCACGGTACTGTCGATGCGCAGCTTGTCCATTGAAGCCATACCCGTGTCCAGCAGGCTTTAACGCTTCTACCGTCAGGAGACCATTCTGCAGCGCATCGGCGTCGACATCCCCCGCGCCACGCTTGCGAACTGGATGATCAAGGCGGGTCAGCTGGTACAGCCGCTGATCAACCTGCTGCGGGACCAGCTGCTGGCCCATGATCTGATCCAGATGGACGAGACCACGGTGCAGGTGCTCAAGGAATCGGGCAAGGCTGCCCAGTCTAAATCGTATCTGTGGTTGCAGCGCGGCGGGCCGCCGGGTCATCCGGTGGTGTTGTATGACTACGATCCGGGTCGCGGCCAGGCCGTGCCACTGCGCCTGCTGGCGGGCTTCAAGGGTAATCTGCAGACGGACGGCTACAATGGGTACAACGCCGTGGTAGCAGCACAGCAGCTCACCCACATCGGCTGTATGGCTCACGCTCGTCGCCGGTTCAGTGAGGCGGTGAAGGCCCAGGGCAAGCGCGGGAAAACCGACAAGGCCCACCAGGGCCTGGCCTTTATCCAGAAGCTGTACCGGGTGGAAACGGAGGCTCGGCACCTGCAGCCGGAACAGCGCCGTGAGCTGCGGCAGGAGAGGTCTACCCCTGTCCTGCAACAGCTGCGGCAACGGCTGGACCAGAGCCTGTCACAGGTCCCGCCAGGGAGTGCCACGGGGAAGGCCTTGTGGTATCTGCACAACGAGTGGGACAAGCTGGTAGTCTACCTAGAGGACGGCCGGCTGGAGATCGACAACAACCTGGCAGAAAACGCGATCCGTCCCTTTGTGATTGGACGGAAAAATTGGATTTTTAGCGATTCGGTCAAGGGCGTCAAAGCCAGCGCGAACCTGTATTCCCTGGTGGAGTCGGCAAAGGCCAGCGGGCTGGAGCCGTATCAGTATCTGCGCAAGGTCTTCACAGCGCTACCGCAAGCCGAGACCGTGGAGGACATCGAAGCGCTGCTACCTTGGGCCCTGAAAAAAATCTCCGCGGATATAGTCACTCAGTCCCGCTTTTTTGGTCTTTACTAGATCAACTGGCAGGTAGCTGCCAGGAAAGGCGGGACATGCACCCGCAGG
>NZ_JAVJWR010000023.1:0-243237 GCF_040221975.1 Haliea sp.
GGACCACCTGGTGCGGGTGGATCGCGACTCGCTGACCCTGGGCTGGGCCGGGGTCTACTCCAGCTTCCTGCTGTTTGCCAAGCGCAGTGCGGCCAAGTACGGCCTGTCCTCGCGCGACATCCTGGTGGAGCTGGGCCGCCGGCGCACGGTGGGTGGCCAGGAGGACATGATCGAGGACCTGGCGCTGGATATGGCGCGGGAGCGGGACGCAGCTGCCGGCTAGGTGGGGCCGCCTAGGTGGGGCCGCCCAGGTGGGGCCGCCCCCTCTGAATCAGTGGCGCTTGTGCTTGCTGGTCTGGTGGTGGCCGTTTTCCATTTCACCGCCGCTTTCATAGCGATCGAGCAGCCCCAGATCCAGTACCGGTGAAGCGTCTATGTGCTCCGCATCCATCATTTTTGCGATGCGCTGCAGGGAGGAGATAATCATGGTCTGCTCCCACTCCTGCAAATCCCCGAACTGTCTCGTGAACTGTTCCTGCAATGGAATAGGCGCACTCTTCAGCACTTCCTGCGCATCCGCGGTGAGATGGGCGTGCACCTTGCGCTTGTCCGCACTCGAACGCTTGCGGTACGTCAGGCCGCGCTTTTCCAGTCGATCGAGTATGGTGGTTACGGTTGCCTGACTGAGACTGATATCGGTGGCGAGTTCACCGATGGTGACTTCGCCGCGGTCGCGGATGGTCTGCAGCAGCAGGATTTGCGGCGCAGTCAGGCCCGTGGTCTTGGCCAGGTGGCGTGAGTGCAGGTCGGTCGCCCGTATCACTCGTCGCAGGGCGACGAGCACTTCATCTATCCTGCCCAACAGTATCTCTCCCCTGGTTGCATAAACCAGCATAGTGTACCTCCGGCCGTCTCCCGGCGTCAGTGGCTGGAGCGTCTTTGCCGCGCCCTTGGCAAGCGGTCGACTATACTCCTGTTGTCCCTGATAGAGTGTAAGTATTTAGTGGCCAAAAAACAAAAATTTCCTTGATTGTTGACTAAAAGCATCCAACGGCGGCGAATAAACAGAAAAATGCGGGTTAATATTCTGGGCTCGTACTGGTATAATGTTTAGCGTTCTAAAGACCAGAGAGGTAATAGCATGAGTTTGAATCTGACATTGCGGCCACCGACCGATAGCGATGGCATGGCAGTGCACAAGCTTATTGCTGAGTGTCCGCCACTGGACACCAACTCTGCCTACTGCAACCTCATCCAGTGTGCGCATTTCGCCGCCACCTCCGTGATCTCGGAAGGGGCGGGAGAAGTCGTGGGATTTATTTCCGGACACCGGATTCCTGCCCGCCCCGACACCCTGTTCGTATGGCAGGTTGCGGTCAGCGCCAAAGGTCGCGGTCAGGGGTTGGCCGGGCGCATGCTGGCCGCCATCCTTGATCGCCCGGGCAATGAGGATATTCGGTTCCTGGAGACGACGGTGACGGCGGACAATGAAGCGTCCTGGGCCCTGTTCGAGAGTTTTGCCCGCAAGCGCGATGCCGGCCTGGAACGGAGCGTGTTTTTTGATCGCGAACAACATTTTGCGGGTACCCACGACACGGAAATGCTGGCCAGGATAGGCCCGTTCCGGCAGGAGAGCGTGCGCGCCGTGGCTCCCTGAATTGCCACTGAACTGAAACATTGATACGCAACGGACAAAGGATTATTCCATGAAAATATTTGAAGAGATTGAATCGGAAGTTCAAAGTTACGCCCGCTCTTTCCCGCGCCTGTTCAACCGCGCCAAGGGCGAGTTTCTGTATGACGATGACGGCAAGGAGTATCTGGATTTCCTGGCCGGCGCCGGCACCCTCAATTACGGGCACAACAATCCGGTTCTGAAGGAGAAGTTGCTGGCCTATATCGAGGCGGATGGCATCAGTCATGGCCTCGACCTGCACACGGTCGCCAAGGCCGAGTTCCTCGATACTTTCAACGAGAAGATACTCAAGCCGCGCAAGCTGGAGTTCATGGTGCAATTTACCGGGCCCACCGGTACCAATGCGGTGGAGGCGGCGCTGAAGCTGGCTCGCAACGTGACCGGGCGGGAGAATGTGATCTCCTTTACCAACGGCTTCCACGGCGTCAGCCTGGGTTCGCTGGCCACTACCGGCAACTCCCATCACCGGGGTGCCGCGGGCGTCAGCCTGAATGGCAGCAGTCGCATGCCTTTTGACGGCTACCTGGGTGACGGTATTGATACGACCGCCTATCTCGACAAGGTACTGTCGGATTCCAGCAGTGGGATCGACAAGCCCGCCGCGGTCCTGGTGGAGACTGTGCAGGGCGAGGGCGGGATCAATGCCGCCAGTTTCGAGTGGCTGCGCAACCTGGAAGCGGTCTGTCGCAAGCATGATGTGCTGGTCATTGTGGATGACATCCAGGCCGGTTGTGGCCGCACGGGAACGTTCTTCAGCTTTGAGGAGGCGGGTATTTCCCCGGACATTGTCACCATGTCCAAGTCCCTCAGTGGCTACGGCCTGCCATTTGCGGTCGTGCTGATTCGCCCCACGCTGGACCAGTGGAAGCCGGGCGAGCACAACGGTACCTTCCGCGGCAACAATCTGGCTTTCGTCACTGCCAAGGCTGCAATAGATCACTTTTGGTCGGATGACAGCTTCGCGAAGCAGGTGCAGGCCAAGGGCCGCTATATCTCCGGACGGCTGCAGACCATTGTCGACCGCTATGGCGAAGGCAACTTCACCACTCGCGGCCGCGGCATGTTCCAGGGCATCAACTGTGTCAATGGCGATATTGCGGCGCGCATTACCCGCAAGGCGTTTGCCAAGGGGCTGATGATCGAGACCAGCGGTGCCGATGATCAGGTGGTCAAGTTTCTCTGCCCGCTGACGATTTCCGAGGATAACCTGAAGCGTGGTATCGACATCGTTGAGCAGGCCATTGCCGAGGTGTGTGCGGCCGAGGGCGGAATTCCTGAAACCGTGGATTTCTTCGAGGATGACTATAGCGTTTCTGCCGAAGACCGGTTTCGCAAGGCAGGCTGAAGCAGCCGGCTGACCCGTTGGGATCATAATGGCCTTAGTGAGCGTAATGGATAATGGAACAGAACCCAGGCCGGAAGATGCCGGCCGCGATAGCACAGGGGGAGTTGTGAGTAGTCATACCGTGGAAAAAATCGGTGGTACATCGATGAGCAATTACGCCGCTGTGCGTGACAGCATCGTCTTTGGCCAGCGCAACGGCGATACGCCCTATCAGCGCGTGTTTGTAGTATCCGCCTATGGCGGCATTACCAACAAGTTGCTGGAGCACAAGAAGGACGGCAAGCCCGGGGTCTATGGGCTGTTTGCGAGCAGCTTCAAGGACCGCAGCTGGGAGGAAGCGCTTGACGGTGTGCGCGATGACATGTTCGCCATCAACTCGGAGCTGTTTGCCGACGCCGAGTCCCGGGCGGAAGCCAATGCCTTCATCGGCGAGAGGCTCGAAAATGCTCGCAAGTGCCTCGAAGACCTGCACAGTCTCTGCGGGCACGGCCATTTCTCCGTGCAGGACCATCTGGTCACGGTGCGGGAAATGCTGTCCAGTGTTGGCGAAGCGCACAGCGCCTGGAATATGGCGAGACTACTGCGGCGCGATGGTCTCAACGCCATTTTTGTGGATCTGTCCGGCTGGCAGACTCCGGGCAGCATGCCGCTGGACACCGTCGTGCAGCAGGCATTTGCCGATATTGATCTGGAGAGGGAGCTTCCGATCGTGACAGGTTACGCCTACTGCAGCGAAGGGCTTATCCGTCAGTTTGACCGCGGCTACAGCGAAATGACTTTCAGTCGAATCGCGGTGCTCACCGGTGCGCGTGAAGCCATCATCCACAAGGAATTTCACCTGAGCAGTGCGGACCCGCGCCTGGTGGGCGAGGATAACGCCGTCCCCATCGGTCGGACCAACTACGATGTAGCCGACCAGTTGGCCAATCTCGGGATGGAAGCGATCCACCCCAAGGCCGCCAAGGGCCTGCGCCAGAATGACATTCCGCTGCGGGTAAAGAACACCTTTGAGCCGGAGCACACCGGCACCCTGATTACCCGTGACTATGTCAGCGACACTGCCTGCGTCGAGATAATTGCCGGTTGCCGCGGCGTCTACGCGCTGGAGCTGTTTGACCAGGACATGGCGGGAATCCTGAGCCAGTACGACACCGAGATATTGCGCAACATCCAGCGTTTCAAGGCACACATTGTCGGCAAGGACATCAATGCCAACACGGTGACTCATTATCTCGACACCAATTTGAAGACAGTCAAGCGGATCAAGACCGCGCTGCAGGAAGTGTATCCCGAGGCAGAGATACGTGAGCAGAAAGTTGCCATTGTCTCCGCCATTGGCAGTGACATGCAGGTGCCCGGCCTGTTGGCGCGCACCGTGGCGGCCCTGTCAAAAAACGACATCAGCGTGTTGGCTATCCACCAGTCCATGCGCCAGGTCGATATCCAGATTATCGTCAATGATGATGACTACGAGGTGGCCATCAGGAGCCTGCACGAAACTCTGGTCGAACCCCACGACCACGGCCGGGCCATCTGCCTCGCCTCCTGACCCGGTGCGTCCACTGGCCCGGAGCTGCTCTGCGGTATAGCCTTGCAGCTTCCGGCTCCTGCCAGTGATGGGCGCGCGCTGTGTTCCCCGGCAGTAATGCCGTCAGCTTGACTGACATCAATGCTTGCAACTGGCTGCTTCTTTACCATGCGCGCAGGGTGAGTGGTCACCCAAGTCCATAGTGAGGAGTAAGACATGAAACAGGTAACAAGCCTGGCCCTGGCGGCCTTTCTGGCTGCTGGCGCCGTCAACGCCAGTGCCTATGAAGCGGGTGATTGGGTTCTGCGGCTGGGTGCAACGACAGTAGCTCCGGACGAAGACAGCGACAGTATCGTACTGCCCACGTCACCGGCGACGGTTTTGCCCGGCGTCTCAATCGACAATGATACCCAGCTCGGCATTATCCCGATGTATATGCTGACCGATAACTGGGGCGTGGAACTGCTGGCGGCGACGCCCTTCGAGCACGACGTCAAGGTCAATGGTGTGGGCATCAAGGCCGGTTCTGTCACCCACCTGCCGCCGACCCTGATCATGCAGTGGTATCCTTTCGGTGGACAGCGCGGCTGGCAGCCCTATGTCGGGCTCGGCTTGAACTATACCTTCATTTACGATGAGGATGTGGATCCGCAGCTGGCGGGTGCGCTGGAGGCCCTGCTCGGCGCCAGCGAGGCAAAATTGTCTCTGGATGACTCCTTCGGACTGGCTGCACAGGCCGGTGTGGATATTCCCCTGTCAGACAACTGGGCGATCAACCTGGCGGTCTGGTACATCGATATTGACTCAACCGCCAAGATCCGCACTGATGTGGGCACTGTCGAGTTTGATGTGTCGATAGACCCCTGGGTATACAACGTAGGCGTAGCCTACCGTTTCTGACTCTCCTGAGCGGGCAAGCCGCGTTGCGCGGCTCGCTCGTGATTCCCTCCGTCAGTCCAGGCCTCCCCGTTACCTGGCGTCACGCAGTCTTCAATGGTGGTGCTGACCGTGCCCCTGATCCATCTGTTCCTGCTGCTGCCCATGGCTGCTGTGCTCGCCGTGGTTGCCGTGGCTGATCGTCAGGTACAGCGTCCATATTCCCGACAGTATCAGCAGGAGCCCCAGGACAATTTTCAGCCCTCTGCGCCGCAGCAATGACTGCACGGCACCGGCGCCGAAGCTGGTTGCAAGCATGGCCGGCAGCGTGCCCAGCCCGAAAAACAACATCATCAATGCCGACAGTCCGGGATCCTGGGCTGTAGCCGCCCATGCCAGGCTGCTGTAGATCAGACCACAGGGCATCAACCCCCAGCACAGTCCCAATGCCGCGCCCTGATACCAGTGCCGCAGGGGCAGCAGCTTGCCGGACCAGCGCTGCACTGGCCGCCAGAGTACGGCGCCACCGCGTTCCAGCCACTGTAGCGCCCGCCACCAGTCGGCGATGTACAGCCCCATGGCTACCAGCAGAATCCCGGCGAGATAGCGCAGTGCCATGGTCCAGGCGGTGATATCGATGCTGCCGGCGGCAAATCCCAGTGCAGCACCGAGCAAGGTGTAGCTGGTGATACGGCCGCCGTGATAGGCCAGGGTCATGCCGGTTCCCCTGGCGCCGCCGAGTTGCAAAGCGGCGGCGATACCGCCGCACATGCCGAGGCAATGGCCGGCGCCTGCCAACCCCAGGGCGAAGGCGCTGCCGAGTTCAGTCAGCATTGTCTTTATCTCCTTCCGCTGGCGGTTTCTGCTTGCCGGCTTCCTCGTCCATAAGGATGCGCGAGGCTTCCTTGTCGAGGTCCTCGTACTGGCCGCTGTCGATGGCCCAGATCAGCAACCGGATGACGATGACGCAGAATACCAGCGCAATTGGAATCAACAGATAGAGGCTTTCCATATCAGGCCGCGCCCTGATCGCGTGACTTGTTGAGGCGCAGTGAGTTCATCACCACGACCAGCGAGCTCAGGGACATCCCCAGGGCTGCCGCCCAGGGCGGTATGAAGCCCATGGCGGCCAGCGGTATCCCGCTGCAGTTGTAGCCCAGGGCCCAGGCAAAGTTCTGTTTGATGATACGGGTGCATTGGCGGGCCTTGCGCAGGCTGGTAATCAGGGCCCCGAGGTTGTCACTGTCGACCACGAAGTCGGCCTGGGCCCGGGCCAGGTCGGTGGCGCTGGCGACGGCGAAAGATGCGTTGGCCAGGCTCAGCAGAGGAGCGTCATTGAGACCATCGCCCACCGCCATGACGACCTGCCCCTGTTGCTGCCAGTTGCGTACCTGCAGCATCTTGTCCTCCGGCGACAGGCCGATACCGACATGGTCAAAACCCAGCTCGGTCGCCAGCCGCTTGCCGGCGGCGGAGCTGTCCCCGGTCAGCAGGGCCAGCGTCATGCCGGCGCTACGGGCGGCTGCCACGACCTCGCCCGCTTCGGCGCGCAAACGGTCCGAGAGCCCGAACCAGGCCAGCGGCTGGCCCTGTGCACACAGGGCGACCCAGTACAGGCTTGAGTCCGGCGCTGCAGGCAGATCCGCTGCGATTTCGCGACAGAAACGTTCGCTGCCCATGCGGTAGCGCCGCTCCTCCCAGCTCGCCTCAACACCAGCGCCGGTAACATAGACCGGGTCAGTCACCTGGGCAAGCGGGCCAATGTCGCGAAAGGCGTAGGCAATCGGATGATTGGAATGTTGCTGCAGGGCGCCGGCCAGGGCAGTCAGTTCCCTTGCATCGGTCTGGCCGCAGGGCACTACCCGCTGCAGCTGCAATTTTCCCTCGGTCAGGGTGCCGGTCTTGTCGAATACCAGCAGGCGCGACCGTGACAGGGCTTCAATGGCATTGTCGCCGTGTACCACGACGCCCTTGCTCCGCAGGGCGCTGGCGGCCGCTGTCAGCGCGGCCGGGGTTGCCAGTGCCAGGGCGCAGGGACAGCTGATCACCAGCACCGAGAGACAGATCCACAGTACCTGCTCCGGTGCGATCTGGCTCCAGACCAGCCCGGTGGCAGCGGTGATCACCAGAATGCCGGCCACGAACCAGGCCGACAGGCGGTCAGCCATCCGCGCCAGGTTGGGCTTGGCGCGCTGGGCCCGTTCCACGCTCTGCTGCAAGGCTGCCAGGCGGCTGTTCTCGTAGAGCTGCTGTACCGTCAGTTCCAGGCTGCCTTCCAGGTTGATGGTGCCGGCAAAGACCGCGTCGCCCGGTGTCACCGTGCGCGGCACATACTCGCCGTTGAAGGTGTCTTCACGCACGGCACTGGTGCCACTGTGCACAGTGCCATCAACGGCGATGGTTTCGCCGGCCATCACCCGTACCGTATCGCCGCGCTGTAGCAGGCGCCTCGGGACACGCTCCCAGGCGCCATCGCGGCGTACGCTAACCGCCAGTGGCAGACTGTCCTCTGCATCGTGGCAGGCGAGCATGTGCCTGCGTCGCATGCGTTTCTCGAAGAACCGGCCCATGAGCAGGAAGAATGTGAACATCACTACGGAATCGAAATAGACCTCACCACCCCCCGTAGCGGTTGCCCAGACGCTGGCGCTGAAGGCGAGGCCGATGGCCAGGGCCACGGGCAGGTCCATCACCAGCGAGCCATGGCGCAGGTGACGCCAGGCCGTGGTGAAGAAGGGACGCGCGGAGTAGACCATGACGAAGCTGGCGACCAGCAGGCTGACCGAGCGCAGCAGGGTTTGGTATTCGAGGGCAATACCCTGCAGGTCGCCAGCGTGCAGGGCAATGCCGAACATGCCGACCTGCATCATGCCGACGCCCGCGACCGCCACCCGGCGCAGGTCGGCGCGGTAGTCCTGCTCGATCTGGTCGCGCTGGCTGCTGCTGTGGAACGGCCTGGCACTGTAGCCCAGTGCTTCGACCAGGGCGAAAATGCGGCTGGGCTGGATCCTGGCACTGTCGAAGTGCACTGCCAGGCGTTGCTGCTGCAGATTGACCTGGGCGTCGAGGATGCCCGGCTCGCGCAGCAGTGTCTGTTCTATCAGCCAGGTGCAGGCCGCACAGGTGACGCCGCCGAGCAGAAGCCGTGCGTTCTCGGTGCCATCCTCGCCGCGGTGGCAGAACTGGCTGCGCACGGTCGGGTCATCGTAGAGCCGGTATTCTGCCAGTGTTGGCGGGGCATCGCTGGCTGGCTTGTCGCTGAAAGCCGTGCGTTGGCGGTAGAAGCTCGCCAATCCGCTGTCCGCGATGAGGCTGGCAACGGCGCGGCAGCCGGGGCAGCACATGGGCTGGGCGATACCGTCGATAACAACACTGAAGCGGGTGCCGGAGGGTACGGGCTCGCCGCAGTGGAAGCAGGGTTGGGGGCCGGTCATCGCCGTGGCGCGCCTCCTCAGGAATCTTCGGCGAGCAGATCTTCCGCACGAACGACACCGTCCAGGCGCCATTCGTTGCCCGCGCCATCACTGAGAATCCAGTGCCAGCGCTCGGCAACGGCGGCCGTCATCTGGCCGTTGTAGATGCCCGGGCCTACCCTTTGCAGCGGGATGCTGAAGTCGCGGTCGGCCTCCATGGGGTGGGAGAAAGTCAGTTCCAGAGTGCCTGCGGTTACCGGTCCATCCAGCTTCGCGGTAACCTGTTGGTCGGTAATCGTGAACTGTGCCGCCAACGCGAGTTCCGCCGCGCGTTCCTTGCGTTCCAGCTGACGATTGATCGCCAGTCCCACCTTGTAGTATTGATCCACGACCAGATCGTCAGAGTGCTTGTAGGCGGTGTACATGAGATGGAAACTGACCACCACCACGGTGCCAGGCAGAGCGATGAGGAACCAGGGCCAGAACTGCCGGTACCAGGGTGTGGTGTCTTGATCGGGATAGACCGGTTTCATCACAGTGGCCTCATGAAGCGCGATTCGGAACGAGTCTGCAGCGATTCCTGGTCGGTGGCCCTGGCGGTAAAAACAATTTCGCTACTGGGTTTCGGCAGCTGTTCCGGGGCGGCACGAACCCTCAGGGTGATGCTGCGCACCTCGCCACCGCCAAGAGTGTAGAGCGTGTCACCGATGATTTCAGCATCGTCTATGCCGCTGATCTGGATCTCGAACTCGTGCATGGACTGCTCCATGTTGACCAGGCTCAAGGTGTAGATGTTTTCTATCTTGCCGTCCATGGTGGTCATGTACAGTTCGTTGCGGTCCCGGATCACGGTCAGTTCCAGCGGCACTCGGGTGACGATCCGGTAGCTGAACAGCCCCACCATGACGCACAGTACCAGCAGGTAGCCGATGATGCGGGGCCGCAGCCAGTGGGTGGTGCCCCCCTGCAGCTGATGTTCACTGGTATAGCTGATCAGCCCCCGGGGATAGGACATTTTGTCCATCACCGAGTCGCAGGCGTCAATGCACAGGGCGCAGCCGATACATTCGTATTGCAAGCCGTCGCGAATATCGATGCCGGTCGGGCACACCTGTACGCATAGCTCGCAGTCGATGCAATCCCCCAGCCCCAGTGCCTTGTAGTCGGCGTCACGCTTGCGTGATCCGCGCGGTTCGCCGCGCGTCGGGTCATAGGAGACAATGAGGGTGTCCTGGTCGAACATCACTGACTGGAAGCGCGCATAGGGGCACATGTACTTGCAGACCTGTTCTCGCATCCAGCCCGCATTGATGTAGGTGGCCAGGGTGAAGAAGACCGTCCAGAGTACGCCCCACTGGCCCGCCGAGAAGGTCAGCAGGTCCGGCAGCAGTTCCCGTACCGGATAAAAGTAGCCGACAAAGGTCATCCCGGTAAGGAAGGCCACGAACAGCCAGCCACCGTGTTTCAGGCCCTTGCGCAACACTTTCTCCGCGGTCCAGGGGCCCTTGTCCAGGCGCATGCGCTGGTTGCGGCTACCTTCGAACTTCTGCTCGATCCACATGAAGATACTGGTCCACACCGTCTGCGGGCAGGTGTAGCCGCACCAGACCCTGCCCGCAACGACTGTCACAGCGAACAGGGCAAAGGCCGAGATGATCAGGAGAAAGGCCAGCAGCGGAAAGTCCTGGGGCCAGAACACCAGCCCCAGGATGTGGAACTTGCGCTCGGGCAAGTCGAACCAGATCGCCTGGCGGCCATCCCAGGACAGCCAGGGCAGCAGGAAATAGGCGATCAACAGAGGCCAGCCGGTGTACAGGCGGATACGCTGGTAGAAACCCTCGATCTTGCGGGTATAGATTTTCTCCCGGTGCTGATACAGATCGATTTCGCTCACTTCCGCCGGAGCAAACTCGTGAACGTCAATCAGGTTCTTGTCTTTCATGCCGCGGTACCACTATCGAGGGCAGGGGAGGGTGTAGCGACCGGCCTCCCGAGGGAAGCCGGCGGGTAGATCAGTTGCTGAGACTGTAGACGTAGGCCGCCAGGATGTGGATCTTGTCCTCGGTCAGGCTGTCGCCAAACGCTGGCATCACACCGTTGCGGCCCGCACGCAGGCTGTGTGCGATCTGCTCGCGGTTGCCGCCATACAGCCAGATACCATTGGTCAGGTTGGGCGCGCCAAACAGGTAGTTGCCCTTCGCATCCCCGCCGTGACAGGCAGCGCAGTAGGTTTGATAGTGCTGCTCGCCGGCGGCGGTCATATCCGCGTCGGTGGAGCGCCCGTTCAGGGACAGCACGTACTCGGTGGTTTCCGCGATACCCTGGTCGCCCAGGACACCGGCCCAGGCGGGCATGGCGGCGCGACGACCGTCGACCAGAGTGGTCTTGATTGCCTCGGGGCTGCCGCCCCAGAGCCAGTCGTTGTCGGTCAGGTTGGGGAAACCGTAGCGGCCCTTGCCGTCAGCACCGTGGCACTGGGCGCAGTTGTTGCCAAACAGGCGCATGCCCATCCTGAGCACCGCTGGGTCCTCGGCAATCTCTTCCACCGACATGGCCAGGTAACGGCTGCGCATTTCACTGTAGCGCTCCTCCGCGGCGTCGACTTCTGCCTTGTGCTGGCCGATCTGGGTCCAGCCGATCAGGCCCGGGTAATTGCCCATGCCGGGGTAGATGATCAGATAGCCGATCGCCCAGACAATGGTGATCACGAACATGTAGAACCACCAGGCCGGCAGGGGATTGTCATACTCCTCGATACCATCGTGGGCGTGGCCGGTTGTCTTGTCGGTGGTCCCTTCGCCGCGCTTGCGGTTGGCCAGCAGGATCCAGGTGATCCCGACAAAGGTGATGACGGTCAGGATGATGACCCACCAGCTCCAGAAACTAGTCATTGTTCTTTGCCTCCTCCTGCTTGGTACGTTGACTCAGTTCCTCATCTGCGAAGGGCAGGTTGGCGGCCTCGTCAAAGGATTTCTTGCGCTTGCTGCTCCAGGCCCAGACACAGAGGCCGATGAAAGCGAAGAACAGCAGCGCCGTGCTGATTCCTCTCAGGTCATTGATGTCCATTGGTCAGCGCCTCGTCTGCAGGAGGGTGCCCAACTGCTGGAGATAGGCCACCAGGGCATCGATTTCCAGCTTGCCTTCCACCGCGCTGGCGGCGCCGGCGATATCCTCATCGGTGTAGGGAACCCCGACCCTGCGCAGTGCCGTCATCTTCCTGGGAGTGCGTTCGCTGTTGATCTCGTTGTCGAACAGCCAGGGGTAGGCGGGCATGTTGGACTCAGGGACCACGTCCCGGGGGTTGTACATGTGGGCGCGGTGCCAGTCGTCGCTGTAGCGCTGCCCCACGCGGGCCAGGTCCGGGCCGGTGCGCTTGGAGCCCCAGAGGAAGGGGTGATCGTAGACGAACTCGCCGGCAACGGAGTAGTGGCCGTAGCGCTCGGTTTCGGCGCGCAGCGGGCGGATCATCTGCGAGTGGCAGTTGTTGCAACCCTCGCGGACATAGATGTCCCGTCCTTCCAGCTCCAGGGCGGGCAGTGGCTTGAGGCCGGCAATGGGCTCGTTGACCTGCTTGCCGAACATCAGCGGAACCAGTTCCACCAGGGTGCCAAAGCTGATGGCAACGATGATCAGAATGATCATCAAGCCAACGTTTTTCTCTACGACTTCATGCTTCATGCGTGACTCCCCTGTGCCGCGCCCGCCGGGAGCGCCTGTTCGGCAACATCCTTGCGTGTGGTCATGTAAACGTTGTAGGCCATCACCAGCATGCCGGCAAAGAAGATGGCACCACCGGCCAGCCGCACCAGATAGCCCGGATGGCTCGCCACCAGGGACTCGACAAAGGTGTAGGTCAGGGTGCCGTCCTCATTGTAGGCGCGCCACATCAGGCCCTGCAGAATGCCGTTGACCCACATGGAGGCGATGTACATCACGGTGCCAATGGTCGACATCCAGAAGTGGACATTGATGAGCTCAATGCTGTACATGCGGCTCTTGCCAAACAGTATCGGGATCAGGTGGTAGATACAGCCAATGGAGATCATGGCGACCCAGCCCAGGGCCCCGGAGTGGACGTGGCCGATGGTCCAGTCCGTGTAGTGTGAGAGTGCGTTCACGGTCTTGATGGACATCATCGGACCTTCAAAGGTGGACATGCCGTAGAAGGACAGGCTGACCACCATGAAGCGCAGGATCGGGTCGGTGCGCAGTTTGTGCCAGGCACCGGAGAGAGTCATCATGCCGTTGATCATGCCGCCCCATGAGGGTGCCAGCAGAATGATGGACATCACCATGCCCAGGCTCTGGGCCCAGTCGGGCAGGGCAGTGTAGTGCAGGTGGTGAGGACCGGCCCAGATGTAGACGGCAACCAGGGCCCAGAAGTGCACAATACTGAGGCGATAGGAATAGATGGGGCGTTCCGCCTGTTTGGGCACGAAGTAGTACATCATCCCGAGGAAGCCCGCGGTGAGGAAGAACCCGACCGCGTTGTGGCCATACCACCATTGCACCATGGCATCGACAGTGCCGGCATAGGCAGAGTAGGACTTGGTCATGTCTACTGGCATCGACGCACTGTTGATGATGTGCAACACCGCGACCGTGACGATGAAGCCGCCAAAGAACCAGTTGGCCACGTAGATGTGGCTCACCTTGCGTTTGACGATGGTGCCGAAGAATACGATGGCGTAGGAGACCCAGACCACCGCGATAAGAATGTCAATCGGCCACTCCAGTTCGGCATATTCCTTGGAGGAGGTGAGCCCCAGCGGCAGGGTGACCGCCGCCGCCACGATAACCGCCTGCCAGCCCCAGAAGGTAAAGGCGGCCAGCTTGTCGGAGATCAGGCGCGCCTGGGTGGTGCGCTGCACGACGTAATAGGAGGTCGCGAACAGGGCACTGCCGCCAAAGGCGAAAATCACCGCATTGGTATGCAGGGGCCGCAGCCGCCCGAAGCTGGTCCAGGGCAGGTCGAAATTCAGGGCCGGCCAGGCCAGCTGGGCGGCGATCAGCACGCCGACCAGCATGCCGACGATACCCCATACCACCGTCATGATGGCAAATTGGCGCACGACCTTGTAGTTGTAGGTCGGATGCTCCAGTGCAGCGTTGAGTTCACTCATGGTTTGATTCCACTGTCAAAGAAGGTGGGCTCAGGCCCGGACCAGGGTTGTTCAGACGTCGGTGAAGGCAGGCCCCACACCGAAATCCCACAGGATAACGGTGGTTACCATCAGGGATACGAGAATCACCAGGCCCACACCGACCACCGCGGATGAAAACAGGAAGCCGCGCTCCTCGGGTATGTTGGTCATGATCGGAATCCCCAGGTACAACAGGTACACCGACCAGCTGACCGCAATTACCGCCAGCAGCATGTCCACCCACAGCAGGGGGTAAACGCCAGCAAGGCCGAACACGAACAGGGGGGTTGCCGCCAGGCTCGCGATCACGATGCCCTTGGCAAAGGTGGTCTCGGCGCCGTAGGTCTCCGCCATCCAGTGAATGAAATAGCCTACGGCCACCACGCAGCCGACCATGGCAAAGTAGAACAGGATACACAGTTGCAGGGCGCTTTCGACGGTCAGCCTGATGGCTGGTCCGTCGCCAACCGTCCAGCCGACACGGCTGGTGCCGAAGTACCAGGCGACAGCGGGCAGCAGCGCCATAACGCAGGGATAGAGGATCAGGATATTGATCGAGCTGGCGGGCAGTTCGGCCACACTGCGCCACTGCGCATCGGGCTTCACCAATAGGCCTAGAGTGTGCTGAATCATGTTGTTTTTCTCTCCCCAAGAGTTCGTTGTGCGTGGCACGGGCGCATTCTAACGGTCTGCATTGCCAGCGCCTTGATACAGATCAAGAGAGCCAGAGGGGCGCCCCCGGCCGCCTCTCATGCCGCGATGTTGGCCGCCAGCTGCAGGGCCTCCTGGTCCAGAATCTCGATTTCCTTGTTGTCGACCCGCAGGATGCCGCTTTTCTGCATCCGGCTGAATACCCGGCTGATGGTCTCGACGGTCAGCCCGAGATAGTTGCCGATATCCACCCGCGACATGGGCAGTCGGAACTGGCTTGCACTCAGGTGGCGGCGCGCGTTGCGCCGGGAAATGCTCAGCAGCAGGGTGGCCACGCGCTCATCGGCTGAATTCTTGCTCAGCAGGGTGATCAACAATTGATCCTCGGTGATCTCCCGGCTCATGAGCTGGAACAGGTGTCTTTGCAGGCCGGGCATGAGGGCGCTGAGCTTTTCCAGGGAGTCGAAGGGAATCGCGCAGACGGCCGAGGTTTCCAGCGCCCGTGCCGATGAGGCATGGGCGCTATCGCTGATGCCGTCCATTCCCAGGACTTCGCCGGGGAAGTAGAAGCCGGTGACCTGCTCGCGGCCATCGCTGGTGGTGCGGTAGGCTTTCATGGCACCGGAGCGCACCGCGTAGATGGATTGGAAGGGCCCGCCCTCGTGGTAGAGGAGCTCATTCCTCTGCAGCGGTTTGCTGCGCTGGATGATGTTTTCCAGGTGCTCCAGATCGGCGCTGTTCAGCGCCAGCGGTAGACAGATCCGGCTCAGCCGGCAGGTGTCGCAGCTGACTTTGTACTCGTGGCTACACGATCGGAAAGGCTCGGTTTCGCTGACGTTTTGCACGCGCACTGACATGACGTCCCCCTGGACAAATTCATGATCCAGAGTATAGAGCATTTGATAGGCTGCCTGCACCCTGCGGCGATCAGGTCAGGGCCGGGGTTTCAACCCAGTGAGGCGACACTTTTCAGTACCAGCCTCACCAGTTCGGCCTGACGGGAGACGCCGGTCTTGGCAAAGATGGATTTCAGCTGGGCGCGGGCGGTATGCGGGGAAATGTTCTGGGCCTCGGACACCTCCGCCAGGCTGAGGCCGCGGGACAGGAGGATGGCCAGGTTGGCCTCGGCCGGAGTCAGGTCGAAGAGCTGCCCGAGGGTGCCCTGGGACGCTGTTTCGTTGAGTTCCGGGTCGGAGATGAATACCGCCACACAGGGGCTTGACTGACCTTCCCCCCACTCGGGAACGGGCACCGGTCGCAGTACCAGGCCAAGTTGGGAATGGCCGCCGCTGCGGGGGACGCGCAGGGCACGCACCACCGAGGTTTCACCTCGATGCTGGGCCTTGATGATGGTTTCCAGGGCAGTCTGCAGTTCCCGGTTCTTGTCGCGATTGTCGATGACCAGGTGTTGTCCACGCACGCTGAGTCCGTTACCTTCGTCCAGCAGCGCCCGGGCGATGGTATTGGTGCTGAGGATGCGCCCCTGTTCATCCAGCACAATGGTGGCCACCGCCAGCTGCTCCACGGCACCGGCGTAGAGGTTGCGCTCCGACACGGTGCGGCTGAGGGTGGCATACAGCTGTATGGACAGGCGCAGGTGGGGCGCAATACGGGCCAGCAGGTTGCGCTCGTCGGTGCTGAAACGGGGCTCGTTGCGGCGCCGAGAGAAGCGCAGGCGGGCCAGCATGCCGCCGGGCTCGACCGTATCAAGCCCCAGGATCCGGAACAGTCCTGCCGACTCCAGGTAGTGTTCATAGTAGTCCGAGGCCACCAATTCCTCGTCGCTGAGGATGTCTTCCAGCGCCACCACGCGATCCGGCGGCAGGTTGACGAATGGGTCCAGGGAGAAGAACTGCTCGCGGTAGGCGGTTACCTCCCAATCCGGAGGGCCGTCGAGCTCCCCGGGGCGGGTATCATTGCTGCGGGGGCGAACGCTGTTGAGGATAACGCCCCGGTCATCTTCTGCCGGAGGTCGCAGCACCAGCGATACGACGTGACAATCAATCAACTCGCGCAGCGCTGGCAGGGCCGAAGCCCAGGGCTGGCTTTCCAGAGGGCCGCGGTAGAGGGTCGCGATCAGCTCATCGTAGGCGGCCGGAATCGTAGCCAGTGTGGCGGGGGTCAGGCCGGGCCCGGGCCGTTTCACTTTTCTATGCTCGAGAGGTCAAGCGCCACTTCTGCCAGTGGTTTCGGTCGCCCGATCCCCCAGCCCTGCAGGTAATCGACACCGATTTCCCGCAGCTTCTCTATGATGGCCTCGTTTTCCACTGACTCGGCGATGGTTTCCTGGCCGAGGAAGTGGGCCAGGTCGTTGATCGAGCGCGCCATCGCGTAGTCATTGCGATTTTCGTGGATGTTGGTGATGAAGCTGCCGTCGATCTTGACGTAGTCCACCGGCAACTCGCGCAGGTAGTTGTGGCTGGCAAGGCCGGTGCCGAAGTCGTCGATCGAGAACTTGCAGCCGATGTTGCGGAAGGCGCGCACGAAATCCGCCGCCTTGACCATATTGGATATGGTGCCGGTCTCGGTGATTTCGAAACAAAGGCGATTGGTGCCGACGCCGAATTCGGAGATCTGCTCGAACAGGTAGTCGAGAAACGCATCGTCGGTGACGCTGGCGCCGGACAGGTTGATGGCGAGGTTGGGCACCACTTTCTGGGCGTCCATCAGTGAGCTGATCCAGCGAAAGGCTTCCCGCACTACCCAGCGATCTACCAGGGTCATGAAACCATAGCGCTCGGCGGAGTCGATAAAGGCCTGGGGAGAACTCAGGTTGCCGTTCTTGTCGCGCACCGCCAGCAGCAGTTCGTAGTGCCTGGTGATGGACATGTTGCCGGCGACGGCGGTTTTGGCAATCGGTTGAGCGCGCAGGACGAAGCGTTCGCTCTCCAGCGCCTCCTCCAGCGCCTGCCGCGACCGGCGCTGTTCCTGCCGGTAGCTGCGCACGACATCCTCGCTGTCACGATACTGCTCCACCCGGTTGCGGCCGTTGTGCTTGGCCAGTTGCATGGCGGCCTGGGCGTTGGCCATGATCTGATCGACATCGGGGCTGTAGTCGAGAATCGGGGCGATACCGATGGAGACGGTAAAGCCGACTTTCTCGCCTTCGATTTCCACGCTGCCGGCGGCGATGTCGCTGCGGATCCGTTCGCCAATCGCCTGGGCCTGTTCCAGGTCGCGGTCTACCAGCAGTACTGCGAATTCATCCTCACCGAGGCGGGCCGAGGAAATTTTCTTGCCGTGCAGCTGCGCCAGCAAACGGGAGAATTCCAGTAATACCTGGTCGCCGCTGATGCGGTCATAGATCTTGTTGACCAGGTTGAACTTGTCGATATTGAGCCACAACATGGCATGCTGGGACTGGTGTTGCTGGGCGTGGCGCAGGGTTCGGCCCAATTGCTCGACAAAGGTTTCGCGATTGATCAGGCGGGTGAGGGAGTCGTGGTTGCGGGCAAAGCTCAGGGTGCGCTGCACATTCTCCAGCGTGCCGTACATGCTCTGGTCGACCACTGACAACGTGTCTGCTGGCGCCGGCAATTGCGCGCCACGACTGAGCTGGCGGGCCAGCTGAATCTTGTCGAGTTCAGCCACTTTTTGCCCGCGCTCGTTGACAAACAGGAAGCGCTCGAGGTCGTCGCTGATCCAGGCCAGTTGCATGCGGTGCCGCTGTCCTTCGTGGTCGCGGTAGTTGAGCCAATTGCCCGTTTCCAGCTCTTCCACCCGCCGCACCCAGCGCCGCAGGCGCAGGGTCTTGTCGATGCGCTTGCGCCGGGCGTCGGTGTCGCTGCCCGCTTTGACGGTCCGCGGGCGATCGTCCGCAGCCACTGCAACCGGAGCCTCGCCGGCAAGGATGGCGCGCAGCTCGTCCAGTACGGCCTGGATGGATACATTGCCAGGCAGGGCTGCGCCAACCTGCTGTTCGATCAGGTCGATGAAGGGTTCGGCCTCAAGGCTGCGCTCGACGACAAGATCCTCATCGACATTGCCCCGCTGTTGCTGCACCAGCCAGGTGGCGAGCAGATCCAGGGTGCGCAGGTGCTCCTGCCACTCGCGGCTGTCGGCTCCCTGCTTGATATGGGTGAGTACCATCAAATCGCGCCAGCCGTTGTCAATCAGGTCCAGCAGGACCTGTGGCACATCCGATTCGGGCAGGGTGGCGTGCACGACAGCGTCCACCGCGCTGCGGGCGCTGGCCAGTTTCTCCTTGCCTTCCTGGGCCTTCACCACCCGTTCGATGTTGCGCGCGTGGGCCTGGGCCTGCTGCTGCACCAGCCTCTCTACCCCGGCGAGCGCTTCGTCGAACACTCCCGTGTCGCGATCATAGTTGGCGACTATGTTGTCGATGATTGTCTCGACCCTGCTCTCCAGCATGCGGTTTGGGAAGTTCGCCGAACTGGTCAGCACGGCCAGCTTGTCGACGAGGCTGCGGGCAGGATGTGCCGGGTCGAGGAAGAAGTGGGGCTCGAGCAGGGCCAGGCGCGCCAGCGGAATCTGCAGGTTGCCCAGAGCGGGCTTCAGGTCCGTGCTGACATCCAGCTGCGACTGGATGGTGCCGAACAGGCTGTCAACCATCTCCAGCTGGTTGCGATTCTCGACGCTGAGAGCGTTGCCGGCACCCAGACCCTGTACTTCCGCCGTCTGGGCGACGAGGTAGTCGGCGATGGAGCCGGCACGCCTGATTTGCTGCAGTGCCTCGCCGCTCTGTTGCAGGCGCGCCAGGGCGTCGACCACGGTTTGGGCATCTGCCACGGGCCCGGTGCTGGTCGTTGCTGAGCCTCCCTCGGCTTCGCGCTTGAAATTCAGGGCGTTGATCACAGAGCTGTAGAGTTGCTGTGGGCGTGACAGGGAAGCGCTGTCACCACCCGGGCCGCCGGCCGCCATTGTGGCGGGCTGCTCCTGTGGTTTCGGGGGCGGACGCCGCAGTGGCCGGTGGTGGGAGGTCACCGGTTTTTTCAACAGCGAACCGTGAGCGCGTATCTCGGTTTCCAGTTCCGGCTTTATTCCCGCGCCCTCGAGATGGTTGTTGAGCGCCGCGAAGAATTCGTCCAGCCGGCGGACGAAGTGGGATACAAAAAAATCGTAAATCCTGGGAGACAGCTTCTGTGGCACCCGGAACGCGTCGAGCACCTGCTGCAGGGCGCGGCATAGTTGCGCGACATGCTCGGGCAGGCGCAGGCGCGCAGGATCTGCGCCCGCCAGTTCTGCAACGCGGATCTGCAGGGCCTCCATGGGCACCCGGAACAGATCCTCGCCAATGCTGACCATGCGCTCAATGGCGAGGAAGTCCTCGAAGTCATTCAGGTCCACCAGATCGAGGGTGCCGCCCTCGTCAATCAGGTCCCACCACTGGTGCAGTTCCGAGGGCGGCGGGGTCAGGTTGGCGTGAAAGTGCCGGATGTGGTCCAGAAAGGCTTCCACCATGCCCGTGCGCTGCAGTTGCAGGATGGCGACGGCCTCCGCAACCGTGCCGTGTCCGACCTGGCCGGCTTGCGCTCCCGACGCACTGCGCTGCAGGTTGTCGCAGAGCTCCTGCAGAAACCCGGTGAACAGGCCCTGAAGCTCGCGCTCGCTGAGTGCCCGGTAACTGTCCAGCAGGCTCAAGCGCCTTCCTCCACAAAAAAATGCAGTATACCGTTCCGGGCGTCGGGCACAAACCTGCCCTGGACCCGGGTTCCGTCAGGCCGCGATCAGGGTGGGGAGGAACCGTCCGTGGGCGCGGGCAGACTGAAGGCAAGCAGCGCATCACCGGCTTCGGACCAGCCATGGCCGCCGGCCGCCAGCACCACAAACTGGCGGCCCTGCGGGCGGGTGCGATAGCTGAGCGGGGTGGCGTTGCCGGTATAGGGCAGGGCATGTTCCCACAGCAGTTCACCCGTGGCGCTGGCAAAGGCGCGGAAGCGGGAGTCGGTGGTGGCGGCGATGAACACCAGGCCGGAAGCCGTGGTCAGGGGGCCACCGGCGTTTGGGCTGCCGGCATCGAACCAGAACGGCCACGGGGCCTGGCCACGCGTATTGCCCAGGCTGCGGGTCCACACGGTCTCTCCCGTGCGCAAGTCCACCGCGGTCAGGCTGCCCCAGGGGCGAGGATTACAGGGCGCTCCCAGCGGCGACATCAGGGGAAAGCGGCGCACACCGTAGGGGCTGCCGGCCATCTCGTAGTGCTCCAGCGGGTACCCGGGCTCAGGGTTGAGCGCGTCGTACTCTGCCCGCGGAATCAGTTGCACCACCGATGCCAGATGCATCTGGTTGACGATCAGCAGGCCCCGCTCCGGGTCGATGCTGATCCCGCCCCAGTTGATGCCGCCGGTGGTGCTGGGGTACAGCACGCTGCCTTCCAGGCTGGGCGGGGTAAACATGCCCTCATTGCGATACTTGGCCAGCTCCCTGCGACAGGCAAGTTTGTCCAGCCAGACGAAGCCGTCCATGTGCTCGGGCCCCAGCCGCTCGGGCAGGTGCAGCGGCGGCGGGTGGGTCGGAAATGGCTGGGTGGGCGAGAGCGTTTCGCCGGGCACACCGTTGCCGGGCACCGGGCGCTCCTCCACCGGGTACAGCGGTGCGCCGGTTTCCCGGTCGAGCAGGAAGACATGGCCCATTTTGGTGGCCTGCGCCAGACCAGCGCGACCGGCTCCTACATCGGGAATCTGGAACAGGGTGGGCTGGGAAGCCACATCGTAATCCCAGACATCGTGGTGCACCGTCTGGAAGTACCAGCGCAACTCGCCGCTGCGATCGTCCAGGGCGACCACTGAGGAGCCATAGGTGTCGATACCGTCGCGCTCGCCGGCGAACAGGTCCGGTGCCGGATTGCCCGTGGGTACATACACCAGGCCCTGTGCAGGATCACCCGCGATGGGTGCCCAGACGTTGGGGCTGCCCATGTGATAGCGGGCATTGCCCAGGCTGTCACGATGCCGTTCCCGGTAGTCCTCGGGCACCGGCTCCCAGGCCCAGGCCAGCTCACCGCTGCGGACATCGAAGGCGCGCACTACGCCGGAGGGCACATCCTTGCGCTCGTTGTCCGGCACCAGGGCGCCGATCACGGCGACATCATTCTGCACCCAGGGCGGGGACGTCGGGTAGTACACCAGCGGCTCGCCGCCGCTGATGTCCTCGCGCAGGGATACCCGGCCATTGTTGCCGAACGCTGCGCACGGCAGGCCGGTAGTCGCATCCAGGGCGATAAGCTCCGCGTCGCGGGTGCCGTACAGGATCCGCTTGCCGCAGCTGCCGGCGGCTTCCTCGGGGTCACTGGCCTGCCACAGGGCCACGCCGCGGCAGACGGCCGGGTAAACGCCGCTGCGGCGGTTCTGTACCTGGGGGTCGAACTGCCAGCGCTCGGCGCCGGTCTCCGCGTTCAGGGCGAATACACGGCCAAAGGGCGTGCAGTAGTAAAGAGTATCGTCGTCGACCAGCGGGGTGACCTGAAACGAAGTCAGGCCCCAGTCGCCGCTGCCATCACTGAAATCACCGGAGCGGTGTTGCCAGGCCAGTTCCAGCTGGCCCACGTTGGCCGGGGTGATGTCCGTGAGCGGGCTGTACTGGCTGACGTCCCGGCCGCCGTAGTTGGGCCAGCCGGTGCTCGCGCCCGGCGCCGACTCCCGGGCGGCGAGGCAGCCTGTGGCAAGGCCCAGCGCCAGCGCGGCAACCGCCAGGCTGCGGCGCCGGCTCACGCGCCGGTGCCCGCATTGGCGGCCTGCAGGAAGGCGGGTTTTTCACCACCACCGTGGACTGCAATGCTGCTGCCACTGATATAGGAGGCGAGCGGGGAAGCCAGGAACAGGCAGGCGTCGCCAATGTCCCCGGGAACTGCCATGCGCCCGAGCGGAATCGTGCGGCCCACCGCTGCCACACCTTCGGCGTCGCCGTAGTGCAGGTGTGACTGCTCGGTCTCCACCAGGCCGGCGATGATGGCGTTGATGCGGACCTTTGGGCCCCACTCCACTGCCAGCGAATGTCCCAGGTTGACCAGGCCGGCCTTGGCGGCGCCATAGGCTGCGGTGCCTGGAGACGGCCGGATAGTGCTGACACTGGCAATATTGATGATACTACCGCCGTCCTCCTGCTGCTGCATGACGCTGTTTGCCAACTGGGCGGCATGCAGGGCCGAGGTCAGGTTGAGGGCAATGATGGATTCGTGAAAGCGCGGGGATGCGGTCGCGGCCTCTGCGTGGGGTGCGCCACCGGCATTGTTGACCAGCACGTCCAGGCGCCCGCAGCGCTCGATGACGGCAGTGACCAGGGCCTGCAGCTGCTCGTGGCGGCGGACATCACAGGCGACGAAAAACGCTTCCCGGCCACCTGCGGCCGGCAGGGAGTCGGGCGGGTTGCGACCACAGATCGCCACGTCGGCCCCCGCGGCCAGGAAGCGCTCGCTGATGCCCCTGCCGACACCCTTGCCACCCCCGGTTACCAATACCGTGCGGCCACTGAAATCCATGGGATTGTGCATGTCACCCTGCTCCTTGCTGCTGTCGTGGGGCAACTTGTGATCGGCAGATGAATTGCCTAAGATGCCTCGGCTTCGCGCATCCTACCGCCTTCCCCCGGGATCGGGAAATGCCTGCGGGGCTGCGACCATTTTCCGGGCAGAGAGAGGTGGTATCAGTAGACTTAGCTGAACCATCCGGCCCTTCACCAAGCAAGCAGGAATCACACCTATGGCAACTGAATCACTGCCCGTGCTCGCCATCCTCGGCGGCACCGGCGATCTGGGAACGGGCCTCGCCCGGCGCTGGGCACAGGCTGGCTACCGCGTCATTATCGGCTCGCGTACCCTGGACAAGGCAGAATCCGCTGCCAATGACCTGCGCGCGGTCATGGCCGAGCGCGGTGCAGCCGCGGTGAACGTCGAGGCCATGGAGAACCTGGCAGCTGCCGAAGCGGCTGACATTGTTGCCATTACCGTGCCCTTCAGCCACCAGAAAGCAACCCTGGAGCTGGTTGCCCCGGCCCTGCAGGGCAAGATCCTCATCGACGTCACGGTGCCGCTGGTGCCACCGCGGGTCGCGCGGGTACAGCTGCCGCCGGAAGGCAGCGCGGGTCAGATTGCCCAGGACCTGCTGGGCGAGGGTGTGGAGGTGGTGTCCGCGTTCCAGAACGTGGCCGCGGCGCACCTGCAGGATACCGGAGCCGTGGACTGCGACGTGCTGGTCTGCGGCAACAAGAAGGAGGCCCGGGCCGAAGTGATCAAGCTGGTCGAAGCGGCGGGCCTGCGCGGCTTTCACGCCGGCATGATCGCCAATGCGGCCGCCGCCGAGGCGCTGACCTCGGTGCTGATCACGATCAACAAGCAGTATAGCTGCCACGCCGGTATCCGCATTTCCGGCCTGGACAGCCATGAATGAGTGCACGCCTTGAACTGATTCCTCTGGAGAACTTTCCCGAGGTCGTTCCGGGCGCTGACCTGGCGGCTCTGATTGCCGCCAGTCTGGAAGCCAGTGCGCTGACCCTACAGGACGGTGATGTGCTGGTGCTGGCGCAGAAAATCGTCTCCAAGGCGGAGGGGCGCTATCGCCGTCTGGCCGAGGTGCAGCCGGGGCCCCGGGCGCTCGAACTGGCGCGCGCCGCGGACAAGGACCCACGCCTGGTGGAGCTCATTCTCAGTGAATCCCGGGAAGTACTGCGGGTGCGAGCCGGGGTGATTATTGTCGAGCACCGGTGCGGATACGTGCACGCCAATGCCGGCATCGATCGCTCCAACATCCGCAATGATCCCGATGACCCGCAGGTGCTGCTGTTGCCGGAGGACTGCGATGCCTCCGCCGCGGCGCTGCGCGAGGCGCTGGCGGAGCGCTGCGGCACCGCGCCGCAGATCATCATCAACGATAGCGCCGGTCGTGCCTGGCGCGTGGGCACCGTGGGCATCGCACTCGGTACCGCCGGCCTGGATCCGCTGTTCAATCAAATTGGCGGGCAGGATCGCTTCGGCAACCGCCTGGAAGTCACCGAGCCCGCCGTCGCCGACGAGCTCGCCAGTGCCGCGTCGCTGGTGATGGGGCAGGCGGCGGAGGGCCTGCCCGTGGTGCTGGTCCGCGGCGCCCGGCTGCGATCATCGAATCGTGATGCCCGGGCCCTGCTGCGGCCCCGCGAACAGGACATGTTCCGGTGAATTTACCGGCGGGCCCGGTGCTGGCGCTTTCCGGCGGTGTCGGTGGCGCCAAGCTGTGTCTGGGTCTGGATGACCTGCTGCCTGCCGGACAGTTGCACATTGCCTGCAATACCGCTGACGACTTCGGGCACCTGGGCCTGACCATCTGCCCCGATATCGACACTGTGCTGTATACCCTGGGGGGGGTCAGCAACCCGCATCAGGGCTGGGGCCTCGACGGGGAAAGCTGGCAGGTACTGGCCGCGCTGGAACAGCTGGGCGCGGACAGCTGGTTTCGCCTCGGCGATCGCGATCTGGCCACGCACCTGTGGCGTGCCGGTGAACTGGCGCGGGGTGCAAGCCTGTCTGCCGTTACGGCTGAACTGGGCCGGCGCCTGGAGGTGCAGGCGGCGGTGTATCCCATGAGTGATGACCCGGTGCGGACCGTGGTCCATACCGCCGAGGGTGACTTGCCGTTCCAGCACTATTTCGTGCGGGAACAGTGCCGGCCCCGGGTGCACGGTTTCAGCTTTGCCGGGCTCGACGCGGCTGTGCTGCAAGCCAACCTGGCCGACCTCTGTGCCTCGCGAACCCTGGCCGGGGTGATTATTTGTCCTTCCAACCCCTTTGTGAGCATTGATCCCATCCTGCAGCTGGACAGTTTCTGGCAGACCCTGCGAGAGTCGCAGGTGCCGGTGCTGGCAGTGGCGCCCATTGTCGCCGGCCAGGCGCTGAAGGGTCCGGCGGCAAAGATGATGGCGGAGCTGAACCTGCCGGTCACCGCGACCGGGGTGGCGGCGCATTACGCGGAGCACTATCCGGGCTTGATCGGGACATTTGTTGTAGACCACAGTGACGCTACACTGGTCCCGGCGATACAGAAGCTGGGCATGGAGGTGGAAGTGACAGTGACCATTATGCGCGAACGCGCCGACAAGCAGGCCCTCGCAGCGGCCTGCCTGGAGTTGTTGTGCCGATAGATTCCCGGACTACCGTACATGCGCTGGTGCCACTGAAACAGCTGACCGGAGCCAAGACCCGTCTGGCTGGTCTGCTCGACAGTGAGCAGCGCCGGACCCTGGCGCTGGCCATGGCCCGGGATGTGGTGGGGGTGCTGGCCGCCCACCCGGCCATCAGTACCATCACCCTGGTCTCGGACGAACCCGATGCCCGCGAGCTGACGGCGCCAGCGCCGGTGCGCCTGTGGTCCGAACAGGCCCTGCTGGCTGCAACCGAACTGGCCCCCGTGACCAGCAGCGGTCCGCTGCCATCGCTGAATGGCGTACTGGCGGCGGCCTGCGAGCGACTGCGTTGCGAGGATGCCAACGCGGCAGCGCTGGTGCTGGTGCTGCATGCGGACCTGCCCCTGCTTGCCAGCGCTGATATCGACGCCGCCCTGGCCTGTGCCGAAGCGCGCAGCGGGCTGGTTGTGGGGCGGGATGCCGCGGGGTCCGGTAGCAACCTGTTGCTGTTTCCCGCGATCACGCCACCGCGATTTGCCTTCGGGCCCGACAGCAGCAAGTTGCATCTGGCCTGGGCGGAAGCGCAGGGCCTGCCCGGCCGCAGCCTGCAGCGGCCCGGTATTGCCCGCGATATCGACACTCCCGCCGATCTCCTGCAGCTGCACCAGCAGGTGGCGACGCTGCCCGCCGGGCACACCCGGAGCTGGTTACACAATCTGGCCGCACCGCCCGGTCGCGCCCGGGCCCTGGCTCTCGCGGACTGCGAGGATACTCCCGCCCTGGTGGCCCTGGCGGGTCAGCTGCGCGATCTTGGCCACGGTAATGTTGTCACCTATTCCCGCAAGGTATTCATCCCCCTGACCCGGCTGTGCCGGGATGTCTGCCACTACTGCACCTTTGCCACCACGCCGAAAAAGGTCGAGTCGCCGTTCATGAGCGTGGACGAGGTTCTGGAGCTGTGCCGCCAGGGCGCGGAACTCGGCTGTCAGGAAGCCCTGCTGACCCTGGGCGAAAAGCCCGAGTTGCGCTACCGGGCCGCCCGCGAGGCGCTGGCGGCGATGGGCTTTGCCAGCACCCTGGAATACGTGGCGCATGTGGCCGGGCGCATCCTCGAGGAAACCGGTCTGTTGCCGCATATCAACGCCGGTTGCATGACTGCGGCAGAGGTCGCCTTCCTGCGTCCGGTCAGTGCCTCCATGGGCATCATGCTGGAGTCCGCTGCCGAGCGCCTGTGCGAAAAGGGCATGCCGCACCACGGTTCCCCGGACAAGGTGCCGGCGGAACGCCTGCGCACCCTCTCTCTGGCGGGAGAGGCAAAAGTGCCCTTCACGTCGGGTATCCTTATCGGCATCGGTGAAACCCGACGCGAGCGCATCGAATCCCTGCTGGCCCTGCGGGATTCGCATCAGGCTCACGGTCATCTGCAGGAAGTGATCGTGCAGAACTTCCGCGCCAAGCCCGGCACCCTGATGGCCCGGGCGCAGGAACCGGACCTGGAAGAGTTACTGTGGACCCTGGCGGTGACGCGGATCATCTTTGGCCCGGCGATGAGCATCCAGGCGCCCCCCAATCTCAGCCCCGGGGTGCTGCCACAGCTGCTGGCTGCGGGGATCAATGACTGGGGCGGCGTCTCGCCCCTGACGCCCGACCACGTCAATCCGGAAGCGCCCTGGCCGCACCTGGACCAGCTGGCGCGGGAAACGGCCGCAGCCGGCAAGTTCCTGGAGCAGCGTCTGACGGTTTACCCGGCCTATGCCAACACGCCGCAGACCTGGCTGGATCCCGCGGTGCGGCCCGCGGTACTGCGCCAGCAGGATGCCGCCGGCTTCGCCCGCCGGGATAGCTGGGTACCGGGGGAGGAGGCGCCCGTGCCCAGCGTGGAGGCGGCCCTGCTCAGCGAGCCGGTCAATGCCTTCGCCGTCGGTACGGACTTGCGCGCGATCGTCGAACGCTGCGAGAACGGCACTGCGCTTGCGGAAGCCGACCTGGAACGTCTGTTTGCCGCCCGTGGCCCCGAGTTCCGTTTCGTGGTTGACGCCGCGGACCGGCTGCGGCGCCAGCGCTGCGGTGACACCGTCAGCTACGCCATCAATCGCAACATCAACTACACCAACGTCTGTTACTTCAAGTGCCAGTTCTGTGCCTTCTCCAAGGGCAAGCACAGCGAGGCGCTGCGCGGGCGCCCCTATGACATCAGCGCCACCGAGATCGCCCGCCGCTGCCGCGAGGCGTGGCAGCGCGGCGCCACCGAAGTATGTATGCAGGGCGGGATCCACCCGAATTACACCGGCCAGACCTATCTGGATATTCTTGCCACCGTGCGTGCCGCCACCCCGGAGATGCACATCCACGCCTTTTCGCCGCTGGAAGTGTGGCAGGGGGCGGCGACCCTGGGCGTGTCCCTGGAGGATTTTCTGCGCCAGCTGCAGGCCGCCGGGCTCGACACCCTGCCCGGCACCGCCGCGGAAATCCTCGATGACGAGGTGCGCGCTACCCTGTGCCCGGACAAGCTCAACAGCGCCGAGTGGCTGCAGGTCATGGAGACCGCGCACCGTGTGGGCTTCCGTACCACCGCCACTATCATGTACGGCCATATCGAGCAGCCCCGGCACTGGGCCCGGCACCTGCTGGCAGTGCGCGAATTGCAGGCCCGCACCGGCGGCTTTACCGAGCTGGTGCCGCTGCCCTTCGTGCACATGGAGGCGCCGATGTTCCTGCGCGGGCGCGCCCGCCGCGGCCCCACCTTCCGCGAGGCGGTGCTGATGCACGCGGTGTCGCGATTGGTACTGCATGGCCATATCGACAATATCCAGACCAGCTGGGTGAAGATGGGCGCGGCCGGGGTGGATGTGTGCCTGAATGCCGGAGCCAACGACCTTGGCGGCACCCTGATGAACGAGAGTATCACCCGCGCCGCCGGCGCCGCCCACGGCCAGGAATGGGCGCCAGCGGTGATGGAACAGCGCATCCGCGCGCTCGGGCGTCAGCCGCGCCTGCGCACCACGCTCTATGCCGATGCCCCGGCCGAACGCCGTGCGGCTGCCAGTGCCGCGGCCGACCTGCTGCCCGTGGACAACGCCGATGCCGGCAAGCGCGCCCGCGACAAGCGCTTGCTGCTGGCCACGGACATCCCGCGACCCGTGCCCACGGAGCAGGTAGTGCTGATGGCGGCCTGCAACTGAGCATGTCGACGATACAGCTGGAGCCCAGCTGGCTGGCACCGCTGGCCGGCGAATTCCAGCAGCCCTACATGCGCGCGCTCAAGGACTTCCTGCAGCAGGAAAAACGCGACGGCGTCAGCGTGTTCCCCCCGGGGCCGGAAATATTCAATGCCTTTGAGCACACGCCGTTGCCGAAGGTGAAGGTGGTCATCCTCGGCCAGGACCCCTATCACGGCCCCGGCCAGGCCCACGGCCTGTGCTTCTCGGTGCGCCCCAGTGTCGCGATCCCGCCGTCCCTGAAGAATATCTACAAGGAAATCCAGCGCGACCTCGGTATTGGCCCTCCCGGCCACGGCAACCTGACCGCCTGGGCCGACAGGGGTGTGCTGCTGCTGAACAGCGTGCTGACGGTGGCCGCCAACAGTGCCGCTTCCCACCGGGGCAAGGGCTGGGAAACCTTCACCGACCGGGTGGTGGAAGTGGTGAACCGCGAACGTGAAAACGTGGTGTTCATGCTCTGGGGCAGCTATGCCCAGCGCAAGGGCGGGGTGATCGACCGCCAGCGCCACTGTGTGCTGAAAGCGCCGCATCCCTCACCCCTGAGTGCCCACCGCGGCTTTATTGGCTGCGGGCATTTCAGCGCTGCGAATGCGTATCTGCAGGCGCAGGGCCAGACGCCGATAGACTGGAGTCTGGCCTAGCCGAATGGCACGGGGTAGGGGAGTTCCAGCACCTGCACCGGCTGTTCGTCATCCGGTGCCAGGCGCAGGCCTTCCGCCGCCGCCGGCTGGGTGGTGGTGATCAATGCCAGCGTCCTGCCGTCTGCGGTGGTCGCGGCATTGACCACCTGCGCAGCGGCTTGTTCCCCGCCCTGCAGATACAGTGGTTCCCCGGCGCTGGCGGCACTACCCGCAGGCAACTGCACCAGCAGCATGCGGCGCTTGGCCTTGCCCCGGTAGTGCATGCGCGCGATGACTTCCTGACCCGGGTAGCAGCCCTTGCGGAAGTTGATGTGACCGCTGAGGTCGTAGTTGAGCTGCTGTGGCAGCAGTTCGCCGGTAGTCGCCGCAGTGATGCGGGCGATGCCGCGGCGCAGGTTCGCAGCCTCCCAGTCCGCCTCGCTGGCGGCCTCGAGAGTGGCCTCAAGCTGTTCCGGCAGCGCCGGCTGCCGGTCCCGGTTCACCCATGTCTCGAAGCATTCGTCGCTGCCGTCGAGTTGCAGCAGCAGTGCGTCAGCGTCTCCGGTCCAGGCCAGGTCTGCCGCTGGCAACGCCGCGAACAGTGGCTGCAGCAATGCGGTTGTGCCGGCGCCACGGCAGCCGAGCAGCTGCCACTCGTCACCCGCAGCTTGCAGGGTCACCCTGGAGAACAGGGCAAAACGCCCGAGCGCGGCGAGGGTGCTTTCCAGGATGTCCCGTCGCAGGCGCAGCAGAATCCTTTCGGGACCCAGTGCCAGGGCGATAAAGTCCGCCAGCACACGACCCTGGGGGTTGCAGAAGGTGCCGTAGCTGGCACGGCCGGATTCGAGTTGCTGTAGATCGCAGCTGGCCTGGTTGTGCAGAAAGGTCACGGCGTCGCGGCCGCTGACCTCCAGCAGGGCTTCCCGCTCGAGGCGGGTGACTGTGGCGCTGTTTGTTGACACGGTGACGACTGCTCCTCCGTTGCTCTGCATTGTTCGGCTATTGCACATTGTTGCCATCGGAAACGCTATAATAGCCGCTTTTGATGTTCCCGTACCGGGCTGGAGCTGCCATGCTGGAAACTGAAGAACACAATCGCATGCGCTGGGCCAGTCGCCGCGGCATGCTGGAGCTGGATCTGGTTCTGGAGCCTTTCGTCAACCAGCGTTTCCCGCAGCTGGATGCGGCAGACCGTGATCGCTACCGGCAGCTGATGCTCTGCGAGGATCAGGAGCTGTTCGGCTGGTTCCTGCGCCGCGAGGTCCCCGAGGACCCGGAGCTGGCCGCCATTGTCCACATCATACTCGCCTTCACTCGTCCTGACCTGGACTGACCATCGCCCGCGCCCGCTCTGGTGCGCGGTGTGCCTGCTGCTGCTGGTTGCGCTCGCCGAGATTGCCTGGCGCGGGTACGGTTTGTGGGCACTGCTCGGGCTGCTGGCCTGGATCCCGGTTGTCTGGTTCGGGTCGCCGCCGCCGCCAACCTCCCAATCCCTGCAACTGGAAGCCCGGGCCTGTGCGTTGCGGCAGGCACCCGAAGCCGTTCCTGTAGCGATAGATCTCCTTCCCGGCACGGTACTGCTACCCTGGGTGATGGTGCTGCACTGGCGGCCAACTGCTGGCCGTGGCCGGCGTTTCCTCTGGTTATGGGCCCGCGACCTGGGGGAGGACGGCTTCCGCGACCTGCGGCGCTGGTGGCTGGTATTCGGCCAGAAGAGCCGATGACAAGGCCTGAGTCTTGAGCCTGGCGGCACTGACAGCGCTGTTTCTCACCGCTTTCGGGGCGGCAACACTGCTTCCGCTCCAATCCGAAGCCGTTCTCGCTGGTCTGCTGCTTCAGGGTGAACATCCGGCCATCCTGCTCCTGGCTGTGGCCACTGCGGGGAATGCGCTGGGCGCCATCGTCAACTGGTGGCTGGGTCGCTATGTAGAGCACTGGCGGGACCGACGCTGGTTTCCCGTCAGCGGGTCTGCACTTGACCGGGCGCAGGAGAGATATCATCGTTATGGACGCTGGTCCCTGCTGTTGTCCTGGGCGCCGATTATCGGCGATCCCCTGACTGTAGTGGCGGGCGTGATGAGGGAGCCGTTCTGGAGCTTTCTGGCCCTGGTTGTCGCCGCCAAGGCGGGGCGGTATCTGGTGCTGGCGGCCGCGGTCCTTGCCCCGGAATGGTGCTGAGCCCACGCTGCCTTGCGCAGGTCAGGACACCTGTTTCCGAAGGTGGCATTGCATGAATACCATTGCCTCGAAGAAGTGGCTCCTGCGGCTGCCGCTGTTTGCCGGGTTGCTGGCCGGGTGCGGTGCGACAGTTCTGCCGCTTGTGGCCGAGCCGGGCTGCGCTGGGGCGCTGGCAGTTTGGCACCTCGGCGCGGGAGGCGGCAGGTGATGCTGATCTATCGAAATGTCTTTGAGCTGGTGCGGAACTCATGACCACAGTATTCAATAATGCCGGGGATCTTTTCAGCACGGAGGCGCTGGAAAATCCCTACCCGCTTTATACAACCATGCGCTCGCTGTCCCCGGTGTGCCAACTGGGTGGCACTCGTGCCTTCCTGGTTGGAACCCACGCGGCGGTGTCGGAAGTGGTCATGCGGCACGAGGCTTTTTCCGCCAACCTGGAGCGGATGCTGGTGCGTGGTGACGACGGCATGCCACAGATATTCGATCTGGCCGGTGCCGGTCATGCGAGCAATGTGCTTGCGACCGCGGACGAGCCGGACCATGCGGTGCACCGGCGCATGCTGGTGCAGCCGCTCAAGGCCGCCGCTATCGCCGCTCTGGAACCGCGGCTGCGTGCACTCGCCGCGGAGCGTGTGGATTCACTGCTGGCGACGGGTGGTGGCGACTGTTGCGCTGTCCTCGCCGAGCCCTTGCCCGCCTGGGTTGTGAGCCAGCTGCTGGGCCTGGGGGACGACGCGCTGGAGGTGGTGCGGCGCTGGGCGATGATGGGCGGGGATTTTCTTGCGGGCACGCTGGATGCCGAGCGCCTGGCGGTAGTGCTGACCGAGACCGGGCGCCAGCATGCCTACCTGGAGGCACAGCTTGATGCAGTGGCGGAGATGGGGGGAGATTCGCTGACGGCGGTGCTTGCCGGCGCTGTTGAGAGCGGGCTGATCACCCGGCGCCAGGCGGTGGGCATGCTGGTGATTTTGTTCGGCGCAGCGGGGGAATCCACTGCCAGCCTGCTGGGCTCGGCGGTACGCCTGTTGGCCGGCGCTCCCGAGTTGCAGCAGCGCCTGAGAGCCGCCCCCGGCCTGATCCCGGCATTTCTGGAAGAGGTCGTGCGGCTGGAGACCCCGTTTAAATTTCACTACCGTGTGGTGCGCCGGGAAACCCGTCTCTGCGGTATCCCCCTGTACCCGGATGATTTGTTACTGGTGAGTTGGGCCGCCGCCAACCGGGATCCGGAGCAGTGGCCCGACCCAGACCAGCTGCGCCTGGATCGGCCCGGGGCTGCGCGCCATCTTGGATTTGGTTATGGCATCCACTTTTGCATCGGTGCTCCGTTGGCCCGTCTGGAAGCTCGTGTTGCACTGGAGGAACTGTTGGCGCGCACCCGCAACTTCGCGCTGGATTCCGCCCGTCCCCCTGTGCACGTGCCGAGCCTGTTTGTGCGCCGGTTGCGGCATTTGCACCTGACGCTGTCCTGATCCCGGTTCCGCGTCGCCATCGTGGCGTCGTTCAGACCGGGTCGAGCACCACCACCGGAATCTGTCGCTCGGTCTTCGCCTGGTAGTCGGTGTAGGGCGCGTAGTAGTCCACCAGCAGCTGCCACAGACGCTCGCGCTCCTCGCCTTGGGCGACGCGAGCCCGAGCGCTGAACTTGTCGCTCGCCACCTGGACTTCGACGTTCGGATTGGCCTCCAGGTTCAGGTACCAGGCTGGATGTGCCGGTGCGCCACCCTTGGAGGCAATCACGCAGTAGCCGCCATCGCCGGTGGGCCGGTAGATCAGGGGCAGCGTCAATGCCTTGCCGGACTTGCGCCCGGTGGTGGTCAGCAGCAGTGTGGTCAGCATGCCTTCGCCGCCGCCCAGAGAGGCATCCCAGTAGTGGCCGGCCTCCGGATCGCGGCGGTAGAGTTCGATGTGCTCCCTGATCCAGTCGGGCAGAGAGGCGGGGATCTGTTCGCTCATGATGAGTGCTCCGGTTGCGGGGTGGCTCATCAGCATAGCGCGACTGGCCGTGGATACAAGCTGCCGCGCCCTCGGTTACCGCGATGCGGGGAACCGGGACGCGGGCTAGTGGCTGGGAACCAGCACGGTATCCAGCGCTTCCGGCAGCAGGTCGGGATAGTCGAGGGTGAAGTGCAGGCCGCGGCTTTCCTTGCGGGCCTGGGCGCAGCGGATCATCAACTCCGCCACCATGGCCAGGTTGCGCAATTCCAGTAGGTCGTTGCTGACCTTGTAATTGCTGTAGTACTCGTTGATTTCCGCCTGCAGCAGCTCGATCCGGTGCTCCGCCCGGGCCAGGCGCTTGTTGGTGCGGACGATGCCGACGTAGTCCCACATGAAGCGGCGCAGTTCGTCCCAGTTGTGGGAGATCACCACATCCTCGTCGGAGTCGGTGACCTGGCTTTCATCCCAGGGCGGCGCGGCTTGAGGCTGCGGGGCCCGGGCGATGGTCGCGGCGATAGCGGCGGCGGCGGATTCAGCATAGACAATACATTCCAGCAGGGAATTGCTGGCCATGCGGTTGGCGCCGTGCAGGCCGGTGCTGGAGGCCTCGCCGATCACGTACAGGCCATCCACATCACTGCGACCGGCCGTGTCCACCACCACGCCGCCACAGGTGTAGTGTGCAGCAGGTACAACCGGTATGGGCTCGCGCGCGATGTCTATGCCCAGCTCCAGGCAGCGGGCGCTGATGGTGGGGAAATGCTCCTCGAGGAATTCCCGCGATTTGTGGGAGATATCCAGATAGACAAAGTCGATGCCCAGGCGCTTCATCTCGTGGTCGATGGCGCGGGCCACGACATCTCGCGGCGCCAGTTCCCCCCGGGGGTCGAATTCGTCCATGAAGCGACTGCCATCGGGCAGCAGCAGCTTGCCGCCCTCACCGCGGATGGCCTCGGTGATCAGGAAGGATTTCGCCTTCGGGTGATACAGGCAGGTGGGGTGGAACTGGTTGAATTCCAGGTTGGCGACCCGGCAACCGGCGCGCCAGGCGATGGCGATACCGTCGCCGCTGGCGCCATCGGGGTTGCTGGTGTAGAGGTAGGCCTTGCTGGCGCCACCGGTGGCGAGCACCACCGCCCTGGCCTGGAACAGTTCCACCCGGTCGCTGCGCCGGTCGAAGATATAGGCACCTTCACAGCGCCCTTCGTGCAGGACCACATCCACCGCGACCCGATGCGGGAATACCTCGATATTGTCCGCCGCCAGTACCCGCTCGGTGAGCACCTCGGAAATTGCCCGGCCGGTCCGGTCCGCGGCGTGGATAATGCGGCGATGGCTGTGGCCCCCCTCCATGGCGAGGTGGAATTCCTGGGCGGCATCCGGCAGGTGATCAAAGTCCACGCCCTGCGCTACCAGCCACTCCACGCAGCTGCGACTGTTACTGACGGTGAAGCGTACCGCTTCCTCGTTGCAGAGTCCCGCGCCCGCCACCAGCGTATCGGCAACGTGTGATTCCACGGTGTCCTCTGAGTCCAGCACGGCTGCCATGCCGCCCTGCGCCCAGTAGGTGGAACCCTCGTTGAGGTCGCCCTTGGAGAGCAGGGCGATGCGCAGATGGGAGGGCAGGCGCAGGGCCGTACTGAGGCCTGCGGCACCGCTGCCGATGATAAGGACGTCGTGCTGAAATGAATTGCTGGACATGGGATTGGTGCTTGCTGCCTCTGGGTGGTGAAATATATTATGTGTCTCAATAACTTACGTAGCGTAAAGTACGGCAGGTCACCGGCACGGCGAGTATAAACGAGGTGCCCCGGATTAAGGAAATGCAGGATTGCGGAACTTTTGTGGTACCAGAACCTCATACAGGCAGCGTGGTATGGGTGTAACAGCCGCTGCGGCGGGCGTCAGCGCGGGCGGCCCCAGGGGGCTGTGGATCAAGCTGTCATGGATCAGGGAAGGAGTCGGGACATGACAGCTGCACCAACAGACCAGCAGCTCGTGGCCCGGGTGCAGAAGGGCGATTCCCGTGCTTTTGACATGCTGGTGTTGAAATACCAGCACAAGATACTCGGATTAATCAGCCGCTATGTGCACGATGATGAGGTTCAGGATGTCGCCCAGGAAGCCTTTATCAAGGCCTACCGCGCACTGCCGCGTTTTCGTGGGGACAGCGCTTTTTACACCTGGCTCTACCGGATTGCCATCAATACTGCCAAGAATCACCTGGTCGCACGCTCCCGGCGCCCGCCCGGCTCGGACGTCGAGATCGGCGATGCAGAGTATTTCGAAGGCGGCGGGGCGCTGCGTGAGATCGAGACTCCGGAGAGCGCGCTGTTCGGTGCCGAACTCAAGCAGGTCGTGGAGCGGGCGATAAAGGATTTGCCGGATGATTTGCGTACAGCGGTAACTTTGCGCGAGTTTGATGGTCTCAGTTATGAGGACATCGCCGAGATCATGGATTGTCCTGTTGGTACTGTTCGGTCGCGGATCTTTCGCGCCCGGGAGGCGATCGACAAGAAGGTGCGTGATCAGATTGACGGAGTGTAGTGTGAGCCAGCATAGCGGCAACAAAATCAGCAGAGTGGAACCGGCCATGGCAAAAATTCGCAGCAGCAGTGACTCGACCTTGATGACGCAAAGCGGAGGGCTGGCACCATGACTGAACAACTGCGTGAGTCACTCTCTGCCCTCATGGACGACGAGGCCAACGAACTCGAGCTGCAGCGACTGTTGAGTCAGCTGGCTGAGGACGACGCCCTGCGCCAGACCTGGGTTCGCTACAATCTGGCCCGGTCGGTCATCTCCGGACAGCCTGCGGGCCGCATCAATCTGGATATATCCAGGCAGGTCAGCGCCGCGATTGCCGCCGATCGACAGCCCGCAGCCGGTGCCTGGCAGCGTCTGGCCCGGCCGCTGGGCAGTCTTGCGGTCGCGGCATCGGTAATGGCAGTGGTAGTGCTGGGTGGTCAACAGCTTTACCAGGCGGCTGACCCCGGCGCTGGCACCGCGGCCCCGGTCGCGGCCTCTGGCGTTTCTGCGGTCGGCTTCGTCAATAGCCTCGGCGCGGTGCCCATGCGTGCCAGCTACGGCAACCAGGCTGTGCCTGAGCTTGAGCCCGCGGCGCGCACGGCCTACCGCGAATTGGCCCGGCAGCGCATGTACCTGTACATGCAGGAGCATGCCGAGCATGCAGCACTCAATTCCCCCCAGGGCCTGATTCCTTTCGCGCGCGTCCCCAACATCGAGGAGTGAGCTTACAGTGGTGATCACTGCGCGATCGCTGTTGCATTCCCTGGCTGTTTACGGTGTGCTGCTCGCCAGCCAGATTGCTGCGCCTCCGGCGTCAGCCATCACCTGCTCTGAAACCGACGCCGAGGCACTGGGCTGGCTCGCGAAAATGTCCCGCAGCTACCGCGAGGTGGCCTACCAGGGCGTGGTGACGTTCCAGCGTGGCGATGACCTGCAGGTGATGCAGATCGCGCGCTCGGTGGAATCCGGTCAGAGTCATGAGCTTCTTACCCGGCTTACCGGCCAGGGAGCCCGGGTCGTGCGCGCTGGTCACCCCCTCGATTGCACTCATCCCGGCCAGCAGCTGTTGCAGCTGGGCGATCGGGCGCCAGCCACGGGATGCGGCATTGCAGAGTACTATCGGTTTCAGGTGGGCGCAGGCGATCGCATCGCCGGACGCCAGGCGGTGAGGGTCGGGATCCAGCCCCGCGACATGTACCGGCATGGCTACGTGCTGGAACTGGACCGCGAAACCGGCTTGCTCCTGCGTATCAGTACCCTCGGTCGCGGCGATAAGGTCCTCGAGCGCTTCCAGTTTGCCGATCTTCACTACGGCGAGCCCCTGTCACCGCAGCAGGATGTGGCAACTGTCCATCCCGCTCGTCATCCACATCCCGACCAGGTCGATGAGGGGCCGTCCGTCAGTGCGCCCTGGGTGGTAAGCTGGCTGCCCCGCGGCTTTGTTCCGACCGACTCCGCCGCCGAGGCAAGTATCCGCCGTACCTACACCGATGGCCTCGCAGTCTTTTCCGTGTTCCTCGAGCAGTTGCCCCGCGCCATGCGGCCGGGCGAGGGTGTCGCCCGGGAGGGCAGTACCACCTCCTATTCCCGGGGCATGAATCTTGCCGAACAGCCCGTGCTGGTCACGGTGGTTGGCGAGGTGCCGGTGAACACCGCACGCATGGTCGCGGACTCGGTCAGGATGGTGCGCTGATGCCCACGGAGACCGGTCGCATTGTCGCCATAGAGTCTGACAGTCTGTGGGTCGAGACCATCCGCAAGAGTACTTGCGGCGCCTGTTCGGCGCAAAAAGGCTGTGGCCATGGGCTCCTGAACCGGATCCGCGACGGTCAACGCGGCCTGGTCCGGGTCCTGCCCGGGACATTTTCCCTGGCGGACTGTCGGATCAATGACGAGGTCAGTATCAGCCTGCCCGACGAGGTGATCCTGCGCGGCTCACTCATCGTCTATATGTTGCCGTTGTTGGCGATGCTGGCCGGAGCTGCCGCCGGCAGTCACTGGCTGCCCTGGTCGCAGGACCTGGCGGCGGTGGCGGGTGCAGCTGTGGGCTTTGCCGGTGGTGTCGCGCTGGTGCGCTGGCATGCCTGGCACCACCGGGACGACGCCCGCCTGCAGCCTGTTCTGGCGGCTTCACCGGGGGGGCAACAGCAGCTGCTGCACTCGTCGCCGTCGCTCTCACCGTAACTTTTTCACAACACCTGAAATGGATTGATTGCATGATTTCACGCAGAACCTTGTCGACACTGTTTTTCCTCTGCCTGACGCTGGCAGCTCCCGGGCTGGCGGCGCAGTCGCTGCCGGACTTTCGCGAAATCGTGAAGTCGGGGTCACCGGCGGTCGTGAAGATCGTGGTTCAGCATCCTCCCGGGCGCAGCGCCAGCAATCCTCATGACATGGAAGAAATTCCGGAATACCTGCGCCGCTTCTTCGAGTTCCGCGGCCAGCAGCCGCAGCCGCCCCAGCAGCGCCAGCGCATGTCCATGGGCTCCGGCTTCTTCATCTCGGCCGATGGCTACCTGGTGACCAACAATCATGTCGTCGAAGGTGCCGAGAACGTTCTGGTGCGGATGATTGACCGCCGCGAGTTCGAGGCGGAAGTGGTGGGGACCGACCCGCGTTCGGATCTGGCGTTGCTGCGGGTAGAGGCCAGTTCGCTGCCCTATTTGCGCCTCGAAGCCAGTGACGAGCTGGAAGTCGGGGAGTGGGTGGTGGCCATCGGCTCTCCCTTTGGTCTCGACTACTCGGTAACCGCGGGGATCGTCAGTGCGATGGGCCGCAGCCTGCCCACTGAGCAGGGTGAAAACTACGTGCCCTTTGTCCAGACCGATGTCGCCATCAACCCGGGCAATTCGGGTGGTCCGCTGTTCAACCTCAATGGAGAGGTGGTGGGGGTCAATTCCCAGATATTTACCCGCAGTGGAGGCTCTATCGGCCTGTCCTTTGCGATCCCCGCCAGTGTGGTGCGCAACGTTGTGGCCCAGCTCAAGGAAAGCGGGCGCGTTACCCGCGGCTGGCTGGGTGTAACCATTCAGGATGTCGACAAGACCCTGGCGGAATCCTTCGGCCTCGACCGGCCCCAGGGGGCACTCATCGCGCAACTGGCCGGGGATGGTCCCGCCGCCAGGGCGGGCCTGGAGGCGGGGGATGTGATCCTGCGCTTTGACGGCAAGGATATTCCCACGTCGGCCGAGTTGCCCCACGTGGTCGGCCTGACCGCTCCGGATACCACGGTGCCGGTGGAGATCATGCGGGACCACAAGCGCAAGACCGTGCGGGTCAAGGTTGGTGGCCTGGACGCGGACGACAGCTACGCCCTGAGCAGCGACCGGGCCGGCGAGGATCGCGGCGGTCGCCTGGGATTGGTGGTGGAAGAGGCCGGCCCCGAGGCTCTGGAGCGCTTCGGCATCAGCGGCGGTGTGCTGGTGCGGCAGGTGTCCCCGGGTTCGGTGGCGGCAGAGTCCGGCGTCCTGCCGGGCGATGTCATCACCATGCTCGGTTCCACCCCGGTCAAGGATGTGGCGTCGTTCGAGCGTGCGGTGTCGCGCCTGGAGGCCGGTGACTCTGTCCCCCTGCGCCTGATTCGTCGCGGCGCACCGCTGTTTATCGGTCTCAAGCTCCGCGACTGAGTTCGCCCGCCGGTCCAGTGCCGCTGTCGTCTGCGCCTGCGCGGCGCGGCATGGCGGTGGCCGGGGCATTGGGGTACAATCGCGCGTCCTTTCGCCAGCACCTTTTTACCCCAGCCGAGCCCAGTTGAGTGAGTGATCTAAGCCACATCCGCAATTTTTCGATTATCGCGCACATTGACCACGGCAAATCGACCCTCGCGGACCGCTTTATCCAGCACTGCGGTGGCCTGAGTCAGCGGGAGATGGCGGAGCAGGTGCTCGATTCCATGGATATCGAGCGCGAGCGCGGCATTACCATCAAGGCCCAGAGCGTCACCCTCAACTATACGGCGCGCAGCGGCAAGGTCTACCAGCTCAACTTCATCGACACCCCCGGCCACGTCGACTTTTCCTATGAAGTGTCGCGCTCCCTGTCCGCCTGCGAGGGCGCCCTGCTGGTGGTCGATGCCGGCCAGGGTGTGGAGGCCCAGTCCGTAGCCAACTGCTACACGGCCATTGAGCAGGGCCTGGAAGTACTGCCGATACTCAACAAGATGGATCTGCCGCAGGCTGACCCGGACAAGGTCAAGCTGGAAATCGAAGAGATCATTGGTATCGACGCGACCGAGGCCTGCCTGGTCAGCGCCAAGTCGGGGATGGGTATAGAGGATGCGCTGGAGTACCTGGTGGAAAACATTCCACCACCGGAGGGTGACATCAACGCTCCCCTGCAGGCCCTGATCATTGACTCCTGGTTCGACAACTACCTCGGCGTGGTGTCGCTGGTGCGCGTCAAGCAGGGAGTGCTGCGCAAGCGCGAGAAGATCATTACCAAATCCACCGGCCGGGTACACCAGATTGACGCGGTTGGCATTTTTACCCCCAAGCGGCTGGAGACCGGCGAACTCAAGGCCGGTGAGGTGGGCTTTGTGGTGGCCGGTATCAAGGATATTCACGGTGCCCCGGTCGGGGATACCCTGGTCAATGCCCAGCACCCGGAGGTGCCATCACTGCCCGGATTCAAGCAGGTCAAACCGCAGGTCTATGCGGGAATATTTACCATCTCTACCGATGATTACGAGGATTTCCGCGACGCTCTGTCCAAGCTGACACTCAACGACGCCTCCCTGTTTTACGAGCCCGAGACCTCGGATGCGCTCGGTTTCGGCTTCCGCTGTGGCTTCCTCGGCATGCTGCACATGGAGATCATCCAGGAGCGGCTGGAGCGGGAATACGATCTCGACCTCATCACTACCGCCCCCACGGTTGTCTACGAGGTGGTAAAAAAGAACGGCGAGGTCATTTACGTCGACAGTCCCTCGAAACTGCCCGACCCGGGCGAAATCGAAGAGATGCGTGAGCCCATCGCGCGCTGCAATATCCTGGTTCCCCAGGAGCACCTGGGGAACGTGATCACCCTCTGCGTGGAAAAGCGCGGCCTGCAAAAGGACATGCTGTTTCTGGGCAGCCAGGTCTCGGTGGTCTACGATATTCCCCTGGCGGAAGTGGTGCTCGATTTCTTTGACCGGCTGAAGTCAGTCAGCCGCGGTTACGCTTCCCTGGACTACAGTTTTGACCGCTTCGAGCCCGCCAACCTGGCGCGACTGGATGTGTTGATCAATGGCGAACGGGTGGATGCGCTGGCGGTGATTGTACATCGCGACCACACCATGCACCGGGGACGGGTACTCACCGAGAAGATGAAGGAACTGATCCCGCGGCAGATGTTCGATGTCGCGATTCAGGCAGCGGTCGGTGGCAAGGTTGTGGCCCGCCAGACCGTGAAAGCGCTGCGCAAGAATGTGACAGCGAAGTGCTATGGCGGTGACGCATCGCGCAAGAAGAAGCTGCTGGAGAAACAGAAGGCAGGCAAGAAACGCATGAAGCAGGTCGGCAATGTGGAAATTCCCCAGTCGGCCTTCCTCGCGGTGCTGAAAGTGGATGGATAGCCCGATATGACGATAGATTTTCCTCTGGTTCTGGTAGTGCTGGTATTTGGCAGTGGCGGTATCTGGCTGTTCGATACCCTGTTCATGGCGCCGCGCCGACGGCGGACCCGGCAGGCCCTGCAGGTGGCGCATCCGCAGTGGTCCGATGAGGGCAGCAAGGATGCGGCCGCCTACGAGGCCAAAGTGCGCACCACTGCGTCCGAGCCAGTCCTGGTGGAATACTCGCGGTCGTTCTTCCCAGTGCTGTTCGTGGTGTTCGTGCTGCGCTCGTTCCTGGTGGAGCCGTTCCAGATTCCCTCGTCCTCCATGGTCCCCACCCTCGAAGTCGGCGATTACATCCTGGTCAACAAGTTCACCTACGGTATCCGCTTGCCTGTCGTGCGGACCAAGGTCATGAACATCAACGAGCCCCGGCGCGGTGACGTCATGGTGTTCTTCCCGCCGCACATGAATGACACCTATTACATCAAGCGTGTGATCGGTCTGCCCGGGGACACGGTCAGCTATCGCAACAAGCGCCTGTTCGTGAATGGTGAGCCAGTGCCCACCGAGTCGCTGACCGTGGTGCCGGACGGGCAGGCACGGGTGGAGGTGGGTCTTGAGATCCTGGGCGACCAGCCGCACCTGATGCAGGACGACCAGACGCGACCGGGGCGGGATTTTTCCCTGGTGGTGGAGCCGGGCCACTATTTCATGATGGGCGACAACCGCGACAATAGCAGTGACAGCAGGGTATGGGGCCTGGTGCCGGAAAGGGATATAGTAGGCAAGGCCTTCGCGATCTGGATGCATTGGGATTCGCTGTTCAGTATCCCCAGCTTCAGTCGCGCCGGCACGATAAAATGAGTCCACAGATAGCGTGCGGGGTAAACAATATGAAGTTGCGGCAACAGCAGTCCGGCATGTCCTTCCCGGGGATGCTCGCCATTGCGATCATGGTCGGGTTCTTCGTCATGTGTGGCCTGAAAATGGCTCCCAGCTACTTCGAGTACTTCACCATCCGCGATGTCGTCACCAGGGTTGCCGCCGAGCATGACCCTGCCACGGATACCATCGCCGACATCCGTCGCAAGCTCGCCAATCTTTTCAATACCAACCAGATCTATGGCCTCAAGCCCAGTGAGGTCGAGGTGTTCCGCAAGGATGGCAAAACCTATATCGATGCCAGCCACGAGGCGCGCATTCCGCTGTTCGGCAAGATTGATGTGGTCATCCGCTTCGATGATCTGGAAAGGGAAGCTGGCGTCCGCCAAGCCCCCTGATGCCGCATGGATAAGCTTCGCCGCCTGCAGCAATTGCTGGGCCATGAGTTCAGTGATCCTGGCCTTTTGCAGCTGGCCCTGACCCATCGCAGTGCGTCCGGCAACAACAACGAACGGCTTGAGTTTCTCGGCGATTCCATTGTCAATCATGTGATTGCGGAGTCCCTCTACCAGCAGTTTCCCAAGGCCCGGGAGGGAGACCTCAGCCGCATGCGGGCGACTCTGGTCAAGGGCGACACACTGGCGGAAATAGGGCGCGAGTTGGGCCTGGGCGAGTTTGTTCGCCTGGGGCAGGGTGAGCGCAAGAGCGGCGGCCATCGTCGGGCGTCCATCCTCGCGGATGTTCTCGAAGCCATTGCCGGGGCTATCCTGCTGGACAGTGGCACCGATCGCTGCCGGGAGTGCCTGTTGCGCTGGTTTCACGGCCGGCTCGAAGGCCTGGAGATGGGCGCTGCGGGCAAGGATGCCAAGACCAGGCTGCAGGAGTACCTGCAGGGCCGCGGTCGGCCCCTGCCGGCCTACGAATTGCTCGCCGTTGACGGCGAAGATCATCAACAGGTGTTTCGCATCCTGTGTCGCGTCATGCAACCCGAACGGACTTTCGAGGGTGGCGGTGGCAGCCGCCAGAAGGCGGAACAGGCGGCCGCCGAGGCGGCACTGGAGGCACTAACCCATGGCCAATGAGACAAATACCATCCAGCGCTGCGGTTATGTCGCCATCGTTGGTCGACCCAATGTCGGCAAGTCGACGTTGCTGAACCACCTGTTGGGCCAGAAGATCAGCATTACCTCGCGCAAGCCCCAGACTACCCGCCATCAGGTACTGGGGATCAAAACCGAGGCCGGCTGCCAGTTCATTTTTGTCGATACCCCGGGCCTGCATCGCGCTGAGCCGAGGGCCATAAACCGTTACATGAACCGCGCCGCCAGCAGCGCCATACGCGATGTCGACGTCATTGTGATGGTGGTGGATCGCACCGCCTGGACCGACGAGGATGACATGGTCCTGCAGCGTGTGGCCCAGGCGGCTGTGCCGACCCTGCTGGTGGTGAACAAGGTGGACCTGCTGGAAGACAAGACCGTACTGTTGCCGCAGCTGCAGCAGCTGGCCGAGCGGGCACCTTTTGCCACCATTATTCCGCTCTCGGCCCTGCGCGGCCAGAACCTGGACGCGCTGGAAAAGGAGATTCGCCAGCGCCTGCCGGAGGCCGGCCATTTTTTCCCCGAGGACCAGATTACCGACCGCAGCCAGCGCTTCCTGGCGGCGGAGATAGTGCGCGAGAAGATCATGCGCCAGCTCGGTGACGAGCTGCCCTATGCGGTGACAGTGGAAATCGAGGAGTTCAAGCAGGAGGAGGCCATCCTCAATATCTCCGCCCTCATCCTGGTCGAGCGCGATGGCCAGAAGCGTATCCTGATTGGCGAGGGCGGCAGTCGCCTGCGCTCTATCGGCACCGATGCACGCCGCGACATGGAAAGGCTGTTCGAAAGCAAGATCATGCTGCGGCTCTGGGTCAAGGTGAAATCGGGCTGGTCGGATGACGAACGGGCCCTGCGCAGCCTCGGTTACGATGATCGCTGAGTGCGAGCGAGCCTCTCATGCGCGTAAATCTCCAGCCCGCCTATCTGCTTCACAGTCGCCCCTGGCGCGACACCAGCCTGCTGTTGGAACTGTTTACCGCTGAGCACGGCCGCCTGAGTCTGGTGGGAAAGGGCGCCCGCCGGCGCAGTCGCGGCGGTACCCAGGCTGCCCTGCTGCAACCGTTTCGTCCCCTGCTGGTGAGCTTTGCGGGGCGCGCGGAAATGAAGCAGCTGGTGGCGGTCGAGGCCGCAGGCAGCGCCCCCCGGTTACAGGCAGAGCGCCTTTTCACTGGTCTCTACCTCAATGAACTGCTGGTGCGCCTGCTGCAGCGCCAGGATCCCCAGCCACAGCTGTTTGCCCGTTACGGTGACACCCTCCAGCAACTGGCGGCCGACGCTGCTGGCGATGCCTGCCTGCGCCGGTTCGAATTCTGCCTTCTGGAAGCCCTGGGCTACCATTTCGATCCTGCAGTCGACGGGTACAGCGGAAAACCGGTGACGCCGGAAGGCTGGTATCAATACCAGACGGAGTTCGGACTGGTCGCCTGCGCACGGCATGCGCACACTCCGGCGGTGCTGTTCTCGGGACGGGACCTGCTGGCGATCGCCGCCGGGCACTACGATGGCGAGCAGGCCAGCGCGGCCAAGCGCCTGCTGCGTCAGGCCCTGGCCGGGCACCTCGGTGAGCGGCCGCTGGCCAGCCGGGAACTGTTCCGTCAGTTTCGCGACCGGAGCCAGCAGCAGTGATCGCCCTGGGTACGGATATTCTCGAGGTGGTCCGGGTCGAAGCCGTAGTGGCCCGGCTGGGAGACAAGTTCGTGCGACGCATCCTGACGCTGGCGGAACAGGGCGAATACGCCGCCAGCCAGCAGCCGGTACGCCTGCTCGCCAAACGCTTTGCCGCGAAGGAGGCGATCGCCAAGGCCCTGGGCACGGGCATCGGGCGCGGCGTCAGCTGGCAGGATATCGAGGTGCGCCACGATGTCCATGGCGCCCCCCTGGTACATTTGTCCGGCGGTGCCGCGGAAGTCCTGAAACGTCGCGGTGGCACCGCCATGCTATTGTCGCTGGCCGATGAACAGGCGTATGTGGTGGCCTTTGCGGCCCTGAAATGATCGGTGCATGCCCGCGCCGGTGAAAGTCGATATACTGCCCCGCCCGGCGGGTAACGGTGAATTATGTCCGAATATCCAACGATTGAAGCCTGCATTGGCAATACCCCCCTGGTGCGCCTGCAGCGTCTGCCTGGCAACACCTCGAACACGCTGCTTGCCAAGCTGGAGGGCAACAACCCTGCCGGCTCGGTAAAGGACCGCCCGGCACTGAGCATGATTGCGGAAGCGGAGCTGCGGGGCGATATCCGTCCGGGTGACACCCTGATTGAAGCCACCAGTGGCAACACCGGCATCGCCCTGGCGATGGCCGCTGCCATCCGCGGCTACCGTCTGATCCTGATCATGCCCGCGCACATGAGTGCCGAGCGGAAACAGGCCATGTCCGCCTATGGTGCAGAACTGGTAGAGGTGACCCAGGCCGAGGGGATGGAGGGTGCCCGCGACCTGGCGCTGCAAATGCAGAGCGAGGGCAAGGGCCGGGTGCTGGACCAGTTTGGCAATCCCGACAATCCGCTGGCGCACTTCCGCGGGACGGGACCGGAAATCTGGCGCCAGACCAGGGGTACGATTACCCATTTTGTCGCGTCCATGGGCACGACCGGGACAATCATGGGGGTGTCGGCCTACCTCAAGCAGCAGAACCCCGATATCCAGATTGTCGGCCTGCAGCCTGTGGAGGGCTCCAGTATCCCCGGCATCCGGCGCTGGCCTCCCGCCTACCTGCCGGCGATTTTCGACGCCGCCCGGGTTGATCGGGTCATTGATATTTCCCAGGCCGAATCCGAACACCACATGCGCCTGATGGCGCGGGAGGAGGGTATCTTCTGCGGTGTTTCCTCCGGCGGTGCGATTGCCGCCTCGATCAAGCTGTCGAAAGAGGTCAGCAATGCGGTGATCGTCGCTATTGTCTGCGATCGCGGTGATCGCTATTTGTCCACGGGCGTCTTCGCCAGCCCCTGAGCGGAGCCCAACGATGGTCCGAGTACGGGAACAATCGCATCTCACGGCTTCCGGCGAGATAGATCTGGAGCGTTGGCTGCAGCAGCTGCCGCTGGCGCACCGGCTGGATGAGCAGGAGCTGTTGTTGAGCGCCTGTGTACTGGCGCGGGAGGCCGGCTCCCTGCCGGGCCGCGATGTGCCCGACTGGGCGCGGGAGTCGGACTGCTTTGTCACCGGGCTTGATATCGCCCAGATCCTGTCAGAGCTGCACGTCGGCACCGAATGCCTGGTCGCCGGCATTCTCTATCGCGCGGTGCGCGAAGAGCGGCTGCAACTGGACACAGTGGGTGAGCGCTTCGGGCCGGGGGTGCGCAACCTGATCGGTGGTGTGCTGCGCATGGCTGCCATAAGCGATCTCAAAACCCAGGTGGATTCTCCGGTGCTGGGCCAGGCGCACGGCCAGAAAGACAACATTCGCAAAATGCTGGTTGCCCTGGTGGACGACGTGCGGGTCGCGCTGATCAAGCTGGCGGAGCGGACCTGCGCCATTCGCGCGGTCAAGAACGATGAGGAGCGACGCTGGCCCATCGCCCGCGAGGTGTTCGATGTCTATGCGCCGCTCGCGCACCGGCTCGGGATCGGACACCTGAAATGGGAACTGGAAGACCTGTCCTTCCGCTATATCTACAGCGACGCCTATCGCAAGATCGCACGGCTGCTGGATGGCAAGCGCCTGGAGCGGGACCGCTTCATTGCGCGTGTGACCGGGGAGCTGACCCGGGTGCTGGAGCAGGCGGGGCTGCAGTTCAACATCAGTGGCCGGGCGAAACATATTTACAGCATCTGGCGGAAAATGCAGCGCAAGGGCATCGGTTTTTCCCAGGTTTACGATATCCGAGCGGTGCGCATTCTGGTGCCTGAGATCAAGGACTGTTATGCGACCCTGGGACTGGTGCACGGCTTGTGGCGCAATATACCCAATGAGTTTGATGACTACATAGCCAATCCCAAGGAAAACGGCTATCGCTCATTGCACACAGCGGTCATCGGGCCCGAGGGCAAGATTCTCGAAGTGCAGATACGCACCAGCCAGATGCACGAGGAGGCCGAGCTGGGGGTTTGCGCACACTGGCGCTACAAGGGTTCTGATTCCAGTGGCGGCATGGCCAGCAGCTATGAAGAGAAAATCGCCTGGTTGCGGCAGGTGCTCGACTGGCACGAAGAGACCGGCGACAGCGGGGATGTGGCGGAGCAGTTCAGTTTCGATCTCGCCCAGGATCGGGTCTACGTGTTTACGCCCAATGGCGATGTGGTGAATCTCGCCCAGGGCGCCACCCCGCTTGATTTTGCCTACCATGTGCATACGGAAGTGGGACACCACTGTCGCGGCGCCAAGGTCAATGGCGTGATCGTGCCCCTCACCTACAGCCTGAAGACCGGTGAACGAGTGGAAATCCTGACCAGCAAGCAGGGCAGCCCCAGGCGCGACTGGCTGCAGTCCGGGCTCGGCTTCCTGCGCACCTCCCGGGCCAGGGCCAAGGTGCAGCAGTGGTTCAAGGCGCAGGCCCGTGAAGACAACATCGACGCCGGCCGGCACCTGCTGGAGCGGGAGTTTCGCCGTCTCGCACTCACCAGCGTCGACTACCGGCGAGTGGCGGACAAGGTCAATATGGCCACCGTGGAGGACATGTTCGCGGCGGTCGGTGCCGGTGACCTGAGTTCGGCCACCGTGCTCAACGCGGCCCAGTCCCTGGTGGAAAAGCGCCCCGAGCCGCAGCTGCAGGTAGCGAGGCCCGGCAGCGGCCCGGTTTCCCGCAGCCAGATCAAGGTGCAGGGTGTTGGCAACCTGCTGACCCACATGGCTGGCTGCTGCAAGCCGCTGCCCGGTGATGCCATCGTCGGCTTCATTACCCAGATCCGCGGTGTCAGTATTCATCGCAGCGACTGCGCGCGCCTGCTGAAATTGCAGGAGACGTCGCCGGAGCGCGTGATTGAAGTGGCCTGGGGGGAATCGCCGCGGGAAAATTATGAAGTGGATGTCGCCATCGAAGCCTATGACCGCCAGGGCCTGCTGCGCGATATCACCGGGCTGTTCGCCAATGCGCGGATCAACGTGCTGGCAATCAATACACAGACCAACAAGAAAAGGCATACAGCCACCATGCGCCTGACGGTGGAAGTGCCTGATCTGGGCGCACTGTCGAAACTGCTGGAGCGAATCGATCGCCTGAGCAACGTGATTTCCGTTGCCCGGGTGTCTGAATAGGGGGGTGATGTGACTGCCGGGCACTATACGGTAAACGACCTGCTGCGGGTGATGCAGCGCTTGCGCGATCCCGATGGTGGCTGTCCCTGGGATCTGAAGCAGGACTTTCGCAGTATCGTGCCCTCCACTCTGGAGGAATGTTACGAACTGGCGGAAGCAATAGAGCACGGGGACTACCCCCACGTCGCCGAAGAATTGGGTGACGTACTGTTCCAGGTCGTGTTCTACGCCAGGCTGGGGGAAGAGCAGGGCCTGTTTTCTTTTCCGGATATCGTACACACCCTGGTGGACAAGCTGTTGCGGCGCCACCCCCATGTATTTGCGCACGGAGAGATCGAGGGTGTTGTGGCCGACTCGCTGGATGTCGCGCAAGTAAAGCGTTCCTGGGAGGCGATCAAGCGTGACGAGCGTGCGGCGCGGGCACAGGGCGGGGTGCTGGATGATGTCCCGGTGGCACTGCCGGCATTGCCGCGGGCACAGAAACTGCAAAAGCGGGCAGCGCTGGTCGGCTTTGACTGGGCTGACGCTGCCGCTGTGCTGGATAAAGTGGATGAAGAACGGCGTGAGTTGCAGGAAGCCATTGAGGCCGGTTCGGAGTCAGCGATCGCCGATGAAATGGGCGATCTGCTGTTTACCTGCGTCAACCTGTCGCGCCAGTTGGGGCTGGATGCAGAGGCCGTGCTGAGGCAGGCGTCTGCCAAATTTGAACAGCGGTTTCGGGCCATGGAAAAATCTGCCGCTGCCGAGGGAGCCGTTGATCTGCGGGCGCTCACCGCGACTGAACTGGACCAACTCTGGCGGGCTGCAAAGGTGCTGACCTGATGCCGGTTTGTTGCCCCGTTCCGGGCTTGTGCAAAGTCCTGCCCCTGTGTATGGTTACGACCCTCCGACAATCCGGCAGCGCAAAACACCTGCTCGTGCGGTTGCGATAGCCGCTCTACAGACATTGAGGAAGTACCTGAATGCGATTGATACTCCTTGGCGCACCCGGCGCCGGTAAAGGCACCCAGGCCCAGTTCATCATCGAAGAGTTCGGCATCCCGCAAATCTCCACGGGCGATATGCTCAGGGCGGCGGTGAAGGCGAAATCCGAACTCGGCCTTGCCGCAAAGGAAGTCATGGACGCCGGTGCTCTTGTTTCCGACGACATCATTATTGGGCTGGTGAAGGAGCGGATCAAACAGCCAGACTGCGCCGGCGGTTTTTTGTTTGATGGTTTTCCGCGCACAATACCGCAGGCCGAAGCGATGGTTGCCGCGGGCGTGGACATAGATCACGTCGTTGAAATCGCAGTGGATGATGAAGAAATTGTCGAGCGATTGAGTGGTCGTCGCGTACATCCTGCCTCGGGCCGTGTCTATCATGTGCAGCACAATCCACCCCGGCGTGAGGGTGTTGATGACGAAACCGGTGAAGCCCTGGTGCAGCGCGACGACGACAAGGAAGAGACGGTTCGCAAGCGCCTTGAAGTTTATCAGCAGCAAACTCGCCCTTTGGTGAATTTTTATCAGTCCATGACCGGGCCTCGCGCACCTGCCTGTCATCGGGTCGAAGGCGTCGGCAGCGTTGAAGACATACGTCGGAAAGTGTTCGCTGCACTGGGCGTATAACCTATAAATAAAGCGTTTTCTGCAGACTCCGGGCGAAAGGATGCGCCCGCCGACCAGTCAAGCCCGCGTAAAACCCGCAAATTATTTTCTCACCGGCGCGCAAACTCGTTGCATGTGTTGCAAAAACGTTGTTGTGTGCCCCGGAGAATATTGCTATTTTCTCGCCCGTGGTATTTACAAACAGCATCTGGAGAGTGGGATTATGGCAGCAGCCAAAAGCAAGGCGAAAACAAAAACCAAAACAGCGGTGCGCAAGGCGCCGGTAAAAAAGGCGCCGCGCAAAAAGCCTGCGCCCAGTGCGAGCAGAAAGTCGACCGCAGTGTCCACGGCAGAAAAAAAGTCGCGTGAAACTCTGGCCAAATTGAAGTCCACGGTTGAAGCCGAGAAAAAGGCACTGGCTGACGCACGGGCACGGGTGAAAGCCGCTCGGGCGAAAGCGGATGAGCGCGGGAAAAAGGCAGCGTCGAACGCCGCTGCTCGTGCCAAGGCCCGCCTGGAAACAGCGCAGGGCAAGCTCAGGGAAACGCGTCAGCGGGTGAAGGAAATTGTTGCGGACGCGACGCTGGTAGCCAAGCAGCTTGCGGCACAGGAAAAGATTCTCGAGAAAAAGGCGGAGTTGGCGGCCAAGGCCGAGATCGACAAGGCCCGGGCACTGACCAAACACGCCAAGAAGTGGACTGCGCAGCGTGCGAAGGCCGACGCCGCCAAGATCAAGGCACTGGAAAAGAAAGTTCTGGGGCAATTACGCGCGGCGGAAAAGAAAGCCGAGGCTGCTACCAGGAATGCCTTCAGAAAAGCTCGTACCGGTCGCAAGTCACTGGCACAGACTGCGGACACCATGGCGGAGTCAGTGGCTCCGGCGGCATCCAGGGTCAAGGCAAAAACCAGGGCTAAGGCGAAAACCGCGGCCCGGAAGGCAAAGGCTGCTCCCCGGAAAGCAAAAGCTGCGCCGAGCAAGGCAAAGGCCGCCGTCGGGAAAGCGAAGGCGGCCCCGAAGCGGGCAAAGGCTGCACCCAGAAAGGCGAAAGCCACACCCAAAGCCACTGCCACCGGTAGTTGATCGCCTGCGGGCACTGAAGAACCCGCGCCGGAGTTCCGGCGTGGGTTTTTTTATGGCCGCACAAGTCTCACGCTTGCGTCAGTATTTCGTTGTGATTGTCGAAAGCGCTACCGGCATCTGCAAACTCCACGCTGACACAACGCAGTTGTGCATGCCAGCCCCGTACAGAACGGCCACCGCCTGCCAAATAGCCGGGCAGGCTGGCCAGGCAGCGCCGTCGCAGCAGGGTGTGCAGATAGTGATGCTGGCCATTGGCGGTGGCGTAGGCGAGGTCACAGGAATCCGGCTGGGCTGCCAGAGCGCGGTGCAGACGTGCAGCTAGATCCAGTGGCAGATCCGGTGTGTCACAGGGAACCACCAGCAGGAACTCTGCAGCGGGATCCGACGGTACTGCCTCCAGCCCCGCCAGTGGCCCCTGGAAACCGGGCCGGCGGTCACTGAACACCCGGTCGGCATAGCCAGCATAGGTGGCGAGGTTGCGATTGCAGCTGATTTGCAGGTGACAGGTCTGGTGTCGAAGCCGTTCGCTGACCCAGGCGACCAGTGGCCTGCCTTGCCAGTCCAGCAGGCCCTTGTCGCGCCCGCCGCTGCGGCGTCCGGCGCCGCCCGCAAGAATCAGGCCGCCGCACTGGGACGTTTGCATGCGACTCACTTGTTTTGTCCTCTGTTTGCGGTTCTTGCCGGCGCCGGGCTGTGGGATAATCCGCGCCTTGGCAATGGTAACCGATTCTATGACAAGCATCCTCGCAGTTGATACGTCCACAGAAGCCTGTTCAGTGGCACTGTACCGTGAAGGCGATGTGACGGCACTGCATGAATTTGCACCGCGGCGGCACAATCAGCTGTTGCTCGCCATGTTGCGTGAACTTATGCCTTCCGGCCCCGCAGCGCTGGATGCGGTTGCCTACGGGTGCGGCCCGGGCTCGTTCACCGGGTTGCGCATTGCCGCCAGTGCGGTGCAGGGCCTGTGTTTCGCCACCGGCCTGCCGGCCTTGCCGGTCTCGACGTTGAGCTGCCAGGTCTACGGGGCCATGCGTCTGGGGCAGGCAGGGGAGGGGGATTGCGTCCTCAGTACCCTGGACGCCCATATTGGCGAGCTGTACTGGGCACTGTATCGGATCGATGGCAACCGCGCCGTGGAGGTCAGCGCAGCACAGGCAACGAAGCCCGCACGGCTGGCACCGTCTGGCGATGAGGCACTGGTCGTGATCGGCAGCGGACTGCAGTATCGGGACGCCATGCCCCCTGCTGTTACCGCTCGTTTCAGTGCCGAGTATCCGCGGCTTTTGCCTGCGGCCCGGGACTTGCTGCCGGAGGCGCTCCGCGCCCTGCAGGGGCAGCGAGTGCAAAGCGCAGAACAGGTGTGCCCGGTGTACGTGCGCGACGAGATCAGCTGGAAAAAACTGGCTGAGCAGGGGCCGCAAACATGACGGAATGGCTGCAGGCCCTGCTGCTGGCCCTGGTCCAGGGCATCACGGAATTTTTGCCCATCTCCAGTTCGGCACACCTGGTGATTCCCGCTCTGTTGCTCGGCTGGGATGACCAGGGTCTCGCCTTCGATGTTGCCGTGCATGTGGGTACTTTGCTGGCGGTGGTGCTGTATTACCGTCGCGAGCTGCTGCAAATGACGGCCAGCTGCGCCGGCCTGTTGCGCGGGCAAGCGGTGAACGACGATGTTCGCCTGGTCATGTACCTCGCCCTGGCCACGGTGCCGGTCGTTATTGTTGGATTTCTGGCGGATGAATTTATCGAGACCCGGCTGCGCACCCTGCCGGTGATTGCGACTACCACGCTGGTGTTCGGGCTGTTGCTGGGTCTGGCGGACTGGCGTGCGCGTAGTGGGGCACCGGCACGATCGCTGGCGGCGGGCGTGGCCCTGCTGATTGGTCTGGCGCAGGCCCTGGCCCCTGTGCCCGGCGTATCCCGCTCCGGCATCACCATTAGCGCCGGCCTGCTACTGGGCCTGGATCGCGCCACTGCGGCGCGCTTCGCCTTCCTGCTGTCGATTCCCGTTATCGCCGGCGCGGGATTGCTGAAAGGTCTGCAGCTGGCACAGCAAAGCGCGCCCGTGGACTGGCTGCTGCTGGCCGTGTCGGCACTGGTGGCGGCGGTGACCGCTTATGCCTGTATCAGCCTGTTCCTGCGCCTGCTTGAGCGCCTGGGTCTGATGCCCTTCGTCTACTACCGTATCGCGCTCGCAGGTCTGCTGTATGCGCTCTGGCTACTCTAGCCATGGCTGTGCTGACCGTTGTTTCCCCGGATCGAGGTTCTTTAATCCATGACACCGCAACAGTTCAATAGTGATCTCCTGGCGTTTCTCACTGAAGCGACCACGCCGTTTCACGCCGTGGCCGCGCTCGTCGGCAGGCTGGAAGCGGCGGGGTTCACCCGCCTGCCGGCAGAGGGTGAGTGGAATCTGCAACCCGGGCAGTGCTGCTACCTGACCCGCAACGACAGCTCTCTGCTCGCGTTCATCGTCGGGTCGGAATCGGCGCCGGAAACAGGCATGCGCATGGTCGGTGCGCACACGGACAGCCCCTGCCTGATGGTCAAGCCTTCACCCGAGAAGCAGCGCTCGGGTTACTTTCAACTCGGGGTGGAGGTCTACGGCGGCGCCCTGCTTAATCCCTGGTTTGACCGCGACCTGTCACTGGCGGGCCGGGTCAGTTTCGCAGACTCAGCTGGGGCATTGCACACCGCGCTGGTGGATTTTCGGCGCCCGCTTGCCGTCATTCCCAGCCTGGCCATTCACCTGGACCGGGAAGCCAACCAGTCCCGCAGCATCAACCCGCAAACCGATATCCTGCCGATCCTGGCGCTGCAGGCTGACACCTCGGTGCCCGATTTTCGCAGCCTGTTGCGCCAGCGCCTGCTGGAAGAGCATCCAGACTGCGGTGTCGAGAGAGTGCTGGACTATGAGTTGTGTTTCTACGACAGCCAGCGTCCGGCCCTGGTGGGACTGCGGGAGGAGTTCGTCGCCTCGGCCCGGCTCGATAATCTGTTGAGCTGTTTTGCCGGACTCCAGGCCCTGCTGCAGTCTGATCGCCGCCGCAGCTGCCTGCTGGTCTGCAACGATCACGAGGAGGTGGGCAGCCAGTCCAGCTCCGGTGCCCAGGGGCCGATGCTGTTGTCGACCCTGCGCCGCATCGCCGGTACCGAGGAGCGGCTGGGCCAGCTGGTGCAGAACTCGATGATGATCTCTGCCGACAATGCCCACGGCATCCATCCTAACTATGCCGACAAGCACGACGACAATCACGGCCCGCGGCTCAATGGTGGTCCGGTGATCAAGGTCAACGCCAACCAGCGCTATGCCACCAACGCCGAAACTGCCGGCCTCTACCGCCTGCTGGCGGCGCAGGAGGAGGTGCCGGTGCAGAGCTTTGTGGTGCGCAGTGACATGGGCTGCGGCAGCACCATCGGCCCGATTACCGCCGGTGGCACCGGCATCCGCACCCTCGACATCGGCGTGCCGACCTTTGCCATGCACTCCATTCGCGAACTGGCCGGTAGCGAGGATGCCTGCAACCTGGGCCGCGTGCTGCGTCGTTTCTACAATCATCCCGGCTCGCTGGCGCCGGCCTGATCGGGCTTCACACGGCGCTCAATTTACAGGCTGTTGCGGGGAAGCTGTTTTGCCTGGCGGCGGCATACCACCTCCGGATCAGCGTGGGCCGGGAATAGCCAGCGGTCTCCCAAGGCGCTAGAATCGCGGGCTTTTACCAGATCGGGGCAATCATGAGCAAACAACGCGTTCTCACCGGCATTACCACCACCGGCACCCCCCACCTCGGCAACTATGTGGGCGCGATACGTCCCGCGATTGCCGCATCCAACGCGGCCGACACAGAGTCGTTCCTGTTCCTGGCGGACTACCACGCCCTGATCAAGTGCCAGGATCCGGCGGTGGTGCGCCAGTCCAGCAAGGAGATAGCGGCCACCTGGCTGGCGCTGGGGCTGGATACCGAGCGTGCAGTATTTTACCGCCAGTCAGACATCCCGGAAATCACCGAGCTGACCTGGATCCTGTGTTGCAACTCCCCCAAGGGTCTGATGAATCGGGCCCATGCCTACAAGGCGGCAGTGCAGGCCAATGAAGAGGCGGCAGAGGATCCCGACTTCGCGGTTACCATGGGCCTGTTCAACTATCCGGTACTGATGGCTGCGGATATTCTCATGTTCAGCGCCCACAAAGTGCCCGTCGGTCGCGATCAGATCCAGCATCTGGAAATGGCCCGTGACATCGCCCAGCGCTTCAATCACAACTTCGAGCCCCTGTTCACCCTGCCAGAGGCGGTGGTGGAGGATAACGTGGCGGTGCTGCAGGGTCTGGACGGGCGCAAGATGAGCAAGAGCTACAACAACACCATTCCCCTGTTCCTGCCCGAGAAACAGCTGCGCAAGGCCATCAACAAGATCAAGACCAACCTGCTTGAACCCGGCGAGCCCAAGGACCCGGACGACTCCACCGTATTCCAGATCTGGTCCGCCTTCGCCGCAACGGAGGAAACCGCGCGCATGCGTCGCGAGTTCGAGCAGGGCATCGCCTGGGGTGAAGCCAAGAAGCAGCTGTTCGAACTGGTCAACGACACCCTGGCCGCTGCCCGCGAGCGCTACCTCCAGCTAATGGACGACCCGGCCCACATCGAACAGGTACTCAAGCGCGGTGCTGAACGCGCACGCGCCTTCAGCACTCCGTTACTGGCGCAGGTACGGGAGGCCGTGGGTATCGCGCCCATGCGGTAAGAGCGGTGAGGGGGAGCGGCTTCGCTAGCCCTCGCCCCAGGAGTACCGCAACTCGACAAACGCACTCCGCGGCCTGCCGACGAAGTAGCGGTACTGGCCAAAGCCCACATCAGCCCGCTCCGCGTAGTCCTCGTCCAGCAGGTTGGTGATGCGTACACTGGCGGCCAGGCGCGGGGTCAGGGGGCTGCTGATACGCAGGTTGAGCAGGGAGTGCCCTTCGTACTTGAAGCGATTTTCCGGCTCCAGGTAATACTCGTCCATGTACACCCACTCCAGCTCCGCTACCGGAGCCGTGCCGTGACGGGAGGCGAACTCCCAGCCAAGGCGGGCACTGCCGAACAGGCGCGGAGCGGTGTCGATATCGTTGCCGTCGATGGCCTCGTTGACGCCCAGGGGCAGGGCGTTGTTGCCGTAGCGGTGGCGTGCGGCGGTGACGTCCAGGCGTGAATACCAGGGCCCCTGTGAACGGTAGTCGAGGCTTATTTCCAGGCCATAGTGTTCGGTTTTGGCGCCGCTGACGTTGCGCCGGTCGGCATCCTGGAAGATCACCTCGTCCTTGTTCATGTGATAGACCGAGAGGTCATAGCGCAGGCCGGTGCCGGTGTCACCGCGCAGTCCCAGCTCGATATTGTCGATTACTTCCGAGTCCAGGTCGGCCACGGACTGGCCGGACTGCAGGCGGTACAGCTCGCTGGTGTCCGGCGCCCGGAAGCCGTTGGCAAGGCGCAGGTAGGCGTAATGGTCGGGGCGCAGCTCGACGCTGGCACCGGCATTGACGGACCAGTCGGTGAAGCTGTCGCTGCGATCGGCAACCCGGAAGAAGCGGCAGGCGGAGGCCGTGGGGGCACAGGCCGGGCCATCCTCGGCCAGGTTCTCGTAATCGTAGTGGGTGTATTCCAGGCGCACCCCGCCGTCCAGAGTCCAGCGTTCGTTCAGCGCATGGCGCAGCTGGCTGTAGACGGCGCCGACGCTGGCCTTGACCTCGTAGTCGTAGTGGGTGCCGCGGGGCTGGTTGGGGCTGAAGTCATTTTCCTGGTTTTCCTTGAGCCAGCCATCGGTGTACTCAAGGTCGGTGCCCGCGACCCAGCTCAGGCGGTCGGATTCCCCGTGCAGTGCGGTGCGCAGTCCCAGGGATTCGTGGCCATTGGTCTCCACCGCCTTCCAGGGCAGGAAGTGTTGCAGGAACTCCATGCGATTGCGGCGCAGATAGGGCGTGATGCTCAGGCGCTGGCCGCTGGCCAGTTCGCGGCTGGCCTTGCTGTACATGCGCAGAGACCAGACATCGCGATAGGCCTCGGGGTTGGGGTTGCTGCGCCGCAGGGCGCTGTCTTTGTAGGCTTCGAAGCCCTGGATAAAGCCCGCGGTCTCCTGATTCAGGTTGGCGGCGTCGACTACGCTCCGGAAGGCCCAGACGTCCCCATCGTAATCGTGGCGCAGGGTCAGTTTCTGCTGATCGAAGCCGGATTCTTCCTGGTAGCCGCCGTCCGTGGTGGCGTTCATTCGCAGGCTGACGCCGTGGCGGCCCTCGACGTGGTCCAGGCGATATTTACCCCGGTAGTAAGCGTCGGGGCCGCTCTCGATGGCGAGCTGCTGGCCGGCCCCCGGCTTCGGCGCAGCACTGAGAATGTTGATGACCCCGTGCATGGCGTTGGAGCCGTAGGTCGCCCCCGCCGGACCCTTGATGACCTCGATCCGGCCCGCCTGCACAATGTTGGCGTCAAACAGCTGGTTGACGTTGCAGAAGCCCGGTGCCCGCAGGCTGATGCCGTCCGCGGCCATGAAGAACGAGGCGCAGCCACCGGCGCCGGTAAGCACCGGGGAGCGCAGGGCAGTCAGGCTTTCCTGGCCGTTGCCGCGGCTGATCCAGGAGCCGGGCACCTGCTGCATGATTTCATTGGGGTGGGTTGGGCCGATGAGATCGAGGTCGCTCTGATCGACAACGGACCAGGCCAGCGGCAGGCGGCTGGCGTCCTCACTGATCCGCTTGGCGCTGACCAGAACCTGTTCCAGGCGCTGCTCGGCCGCTGCTGCCGCGGTGGTGCTTGCGGCAACGGCGATAGCGAGTACGCGTATGACTGATTTAACCTGCGGCGATGACATTGGGGTCCCTTTGGGTTGCTCTGGGTTGATCGCGATTGCGCACCGCATCCGCGATACGCTGCAATGGAATGCGCAACATCTCGCGCAGTTCCTCCGGGGCGTCACTCTCGGCGAGAGCCTGTTCCATGCACCAGAGCCACTGATCTCTTTCCTCGGGGCCGATATGGTAGGCAGCGTGGGAGTCGGTGAGGCAGACGGTGCCGTATTTCTCCGCGTAGCGCGGCGGTCCGCCCATCCAGCCGGTCAGGTACTCGGCCAGTTTTTCCGTGACCGGGCCCAGGTCTTCAGCGTGCATGGCGCGCAGTTCCCGCGCCTCCGGCCGGGCATCCATGATACGGTAGAAATTCTCGCAGAGCTGGCGGATGCCGTCCTCTCCAAGAATCTCGAATGGCGTGTTGGCTGTAGTCATAGTCGTGGTGGCGGTTGTTTTCGGGGGGGCACAGTCTACCCGTCTTCGGCGCTGATTTCCTCCCTGCCGGGGTGGCTGTCTGAACCGGGCGCCGCTGGCTGGCGCTAGAGGATATCGGTCATGGACAGCCCGAAGCCGATGCGGGTGTTGTTTCGATCGTAGTCGATCAGGCTCTCGCCGTAGCCGTTGAAGTACTGGATGTACCCCTTGAAGCGGCGGTTAATCGGAAAGGTCCACTCCAGCTCGATCGCGCCGCGATTGTCGTTGCGCAGGTTGTTGCGCAGGCGCACGCCGAATTCATGCTCCCGCCACTTCCAGATGCCGGCGATGTCGCCGTAGCCCATGTAGCGCATGATATCCGGATTGTCATCATCGCTGCGGCTTTCTGGAATGCGGGACCAGACTCGGACATTCAGTGCCATGCGTCGCCTCTCGAAGGCCGCCATGCCCATGACCCGGTTCCAGCTGCGTGACAGGTCGCCGCCCTTGCCATTGGACTCGTGCTTGAAGCCGGCGCCGACCACGGTGTTGGTGAAGCCCCAGAAGCGCCAGTTGTTGGCGAAGGTCAGGAAGACTTCCGGCTGGTAATTTGTTTCCCGAAAAGGTGAGGATTTGTTGTAGAGCTGCCACCAGTTGCGCTGGGTATAGGCAACCCAGAGGTTGCTCCCCGGGCCCAGGATATCTTCCCAGGCGATGGTTTTCAGGCTGATCTGGAACTTCGCTTCTATGCGGTCCATGGCCTTTTCCGCCTCCAGCGCGGCCCAGGCGTCCCGGTTGAGGTTGTCGCTGTAGGTGACCGGTAGCAGGTAGTTGCGCTGGTGGGGGGTAATCACCCAGGCGTTGCCCGCAAGTTTCGTCTCCTCTGCCAGCCGCTTGCCCAGGAGCAACTCGTCCTCGGCGAGGTCTACTGGTGCAACGGCTTCCTCGGCAAGTAGCGAGTCCTCGCGTTCCGCCGGGGCCGCAAGGCTGTCGTAGCAGGCCAGACGCTGTTCGCTGTCGGTTATACCTACGCAGGCTGTGAGACTGTCTGTTGCCTGGGCTTGAGTGGTGGTGCCCAAGGCCGCCCAGAGGAGTGATTGTGCGAGCAATCGAGCCTTCATTACGCTGCTGATTTCCGGAGGGGAATGAGGCTCCAGTTTACCGGAGCCGATGCCGGGGGGACAGCCACGGAATTCAGCCGTGCGGCCTGCGCAGCGACGATGGCGGGTGCCCCGACGGCGCACGGTCTGCTAGAATTTGCGCTTTTCCTCTGGGTACTTTACAGGAACGCAAAATGAGTTTTGCAAACAAGGTCCTGGCGGTCAACAACGACCTGCCGATTCGCACCGGTGCCCCGGTTCATTCCGGCAAGGTGCGGTCTGTCTACTGGCTGGACGCTGCGGACAGCGCGCGCCTGATCAGGGAGCGCGGCTATCCGGTGGCCGCGGATGCGCCGCTGGCGATCATGGTGATCAGCGATCGCATCTCCGCCTTCGAGTGCATCTGGCGCGGCGAGGGTGGTATGGCCGGGGTACCGGGCAAGGGCGCCGCCTTGAACGCGATCTCCAATCACTGGTTCCGGCTGTTCCGGGAACAGGGGCTGGCGGACAGCCATATCCTGGAAATTCCGCACCCACTGGTATGGATCGTGCAGAAAGCCCGGCCGGTGATGATTGAGGCCATTGCCCGCCAGTACATTACCGGCTCCATGTGGCGCGCCTACGCCCGCGGCGAGCGCGAATTCTGCGGTATTCGCATTCCCGATGGCCTGCAGAAGGACCAGAAGCTGCCCGAGCTGCTGATAACCCCGTCCACCAAGGGGATTCTGCAGGGTATCCCGGGCGTGCCCGAGCAGGACGATGTCAACATTGCCCGTGACGATATCCTCAACAACTACGCCGCTTTCCGGTTCCGTACGCTCGCCGATGTGGATCGCTACGAAACCCTGCTGCGGGAAGGTTTCGACGTCATCAGCCGCGAGCTGGCCCGCATCGACCAGATCTTCGTCGATACCAAATTTGAATTCGGCTATGTGACCAACGCCGCCGGTGAAGAGCAGCTCATCTACATGGATGAGGTGGGAACGCCGGACTCCTCGCGCATCTGGGATGGCCCGGCCTGGCGCGAGGGCAAGGTGGTGGAGAACTCGAAGGAGAGCTTCCGCCAGCTTTTGCTCAACCACTTCCCGGACCCCGACATCCTGCTCAACAAGGATCGGATGCCGGAGCGCGTGGCCCTGGCCCGGGACAATGAACTGCCGGCCTCAGTGCTGATGGCGGTCTCCGCCACCTATGTCGGTATCGCCGAGAAAATCACCGGCCAGCCGCTGGCCCTGCCGGACGATCCGCGGCAGGAGATCATCGATATCCTGGGTGCCGGGTTCGGCCTGATCCGCTAGTGGTGCCGCGGTGGGGCGTTGCCTTATAGTGGGGAGCACGAACACCAGACTCTGGAGGTGACACCATGTTCCGTCCTGTTTTCCACAGCCTGGTCATCCTGGCCGGGCTTGCACTCACTGCCTGCGCCGGCAGCGATTTCTCCCGCGATTCCGCTCTGACCCACGATGGCCTGGAGCGGGTTGCAGGTCATGATTTTGCCGAGGTCTACCTGCGCCCGGGAGCCGATCTCGGGCACTACCAGCACCTGTCCCTGAGCACATGTGAGGTCTCTTTCCGCAAGAACTGGCTGCGCGACCAGCAGCGTGACAGCAGAACGCTGGCCTCCCGCGTGCGCCAGGAGGATGCGGACCGGATCCGCGAGCAGATGGCCAGCGCCTGCGACGAGCATTTCCGCGCGGCGCTGGAACGGGAACCGGCGTACGACCTGGTTGAAGAGGCGCCCAACGGCGAAGATGTGCTGTTACTGCGCCCGTCCATTGTCAATCTGGATATCCATGCGCCCGATGTCCAGGGTGCGGTACGCAGCCGCTCCTATACCACCTCGGCCGGCGAGATGACCCTGAACCTGGAGTTGGTGGATGCCTTGACCGGTGAGGTGCAGGCCCGGGTTGTGGACCGCCGGCGCGGTGTGGAACAGAGTCGGCTGCAATGGACCAGCAGCGTGACCAACCGGGCCGAATTCCGGCGTATACTGCGGCGTTGGGCGGATCTGCTCAGGGACGGCCTCGATCGTGTACGCGCTGCCCAGTGATCCGTGATTCAGATACCGTAGCGAGGAGCTGCCCGTGAATATAGTCAAGATTACCCCGGATGTTGCCGTGTCGGAGCAGATAGTGCCCGAGGATGTGGCAGCCCTCGCGGCTGCGGGATACAAGGTCCTGATCAACAATCGTCCCGATGGCGAGGCCCCGGGGCAGCCGACTTCCGCCGAGTTTGCCGCTGCGGCGGCGCAGCACGGCATGAACTACCTGTACTATCCGGTCAATGGCATGAACTTTCCGGGGCCCGATCTGGAGCAACTCGCCGGCGCATTTGCCAGCGCCCGGGGGCCGGCGCTGGCGTTTTGCCGCAGCGGCACCCGCTCCATCAACCTGTGGCTGGCAACCCGCCCGGAAGCGGAGTGGCCGGAGGCGGTGCGGCTGGCCCGCAGCCTCGGCTACGATCTCTCCATGGTGGGCCAGCGCTGAGGTTGCCATCCCTGGCTGCGCTGGTTAGCCTAACGGGCTGACCCACTGAACGGACTACCCATGCCTGCTTCTCCCCGATTGTCACTCGGCACCCTCCTGCTGAGCCTTGCTGTCCTGGCCAACCCGGCGCCGGCCAGCGAACTCGCCGAGCTGGTAGCCGCCGATTACGAGCGCCACCTCGGCGCGCTGTTTACCCATTTCCACCAGAATCCCGAGCTGTCCGGCATGGAGGTCAAGACCGCTGCGCGCCTGGCCGCGGAATTGCGCGAGGCGGGGTTCGAGGTCACCGAGAGCGTGGGGGGCACCGGGGTAGTGGCTCTCCTGCAAAACGGGCCCGGGCCGCTGGTGATGATGCGTGCGGACATGGATGGTTTGCCGCTGGAGGAAAAGTCGGGCTTGCCCTATGCCTCCAGGGCAAAGCAGGTGGATGAGTCCGGGCAGGAGACATTCGTGATGCACGCCTGCGGCCACGATGTCCACATTACCAGCCTGGTGGGCACGGCGCGACTGATGGCTGCGCAGCGGGAGCAGTGGTCCGGTACCCTGATGTTGATCGGCCAGCCCGCCGAGGAGCGCATCGTCGGTGCCCGGATCATGATGGAAGACGACCTGTGGCAGCGTTTCGGCCAGCCTGACTATGCGCTGGCCTTCCACGTCTCCGCGCAGTTGCCTGCGGGCCAGCTCGCGGTGACCGAAGAATCTCCCTACTCGGGCGCGGATACCGTCGATATCATTGTCCACGGCATCGGTGCCCATGGCGCCAGCCCCCACGAAGGCATTGATCCGGTGGTGCTGGGCAGCCAGATTGTGCTCGCACTGCAAACCGTTGTGTCGCGGGAACTGGCACCCCGGGATGCCGGGGTGATTACCGTGGGCGCCTTCCACGCCGGCAGCAAGCACAACATCATATCCGACCGCGCCCACCTGCAGCTCACGGTGCGGCATGACGACCCGGAAAACCGCGAACTGCTGCTGGATGGCATCCGCCGGGTGGCGGAGAACATGGGGCGGGTCGCGGGATTGTCCGACGATCTGTTGCCAGAGGTGATAGTCTCCGAGAGCGAGTCGGTACCGCCGACCAGAAATGACGCGCCGTTGACCCGCGAGTTGCGGGAAGTCTGGAGCGGCCACTTTGGGGAGCAGGTGTTCATGGAAGGCAAGCGCAAGGGCATGGGCGCCGAGGACTTCGGCTTCTTCACGACCGACCCCTATATCCCCAGCACCTATTTCGCCGTTGGCGGTACGCCGAAGGAAGACTTCGACCGCGCTGCCGCCGGCGGTGACCCCGTGCCCTCCCACCATTCCCCGCAGTTCAGGGTGGTGCCCGAACCCGCGATTACCCTGGGGGTCGAGGCAACGGTGGTGGCCCTGCAAAAGCTGCTGCAGGCTCCCGCACAGTGAGCCGGGACAGCTTTTTCTCGCGACCGGACAGTCAGTCTCCGGAGCCCGTCGAAGCACGCCCGGCCAGTACCGTGGTGCTGCTGCGCGATTCTCCCGAGGGTTTGGAAACCCTGCTGCTCCGGCGCAACAAGGCGCTGCTCTTTGCGGGTGGCTACTGGGTCTTCCCGGGTGGCGCCCTGGAGCCGCAGGACTGGGAACAGGCCGCTGGTGATGAAGACCGCGCCACCCGCCTGGCGGCGGCCCGCGAGGCCGGGGAAGAATCGGGTCTGCGCCCCTCTCCGGATGACATGGTGCTGATCAGCCACTGGACCACGCCGGTCAACGAAGCCAAGCGCTTCGCTACCTGGATTTACGCGGCCCCCGTGGACAGTGACACCGAGGTGGTGATTGACGGCAGCGAGATTCACGACTCGCGCTGGGTAAACGTCGCGGCCGCAGTCGAGGAGCACCACGAAGGTACCCTGGGCGTGCTGCCGCCCACCTACGTCACCCTGTGCCATATCGCCCACTACCGCACCGTCGACGAGCTGCTGGCGCGGGAGCTGGAGCGACCTCCGGGGGAAGTACTGCCGCGGTTCTGCCACGGTGATGGCACAGTGTTCGTCATGTTTCGCGGCGACGCTGGCTACGACAGCGGCGACGGCTCGGTACCCGGCGCGCGCCACCGGGCGACCCTGAGAGACGGTCGTTGGTATTACGAGTACGAGAACGTGGCTGCTGAGTTCCCCTGCCTGATTGGACCCTGAGATCGATAGCGAGACAGACGACCATGCCCCGAAGTGCCGACCCGGTGAATCCGCGTTCATCCCATCCCCTGTGGGACTGGCCAACCCGACTCTTTCACTGGTCCCTGGTGCTGCTGCTGCCGCTGGCCTGGTGGACCGCGGAGGAGGGCCAGATGGAGCGCCACCAGTGGGTCGGGTACAGCGTCATCGTGCTGGTACTGTTCCGCATTTGCTGGGGCTTTGTCGGCAGTCCCCATTCCCGCTTTCGCGACTTCCTCCGGGGCCCCGGTACCGTACTGAGCTATATCCGGGGCCGCGTCGCGCCCGGTCCGGGACACAACCCGCTGGGCGGCTGGTCGGTGCTGGTGCTGCTCAGTCTGCTGCTGGTGCAGGCGGGCAGCGGTCTCTTCAACAGCGACCGGATCCTGTTCAACGGCCCCTTCCGCTATGCGGTGAGCGCGGATACGCGGGACTTCCTCGGCGCGGTGCATGCGTGGGGGGTCGACGCCCTGCTGGTCATGGTGGTGCTGCATCTGCTGGCGGTTGCCTGGCACCAGTTCCGGCGCCGCGAGAAGCTGGTTCAGGCCATGGTAAAAGGCAGGGCGGAAGGCAAGGAGGGGGAGGCAGCGCCGGCACCCTGGTGGCTTGCGCCGCTGCTGCTGGCTGCGGTTACCGGTGTTTGCTGGTGGGTGTTGCAACAGGCGCCGCCACCACCACGGATGTGGTAGGGCGGCATCTGGCAGGCACTGCCCGCCTGCCGGCTCAGTAAAGGTAGTTGTCCGATTTGTACTCGTCGTGGCAGGCCTTGCAAGCCTGGCCCACGGCGCCGACCTGCTGTGCGATCGCGCCGCGGTCGCCACCGGCAACCGTGGACTGCAGGGTCTCGGCTGCCGCTGTCAGATCGTCAAACTTGCTGGCAAAGTCGTTCAGGTTTTCCCAGATCTCCGGCTGCGCCCGGGTGGTGCCTTGCTCCGAACCCTCGGGGAAACCCCGGAGAATGTTCAGTGTGCTTACCGCCGCCAAATCGTCGGCAAATTCCTGCATTTGCTCCTGGTTCCACGGCATTTCCCCTTTCACCATGGCGCCGATGGGGCCAAAGTTGGCGCCCAGCAGGGCAAAGTAGGACTGGCGGTAGGACTGGTGAAACTCGTCCTCGTCCAGGTGGGACAGGGCCAGGGGCGAGATGGCCAGGGCCGCGGCCGAAGCCAGCATGGCCACGCGCGTACGCAACGGGTTCGACATCGAAAATCTCCTTGCTGTAGTTTGGATCCTGCATGTTGTTGGGCCGTGCGCCAGTGCAAGACTCACGGACCCGTGTAACTATACGGGATGGATGCGGTTCTCGACCAATTTTTTGAACCTGCCTCGGGTTACGCCCCGGTGACGTGGGGAATTGCCGCCGGGTGGGCTACCATTGCCCCCTTGATGACATGGGGTGGCCGATGAGCGCGCAGCAGTGGGATTACAGTTTTGACGTGGTGGTGGTCGGATCCGGCAACGGGGGCCTGACCGCGGCACTGTGCAGCTACGAAATGGGCACCCGCGATGTGCTGGTGGTGGAGAAATCCGACCTCTATGGCGGCACCAGTTCCATCTCTGGCGGTGGGGTCTGGATCCCCTGCAACCGCTATGCGCGGGCTGCCGGCGCCGAGGACTCCATCGACAAGGCCCGCACCTACCTGCGCCAGCTGATCACCGAAGAGGAAGTGCCCGAGTATCAGCTGGAGGCCTTTCTCGAGAACGGCCCGAAGATGGTCGACTTCCTGCACGAGCGCACGCGCATGCGCTACGTCACCCTGGAACACTACCCGGACTACTACACCAACCTCGACGGCGCCATGGTTGGCCACCGCTCAATGGAGCCGGAAACCTTTGCCGCCAGCGAACTGGGCGACGAGTGGCGGCGCCTGCGCCGGACCCACCCGATGATGCACCTGGGCGGACTGATCGGTTTTACCCAGGTCGAGGCGGCGCTGCTAATCGGACAGCAGCCGGGCTGGTGGAAGACCGCAGTGAAGCTGGTGGCCAGCTATCTGACCGATATTCCCTGGCGCCTGAGGGACAAGTACCACCGGCGCCTGGCCACGGGCTGTGCCGGCGTGGCTCGCCTGCGCGCGTCGATGCAGGACCGCGACATGCCCCTGTGGCTGAATACGGCCATGACCCGCGTGATAGACGAGGACGGGGCCGTACTGGGTATCGAGGTCAAGCGCAACGGCGAGACCCTGCGTATCCAGGCCCGCAAGGGCGTGGTGCTGGCCGCGGGCGGCTTCGAACACAACCAGGCGATGCGCGAACAGTACCTGCCCCAGCCCACCGACCATCGCTGGAGCGCCGGTACCCTGGACAACACCGGCGACGCCATCCTCGAGGGCCAGCGCCTGGGGGCGAAGATGCATCGGCTCAACGAGGCCTGGTGGTGCAACACCATTTCCGTGCCGGGGGAGGAGATTCCCCGACTCAGCATCATGGAGAAGTCCTACCCCGGTTCCATCGTGGTCAATCCCGCCGGCGAGCGCTTCGGCAACGAATCCCAGAACTACATGGCGTTCCAGCAGGAGACCTTCGAGAAGCACAGCGAAGAGAATCCCTGCAACCCGAGCTGGCAAATTTTCGACGCCGACTTCCGCGCCAGCTACTTCGTCGGCCCCCTCTACAACAGCAAGTTCCGTCCTGACTGGGCCGTACCCAAGCGCTATGAGGAAGAGGGCTTCTTCGCCAGGGCGGACACTATTGCGGAGCTGGCCCGCAAGATCGACGTCGATCCGGACGGGCTGGCCGATACGGTGGCGAAGATGAACGAGTACGCCCGTACCGGGGTGGATCTCGACTATCACCGCGGCGACTCTGCCTACGACCGCTACTACGGCGATCCGCGGGTCACGCCCAACCCCTGCCTGGCGCCCATCGATCAGCCGCCGTACTACGCGATGAAAGTGGATCCGGGTGATTTCGGTACCCAGGGCGGCATGGTCTGCAACGCCGACGCCCAGGTCCTGCGCGAAGATGGCTCCGTGATCCCGGGCCTCTATGCCATCGGCAACTGCAGCGCGCCGACGCTGCCTTGCTACCCGGGCCCGGGCTCGACCCTGGGGCCGGCCATGACCTTCGCCTACCAGGCGGCCAAGGCGATTACCGGGTATCGGGAGCCGTAGCGTTCAGGCCGCCAGCCAGCCCAGGGCAAACACCAGCGTGGCGCTGGCGGTGCCCCAGGAGCCCAGCACCCGCAGGGCGACCCGCTGCCAGTGGCGCCGGGCCCGTTCACTGAGGTCTGCAAGCAACAGCAGGCAGGTGAAGGCGCCGAGACCGGTTCCCAGCAGCGACGCGGCGGCAGGCCCCGGCGCCAGATCTCCGGGGGCGGAATCCAGTCCCAGCAGCAGGCCGACACCCGCTCCCGCGGCGTAGAACAGTGGCAGCGGTGGGCGCCACTGCAACACGACCAGCAGCCCTGCAAGCACCGATGCCAGGAGCAGCGCCGGTTCCAGCTTGACCTCCGAGCCGTTTCCCAGCCCCGCCAATACCAGGCCCAGTGCCAACGCCGGCAGGAAACCCAGGTGGCAGCGACGTATTGCTCCCAGGCCATTCTGGCCCGCCACTAGGGCCAGCAGCACCAGTGCCAGGGCGTGCGCTGGCACCAGCAGCGGATGCAGAATGCCGCTGTAGAACTCCCCTATGCCCTGCATTGGGCTGTGGGCGAGGGCGATGGTCGGCAGGCAGAGCAGGGCGCCAGCGCCGACCCCACGGGCCATGAAATGCAGTCTCAAATGGCGTTGCCCAGGAATACCATCCCCCCCAGGGCAATCACGGCGCCGCCGGCGCGCACTGCAATTCTGCCGAGGGGCCAGCGTACCAGCAGCCCGAAACCGATCCCTGCCAGGTGCAGCAGGCCAGTGGCGATGACAAAGCCCAGGCTATAGGCCAGGGGGCTGGCGGCCTCGGGCAGCTCCGTGCCGTGGGCGTGGCCGTGGAAAATGGCGAAAATGGCGACGATCACTCCCGCCAGCCACAGGGGTGGCCGCGCGGCCAGCACGATCATGATACCCAGAACCAGTGCCGACAGGGCGATGCCGATTTCCACGCTGGGCACAGGAACGCCAGCGAGCCCCAGGGCGCCGCCGAAGGCCATCACCAGGGGAAACACGACTGGCAGCAGCCACACGGCAGGGTTGCCCAGGAATGCGCCCCAGAGCCCCACGGCGACCATGGCCGCCACGTGATCCCAGCCCAGCACCGGGTGCAGCAGTCCACTGACAAAACCGCCGCCAATGTCTGCGGCCGAGTGCGCCTGGACATTACTTGCCAGCAGCAGGCTGAGTCCGGCGACCCAAAAAAGTCTGTTCATAGGCATTGTTGTTTCCTCCAGAATCCCGAGCCGCAGGATAGCCTGTCTGGCAGTTGTGGTGGAAGGGCGGCGGCGTCAGTGGCCGGGATGTTTGCCCATGGCGTGTTTCGGGTTTACTGTACTGACCCAACGCAGCGCAACGGGAGCTTGCCCAGCAGCGACAGAGAGAGGGTATTGCTGTCATAACGGGTAGACGGCCAGGGGGCTACCCGCCGCGCATTTGTCGACGCATTCGAACCGAGAAGGATACAACGCATGTCTGATTTCCGTGAGCTTGGCATTATCGTCTACGGCGCGACCGGTTATACCGGGCGCCTGGTCTGCGAATATCTCAACGGACAATACGGTGTGAACGGCGCCGTCAACTGGGCCATGGCCGGGCGCAGCAAGGAAAAGCTCATTGCCGTGCGCGACGAGCTGGGCCTCTCGGAAAACATTCCCCTGGTGGTTGCCGATGCCGACAACGCCGATTCCGTGCGCGAGATGGTCGCCCGTACCAGGGTGCTCATCACCACGGTTGGCCCCTATCAGCTCTACGGTTCAGACCTGGTGGCTGCCTGCGCCGGCGCCGGTACCGACTATGTGGATCTGTGCGGTGAGCCGGCCTGGATGCACGAGATGATTGCTGCCCACGGGGACGCCGCCAAGGCCAGCGGCGCTCGCATTGTGTTCTCCTGCGGCTTTGATTCCATCCCCTTTGATCTCGGTGTCTGGTTCCTGCAGGAGGCCGCAGAGGAAAGGTTCGGGGCACCGATGCCGCGGTTGAAAGGGCGGGTGCGGGTGATGAAAGGCACGTTCTCCGGGGGCACTCTGGCAAGCTTCAAGGCCACCATGGCAGCCGCCGCCAGGCAACCGGAAATGGTCAAGCTGCTGATGGACCCGTTTGCCCTTACCGAGGGACATGCCGGCGTCGAGCAACCCTCCGGTATGGCGCCCGTGTATGAAGAAGAGTTGCAAAGCTGGTCGGCGCCTTTTGTCATGGCCACCATCAATACCAAGAACATCCACCGCTCCAACTTCCTGCTGGGGTACGCGTACGGAAAGGATTTTGTCTACGACGAAATGCTGCTGACCGGCCCGGGCCAGCAGGGCGAGAAGATGGCACTCGCCGTTGCCGAGGACAAGTCCATGGCTGAGGACCCGCGGCAGCCAGGCGAGGGTCCGTCAAAGGAAGAGCGCGACGCCGGGCACTACGATGTGCTGTTTGTGGGTTCCAACGCTGAGGGGCAGACCATCAAGGCCAGTGTCAAGGGCGACAAGGACCCGGGCTACGGTTCAACCTCCAAGATGATTGCCGAGAGCGCCGTGTGCCTCTTGCAACATCCCGGCAACGTGCCCGGCGGTATCTATACCCCCGCACCGGCGATGGGCGGCCTGCTGGTGGAGCGTCTGCAGAAAAACGCCGGCTTGACGTTCCAGCTGGAAGACTGAGCCGGCGACTTTCGCGTCCGTGGCTGGAGGAGTGTAAACAACATGATGCGCCTGGGCCGACTCCGCCATATGGCGCTGCGGGCCCATGCGGCGATTGACGCCCGCATGCACCCGCCCGGGGGCGAACCGGCCTGCAATATTTGCGGCTGCAAACTGCGCGGAGAGCAGGCGCTGTGGTCGCAACGCGAAGTGCCCAGTTGCCACGTGTGCAAATCCACCTTGCGATTTCGCTCGTTGCTGGCCGCCTTGCAGCTCCGGCTGCACGAACGCCTCGAAGTTGCCCTGGCAGGCGTCGCCCCCGACAAGGAAATTACCGGCCTGGGGATGAGTGACGCTTCCGTATACTCCTATTGGTTGGAGCAGAAGTTCTCCTACCACAACACTTTCTTCCACACACGCCCCTATCTCGATATCCGAAACCCGGAACCACACTATCTGGCAGGAAATGATTTTTTGATCAGCTCCGACGTGCTCGAACATGTAAACGCGCCGCTGGGTGACGTATTTGCCAATTTGCACGCCTTGCTGCGCCCGGGTGGGATCCTGGTTTTTACCGTCCCCTACACTCTGGATGGGCACACCATCGAGCACTTCCCCGGCCTTCACGACTTCGAGATCATTGGTGGGAAAAGCAGCCGCCAGTTAATCAATCGGGACAGGGACGGTCGCGAGACCGTCTACAGTGATTTGTGCTTTCATGGCGGAGACGGAGCAACCCTGGAATTGCGGATATTCTCGCTGCCGGATTTGCTGTCCCACTTGCAGCGGGCTGGTTTCCGGGATATCCGGATACACTCGGAAGACTACCCGGAGTGGGGTATTGTGCATGCAGACACGTTGGGCGCGCCTATTTCCGCGATCGCCTGATGTTGCCTTCTGGCCCAGCGCGGAACCGGAACAGACTGGAATATTGTCGAACAACCTGGAATTGGACGCCGCCAGGACACTAACTCACGAACGCCTGGAGAAACTATCGAGACCGGGTTCCAGCCACAGGCTCGCGTTCCCCTGAATTGATTGATGGCATGGGGTACTTCTTCTGTATGTCACGCATTGCGAAATACCGCACATGTTCCTTCTCGTGCGCTAATGGGAGAGTATGTAGAATGTTTTGGGCTGCTTTCGACCCTAGTTGGACCTTAGGCAGCCTATGGTGTCAGGATTTTTTACAGACGGAATCATAGGCACTCATGCAGAACTTGCAGATTATCCTTTAACTAATTGGTTAATAAAACAATTCTCCAGATCAGCACAAAGCTTGCTTTTCTACCCTTATCGCTCGGCACCGTGAATCCCGACAATAGTTTTGTCCTACGGAGGAAATAACGATGAAAACAGTGGCAATGCGTCTACTCTTTTGGTGGGTCGGTTTCACGCTGTCGGCGACAGCGAGCGCCGGCCTGATTAATTTTGATCTCACGCCAGGGAACGCTGGTGACTTCGGCCCGGGTGCGGCGGTGTTTGGTGGCCCGACTTCGGTATGGAACTACTACGATCGCGGTATTGACCCAGCGTCAACTGGCCCTTTGTCATTGCTGGATGATTCCGGGACTGCGACGTCGGTGACGGTTTCCTATACCAGAGTCTTCTCCGGGAGATTGGTGGTCCCCATTAGTGGAGCTTTCGGAGGCCTGGCTGAGGGTATTGTACAGGTCGCCGATGACGGTGGCATGCTGCGCTTCGCGGGCCTCAATCCGGGAGCGAGATACGATCTTTCAGTATTCACAGCGCGTGACGCTTTCAGTACAGCAAGCGGAGATTGGTCGAGCTTGATTGAGGGAGCACACTACACCCTCTGGTCAGGTCTTGCGGCAGATGGCGGTGGCGGTATTTCAGTTGCGGGTTTGACGAACGAATGGGAGCCGTCCAACTGCCCTGCGTGTGGATCATTTACCGGATTTCAGTTGAGAACCGATGATAGTTCGGCAATACCGACTCCAACCACCCTTGCCCTTCTCGGTCTCGGCCTCCTCGGCCTCAGACTGCGCCGTAAGTAAACCAGAACTCCTCATGTAGGCCCGCTTCGTCGGGCTTTTTTGTGGGCGACCGCTTCTGGCCGATTGTGAAACTAGGCGTCGGATTGAGTGGAATCAAGCCTGCATGGTACTCTCTGCAAATGCTGGTGCATTCCGAGCCAACACGTGTGGCGACGGGCTTGATCTCATGAAGCAAATTTCCCCGACAATCTGGGCGACAATCGGCTGGATTAGTCTTGGTCTGTCAGCGTGTTCCTTTGTGTTGGCAACAATCGGTGGTGTGATGGCATATTTTGTTATTGTGATTGCAATAATAATTGGTGGATTTTCCAGTATCGGACTAACTGCTTCAGCAAAATTCGCTGTATCGACGGTGGTGTTAGGCACTGTGTTGGTATTCTGGATGACTCATCACAACGCCTCCACCGGCTTTCAGCTGCCGGATGGAAATTCTATGGCCACCATGTTCTCATCAACTTCCATTCCAATTCTGGTGTGTGTTGCCATGATGATTTGGGGTATTCATCGGCGCAAAACGTTCCCGAGGTCTTCCTTGGAGTAGCGCGAATGGCTACTACGTACGCTCCTGGCCGAAAGGTCGCGGTTGAGGATTCGAAAATCCATTCCAAATGCGGTACCTTCTTCCTAATAGGGGGGTGGCTTGCCTGCCTACGTTTATTTGCAAAGTACCTGAAGCCTATCAGCCTCGCATCGAACCTCGGTTTGAAACTTCAGCCCAACATCGTTGCAAGTTTTATACATTAACTGCACAAGCGTCCCAGTACCGCTGGAATCGCTCAACGACTTTTGCGCCATTGGAAGTATCGCTGTACAACTAGTGTCGGCGTCGAAGGGTTGTTCGCCGGCGCTGAGCGCATCACTTCGAATTTGCGCTTTATACGCTTGCTGTACATTTCCCGCATCGAACCATTTGCCTTCGCTATTTGCGGTAGGGTCCCCATTGCCGCAGCCAGTCATCACTGCGATGACGAACGCTGCCATTACCGGATAAATCAACTTGATTTGCTGATAGTTTATATCGTGGCTCCCGCGGTTTTACATTTCGCTTTGTATGGCGGAATCTCTCCCCCCACGGCACTGATGCTTTTGAAATGCTAACGACAACAGTAAACATGAAGCATAGCCAAATAACAATATATCTCCATAGATCAGCTCTTATCAAGCAGTCGCGATTCAGGCCAGACTGAGGAAAAAATTTGTTTGGCGAGCATGCCGTAATGAAGAGCAAGCTGACCGCCACTTGAGGTGCTACTTACGCCCGCTCCTGGTCGAAACTAGCTGCTGGGTCCTGGGAATGCCAATGACTCTTGTACAGACAGACACCAGCCTTGACATGCCTCAGTATGTACATACAATGTATGCATGATTAAGTTTGAGTGGGATCAAGCCAAGGCTAAGTCCAACCTTAAGAAGCATGGTGTTTCTTTTGAGGAGGCTCAATCTGTTTTCTACGATGATTTAGCTGTTCAGTTTTTTGATGAATCTCTCGGAGAGGAAGATAGGTTTATCTTGCTTGGTATGAGCAATCTTTCCCGTGTGCTCGTGGTAGTTCACTGTGAACGAGGCAAAGATAATGAAGTCCTACGCATCATTTCAGCCCGAAGAGCCACGAAGACCGAGCAGAGTTACTATATGGGTGAAGGGTCATGAAGAATGAGTATGATTTCTCAAAGATGAAGTCGCGTAGAAATCCGTACGCTTCTAGATTGAAAAAATCGGTCACCATCCGCCTAGGAGAGGATGTCATTGATTATTTCAAGAGCATGTCCGAAGAGTCAGGTATTCCCTATCAAAGCTTGATCAATCTGTACCTGCGCGATTGTGCCAATCATCACCGGAAGCTTGATATCAGTTGGCGTCCCTAAGCATTAGCAGCTCCGAGCACAGGGACACCATTTCCGGTGCGCCTTTGGCTCGGCTACATAGCCGGGATTTTCGCGGCGGCATTGTCCGCTCCTGGCCGATAACCACCTAACCGGAAAGGTGGCGGCCTTGAGAAAGCCGCCAATCTGAAAATGATTGCCCACAGCTATATTTCGGTCTGTTCTGCTAGTTCCAGGGCGTCGTCTACTTCGATACCAAGGTATCTGACTGTGCTTTCAAGCTTCGTATGGCCAAGCAGCAACTGAATCGCTCTCAGGTTTTTGGTTCGTTTATAAATCAGGATTGCTTTGGTTCTACGCAATGAGTGTGTGCCGTAATCTTCAGGTTGCAGGCCAATTTGCGCAACCCAAGACTTTACGATCCGTGCATACTGTCTGGTACTGAGATGCGCGGAATGGTGGATGCGGCTTGGAAACAGGTAGTCTTCGGGAGTCAGCTTTCTCGATTCGATCCAGATTGTTAAAGATTCCCGCGTCTGTTGAGTGATTTCGAATTTTACCGGCTGTAACGTTTTCTGTTGAATTACCATCGCTCGTTTCAGGATGTTGGCACCTTGCGCGATGCCTCTGACCTTCAGCTTCACGAGGTCGCAGCTTCTGAGCTTGCTATCGATGGCCAGGTTTAGCAAGGCGAGATCGCGATGGTGATTGGCGATCTCGAGCCTGACGCGAAGTGCCCAGATTTCTCTGAGTTTAAGTGGTGGCTTTTGGCCGACCACTCTGCCTTTGTTCCAGGTGCTTCGTTGGCGTGCGCCTTCATTGACATTTACCATTATGTAACCCTCCACAGGGGGGGTTATGAGTATGGTTACCATTTCGTCATTGGTCGACGCCCAGACCTGATGTAAAACAGTGTGGGGAGCCGAGCCGTAGTCCGGCTGCGGTTCCCCTGGTGGAAGGCGGCTTTGCAATTCATCTATAGAGTTGATTTGGGGTAATCCAATGGATTACACTTGATGTCATGCAGACTATCGTAGAGCTCCCCGAGTTTCAGAGAAGAGCGTCAGGTCTTGTCAATGACGAAGAAAAGGCAAGTATTATCAATTACTTGGCCTTCCACCCTCATTCTGGTGACCTGATGCAAGGTGCGGGCGGTATTCGGAAATTACGCTGGGCTGCTCGGGGGAAAGGTAAAAGTGGTGGCGTTCGGGTAGTTTATTATTACCACAATGACGGGATTCCGCTGTTCCTTTTAACGTTATTTGGCAAGGGGGAAAAGGCCAATCTCAGTAAAGCCGAGCGCAACGAACTTGGGAAACTCACCGCTCTTCTAATCCAACGCTATGGTGAATCAAATGGGTAACGCGTTTTCAAGCATCAAGCAGGGGCTTTCTGAAGCCATTGACTACTCCGAGGGTAAGATTAAAAAGGCGACTGTCCACAAGTTCAGTCCGCTCAATGTCAAAGAAATTAGAGCCAAGGTTGGCATGTCACAAAGTGAGTTCGCTTCTGCATTCGGAATTAGCGTGAGTACACTCCGTCACTGGGAGCGTGGTGATCGCATTCCACATGGCCCTGCACTCGTGCTGCTAAATGTGGTGGCAAAAGAACCTGAAGTAGTGCTTCGCGCATTGGCTTCTTAGACGAAAGTATAGGTTCTTGGAAACACTTTTTTTCTACGGTTACAACCCGTCACAGGTACAGGCGTGAGACCTGCTGAGTTGAGGTCCGCTCCTGGCTTCAATCATGATCTGACGCTTTGACCGAAGTACCCGGCTATAAGACCGATTTACCCGGTCATATAAAAACGTGGATGGGTGATCGGCTACTTTTTCTTGGGCAGGCATCGGCGCTAGAAATGACGCTGACTCAAATCAGTAAATATAAAAAACAAATGCTAGGAAACACGTGGCTTCCAGTTCCTTTTTTGGAGCGATTTATCAACGGGAGGCGGTTTCCGCGGAGATCTCTTTTCGCATCCAAACCTATCATCGATATTGTAAGAGTTTCTGCTGCTAAAGGATTGAAACCTATCAAGGGCTTTAAAGGTGAGGCATCATCTGGAAATTGGAGGGGAATTTGGTCATCCCGTCTGAATATTCAATACCGGGTGATTTATAAAGTACAGAGAGACCAGGTGCTGGTGGAGATTGAGCTTGAATCAGCCGCCTGAACAACAGTCGCAACGAGCGTGGATTGAACACGCTATAGGCGTCCAGCCCGTAACCCGTATATTTGGCGTTGACCAGCTCGGAAAAGTGCTTCTATACTGCTCGCTTTTAACGCGAGAGGAAAATACCCTTGTTCAATCACATCATGATCGGTTGCAACGACATCGAAAAGTCTAAAGATTTCTACACTGCTGTGCTCGGGGTGCTGGGATGCCCGCCGCCGACGCGCAACGAAGATGCCGAGGGCAACGTGCGCTATTTCTTCATCCATGACGGCAGCGTATTCGCGCTGACCCAGCCGATCGATGGCAATCCGGCAACCTGCGCCAACGGCTCGACGATAGGCTTCCGTTGCGGTTCGGGCGAGAAGGTCAAGGAACTGCATGACGTGGCGGTGGCCAACGGCGGCACCTCGATCGAAGACGCGCCGGGCCTGCGTAACGGCAGTATGGGCCCGATGCACCTGAGCTATTTCCGAGACCTCGACGGCCACAAGATCTGCGGCATCCACCAGGGCCGATGAGAGTTCGGTTCAGGGAGTGAATTTGACAACGGATGAAATTGAGTCAATCTGCAGTGCCATCGCAATGATGGTTCGTAAACGTGTAGCAACAACGGTATAGCCATCGAAAGGTGGACGCGCGCACCTCTTCAGTGTTCCGCCGACCAAACCAGTGCCAGCAACTTGCCCTCGACAATATCCTCGGGGGGCGTGTCCTCGTTAATGACCCGCAATTTGCCGTCGGTCGTGAGCAGGAACAGGGGGATCAGGCTGCCCCCGTTCTTTTCCTTGTAGGCATCCAGGTCGAACTCTTCACTGAGGTTGATCGGCTTGATCTCGCCGCCTGCCGCCAGCAGGCTGGCAAGCTTCTGGTAGGTAACATCCTTGCCAAACATGCGAGGTGCACGGAATTCATCCACGGGTCGCTCCCTGTTGCTCTCCTCCCGCTCCTCCGCATTGCGCAGGCTGAAGACCCGCTTGGGGCCGAACTCGCTGCGGTATTTCAGGCAGGCCAGCGTATTCCAGCGTGCCCGTCGCGACATGGCAAACAGGCGGCCTATGCCCACCAGCTCCAGATACTGTTCGGCGTGTGAGGAAATCGGGTCGCCGTAGTAGGTCTCCAGGCCCGCCATCCGCGCGCTGCGGATCTCTTCGTAGGAGGTGTCCGCGAGCTTGACCCGGAACCCCTGTCGGGTCAGGGCCAGGGCAATGGCGCGAGCCACGCCATTGGCGCCAACAATCAGCACGCCGTTCGGGTCTGCTTCGGCAAGGTCTAGCGCCCGGGTGAGGGCACCCGCCGTCAGACTCTGCAGGATCACCGTTGCGATGATGACGAGGAAGGTGTAAGCCACCAGTTCGGAAGCGCCGGGGTACCCCAGGTCATCCAGGCGCAGGGCGAACAGGGATGACACGGCGGCGGCGACGATGCCGCGCGGTGCCACCCAGCTCAGCAGCGCCTTCTGCCGCCATGTGTAGCCGCCGCCGAACGCGGACGCCCACACCACGACGGGCCGTGCCAGCAGTACCACCAGCAGCACGATCACGCCGTTCCAGCCGGTGGCGAGGATGTCCAGGGGATCAACCCGGGCCCCCAGCACCACGAACAGGACCGAAATGATAAGTACCGACAGACTTTCCTTGAAACTGAGAATTTCGCTCACACCCACGTCTTTCATGTTGCCGAGCCAGATCCCCATGACCGTCACGGTGAGCAGCCCCGATTCATGGGCAATGTAGTCGCTGCCGGCAAACATCATGACCACCCAGGCGAGCGTGACCACATTGATCAGGTATTCCGGTACCCAGTGTTTGCGCAGCACAAAGCCGAGACTGAATGCGCCGGCAAAGCCCGCCACCAGGCCGACGCCGATGCTTTGGGCAAACACCGCCCAGGAATCGGTGCCGGAAAGCAGGTACTGAAAGACCAGTACCGCCAGCAGTGCGCCCACCGGATCAATCAGGATGCCCTCCCAGCGCAGTACCTGGCTGACTTCCTGCTTGGCGCGCATGGTGCGCAGCAGCGGGTTGATGACCGTGGGGCCGGTGACCACAACCAGGGCGGCGAACAGCAGGGCGATCGGTGCGGAGAAGCCCGCGAGTAACCAGCAGCCGGCGGCCATGAGCAGCCAGTTCAGCAGGGCCCCCCAGCTCACCAGGTTGGTGACGACCCGCCCGTGGCCCTTGAGGTCGCGAAACTTGAGGGTCATGCCGCCCTCGAACAGGACGAGGGCAACGCCGAGGGATACCATCGGGAACAGCAGGTCGCCGAATTGTTCATCGGGACGCAGCAGGCCCGTGACTGGCCCCGCAACAATGCCCAGCACCAGTAGGGCGAGGATAGACGGCTGCTTCAGGCGCCAGGAAAGCCACTGGGCACCCACACCAAGTACCAGCACGGCGGCAACGGTGTACAGCAGATTCTGATCCACGGGTAGAGCTCCTCTCAATGTGTGGTGGGTAACGTGAAGCTCAGCATACCGCAAATGGTGCTTCTGGCGCGTCCGTCTTCGCTGCGGCGCGACAGGCCGGGGAGTGGTTTGGTAAGAAGTGGGGGGAGCCGCGTGTGCTGATGGCGGCACGCGGCTTTCGCCACGGTTGGCCTAGTTGACGATTCCCGGCTGGCTGTAATCGCAGACCCCGTCAGGGAAAATGGCTGCCAGCTTTGTCTGTTCGGCAGCTGACGGCATCCAGTCGCCGTAGAACCCCGCTTCGATGGCGTCATCCAGCGATTGCAGGGCGCAGCGGAACACATCGCCGGTGATCGGCCCGCCAGCCACAATGCGTGAGGTACTGTAGGGCGGGAAGCGCTTTGTGCATGCGCCTGCGGGCTGGTCATCGAGAATGCCGTCCCATACGCTGGCACCGCTGGCAATGAGTTCACCGGTGCTGTCGAAACAGCTGTCCTCGGCGCTGGCGGGTCGGTTCGCGCCCACCGAACTGTCCGGGTTGGCGCGGATGTTGGCCATCCACTCATCGAGCACGGCAAACGCCTGCATCGTGTTGTCGTGGTTGCTGCCGTCCGGATTGCGGTCGATGAACCAGATCACCTGGTTGGAGGCGTCGCCATCGTGATTCAGCAGGCGTTGCCGGGTAACGAAGGACTGGATGGTGTTGTGCATGTCCAGCTCGTCTTCCAGGTAGTGCCGCAGGTCGATAAAGGGGATTTCCGCCTCCCCGCGCTGCACCATGCCCGAATCAAACGCTGCCTGGATGGCGCCCGGGTCCGCTCGCTTGCGCGGAGCCGGTGCGCTGTCTGTGGCCGTTGTGGCATTGCGCCAGCTCCAGGGGTCGATCTGGTTGGGGTAGAGCGGCTCGCTGTCATTCAGGGCGAAGCACAGGTCGATAATGAAAGGGCAGCCTTCCTGCACCATCTCCGGTTCGTTCTTCCAGCTGCCGATGTTCCAGTTGAGATCGATGAATTCGGCCGATGTGATATTGCCGTCCAGCAGCGCCTGCAAACCATACTGTACCCCGACATTGTCCCAGGTGGTCGCCGCGAAGCCGTCTTCGGCACGGCCGTAGATGTTGATCAGGTCGGCAAAGTGCGTCCATTCAACCTCTGCCTGTTGCTCCGGGGTGATCCCCGGGGCTTCGCCGAAGTACGGGTTCAGGGCCAGCGGCGACAGGCCGCGCCAGGAGGCGGTGCACTCGCTGGAACCCGGGGGTACCCAGGGGGTGAGGCCGAAGCTGACCACATCGTTGGGTACTTCATTGTTGGCGTTGAGGCCGATCAGCCAGCTGCGAGTGTTCCAGTCCGCCCACTTGCTGCTGGGATTATCCCGTAACTGCAGGTCGATCCAGCGCTCGATCAGCTCGCAATCGCCGATGTGGATGGTCTGGGTCACCATGTCGGAGTAGGAATATTGCGGTACGCCGGCGTCGATCAGCCCGGGGTGGTTCTGCGCATACACATACTGCTGGATGCCGCCGCCCGAGCCGCCCACACCCACCGTGTAGTCCGGTGCGCCGTAGGCAGAGATGAAGCGGTCTTTCACCATGATGGCGGTCTCACCACCCAGTTCCAGATTGTAGTGCGTGCCTGTTTTTGTGCCGGTGGAATAGGCCACCGCATACCCGGCCGCCAGGCCATCGGTGTACAGCGCCCGGCTGCGGCTGGGGCCGCCCTGGTAGTGGCCGATGGCGACACCGCCCTGGAAGTAGTAGATCAGACGCTGGTTCCACACGCTGAGGTCCGGCTCCCCGTCCTCGCCGGGGGGTGGTGACAGCATGGCGATGGAATAGAGGAATCGGTTCAGGCTACCCCGTTCCCAGCGCACGATGAAATCGACATCGTCGCCGGCAAGCGTGGTAGTGGTGGCGATGTCAGCCGGCCGCTCACCGCCCGCCGGGTAATCCGCCCAGGCGCCAGTGTCGGTCATATATTTGTAGCTTACCACCGTCTCCACACTGCAGTTCTCGTCCACGACCGGGCCGAGTTCCAGGTCTGCCAGATGGCCATCGGTGGCGCAGAAAAACGGTTCCTGATGCGGTCCAGAGAAAATGGGCCCGGTGACGGGGTGGTTGACCAGCGTAACACTGGCCGCTGTTACGTTGCCTTCAGTGCTGCTCACTTCGAGGGTGTTGTCGCCCTCAGTCAGCCCGCGTACCCGGCCCTCAAGTCCATTGCCAGCAGAGCGGGGGGTAAACTGGTCGCTGACATCCGTGCCGTCGAGCATCACCATGACCTCTGCCAGCGGCAACGCTGCCGGGGCCTCGATCCTCACTCGCGCCTCGCCACCGCTCACCGCCTCGGGGGGGCTGGAGAGAACGGAGATGGCGAATACACCCAGTGGCTCTAGCTCGCCGCCCGTGCTTGACTGGTCGTTGCCGTCACTGCAAGCAGCGATCAGTACTGGGAGTGTCAGTACACACAGGGAGCGCAACACGCCGCGACCGGCGCCTGAACGAAAAAGCTGCATCTTGTTCGCCTTATTATCCGTGGATGTGCAGTCCCCACATGATAGACGGCTGGGCGTACGTCGCCACCCGCACGGTGCAATTATATGGCCCGGCACGTTGGGAAATGGGGGGAAGTCCAGTGTTGCAGGCATCAGTGGACTTCAACCAGCGCCTCCAGCAGCGTCGCCACCACCCGGCTGGGCGGCGGTGACTGGCGCACGATCGCGCTGAACTGGCACACGTACTGGAAGCGGTCACTGGCCAGCGGGCGCATGCGCCGGGCGCTGACGAAGCCCTCGGCGTAGTGCTGCGGCAGGTAGCCCAGATAGCGTCCGGAGAGCACCAGGTGGGCGACTGCCTCCTGGTCCCAGGCGGTGGCGTCACGGCGCTGGCCGAGCTGGCGGGTCACTTCCATGTTGGGGGAGTGGTAGCCGATACCGACGTATTTGTTGGCCAGAATCTCGCTGTCCTCCAACGCCTCGCCGGCGCGCGTGAACAGAGGATGGCCCGCGCCGCAGTAGAGGTACATCTGCTCGTCGAACAGGGGGTAGTAACTGAGGCTGCTTGAGGGACGGTGGTCGGGGATGATGCCAAGGTGAAAACGGCCTTCCATGACCCCGCGCTCGATGGCGTTTATTGGCTCCACATGGATTTGCAGGTGAACCCCCGGTGCCTGCTGATCAAACAGTGCCAGGGCGCGGTCGATGTGGCAGGCGGGATTGGAGGCGGTCTTGTCGAAAATGGCGATCGCCAGAGAGCCTGTCAGGCGCTGGTTGATGTCGTTGACGTCGTGCTGGTAGTCATCCAGCGCCGCCATCATTTTTTGTGCGGCGCTGTAAAACTGCGCGCCCTCATCGGTGAGGGCGAAGCCACCCCGGCCCCGGCGACACAGGGTGAAGCCGAGGCGGGTCTCCAGGTCCTTGATGTGGCGCGAGATGGTGGAGCGGTTGATGTTCAGCTCCAGTTCCGCGGCCGCGAATCCGCCGCAGGCGACCACGGCGCGGAATACCCGCAGCAGGCGCAGGTCGTTATCGGTGACTGTGCCCAGCAGGGCTTTGCGGGACATGGCGTCGCCTCCGGTGCAGGTTGCTGGAAAGTTTCATAATAGTGAAAGTCAGTGGTGATAGATAATGATTTGTGCACTCTTGAAGTCGGCCTAGAATGCTTGCACCAACATTCAGGAAGAGTGTCATGACCCGTATGCCTGCCAGCCAGAAACTGACCCGGGAGCAGCTGGAATCCCACTGGATGCCCTACACCGGCAACCGCCAGTTCAAGCGCGACCCGCGCATGATCGTCGCCGCCGACGGGATATATTTCATTGACGACGATGGCCGCCGGGTGCTGGACGGTCTCTCCGGGCTCTGGTGTAGCGGTGCGGGCCACAATCGGCCCGAGATCGCCGAGGCGGTGCACCGCCAGCTGACTACGCTGGACTATGCCCCGGCCTTCCAGTACGGGCACCCCAAGTCCTTTGAGCTGGCCAACCGGATCAAGGCGCTGACCCCGGAGGGGCTGGACTATGTGTTCTTTACCAACTCCGGCTCCGAGTGCGCGGACACCGCGCTGAAAATGGCGCGGGCCTACTGGCGCCTCAAGGGCCAGCCCGCCAAGACGCGCCTGATTGGCCGCGCCAAGGGCTACCACGGGGTCAACTTCGGCGGCATCTCCGTCGGTGGCATCGGCCCCAACCGCAAGCTGTTCGGGCAGGCGGTGGAGGCTGACCACCTGGCCCATACCCTGCTGCCGGAAAACGCCTTTACCCGCGGCATGCCGCACCAGGGCTGGCAGCGCGCCGACGAGCTGCTGGAGCTGATCGCTCTGCACGACGCCAGCAACATCGCCGCGGTCATTGTCGAGCCGATGGCTGGCTCCGCCGGGGTGATTCCGCCGCCGGCGGGCTATCTGCAGCGGCTGCGGGATATCTGCACCGCCCACGACATCTTGCTGATCTTCGACGAGGTCATCACCGGCTTTGGCCGCTGCGGCGCCATGACCGGAGCCGATGCCTTTGGTGTGGTGCCCGATATCATGAACGTGGCCAAACAGCTGACCAATGGCGCCATACCCATGGGCGCGGTCATTGCCAAAGCCGAGATCTACCAGACCTTCATGGCCCAGGGCGGGCCGGACTACATGCTGGAGTTCCCGCACGGCTATACCTACTCCGCGCATCCGGTGGCCTGTGCCGCGGGCATTGCCGCGCTGGATATCCTGCAGCAGGAGCAGTTGCCGGCCCGGGTCGCCGCGCTGGCACCGTATTTCGAGGATGCGCTGCACCAGCTCAAGGGCGCGCCGCAGGTGGTCGATATCCGCAACTTCGGCTTTGCCGGAGCCCTGCAGCTGCGGCCCTACGAGGGCGAACCCGCGCGCCGTCCCTTCGAAGTGGCCATGCGCATGTGGGAGAAGGGTTTCTACGTCCGCTACGGCGGCGACACCATCCAGCTGGGCCTGCCCTTCGTGATCGAGAAAGCCGAAATCGACAGCCTGCTGACAGCTCTCGGAGAATCCCTGCGGGAACTGGCATAATAGGGGCCCCTTTCGGTGGCCCCTGACTCTTGCCTGCTTCTGATCTCTTACAACTTGTCCTGACCGCACTTTCCGTCAGCGTTCCCACCTTTGGCTGGGTGGTGCTGGGCATGCTGCTGCGCCGGGTGGGCCTGCTGCAGCAGCGCCACATCGACGCCGTGTCGCGCTTCGCCTTCAATGCGGCGCTGCCGCTGTTGCTGTTCATTAGTGCCGCCGGGGTCGACTTTGCCGCTCTCGGGGGTGCGACCTACCTGCTGGCGGGCGTCATGGCGACGCTACTGACCCTGGCCTGCGGCTGGGCGTACGGGCGCTGGCGCGACTTCCCCCGTCCGACCCTCGGCATATTCGTACAGGCCACTTTTCGCTCCAACCTCGCCATCGTTGGCTTCGCCCTTTGTCACGCCGCCTACGGGGAGGCCGGTCTGGGCCTCGCCGCGCTGCCGGTGGCATTGCTGACCGCGCTGTACAATGTGCTGGCGGTGTGGGTCCTGCAGGTGACCCACGGCGGCAGCCGCACGGTGCTGGGGCTGCTGCGGGGAATGGCTGTCAATCCGCTGCTGCTGGGTATCGGCGCGGGGGTCATTGTCGCGCTCGCGGGCTGGCCCTTGCCGTCTTTCACGCCGCTGGTCAGCCAGGGCTTGTCGCAGTTCTTCCTGCCCCTGACGCTGGTTTGCATCGGCGGCGCCCTGCGCATCAGCGTGTTGCGCACCGCCGGTAGCGTGACCTGGGAGGCCACTCTCTGGCGTCTGCTGGTGGGGCCGCTGCTGGCAGTGCTGGTGGCGGTTGTCCTGGGCGTGGAGCCAATGCAGCTCGGGGTGGTGTTTCTGCTGCTGGGCGCGCCGGTGGCCGCGGCCAGTTTTGTCATGGTGGTGGCGGCCCGGGGAGACGGCACCATGGCGGCCAATATCGTGGTTCTTACCACGCTCACGTCCATTGTCACGGTCACGCTCGGCTTCGCCCTGCTGATTCTCGCGGGGCTGGCCGCCGCGCCAGTCTGATGGCGCCCGCTTATCGGGTACAATCGGGATTTTGCAGGGAGGTTGGCGGGTGACAACAGGAACCAGACCACTTGAGGGCTTGCGGGTTATCGAGCTGGGTCAGCTGCTGGCAGGGCCGTTTACCGGCACCATCCTGGCGTATTTCGGCGCCGAGGTCATCAAGGTGGAACCCCCCGGCGGCGACCCGATTCGCGGCTGGCGCATTGTCCAGGACGGTACCTCGCTCTGGTACCGCAGTCTGGGCCGCAACAAGAAGAGCGTCACCCTGGACCTCAAGAGTGAGCGCGGCCGCGAGCTGGTGTTGCAGCTGCTGGATGGCGCCGATGTGCTGGTGGAGAACTTTCGCCCCGGCGCCATGGAGGAGTGGGGCCTGGGTCCGGAGGTGGTCAAGGCGCGCAACCCGGCGCTGGTGTATGCCCGGATATCCGGCTATGGCCAGACCGGTCCCTATGCCGGCAAGCCCGGCTACGCTTCGGTCACGGAAGGGTTTGGGGGCTTTCGCTACATCAACGGTGAGCCCGGCCACGCGCCGGTGCGGCCCAATATCAGCCTGGGCGATACGGTTGCGGCCCTGCACGCGGCCCTGGGCATTACCCTGGCGCTGCTGCAGCGCGGCAAGACGGAGGGCGGTGCAGGGCAGGTGGTGGATGTGGCGCTGTACGAGTCCATCTTCAACCTGCTGGAGGGCATTGTCCCCGAGTACGACGGCGCCGGCGTGATCCGCGAGCCCTCGGGCACCACGGTCACTGGCATTGTGCCGACCAACACCTACCGCTGCGACGACGGCAAGTACGTGGTCATCGGCGGCAACGGCGACTCCATTTTCAAGCGCCTGATGACGGCGGCGGGGCGCTCGGACATGGCCGCGGACCCGGCGCTTGCCGACAACGCCGGCCGCGTGCGCCACGAGCACGAGATCGACAAGGCCCTGAATCTCTGGTGTGGCCAGCATTCCTCCGAGCACATCATCTTTGTCCTCGAGCAGGCGGGAGTGCCGGTGGGGCCTATCTACAGCGTGGCCGACATGCTCCAGGATCCCCAGTATCAGGCCCGCGGCATGTTCGAGCAGGTGGAGATCGACGGCAAGCCACTGCAGATACCGGCCATAGTGCCGCGGCTGGCGGATACCCCCGGACGTACGGACTGGCCCGGCGGGGCGCTGGGCAGCCACAACCGGGAAGTATTGCAGGGGCTGCTGGGGCTGGATGAGGAGGAACTGGCGCAGCTGTCGGCGCAGGGCATCATCGGCCCGGCCGCTGAACCGGCCTGATGGACCCGCGACTGGAAGCACTGCTCTGGTGGGGCTCCGGCCTGTCGCTGCTGTGCCTGGTGGCAACTGTGGTCGGCGTGCCCTGGGTGGTGAGTCGACTGCCCGGTGATTATTTCAATCAGCCCACCCGCTCGGTCTGGCGCAACTACGCGGATTTTCCGCGCTCGGTGCTGTTGCTGGGTGCGCTCAAGAACCTGGTCGGGGTGCTGCTGGTCTTGCTCGGCTTGCTCATGCTGTTCACACCGGGGCAGGGGCTGCTGACCCTTCTGGTGGGGCTGCTGCTGATGAACTTTCCCGGCAAGTACCGGTTCGAGCGCTGGCTGGTACGGCGCCGCGGCGTACTGACTGCGCTCAACTGGCTGCGTCGGCGCAGCGGGCGTCCTCCACTTGCCTCTCCCATGCCTGAGCACGATCACCCGCCAACGCCCCGGGATGACTGAACACCAGACTGCCATCCTCCAGTGACGCCGTGGGCAGGGTCTTGCGGTCGCTGACGTAATCCTGGGGGTTCAGCCAGGGTTCGCGGTCGCCCTGTTTCGGCAGCAGGTGCATGACCCGTTGCAGGTAGCCGGCGCTGAAGCCTTCGATCCAGGGTCGCGCGGGCATGTCGTGCTCGTCGGCCCGCAGGGTCGGGGTTACCTGTTCCAGTCCTTTCCGGTCCATGTGGTTCAGCAGCCGGCAGACAAAGCGCGCGATCAGGTCCGCACGCAGGGTCCAGGAGGCGTTGATGTAGCCGAAGGTATTGGCCATGTTGGGCACGCCGGAGTACATCATGCCGCGCCAGGTCCAGCGCTGGCTGAAGTCGACCGTTTCCCCGTCCACCTCGAACACGATTTTGCCCGTCACTACCAACTCCAGCCCGGTAGCGGTGACGATAATGTCCGCGGGCAGTTCCTGGCCCGACTGCAGGCGGATGCCGCGCTCGGTAAATTCCGCGATATGCTCCGTGACTATTTCGGCGCGGCCGCTGCGCAGAGCGGCATAGAGGTCGCCGTCGGGCACCAGGCACAGGCGCTGGTCCCAGGGGTTGTAGTCGGGAGTGAAATGGCGCTCGACATCGAACCCGGGTCCCAACTCCTTGCGCAGCATGCCCAGCAGGCGCGCCTTGACCTGCTTCGGATGGGTGCGGGTCTTGCGATAGAACCACTGCTGCAGGCGGGTATTTTTCCAGCGGGTGAGGGCGTAGGCCCAGCGCTCCGGCAGCAGCCTGCGCAGCAGGTTCGCCAACCGGTCCCTGGCCGGCCGGGAAATCACCCAGGTGGGCGAGCGCTGCAGCATGGTGACCCTTGCCGCCTTTTCCGCCAGCGTCGGTACCAGGGTCATTGCGGTGGCGCCGGAGCCTATGACCACCACGCGCCTGTCGCGGTAGTCGAGGTCCTCGGGCCAGTGCTGCGGGCGCACGATGGGACCCTGAAAACGCTCCTGGCCGGGGAAGACGGGGTCGTGACCGTGCGCGTAGTTGAAGTAGCCGGCGCACATGAGCAGGAACTGGCAACTGAAAGTCTCGCGCTGTTCCCGGCCGTCACTGACAACTGCGACCTCCAGCTCCCAGCGTGCCTGCTTACTGCAGAAGCGCGCCCGCTCGACCCGGTGCTGGAAGTGGATCTTCTCTTCCACACCGTGTTCGCGGGCGGTTTCCTTGATGTAGTCGAGAATCGCCGGCCCGTCGGCGATGGCCCTGGGATTGCGCCAGGGTTTGAAGTCGTAGCCCAGGGTGTGCATGTCGCTGTCCGAGCGAATCCCCGGATAGCGGAACAGATCCCAGGTGCCACCCATGGCGGCGCGGCTTTCCAGCAGCGCCACGTGCTTGCCCGGGCACTGCTGCTGCAGATGCACCGCGGCCCCGATGCCGGAGAGTCCGGCACCGACGATAATAACGTCGTAATGCCGCTCTGGCGTAAACGCCCCGGCTTCGCGGGCAGTCATCTCAGGCCCGGCCAAGGATGGAGCGTGCGACCAGCTCGCGCATGATCTCCGAGGTGCCGCCGTAAATGCGCTGGATGCGCGCATCGGTGTAGAAGCGCGAGATCGGGTATTCCACCGTGTAGCCGTAGCCGCCAAACAGCTGCAGGCATTCGTCGATGGTGTCGCACTGCATTTCACAGGAGGCCAGCTTCAGCATCGCCGCCTTGTCGGCGGTCAGTTCGCCGCGGCTGTATTCGTCCGCGCACTGTTCGTAGAGAGCCCGATTGAGCGCGATCTCGGTGCGCACATCAGCGAGCTTGAAGCGGGTATTCTGGAAGCTGCCGATGGCCTGGCCGAAAGCCTTGCGCTCCAGCACGTACTCCACCGTCAGGTCGAGCGCGCCCTCGGCGGCGGCCACTGCCTGGGCGGCGATGCCCAGGCGCTCCCGCGGCAGCTCTTCCATCATGATCATGAAGCCCTTGTTTTCCTGGCCCAGTAGCGCATTCGCCGGCAGGCGCATGTCCTGGAAGAACAGCAGGGCGGTGTCGGAGGCGTGCTGGCCGATCTTCTCGATCTTCTTGCCGCGCTCGAAGCCCGGCAGGCGGGTATCCACCAGGAACAGCGAGGTACCCTTGGCGCCCTTGCCGGGGTCGGTGATGGCGGCGACGATCACCAGGTCCGCGTGCATGCCGTTGGTGATAAAAATCTTGGAGCCGTTCAGCACCCACTCGTCGCCGTCGCGGACGGCATTGGTGCGGATGCCCTGGACGTCGGAGCCGGCGCCGGGTTCGGTCATCGCCAGGGCGCCGACGGCGTCACCGCTGACCATGCGCGGCAGCCACTGCTGCTTTTGTTCTTCCGTACCGTGGCGGGACAGATAGGGGGCGACGATATTGGAGTGAATACCGAAGCCGGAGGCAAAGCCGCCGAAGCCCATCCGCGACAGCTCTTCGATCAGCATCAGGGTGACGTGGGGCGAGGTGCCCGCGCCACCGTAGGCTTCGTCCACATCCGCGCACAGCAGGCCGGCGGCACCCAGGGTGCGCCACAGCTCCCTCGGCACCATGTGCTCCTCTTCCCACTGTTCATAGTGGGGGCTGATCTCGGCCTCGAAGGCACGGCGCGCCATGTCGCGGAACAGGGTCATTTCTTCGGACTGCATGCGGGTCTCTCCAGTGTCAGGTGCGGGCAATGATAACCCTATGGGGTGGTGGCCGACCACTCAGGCGGTGCTACACTAGCGGACATCGATAATCAGTTGCTGGAGAGCACACATGCGCGAATATCTGCAGTTTTACATCAATGGTGAGTGGGTCGATCCGGCCCGGCCCAACCCCCACGACGTGATCAACCCGGCCACCGAGGAAGTCTGTGCGCACATCTCGCTGGGTTCCGAGGAAGATGTGGACCGTGCGGTGGCCGCTGCCCGCGCCGCGTTCGAGACCTGGGGCTACAGCAGCCGCGAAGAGCGGATTGCGGTGCTGGAGTCCTGTGTCGCCACGTATGAGAAATACTACAACGACATCGCGGACGCCATCCGCGAGGAAATGGGCGCGCCCAAATCCCTGGCGGTATCGTCCCAGGCCCACGCTGGCCTCGGCCATCTGAAGGAAGCGCTGCGGGTGCTGCGGAACTTCCCCTTCGAGGAGAACCTCGGTGAGCACCGGGTGTTCAAGGAGCCGATCGGGGTCTGTGGCCTGATCACGCCCTGGAACTGGCCAGTGAACCAGATCGGCTGCAAGGTGGCACCGGCCCTGGCGGTGGGCTGCACCATGATCCTCAAGCCTTCCGAAGTGGCGCCCCTGTCGGGCTACGTGTTTGCCAAGATCATGCACGAGGCCGGGGTGCCGGCGGGTGTGTTCAACCTGGTCAACGGCGACGGCCCGACGGTGGGCACGGCACTGTCCAAGCACCCGGGGGTGGACATGATGTCCTTTACCGGGTCCACCCGCGCCGGTTCCCTGGTGGCGCAGAATGCGGCGCCGACGGTGAAGCGCGTGACCCAGGAACTGGGCGGCAAGTCTCCCAACATCATCCTCGACGACGCCGACCTGGAAAAGGCGGTGACCCGCGGCGTGCTGCACATGTACAACAACACCGGCCAGTCCTGCAACGCGCCCTCCCGCATGCTGGTACCCCGGGAGCGTCTCGCCGAGGCCGAGGCGATTGCGGCGAAGGTGACGGAAAAAGTGGTGATCGGCGACCCGGCGGATGACGCCACCACCATGGGCCCGGTGGTCTCGGAGTTGCAGTTCAACAAGATCCAGGGCCTGATCGAGAAGGGCATTGCCGAGGGCGCCAAGCTGGTCTGCGGCGGTCCCGGGCGCCCCGAGGGCATCGACAAGGGGTATTTCGTGCGCCCCACCGTGTTTTCCGAGGTCAACAATGACATGACCATCGCCCGCGAGGAAATCTTCGGGCCGGTACTGGTGATGATTCCCTACGACAGCGAGGACGAGGCCATCCGCATCGCCAACGACACGCCCTACGGCCTGGCGGGCTACATCCAGAGTGGCGATATGGAGCACGCGCGTCGGGTCGCTTCCCGTATCCGCGCCGGCAACGTGCACATCAACGGTGCCAGCGGTGGATACAATGTGCCCTTCGGCGGCTACAAGCAGTCCGGCAACGGTCGCGAGTGGGGCGCCCACGGCTTCACTGACTTCCTTGAAATCAAGGCAATCGAGGGCTATGGCACCTGATATGGGTGCCTTTATCCTCGCCATCGATCAGGGCACGACCGGTACCACGGTTGCCCTGATGGATGAAAAGGGTCAGCTCCGGACCAGCGTCAATATCGAGTTCCCCCAGCACTACCCCAAGCCTGGCTGGGTGGAGCATGACGCCGGGGATATCTGGAACACGGTGCAGCGTGGCATTCGCGCCGTGCTGCGCAAGCGGCTGTGCAAGCCCGGTGATATCGCCGCCATCGGCATCACCAACCAGCGCGAGACCTCGCTGCTCTGGGATCGCGGCAGTGGCGAGCCCCTGAACCGGGCCATCGTCTGGCAGTGTCGACGCACCACCGAGTTCTGCGAAACCCTCAAGGCCGGCGGCCACGAGAAGCAGGTACAACGCAAGTCCGGCCTGGTGCTGGACCCGTATTTTTCCGCCAGCAAGTTCCGCTGGCTGCTGCAGAACACCCCCGGCATCGCCCGCAAGCTCAAGGCCGGGCAGGTGGCCGCGGGCACCATCGACAGCTACCTGATCTGGCAGCTCAGCGGCGGCGCCGCGCATGTCAGTGATGTCTCCAACGCCTCGCGCACCTCGCTGATGAACCTGCGCCGGCTGAGCTGGGACAAGGAACTGATGGACCTGTTTGAAGTGCCGGAGGGGATCCTGCCCAACATCGTCTCCTCCAGTGCGGCGCTGGCCCACACCCGCGGCATCCCCGGCTTGCCCGACGGTATTCCCATTGCCGGTGTGGCGGGGGACCAGCAGGCGGCGCTGTTCGGCCAGGCCTGTTTTGCCGCAGGCGATGCCAAGTGCACCTTCGGCACCGGCTCCTTTATCCTCATGAACACCGGCTCCGAACTGCTGCAGTCCCGCTCCGGCCTGCTCACCACGGCGGCCTGGCAGCTGGGCGAGGGCAAGCCGGTCTACGCCCTGGAGGGCGGTGCCTTCGTCTGCGGTGCGGCGGTGCAGTGGCTGCGCGATGGCCTGCAGATCATCAAGCGCTCGGCCGATGTGGAGGCACTGGCGGGCACCGTGGAAGACGCCGGTGGAGTGGAATTCGTGCCGGCGCTGACCGGCCTCGGTGCCCCGCACTGGGCGCCGGACGCGCGTGGAACCCTGAGCGGACTCACCCGCGGCAGCGGGCGCGGCCACATTGCCCGCGCCACCCTGGATGCCATGGCGCTGCAGAACGCGGATATCCTGCTGGCCATGGAGCGTGACCTCGGCAGGCGCATGCGGCCGCTGCGGGTCGATGGCGGTGCCGCCGCCAATAACCTGCTGATGCAGATCCAGGCCGATGTGCTGGGCCGCAAGCTGATTCGGCCACGGGTCATCGAGACCACGGTAGCCGGTGCCTGCTACCTGGCGGGGCTGGGGGTGGGACTCTGGTCGGGCATGGGCGACATCCGCAAGATCTGGGCCGCGGACCAGGAGTTCAAGGTGAAGGTGTCTGCTGGCGCCAGGCGCCAGCGGCAGGCATCCTGGCAGGCCGCACTGGCCCGTACCCTGCTCTGAACGCTGCCCGTGGCCGACATACTCCCGTTTCGCAAGCCGTCCCTGCAGGAAAAACACAAGGGCAAGACCCTGTGCCGCCACGGCCATCACAAGTGGGTGATGGACAAGGCGAAGCAGTTTGACGTGAAGCAGGGCAGGCTGGTGACAGTCTACCGCTGCGCCCGCTGTGGGAAGCAGAAGGTGAAGGCACACTGATACTCGACAGGAGATCGAATGATGACAGGTACCAAGGCTGGAATACTCGCTACTGCCATGGCGGTTGCAATGGGGACCGGGTTGCTCACCGCCTGCGATCGGCAGCGGGATCCGGCACCGGTGGCCGCCACCACGTCGGAGCAGCGTACGCCCGCGGCGGATCTGGTGATTCGCAACGCGCGGATCTATACCCAGAATCCGGAGCAGCCAGAAGCTTCGAGTGTTGCGGTCGTGGACGGTGCAATTGTCGCGGTGGGGGACGATGCCGCAACCGCGATGTTCGTCGCTGACAGCACTCGGGTAATCGACGCGGAACAGGGCATGCTGCTGCCGGGACTGCACGACGCCCACGTGCACCCGCTGTCGTCGGGCGCCGCCCTGCTGGGCTGTTCCCTGAGCGACGCGGCCTCCGAGGAGGCTATCCTGCAGGGCCTGCAGGCCTGTGCCACCGATACTGCTGACGATGAATGGCTGGTGGGTCTCGATTTCAACCTGGGGTTGTTTCCGAACGGCAACCCGAACAAGGCTTCGCTCGACGCGCTGTTTCCGGAGCGCCCGGTCTACCTCGCCGCCGCTGATGGGCACTCCGCCTGGGTAAACTCCCGCGCCCTGGCACTCGCCGGTATTACCGCGGATACGCCCAACCCGCCGCAAGGGGTGATCGAGCGCGACCCCGCCACGGGTGAAGCGACCGGTACGCTGCGCGAGACGGCCCAGGCGCTGGTCAGTGACCTGTTGCCGGAGACCGCGCCCGAAGATGATATTGCCGCGCTGCGTGCGGCCGTGGCCTTCATGCACAGCAAGGGCATCACCTCGTTTATCGACGCCGCGGTTGGCGAGCAGCACTGGCGGGCCTATCGGTCGCTGGCCGCTGCCGGGGATTTGCGGGCCCGGGTCCGGACCTCCCTGACCCACGGTACCTTCAGCCAGCATCCCGGCGACGAATTCGACGCGGTGCTGGCGCGGCGGGGCGAGTATGCCGGCGAACAGGTGAACACCGACGCGGTGAAGCTGTTTGTCGACGGCGTGCTTGAGGGCGAGACGGCGGCCCTGGTGACACCCTATCTCGGAGACGATCCGCACCGGGGGGAAATCAACTTTGACCCGGAGGAACTCAAGGACATTGTCACGCGCCTGGATGCCATGGGCCTGCAGGTTCACGTCCACGCCATTGGCGACCGCGGCGTGCGCATCGCGTTGGACGCCTTCGAGGCGGCGCGAGCACGCAACGGCGAGCGCGACAACCGGCACCATATTGCCCACCTGCAGCTTGTTCACCCCGAGGACATCCCGCGATTTGCCGAACTCAATGTCAGCACCACGTTCCAGGCGTTGTGGGCGTATCCGGACAGCTACATTACCGAGATCAATCTCCCGGCTGTCGGCGCCGAACGGGTGGATCGCATGTACCCGGTTCGCAGTCTCCAGCGCGCGGGAGCCCGTATCGTCGGCGGCAGTGACTGGTCGGTGTCATCGGTGAATCCACTGGATGCGATCGAAACCGCCCTGCGCCGGCAGGACCCCGACAGCATTGTCGAAGGCACCCTGAATGCGGCGGAGTCGGTTACCCTGGGCACCATGCTCGCCGCCTACACTCGCAACGCAGCCTGGCTGATGCATCAGGAGGACACTGTCGGCAGCATCGAGGTGGGCAAGCGGGCGGACCTGGTGATGTTGGATCGGGACCTCTACCGCATTCCCGTCGAAGACATCAATACCACCGCGGTGCGGATGACGCTGTTTGACGGCGAAGTGGTCTATCAGGCCAGGTAGTTGGTGCCTGGCTCGCCTGTTCCCTGGCGACGCCATGACCGCCGGGAGGAGCATACGGTCAAGGCCCTGCAGCGCCTTCAGAGATAAAGCGCACAGCCTGCACTAGCCAGTCTATACTGCTGTCATCAACGTCGGTTTCGCAGGGGGCGTGACCGTGAATGTGATCCAGCTTGCCGTGCGCAATCCCGCAGCGACTTTAGTCGCGGCGCTGCTGGTGCTGGGTTTTGGGGTGCTGGCGATTTACCGACTGCCCATCCAGTTGCTCCCGGAACTGACTCCCCCGAAGATATTCATCTTTACCGGCTGGCGCGCCGCCGCACCCGAGGAAATCGAGGAACAGATCGTCCAGGGCCAGGAGCGCGTGCTCGGCAATATCCAGGGCGTGACCAGCATGGTCAGTTCCATCGCCCGGGACCAGGGCTATATCGAGCTCAACTTCGAGATTGGCTGGGACATGCAGCAGGGGCTGATCGACGTCATCACCAATCTCAACCAGGCACCGCCCCTGCCCGCCGATGCCGACGAACCGATTGTGCGTGCCGGGGCCGGGACCACCGGCAACAACGCCGCGGCCACCCTGCAGCTGTTTCGCGCCGACGGCACCGACACCGATGTCAGCGTCTATGAAGATCTGGTGACCACCGTCATCGAGCCCCGGCTGGCGCGCGTACCCGGTGTCTCCGAGGTTCGCCTGGAATCCCGCCGCGAGCGTGAAATTGCGGTCAACATCGATCCCTACCGGCTCGCGGGCATGGGTGTCGCCATCGACGATGTAACCCGGGCGCTGCGTCGCGCTACCGATGTCTCCGGCGGCTTCGCCGATGTCGGCCGGCGTCAGTATACGGTCCGTATTGCCGGCAGCTTTGGCATTGACCGGCTCGGTGAGCTGGTCGTTGGCTGGCGCAATCAACAACCGGTCTACCTGCACGACGTGGCCAGCGTCGAGGCGGGCTTCATGAAACGCAACAGCTTTTCCCGGCGCAACGGCAATCCGTCCTATTACATCCGCCTGAATCGAAGCAACGGCGCCAACACCGTGGAGCTGCTCGATGGCCTCAAGGCGGTGATTGCCGAATTGAATGCCGGGCCGCTTGCGGCCGAGGGACTCACCCTGGAGCTGAGTTTCGACGCCTCGCTGCACATCCGCCGGGCGATCGCCCTGGTGCAGGGCAACCTGTTGCTCGGGCTGGTGCTGTCGAGTTTGGTGCTGTTTTATTTTCTGCGGGTCATGCGCGCCACCTTGGTCATTGCCCTGAGTATACCGCTGTCGTTGATGGGCGCGTTCCTGGCGCTGCAGGTAACCGGCCACAGCCTCAACGTCATCTCTCTTGCTGGCCTCGCATTCGCGGTGGGGTTGTCGATGGATGCCTCCATTGTGGTGCAGGAAAATATCATGCGCCTCGGGCAGCAGGGCCTGGGTCGGCGCGCGGCGGCGGAAGCCGGTGCCCGCGAGGTGGCGCCGGCGCTGCTGTCATCGACCCTGACCACGGTGGCGATTTTTGTTCCCATCATTTTCCTCGAGGGGCTGGAAGGCCAGTTGTTCAAGGACCTGGCGATCACGCTTTCGGCGGCGGTGCTGATGTCGCTGCTGGTGTCACTGACCGTGCTGCCGATGGCGACCGCACACGCCGCACTGTCCCAGGTCCCGGTCGACCCCCTGCGGAGTTTCTGGATCCGGTTGGCGGACTGGATTGACCGCCGCACCCTCTCCGGCCGCGCCCGCATGCGCTGGATCCTGGTCATTCTGGGCGCTTCGATCCTGACCGTGGGAATATTGATGCCGAAGGTGGATTTCTTGCCCAAGGCCGATGTCGATGCGGTCGAGAGCTACCTTGACCTGCCCCCGGGCACCAGTCTCGATACCATCGAGAAAGAGATTTTCGGCGAGATAGAGCGGCGCCTGCGGCCACACCTTGCGGGCACCAGGGAGCCCGCGGTACGCGGCTTCAATGTCGGCGTCGGTCCTGGCTACGGCACGGTGTTCCTGTACCCGGCGGAGCCCGAGGGCACAGAACCCATGATCGAAATCATGCGCGAGGAAATTCTCGCCGGCCTGCCCGACGTGGAACCTTTCGTGCGCCGTGCGTCGATGATCCAGGTGGACGGCGGCGGTCGCAGCATCGCCATCGATATCCGCGGCGCAGATCTCGAAACCCTGATGCGGGTTGCCACTGTCGGCATGGAACAGGTCAAGCAGATGTGGGAGGACGGCAGTGCCTATGCCCAGCCCGCCCTGACCATGGATCAGCCGGAGCTGCGCATTGTGCCGGACGACAAGCGTCTCGGTCTCGCGGGCCTGGACCGGATGACCCTGGCCGATGCGGTGCGGGCACTGACCGATGGACTCTATGCCGGAGAGTACTTCGATGGCAATCGCCGCTATGACATGATCGTGCACGGTCCGGGCTGGAGCACACCGGAGGAACTGGCGAGTACCCCCATCGCTACCCCTCTTGCCGGGGTGCAGGCCATCGGCGAACTCGCGGCTATCGAGTACACCGTGGGCCCCGTGCAGCTGCAGCGGGTCGATGGCCTGCGCACGGTCACCATCAACGTGTTGCCACCGGAACAGGTGACGCTCGAGGAGGCGATTGAACGCCTGCGTGCGGAACTGGACCCGGAGCTGCAGGGCATGCTGCCGCCGGGCGCCTCGATCGCCTATCGCGGCAGTGCCGACCGCCTGCAGGAGGCGGTCAACAAGATGTTGCTGAATTTCGCCATCGCCGTGCTGATTCTGTTCGCGATCATGGCGGCAATCTTTCGCTCCGCCTGGGACAGCCTGCTGGTACTGCTGGTCATGCCACCGGCCATCGCCGGCGGGGTACTCGCACTGAAGGCCTACAACGTGTTCAGTTATCAGTCCCTCGATATGCTGACCATGGTCGGTTTCATCATCCTGTTGGGTCTGGTGGTCAACAACGCGATTCTGCTGGTTGACCAGACGCGGATCAGGGAGCGCGAGGGAGTGGCGCGTCGGCAGGCCATACGGGACGCGGTGCTGACCCGGGCGCGCCCGGTATTCATGAGCACCCTCACCAGCATCTTTGGCATGCTGCCACTGATGCTGATGCCGGGCGTGGGCTCGGAAATCTACCGCGGCCTGGCGGCGGTGATTGTCGGTGGCATGATTGCCAGCGGGGGTCTGTCCCTGCTGTTGATGCCAAGCCTGCTGGGGATGGGCATGCAGGCGGCGCAACGACTGCCGGCAGCTGACTCACTGGCAATGGGTGCCAACATGGAGGCGGAACGATGAGGACAACGATACGCTGTGTACAGGTGCTGGGCCTGGCGCTGGTGCTGCCGGCGCTGATAGCCGCGGCCGACACCGGCGTGGTGGTGGAGACTGCCCGTGTCGAGCGCATTGTCATGGGTGCGACCCTGCCGCTCAACGGCAGCGTCTTCAGCCGCAACGATGTTGCGGTGACCGCCGCGGTGGCCGGGGAACTGGACTGGGTTGCGGAGCCCGGCACCCGGATCGGCAGGGGGCAGGTGATTGCACGCCTGGATCGCACACCGTTGCAGCTGCGGCGCGAGGAACTGCAGGGCCTGCTTGAGCGGGAGGCCGTCAACGAGGTCTATCAAAGCAAGGTAGTCGAGCGTTATCTGGCCCTGAGCGAAACCCAGAACCTGTCGGTATTCCTGCTGGACGAGGCCATGTCGCGGCGGGATATCGCGCGCAAGGACATGGCGATCCTGGAGGCGCGTATCCGTCAGCTGGATGACGAAATGGCCCGCTCCGAGGTCCGCGCCCGGTTCAACGGCATTCTGGCGGAGCGCTACAAGCAGGGCGGCGAGTACGTTGTCCCCGGCGAAATCATCGGTCGCCTGGTCGATCTCGAACGGCTTGAAGTGCGGGTGGCCGTGCCGATCAGCTATCGGGCACGGCTCGCGGTCGGTGACCGCCTGGAGATAACCGTGGACGAGGACTCTCAAGCCGGCGTGGTGCGCACACTGATCGCCGCGGGCGACCCTGTCTCGCAGACCTTTGAGCTGCATATCGATCTGCTTGACGCTGACCGCGAGGTCATTATTCCGGGACAGCTGGTCAGGGTGGAGATCCCGCTGGAGGCCAGCCAGATGACCCTGGCGGTGCCGCGGGACGCAGTGGTCATTCGCAGCGAGGGCAGTTACATCTACCGGGTCAGCGCGCGCGGCATAGCCGAGCGGGTGCCGGTAGCCGTCGGTGCGGGACAGGCCCACCTGGTGGCTGTCAGTGGTGAACTGGAGGAAGGGCAGCGTATCGTGGTGCGCGGTGGCGATCGCCTGCGGGAGGGCCAGCAAGTGACCGAGCAGGGGCAGACCCAGGCCAAGCTGCAGAGTTAGGCTGGTGGTACCCCCAGGTCCCGCAGGTAGCGCTGCAACTCGTCGATAAACAACTGCGCCCGTACGGTGCGCGAGGCTTCGGGTTCACTGACCAGATAGATCCCCTCATCCACGGCCATCTCCTGGTCCAGCAGCCGCACCAGGGTACCGCGGCGCAGGTCCGCGGCCACTTCCAGCCGGTCGGCCAACACGATGCCCAGGCCCTGGCGCGCCGCCTCGATGGACTGGAAGCCATAGTCGAAGTGAATATTGCCGCGGCCCCGGGCCCGGTCGATGCCGTGGGTCGCGAACCATTCCTCCCAGTGCTGGAAGCGCTCGTGCAGCAGGGTGTGGTCCAGCAGGTCCCGGGGCTGGTGCACGGGCTGTTCCGCGCTGACCAGCTTGGGTGCGCAGACCGGGAAATAGTATTCCTGGTAGAGCTTGGTCACCACCTTGCCGCGCGCCTCCGGCGCGCCCAGGCACAGGGCCAGGTCGAAGCGGGCGGGCAGGGTGCGCTGGTGCGGCTCAATGGTGGCGCAATGCAGTTCCACCTCCGGGTAGCGCTGGACGTAGACCTGGATAACCCCGGGGAGCCAGTTGATCGAGATGGTGGGCGTGGTGGCGATCACCAACTCGCCGGCCAGCGCCGCCGGGTCCAGGTGCACGACGCCCTCGGCCAGGGCATCGAGCGCAGCCTGGACCACGTTGAGGAAGCGGCGTCCGGCGGCGGTGAGCTGCATGCCGTTGTGGACGCGACTGAACAGGCTGCAGTCCAGCTCGCTTTCCAGCAGCCTGACCTGGTGACTGAGGGCGGCGTGGGTGAGATTCAGTTCCTCTGCGGCCCGGCGCAGATGCCCGTGGCGTCCCACCGCTTCGAAGGCGCGCAGGCTGTTGAGGGGGAAGCGGCGGTCCAGGGGCATATTGGTAACTTTAATTGACCAGAATGGGCAAATTTAATCGCTTGTGGATACATAGGCAAGCCATGGAAAATTACAGGCAAGGGTATGCCTGCACACCACGAGCGTCTGCGCTACCCTGAGAAGTCCGATTGCAACCTGTCGCGCGAGGAACCCGCCATGACCCACATGATCTATCCGACCACCAACCTGAAAGCCACCGAGCAACTGGTGATCGAGCGCGGTGAGGGCGTGTATGTCTACGACAACCAGGGGCGGCAGTACCTGGAGGGCATGAGCGGTCTCTGGTGCACCGCGCTGGGCTATGGCAACGAGGAAATCGTCGCGACCGCGGCGGAGCAGATGCGCACTCTCGCATACTCGCATCTGTTTGGCGGCAAGACCCACCCGGCCGCCATGGCCCTGGCGGACAAGCTGGCCGGGATGGTGCCGGTGGACAATGCCCAGGTGTTCCTCGGCAACTCGGGTTCCGATGCCAACGACACCCAGGTGAAGCTGCTGCGCTATTACTTCAACGCCATCGGCAAGCCGGAGAAATACAAGATCATCTCCCGCGAGCGTGCCTATCACGGCGTCACCGTCGCCGCCGCGTCCCTGACCGGCCTGGTGCCCAATCACACGCACTTCAGCCTGCCTTTTGAAGCACTGGGTATCCTGCGTACCGGGGCGCCGCATTTTTACCGCGACGGCCTGCCCGGCGAGAGCGAAGAAGAGTTTGCCAGCCGCCGGGCGCAGGAATTGGAAGACCTGATTCTGGCGGAGGGCCCGGAGACGATCGCGGCGTTCATTGCCGAGCCCATCAGCGGCGCCGGTGGGGTGGTTGTGCCGCCGAAGGGATACTTCGAGAAAGTCCAGGCGGTGTTGCGCAAGTACGATATCTTCATGTGGGACGACGAGGTGATTTGCGGTTTCGGCCGCACCGGTGCCGACTTCGGTGCCACCAGCTTCGGTATCCAGCCGCAGCTGATGTCCCTTGCCAAGGCCCTGTCCTCAGCCTACCTGCCGGTCAGTGCCGCGATTGTCACCGGTGACATCTACGAGGCTCTGGTGGAGCCCAGCGCCAAGGTGGGGATTTTCGGTCACGGCTATACTTACGGCGGTCACCCGGTAGCCTGTGCCGTCGCCTCGAAAGTGCTGGAAATCTACGAGCGCGACAATCTCTTCGAGCGCGCCCGGGTGATGGGCGAATACATGCAGCGGAAACTGCAGGCTTTTGCCAGTCACCCGCTGGTGGGCGAGGTGCGCGGCATGGGCATGATCGCGGCGCTGGAGCTGGTCGCCAACAAGGACACGCGGCAGCCCTTCGACGGCAACGCCATCGGCGGCTTCTGTGCCCTGCGGGCCCAGGAGGCGGGCCTGATTGTGCGCGCCATGGGTGGCAACAGCATCGCCCTGTGCCCGCCGCTGATCATCTCCGAAGCGCAGGTCGATGAAATGACCGACAAGCTGGGCCGGGCGCTCGATGAAACCCTGGCCCATGTGACGCGGGAGCAACTGCTGGTGGCCTGACCTAATTGTGGGATTGGTAGGCTGTGGGACTGGTAGGCTGTGGGACTGGAGGATTTGTGGGACTGGAAGATTTGTGGGACTGGAAGATTTGTGGGAGCCCGCTCCGCGGGCGATGGGATGATCGCCCGCGTACGAGGTGAATGGCCGCGCAGCGGCCAGAGAGGGTGGCCAGGGCCAGCGGGCTCCAACAGTTACCGGTCCAATCCCCCCATCAGCATGTACTTGATCTCCAGGTAGTCGTCCATTCCGTACTTGGAGCCTTCGCGGCCCGAGCCCGATTCCTTGACCCCGCCGAAGGGCGCCATCTCGTTGGAGATGATGCCCTCGTTGATGCCGACAATGCCGTACTCCAGCGCCTCTGCCACGCGCCAGACCCGGCCGATGTCGCGGGTGTAGAAGTAGGAGGCGAGGCCGAACTCGGTGTCATTGGCCATGGCGATGGCCTCCGCTTCGTCCTTGAAGCGCACCACCGGGGCGACCGGGCCGAAGATCTCATTGCGGAACACCGCCATCTCCGACGTGACCTCAGTGAGGATGGTAGGCTGGTAGAAGCAGCCGCCGAGGTCATGCGGGCCGCCGCCGAGAGCAACCTGGGCGCCGGCGCCGATGGAATCCTGTACCAGGCTGTCGACATCGTTGACCGCGCCGACATTGACCAGCGGGCCGATGCTGATGCCGTCGGCAAAGCCATCGCCCACCGCCAGTTCGGCGGTGGCCTTGACCAGCTTCGCCACGAACTCGTCGTAGACCCCGGCCTGTACCAGCATGCGGTTGGAGCAGACGCAGGTCTGTCCCGAGTTGCGGTACTTGGAAGTCACCGCACCCTTGACCGCGGCGTCGATGTCGGCGTCATCGAAGACGATGAAGGGAGCGTTGCCGCCGAGTTCCATCGAGGTCTTCTTCATGGTTTCTGCGCACTGGGCCTCCAGCATCTTGCCGACCGGGGTGGAGCCGGTGAAGGTGAGCTTGCGTACGATGGGGTTGCCAGTCAGCTCGCCGCCGATAGCCGAGGAGCCACCGGCGACGATATTCAACACGCCCGCGGGAACGCCTGCGCGCTCTGCCAGTACCGCCATGGCAAAGGCCGACAGCGGAGTTTCGCTGGCGGGCTTGATCACGATGCTGCAGCCCGCGGCCAGGGCCGGTGCCGCCTTGCGCGCGATCATGGCATTGGGGAAGTTCCAGGGGGTGATCGCGGCGACCACGCCCACCGGTTGCTTGATGCAGACAATGCGCCGGTCCGGGGAGGGCCCCGGGATGACATCGCCGTCGATACGCTTGGCTTCCTCGCCGAACCACTCGACGAACGAGGCGCCGTAGGCCACTTCGCCACGCGATTCTGCCAGCACCTTGCCCTGCTCGGCGGTCATGATGCGGGCGAGGTCTTCCTGGTTTTCCATCATCAGGTCGAACCACTTGCGCAAAATCTGCGCGCGCTGTTTTGCCGGGACGACCTTCCAGCTGTCCATGGCTGTTTGCGCGGCTTCGATCGCGCGCCGGGTCTCGGCTGCGCCAACTCTGGCCACCTCGGCAATGACCTCACCGTTGGCGGGGTTGCTGACAGAGAAGGTAGCGCCGTCATCGGCATCGACCCACTGGCCATTGATGAAGGCCTGGGTCTGGAGCAGCGCGGGGTCGGTGAGAGACAGGCTCATAGCGTGGATCCTTGTTGCTGTGTTCGCTGAGTGGGGCGGGCATGTGCACTGCCCGACAATTACTGGCACGACCGTAACATGCCTTCTGCATTGCGGCCCACCATGACTTCTTACTATAGCTGTTTTATACAGCTTTCGCGCTCCCCGAAAGGGGTGCAATGCGCTCGCGTTCAGGCTGTGCGACGGCGGCGCCTGCGGCCGAGCTTGTGTTTGCGCACCAGGCCGCGCAGCTGGTCGTAACTGAGTCCCAGTGCGGCGGCTGTCTGGCGCTGGTGGTGGCCGTTGTCCGCCAGGGCCTGGTGGACCAGGCGGCGTTCAATGGCCAGCATGCGCGCGGCAAAATCGGTTACCCCCGGGGTGGCGATGGCGGCTGTTTCGCGCCCCTGCGCCGTTGCCGCCACGACAGGGTCCGCAGGGCCGGAGCTTGCCAGGGTGGGTTCGCCATAGGGGGAAACGAACGGATCCAGTGCCACCTCGGCCACGGGGCGCCGGGGATGGTTCCAGCGGTGCAGGGAACGCTCTACCGCGTTTTTCAGCTCGCGGACATTGCCCGGCCAGGGGTGGGCCTGCAGGGCTGCCATGGCCTCGTCGCTGAAGCCGGGGAACAGGTCCCAGCCGAGCTCCGCACTCATCTGGATGGCGAAGTGGTGCGCCAGCTCGGGGATGTCCTCCGGGCGCTGCTGCAGGGCCGGCAGGTGGACCACGTCAAAACCGAGCCGGTCCAGCAGGTCGGCGCGGAACTCACCGGCTGCCGCCAGGGCCTGCAGATCCGCATTGGTGGCTCCGACCACCCGTACGTCCACCTGCAGGGTCTGCTGCCCCCCCAGGCGTTCGAATTCACCGTACTCGACCAACCGCAGCAGCTTTTCCTGCAGGCGCAGGGACATGGTGCCCAGCTCGTCAAGGAACAGGGTTCCGCCATCGGCGCGCTCGAAGCGGCCCTGGCGCACCCGGGTGGCGCCGGTGAAGGCGCCCGGTTCGTGACCGAACAACTCGGACTCCAGCAGCGAATCCGCCAGCGCGGCGCAGTTGACCTTGACGAAGGGGGCCTCCCAGCGCGCCGACAGGAAGTGCAGGCGCTCCGCCGCCAGCTCCTTGCCGGTGCCCCTGGGCCCCAGGATCAGTACCGGGCGGTTGATGCCGGCCAGCCGCGACACCTGCTCCAGGGCGTGGGCGAGGGCGGCAGAGCTGCCGATAATGCTTTCCTGTGGTTTCATAAGGTAAATATAGCCCTATTTATGAGGTTATAAAAACCTGTAAAAGGTAAATATAACCTTAAAAATCGCCCGGCGTGGGGCCATAATGATTGTCCGGCAGAAATAATCGTTTAGAAACAATGGATTGTGGTATGTGGCACGAATCCTGATTGTATCTGCCTGCAAGTCGGCAGCGGGCCGTCGGTAACCGGGGCAGGGCCCCAGTGGAGAGGAACCATGGGTATTTTTTCGCGGATGTCAGACATCATTAATTCCAACCTCAATGCGTTGCTCGATCAGGCTGAGGACCCCCAGAAGATGATCCGCCTGATCATCCAGGAAATGGAGGACACTCTGGTGGAGGTGCGCAGCTCCTCGGCCCGGGTGCTGGCGGACCGCAAGGCCGCCGCCCGCCGCCTGCAGCAGGTGCAGGCTGACGCGGACAGCTGGGAGCGGAAGGCGAAGCTCGCCATCAGCAAGGGCCGCGAGGACCTGGCGCGGGCGGCCCTGCAGGAAAAGCACGCGATTGAGGACGAGCTGGCCGTGGTGACCGCGGAACTGACCGCCGCTGACGAGCATATCGCCCAGCTGAGCACGGAAATCGGCCAGCTGCAGCAGAAGCTGTCCGACGCCAAGTCGCGGCAGCAGGCCCTGTTGATGCGCAGCCAGACGGTCGAATCGCGGATCAAGGTGAAGCGGCAGATGCATCGCGAAGCCCTGGATACCGCGTTCCACCGTTTCGAGCACTTCGAGCGGCGGATGGACAACCTGGAGAGCCAGCTCGAACTGCTGGACGTGGGCCGGGAAGTGCCTCCGGACCTGGCCGCGGAAATCGATGCCCTGCAGCAGGACGAGCGCATCAGTGACGAATTGCAGCGCCTGAAGGCCGAGCTGGAGGCCCGCCAGGGCAGCCGCGACGGCAACGGCTAGGGTCATGTCACTAGTGTCGACCACCACGAAGTGGCAGCATACGGCCTGACCGCAGACCTGCCCGAGGACAAAAACAATGCAATTCTGGCAATTCATGTTTGTGCCCACGATCCTGTTCCTGGTGATCGTGGCGCCAATCTGGATCACGATGCACTACCGCAGCGTCAACCGCTCCTCCCGCAGTCTCAATGAGGAGGACCGGCAGGCGCTGGAGGAACTGCTGGCGACAGTGGACCGGCTGACCGAGCGCATTGGCGTTCTGGAAACAATCCTGGATTCGGATCACGCCAACTGGCGTGACCAGACTGACCGCCAGCGGCGGGGCAAGGAGTACGATCATGAGTGAACGGCATCATCGCGACTATCGTCGCCACACAGGCCCGGACTGGCGCGGCGGCGAGCGGCGCTTTCGCCGCCGACGCGCTTCCGGCTGGGGCATGAACCTCTACCGCAACCCCCGCGAGGGGAAAATTGGCGGGGTCTGTGCGGGACTGGCGGACCACTTTGATATCGCCCACTGGGTAGTGCGCCTGCTCTGGGTCGCAGCACTGCTGTTTACCGGTACCCTCGCGCTGTGGGCGTATCTCGGTGCGTGGCTGCTACTGGCTCCGCGACCCTCGGCGCGGCGTGGCGGCAGGTCGGGCCTGCCACCGGACGATCTCGACCCGGGCCCCGAGGCCGACGTTGCAATGGAGTATGACGAGCGCCACCACGACTATCGTCCGCGCAAGGTCTTCCGTTACAGCGAACCCGGCACTGTGCGCCTGCGCCGGGCGCGGGAGCGGCTGGATGCGGCGCTGCGCCGGGTTGAAGCCATGGAATCTTTCGTCACCTCGCGCCAGTACGAGCTGGACCGGGAGATTTCCCGCCTCTAGCCCGGGGCTTCCCCCGGGCGGGCCTGTTGGGCTATGCTCAACTGCATGAATCTTGTTATGCAAGGCGCTGGGAGTGCCCGTGACGGCTATGGAAGTGATTGACTACGAGACCAGTATCCAGCTGGAACCGGTTGTTCCCCCGCCCCATGCGCTGCTGGCCCTGACCGAGGCACACCGGGTGGTGGTGGAGATGCTGTCCCTGCGCCTCAGCCGCAAACTGCTGGACAAGGCGCCCCGGGGTGACGGTCACCCGGTGATGGTACTGCCGGGATTTCTCGGCGCCGATGGCTACAATGCCTCCTTTCGCCGTTATTTGACCAGGCTCGGCTATGCGGTTCATGGTTGGGGCCAGGGCCGCAACCTGGGGCCGCGGGATGGCGTTCTGGAGGGCCTGCAGGAGCGCATCACTTTTCTGTCGGAGCGCTACGGTGGGCCGATTTCCCTGGTCGGACACAGCCTGGGCGGGATCTTTGCCCGGGAGCTGGCGCGGGAATTTCCCGATCGGGTACGGCAGGTGATTTCCCTGGGCAGTCCTTTTGGCGAAGGCCGCCTCACCGCATCCTATCCCTCGCGCCTGTTCATGGCACTCAATCCGATCGATGAGTTGCCGATCGAACAGGAGCAGCTGCATGTGGCACCGCCGGTACCGACCACGGCGATCTACTCCCGCGGCGACGGCGTGGTCAACTGGCAGACCACCCTGCAGCGCGACGGCCACGAACATACCCAGAGCATTGAAGTGCGCGGCAGCCACTGCGGCATGACCTTCAATCCGACCATCTGGTATCTGGTTGCCGACCGCCTGGCGCTGCCCGATGGTGGCTGGCGGCCCTTCGAGCGCCACAGCTGGACCAGCCTGCTGTACCCGGCACCTTCCCTGAGTTAGCTGTCCGCCAGCATTCTGGCGTGGAAGGCGATGTGCTCGCCGACAAAAGTGGCGATGAAAAAATAGCTGTGGTCGTAGCCCGGTTGCCGGCGGATATGGGCCTTGAACCCGGTGTCGGCACAGGCCTGCTCCAGCAGCCCGGTTTGCAGTTGCGTCTCAAGGAAATTGTCCGCCTCGCCCTGATCCACCAGCATCGGCAGATGTGGGGCGCCGGCGCGGATCAGGGCGCAGCTGTCGTAGGCCTGCCAGGTAGTGCGGTCTGGCCCCAGGTAGTTGCCCAGGGCTTTCTCACCCCAGGGGCATTGGCTGGGCGCCACGATGGGGGAAAAGGCCGACACCGAGGCATAGCGTCCCGGATTGCGCAGGGCCAGCACCAGTGCGCCGTGGCCACCCATGGAGTGGCCGAAAATCCCGCAGCGCTCCGCCTGTAGCGGAAACTCGGCCGCCACCAGGGCCGGCAATTCCTCGCTGACATAGTCATCCATCCGGTAGTGCCGGTTCCAGGGTGCCTCGGTGGCGTTGACGTAGAACCCCGCACCGAGGCCGAAGTCCCAGGCGCCTTCAGGATCATCCGGTACACCTTCGCCCCGGGGGCTGGTGTCAGGGCAGACGATGGCGATGCCGTGGGCCGCCGCGTAGCGCTGGGCACCGGCCTTCTGGACGAAATTTTCGTCGCTGCAGGTGAGGCCGGACAGCCAGTACAGCACCGGAACCGGGCCCTGCTCTGCCTGGGGCGGCAGGTAGATGGCTGCCTGCATGGTGCAGTCCAGCGCCCCGGAGCGGTGGCTGAAACGCAGTTGACGGCCACCGAAGCAGCGGTTTTCGGCAATGATTTCCACGCTCATGGCCTCAGTACACCACGACCGAGCGGATACTTTCGCCGCCGTGCATCAGGTCGAAACCCCTGTTGATATCCTCCAGCGGCATGGTGTGGGTAATCAGGTCATCGATATTGATCTTGCCGTCCATGTACCAGTCGACAATCGTCGGCACATCGGTGCGGCCGCGGGCGCCGCCGAAGGCGACCCCGTGCCAGGACCGGCCGGTGACCAGCTGGAACGGGCGGGTGGCAATTTCCTTGCCGGCACCGGCGACCCCGATAATGTAGGACTCGCCCCAGCCCTTGTGGCAGCACTCCAGGGCCTGGCGCATCACCTCCACGTTGCCGATGCACTCGAAGCTGTAGTCGGCGCCGCCGTTGGTCAGCTCGACAATGGCCTCGACCACGTTGGCCACATTGTTCGGGTTGATGAAGTCGGTCATGCCGAACTTGCGACCCAGGGCCTCGCGCTCCGGATTCAGGTCGATGCCGATGATTTTCCCGGCGCCGACCAGGCGCGCGCCCTGGATGACATTGAGGCCGATGCCGCCGAGGCCGAACACCACCACATTACTGCCGGGCTCGACCCTGGCCCGGTAGACCACGGCACCGACCCCGGTGGTGACGCCGCAGCCGATATAGCAGATCTTGTCGAACGGGGCATCTTCGCGCACCTTGGCCAGCGCGATTTCCGGCAATACGGTGAAGTTGGAGAAGGTCGAGCAGCCCATGTAGTGCAGCAGGGGCTTGCCGTCCAGGGAGAAGCGGCTGCTGCCGTCGGGCATCACGCCCCGGCCCTGGGTTTCGCGTATCGCCTGGCACAGGTTGGTCTTGGGGTGCAGGCAGAAATTGCACTCCCGGCATTCGGGGGTGTAGAGCGGAATCACATGATCGCCGGGTTGCAGCGATTTCACCCCGGCCCCGACCTCGCGCACGATGCCCGCGCCCTCGTGGCCGAGGATGGCCGGAAAGGCGCCTTCCGGGTCATCGCCCGAGAGGGTGAAGGCATCCGTGTGGCAGATACCGGTGGCCATCATTTCCACCAGCACTTCACCGTCCCGAGGTCCTTCCAGGTCGACATCGACCACTTCCAGCGGTTGGTCGGCCCCGAAGGCAACGGCAGCACGGGTTTTCATGGGGCAACTCCTTTTACTGTGGCATCGGACGTGTGGGCGAACATGGTACGGCCCCGCCCCGGGCGGGACAAGCGCCGGGTTTTGCATTAGGCTGGCGCCAGCATGAATCACAACTTTGCAGGAAGCAGAGACACCCGATGCAGGAACGACTGGAATCTTTCGGTGGCAGTGGCGAGCCGCTGGTGTTTGCCCATGCCAACGGCTATCCGCCCGGTAGCTACCGGCGCCTGCTGGCGCCCCTGGCGGAGCACTATGCGGTGACTTGCTACCGGCACCGCCCCCTGTGGTCGCGGGAGCCGGTGCCGGCGCGGGCCGACTGGCACCAGTTTGCCAACGACCTGATCCACACTCTGGAGCGCGGCGTGGGTGAGCCGGTGTGGATGATGGGCCATTCTCTGGGCGGCGTGGTCTCCATGCTGGCGGCATTGCAGCGACCGCAGCTGTTCCGCGGCCTGATCCTGCTGGACCCGGTTTTTGTCAAGACCCGGCTGGCCCTGGGGCTCAACCTGACGCCGCGCTCGCGACTGCCGAAAATTCCCATGGTGCGGCGAGCGCTGAACCGGCCGGACCGGTTTCCCGACCCCCAGACTGCGTTCGAGTTTCACCGCGGCAAACGCGCCTTCAACGCTTTCGACGACGAGGTGTTGTGGGACTACATCCGTGCCGGTTTCAAGCAGGGGCCGGGGGGCGACCTGGAGCTGGCCTATTCGGGCGACTGGGAGGCCGCGGTGTACTCGTCCCTGCCGCTGGTATGGCCCAGGCTGCTGCGGCTCAAGGTGCCAACCCTCGGCATTGGCGGCGACAGTTCTGACATTCTGTCGGCAGCGGCCCTGCGACGCTGGGCCCGGCTGCAGCCGCAGGCAGAGTTGCACAGCATTCCGGGTGGCCACCTGTTCCCGCTGGAGCAGCCGGACCAGACCGCGGCCCTGGTGCTGGACTTCCTGGCGCGCCAGCGGCACTGATGCTGCACCGGATCTGGCTGGGCTTCTTCCTTGTCGCTTTTGCCAGCGCCCTGTTCCAGTGGCTGGTGGCCGGCGATGCCGAGGTTTTCCAGCGCATGGTGGCCGGCCTGTTCGAGATGGCGGCCCTGGCAGTGCAGCTGGCCATCGGCCTGATCGGCCTGATGGCCCTGTGGCTGGGGGTGGTGGCCATCGGCGAAGCCTCCGGGCTGGTGGACAAGCTTGCGCGCCTGCTGTCGCCGGTGTTTGTGCGCCTGATGCCGGATGTGCCGAGGGGGCACCCGGCGATTTCCTCCATGACCCTGAACCTGTCCGCGAATGTCCTCGGCCTGGACAATGCCGCCACGCCGCTGGGCATCAAGGCGATGAAAGACCTGCAGCAACTGAACCCGAACCCGACCGTGGCCAGCAACGCCCAGATCCTGTTCCTGGTGTTGAATACTTCGTCGGTGACCCTGTTTCCGGTAACGGTGCTGCTGTACCGCGCGCAGATGGGGGCCCCGGACCCGGCGGCGGTGTTCATCCCTATCCTGATCGCGACCAGCTGCTCCACGCTGGCGGGTCTGCTGGTCACCGCCTGGGTGCAGCGCATCAATCTCCGCGACACGGTGGTGCTGGGTTGCCTGGGCGGAGCTTTCGCCGTGCTGCTGGCGTTGGTGGGCTGGTTTTCCACCCTCACCGCCACCGAGTTGCAGCGGCAGTCCAGCCTGCTCAGCAATCTGCTGATTATCAGCCTCATTATGCTGTTTCTGGTGGTGGCGCATCGACGTGCAGTCAATGTCTACGAAACCTTTATCGAAGGTGCGAAGCAGGGCTTCGAGACCGCCATCGGCATCATTCCGTACCTGCTGGCCATGTTGGTGGCGATCGGTGTGTTCCGTGCCAGCGGTGCGCTGGAGCTGGTACTGGAGCTGCTTCGGACCGGGGTCGGAGCGCTGGGCTTTGACGCCCGCTGGGTGGAGGCGATGCCCACGGCATTGATGAAGCCCCTGTCCGGGTCGGGTGCGCGTGCGATGATGATCGATACCATGAATACCTATGGTGTGGATTCGTTCCAGGGGCGACTGGCGGCAACCATGCAGGGCTCCACCGAGACCACTTTCTACACGCTTGCGGTCTACTTCGGTGCGGTGGGCATTCGTCACGCCCGGCACGCCCTGGGTTGCGGGCTGGTGGCGGATGCCGCCGGCATCAGCGCGGCCATCGTCGTGGCCTACTGGTTCTACACCTGAGTTGCTGTCATAAAACTTTCACATGACGGGCGATGAAAACCGGGTGAACGCCAGGCCTTGGCGCGATAGACTGCTCTGTCCATTGGCCACGAGGCTGCCCTGGGGCAGAGAACCCGCTTGAAAGAGATCCACAGCTCCCTGCAGCGACGCCTGGCTGACCTCGATGAAAGCCTGTTTATTCCCCGGGAGATCAGCTGGCTTTCCTTCAATGCAAGGGTGCTGCAGGAGGCCGCCGATGACACCGTGCCGGTGATCGAGCGGCTGCGCTACCTGGGCATTTTCTCCAACAACATGGACGAGTTCTTCCGGGTCCGGGTGGCGGAAGTGCGGCGTCTGATTACCGTCTCCGATGCCAGCCTCAGACCCCAGGCCAAGGATCTGCTGGCCGCCATCCAGAAGCGGGTGGTAGAGCTGCAGAAGCAGTTCGAGAAAACCTACAACGGGGTGCTGCGGGATCTGCAGTCGCGGCAGATCTACATGATCAACGAGCGCCAGCTCGACCCGGGCCAGGCGGCGTTTGTACAGGCATTTTTCACCCGGACCGTGCTGCCGGAACTGGAGCCCATCCTGTTGCGGGAAGGCCACTCCATTTCCCCGCTCAACGACGAGTCGATCTACCTGGCGCTGGATATCCGTACTGGCGAAGATTACAACTACGCCGTGGTCGAAGTGCCGACGGACCGGCTGGATCGCTTTGTGCAGATTCCCAAGCGCAAGGGCAAGTCCGGCAAGGTCTTCATCGCCCTGGACAACGTCATCCGCGCCTGTCTGCCACAGATGTTTCGCGGGGTATTCCAGATCGACGAGGTGGCGGCCTACTGCTTCAAGTTTTCCCGCGATGCGGAACTGGAAATCGACCCCGGCATCAGCGAAAGCCTGATTGACAAGATGGAAACCAGTCTCAAGCAGCGGCGGCGAGCGGAGGCGGTGCGCTTCGTGTACGACGCCGCCATGCCGAAGCGCCTGCTTGACCATCTCTGTACCCGGTTTGGCTTTGGCAAATACGACAGCCTGATTCCCGGTGGCCGCTACCACAATTCCAAGGACTTCATGTCCTTCCCCAACGTTGGCCCCAAGTACCTGGAGTTTTCGCCCCTGCCACCGATTCGCCTGCCGCGCCTGGATGATCCGGGCAGTCTGGCGGACAACATCCGCGAGCAGGACGTGTTTCTCTACTACCCTTATCATCCCTATGACTATATCGTCGACCTGCTGAAAACGGCGGCCCTGGACCCGGCCGTCACCGCCATCAAGATCTGCCTGTACCGGGTGGCGAAACAGTCCCGGGTCATCGATGCCCTGGTCAATGCGGTGCAGAATGGCAAGCGGGTGCTGGCGGTAGTGGAGCTGGCGGCGCGCTTCGACGAGGCCGCCAACATCAGCTGGGCCCAGCGGCTCACCGAGAACGGCATCCAGGTGATCTTCGGTATTCCCGGCCTCAAGGTGCACAGCAAGCTGCTGCTGATCGAACGTCGCGAAGAGGGCCAGATCCGCTACTACAGTCACATCGGCACCGGCAACTTCAACGAGAAGACGGCGCGGGTCTACACCGACTTTACCCTGCTGACCTATGACCAGAACATCGGTCGCGACATCTACGACGTCTTTGATTTCCTGCAGTTCACCTACAAGCGGCCGCGCTACCGCACCCTGCTGGTGTCTCCTCACAGTACCCGGCCCGGGTTGATGCACCTGATCGAGCAGGAGATCGCCAACGCGCGCGCGGGCTATCACGCCGAGATTACCCTCAAGTGCAATAACCTGGTCGACAACCAGCTGGTGATGAAACTGTACGAGGCCTCGGACGCCGGCGTACAGATCAAGCTCATTATCCGCGGCATGTGCTCACTGCTGCCCGGGGTGAAGGGCATTTCCGAGAACATCGAGGCCATCAGCATTGTTGACCGCTACCTGGAGCACCCGCGCGCCTATGTGTTCTTCAATCGGGGCAACCCGCGCTACCTGATAGGCTCCGCCGACCTGATGACCCGCAACCTGGACTACCGGGTGGAGGTGCTGTGTCCGGTAAGGGATCCGGCCGCGCAGAAGACCCTGCAGGATATTCTCGATCAGCAGTGGCACGACAACGTGAAGGCGCGGATCATCGACCAGCACCAGGTAAACGAGTTCGTCCCGCGGCCCCACAAGGCGCCCATGATTCGCTCCCAGGAATCCATTCATCGCTACCTGGCCACCGGCAAGCTGCCGCGCTATCCGAAGACGCCCGCCACCGGCAAGAAGCCCCAGCGGCGGCGCAAGCGGCGCTGACACCGGGGTCTGTCGCCGCGGCCCCGGCTGGCATACACTGTCGGCCTCACTTTCGAATCCGATGATCATGGCCGGTACCAGCCTTCTAGCGCTGCTTGACGACATTGCCACCATCCTTGATGACGTGGCCGCGATGAGCAAGGTCGCCTTGCGCAAGACTGCCGGCGTGCTCGGCGATGACCTCGCAGTCAATGCTGATCAGGTGAGCGGTGTCCGTGCCGATCGGGAATTGGCAGTTGTGTGGGCGGTGGCCAAGGGGTCCTTTCGCAACAAACTGATACTGGTGCCCGCCGCGCTGCTGGTCTCCGTGGTCGCCCCGGTCCTGATCCCCCTGGTGCTCATGCTGGGGGGGCTGTACCTGTGTTACGAAGGTTTCGAAAAGGTCGCTCACAGCCTGTTCGATTCTGCCGAGGACAAGGCGGCGCACCGGCGCGAATTGCGAGCGAAGCTGGCGGACCCGGCGGTGGATTTGGTGAAGGTTGAGCAGCAGAAAATTCGTGGAGCGATCCGCACGGACTTTATCCTGTCGGCAGAAATCATTGTCATCACCCTGGGTACAGTTGCAGACGCTGCACTGGGCAGCAAGATTGCTGTCGTTGCGGGAATCGCACTGCTGATCACGGTGGGCGTTTACGGTCTGGTGGCGTTAATCGTCAAGCTGGACGACGCCGGCCTGCATCTGGTGGAGCGCGAGGGCCGTGGCCTGGTGGCGGCGTCCGTTCGCGCTCTGGGTCGTGGCTTGCTGCTGTTTGCCCCGCGGCTGATGAAAACGCTGGCAGTCGTCGGGACCATCGCCATGTTCATGGTGGGAGGGGGAATCCTGGTGCATGGGCTGGCACCGGTCGACGCCGCAATCCAGGCTGTGACCGCCAGCCTGGCGACACTGCCGCTGCCAGGCTCTGTGGCGGCGGCCCTCGCCCCGACCCTGCTTGCGCTGTTGTTCGGTGTCCTCGCCGGGGGCCTGGCGTTGGGGCTGGTGCATGCCTTTGGCCTGCTGCGCCAGAAGGTTGCCAACTGACGCTGATTGTTATCGATAAGCTTAAGGTTTCACTAAGCTTGCGTCGTTAGAGTGGTCACCATCAACAGTCGCATGAGGCACGATGGTGGAGTCCACGACAATTGAGATGCAGAACGGCAACAGCGCCGTTCGACTGGCCCTCCCGGCCATGGCCACCCCCGGGCTGCCGGTGGTCGAGGCCTGCCCCGAGATCCACCCGCGGCGCGAGCGCCTGGAGCAGTACATTGCCAGCGTATTCCAGGCGGCCTGGGATGCGCGGGTGCTGGGGTTTCTGCCCCTGCTCTGCAGTTTGCAGCAGCGGGGACACTTCTCCGCTGCACTGGGCCTGCGCAGCGCCAACCACGGCCCCCTGTTTTGCGAGCAGTATCTGGCACGTCCCGCCCTGGAGGAGGTCGACGCCCTGCATGGGGGACGCTGCCTGCCCGGCAATCTCATGGAACTGGGCAATCTCGCCGCCTCTCACCCGGGCCAGGGGGCGCTGTTGTACCTGCTGGTCACCGCCGCCATCCACGATGCCGGCATCCGCTACCTGATCTTTGCCGCCAACCGTGCGGTGCGGCTCTCGATTCGTCGCAGTGGTTTCACGCCTCTGGCCATCGGTCCCGCCAGGCCGGAATGCCTCGGCGCAGCGGCCGCAAGCTGGGGGCGCTACTACGAGGGTGACCCCAGGGTCATGGTGGGCGATATGGCGCTGACCCGGCAGCAGGTACTGGCACAGCCGGCGCTGGCAAAGACTCTGTGCGACTACCGGGCCTCGATTGCCGTGCTGGCCAGCGCAATTCGCGAGCACTGTGCATGAACGCCCTGCTGCTGGCGCTGCACGAGCGGGCGCGACAGAGCCCGCGCGACATCGTGCTCAGCGACGGTGTTGCCGACACGACCGCGGCGGAGCTGGTGGATGAGGTTGAGGCGCTTTGCCGGCAACTGGGTGCACTGGGAATCGAGCGCCTGGCCCTGCTCGCGGACAATTCCCCGGATTGGGTGCGACTCGATCTCGCGGCGCAGAGCTGCGGCATCTGCCTGGTACCCGTGCCGACCTTTTTCAGCCCCGCCCAGCGCGACCATGTGTTGCAGGCGGCGGGCGTGGATGCGATCGCCAGCGACAGTAGCCTGCGTCCGTCTCTGGAGCTGCCGTCCGCCAGCGGCGAGCCGCTGGTACTGCGCCAGGGACTGCTGCTGGATCGGCTGCCCGTCACCGGGCGCGGGCAAGTCCCCGCGGAGACCGCCAAGATCACCTTTACCTCCGGTTCCACTGGTACCCCCAAGGGCGTCTGCCTGTCCACCGGGCAGTGTCTCAGGGTGGCGGCTTCACTGGTAACCGCGGTTGGCTTGGGGGCGCCGCGACATCTGTCCCTGTTGCCCCTGAGCACCCTGCTGGAAAATATTGCCGGCGTCTACATGCCCCTGCTGGCGAACGGCACGGTAGTGCTGCCGCCGTCTGCGGAGACTGGCCTGGCGGGCAGCTCCGGGGTGGATCCGCAGCAGTTGCTGCGGGCGCTGGAAAAGTGGCAGCCGCAGACCCTGATCCTGACCCCCCAGTTCCTGGCGCTGTTTGATCAGGCCCAGCGGGCCGGTTGGCAGCCCCCGGCGAGTCTGCGTTTTGTCGCAGTGGGTGGAGCCCGGGTGGCACCGGCCCTGCTGCAGCGGGTTCGCGCCGCGGGGTTGCCGGTCTTCGAGGGTTATGGCCTGTCCGAATGTGCGTCGGTGGTGAGCCTGAATACACCCGGTCTGGACCGACCGGGTAGCAGCGGCCACGTGCTGCCCCATGTACGGGTTACGGAACGCGACGGGGAATTGTGGGTCGAAGGGAATCGCTTCCTGGGATATCTCGATGACCCCGCCAGCTGGATGTCTGGGCCGGTCGCCACTGGCGACCTGGGCAGCATCGACAGCGATGGCTATCTGAGTATTTCGGGTCGGCGCAAGCACCTGTTGATCAGCAGTTTCGGCCGCAACATTGCGCCGGAGTGGGTGGAAAGCGAGTTGCTGGCGGACGGGCTTCTGCGCCAGGCAGTGGTGCTGGGAGACGACCGGCCCTGGTGCATCGCGTTGGTCTACCCCGCAGATGCCGGCAGTAGCGACAGCGCCATTGCCGCGGCCATTACTGCCGCCAACGAGCGTCTGCCGGACTATGCCCGGATTCGTGACTGGATTCGCTTGCAACAGCCGTTGTCGGCGGCCAATGACTTGCTGACGGCGAACGGACGCCCCCGTCGCCAGCGCATAGCGGTGCATTTTGCTGCCGCCGTGGATCAGTGTTATCCCCCTCTCAAGGAGTTTCGAGCCCTATGACCATGAATACACCGTCGACCGGGTTTTTCCAGCTGTTGCAGGACAGTACCCAGACTGAACGTGAAGCACTGCTCAATACCAGTCTGGTGCAGGATGCCCTGGCCGGGCGGGTCGGTACCGAGCGCTATGTCGCGTTTCTGGTACAGGCCTACCACCATGTCCGACATACCGTGCCCCTGCTGATGGCCGCCGGCGCCCGCATGCCCGGTGACAAGGAGTGGCTGCGCACGGCCCTGGCAGAATACATCGACGAAGAGCTCGGGCATCAGGAATGGATACTCAACGACATCGCTGCCTGTGGCTACGATGCGGACAAGGCGCGCCAGAGCACGCCCAACCGGGAAACCGAGCTGATGGTGGCCTATGCCTACCACATCATTGATCGCGTCAATCCGGTCGGTTTTTTCGGCATGGTCCATGTGCTGGAGGGCACCTCCATCAAGGTGGCTGACAGTGCCGCCGAAGCCATTGCCGCCACAACCGGCTTGCCGGGCAAGGCGTTCACCTACCTGCGTTCGCACGGTGCCCTGGATATCGAGCACGTACAGTTCTTCGAGAACCTGATGAATCGAATCGACTGCCCGCAGGATCAGCGGCAGATTGTGCACTGTGCGCGGCAGTTTTATCACCTCTACGCGGATGTATACCGCAGTGTCAGTGCCGAGCAGGCACTGCAGTTGGCGGCCTAGGAGTTGGGCATGCAATTGGCGGGCAAGCGTTTTATCCTGACCGGCGCTGCGGGCGGTATCGGCCAGGCTTTCGCCACCGCGCTGGCGGGCGCCGGCGTGCAGCTGCTGCTGGTATCACGCAGTGAGGATGCCCTGGAGGCCCTGCGCGGCCGGCTGCCGGGCAGCGGGCACCAGGTACTGGCAGCGGATCTGGCAACCACCGAAGGGCGTGCGGCGTTGATGGTGGCGGCGGGTGAGTCCGTCGACGGCCTGATCAACAATGCCGGCGCCAATGTCTTCGGCCTGTTCGAGGAGCGGAGTGAGGCCGAACTGCGCCAGACGCTGGAACTGAACCTGCTGCTGCCGATGCTGTTGGTCCGCGGTCTGCTGCCGGCACTGAAAGCCCGCAGTGGGACCATTGTCAATGTCGGCTCCGCGTTTGGCAGTATCGGTTTTGCGGGCAACGTCGCTTATAGCAGCAGCAAGTTCGGCCTGCGTGGCTTCAGCGAGGCACTGCGGCGCGAACTGGCGGACAGTGGAGTCAAGGTCCAGTATCTGGCCCCGCGAGCGACCAACACTGCGATGAACAGCCAGTCTGTGCAGGCCATGAATGTCGAACTCGGGACCGCCATGGATTCGCCGGAGCGTGTGGCCGGTGAACTGCTGGCTCTGTTGCGCGGGCACAAGGGCGTGCGCTTTGTCGGCTGGCCGGAGCGCTTCTTCATCAAGCTCAATAGCCTCTTTCCCGCCCTCGTGGACAAAGCGCTGCGGCGGCAGCTGCCGGTGGTGCGCCGCCATGCGCTGGCGGACGTCGGGGGGCGAGAGTAAACTCGGACGATGCGTATTCTCCTGGTTGAAGATGACAGTTCCCTCGCGGCGGGCCTGCAGGCGGCCCTGAGCCGGGAGGGGTTTGCGGTCAACCATGTTGGCTCGGGGAAGCAGGCACTCGCGGCTGTGCGGGCCGAGGTGCCGGATATGGTGGTCCTCGATCTGGGGTTGCCGGATATTGACGGACTGCAGGTGCTGGCGAACCTGCGCGAGACCAACCGCGGTCTGCCGGTGTTGCTGCTGACCGCCCGCGATGGTGCGGAGGACAAGGTCAAGGGCCTGGATCGCGGTGCCGACGATTACCTGGCCAAGCCCTTTGACATGAAGGAGCTGGCTGCCCGCCTGCGGGTAATCGAGCGGCGCCTGTCAGCCACCGCCGCAACCAGTCGGCTCAACGTCGGTAGCGTTGAGCTGGATACCGCTGCGCACGCTGTCACTGTCGCTGCACAGCCGCTGGAGCTGCCGCGGCGCGAGTACATGTTGCTGAAAGCCCTGATGGAGAGCACCGGCAAGGTCCTGACCCGGGAGGCGCTGGAGGGCAGGCTCTACAGTTGGGGCGAGGAAGTGAGCAGCAACGCACTGGAGGTGCATATCCATCACCTGCGGAAAAAGTTGCCGGAGGACTTCATCAAGACTGTGCGAGGTATCGGCTACACCGTGCCGCGACGATGAAGTCGATCCGTACCTCACTGGTCATCATGCTGGTTGCCGCATTCACGCTGGTGTCGTTTGTCGCGGCACTCAATGGCTACCGCGCCAGCATGGACAAGGCCGAGGTCCTGCTTGACGCGCAGTTGCGCTATGCCAGCGATATCCTCGTCAGTATCGATCCGGGCAGCAGCGCCATGCCCGCCAGTGTCGACGGCGCCGAGGGGTTCGTGTTTCAGGTCTGGGATGGCGATACGCTGTTGTTGCGCTCCGCCAGCGCACCGATTACCCCCCTGACACCGTTTGTCGATGGTTATCGCTATGTCAATTTTGGGGGCTACCGCTGGCGCACGCTTACCGTCGCCAGCGGAGAGAACCGCTGGAGCATGGTCGCCGAGCGCGCCGATGTGCGCCACCTGCTGGCGGAGAGCGTGGTCCTGGAATCGGTCACACCCCTGCTGCTGTGGCTGCCGGTGGCGGCACTGTTGATCTGGGTGCTGGTGGGCTGGGGCCTGGCGCCGCTGCGCGATTTGAGCCGGCAGATCAATCGCAAGGCCAGCGACGATCTGGCACCGCTGCAGTACACAGAACCGCCGGCCGAGCTGCGCCAGGTTATCGAGTCCACCAACGGTTTGCTGTTGCGCCTGGCAGCGGCCCTGCAGCGGGAGAAACACTTTGCCTCCCACGCCGCTCATGAATTGCGCACTCCCATCAGTGCGCTGAAGATCCACCTGCACAACCTGGAGGGAGAGATCGGCCCGGGCAGCAGCGCCCTGGCCCACGCCAACGCTGGCGTCGAACGCATGCAGCATCTGGTGGAGCAGCTACTTGATCTCGCCCGCACCCAGCCCGAGCTTATCAAGGCCAACTTCCACAGTATGGACCTGCATGTACTTGCGCAGCGGGTGACGGCGGACTGTTGGCCAGTATTTGAAGCGCGCGGGCAGTCCCTGTCGCTGACCGGTGAACCGGTTCTCATGCAAGGGGACGAAGCCATGCTGGAAATCCTGCTTCGCAACCTGCTGGACAACGCCCGCAAGTACACACCCGCTGGCGGTGAGATCGCGGTCTTTGCCGGCCGGCGTGGGGGCAGGGTAGTCCTTGAGGTGGCGGACAGTGGCCCCGGCATACCGGAGGGCGAGCGGGAGCGGGTATTTGAGCGCTTCTACCGGGTAAGTGAGCGGATCCAGGGCGGGGTGGCGGGAGCTGGCCTCGGGCTGGCGATTGTGCAACATATCGTGCAGTTGCATGGCGCCCGCATCAGCCTCGCTGGCAGCCCGCTCGGCAGCGGGCTGGCGGTGACCATCGAATTTACCGCCGGCGTTGGGGCACATGCGTAGCCCGGGGCGGCTCTGCCTGTTGCTGGCACTGGTTTTCGCCTGCGTGCCAGCAATGGCGAAAACACCGGTAATCGAGCTGGATATCCGCGATCACCTGTTCCATCCCGAGGAAATCCGGATTCCCGCCGACACCAAGGTGAAGCTGGTGGTCTACAACCGGGATCCGACGCCGGAGGAGTTTGAAAGCTACGAATTGAACCGGGAAAAGGTAATCATGGGGGGCAGCAAGGCCAATATTTTCATTGGCCCCCTGGCGCCCGGGGTGTATCCATTCTTTGGCGAATTCAACCCCCGCACTGCGCAGGGCCGGGTGGTGGTGGAATGAGGCGTCTGCATGTTGCTTAGTTCGGTCATCCTGGTGTTGCGCGAAGTGCTCGAAGCCGCGGTGCTGGTCAGTGTATTGCTCGCCCTGGCGCACAATGTGCGCCTGCGCAACCACTGGCTCTGGTACGCCCTGCCGCTGTCTGGCCTGTGCGTGCTTGCCTATTCGAGATCACTGGGCACCCTGACCGCGGCGCTGGACGGGGCTGGACAGGAAGTTACCAATGCCAGCCTGCAGGGTGCGGTGTTTCTGCTGATATTGCCCATACTGTGCCTGTGTACCGCCTTTCCCCTGTCCGGCCAGCGGCGACTACTGGCTGGCTTCATGACGCTCGCGGTGACTTTCGCGATAGTGCGCGAGTGCGCCGAAATCCAGATCTATGTGCAGGCATTTGCGGCTGCGGGAGATCAGGCAACGGCGGTGTGGGCGGGCAGTGGGCTGGGCGCGGGTATTGGGCTCAGTGCCGGTGTACTGGTTTATGCGACGTTGCGGGCGCTGGTACCCGCGACCTCGCGCCGTGCCTGTCTGGTGGCGCTGGGCCTGATCGGAGCCGGCATGGTCATGCAGGCCACGATGCTGCTGGAGCAGGTCGACTGGCTGCCCCACCAGGCGCCGCTGTGGGACAGCTCGGGTCTCGTCAGTGAGCAGTCTTTTCTCGGCGAACTGTTGTACGCGGTGCTTGGCTACGAGGCCACGCCGGGTGCACTGCAGGTGGTGCTGTATGGGGGTAGCCTGGCGGTCGCGGTGGCGGCTGTAGCGGTGGGCTGGAAATGGAGGGTGTCTCGTGAAACAACTGCCTAGAACGGCATGGGGCGCGGCGTTGTGCTGTCTGCTGCTCCTGCCTCTGCAGGGTCATGCCGATGGCAGCGTTATCGACAAGATCTATCATCCCTACGTGAATCAACTCGAGTGGGAACTGGAGTGGCGTGCAGTACAGCAGCGCGATGATCCGGCCAGCGGGGAGGCGCGTCACCAGACCCACAAGCTGGGACTGGGCAGAGCCGTTGGCGAATATGTGTTTGCGGAAATCTACTTGATTGGCGAGGCCAGTGCCGACCGCAGCCTGCAACTGCAGGCCTGGGAAGCGGAAGTGCTGTGGCAGATGTCGGAGCAGGGGGAGTACCTGCTGGATTACGGCCTTCTGTTTGAACTGGAAAAAGCCCGCGACGACGATATCTGGGAGTACGCCACCACGCTTCTGCTGGAGCGGGAGTTGGGCCGCTTCAGTGCCACCGCGAACCTGGGTCTGGTTTACGAGTGGGGCGATGATATCGCCGATGAGCTGGAAACCACGGCCGCACTGCAGGCCCGTTACCGGCATTCACCCCTGCTGGAGCCGGCCCTGGAGCTGTACCTTGGCGAGGATACCCGGGCCCTGGGCCCGGTGCTGCTGGGGATGACCCGGATCGGCGAGCGTCGGGCCCTGCGCTGGGAAGCCGGCGTGGTCTGGGGGCTGGACCACACCACGTCCGACTACAGCTTTCGCGCCCTGCTGGAATACGAATTCTGACACCGGGCTGCGGTTTACGGCAGCAAACCGTTGCTGCGCTCGATTCGAATGTCATGCACGGTCTGGGTCACGGGGGCGCCGAACTGGTTGAAGATGGCGACGTCGGCAGCGTCGCGGCCATAGCCGACCACAATATAACCGTGCTCGCGCTTGGCCTGGGTTGCGTCGAAGGTGTACCAGCGCCCGCCGACATAGGCCTCGAACCAGGCGTGCATGTCCATGGGTTCCAGGTTGTACAGGTAACCCACCACCATGCGCGCGGGAATGCTGAGGCTGCGGCACAGGGCAATGCCCAGGTGTGACAGGTCGCGACAGACTCCGGACTGACGCAGGTTGACCTCAACAGCGGACTCCGGGTATTCGCTGCTGCCTGGCAGATAACGGATGGTGCGGCGCAGCCAGTCTTCAATCGCCGCGACCTGATCGTAGCCCAGCAGTTGCCCGGCGGTGATTTCACTGGCCATGTTATAGAAACGGTCGGACTCACAATACCGGCTGGGCAGAATGAAACTGAGCACTGAATCGGGAAGGTCCTGCACTGGAACGCAGGGTGCCCCGGGGGCGACATCGACCTGGTCCAGGGTCATCACTTCTGCGGCAGCGTGGATGCTGAATGCGCCCGGCGGGGCAATCAGGCGCTGGCAGTAATTGCCGTAGCCGTCAGTGAACTCCGACACCGGCACGCTGGGAGAGAGGCGGTATTCTTCCTGGGCGACCCACTGCTGCGGGCCGCGTCGGGGCCGCAGCATCAGCATGAAGGGGGTCGGTTCGATGATCTCGAAGGAGAGATCACAGCTGGTGTGAAACCACATGCAGGAGTCGCCGCGTCAGTGTTCAAAAGCTCACTGTAACAAACCGCGTCCGGATTTACGCCCTGTTTTCAACGCTGTGCAATCAGGGCGTGGCGACAACCGCATCCAGGTACTCGCCGTAGCCTGCGGCTTCCATTTCTTCCAGCGGAATGAAGCGCATGGCCGCGGAGTTCATGCAATAGCGCAGTCCGGTCGGAGCTGGGCCGTCGTCGAATACATGACCCAGGTGGGAATCGGCGTAGCGACTGCGGACCTCGGTGCGGGTCATGAAAAACTTGCGGTCAGTCTTCTCCGTCACCATGGAGGCATCGATGGGCCGGGTAAAGCTGGGCCAGCCAGTGCCTGATTCAAACTTGTCCCGGGAAGAGAACAGGGGCTCCCCGGAGACAATATCGACGTAGATGCCCTCCCGCTTTTCGTCCCAGTAGGGATTGTTGAATGGGCGTTCGGTGCCGTCCTTGCGTGCCACCTCGAATTGCTCCTTGCTGAGCTGCCGTTGCAGGGTGGCGTCATCGGGGCGGCTGAATGTGGCGGGGTCAAAACCCGTGCCGGTGGTGGCCGGGGAGATTTTGTCGATGCTGCTCATGGCGGCGTTCTCCGGGTCGAAACGGGTGAAATCAACAGTCTGGTCATCGCCCCAGATCCGGTCGATAAACTGGTAGCGTCCCGAGTTGAAGGTATAGAGCTTGTAGCGCAGCGGGTTCTTCCTGTAATAGTCCTGGTGGTACTCCTCCGCCTCGTGGAAGGTGGTCAGCGGGGTGATGTCGATAACAACCGGCTTGTCGTAGCGGCCGGAAGCATCGAGGGCGGCCCGGGAGGCCTCCGCGAGCTTCCGCTGCTGCTCATTGTGATAGAAGATTTCCGGGCGGTACTGGCGGCCGCGATCGACGAACTGGCCGTCGGCATCGGTGGGGTCCATAAAACGCCAGAACCCCTCCAGCAGCCCTTCATAGGTGATGTGCTGCGGATCGTAGTAGACCTGCACGGCTTCGGTGTGGCCGGTGCGCCCTCCTGCGACCTCCTTGTAGGTCGGATTCTGTTCACGGCCGCCGCTGTAGCCGGAGACCGCTTCGATCACGCCCGGGATCTTCTCGAAGCCCTGCTCCACACACCAGAAACAGCCACCGGCAAAGGTTGCCACGGCCAGTCCGGGCCGGTCCGGGGCGTAGCGGGAGTCGGCGTGCGCAGGCCCCAGGGCCATCGCCAGCCAGGCTGCCATTGCCAGGGCGGAAATCATGCGCGCTGTCGCCCGTTTTGCCATCATATTGCTCCTGAATGTGTGCCTGTGGATACGCTAATGTGTGCCTGTGGATACGCTGCAGCGGCATATCTGGACTATCTGACAGTGGCGCGCCCCGGGAGTTCGGTCGTACCATGGGTACAGCTGCCGTTATTCGCGGTAGAGTCGGTCAGCCCTGCAGTGGGAAGGAGTGCGCCATGACGGTATCCCTGCCAACATTGCCTGCCAGCATGCGTGCGATGGTGCTGGAGCGTCCCGGTACGGCGCTGGTGCTGCAGGAGCGCCCGCTGCCGGAGCTGCGCGATGACGGCCAGGTACTGCTGCGGGTACGGGCCTGTGGCGTTTGCCGCACCGACCTGCACCTGGTCGATGGCGAACTCCCCGACCCGCTGCTGCCGGTAATTCCAGGCCACCAGATCGTGGGGGAGGTGGTGGCGACAGGCGCCGGCGTAAACCGGTTTCAGCTGGGCGCCAGGGTTGGCGTGCCCTGGCTGGGCTCTACCGACGGCAGCTGTCGCTTTTGCCTGCGGGGCCAGGAAAATCTGTGTCCGGAGGCGCGCTTTACCGGCTATACCCTGGACGGAGGCTATGCCGAATATGCGCTCGCGGATGCCCGCTACTGCTTTCCCCTGCCGGCAGCGGCAGAGGATCTGGCCCTTGCGCCCCTGCTCTGCGCCGGACTGATCGGCTATCGCACCTGGCGCCTGGCGGGGGGAGCCCGGCCGCAAAGGCTGGGCATTTACGGCTTTGGCGCCGCTGCCCATATCATCACCCAGGTCGCGGTCCACCACGGCCAGCAGGTGTATGCGTTTACCCGTGAAGGGGACCGCGAGGCCCAGGACTTTGCCCGCAGGCTGGGGGCGGTGTGGGCGGGCAGCAGCAATACCGCGCCCCCCGAGGTGCTCGACGCGGCGATGGTGTTTGCACCCGCGGGCGAGCTCATGGTGACGGCCCTGGAGCATGTTGACCGCGGCGGCACGGTGGTCAGTGGCGGTATTCACATGAGTGATATCCCGTCCTTTCCCTATCACCTGCTGTGGCAGGAACGAACCCTGACTTCCGTGGCCAACCTGACCCGGGAGGATGGGGAAGAGTTCCTGGCGCTGGCAGCCGCGATTCCGGTAAGCACCGAGGTGACCACCTACGCACTGGAGGACGCCAATCAGGCCCTGGCGGATTTGCGCCAGGGCAACTTTACTGGCGCTGCAGTGCTGCTGGTTTAGGTGCTATTTCAACAGCGAGCCCAGCAGGCCGCGGAACAGTTTCCTGCCCAGGCTGCTGCCGGCGGCGGAGCCGAGGCTGCGCGCCATGCTTTTGATGAAGGCTTCGCTGGTACTCTGGCGGCGGCTGGTGCGTTTGTTGCCGGTCCCGGCGCGCTTTGCCAGGACCTCCTCGTCCTTCGCTGCCTGGCGGGCGGCGGTGCGTTCCAGCAGGATTTCATGAGCTGATCTTGGGTCCACGGCGTCCCGGTACAGGCGCTGGTTGGGGTCGTGGGCGAGAATGGCGGCGCGTTCCCCTGCGCTGGCCGGCCCCATGCGGGAGCTGGGCGGTCGCACCAGTACCCGTTGCACTGGCGAGGGCACACCCTTGTCCTGCAGAGTGGACACCAGCGCTTCGCCCACGCCCATTTCAGTGATGGCGGTAACGGTGTCCAGCTCGGGATTTTCGCGGAAAGACTGGGCCGCAATCCGCACCGCCTTCTGATCTTTCGGCGTATAGGCGCGTAGCGCGTGCTGAATGCGGTTGCCGAGCTGGGCCAGTACCGCGTCGGGGATGTCGCTGGGGCTCTGGCTGATGAAGTAGACGCCGACGCCCTTGGAGCGGATCAGGCGCACCACCTGCTCGATTTTTTCCAGCAACGCCTTGGGTACGTCGCGAAACAGCAGGTGTGCCTCGTCGAAGAAAAACACCAGGATCGGTTGCTCCGGGTCACCGAGTTCCGGCAGTTCCTCGAACAGTTCCGACAGCAGCCAGAGCAGGAAGGTGGAATATACGCGGGGGTTCTGGATCAGGGTGTCCGCCGCCAGCAGGTTGATTACCCCGCGGCCGTCGCGGGTGGTCTGCATGAAGTCCTTGAGCTCCAGCGATGGCTCGCCGAAAAAAACCCGGCCGCCTTCGCGTTCCAGCATCAGCAGGCGCCGCAGTATGGCATTGACCGAGGCCCTGGCGACGCCAAAGCCCGGGCCCAGCTCGGCGCTGTGTTCACCCAGGTATTCGAGCGTGGTGCGCAGGTCTGCGAGGTCCACCAGCAGCAGACCCTCACTGTCGGCAAATTCGAACACCACGGTCATGACACCCTCCTGGGTGTCGTTCAAGTCCAGCAGGCGCGACAGCAGTTGCGGCCCCATTTCGGTGACGGTGGTGCGTATCGGCGTCCCCAGCTTGCCGAACAGGTCCCAGAAGGCCACCGGAAAACCGCGCTGCCGGTAGTCATCCATGCCGATGAACTGCACCCGCTCGTCCACCTTGGGGTGGGGCGTGCCGGCCTGGCTGATGCCGGAGATGTCGCCTTTGACATCGGCCATGAACACCGGGACGCCGAGGTCGGAAAAACCTTCGGCCAGGCACTGCAGAGTGACGGTCTTGCCGGTTCCCGTCGCACCCGCGATCAGGCCGTGGCGGTTGGCGTAGCGCGGTAGCAGCGACACCTGGCCGGCGGCGTTGCCGCCGATGAGAATAGTGTCTGTCATCGCGGGAATGCTATCTCTTTCCGGGGCCGGCAGCGGCCAGCTTTGGTTTTACTGCGGCGGTGGCTTTCTTGCGTACCCCGGGGGCCTTTGTCCCGGCTTGAGCCGCGGCTTTTGTCTTGCCCCTTGCGGTGGTTTTGCGCGCGGTCGTTTTCGCCCTGGCGGCAGCAGGTGCCTTGCGCCGTCGAACCACCTTTTTGGCCGGACCCGCACGCCGCAGCCCCGCGAGTTCCTCCAGTTCCTGCAGGGCGTCCTCCAGGTAATCAATGATGCGCTGCACCTGGGGTACGGAGCGGCGGCAGGCGACAATCCCGAAGTCCAGCTGCTTGCGGTAACTGACCAGGGTGATGTTCATGGCGAAGCCATCGAACACAATGGAGGCCGGGTACATGCCCTCGAGGCTGGCACCGTTCCAGTACAGCTGTTCCCGCGGCCCCGGGACATTGGAGATCACGGTGCTGAAGGCGGGGAAATGGCCCGCCAGCCCCAGTATCGAACTCAACAGGGCCGGGACCTGGGTCACCTGCATGAACAGGCTGGCCTCGCGGGCGGTCATGTTCCTGAGCAGGTCCTTGCCCGCTGCCATGGAAGCCTGAATCTTGCGCAGACGCTGTTCCGGGTCGAAGATGTCGGTTGCCAGGTCGGCGGTGATGAACCCCACTGCGTTGGACGAATCCAGGTCGGTTTCCTCGCGCAGGGAAACCGGCGCCATGGCCTTCAGCGAATGGGTCGGGCGCTCATTCTGGCTGGCGAGGTAGCGTCGCAGCGCGCCCGAGCACATGGCCAGGACAATATCGTTGACCGTGGCAGCGGTTGCCTTGCACACCTCTCGCACCCGCCCAAAGTCGAAGGACTGGGCAACGAAGCGTCGCGCGCCGGTAACATTGGTGTTGATGGAGGTGTGCGGCACCTGGTGCCAGGGGACGGAGAGATTGCCGCTGCGGCCGAAAAATGCGCCCCCGAACTGGCGGAAGGCACTGACCAGGTTGGCGGTGGTGTCGTATTGCTGGCGCAGCACTTCCATCACGTTCTTGAGTTCCTTGCCCCGGGGTTCCACCCGCGGCGCCTTTGCGCCCAGCTGCCGTTTTTTGTAGGCCTCGTAGGTGGCGAAAGACAGGGGCGAGTGTTTTGCCCTGGTGCGAGGGTCCCGCGAATACATGGCGTTGACCATGTGCATGGCCGAGACGCCATCCACTGCCGCGTGATGCATCTTGCTGTACAGCGCGAACTGGTTGTCCTGCAGGCCCTCGATCAGGTGAATCTCCCACAGCGGTCGATTGCGGTCGAGCAGGGTGCTGTGCAGGCGCGACACCAGCATGAACAATTCCCGGTACCTGCCCGGCTGGGGCAGCGCGGAGTGGCGGACGTGATAGTCGATCTCCAGGTGACTGTCCTGTTCCCAGTACAGCCGCAGCGGTCCTGCCCGGCCGGTGGTCACATATTCGCCAAAGGGTCGCCGGTACTCTTCCTGCACGCGCAGTGCCGCGAGTACCTCCTGCAGGAACTGGCGCTGGTCCACCCCCTTGGGGAAGTTGAACAGGTGTAGCCCGCCCACATGCATGGGGGTCTCGCGCTTTTCCATCATCAGGAAGCCGGCGTCTGCGAGGTTGACTGGACGCATTATTATTGAATCCTGTTATTGTAAATTCACCGCAACAATAGACCTTACAACCCTGCGAGGGAAGCCCCGGCGGATCTATTCTACAGCCAGCGGATTTTCCTGAACAGGAGCAACATGCCAATGACCAGGAAAAGCATGACGCCAAGCACCGCAAAGTAGCCGTAGTGCCATTGCAGTTCGGGAATGTACTGGAAGTTCATGCCATACAGTCCGGCGATGAAAGTGATGGGGATGAAAACCGCGGTGATGATGGTCAGGATCTTGATCGTGTTGTTCAGGTGGTGCGAGGTGATGGAAATATGGCTTTCCACCAGGTCGCCACAGATTTCATAGTACATGTGGCACAAGGTATAGAGCCGTTCGCAGCGGTCGTAGAGGTCCCGGCGGACGTGGTGGGTGTGGTCCTTGCCAGAACCCAGGTGCGCGGTGCCCCCATGCAGGATCTGCTCCGCCAGTGCCCGGTGGTAGCTGAAGACCCGGAGCAACTTGCGCAGGCGGGAGCGGTAGACCACCAGCTCCTTCATCACAGTATCGGTCTCGTCGGCGAGCAGTGCATCTTCCAGCCCCGCCAGGGTGTCCTCGAATTCCATCAGCTTTTCGAGATAGCGGCCACCGACGTAGTGCAGGATGCGCATGGCCAGGATGTTGGGAGTTTTCAGGAGCTTTTGCTCCTGCTCGCTGTCCCAGAAATGGCCTACGCTCACTGCATGCCCGGGATGCGCGGTGATCAGCAGTCGTTCACTGATCCACATGCCGACCGGCATGGGCTGCAGGCTCAGTTCCTCGTCCATGCCGCTCATGCCGCGAAACAGGATGAAGGTATCGTGATCAAATTCCTCGACCTTGGGCGGGTGACGCAGCCGCGAGCAATCCGCGATGGCCAGGCGGTCGCACTTCAGGGACACCAGCAGCTCCTGGATCTCCGCTGTGAGCTCCCCCTCGATGTCCAGCCATAGTATGCTGTCGCCTTGTTCTCGCCACTGATCGATCAGGCCCGCATCACCGTGCCGGTACTGCCCCTGCGCCGAGAGCAATTTGGTCCTGATCATCTGCCGCAGTCTCCCCGGGGAATTTTTACATGGAACAGCTTAACCGAATCCTGCAGACGCCTCTAATCGTTTTCGGCGACATCAGCATCAGTCTGGTACAGATCTTCACGGTTCTGGCTTTTCTCGTGATCGGGGTGATGCTGGTGCTGTGGTCAAGCAGTTTTTTGCGCCGTCGACTGGGCAAACGCGGCGTCGATGTCAATGTCGTGCAGCTGGTCTCGCGCGCCTGGCTGATCCTCGGCCTGGTGATTGTCGTCATCTCCACCCTGGATCTGCTGAGTGTGCCCCTGGCGGCTTTTGCCTTTGTTTCGGGTGCGGTCGCCATCGGTTTTGGTTTTGGCGCACAGAACATCATCAACAACTTCATCAGCGGCTGGATATTGATGTGGGAGCGGCCGATCAAGATTGGGGATTTTCTCGAGCTTGGGGAGGTGCGCGGTACCGTCGAGTCCATCGACACCCGCTCCACCCGCATCCGCCGCGTCGACGGTGTACACCTGCTGATTCCCAATAGCCAGCTGCTGGAGACCACGGTCACCAACTGGACCCTGGTGGATGATCTGGTACGCACGGCTATCCGCGTCGGCGTGGCCTATGGCTCGGATGTGCGCCTGACCGAGTCACTCATGTACCGCGCAGCGAAGGAGCACCCGGACGTTCTGGAGACACCTCCGACGCTGGTGATCTTCGACAACTTTGGCGACAGTTCACTGGAATTCGAGCTCAATGTCTGGCTGCACTCGACAGCCGAGCGCGGCCTGAGATTGATCCGCAGTGACCTGAGATTCAGCATCGACGAGCTGTTCCGCGAGCACGGTATCGTGATTGCGTTCCCGCAGCGGGATGTGCACCTGGACGGACAGCTGCGTATCGTCCGGGACCGGGGGGTCACCGCAGGTCAGTCAGACTGATTGCGCCGCGTACCTCGCCGAGGCTGTATCCTGTGGCCCTGTCTTCAGGGTAGTACTCGGCAATAGCCTGCTGGACCGGTTCCGACAGGTCGGTGCCGTGGCACATCAGGCAGACCGGCTCGACGCCCTGGGCCTGCATGTAGCGGTACCGGCCCTCGACCTTGCGCCCGTAATCAAGCGTCTGGGCCGGAGTGCCCGCCGCCTGCTGCGCACTGAGGCGCTCAAGCACCTCCCGCTCCCAGGCGTCGGGTATTGCCCGCTCCGTGTTGCGTGGTTGCAGGCTCACCCGGCGCACGCTCCAGCCGGAACTGGCGCTGAGCTCATCCATCAGGGCCGGGGCAATGTTGGCGCAGACAGCGGTGGCCTGACCGGGGCCGCCTTCGGCAATGGCCTGTTGCAGCTGCGGTTTGAGTTGCCCCACGAACTGCTGTACCAGTGCCTTCGCCTCGGCTTCCACGGCAGCGATATCGCGTCCGGTATCCCGCGGCTCGGCACAGGCCAGGGTGGTTGTGACCGTCAGTGCGATCGCCAGTACTCTGTACATGATGTCATCCTTTCGACGCGTTGGCGCCAGTATAGCCACCAGGCAGGCCGTGACCATGATCTGGCGCAAGTCTTTCTCCCGCAACTGTTGATCAAGTGCACTATACTGCGGCCATGGGTGGCGGAATGCACAGTGTAATGACCAAATTGTCCTGCGGCTGGCTGCTGTTGCTGCTGGTGCTGGCCTGGCCGGCGCGGGCAGAGGTGTGGACGGTTGATATCGAGGGCGCAATAGGTCCCGCCAGCGCTGACCACATGCTGCGCTCGCTGGACAAGGCGGTTGGTGCGGGCGCCACAGCGGTGGTTCTGCGGATCGACACGCCCGGTGGCCTGGATACCGCAATGCGCGACATGATCAAGGTCATTCTGGCGTCACCGGTCCCGGTGATCGCGCATGTTGCCCCCAGCGGCGCGCGCGCCGCCAGCGCCGGTACCTACCTGCTTTACGCCAGCCACATTGCCGCCATGGCCCCAGGCACCAACCTCGGCGCCGCTACGCCGGTGCAGATCGGGGGAACACCCAGCCTGCCAGGCATGCCCGGTCCCGGGGAGGGAACGGATGAGTCGCCGGAGGGCGACGGTCGGTCGGAACCGGCCGCAGGCAGTGCCATGGCGCGCAAGATCGTCAATGATGCCGTGGCCTATATCCGCAGTCTGGCCCAGCTCCGCGGGCGCAACGGCGACTGGGCGGAACAGGCAGTGCGCGAGGGCGTCAGCCTTTCGGCTGATGATGCCCTGGAAGCGGGGGTGATCGACCTGGTGGCGGCTGGCACCACGGAGCTGCTGGCGCAGCTCGATGGGAGGCAGGTCACCGTTGGCGAGACAACGGTCACCCTGCGCACGGCGGGCGTTCCCGTGGTGCACCAGCCGCTGGACTGGCGCAGCGAGTTCCTCTCGGTGATCACCAACCCCAACATTGCCTATATCCTGCTGCTGGTCGGTATCTATGGCCTGGTGATCGAGTTCTACAATCCCGGCATCGGCCTGCCCGGCATTGTCGGCGCAATCAGCCTGCTGGTCGCCCTGTATGCCCTGCAGATGCTGCCCATCAGCTACGCCGGTGTGGGTCTTATCCTGTTGGGCATCGCCCTGATGGCGGCGGAGGCCCTGGCCCCCAGTTTTGGCATCCTTGGGCTGGGCGGTGTGGCGGCTTTCGTCACCGGTTCGGTGATGCTCATGGATACCAACCTGCCGGCCTTCCAGCTGGCCATGCCGATGATTGTCGCGGTGACCGTCTTCAGTGCCGGTCTGCTGGTCTTTGCCCTGGGCATGATCCTGCGGGCACGCAAGCGGGCGGTGGTGTCCGGTGTCGAGCATCTGCTGGGCGCCACGACCACAGTCAGTCGGGTAGAAGGCCGGGACGCCTGGGTCTGGCTGGACGGCGAGATCTGGCACGCGCGCAGCGACGAACCGCTGGCGGCCAACGACCCGGTCACAGTAACCGCAATCGACGGTCTTACCGCCGTCGTGCGCAAACAGGCGGTCGCAACCGCCAGGGAGTAGATGAGAATGTTCGAGCTGCAAACGTTTGGCGGTGTCCTGCTGGTGCTGGTTATCGCCCTGTTGCTGTCCATGTTCCGGGTGCTGCGGGAGTATGAGCGCGGTGTGATTTTCATGCTCGGTCGTTTCTACCGGGTCAAGGGGCCGGGTCTGATCATCATCATCCCCGTGCTGCAGCAGATGGTGCGGGTGGACTTGCGTACCCTGGTGATGGATGTGCCGACCCAGGACGTTATCTCCCGGGACAATGTCTCGGTGCAGGTCAACGCCGTTATCTACTTCCGCGTGATTGATCCCGAGCGGGCGATCATCCAGGTCGAGAACTACCTGGAGGCCACCAGCCAGCTGTCCCAGACCACCCTGCGCTCGGTACTGGGTCAGCACGATCTCGATGACATGCTGGCCGAGCGCGATCGCCTCAACGACGATATCCAGGACATTCTCGACAAGCAGACCGAAGCCTGGGGTATCAAGGTCGCCAATGTGGAGATCAAGCACGTAGACCTGAACGAGTCCATGGTGCGCGCGATCGCCAAGCAGGCAGAGGCCGAACGCGAGCGTCGCGCCAAGGTCATCCACGCCATGGGTGAATCCGAGGCGGCGGAAAAACTGGCGGAAGCGGCCAAGATGCTGGCTACCGAAGAGTCCGCGATCCAGCTGCGCTATTTGCAGACTCTGGTGGAAATTGCCGGCGACAAGAGTTCCACCATCGTCTTCCCCTTGCCGGTGGATATCATGAAAAAGTTCACCTGAGCGTGACGAGAGACTCTATGCAGTGTATTGAAATCAGCCAGCCCGGAGGCCCCGAGGTGCTCACCCTGGTGGAGCGCGAGGCGCCCGGCGCGGGCGCTGGAGAGCTCTTGATCGAAGTGGTTGCCGCCGGGGTCAACCGGCCCGATGTCATGCAGCGCCGCGGCCTGTACCCGGCTCCTCCCGGCGCCTCGGATCTGCCGGGGCTGGAAGTTGCAGGTGTCGTGGCGGCAGTGGGCGCAGGCGTCTCCGGCTGGCAGGTCGGCGACCGGGTCTGCGCCCTGACCAGCGGTGGGGGCTACGCCGAGTACGTTACCGCGCCCGCGGGCCAATGCCTGCCAGTACCGGATAATCTGGACCTGGTGGCGGCCGCGGGCCTGCCGGAAACCTGCTTTACGGTCTGGACCAATGTGTTTGATCGCGGTCGCCTGCAGCCAGGGGAAAGCCTGCTGGTGCACGGCGGCAGTTCAGGTATCGGCACCACGGCCATTCAGATCGCCTCCGCGCTGGGGGCCACGGTCTACGCCACCGCTGGCAGCGAGGCGAAGTGCACGGCCTGCGTGGAGTTGGGCGCATCCCGTGCAGTCAACTACAGGGAGGAGGATTTCCGCGAGGTGCTCGATGCGGTTACCGGGGGCGCCGGCGTGGACGTTATCCTGGACATGGTGGGCGGCGACTATATCAACCGCAATATCCAACTCGCGGCCGTCGACGGCCGGATTGTCAACATCGCCTATCAGGGCGGGTTCGAGGCCACGATCAATTTTGTGCCGGTGTTGCTGAAACGCCTGACCCTGACGGCGTCAACCCTGCGGCCGCAGTCGGCAGAGGCCAAGGCGGCGATTGCGGCCAGCCTGCGCGAGCGGGTTTGGCCACTGCTGCAACAGGGCAGCTTCAAACCCGTGATTGCCGCCACTTTCCCTTTGACGGAGGCGAGTGCGGCCCATGAACTGATGGAGAGCAGCCGCCATATCGGCAAGATTATCCTCCAGGTTCAATAGCCGGCGGCAGCCCGCTTTCGGTGGCCTTGGCCCAGGCCTGGAATTCCGCGTATTCCGCCGCCAGGGAATCAGGGATTCGCTCATAGGCGTCGGCGAAGCTGCGCAGATCCGGGTCGCAGATGAACGCCCTGGCTTCGGCGCTGGTGCCACCTTCAATACCGAAATCGGTATACAGCGCGTCGAGGTCCCGCAGGTTCTCGCAGGCCAGCATCATCTCGTAGCCCGTGACCCCCACCACCACGGCCCAGCCCAGGTAGGGCACTGCCCCGGCCGGCAGTGAGCCGACGTTGGCCGCAGCACTCTGCATGGTGCGCTGGCGAATGGCCGTGCCGGTAGCCTGTATCCTGGCGCCGACCTCCGCGTTGCGGGCCTGCGCCAGTGCCAACTGTTGGGCCTGTTCCCGGTGGCTTTCCAGCATTTGGCCATGGACCGTGCTGATGCCCGCCCCCTCCAGCCATCCCGAGAGCGCGGCATTGGTATTGCTCGAAATCAGCGTCAGCAGATTGCTGACCAGCAGTACCGGAATGACCATGATCCATGCAATGAGTGTAAAAAACCTGCCCATGACGCTTGCTCCCTAGAGTTGTTGTTTTCGTTCAGCCAAATAGCCAGGGCACCAGTTCGGCGCGGTTTGCCACCACGATTTGCTGCGCCATGGGGTCATCCTGCGCCGCATCGGGGTCGATATGCAACAACTTGAGTGCATAGGGCACAAGCTTGCCGCGTACTGTCAGTGTCAGTGCCCCATTCCGCATGCCGTAATCGGTTTCCACCACCTGGCGCTGATCTTCGCGCAGGCGCGGATCTGGGGTGATGCAGATGGTCACCCGGGCATTCCACTCGCTGTCGCCCGCAATGCCGCGCTCGGAGTCGTCGAGAATCTCGGGTATGTCGCGAAACCGGCTCAAGACAAAATCACGGTACTCCTGGTTTTTTTCGCACCAGGCGCGCACGTGCCAGCGCAGGCCGGTATAGACCAGGGTATGGGGGACGATGATACGGCCCTCCCGGTCGGGGTGCTGGATGGATACATAGTCCACCTCCAGCCGCTTTTGCTGCCTGGCGGCCTGCATGATCGGGCGCAGCACCTCCGGCCTCACATCACGCAGTGGTACGGTCAGCACTTCCACGTTGGCCACATTCAGGGCCAGTGACTCAAACACGTTGGACAGCTCGTTGTTGCGTGCCATCAGGTGCAGGTACTCGTCCGCAACGCCCTGGGTGACCTGCGGTGTAAAAGCAGCAGTGGGTGTATAGCCCTTGAGGGATGTGTCGTAGAGCAGATTGCCGGGACCAATTTGACGGATATAGCGGTTGATGTCCTTGCTGGCCTGCTGCCGGCCGATGCCGAAGGTTTCGCAGAGATGGCGGGTGGTGAGGCGCCCCTCCCAGAGGACGATGGTCTCGATGAAGCGGTAGCGAACCAGCAGGTCCCAGCGGATGGGCCACTTGCCGTGGTTGGCGGTGATCACGCGGTTGCAGCTCCCCATGCCGACAGAATGCCTGTATCGTACACCGACATGTCGCCCGCGAATATAGAGCAAACCGCAATGACTCAGAGCAGGCCCAACCTGGGGGACCTGTACCGGTTGGCAGGACAGCTGGAACAGGATCGGGAACAGCCCGTGCCCGTGCTGCGGGAGCGGGATCGGGCTGCGGGGGCCGGCCAGTCCGAGGCTGCGCCGCTGCCGCGCCTGCTGCACTGGCTGGATACCGTGTCTCCGGCGGTTGAGACCACGGTCATGCAGCCACTGTCAGAGGCGTCGGCGGCACTGCTGGCGCGCCTGTTGGCGCTACTGGCTGGCTTTGCCGCCATGGCGGGCTTCCTGCTGGGCAGTGAACGCGCCCTGGTGAACGTATTCCTGTTTCTCGCGGTATTTGTCCTGTTGCAGTTTTTGCTCAGTTTGCTCGCCGCGGTGATGATGTGGCGCACTGTCCGCGGCCATGTGCCCATGGCGCTGCCGCTGCATCCCGGGCGCTGGATCGTGCAACGCAGCCTGCCGGATCGGCGCACCCTGCGGGAAGCGCAGCCGGTGCTGCGGATGCTGTTCCTGCGCTATGGCCAGGAATTGGGCGCCCTGTTCACCGTGGGTGCGGCGCTGGCTTTTCTGCTGGTGCCCGCCCTGGGAGAATTCAGCTTTGTCTGGGGCTCCACTTTCAATCCGGGAGCCGGTCTGGTGCAGCGTCTGGCCGAGACCCTGGCGCTGCCCTGGTCGAGCTGGTTGCCGCTGGCCACCGTGCCGCCCGAGGTGGTGGCCAATAGCCGCTTTCACCCGGCAACGGTAGCCCTCGACCGCAGCGATATCGAGGGCATGCGTGGTTGGTGGCCCTTCCTGTGGGCTTGCCTGCTGGTATATGCGCTGCTGCCTCGTGTGCTTTTGTGGGGCCTTTCACGGTTTTTCTTCCGCCGTCTGCTGGTGCGCAGCTTTCTTCATTACCCCGGTGCCGAGCAGGTGCTGGCGCGGATGCAGGCGCCGCTGGTCCGTACTCGCGCGAGTGCCGCAAGTGCGACCACAACAGCCCCGGATGTGGAGCCGGCCCCTCTGGGAATGGCAGCGGCGGACGCCAGCCTGCTGGTACTGGACTACGGCGGCGCCCTGGGCCCGGGCGGTCCCGCTGACTTTGAGGAACTGATGGCGGTACCGCCCGCACAGGTCGTACTGGTGGGTGCCGCCGCGCTGCAGGACGACCTCGCCCGCCTGGCCGATCTCCCGGTGCAGGCCAGCGAGCGACTGTTGCTGGTAGTTAAGGCCTGGGAGCCACCGCTGGCAGAGCTGCGCGACCTGCTGGAGCCCCTGGCCAGCGTGCCGCGCTGTACCGTCCTGCTGGCACCGCTGCCGGGCAGGGCCATTCCCCACCGCAAGGTGGAAGACTGGCGCAGCTTCGCGCGCGCGCTGCCCTTTGCCAGCGTCGATGTACAGTTGCTGAATCGGGTGCAGCACTGATGGTCGGGCCGCGAACGGTCGGGCCACGAGAGGCCGGGCCACGAGTGGCCGCCCCGCTGACGGCAGCCCCGCGGATGGCCGCCCCGACGTTTGCCGTGGTCGGGCGCCCCAACAAGGGCAAGTCCAGCATTGTCGCAACCCTGGCCCGGGACGACTCGGTGTTCATTGATGCCCGCGCCGGATCCACCCGGGACGCGCGTGAGTTCCCCATGCGCGTGGATCATGAAACCCTGTATGTGCTGGTGGACACACCGGGAATCCAGCGCGCGCGGGCGGTTCTGGACTGGCTCCAGGCCAACAGCGTCGATGCTTCCTCGCGACCGGCCGCGGTGCGCCAGTTTGTGGAGGCGCATCGCACAGACCCGCGCTTTCACGATGAATGCGAGCTGTTGCAGCCGATCGTCAATGGCGCCGGCATTATCTATGTCGTGGATGGCTCCGTTCCTTTCAGCGCAGACTACGAAGCGGAAATGGAAATCCTGCGCTGGACCGGGCGACCCAGTCTGGCGTTGATCAATCCCATCGACAGCGACGATTTCGCCGCTGAATGGACGGCGGGCCTGGGCCAGTACTTTCGCACCGTGCGCGAATTCGACGCCCAGCGCGCAGAGTTGACCAAGCAGCTGGAACTGCTGGAGCTGTTCGGGCACCTGGATCCGGACTGGCGTGACTCGCTGACCCGTGCCGTGGCCGTGTTGCGCGAGGAGCGCGCCGTCCAGCACCGCGCCGCCAGCCTGCTGATTGCGGACCTGATTGTCGAGGCGATTACCTTCGAGACTTCGCAGAAGGTGCCTCGGGGCCTGCCCCATGAGCCGGTACAGGCGTTGTTGTTCAAGCGTTACCAGCACCATCTGGCAGAGCGCGAGCGGCAGTGTCGGCGCCGGGTGGAGGAGGAGTTCTCCTGGACAAACCTGAACCGCACCGAGGAGGGCCTGGCGCTGGAGGAGTCGGAACTGTTCAATGTCGAGGACTGGTATCTTTGGGGCCTGGATCGGCGCTCCTTGCTGACGGTTGCGGGTTCGGTGGGGGCGGTGGTGGGCGGCGGCACCGGACTGGTGATCGACGGTGCTACCGGTGGCCTGCTGGGCGGTCTGGGTACCCTGGTGTCCGGTGCGCTGGGCGCCGCCGGCAGCGGCATTGCGGCGCTGCGTTACGCCAACGATATCGGCGAGATCAGGGTCCGGGGCATTCCCACCGGCGGCAAGGAGCTGCACTACGGCCCCGCACGCAACCTCAATTTCCCCTTCGTGGTGCTGGGCCGTGCGCTGTTGCACCACCAGTTGCTGTGCAGCCGTACCCACGCCGACCGCAGCGCCCTGGACCTGCGCGGCCAGCTGCTGGCGGACCTGGATGACAGCCTCCGGCGCCAGTTCGGGCGCCTGTTCGCTGACTTGCGCCGGGGCAGGAAGATGACTGAGAGCCGTGAGCAGCTGGCGGCGCTGATCGAGCAGCAGTGCCTGCAACGGGACAGCTGAAGGCAAAACCGGGAGGACCGTGTCATGAGTACGACTGGAAAGTCACGCAAGGCCCGCCGCTCGCCGGCGCCCCGGAGCACGGATACTGCTCCCACGCGCAGGACGGCGCTGATTACCGGCGCTTCGGCGGGTATCGGAGAGACCCTGGCCTGGCTGATTGCCGCGGAGGATTACGATCTGGTTCTGGTCGCCCGCAGCAGGGACAGGCTGGAGGCACTGGCCCAGGCCCTGCGCGAGAGTCACCCCATTGCCGTCACCGTGCTGCCGCTGGACATGGCGGCCAGCGGCAGCGCCCGCAAACTGTGGCTGGCGCTGCAGCGGCAGGGGGTGGCGGTGGATGTGTTGGTCAACAACGCGGGTGTGCTGCAACACGGCGCGTTCACAGCGATGACGCCCGCGGATCACCAGGCCATGATTCAACTCAATGTCGCCGGATTCACCGACCTGCTGGCCCACTTCGTGCCACCCATGGCGGCTCGAGGTAGCGGCAGAGTCCTCAACGTGGCCTCAATCGCCGCTTTCCAACCCGTTCCCAGTCTGGCGACCTACGCCGCCACCAAGGCCTACGTACTGTCGCTGTCGGAAGCGCTGGGGGAGGAGCTGCGCGGCAGCGGTGTAACCCTCACCACCCTGTGTCCGGGCATCACCGCGACCGACATGGTTGCCCGAGCCCAGGCGGGCTCCAGCGCGCTGCAGAATTTGCCGGCGATGCTGATCTCCGATGTGCAGGATGTTGCGGTGGAAGCCTGGCAGGCCTGTCTGAAGGGGCAGGCCATTGTTGTGCCGGGAACGCTCAATCTCGCCACCACCCTGGCGGCCCGGGCCACGCCCAAGTGGCTGCTGCGGCGCCTCACCGGCCTGCTGGGCCGCTCCACCCTGTAACCGCGGCGCCGCTCCACCCTGCAGGAGCCCGCTCCGCCCTGTAGGAGCCCGCTCCGCGGGCGATGTTATCGCCGACAGAGTCGGCTCCCACAATAGAGTCGGCTCCCACAACAGTGTCAGCGAATCTCCGACTCCGGGCGGCCCTGCCACCAGAAGGGCTGCAGGGCGCGTTCGCCGGTATGCACCTCGGTGAGTGACTCCGCCTCGTAGACACGCCCGTTCAGTACGATGTGACTGATACGGTCGGAGTGGCGGATATCCTCCAGCGGGTTCTGATCCAGGATCACCAGGTCCGCCAGCTTGCCGGGCTCCAGTGAACCGAGGTCCTGGTCCATGCCCAGGTAGGTGGCCGGATTGATGGTCGCCGCGGCCAGTGCCTGCATCGGGCTGAAGCCGCCGCGGACGAAGCTCCACATCTCCCAATGAGTGGCCAGGCCCTCGCGCTGACCGTGGCCGCCGGTGTTCACCAGAATGCCTGCGTCCAGCAATGCCTTGGCAGCGGCCGCGGCATCGTCGTCCCGGTAATCCGCTTCCGGCGCCATCGGGCGACGTACCGAGCGTGACTGCAACACGGTGGGCGGTACGAAGTTGGCGAGCAGCGGGTGCTTCCACACTTCCGAGTCCTGGTAGTAGTAGTCCTCCGAGGTCAGACCGCCAAACGTCACCACCAGGGTCGGGGTGTAGCCAGCCTGACTCTGGCGCCAGTACTGGATGACATCGTCGTACAGGGTCAGTACCGGCACGTTGTGCTCGATGCCGGTGATACCGTCGCCGATCAGGTTCATGTCCATGTGGTACAGCGCGCCGCCTTCCGCCACCGGCATCAGGCCTTCCTGTCGCGCCGCTTCAATAACCATCTGGCGCTGGTCCCGGCGCGGCTGGTTGTAGTTCTTCACCGTCACCGCGCCCTGGGCCTTGAGCCGGCGCACGTGGGCGAGGGCATCCTCGAGAGAGTCGACCGGGGACCAGCCGGTGGATTTGGCGCCGTAGATGATCTCCGCAGTGGAGAAGATACGCGGCCCCAGGATCTTGCCGGCCCGGGCGTACTCCGCCGCCGCAAACACCAGGTTGGCGCTACTGGACGGGTTGTGCACGGTGGTTACGCCCAGCGCCAGGTGCGCGAGCAGGTTCCAGTTCTGCTGCGGAATGATGTCGTTGCTGCCGTAGGGTCCGTGGGCGTGGATGTCGACATAGCCCGGCACCAGGGTCTTGCCCGCCATGTCGACGGTGTGGAAGCCATCCGGGATGACGAGGCCGCTGTCGCCCAGCGCGCGGATGCGGTTGTTTTCCAGCAGCAGGGTACCGTCCTCGATGACGTCGCGGGCCGCGTTCATGGTCACGATACGGGCGTTGACCAGGGCCAGACGGGCGTCCGGCGTGGCGGCGTCCATGTTCATGGAGAGGTCGATACCCGCGCTGCCGGGTTCGAACTCCTGCGCCATGGCGGCGTCCACAGTGACCGTTTTCAGTTCGGGCCCGGTGCTCCAGCTCACGGCGCTGCCATCCGCATTCCAGTTCAGGTAGGCGCCACCCACCTCGCTCAGGCGCACGGTGGGGAAGGCCGGCCTGGCTGCGTCCAGTGTCAGCGGCTTGCCGGTGAGCGCAATGGCGGCCAGGTAAATTTGTTGGCCGTTCTCGAACACTATGTGGCGGCCGTCGGGCGCCAGGCGGATTGCGGTTGCCAGTTCGGCGCTGGCCACCTCGCGCACATCGTGACCACTGCGGCTCATGGAGATCAGGGCAGTGCTGGCGGTGCTGCTGCCGCGACCACTGGCGCTGTCCGCTCGCTCCTGGGCATAGAGGCGGCCGTCGGGGCCGAAGTGCGGGTTGCGGCCACGCGCGCTGACAAAGCGCATGTTGCCGCTTTTGCGGTCCAGCAGGTAGAGACCGGGCTGTACCGCCCACTCCGGATTGAGCAGGCTGCTGCCGGGCAGCTTGCGCAGGGCGAGGGTGTCGCCATCGGCGGCAATGGCGAGTTCCGTGTACTGCCCCTTGGGGTGCTCCAGGGCGCGGGACTTGCCGCCGCGGATGCCGACACTGCGCACCTGGGTCAGGCCCCGGTCGCTCCAGCGCAGGAACAGGATCTCGCGACCGTCCGGGGCCCACACCGGGGCGTAGTCAAAACCGCTGCTGTTGTCGCTGGTCAGGCGCCGGGGGCCACTGTCACCGCGCTTGACGTAGAGCTGGCCCAGGGATTCGAACACGACCGCACTTCCGTCCGGAGAGGGCTGGGCAAAGCGGACCATGCGGGTGCGAAACTGCTCCGGCGCCACCTCTACGGGGAAGCGCACGGCGGGGTAGATGTCGCGGCTATCCCTTACACGGAACGGAATTTCCGCTACCTCGCCGGAGGCGACCGCCAGGCGCCATATCTTGCCCTGCGCCCAGAACACGATGTTGCGGCTGTCCGGGGTCCAGGCCATGTTCGGGTAGAGTCCGTGTACCGCCCAGGTTTCCTGCATGTCCAGGTCCAGGGCATCGAACAGCATGCGCTCGGCACCGGAGTCCAGATCCATCACGAACAGGCGCGAACTCGCCCGCACGCGCTTGACGTAGGCCAGCTGCTTGCCGTCGGGGGAGGGGGTGGCGCGCACGGCGCCGCCGGGGCCGCCTGCCGCGGTGCTGATGTCGCCGCTGGCGAGGTCGACGCGGCGGATCTGGAACAGTTCGGTATTGCTGTCCTGGTGATAGATGAACGTATTGCCAGGCGTTGTATTCAGCGAGTAGTACAGGCTCTTGCCGTCCGGGCTGAAGACAGGTTCACCCTGTTCTTTCTGGAAGGTGGGGCTGGGGCGCGGTACCACCAGCTGGCCACTGTTGTTCTCGCCACCGGCGGCGTGGTAGAGCCAGATCTCCCCGGTGCCCAGGGAGCGCGAGGTGGTGAAGTGCTTGCGCGCCGCCAGGTATTGCCCGTCCGGGCTCCAGCTCGGGTTGTTGAGCAGGCGGAAAGTCTCGAAGCTGATCTGCCTGAGGTCGCCACTGCTGCGCTCCAGGATCCAGATATTGTCGCCACCGGTGCGGTCCGAGGTGAAGGCGATACGGCTGCCATCGGGGCTGTAGCGTGGCTGCATGTCCCAGGCGTGGCCGGAGGTCAGGGCGCGCGCCTCGCCGCCGGCGATGGGCAGTTCGTAGAGGTCGCCGAGCAGGTCAAAGACCAGGTGGCGGCCGTCGGGGGCGACGTCCAGGCTCATCCAGGTACCCTCGCTGACCTCGAATTCGGCGCTGATGGGCTCTGCAGAAAAGGCTGGGCGATTGACGTCCCAGCCCGGTACATCGGTATCTGCAGTCGCCGGCAGGGCAGCCGCAAACAGCGGGCTGCTGCACAGCAGCAACAGACAAGAGCGCAGAGTTGACTTCATAGTGGCATCCTTCGGTTACACTGCTGAGGTATTGCGCAGCTGCGCGGGCGGAGAGTGATCCAGTCAGTGAAAGTGGCGTACCTTACTATGACTTCATCCGGTATTGAACCGGATCCCAACTTGCCCCGGAGAGCCCATGATCTACATCCGATCCCTGACCCTGTTGCTGACTCTTGTTTTTGCACTGCCGACGCTGGCGGCGGAGCTCGAGGTGGGCGACCCTGCCCCCGACTTCACGCTCGCCGCCAGCGATGGCAACACCTACACGCTGGCAGACTTCAAGGGCAAGCAGGCGGTAGTGTTGGCCTGGTTTCCACGCGCCTTCACCTCCGGCTGCACGGTTGAGTGCAAGTCCCTGGCCGAAAACGGTCACCTGATCCGCGAGTATGACGTCAGCTATTTCATGGCAAGTGTGGATCCGCTGGCGGAAAACCAGCGCTTTGCGGAGGAAACCGGCGCCGACTTCCCGTTGCTGAGTGATCCGGGCAAGGACGTTGCCGAGGCCTACGGAGTGTTGGCCGGCATGGGGTTTGCCAGGAGGCACACCTTCTACATCGGCGTTGACGGTACCATCCTCAAAATCGACACCGCGGTGCAGCCCGCCACTGCCGCCCAGGACATGGCCACCAGCCTGGGCGAGCTGGGTATCGCCCGACGCTGAAAGTCCGCCCCGGTTGTCCCGCACCGGGAGCGGCCGAGCGCAGCTCCCGTGCTGCTCATCCCGCCTGAATTCCCCTCCCTCCCGCTGGCGTTTTCACGCCCCTGGCCTATAATGCGCGCCTGATTTATTGACCCAGCGATCTCGCCCCCACCACAGGTGGGAGCGGCGCGGTCTATTGGCGCCTATCTGTGGAACGGGTAATGCTCAGCACCGGGCAAACACGCGAGCTGTTTCGTCTGGCACTGCCGATGGTGGTGTCACAGAGCGCGTTCGCCCTGATGGTTTTCACTGACCGCCTGTTCCTGTCGCGCATCGATGCCCTGCACATCGCCTCGGCTCTCGGTGGCGGCGTTACGTTCTTTGTCAGTGTGTCCCTGTTCCTGGGCGTCATGTCCTATGCCACGGCCCTGGTGGCGCAGTACTACGGCTCGGGCCAGATGGAAAAGTGTCCGCGCGTGCTGACCCAGGGCGTGCTGATGGCGCTGGCCTGCCAACCGCTGTTGCTGGCAATAGCCTGGCTCATGGGCGGGCTGTTCGCCGTGATGGGTCACTCGCCCGAGCAGGTGGTGCTGGAGCGGCAGTATTATTTCGTGATGATGGCCGGCGCCTTTTTTGTCCTGGTGAAGGCCTGCGCCGCGGCCTATTTCTGCGGCATTGGCCGCACCCGGGTGGTGATGATCACCGATACCCTGGGTGTGCTGCTGAACGTTCCCCTGAGCTACGTGCTGATCTTTGGCAAGTTCGGTTTTCCAGAACTGGGTATTCGCGGCGCGGCGCTGGGCACGGTGATTGCCACCGCCTTCAGTATCGGCATTTACGCGTTGTTCTACTTCAACCGCATACACCGCGAGATGTTCAAGGTAGCGAGCTCGTTCCACTACGACAGCGGCATCCTGCGACGCTATGTGCGCCTGGGGCTGCCGTCCGGTTTCGAGACCTTTGTCGGTGCGGCCACCTTCAACTTCTTCCTGTTGTTGTTCCAGTCCTACGGCGTGGCCGAGGGTGCGGCCATGGCCATCGTCTTCAACTGGGACATGCTCAACTACGTGCCCCTGATCGGCCTCAACATTGCGGTCACCAGCCTGATCGGCCGCTACGTGGGCGCCGGCGACATGAGCCGCACCAACCAGGTAATCGCCGCGGGCTTCGTGATCGCCCTGGGCTATTCCGTGTTGCTGGCGGTGTTCTTCGTCGTCTTCCGGCTGGAGCTGATGATGGTGTTCGCGACGCCCGGACAGGACTTTAGCGAGATTGCCGGGCTGGGCAGCCGCATGATGTTGGGTATGGCCACCTACGTACTGGCGGACGCGATCATTCTCGTCTCCAGCGGCGTATTGCGCGGCGCCGGTGATACCCGCTGGCTGATGAATACTTCCATGAGCCTGCACGTGCTGATGCTGGTAAGCCAGTACATCATGATCAAGCCCATGGGGGTGGGACCGCTGGCGAGCTGGTGGGGCTTTGTCGCCATGCTGCTGATCCTGGCCGTTGTCTACCTGCGACGCCTGCTGGGGCAGACCTGGCGCAAGCCCTCGCGGCTGGCCCGGGTCATGGCCGAGTAACACCTGTGGACGCGGCCGGCCTCAGAGGGTGAGGATGCGGCGCAGCAAGCTGTCCTCGCGACGTTCCTGCTCGCGCAACAGCAGGAGTTGCCGCAGCTGGTCCTCGATTTCCGCGGCCACCTGGTCGCGGATTTTCTGCTGCTGCACCTTGCCCGGCTTGCGCTTGCTGAAGCGGGCCAGGTCCACCGGCTGGCCAAAGCCCAGGTAGCAGCGCTGGGGCTTGGGCAGTAGTGTTCCCAGCGCTCCCAGTGGCAACGGCGGCAGGGCATCGGTGCGCGTGTCGTCGGTGAGCAGGCCCAACAGCCGCAACAGGCGCCCGGGCAGGGAATCGGGCAGGTCCTCGCTCTCGATCAGGTGGCTGTAGAACTCGTCCGGTCCGACAATGCCGAAAGGCATGATGGTATAGCCGTGCTCCGCCGCCATGCGGATGAAGCCGTAGCGTTCCTTCCACTGCAGCTGGTAGCGCTGGCGGCTGGGCTTGACCGCTTCATGAGCGCCGCCCGGGAACACCAGCAGGTCCTGGCCGTGGGCCATCAGGGCGCTGCAGACGTCGGGGTGGCCCATGGCCGCGCCGCGCGCCAGCAGGGCCTGTTCCAGGGCCGGATGGGTGAACAGGAACTTGTCGCCCAGCGGCCGCAGGAAGCGGTTGTAGCGCTGATGCATGATGGTGGCGACTACCAGGCCGTCGAGGGCGAACAGGCTGTGATTGCCGACAAACAGGCAGGGCTGCGGCGGAATGTTGTCGACGCCGCGCACCACGGGGCGGAACAGCCGTTGCACAATCTGCCAGGCGATCTTCACATCCCGGTTGTGGGGTATGCTGGTGACGGCGAGGGCACGTTCGATGTGGCGTTGCAGGCGATCGCCCTGCAGCGGCTGGTTATCCTTGTCCAGTAGGGTCATGGTGCAATCCGGTCGGCAATCTGTCGCCATTGTATCACTCGCTGCCGAGCAGACGGCCGAGCCCGCGCTGGTGCAGGGCGTCCTCGAACAGTCGGCGAATGTCTGCGCTGTTGTCCAGCGTCAGGGCCTGCTGCGCCAGCCCGGCGGCGTCACTGGCTGCCATGGAGCGCAGCAGCCACTTGATCCGCGGCAGTTTGGATGCGCTCATGCTGAGCTTGCGGATGCCGATGCCCAGCAGGAACACAACGGCTGCGGGGTCCGAGGCCATCTCGCCACACAGGCTCAGCGGCAGCCCGGCCCTTTTTGCAGTGGCGGTGATGCGCGCGATTTCCTGCAGTACCGCCGGGTGGATGTGGTCATAGGCCCCGGCTACCCGTGGATTGTTGCGGTCCAGGGCCAGCAGATACTGGCTCAGGTCATTGGAGCCAATGGAGACAAAGTCCAGCTTTGGCGCCCAGGCGGGCAGCAGGGAGATAGCCGCGGGTACTTCCACCATGATGCCTACCTGCGGCCGGAGCACTGAGACACCTTCGTCGCGCAATTGCTGCAGCGCATCCTGCAGCACATCGTGGAAAGCGTTGATCTCGCCGGTGTTGCTGACCATCGGCAGCAGGATGTGCAGTTCCTCGCCGCCAGCCGCCGCCCGCAGCATGGCCCGAACCTGGGTCATCAGCAGCGAGCTGTTGTCCAGGCAGAAGCGGATGCCGCGCCAGCCCAGGGCCGGGTTTTCCTCGTGGATGGGAAAGTAGGGCAGGGGCTTGTCGCCGCCAATGTCGAGGATGCGCATGTACACCGGGCGCCCCCGGTAGGCTGCCAATACCTGGCTGTAGATGTGCAGCTGCTCCTCCTCCGAAGGGAAGGTTTCGCTGACCATGAACGGCATCTCGGTGCGATACAACCCGATGCCCTCGGCGCCGTTGGCCAGCCCCGGCGAGATATCCGCCAGCAGCCCGGTATTCGCCAGCAGGCGCACACGCTCGCCGTCGGTGGTGGTGGCCGGTTGGTCGCGCAGTCCCGCCAGCTCCCCTTTCAGGAGTTGTTCCGCTCGCTGCAGGCGCTCGAACTCCAGCCGCACCGAGGAGCTGGGGAAGAGAATCACCTGGCCGGTGTTGCCGTCGACGATCAGCGGACTGCCGTTGTCGATGCCTTTCAGCTTGCCGGTGCCCATCACCGCCGGTATGCCGAGGGCGTTGGCCAGCACCGCGGTATGGGACAGGCTGGAGCCCTCATAGCAGACAATGCCCACCAGCCGCTGCGGGTCGCAGGCGGCGATATCGGACACACTGACCTTGGCCCCGGTCAGCACCAGTGGGCCGTGATCGTCTGCGGGCGTGTTCTCCGGTGCGCCGCTCCAACTCTGGTAGAGCTTGTTGCCGAGGTGGTGCAGATCCTCGTTGCGGGCCCGCAGGTAGGGGTCCTCCATCGCCAGGAAGACCTCGGCATAGTGGTGTACGACCTGGCGCAGCGCCCCCGGCAGCCACTGGCCCTGGGCGATGGCCTGCTCCACCCCCACGCGCAGGCCCGGATCGTTGAGCAACATCTGGTAGGCGGTAAATACGGCGCTGACGCCGTCGGACAGCTGTTCGCCGAGCGCCTTGCGCTCGCTGTCGACATCGGCGCTGACCTTGGCCAGCAGCTGGTGCCATTCGCGAATGCTGGCTGCCGGGTCCTCGCAGGGCCGGTCGGGTACCGCATACAGGTCTGCGGTCTCGCACAGCCAGGCACTGCCGATACCGGTGCCCGGCGCGCCCTTGACGCCGCGGACGCGGCGCAGGGCATTGGCCGGTGCATGGGCGGCCAGCGGTTCCGGCGGCAACACCAGGGCGAGCTGGGTAGAGAGCGTGACCAGGAACGCCTGTTCGTCCGCGGACATTACCCGTCCTTCCCGGGACTGCACTACCAGTACGCCGATGACGGCTCCGGCGCGTACCACCGGTACACCACAGAAACTGCGGAACTCGTCTTCCCGGGTTTCTGCGAGATAGCAGAAATCCGGGTGCGAGGCGGCATCGGCCACGTTGATCGGGTGCCGGCCCTGGGCCACGCGGCCGACCAGGCCGCGGCCCGGTGCGAGGCGACTGTAGCCAACGGCCTGCGGATCCAGGCCGTGGCTGGCTACCAGCACCATGGTGCCGTCGATGGCCGCGATATACAGGCTGCAGACGTCCACGTTGATGGCACGGTGGATCGCCTCCACGATCAGCTTGACCTGGTCCTCGGTCTGGTCGGCCTGGGCGGCAGCCTGCACGATGCGGGTCAGTTCCTGCAGTGTATTCATCAACGCGGTGTCCGTTCCTGTGTTGGCGCGGTTTTGGGGGCGGCGCACAGGTCTAGTATCCGCTATAGTGGCAGGCCCTTGCCAGTACACCGAGAGAGGAAAACACCATGGCGGATACCGGATTGCAGTTGCGCACGTGCGTCAATGATGACAACACCCTGACCCTGTGGCTGGAGGAAACGCCCATCCCGCAGCCGGGACCGGAGCAGGTGCTGATCCAGGTGGAGGCGGCACCGATCAATCCCTCCGATCTGGCGCTGCTGTTCGGCCCGGCCGACATGAATACAGCGCGGGTCAGCGGCACTCCGGAACGTCCGGTGGTGACCGCTGATATTCCCTCCCAGGCCATGCGTATTGTCCAGGCGCGGGTCGGCCAGGCGCTGCCTGCCGGCAACGAAGGTGCCGGCAAGGTGATCGCCGCCGGCAATTCGGAGGCCGCCCAGGCCCTGCTCGGCAAGACCGTAGGCGTATTTGGTGGTGAAATGTTCGGCCAGTACCGCTGTGTCAACGCCCAGGCCTGCCTGGTGCTCAATGACGACACCACGGCGGAGGAAGGCGCCTCCTGCTTCGTCAACCCCATGACCGCGCTGGGGATGGTGGAAACCCTGCACCTGGAGAACCACGGCGCGCTGGTGCACACCGCAGCGGCCTCCAACCTCGGGCAGATGCTGAATCGCCTCTGCATTGCCGACGGTATTCCGCTGGTGAATGTGGTGCGCAAGGACGAACAGGTAGCGTTGTTGCGGTCACAGAATGCGGAGCACGTGGTCAACTCCGAGGCCGGGGATTTCCAGCAGCAGTTGCTGGCGGCACTGGATGCCACTGATGCCACGCTGGCCTTCGACGCCATCGGCGGCGGCAAGCTGGGCGGCACCATTCTCAACAGCATGGAAGCCGTCGCCGCCCGCAAAATGACCGAGTACAACCGTTACGGTTCCAGTACCTTCAAGCAGCTCTACATCTATGGTGCCCTCGATCTGGGACCGACCGTGCTCACCCGCAATTTCGGCTTCGCCTGGAACATTGGTGGCTGGCTGCTGCCGCTGTTCCTGCAGAAGGTGGGCATGCAAAAAGCGGGCGAGATGCGGGCGCGGGTTGCTGCGGAGATCAAGACCACCTTCGCCAGCCACTACACCAGCAGGGTGTCCCTGGCCGAGGCCCTCAGCCTGGACGCCATAGGCGCCTACAATCGCCGCGCCACCGGCGAGAAGTTCCTGGTGCTGCCGCAGGCCTGAGATCCGGCAAGCCCCGCCATTTCGGGGTATCATGGCGGCCTTGCAGTTACCGGAGGCCACCATGAGCCGATTCATCCTCGCCCTGCTGCTGTGGGGCGCCACCCTTGCCGGCGCCGCGCCAGCGGACGACTTCCAGCGCATTGTCGATGCGCACTGGCAATGGCATCTGCAGCAATATCCCCAGCTTCGCACCCAGCTTGGCGACAGTAGCGCCAATGATCGCTGGGAGGACATGAGTCTCGCCGCACATATCGCCCGCGATGCCCGCCGCAGTGAGTTCCTGGCGCAGCTGGCAGCAATCGATGTGGCGGCGTTGTCCGACCAGGAACAGCTCAGCCACGCCATGTTGCTGCAGCGCCTGCAGGGGGAGCGCGCAGCCCAGGCGCTGGGCCTGCATCTGATGCCGGTCAACATACGCTCTGGCCCCCAGCATTTGCATACGCTGGCGGAGCAGATCGATTTTCGCCGCGAACAGGACTACCGCGCCTGGCTGGTGCGTCTGCAGGCACTTCCCGACCTGCTGCTGCAGTACCGGGAACTGCTGGAGGAGGGCATTCTGCAGCAGCGTACCCAGGCCCGCATCGTCATGGAGCGGGTACCTGGGCAGATCGATCGCCTGCTGGCAGGCCCACCTGAGGACAGCCCGTTTTATCAGCCGTTCCGCAATGCCCCGCCGGAACTTTCCGTCGCTCAGGTAGCGGAGCTTCGACGCAGCGCTGCCCAGGTGATTCGCACCCAGGTCAATCCGGCGCTGGCGGAGTTCCGGGATTTTCTCAGTGCGGTCTACCTGCCTGCCTGTCGTGATCAGCCGGGTATCGGCAGCCTGCCGGGTGGCGGGGAACTGTACCGTCACCTCGCCCGTCATTTCACCACCACCGACATGACCCCGGAGGCCATTCACGAGATCGGCAAGTCGGAAGTGGCGCGCATTCTGGAAGAGATGGAAGAGGTCAAGGACAGCGTTGATTTCGACGGTGACCTGCAGGCGTTCAACGACTTCCTGCGCACCGATCCGCAGTTCTACTACGACACCCCGGAAGCGCTGTTTGAAGGCTACCTGGCGGTCTCCAAGCGGCTGGACCCGGAGCTGGTCAAATTGTTCGGCAAGCTGCCGCGCATGCCCTACGGCGTGCGCCCGATTCCGGACACCATCGCGCCGGATACGACCACTGCCTACTACAGCCGTCCAGCCGCCAACGGCACCCGCGCGGGGTACTACTACGTCAACCTGCACCGCCCCGAGGTACGGCCGAAGTACGAAATGGAAGTCCTCAGCGTGCACGAGGCGGTGCCCGGCCATCACCTGCAGATCGCCCTGGCCCAGGAGCTGGAAGGGCTGCCCATGTTCCGCAGTACTGGCGGTGAGACCGCGTTTGTCGAGGGTTGGGGCCTGTACTCGGAGCGCCTGGGTTACGACATGGGGCTGTATACCGACCCTTACTCACGCTACGGCCAGCTCACCTATGACATGTGGCGGGCGGTGCGTCTGGTCGTGGATACCGGCATCCATTACTTTGGCTGGAGCCGGGAGCAGGCCATCGACTACTTCAAGGACAATGCGGCCAAGACCGAGACCGATATCGTCAACGAGATCGACCGCTATATCGGCTGGCCGGGACAGGCCCTCGCCTACAAGATCGGCCAGCTGAAGATACTGGAGCTGCGCGCACGTGCGGAACAGACGCTGGGCGAACGTTTCGATATCCGCGCCTTCCACGACCACCTGCTCAGTGCCGGGGCGATTCCGCTGGATGCGCTGGAGCAGCGCATGGACGCCTGGATCGGTGCCCAGCGCGGCTGATCAGGCTGACACAGCAGCCCGGTGGGGCAGGGCAGCCGCCGGGGACTGCCCCAGCAGGCTGCTGTAGCGTGCCTCCAGGCCGCTGCAGGTGTCCCGCACGCTGCCTGTCGCTGTGGGCTCCAGCGGCGGCAGCACACTGATGCGGATGGTCGCGGGGCGAATCAGGAAGCCGCCCTTGGGCAGGGCGTCTTTCACGTTGTGCAGTACGATCGGCACGATGGGCACGCCCATCTTGCGGGCCAGGAAAAAGGCACCGTGCTTGAAGGGCTGGATGTGGCCCAGGGTGCTGCGGGTGCCTTCAGGAGCAATGACCAGGGAGCGGCCGCTGGCCAACACTGCCTGAGCTTCCTGCAGAACCGCCGACTGGTTGCTGGCCTGGCGGTCGACGAAGATGGTTCCCGCCTGTTGCAGCAGCGATCCCAGTACCGGGATCGCCGCCATCTCCTGTTTGCAGAAGGGCACTACATCCCGTCGCAGGAGATGGGCAAGCACCATGGCATCCAGCAGGCTTTGGTGATTGAACACGAAAATCGCCGGGCGCCGCTGTTGCAGGTATTCGGCACCCTCAATATCAAACTCCAGCCCGGCAAAGCCGCTGCCCAGATCGCCCAGCAACTGGGTAACGCGATTGGCATTGGCAAAGCGGGGCAGCCCCAGACGCTTGCCGATCGCACCGACCATCGCCGTCGCCGTTACCGCCTGTCCGGTTAGCGCCGTGCGCAGCAGGGATTCGACATCCGGCAGGCCCCGGCTGGCGAAACTGAGCTGGGGCCAGCGTTGGCTGCGGGCGTGGGCGCCGAGACTGTCGGAGGGGTTCACCGCCACCGGGTGTCCCACCAGTTTCAGCAGCGGCAGGTCGGCGCTGGAATCGGTATAGAACCAGCACTTGTCCAGCCCGGTGTTGTCGCGCCGGGCAACCCGTCGCGCCGCCAGGGCCTTGCCCTCACCGTAGCACATGGGGCTGATCACCTTGCCGGTGAAACGTCCCTCGAGCACTTCCAGCCGGGTGCAGCAGATTTCCTCGATACCCAGCAGACGGGCGATGGGTTCCACCTGGTAGTGGCTCGCCGCGGTGACGATCACCAGTTTGTGGCCGGCGGCCCGGTGCGCTTCCACCAGGCTGATGGCTTCCCGGTACAGGCTCCTTGCGAGGTGTCGTTGGCAGGCCAGTTCACCCAGTTGTCGCAGGCTGTCCTCGGAGATGCCCGCCAGCGCCCGGCTCAGGCGCCGCACCAGCTTGTGGTAGTTGCCGCCGCTTTCCCGCTGGCGCTGCCCCAGCGCATCCCGGAGCATTTTCAGGGACTGGCGCAGCTCGCCGCGGCCGAGTCCGGCGCGGGCGGTTTCCAGCGCCAGTGCAAGAATCGAGTAACCTGCGATCAGGGTGCCATCGAGGTCGAAGAATGCCACGGCTCCCGCTCCCCTGGCGTTGCTGATGGCGTCGAGGTGCTGTTCCAGTGCCTGCTCGCTCATGCTGTGACTCCTGGTGGGCTGCAAGCCCTGCGGGTGGTGGCGGGAGGGTTACGCTTGCTCCTGTAGGCAGCAGCAAGAACCTTGCCAGTTCACTCAATCATGCATTGCGCCTGTGACAGCCGCATTAAACGGCAGGCCGGGAGGATGCTGATGCGATTACCGCAGCGTACCGCACCAGAGTGGTGCGGAAGCACAAGTCGCTGCACCGCCATTGGCCCCAACCCCGGCGTCGGCTACCATGGCGCAATGCTGCTCGCCGACCTGCCTCGCCTCCCCGTCACCGATGTGCTGCCCGCGCTGCGCACGGCCTTGGCGGCGGGCAGCGATGCGGTGCTGGAGGCGCCGCCGGGTGCTGGCAAGACCACACTGGTACCGCTGGCATTGTTGGCGGAAGACTGGCTGGCCGGGCAGATCATCCTGCTGGTGCAGCCGCGCCGGGTGGCTGCCCGCGCTGCGGCAGCGCGCATGGCTGAGCTGCTGGGGGAGCAGCCCGGCGGCCGGGTCGGTTACCGCATCCGGCTGGAAAACAGGGTCGGACCCGCAACCCGTATCGAGGTGATCACCGAGGGTATCCTGACCCGTCGTCTGCAACGGGATCCGGCCCTGGGTGGCGTCGGCCTGGTCATCTTCGACGAGTTTCACGAGCGCAACCTGGATTCCGAGCTGGGCCTGGCGCTGGTACTGCAGGGGCGGGCCCTGTTTCGGGAGGAGCCGCTGCGGCTGCTGGTGATGTCGGCCACCCTGCAGGGCGTACCGGTGGCGGGGTTGCTGGCCGCTCCGGTGCTGCTGCATTCCGAGGGCCGCCAGTACCCCGTGAAAGTGCTGCATGGCGCGGGTCTGGCTGCCGGCGCATCCGTAGTGGCCCCGGCAGTGGCAGCGATTCGGGAGGCTCTTGCCGAGCGCGCGGGCAGCGTACTGGTGTTCCTGCCCGGGCAGACTGAAATCCGCCGCGTTGCCCGGGAGTTGACGCCGCTGCTGCCCGCGGATGTGACCCTGGCGCCGCTTTACGGTGGCTTGCCGCTGGCACGCCAGCAACAGGCGATTTCACCCTGCCCGGAGGGACGGCGCAAGGTGGTGCTGGCGACCAACATTGCCGAGACCAGCCTGACTATCGAGGGCGTGACCACGGTGATCGACAGCGGCCTTGAGCGGCAGGCCCTGTTCGATACTGCAACCGGTACCACCCGTCTTGCCACCCGTCGCATCTCCCGCGCCTCCGCCGTCCAGCGTGCGGGCCGGGCCGGGCGCCTTGGGCCGGGCTTCTGCCTGCGCCTGTTCAGCGAGGAACAGTTCCAGCGCCTGCAGGAACAGCGTACCCCGGAAATTCTGCAGTCGGACCTGGCGCCGCTGGCACTGCAGCTGCTTGCCTGGGGGGTGCAGGACCCCGCTGAGTTGGCCTGGCTGGATCCGCCGCCGGCTGCGAACTACCAGCAGGGGCTCGATGTGCTGGTGCTGTGCGATGCCGCCTTCGGTCGCGACGATGGTAGCTGGCAGCTCACCCCCCACGGTGTGCGCCTGTCACAGATGCCACTGCATCCGCGCCTGGGGCACATGCTGCTGGTGGGCTGCGACATCGACGCACGCGAGACCGCGGCCCTGCTGGCAGCGGTGCTGGCGGAGCGCAACCCGCTGGCCGATCAGGGCACGGAACTGGGGGCGACGCTGGCGGTGTTGCTGGGTGAGCGGCCCTGTCCGTCCAGCTTGCAGGGTTGGTACCGCCGGAGCTGGCAGCAGGCTCGCCGCTATGCACAAATTGTCTCGGACATCTACCAGCCCCGCCGCGGGCCGCTGCAGGTGCCGGCGACGGGTGTCCTGGGCGTGCTGCTGGCCAGCGCCTGGCCCGATCGCATCGCGCGCGCCCGGGAGGGCGGCTGCGGCGGTGACTTCCAGCTGGCCAATGGCCGCAGTGCCAGTGTTCCCGCGGGCGACAGCCTGGGTACCGCCCGCTGGCTGGCAACTGCGGAAATCGGCGGCGCGCACGGTGATTCCGGAGACCGGATCTACAGTGCCACGGCGCTCGATCCGGCCCGCTTCGACGACATCCTGGCGCCGCTGGTGACGCTGGAACAGCGCGCCGAGTGGGATGAGCGTGGCGAACAGTTCGTGGCCCAGCGCCAGCGCCGGGTCGGGCGCCTGGTGCTGGAAAGCCGGCCCCTGGAGCGGCTGCCCGCGGAGGCGCTGGCCACCGCCCTGGCCAGCCTGGTGCGTCGCCGCGGACTGCAGTTGCTGCCCTGGACTCCCGCCCTGCAGCAGTGGCGCGCGCGGGTGCAGCTGTTGTACCGGCTACAGCAGGGTCAGCCGGACAACCCCTGGCCGGATCTGGCCGACGAGGCCCTGCTGGCAACTCTGGAGCAGTGGCTGTTGCCCTATCTGGGCCAGGTGCGGCGGCTGCAGGATTTTGCCCGCCTGGACCTGAAGCAGATCCTGCAGGGGCTGTTGCCCTGGCCATTGCCGCTGGAACTGGAGCGGTTGGCGCCAGAGCGTCTGGTGGTGCCCTCGGGCTCCAGTGTCGCCATCGACTACCATCCGGCAACGCCGGTGCTGGCGGTCAAGCTGCAGGAAATGTTTGGCTGCGCCGAGACTCCGCGCATCGCCGACGGCCGCCAGCCGCTGCAGATTCACCTGCTGTCGCCGGCGCAGCGCCCGCTGCAGGTCACCCAGGACCTCGCCACCTTCTGGCGCAACGTATATCCGCAAGTGAAAAAGGAAATGAAGGGCCGCTACCCGAAACATCCGTGGCCTGATGACCCGCTGACGGCGCTGCCGACGCGCCTGACCAAGCGCGGGGCCGGGACGGCGGGTACGGTGGGGTCTGGTCTCGCATAGTAACATTCCGCGGAATGCTATAATGCGGGGCTTGACCCCACCCCCGGCAGCAGGAGCGCGCAACATGGCAGTACTGGCAAGCGTCATTATTGTGTCTGACTATGACAGTGGTGATGACAAGGGCTGGGACGACCTGCGCAATACCCTGCGAGCGTTGGCAAGCCAGGATTACACCGGCCCCGTGGAATACCTGCTGGCGGAGTCCTCGGCCTTTGCCGCCGCGCTGCCCCCTGATCTGCAGACCCTGCTGCCCGGATTGCGCGTGGTCTTCTTCGATGTGGAGTCGTCCTATGCCCTCAAGAATGCAGGCGCCACCGTGGCGAGCGGGGCATATCTGGGAGTGCTTGACGGCGACTGTGCTCCCGCTCCCGGCTGGTTGCGGCATCTGCTGGCGACGTTTGAACGCTATCCGGATACCGCGGTGGTTAGCGGGCGCACGGTCTACGACAGTCGGGACCCGAAAGAGCGCATTCTCGGTCTCTTGAGTCGCGGCTATCTGGATGTCGGCCAGGCCGGCACCACGGATGGCGTGGCGAACAACAATGCAGGGTTCAGCCGCGAGGCTTTGTTGGCACACCCGTTTCAGGATGACATCGGTCCCTTTGGTGGCAAGTTGCAGTCCGAATCCATGCGTCGTGCCGGACTGCAATTGCGCTTTGAACCCGCGATGCGGGCTGTGCATGCCTATGAAGGCTGGGACATGGAGCGGGACATCCGCTGCAACAGTGGTTACGCCAGCATAATGGTGCGCAAGATTGATCCTGGAATCGAATACGCCTGGCTGTGCCGTCTCGGCGCCATCAGCATTCCGGTTTTCTTCGGCGGCAGGCTGCTGAAGAGCTGGATGACGCTCCTGCGCCTGTGGCGGTACTACGATGTACCGGTTGCCCGAATTCCCTATGCCCTTGGTCTGGCCGCCTACCTGCACTGGCTGGAGATTCCCGGCATGGGCCTGGCTTTCAGCAGAGGCAGGATCACTGCCACGGCCTATCGCTGATGGCGCGTTCCAGCCAGGCACGGAGACCCATTGGTCGCAAGGCTGTGCTGCGGATGCTGCGGGCTGCCACCCCGGCGCCATTGCGGGTGCTCCTCGCCGGGTGGTTGCCGTTGCCGAGCCGTCGCGCGAGTCCGGGCACCTCGGATGTGGAGAGCGCAGTGATCCGGCCGGGTGTCTCCCTCGATGTGTACTGGCTCAGTACCCAGGGCCGGCAGGGGCCGGCAGCGTCCCTGTTGATCTTTGGCGATGAAGTGATGCGGTTCGACTGTCTGGGTCCGGGGGCGGGCCACATGCACCTGAATCTCAAGCAGGTGCGCGGGGTTCCCCATGGTACGGCGGCAAGGCTGTACTTTCGTGAGCAGGACGTCATCGGCCAGATTGAACGGGCGTGCTTTGAGACCGAGCACAATCTCCCCTATGCGCTGACACTGAATGTATCGGCGCGAATCCGGCGCTTGCGCTTTACCAGCGCCGAGATACAGCGCGCGGTCACCTTCCTGCGACAGGCGATGCTGGCGCAGCAGGCTCGGCACGCGTTGCCGGCTGTTGTGGGTTCAGCGTCTGCGCAGCCAGTGCCGCAACCGCCGCCCAAGCCGGGAGACGTCAGCAAGGGCTCCCGATAGCACAGAACGGCGGTGCTCCCCGGGCTCCGGCGGCGAACACACATCTTCGGGCGTCAGCAGGTTCAGCAGTGGCTGCTCGGCGCGAAAGCGGCGCAGGTTTTCCAGCAGCAGATCCAGGGCCCGGCTGTCGCGGTCCGCCAGGCGCGGTGTGAAATGCGGTGTGATCAACAGGTTGGGTGCGTCCCACAACGGGCTGCCAGACGGCAACGGTTCTTCTTCCGCAACGTCTATGGCCGCTCCGGCCAGGTGCTGGCTGTCCAGCGCCTGTAGCAGCGCGGTTTCGTCTATCAGTCCGCCGCGGGCAATATTGATCAGGTATGAACCGGGGTTCATCCGCGCCAGCTCCCGTGCCCCGATGAGGTGCCGGGTGGAATCCGAGAGCGGCAGGGCCAGCACGAGGAAGTCACTGCAGCCCAGCACCTTGTCCAAAGTGTCGCCCGCATCCTTGCTGTAGGTTTCATCTACCCGGTCCGATGCAATGTTGCGGCGCCGATAGGCGACCACCCGCATGTCGAAGGCCCTGGCGCGTCGTGCGAGCTCGATGCCAGTGTGTCCCAGGCCGACGATACCCAGGGTTTTACCGTGCAGTGGCTGCAGGCTTCCCTGTCCGCTGATGCCCCAGCGATGCTGACGCTGCGCGTCGTAAAAGCGGTCCAGACGAAAGGCCAGGGCAAGCATGAACAGCAGCGCATGCTCTGCCAGCGCAGGTGCGGAACGACCGGCCGCTGAAGTGACCTGCAGCCCGCTCGCCAGGATGTCCGGGGTCGCGGACCGGTCGAGGCCGGCGTGCCCACAGTGTACCCACTGCAACCTGGGCGCCTGGAGATAGCGGCCGTCGACGTCACCGTCAATGAAAGCGACGTCGACCTGTTGCAGGGCTGCGGCGATTGCACGCCGATCGCGCCGGTTGACGACATGAACGTCAGCCGGCGCCAACGCCTGGCGCAGCGCAGCCAGCAGAGGCTCTTCCCACGCCAGGGTGACCAGCGCCGAGTGGATGTCTGCCACGGTTTGCGGCTAGTGCACCGCGCTGGCTGTCAAATCCGCAGTCAGGGAGTCGCGAATAACGCTGTCGATGGCGAATTTCTCGACCGGATAGGCGGGGTGGTCGATGCCGGCGTGGATCGGCTCGCCGTTTTTGGCCGCAGTGATCATGTCCGGCGTCAGCTCGAAGCGCATGAAATGCACCGACGAGGTCTTGGTCGCATTGCTGCGCTCCAGGTCTTCATCGGCAATCGGGTAGACCTTCTCGCAGTTGCCGACCTGCAGCCAGACCTTGTCTTCAATGCCGATCATCTTTGCCAGCTGCCGGGCACGTTCCTCGGGGTCGCCGTACTCGATCATGAAAGTGGCCTTCCAGTTGTGGCCGTCGGGAATCAGCGGGTTGTAGGCATCCAGTTCCTCGGCGATGCCGGCGGCCTCGAAAACCTTCTCGATCCGCAACATTTCCTGGATCTGGTACTTGATGGTTAGGGCATCCTCGAAGTAGAGGCGAGCGTGCTCCCCGAGCGCCAGCTGCCGGGTTTTCTTGTGCTCCATTACCCGGGCCCGGAAGTCGGGGCGCTGTTCCGCGTACTCCTCCAGGGACCAGAGGTCGGCGCGTGATAACTGTGTCATCGTGGTCTCCTTGCTCATTACAGGCCATAGGCCATGCGCAACAGGGTCATCGGGTGTTCCGCCTTGTCGACTTTTTCCGACAGATTGGCGATGTGGGTGGCCGCCATCGGGCAGTCGCTGATGAAGTGATCGGGTTCCTGCTGATCCACCTTGCGCACCACCGGCCGGGCAATCTTGACCGACTTGTCGCGGGTCTCCTGCTTGATGGCGTAGGTGCCGTCGTGGCCCGAGCAGCGCTCCTGGGCGGTCACCGTTGTGTCCGGCACCAGGTTGAGCACATCCCGGGTCTTGAGGCCGATGTTCTGCACCCGCTGGTGGCATGCGACCTGGTAGGCAATATCGCCCATAGCATTGGGGAACTCGGTGTTGAGAGCTCCGCCCTTGTGGCGCAGCCAGAGATACTCGAAGGGATCGTAGAAGGCTTTTTTCACCTTCTGTACGTCCGCGTCCTCCGGGAATAGCAGCGGCAGTTCCTGCTTGTACATCAGCACGCAGGAGGGGATGGGGGCGACCAGGTCATAGCCCTGGTCCACCAGTTTCGCCAGCACGGGGATGTTGGCCTCCTTGAGCTTCTGCACTGTCTCCAGGTCGCCCAGCTCAAGCTTGGGCATGCCGCAGCATTTTTCCCTGGGCACGATGTCGATGTGGATGCCATTGTGCTGGAATACCTTGACGAAATCCTCGCCAATTTCCGGACTGTTGTAGTTGCCGTAACAGGTGGCGTAGAGCGCAACCTTGCCGGTGGTTTCGCCCACCGTCTGCGGTTCCAGGTTCTTCACCATGGGCTTGAGGCGTTTGCGCATCGTGTGGCTGTGGAACTGTGGAACCGGTGCCTCGTGGTGAATGCCAAAACCGGATTCCAGTGCCTTGCGGAAGGTGCCGTTGCGGTTCAGGGCATTGACGGTCACATCCACCAGATGAATGGTGGCGAGGCCAAAGGTGGTGTCGGTGCTGGTCAGCACCCGGTCCCGCAGGCGCGCGCCTTCCTTGCGGAAGTGTACGGCCTTGGCCCGCAGCATCAGGTGCGGGAAGTCCACGTTCCACTCGTGGGGCGGGACATAGGGACACTTGGTCATGTAGCAGAGGTCGCAGAGATAACATTGTTCCACGACCTTGTGATAATCGGCTTTGGCGACGCCGTCCACTTCCATGGTCTCGGACTCGTCCACCAGGTCAAACAGGGTGGGGAAGCTGTCACAGAGGCTGACGCAGCGGCGGCAGCCGTGGCAGATGTCATACACGCGCTCGAGTTCAGCGTTGAGTTTGTCCTGATCCCAGAAATCCTCTGAGCGCCACTCGACGGGATGGCGGGTCGGTGCTTCCAGGCTTCCTTCTCTCACGGCAAGTCCTCGTCCACTGGTATCACGTATGAAAAACGGGCTCGCAGGGAGCTACGAACCCGTTCCGGGTGCTGCGTTGTGCCGCGAACCCGGGGCTCGCGGCGCTGTTGCGGGCGCTGCGATCAGGCGTCGAGCTGGTCCAGGGCCTTCTGGAAACGGTTGGCGTGGCTGCGCTCGGCCTTGGCCAGGGTTTCCATCCAGTCCGCGATCTCGTCGAAGCCTTCGTCGCGGGCGGTTTTGGCCATGCCCGGGTACATGTCGGTGTACTCATGGGTCTCGCCGGCAATGGCCGCCTTCAGGTTATCTGAAGTGCCGCCGATGGGCAGGCCGGTCGCCGGGTCACCGGTTTCTTCCAGATATTCCAAATGGCCGTGGGCGTGGCCGGTTTCGCCTTCGGCGGTGGAGCGGAACACGGCGGCCACATCGTTGTAGCCTTCCACATCAGCCTTGGCAGCGAAGTACAGATAGCGTCGGTTGGCCTGGGATTCGCCGGCGAACGCATCTTTCAGGTTCTGTTCGGTTTGGCTTCCTTTCAGGGACATGTTGGTTCTCCTGTTAATATTAACGATCCGTCACAGATGTGCGGTTGGGTAAAATTAGACGATCGGGTACTATTCGTCCAGTAGAAAAAATCATTAAATTTAATCGATAAAACCGATTGGGTGAGCATGAGCCGACAACCGACGCTGAAACAGCTGCGCTACCTCTGTGCGGTCGCGGAACAGGGGCATTTTGGCCAGGCCGCCCGGGCCTGCCACGTGTCCCAGTCCACCCTCAGTGCCGGCATCCTGGAGCTGGAGGAGACCCTGGGTACGCCACTGATTGAGCGCAACAGCCGCCAACTGCTGCTGACCAACCTGGGCGAAGACGTGGTGCGTCGCAGCCGGGATATCCTGAGTGGGGTGGACGACCTGGTAACGCTCTGCGCCGCCTCATCGGAGCCCTTCGCTGGCAAGATGCGCCTCGGTGTCATTCCCACCGTCGCGCCCTTTATCCTGCCGCGCCTGCTCAATCGCCTGCGTGAGGAATACCCGGGTTTTCAGCTATTCATTCGCGAGGACCTGAGCCAGCACCTGGTGGGCGCGCTGCATCACGGCGAACTGGATGTGCTGCTGCTGGCACTGCCATTCCCTGCCGACGGGGTGGAAACCATGGACCTGTTCAGCGATGACTTCCTGCTGGCCAGCCCACCGGGGCACGAACTCGCAGGCCACGGCAAGGTGCGTACCACGCAGCTGAAAGGGGAGGGCCTGCTGTTGCTGGAGGACGGTCACTGCCTGCGCGAGCATGCCCTGAAAGCGTGCAAGTTGCGCGACTCCGATGTGTCCGTGCCCTACCAGGCCACCAGCCTCAACACCATCGTGCAGATGGTGGCCAATGGCATCGGCATCACCCTGCTGCCGCGCATGGCACTGGACGCACAGATCCTGTCCGGTACCAACGTCTGCGTCAGCGAGTTCACCGAGCGCAACGTTGCGCGCACGATCGGCCTGATGTGGCGGCGGAAGACGCCGCGGCGAGCGGAGCTGCGGTTGCTGGGCGAGTTTATCAGAGGATGTCACGCAGAGTGATAGCAGCTGGTGGAGCTCTACCCCGGCCCATCCATTGGTCCTCCCGGCACCCACAAGTAGTCGGTCTAAACATGATCAGGATACTGTTTTCCGACACGAGGGAGCCGAGCAGTTTATTTATCTTCTTGAGGGAACAAATGTTTGGCTGTACTTTCTAACAGAGACATTACCGTCTGCGCGGTCGATTGTCGGCCTGTGTCCGGAGTAGCCTTGAGCAACAGAGATTTCAGGTGAGCAAATCCCTTATATACGTCTGGCTTTTCCTCTGCTCCTGCGGAATGCCGGAATCTGTTTTCGCTGGTGCCGGCGAAGATCCGGTTTACGCTCAAGCTGATTGTCTGGGAGAACAGGTTAACCAGGCATATCTGGATGCAGACGATGCGGATGCTTCCCTGAGTCGTTTCCATTTGCCGTCCAATCTATCCAGCTCCGAGACAAAGGCGGCAGCCATTGTGGCGGACATTTTGTCGTATCCTCACGCCGGCATTCATCCAATAAGAGCTCCCCCTGCCGTCCGGTAGACCAGTCACCCTGATTTTCGATGTTTGTAGAAGCACCCCTATCTGTGCTCGTGGTATCGATTGGCGGGTCCATGCTGCGCGCGTGACATGGGCTTTACTGATCTGGTGCGGCGAGACATGTGAATAATGGAGCGAGACCTGGTGAAAAAACTACACATGTACCCCACGTTTGAAATAGATGAGTTGGAATATCCCCAGGAGCCCAGCGGTTTGACACTGGCCTCTTCGGCGCTGGATTTTTTTACTGATTTTCGTGACATAACGCCCCTGGTCATTCTGGATTCCACGACGGCGGTTGAAGCCAATAAATTAATGCGCCAAACCCATGTGCGTATGAAGTTTGTTGTAAATAATGCGGGACACTTTGTCGGCGTCGTGGTCGCGGATGATCTTATCGAGCGCAAGATTGTCATGAAGGTTTCTGAAGGCCATGCAAGAGAGACGATCCCGGTCAGTGAGTTCATGACATGCAAAACAGCGATGAAAGCGCTTGATTTTGGCGAGATCGCAACTGCCAGAATTTCAGACGTCATTGCTGCGCTGAAACAGAGCGGGGAGCAGCATTGTCTGGTAGTGGACCGGCAAAACCATAGAGTCCGGGGTATTTTTTCTGCCAGTGACATTTCACGAAAGCTGCATCTTCCGATCAATATTCAGGAGAAATCGAGTTTCTACAAAGTATTCTCGGCTACTGCGTAATGATGCCCTCCCGGTCCACAGTTGCTCAATCTCGTGAAGGGCTTGGCAACTGTGGTCTGCTGAGATTCGAAGTCAATCCGAGTCCGCAGGAGTGACACCTGGACGGTCAAGATTGCTTTCCGAAGTAGTGGCGGCGGAAATTTTCTGCCTCGACCTGTTTGTCCTGATAAAAGCCAGGAATACCAGCAGAACTGAAAGTTGCGCCAGTATCCCTTGCCAGGTGGATTTGACACCTACCCATGCCATTTCAAAACTGACCGGTAAAGGGGTAATACTCATCAGTGCGGCTTCCTGTAGCGCCGACACTGTCTTGCCCATCAGGATAAATGCCAGGGCCAGCAACAGATAAGTGGTAATGGAGAAGAACCGGGCGACAGGTAGTTTTACCGAGTAGCGCACCAGCACCCAGGCCAGTATAGCCAGTAGGGAAACAGCCAGACCGAAGCCGCTGGCAATGACTGGGTACTGATTGATTCCCGCTTGCGTCAGCAGCGTCTGGTAAAACAGAACGGTCTCAAATACCTCTCGGTAGACAGCGATAAATGCCAATAGTGCGAGCCCCCACAAGGTTCCGGCGGTCAAGTGTGCGTTGATGTGTTGCTGGATATAGGCCTGCCACTGGGCAGCATGGGTTTTGCTGTGCATCCAGATTCCGACATATAGCAATACTATCGCCGCCAGCAGCGCCGCGGAACCTTCCATCACTTCCCGACTGGCGCCGCTGATGCTGATCAGGGACTGCGCGGCGGCCCAGGTCGCAATACCGGCTACTAAAGCGGAGACCCAACCGATGTGTACATACCGCATTCCATCCTGTCGGCCCGTTCGGGCCAGAACGGCCACAAGGGCAATGACGACCAGCAGGGCTTCGAGTCCTTCGCGCAGCAGAATGACCAGGCTGGCGCCAAACAGCGTCGCACTGGACAGCATTGAATCGGAAAGCAGGCGATCCGCCTCATCCAGCTGTGCCATGGTTCGCTCCATTGATGTTTCCAGCACGCCAGCTGGCTGCTGTTCTTTTAACAGTCGCGCATTTCCATCATCCCGGCTTCGATTTCCTGACGAAGCGGGGTATCCCGTGCATTCAGGCTGTTTTCTATCGGCTCGAATCCGTCGAGGTAGGCGCTCACCGCCAGCGCTTGTGCGGCAGGATAATCGCCCCGCTCATACGCTGCTTGTGCAAGCAAGAGGTAGTCGCGAGTAATTTTCAGGGGGTTGTCTGCCGCTGCGAACAGCGAGAGTGGATCAGCTCGCAGACTTTCAATTTCCTGCAGTGTTGTCATCGGGAGCTTGGCAGTCAGTTGAGCCGGGCTGTAGGTAACCAGCTGCTGCAGGGTAACACTGGACGCGCTACTCATGCCGGAAGCGCTGCTCTGAAACGCGATTCCGCCAACATGAAACGCCAGTGACCAGCGCTGCTGTTCCGACAAGTGGTCGAAGCCGGGCATCGCAGTTTCGTCGATACCATCGGATATGGCAGCATAGAGGCCCAGCAATGATCGATTCGAAGCCCTCTCTCTATCGCTGAAATTGGTTGGAGCCGGCTCCAGTTGCGCGGCCAACACACCGTCGCCTCTGCCGGAAGGGCCATGGCAAGAGGCACACTGACTTTCAAACAGGGAAGCAGTGGTTGCCGTTGGCAGCAGATGATCGGGTAAGGGTGAGCTCGACATCCGGGCCAGCAAGGCGGTCCGCAGGCTGGCACTGGTTTGTCGAACGGCTGCGGTATCACGTTTGCTTTCGATCGCGAGTTGTAGCGTTCTCGCCTGCTCAACAAGGGCCTCAGTGTTGGTCGAACCTTCCTGGATCAGGATTACGTTTTCCAGAATAAGTCGAGAAAATTCAAGCATTTCCTGATATTCGCCCTTGTTGACCACCTGCCCGTCCTTGACGGCTTCTACATAGTCGACCGCAATATATTCAACCATTTGTGCCAGTTGCGGCACATTGACACTACTGACGCCTGTCTCGGCCTGACCGACGCCAGGATACAGGCATGACAGTGCAAGCAGTAACACCGTGGTATTCAAAACCAGTGGCCTCACGCGTCCGCACGGGTATAGCCTGTGAACCAGCATTGAAGAAACTCCACGTCATTTTTGATAATGATAATCGATATCAATTGTAGCTCGCTGGCTTGTGGTAGAGTCAAGCAGTTCTCATGTAGGCTGTAACGCACCCTGCGGCCAGCGTTCCTGTTCAGGTTGCGGAATTCTGCAGACGTGAACTACGATCGAGTTTGGCTGCTATTGTGGATCAAAGGTGGCACTGTATGAGGTTTCGGAACGAAAGAGCCGGCTCGATGCCCAACAACGCGCAGAGATCACCCCGAACCTCCGCGGCGTTGCAATTCCTGCGCAAACGCACAACGCCATTGCATGCACAACTGGACCGTCGTTCTGATCTGACAACATTGCTCTCCCCTGGTTGCTCGCTGGCAGATTACGGGAAGGCAACGACATCGCTTGCTGAGGCCTTCCGGGGAGTGGATTCCGGTTTTGCCAGGGGTGCGGGACATTGCGCTCCGGCACTCCCGGCATACATGCCACGTCTACCACATCTGCTGACAGATATAGATCGACTCGGTTTAACCGCCTCTGCCTCCCTCGTCCCTGAGCTTTCAGCGCCCACAAGCAACGCGAGCTACCTGGGCATGCGTTACGTTGTTGAAGGCTCGAACCTGGGTTCCCGGGTGATTTATCGGGCGCTCCAGAACTCAATGATTGCCCGGCCCATTGGCGTTGACAAGTGTTACTGGTCGCACGCGCAAACCTGGCAAGATTCCTGGCCGATCCTGTTGCGGCTGCTGGCTAATCTGCGAACTCAGGATGAGTGGGATGAAGCGGCAGACAGCGCCTGTCTCGTGTTTGAACATTTCATCTGGTGTTTGACGCCGGATCGGAGATAACCCATGTCCCAAATTGCGCCAATTGATGATTGCAAGAATGCGGTATTGAAGCACACTGCGTTCATTCAGGGAGATGGTGCATTAGTTGGGGTTGATGCTCATACCCAACTGATCACGGTTTGCTCGGAAAACCTGTCCGAGCTGATGGGTGAAGCGCCGGAGTCGGTATTGGGAAAAGCTGCGGTAGAGGTTTTCGGCAAGCAATGGGGCCAGCTGGCACGGATTGCCGGTGAAGAAGGCAGACACCAGGTTTGTGAGCTGGTTCTTGCCGGAGAGCAGTCGCTCACCGTGGTTGGCCATCGGCGTGGTGATTTCCTTCTGTTTGAGATGAAGCCGGGTTCCCAGCGCATGTCGCCATGGTGGAATCATGCCACACGTACTTCCTTTCTCGATGATTTGGCGGCCACCCGGTCCGTAGAACAGTGCATTGCCCTGTTGGTAGACACCGTTTTTCACCATACCGGTCTTGATCGCGTGATGTGCTACCGCTTTCTGCCGGGCTGGCATGGAGAGGTGATTCGGGAAGCCTGCCGCCCGGGGATCGACGGTTATCTGGGGCTACGCTTTCCAGCCAGCGATCTTCCTGCCAACGCCCGCCAGTTGTATACGCTTAACGCGCACCGGATCATCGCGGGTCTTGAGGAAAAGAACGTACCGCTGTGCTATCGGGACGGTGACAGCCCTGTCCTGGACCTGACCTATTCTATATTGCGCGCGGTTCACCCTGTTCACATTCAATATCTTCGCAACATCGGGGTACAGGCCTCGCTCAGCCTTTCCCTGGTGGTGAACGGAAAACTCTGGGGGCTGGTGGCCTGTCACCACATGACGCAACTGACCATGAGTATCCATGATCGCTTTGCGCTTGAGGAAATTGCCAAGCTGGCTTCGCTTCACCTGAGGAACCTACTGAGCCTCGTCGACCAGGAGCGCGAGAGCAGTTTGCGAGAGAATCTCTCCCTGGTACGCGGCACGCTACAGGCCAGTAGCGACAACCCGCAGAATGGTCTCACCCTTATTCTCAGCAAGCTCCGGGATTTGTTCCACAGTGATGGGGTCTGGCTGCATTTCGAGGGCAAAGACCATTTTGTGGGATTGGTACCCGAGGAGCAGGCGCTTGCGCCGCTGCGCCACTGGCTCGATCTGCTGTCCAAGGAAGCGATCGGGCACTATTTCGAGTTACCGCAATCACTGGCGCGCCACCCCGCCATTGCGCATCATGCGAGTGGCGTACTGCACATCCCTCTCAACCCGTCCGATTATTTGGTGCTGATGCGTCAGGAGGTCGTGCATGTGGTCAATTGGGCGGGGCAGCCTGCCGCGCTGGATGATGACGACAGCTCCTCGCTCACTCCACGCACATCCTTCGCCTCCTGGGCAGAACAGGTGCGCAACAGCGCGGAACCCTGGCATGACAGTGAGGTCAGCTGTGCTGATACACTGCGGGAAGAACTGGTCGATTACATCAATCTGGCTCGACTGGAACAGATCGCCCTGCATGATCCGCTTACCGGGCTGGCAAATCGCCTTCAGTTTGACAAGCATCTTAACCTTGAAGTCCACCAGGTGTTCGCGCGCGGCGGCCAGTTTGCCGTGCACATGATTGATCTCGACAATTTCAAGCCAGTGAATGACACGCTGGGCCATGCCGCTGGTGACGATTTACTCAAGGCCGTATCGCAACGGTTGCTGCAACTGGTCCGCTCGCAGGATACCGTTGCCCGACTTGGCGGCGATGAGTTCGTCATCATCCAATCGGGTGTGTTAGACCAGGAAACCGCATCAGTCATGGCCGAGCGCATTGTGCGGGAGATCGCGAAGCCCTACGAAATCATGGGCACGAAGGTGGAAATCGGCGCCAGCGTAGGTGTGGCCCTGTTTCCAGCAGACTCATCGGATCAAGACGAACTGCTGCATCAGGCAGACATCGCGCTCTACGCCGTCAAGAACTCGGGGCGCAGTGCCTTTTCCTTCTTTACTCCCGCGATGCGCGACGAGGATAAACGAGAGCTGGATGCCAACACGCTGCTGACAGCCATGCAGCAAGAACAATTGGAGATGTTCTATCAACCTATTGTCGATGCCCGCAGTGGCGAACTACGCGGTCTGGAGAGTTTCATCCGTTGGTATCATCCGCAGCAAGGGTTTCTCATCGCTGAGCAGTTCATGCCACGAGTCGAGCACCTCCATCTGGGCCCCGCATTAGGTCGATGGGTACTCGATGAGGTCTTCAGGCAGTACAGACGCTGGCAAGCCTTGGGGCTGCCGAGCGTGCCCATCACCGTCAATATCGACTCTGCACAGTTCGCGTCGCAGGATCTGGCGGGCGATATCCTGGAGCTGGCCAGACACCACGATACGGGCCTGGAATGGCTGCGGCTCGATATCAAAGAAAGCGCCATCCTCAGAGACGTGAATTCCGCTATTCGCAAACTGAAAGCCCTCCGTGACAACGGCGTGGCAGCCCAACTCGACAACTTTGGGAAGGGCTTTGTTTCTCTCGGGTTCATGAATCGCCTGCCATTCATTGGCATCAAGGTGGATGTGTCAGTTCTGCAACAGGCTGATGACACCAAGATGAATATCGCTGTGCTGAGTGTGGTCAAGGCAATTGCCAGGTTATTAAACGCGAAATTGACCATCACCAGGGTTGAAAATGGAGATACTGCAACCTGGCTAGGCAAACAGGCAGTCGATCTACTGCAAGGGTATTGTATTGGCCACCCAATGCCGGCTGGGCAGGTCGCCGACTGGCTGACAATGTCCCGGTCTACAACACCCGCACCCTGAAGCTCTTTCCCTTCATCTTGCCCCGTTCCAATTTCTGTAGCGCGTCGCTGGCTACCGCCCGACGCACCGCCACGCAGGACCAGTTGTCGTACAGGGCGATTCTGCCTACGTCATTGCCGTCGATACCGTGTTCGCCGGTGAGGGCGCCGAGGATATCCCCGGGCCGGATTTTCTGTTTCTTGCCACCGGCAATTTCCAGGCTCACCATCGGCGGTTTATAGCCGGGTTTTTTCAGCAGGGCCGCCGGGGGCAGGGGAGCGGGCTCAATGGGCGTGCCCAGCATTGTCTCCAGTCGGGCCAGCTTGTGCCGCTCCGTGTCACTGAACAGGGTGCAGGCGAGGCCGCTACTGCCGGCTCGACCGGTGCGGCCGATACGGTGCACGTAGACGTCGAGGTCGCGCGGGATGTGATAGTTGATGACCGCATCGAGGGCGTCAATATCCAGGCCGCGGGCGGCGACATCCGTGGCTACCAGTACCGAGACGCTCTTGTTGGCGAATTGCACCAGGGTGCGGTCGCGATCGCGCTGCTCCAGGTCGCCGTGCAGGGCCATGACGCTGAATCCCTTGCGGGCCAGCTCCGTAGCAACTTCCGCACATTCCACTTTGGTGTTGCAGAACACTACTGCCGAGTCGGGGCGGTGCTCAAGCAGCAGCAGGCGCAGGGCGGTGGCGCGCTCATCATCGGCGACCAGATGGAACACCTGGGTGATGCTGGCGCTGTCGTGGGTGGATTCCACCTGCACGTGTTCCGGCTCGCGCAGTACGCGCTGCGCGATATCGGCGATACCCGGCGGGAAGGTGGCGCTGAACAGCAGGGTCTGGCGGTCCCCGGGGACATGTTCGAGGATGGCGTCCAGCGAGGGCTGGAAACCCATGTCCAGCATACGGTCGGCCTCATCCAGTACCAGGGTGGTGACCCAGTCGAGTTTCAGGGAACCCTTGCCCAGATGTTCCTCAATGCGTCCCGGCGTGCCCACGATGATGTGCGCGCCATGCTCGAGGGAGCCGATCTGGGGCCCGAAGGGCATGCCGCCGCACAGGGTCAGCACCTTGATGTTGTGGATGCCGCGCCCGAGGCGGCGGATCTCCTTGGCCACCTGATCCGCCAGCTCGCGGGTGGGGCAGAGCACCAGTGCCTGCACGGCAAAGCGCTTGACGTCCAGCTTCTGCAGCAGCCCCAGGCCGAAGGCGGCAGTCTTGCCGGAGCCGGTCTTGCCCTGGCCGATGACATCGCGTCCGGCCAGGATGGGCGGCAGGCTGCGGGCCTGGATCGGGGTCATGCGGTGGTAGTCCAGCGTGGCAAGGTTGGCCAGCAGGTCGGCATTGAGGCCAAGCGAATCGAAGGCAGTGGTCACGTGTTTGTCCTTGGGCCGTGGTTTGACGAAACGGCAACTTTGGTCTTGACTTGAGGTCACAGCAGGAAGACAGCTCAGGGCAGCGATGGCCACTGAACCCTGAGGGTATGGTACCACTTTCGGGACTGTTCCCGCTGATTCGTGGTCATCGATGGTTTTCTCCAGGTGCGAAAAGAGCCGCAAGGAGGGACGTGATGGCAACGACGACACACTATCGGGACCAGCAGTCTCTGCAGGTCAATCACCGCATGCACCTGTTTCGCCCCTTTGCCTGGCTGGTCGATGCCGGCAGGGATTTTCTGGCCCACCCTCTGGCGAGCATGGCCTATGGCGCGTTGGTCGCTGTGCTGGGTGCCCTGGTACTCGCCTATCAGCGCCATCCTCTCTTCATCGCGTCGGCAATATTGGGCTTTCTGGTAATAGGGCCGGTGTTTGCGGCTGGTCTTTGTGAACTGTCGCGCAGGCGAGCCCGCGGGGAGGTTGTCAATTTCGATACCTCGCTGCAGGTACTGGTGCGCTGCCGCCAGCCACTGGTCAAGCTGGTCTGGGCGCTGCTGGTGTGCGCCCTGGTCGTCGCTGGCTTCGCCACCTGGCTGCTGGGGCTGGTAGTCATCTTTCCCCTGCTGGGGCATGCCACCTGGCGCATCTACGAAGACTGCGGGCGCCAGGAGCGGTAGCTCCGCCCCCGTCCACGCTTGCTCAGCACCAGCTGCCACAGCTGCCCCTTGCGGCTGCGGAAATATCCCGCGCAGCTGCACAGGTAGTAGCGCCACATGCGCCGGAAGCGCTCGTCGTATCGAGAGCCAAGCCGGGGCCAGGCGGCATCGAAATTGTGCAGCCAGGCCATCAGGGTACGGTCGTAGTCCGGCCCGAAATTATGCCAGTCTTCCAGCAAAAACCGGTCCTCAAGCGCCGCGGTCATTTCCGCAGCGGATGGCAGCTTGCCATTCGGAAAAATGTACTTCTGGATCCAGGGCTCGGTTCTGGCCGTGGTGACATGGCTGCCGATGGTGTGCAGCAGAACCAGGCCCTGGTCGCGAAGCAGCCGGGACAGGGTCTCGAAATAGGTGCGGTAGTTGCGCGGACCCACGTGCTCGAACATGCCCACGGAGGCGATCTTGTCGAAATTGCCCTGCAGTTCGCGGTAGTCCGCCAGCCGGATCTCCACCGGCAGGTCCCGGCAGCGGGTCTGCGCCAGCGCCTGCTGTTCCCTGGAAACCGTGATGCCGACAACGTCGGCGCCGTAGTGGCGCGCGGCCCAGGCAGCCAGGCTGCCCCAGCCGCAGCCGACATCCAGCAGGCGCTCGCCCGGCGCCAGTTCCAGCTTTCGGCAGATCATGTCGAGCTTGTGGGCCTGAGCCTGCTCCAGGTCACTGGCGTGCTCCCAGTAGCCGCAGGAGTAGGTCATCTGTGAATCCAGCATGGCGCTAAACACGTCGTTGCCGATGTCGTAGTGTTGCTCCGCCACCTGAAAGGCGCGCTGCGGTGCCTGCAGGTTGACCAGCCGGGACCTGAGAATGGCCAACGCCAGTGTCCAGCGGGCCTGGCCCCGCACCTGGCGTTCCAAATCCGCCCGCAGCAGGCGGTGGCAGAATTCGTCCGGGCGCGGGCAGTCCCACTGCGCGTCCATGTAGGCTTCGCCCAGCCCCAGCGACCAGTCCGAGAGCAGGCGCTGGTAGACGGCGGGATCGTGAATTCGGATATCGTGGGGGGCGGTGCCGTTGACCCGGATGCCGGCTCCGGCCAGCAGGGCCTGAACCTGCGCTGCACCGGGTGGCTCACGGGTGGTGGCGGTTGCCATCTGATTCACTGTCGTACCCTCCTGCGCGGCATTGCTGCCACGCTGTTGGTGCAAACTGGAACGGTGACAGTATAGACAATGCGGATGCGACAGGCGTGCCGCCGCTCAGCCAGGTGTGATTAGCGGCGTGCCCGGGACTTGCGCGCCGCGGGATTGCGCGGCAGCCCATTGTGCTGGGTGGCAAAGCTGGCAGTCCCCGCCGGCACCCGCTGGTGGCGCTTGGCGGGTTGCCGCGGCGGCACCAGGTGCATCTTGCCGTTGCCGATCAGGTCCGCGCGGCCCATCTTCTTCAGTGCTGTACGCAGTTCCGGCCAGTTGTCCGGATCGTGGTAGCGCAGGAAGGCCTTGTGCAGGCGGCGCTGGGAAAGTTTCTGCACAGTGGGCATGGTCTCGCTACCCCGGGTTACGCGCTTGAGCGGGTTCTTGCCGGTATGATACATGGCGGTGGCGGTGGCCATGGGCGAGGGGTAGAAGGTCTGCACCTGGTCGGCCCGGAACTTGTTGCGCTTCAGCCACAGCGCCAGGTTCATCATGTCCTCATCGCGGGTACCGGGGTGGGCGGCGATGAAGTAGGGGATCAGGTATTGCTGCTTGCCAGCTTCCTTCGAGTACTTCTCGAACAGGGTCTTGAAGCGGTCATAGCTGCCCATGCCCGGCTTCATCATCTTCGACAGCGGGCCTTCCTCGGTATGTTCGGGGGCGATTTTCAGATAGCCGCCGACGTGGTGCTTGACCAGCTCCTCCACATATTCCGGGGTTTCCACTGCCAGGTCGTAGCGCAGGCCGGAAGCGATCAGCACCTTCTTGACCCCGGTCACGGCGCGGGCGCGGCGGTACAGACTGATCAGGGGAGTCTGGTCGGTATTCAAATTCTTGCATATGCCTGGATAGACACAACTGAGCTTGCGGCAAGCTGCCTCAATGGTCTTGCTCTTGCAGGCCACTCGCCACATGTTGGCGGTGGGGCCACCCAGGTCCGAGATCACGCCGGTAAAGGCAGGGGAGGTGTCGCGGATGCGCTCCACCTCGCGGATGATGGAGTCCTCGGAGCGGTTCTGGATAATGCGGCCTTCGTGCTCGGTAATCGAGCAGAAGGTGCAGCCGCCAAAGCAGCCGCGCATGATGTTGACCGAGTGCCGGATCATCTCGTAGGCAGGAATGCGGGCATCGCCATAACTGGAATGTGGCAGGCGGGTGTAGGGCTGTTCGAACACCAGGTCCAGCTCTTCTGTCTCCAGTGGAATCGGGGGCGGGTTCAGCCACACGTCCCGGTCGCCGTGGGCCTGCACCAGGGGCCGCGCGTTGTGCGGGTTGGTTTCCTTGTGCAGGATGCGCGAGGCGTGGGCGTACAGGGCCGGATCGTCCCGCACCTGTTCGTAGGCTGGCAGGCGAATGACCGCGGGATTGTCGTCCCGTGGTCGGTCCAGCAGGGTAACAGTGACTGTCTCAGCTTCGGCGGCGCCTTCCTCGCTGGTGTTGGCACAGGCCTCGGTGCGGGTGTCGAGATAAGGATTGATGGGCGCTTCCACCGGGCCGATGACGTCCAGGTGGCTGGAATCGATGACCCGGTAGTGCTCCGGCAGCCGCTTGCAGACATAGGCGGTGCCGCGCAGGTCGCGGATCTGCTGCACCGGCTCGCCGGCGGCGAGACGGTGGGCGACGTCGACCAGGGCGCGCTCGGCGTTGCCATAGAGCAGCAGGTCGGCACAGGAATCGAGCAGGATCGAGCGGCGTACCTTGTCGCTCCAGTAATCGTAGTGGGCGATACGACGCAGGCTGGCCTCGATGCTGCCGATAATCAGCGGCACATCCTTGTACGCCTCCCGCACCCGCTGGCTATAGACGATCACCGCCCGATCCGGGCGCTTGCCGCCGACATTGCCGGGGGTGTAGGCATCGTCGTTGCGGCGTTTCTTGTCCGCCGTGTAGCGATTGATCATGGAGTCCATGTTGCCGGCGGCGACGCCGAAGAACAGGTTGGGCTTGCCCAGCACCTTGAAGGGATCGGCGCTGGTCCAGTCGGGCTGGGCGATGATGCCGACCCGGAAGCCCTGTGCCTCCAGAGTCCGGCCCACCACCGCCATGCCGAAGCTGGGATGGTCTACATAGGCATCGCCGGTGACGATGATGATGTCGCAGCTGTCCCAGCCCAGGGCATCCATTTCCGCGCGCGACATGGGCAGCTCCGGAGCCGGACCAAAGCACTCCGCCCAGTACTTGCGGTAGGAGAAGAGTGGCTGACTGTGGACTGAGGTCGACATTGCGATGGCTGCGGGAGGAGAATGAGGGTGACATTGTACGCGATTCCCCGCGCGTCTGCTGCGCGGGTCAGCGTCCTCCGACAGCGGCTACCGTATCGACCATGGCTGTGGTCAGCAACTCGAGATCGACATCATTCATGATAAAGGGCGGCATGCAGTACACCAGCTTGCCGAAGGGGCGCACCCAGACCCCGCGTTCCACGAACAGCGGCTGTATCTGCTGCATGTCCACGGGCTCTTTCAGCTCGATCACGCCGATGGCGCCCAGGCTGCGCACGTCCGCCACGCCCGGTAGCTCCCGGGCCGGAGCCAGGCCGGCTTCGAGCCCGCGGTTGATGCGCTGTACACAGCGCTGCCAGGGCTGAGACAGCAACAGCTCGATACTGGCGACCGCGGTGGCACAGGCCAGCGGATTGCCCATGAAGGTGGGGCCGTGCATGAAGGCGCCGGCCTCGCCCTCGCTGATGCCGTGGCTGATCCGGCGGTTGCAAAGCGTGGCCGCCAGGGTCATGTAGCCGCCGGTCAGGGCCTTGCCCAGGCAGAGAATGTCCGGTTCCACCTCCGCGTGCTCCAGTGCAAACAGTTTGCCGGTGCGGCCGAAGCCGGTGGCGATTTCGTCGAAGATCAGCAGCACATCGAAGGCATCGCAGAGGCCGCGCAACTGCACCAGGTAGTCCGCCGAGTAGAAACGCATGCCGCCGGCACCCTGCACCACCGGCTCCACGATCACTGCCGCCAGCTCCTGGTGGTGACTGGCCAGCAGGTCCTCCATGGCGGCCAGTGACTGCTCGTCGCAGGGCTGGCCGAAGGGCACATCCGGTGCCGGTGCAAAATGCTGCCGGGCCAGCGCGTCGCCGAACAGGTGGTGCATGCCGGTGACGGGGTCGCACAGGGACATGGCGCCGAAGGTGTCACCGTGGTAGCCGTTGCGCAGGGCCACCAGTTTTTGCTTGCCCGGCTGGCCCACGGAATACCAGTACTGGATGGCCATCTTCATCGCCACTTCCACGGCCACCGAACCCGAGTCGCTGAAGAAGACCCGCTCCAGGCTGGGCGGCGTGATCTCGATCAGGAGCTGTGCCAGGCGCACCGCCGGCGCGTGGGTCAGGCCGCCGAACATGACGTGGGACATGGCCTGCAACTGCTTGTGTACGGCCCGGTTCAGGACCGGGTGATTGTAGCCGTGGATGGCGCACCACCAGGAGGCCATGCCGTCGATCAGCTCGCGGCCGTCGGCCAGGGTCAGGCGCACGCCCTCGGCGCTGGCGACCGGGTAGACCTCGGGCGTGTCCGTTGCCGACGCGTAGGGGTGCCAGATGCTGGCCGCATCACCTGCCTGCAGCTGCGCCCAGCCGGGCTTGCGGGCGCTCACAGCAGCTCCAGCAGGCTGGGCAGCAGCCTGTCGAGGAGCAGGGGCTGCGCCTCGACGGTGGGGTGGATGCCGTCATCCTGCATCAGGCTGGCGTCGGTGGCGATACCGTCGAGAATAAACGGCAGTGCCCGGGCCCCGGTTGCCTCCGCCACAGCGGTAAAGCTGTCGCGAAATGCTGCAGTGTAGCGGGCGCCGTAGTTCGGCGGGATTTCCATCGCCAGCAGCAGCACCTCGGCGCCGGCGTCCTGGGCCAGCCGGGTCATGCTGGCAAGATTGTCGCGGATATTGGCCGGCGGGTAGCCGCGCAGGCCGTCATTGCCGCCGAGTTCGAGCAGCACAATCGCGGGCTCGTAGCGCGCCAGCAGGTCGGGCAGGCGGCGCAGGCCGCCGCCGGTGGTCTCGCCGCTGATGCTGGCATTGACCACCCGGTAATGGGGATGGCTGTCCTGCAGGTGTTCTTCCAGCAATGCTACCCAGCCCTGTTCCAGAGACATGCCATAGGCTGCGCTGATACTATCCCCGAGCACCAGCAGGGTTCGCGCTTGTCCGGCTGCCGCTGGCAGCGCCAGCAGGCCGCACAATCCGATAACGAGCGAGCTGCGTAACAGTGCGAAAAGGAATCGCTGCATGATCAAGGCTGAAAATCTCCAGAAACGTGTCCCCATGGCCGGGGGCGAGCTGGAGATACTGAAAGGGATCACACTGGAAATCAAGTCGGGGGAGTCGGTGGCGATCATCGGCGCCTCGGGTTCGGGCAAATCCACCCTGCTGGGTCTGCTGGCGGGGCTGGACGAGGCCAGTGGTGGCCGGGTGGTGATCAATGACACCAATATCAGCGCCCTCGACGAGGATCAGCGCGCACTGTTTCGTGGTCGGGAAGTGGGCTTTGTGTTCCAGTCCTTCCAGTTGCTGCCGGCCCTGACCGCGCTGGAGAATGTGATGCTGCCGCTGGAATTGCAGGGGCAGGCGGACGCCCGCAAGCAGGCCCGGCATTTCCTTGAGCGGGTCGGCCTCGGTCCGCGGATACACCACTACCCGCGGCAGATGTCCGGCGGCGAACAACAGCGGGTCGCCATCGCCCGTGCCTTTGCCAACAGCCCGGCCATCCTCTTTGCCGACGAGCCCACCGGCAACCTGGACACGACCACCGGCAGCCATATCGTCGACCTGTTGTTCGAACTCAACCGGGAGCAGGGTACGACCCTGGTGCTGGTCACGCACGATCACGCCCTGGCGGCCCGCTGTCAGCACCGGTTCCGGCTCGATGCCGGTGCCCTGGTCGAAGGCGACTAGCCCGTGTTCATGACGGCGACCCGCATGCTGGCGCGGGACTGGCGCGGCGGCGAGCTGGGGGTGCTGATCGCGGCCCTGGTGCTGGCGGTGGCGGTGGTAGCTGGCATCAGCGCCTTCACTACTCGGCTCCAAACCGCGCTGGAGCAGGAGAGTCATCGCTTCCTGGCGGCAGACCGGGTGGTGCGCAGCGGCAGCGACATGCCTGCGGATTGGCTGGCAAAGGCGGACGAGTTGGGTCTGCAGACGGCACGGGTGCTGACCTTTCCCTCCATGGTCTACGCCGGTGACGAGGATATGGTGCTGGCTTCGGTCAAGGCGGTCACTGCCGCCTATCCGCTGCGCGGCGAGCTGCGTTACAGCGAACAGCCCTTCGGCACCGTGTTGAGCGCCAGCAGCGGCCCGGAGGCGGGGACGGTGTGGCTGGATTCACGGCTGTTCCCGCTGCTGGATGTGAGCATTGGCTCCCGGATCGCGGTTGGCGAGGCCGAGTTCACCGTGGCAGCGGCAGCCCGCACGGAGCCCGACCAGGGCGGGTCCTTTCTCGGCCTGGGCCCCAGGGTGCTGATGCACTACGACGATATCGCCGCTACCGGCGTGGTGCAGCCGGGCAGTCGGGTCGAGTATCGGCAACTGTACGCCAGTGACAATGCCGCAACGCTGGACCAATTGCTGGACTGGCTGCGGCCGCAGTTGCAGCCGGGGCAGCGCCTGCTGGACGTCAGCGATGGCCAGCCGGGCCTGGGGGAGGCGCTGCAGCGGGCAGAAAGCTTCCTGCTGCTGGCGGGTAGCCTTGGTGTCGTGCTGGCGGGAGTGGCGATTGCCCTGGCGGCGCGACGCTTCAGCGAACGTCACAATGATTATGTCGCCATCATGAAGAGCCTGGGCGCGACCTCCCGGGACATTACCCGGCTCTACGGCAGCAGCCTGTTGCTGTTGGGTCTCATTGCCACCGTGCTGGGTTGCGGCCTCGGCTGGGCCCTGCAACAGAGCTTTTTCAGCCTGTTTGGCGAACAACTGCCGGTACAGCCAGGTCCCGCCGGGCTGCGCCCCTACGGCATTGGTGCTGCGACCGCCCTGGTGTGCCTGCTGTGCTTTGCCTGGCCGCCCCTGCGGCGCCTGAGCCTGGCCAGTCCGCTGCGGGTTCTGCGCCGGGACATGCCGTCGGAGCAGCGCCGCACGCTGACCGACTACGCGATCGGCCTGGCCGCGGTCAGTGGCCTGATGTGGTGGTACAGCGGCGACTGGATGCTGACCGCGGCGGTGCTGGCGGGGCTGGCGGCGACGGTGGTGCTGGGGCTGGTGCTGGCTCTCACCCTGTTGCGGGGTGGGCGCCTGGTGGGCATGAGCGCAGGCAGTGTCTGGCGCCTGGCCTTTGCCGGCCTGCAGCGGCGCGGCACCGCCAATGCCCTGCAGGTAGTGATTTTTGCCATGGCGATCATGCTGCTGCTGGTGCTGTTGCTGGTGCGAACCTCGCTTATTGACGCCTGGCAGACCCAGCTGCCCGAGGATACTCCCAACCACTTCGCCCTCAATATTGCCCCCGAGGAAGTGCAGGCAGTGGAGCAGATGCTGCGGGCCCGGGACGTGCCCGGGGCCACGCTCTCGCCGATGATTCGCGGCCGTATTCTCAGTGTCAACGGCGCAGATCTGCCGCGGCGGGAAGAGGCAGAGGAGGAGGGGCGGCGCCAGCGCGAGGCCAACTTTACCTGGTCCGACCAGCTGCCCGCGAACAATACCTTGTTACAGGGGGAGTGGTGGGCATCCCGCAGCGACGCCAGGGAGGTCTCGCTGGAACGCGAGTTTGCCGAGCGTTTTGGCGTCACTCTCGGTGACCGCATCGGTTTCCAGGTAGGGTCCGAGCCCTTCGAGGCCACGGTGACCAGCATTCGCGAAATTGACTGGCAGTCCTTCAATCCCAATTTCTGGCTGGTGTTCCCGCCGCGATTGCTGGCGCCCTATCCGGCGACTTTCATGACCAGTTTTTATCTGGAGCCGGAGCAGAAGCCGTTCTTAAACCAGTTCATTCGCCGCTTCCCCACGGTGTCGGTGATCGAGATGGACGTGGTGGTGGCGCAGGTCCGCGGCATTGTCAGCCAGGTGTCGGCGGCGGTGGAACTGGTGCTGGGCGTGATCATGGTGGCCGGTGCCCTGGTGCTGGTGGCCGGGGTCCAGGCCAGCGTCGATGCGCGCATGCACGAGAGCTCCATCCTCCGCGCTCTGGGTGCGCGCCGGCGCCTGGTGCTGGGCGGTCTGCTGATCGAGTTTGCTGCCATGGGGCTGTTCGCGGGCCTGCTGGCCACGGTCGCGGCGGAACTGTCCGTCTACATTCTGCAGGCGCAGGTGATGGGCATGCAGTACGCACCCTCGCCCTGGGTGTGGCCGGTGGGGATAGTGGTGGGCACGGTGCTGATCGCCGCACTCGGTGTATTCAGCTGCCGCAAGGTGGTGTCCAGCCCCCCGCTGGCGGTATTGCGGGAACTCTGACCCGCGCACCGGTTCGTGATCGCCCGCGGAGCGGGCTCCTACCCTGTGGGAGCGCACTCCGTGCGCGATCGCCCGCGGACAAGGTGAATGGTCGCGCAGCGGACAGAGAGGGTGGCCTGGGCCAGCGGGCTCCTGCATGAAAACCTGCCCTCAGGGAGCGGCGGCGTGGCTGCTGATACCCGTGATGAAGGTCTGCACCCCGAGCTCTACCTGCCGGGGCAGGTCGATGTGACGCTGGAACAGTTCCGGTGCATCCACCAGCAGGGTGGCTAGGCCGTGGATGCCGGCCCAGGCGGCGTTGGTGAGATAGGCGAGGTCCTGCTGCCGGAAAATGCCCTGTTCGATACCGCGGCGGAGGATGGACTGTACCTGCTGGAAGGTGTCGCGGCTCGCCTCGCGCAATTCCGGCTGGGAATCCGGGTGTACGGAAGGGCCAAACATGAGTTTGAACATCTGCGGATACCGGCCCGCGTACGCGACATAGGCATGGGCCAGGGCCTGCAGCTGCTCTCGCGGGGATTCCCCGGTCGCAGCGGCGGCCTCGCGCAGGCTGGACAGGAGGCGACGATAGCCGACGGCGGCCATGGCGGCCAGCAAGTCGCTTTTGTCGCTGAAGTGGCGGTAGGGCGCGGTCTGGGACACGCCGATCCCGCGGGCCAGTGCCCGCAGGCTCAACGCTTCCGCACCCCGGATCTCCAGTTCGTCTACCGCCGTGTCCAGCAGCTCTGCTCGCAGGTTGCCGTGGTGATAGCTTTTGTGTCCGGCCGCTTGCCTCACGCCGTGCCGCCCCTAGGGCAGCAGGTGCTGGACTGCGTCCCGCTCCTCGGCCAGTTCCTGTTCCGTCGCCTGCATTTTCCCGCGGCTGAAGTCGCCGACCTCGACGTCCTGGACGATTTCCCAGTTACCGTTGTTGCAGCGGCAGGGGAAGGAGTAAATCAGGCCTTTGGCAATGCCGTAGGAGCCGTCCGAATAGACACCCATGGACACCCAGTCGTCGCCCTCGGTACCCAGCGCCCAGGAGCGCATGTGGTCGATGGCAGCATTCGCCGCTGACGCAGCGGAGGAGGCACCGCGGGCCTTGATGATCGCTGCGCCACGTTGCTGCACGGTAGGAATGAAATCGTTTTCGTACCAGCTCTGGTCGACCAGGGCGATGGCCTTCTCGCCACTGACTTCGGCGTTGAACAGGTCCGGGTACTGGGTGGCGGAGTGGTTGCCCCAGATAGTCATTTTGGTGACGTCGTTGACGGTCTTGCCGGTCTTCCGGGCGATCTGGCTCATGGCGCGATTGTGATCCAGCCGCGTCATCGCGGTAAAATTGCGGGGGTTGATGTCCGGTGCGTTGCGCTGGGTGATCAGGGCATTGGTGTTGGCGGGATTGCCCACCACCAGCACCTTGATATTGCGACTGGCGTGGGCGTCGATGGCCTTGCCCTGCACCGAGAAGATCGCGGCGTTGGCTTCCAGCAGGTCCTTGCGCTCCATGCCCGGGCCGCGTGGGCGCGCGCCGACCAGCAGGGCGTAATCGGCATCCTTGAAAGCGACGTTCGGGTCGTCGGTGCAGATAATGTCGGACAACAGCGGAAACGCGCAGTCATCCAGCTCCATCCTGACGCCGTTGAGGGCTTCCATTGCCGGGGTGATGTCCAGCAGCTGCAGGATAACCGGCTGGTCTTCGCCCAGCATGTTGCCGGCGGCAATACGGAACAGCAGCGCATAGCCAATCTGGCCGGCAGCGCCGGTAACGGTCACTCGTACGGGTGCTTTCATCGGGAGAGAATCCTCAGCGGTCGGGTGGATAGGGATTGCGGGGTCGACATTGTCGAGTTAAACGGGTGAAAAAACAACCCGCTGCCTGTAAAATGCGCAGCCACACAGGTACCCGAAGCAGGCAGGTCGTGCGCGAACTTTCCCGGAAAGAAAGGCTGGAATTCAACAAGTTGCAGAAGCGCTTGCGGCGCAATGTGGGCAATGCCATCGCCGACTACAACATGATCGAGGCCGGTGACCGGATCATGGTCTGTTTGTCAGGGGGCAAGGATTCCTATGCCATGCTGGATGTGCTGATGGCGCTGCGGATCAGCGCGCCCATCGACTTCGAGCTGGTGGCCGTGAACCTCGACCAGAAACAGCCCGGGTTCCCTGAAGACGTGTTGCCCGCCTACCTGGAGCAGCTGGATATTCCCTGGTACATCCTGGAAAAGGATACCTACAGCATCGTGCGCGAGGTCATCCCCGAGGGCAAGACCACCTGTGGCCTCTGCTCGCGCCTGCGCCGCGGCAGCCTGTATGGCTTCGCCCAGGATATCGGCGCAAGCAAGATCGCGCTGGGCCACCACCGCGACGATATTGTCGAAACCCTGTTCCTGAACATGTTCTTCGGCGGCAGCCTGAAGGCGATGCCGCCGAAGCTGCTCTCCGACGACGGGCGCAACGTGGTGATCCGACCGATGGCCTTCTGCAAGGAGAAGGATCTGGTGGCCTACGCTGATTACAAAGCCTTCCCTATCATCCCCTGCAACCTCTGCGGCTCCCAGGAGAACCTGCAGCGGGTGCAGATCAAGCAGATGCTCAAGGACTGGGAGCGCCAGTATCCGGGGCGCACAGAAACCATATTTCGCAGCATCTGCAATGTCGCCCCCTCGCAGCTGGCCGACACCGCGCTGTTTGACTTCAGCAAGCTGCGCGTCGAGGTCGACCAGGACCTGCACTTGCCCGCTATCCGCGTAGTCAATCTCTAGTGGATCACGCGGCAAGTGCGGGCGAGACCCCTGGCGGGGCGCTGCTGGAAGCCGAGAGTCTGGGCCTGGAGCGAGGTGGACGCCAGCTGTTCAGTGATATCGACCTGCAACTGGGCCCCGGTGAGCTGGTGCAAATCGAGGGTGCCAACGGCGCCGGCAAGACCAGCCTGCTGCGCATTCTGGCGGGGCTTTCCCGCTACGGGTACAGCGGTCGTGTCAGCCGCCATGCCCAGCAGCTGTTCCTCGGACACCACAGCGCGGTCAAGGGCCTTCTGACCCCGCGCGAGAACCTCGCCTGGCACATAGCCGGCGAGGCCGAATTCAGCGCCGGGGAAATTGACCAGGCGCTGGCGGCGGTAGGCCTTTACGGCTACGAGGACGTGCCCAGCCACGCACTGTCGGCCGGGCAGCAGCGGCGCGTCAACCTGGCCCGCCTCTATCTCTCCCGGGCTCCGCTGTGGCTGCTGGATGAGCCCTTCACGGCAATAGACCGCGGCGGTGTCGCCGAACTGGAGGCGCGCCTGGCCCTGCATCTGGCTGCCGGTGGTTCAGTGTTGTTGACCTCCCACCAGCAGGTGGCGGTGCCTTACCCGCTGCTGCGGCTGGACCTGGCCACGGGCCTGTTGCAATGAGGGCCGCCGGCAGCGCCGCGTTCTGTGGCCGCCTGCTGCGGCGGCAGCTGGTCCTGGGCCTGCGTCGGCCGGTGGAGATCGGCAACCCGCTTCTGTTTTTTGCCATGGTTATTGTCCTGTTTCCGCTGGGCCTGGGACCGGCACCGGACACCCTGGCTGCCTTTGCCCCCGGCATTCTCTGGATCGTGGCCCTGTTGTCGAACCTGCTCACCTCCGAGGCCGTGTTTCGCGGGGACTTCGAAGATGGCAGTCTCGAGCAGCTGCTGTTGGCGCCACAGCCCCTGTACCTGTCCGTGCTGGCCTATGTGCTGGCGCACTGGCTGTTGACCGGGTTCCTGCTGGGGCTGCTGTCGCCCCTGTTCGCACTGATGCTGGGGCTGGATGTGGCCGCGATTCCGGCCCTGGCGGGCAGCCTGCTGTTGGGCACGGCGGTGCTCAGCCTGGTCGGCGGGATCGGCGGTGCGCTCACGGTCGGGCTGCAGCGCGGTGGCATGCTGATCTCCCTGCTCATCCTGCCGTTCTACATGCCGGTGCTGATCTTCGGCAGCGGGGCAGTGCAGGCAGCACTGGCGGGAGTCCCGGCCGCACCTTACCTGGCCATTCTCGGGGCCATGCTCTGCATGGCGGTGGCACTGGCGCCGCTGGCGATCGCCGCCGGTCTGCGTATCAGCGTCGACACCTGAGCGATTTCCGCCGATTCACATTGTTCGGCGCCCGGGTCGCTGTATAATTGCGCGCCTATGTGGTCACTCTTCCATAAGTTTGGTTCTCCTCCCTGGCTCTATCGCCTGTCCGGGTCCATTCTGCGTTGGCTGTTGCCCATCACCATCATCGCACTGGTGGTCGGGGCGGTGTGGGGCGTCCTGTTCACGCCACCCGATTTCCGCCAGGGCAACAGCTACCGCATTATCTACATCCACGTGCCGGCGGCGGTGGTCGCCCTGGCCGGCTACTATGTGATGGCCATTGCCGGTGCGGTCAGCCTGATCTGGCGGATGAAAATGGCGGACGTCGCCATGCGTGCCTGTGCCCCGATCGGTGCCGCCCTGACCTTTGTCGCCCTGGTGACCGGCAGCATCTGGGGCAAGCCGACCTGGGGGACCTGGTGGGTGTGGGACGCCCGCATCACGTCCATGCTGATCCTGTTCTTTCTCTATCTCGGGGTTGTCGCCCTGTATGAGGCTTACGAGAACAAGGAACTGGCAGCCAAGGCCTGTGCGGTATTGAGTCTGGTCGGCACAGTGAACATTCCCATCATTTACAAGTCTGTAGACTGGTGGTACAGCCTGCACCAGCCGGCTTCGATCAAATTTACCGGGGGCACGACCATTGATCCGAGCATGCTCTACCCGCTGCTGTTCATGATCATTGCCTTCTATGCGCTGTTTACCTGTGCACTGCTGATGAACATGCGAGCTGAGATATTGCAGCGCGAACAACGAACGGCCTGGGTCAGGCGGTTGGCGGGGGCGGGAGAGCCGGACTGATGTATTTTGAATCCCTGGCCGCAGCCCTGCAGATGGATGGCCACGGCGCCTTTGTCTGGTCCGCGTATCTGATTACACTTGGGGTCATCGTATTTATTCTGTACGCACCGCGGCGCCGGCAACGGCGCTTCCTGCGGCAGTTGGAAGGGCAAATAAGGCGCAGCGGTGGCAAGGCCCCCGACGCCGGCAAGGAGGTTTGATGCACCCCGTTCGCAAGCAGCGCCTGTATCTCGTCCTGTTCCTGGTGTTTTTCTCCAGTGCCGCCATTGGCCTGGTCACCTTTGCCCTGCGCGGCAATATCAACCTTTTCTACCCGCCAGTGGAAGTCGTCGCGGGCCTGGCCCCGGTGGGCCAGACCATCCGTGTCGGTGGCATGGTGGTGGATGGCAGCGTCCAGCGCAGCAGCGATAGCCTGGAAGTGCGTTTCCAGGTGACCGATTACGAGGCTGTGGTCCCGGTGGTCTACACCGGCATCCTGCCGGATCTGTTCGGTGAGGGGCAGGGCGCGGTTGCCTCCGGCAAGCTGGATGAAGACGGCGTCCTGCAGGCTGCGGAAGTCCTGGCCAAGCACGACGAAAACTACATGCCGCCCGAAGTGGCGGAGGCGCTGGAAGCATCGAAAGCGAGAATGGCCGAGCAGGCCGCAAAGCAGGAGTATGCGCGATGATTCCCGAGTTTGGTCACTTCGCCCTCATCCTCGCCTTTTGCCTGTCGGTGCTGCTGTGCACGGTGCCACTCTGGGGTGCCTGGCGCGGCAATGCGACAGCCATGGCCCTGGCCCCCAACCTGGCGATCGGGATTCTGGTTTTTGCGGCCATCAGTTTTGCCTGTCTCTCCTGGGCTTTCATGCAGGACGACTTCTCGGTTGAGGTCGTGGCCAACAACAGCAACAGCCTGCTGCCCTGGTATTACAAGTTCTCCGCGGTGTGGGGCAACCATGAGGGCTCGCTGCTTCTGTGGATCCTGACTCTCGCCATGTGGACCTGCGCCGTAGCTGTCTTCAGCCCGCAGTTGCCGCTGCTGATGCTGTCGCGGGTACTGGCGGTGATGGGCTTTGTCGGGGTCGGCTTCATGGCCTTCTCGCTGTTCACCTCCAACCCCTTTGCACGCCTGCTGCCCGGGACGCCGGTGGACGGGCAGGACTTGAACCCGCTGCTACAGGATTTTGGCCTGATCATCCATCCGCCCTTGTTGTACATGGGCTATGTCGGTTTTTCGGTGGCTTTCGCCTTCGCCATCGCAGCCCTCCTGGGCGGGCGTCTGGACGCGGCCTGGGCGCGCTGGTCCCGACCCTGGACCAATGTCGCCTGGGCCTTCCTGACCCTGGGGATCATGCTTGGCAGCTGGTGGGCCTACTACGAGCTTGGCTGGGGTGGCTGGTGGTTCTGGGATCCGGTCGAAAACGCGTCTTTCATGCCCTGGCTGGCGGGCACCGCACTGATCCACTCCCTGGCGGCGACGGAAAAACGCGGCCTGTTCAAGAGCTGGACCGTACTGCTGGCCATTTTCGCCTTCTCTCTCAGCCTGCTGGGTACCTTCCTGGTGCGTTCCGGGGTGCTGACCTCGGTACATGCCTTCGCCACCGATCCCGCTCGCGGCCTGTTTATCCTGGTGTTCCTCGGTATCGTGGTGGGAGGTTCCCTGATTCTCTACGCCCTGCGGGCACCGGCGGTGAGCAGCCGGGTCGGCTTTGCCTGGCTGTCGCGGGAGTCGCTGTTGCTGGTCAATAACGTGGTGTTCCTGGTGGCAACCCTGACGGTCTTGTTCGGCACCCTGTTCCCGCTGCTGATGGACGCGCTTGGGCAAGGCAAGTATTCCGTGGGTCCGCCCTACTTCAACGCCGTATTTGTGCCCCTTATGGCGCTCTTGATGCCTTTCATGGGCATCGGGCCGGTTTCCCGCTGGAAGCAGGACAGCACCAGCCGGTGGCGGGCGGAACTGCTGGTTCCGGCCATTGCTACGCTGGTCTGTGCCCTGACCCTCCCGCTGCTACACGATGGGGACTACAACCTGTGGGTGGCGCTGGCCATCCTGCTGGCGGGCTGGGTGGTATTCGGGATGCTGCGCGATCTCGCCAACCGGGTGCGCAATGCCAGCTCTATCGGCGCCGGCCTGCGCCGTCTCGCGCTCAGCTACTGGGGGATGTTTGTGGCCCACATCGGCTTCGCGGTGACCGTGATTGGAGTCGTGGTCACCAGCCAGTTCAATATCGAGCACGATCTCAAGATGACCCCCGGCACCAGTGATACTATCGCCGGTTACGAATTTCGCTTTCTGGATGTACGCGGCGTGCAGGGCCCGAACTTTGTCGCCGATGAAGCGCGCTTTATCGTCTATCGTGATGGCCGCGAGGTCGTGCGCCTGGCGCCGCAAAAACGCCGTTACCTGGCCAGTGGCGACGTCATGACCGAGGCCGCGATTGACGACGGCTTCTTCCGCGACCTGTTCGTCGCCATGGGAGAGCCGGTGGGTACAGACGGCGCCTGGGCTATCCGCCTGCACTACAAACCCTTTGTCCGCTGGATGTGGGGCGGCTCGGTGCTGATGGCTCTGGGCGGTTTTGTGACCGTCGCCGACAAGCGTTACCGGCGCCAGCGCAGTGCCGCGCGTGACGCCCTGCTGCAGGGAGGGGTCCGTGGCGCCCAGGCTTAAGCTGTTCCTGCCGCTGATCCTGTTCGTGGTGCTGGCGGCATTTCTGTTCCGCGGCCTGTCGCTGGACCCCACAGCATTGCCCTCGGCCCTGATCGACCGACCGCTGCCGGACTTTCAGCTCACCGGGCTGGCCGATGACCGGCCCCTGACCCGCGCCGATGTCATTGGCGAGGCGGCCCTGTTCAACGTCTGGGCCACCTGGTGCATTTCCTGTCGCGTTGAACACCCCTACCTGCAGCAATTGGCTGACAGCGGCGTTCCCATCTACGGCATTAATTACAAGGATGAGGACGAGGCGGCTCGCCGCTGGTTGCGGGATCTCGGCGATCCTTACCTCGTCAATATCGTCGATCGTGAAGGTACCCTGGGCGTGGACCTCGGCGTTTACGGAGCTCCTGAGACCTATCTGGTGGATGCCGAGGGTGTCATCCGTTATCGCCATGTTGGCGTCATCGACGAGCGTGTCTGGCGCGATACCCTGGAGCCCCTCTGGCGGGAAATTCTCGCCCTGGAGACAATGCCATGAACGCACTGCGTACAACTGCGCTGGCCCTGTGGATACTGCTGCTGGCCCTGCCGGCGGCAGCGGTCATCGAAACCTACGAGTTCAGTGAACCGGAGCTGGAAAAGCGCTATCGCCAGCTCAGCCAGGAACTGCGCTGTCCCAAGTGCCAGAACCAGAATATCGCCGATTCCAATGCGCCGATCTCCCAGGACCTGAGGCGGCTGCTGCATCAGCAGCTGGAAGCGGGCGCCAGCGACGGGGAGATTCTCGAGTACATGGTCGCACGCTATGGCGAGTTCGTGCGCTACCGGCCGGCCTTCAATGCCGCCACTGCGATCCTGTGGCTGGCGCCAGTGCTGTTGCTGCTGGGTGGCGCCGCGGGTTTGCTGATGCTGCTGCGCGGCCGCAAGCAGTCGCCGGCCACGCTCGACAGTAACGACCAGGCCCGGCTCACGGCCCTCCTGAAAACGGCGGAGAAAGACGCTTGACCACATTCCTGCTTGCCTGTGCCGGCCTGATCCTGCTCAGTGGCCTGTTCTACCTCTTTCCCGGCTGGGCCATGCGCCGGCCCCTGGACGATGGCGCCCAGGCCAATGTTGACTGGTACCGACTGCGCCGCCGCGAACTGGCGGAAGAGGGTGACGCCGGCCTGGAAACCGATGCCCAGCTGCGCTTGCTGGAAGACCAGCAGGAGCCGCTGGAGACTCCGCAGCCATATTCCCGGGCGTCGTTCCCGGTCTGGGTGTTGTTGCCGCTGGTGGCAGTGATGGCCGGCATCCTCTACTACCAGTTGGGTTCGGTCGCGGATGTCAGGATCGGTGGCCAGTTGGCGACGCTGGACGAAAACGCCGGCGAAGATGAAATGCTGGCACTAATGGCGGCGATTGAGAAGCGCTCCGGCCAGCGTCCGGACAATCTGCACTATCTGGCCCTGTTGGGGCGTTTCTACATGGGCCAGGGCGATTTCATCATGGCAGCGGAAACCTACAACAGGTTGGCCATGGCGGCGCCGGAGGATGCCCAGGCCCTCGCTTACGCCGCCCAGGCGCGCTACCTCGCCAGCGGCCGGAGCCTGGATCCTGAGTCGCAGGCCCGGGCCGAGCAGGCGCTGGCGATCAATCCGCACCAGCGCACGGCGCTGGGATTGCTGGGCATGGCCGCTTTTGAGCGCGAACAGTTCCGCGCCGCGATCCAGTACTGGGAGAGATTGCTGGCGATGGAAACTCCGGGTGGCGAGGGTGCGCAGATGATTGCCGGGGTGATTGCCGAGGCCCGCGAGCGTCTTGGCGAACCGGCCGTCGCCAGTGCAGGTGAGCCGGAAGTGCAGGCCGGTATCGGCGTCAGCCTGCGGGTCGCTGCGCCCGAGGGGGTCGCATTGAACCCCAGAGACACTGTCTTCGTGCTGGCGCGTTCAGCGGCCAGCGACAGCCGCATGCCGATCGCGGTACAGCGACTCCAGGCGAGCCAGTTGCCGGCGACCCTGCGCCTGGATGACAGCAACTCAATGGCCGGGCAGAAGCTGTCCGAGGCCGGCGAGGTCGTGGTGGTGGTGCAGGTCTCTCCCGATGGCACCCCCGGAGAAGAAGGCGCCAGTTGGCTGGGCCGCGCCGGACCGCTGCAGCCTTCGCTGTCCACAGAGCCGCTGGCTATTACCCTGGAGCCCCGGCAGACCTGAGCGGGCTTTCGCCAGCCACAGGCGTAGTGTTGTCCAGGGAAGTTGGATACACTAGATGTTGTGGTCATGGGTCGGCGATCAGCGCTTTTTTCAAGCGCTATTTTCGTTTAAAAACAGCGCGTTATATAAGTCAATTAAAGTGATATGCGATTAAAGTCCATCAAGCTCGCCGGCTTCAAGTCCTTTGTCGACCCGACAACGGTCAACTTCCCCAGCAACATGTCTGCCGTGGTGGGCCCCAACGGCTGTGGCAAATCCAATGTCATTGACGCCGTGCGCTGGGTCATGGGCGAGAGCTCCGCCAAGAACCTGCGCGGCGAGTCCATGACCGATGTTATCTTCAACGGTTCGGTCAATCGCCAGCCGGTCGGCCAGGCCTCCATCGAGCTGGTCTTCGACAACAGCGATGGCGGGGTTGGCGGCGAGTACGCCAGTTACGCGGAAATTTCCATCCGCCGCCTGGTGACCCGGGAAGCCCAGTCCGAATATTTCCTCAACGGCAGCCGCTGCCGCCGCCGCGACATTACCGACATTTTCCTCGGCACCGGTCTCGGGCCGCGCAGCTATGCAATTATCGAGCAGGGCATGATTTCGCGCCTGATCGAGTCCAAGCCCGAAGAACTGCGGGTGTTCATCGAGGAAGCGGCGGGTATCTCCAAGTACAAGGAGCGGCGCCGGGAAACCGAGAACCGCATGCGCCGCACCATGGAGAACCTGGAGCGGTTGACCGACCTGCGGGACGAGCTGCAGCGGCAACTGCAGCACCTGCAGCGACAGGCCCAGGCTGCGGAAAAGTACACCGAATTCAAAAGCGAGGAGCGTGCCCTGAAAGCGCAGCTGCAGGCTCTGCAGTGGCAGCAGCTGGACCGGCAGGTCACGGCCTGCGCCCAGGCCATCGCCGAGCTGGAAGTGAAGCTGGAAGCGGTGAATGCCGAGCACCAGCAGGTCGATACCGCGATCGAGCAGCGTCGCCAGGATCACAGTGAGTGCACGGATACCTTCAATCAGGTCCAGGCCAACTATTATACGCTCGGTGCGGAAGTGTCCCGTATTGAGCAGGTGATCAAGTTTCAGCAGGAGCGCGCAGGCCAGCTGAACGAGGATTTGCGCCAGGCCCTGGCCAGCCTGGAGGAATCGGGCCAGCACTTGCGCCAGGACCAGGAGAAGCAGGAGGCCTGGGAGGCGGAGCTGGAAACCCTGGCGCCGGAATTGGAGATGTTGCACGCGGTGGAGGAGGAGTCCGCCGCGGCCCTGCAGCAGGCCGAGGATGCCATGCTGCACTGGCAGCAGCAATGGGACGAATTCAACCAGCATGCCGCAGCGCCGCGGCAGCAGGCCGAAGTGCAACAGTCACGCATTCAGCACCTGGAGCAGGCCCAGCAGCGCTTGCAGCGGCGCATTTTGCAGCTGGAGGAGGAGCGGGCGGGCCTGGTCCAGGATGATGACGAACCCGGCCTGGAAGTCCTGGCGGAGGAAATCGCCCTGCTGGAAGAGCAGATGGCCGCGTTTGAGTCGCGCAGCGATGAGCTGCTGCAACAACTGGCGGCGGCCCGCGAGGAAGAGGGCAGTCTTTCCGGCCAGCTCAATGACCGCCGCTCGGGGTTGCAGCAATTGCGTGGCCGTCAGGCTTCCCTGGAAGCCCTGCAGCAGGCCGCCACCGAGGATCGGGATCAGGGTGTCAGCGCCTGGCTGGCAGCGCACCAGCTACAGGACCGGCCGCGCCTGCTGCAGCAGCTGCAGGTCGATGATGGCTGGCAGTTGGCAGTGGAGACCGTACTCGGCGACTACCTGCAGGCCGTCTGCGTGGATCAGCTGGAGGGTTATGCCAGCCTGCTGGACGATCTGCAGCAGGGGCAGCTGAGCCTGGTGGAAGAGGGCAGCGCCGCCGCCACTGGTCCGGGTTTCCTGGCCGGGCGGGTACGCGGCTCCGCCGCCGCCGTGAGCCTGTTGGCGGGGGTGCGGGTGGCCGACGACCTGCCTGCCGCCCTGGCGCTGCGGGCTGCGCTTGCGGCGGGCGAATCGGTGATCACCCCGGAGGGTATCTGGCTCGGTGCCGACTGGCTGCGGGTGAAACGGCCGGGCGAGCAGGAAGGTGGTGTGATCCAGCGCCGCCAGGAGCTGGAGCGGCTGGCCGAGACAATCGACATGACCGCGGAGCAGGTCGCCGAGCTGGAAGCCGGCCAGCTGCAGGCGCGGGAGCGGCAGCAGACGCTGGAGTCCCAGCGCCAGGACTGCCAGCGCGAGCTGCAGCAGGCTACACGGCAGCACTCGGAGGCGAGCGCGAAGCTGTCGGCGCAGCAGGCGCGGCTGGAACAGATCAGTGCGCGCCGGGAACGCCTGGGCGCGGAGATCGCCGACACCCGCGAGCAGTTCCGTCAGGAGCAGGAATCAGTCGCCGAGGCGCGGCTGTTGCTGGCCGCTGCCATCGAGCAGATGGAGCAGGATTCGCGCCAGCGCGAGGATCTGTTGACCCGCCGCGACGAAGCTCGCAGCCAGCTCGATGGTGTACGCCAGAAGGCGCGCCACGACAAGGATGTAGCCCACCAGGCTGCGATGCGCCACCAGTCCCTGCAGACCCAGTTGCGCGCAGTGCACGAGACGCTGGAGCGCACCCGCTCCCAGGTGGCGCAGCTGCAGGAGCGGCGCGAGACGCTGCAGGGCAGTCTGGCGGAGGCGGGCGATCCCCTCGGCGCCCTGCAGGAGGAGCTGGAAGCGCAACTGGCGCTGCGGCTGACATCCGAGGGCGAGCTGACCCGCGCCCGGCAGGCGGTCGCGGAAGTGGAGCACGCAATGCGCCAGGCAGAACAACAGCGTGCCGCCATCGAGCAGCGCGCCCAGAGCGTGCGCTCGGAGCTGGAGCAGCAGCGTCTGCAGCAGCAGGGCCTGCAGGTGCAGCGCGAGAACGTGCTGCGCCAGTTGCGGGAAGGCGAGCAGGATCTCGAACAGGTGCTGGCCGAGATGCCCGGGAACGCCGACGAATCCGAGTGGCAGCTTGCGCTGGAGCGGGTGGCCGCGCGCATCGCGCGTCTGGGGCCGATCAATCTCGCAGCTATTGACGAATACGCACTGCAGTCGGAGCGCAAGAACTATCTCGACGCCCAGAACGAAGACCTGGAGACCGCCCTGGAGACCCTGGCGTCCGCGATTCGCAAAATCGACAAGGAGACCCGCAGTCGCTTCCGGGAAACCTTTGACAAGGTCAACGCCGGCCTGCAGGAGCTGTTCCCGCGGGTTTTCGGTGGCGGTAACGCCTACCTGGAAATGACCGGCGATGACCTGCTCGATACCGGCATCACGATCATGGCGCGACCCCCGGGGAAGAAGAACAGCACCATTCACCTGCTTTCCGGTGGAGAGAAGGCGCTTACCGCGATCGCCCTGGTGTTCTCCATTTTCCAGCTTAATCCGGCGCCTTTCTGTATGCTGGACGAGGTGGATGCACCGCTGGACGACGCCAACGTTGGCCGCTACGCGCGCATGGTCAAGGAAATGTCCGCCAAGGTGCAGTTTATCTACATCACCCACAACAAGATCTCGATGGAGTTGGCGGATCAGCTGATGGGTGTCACCATGCACGAGCCGGGTGTATCGCGCCTGGTGACGGTGGATGTCGATGAGGCGGCGGAACTGGCGGCCAGCTAGAACAAGCGGAGGATGCGGGTGCAGCTGTGATGGACTTGACGATACGGGACTGGATGGTGATAGTCGGGGTGCTGCTTATCCTGGCGGTGCTGTTGGACGCCTGGCGCCGGGTTCGCAATGAACGCAGCTCCCCGGTGCGGGTGAAACTGGCGAACAGTGATACCGGTGCGACCGCGGTCGATGATGACATTGGCTTTCTGAAGGAGTTGCCCAACGGCGGGGCGCGGGTCGTTGAACGCAGGGACCTGCTGGACGCCACCGCCCAGAACAATGCGGACAAGGTCGAGCGGGCGGAACAGGCAGCCCGGGCCGAGCGCGCCGCGGGGCCTGTCGGGCGCGCCGTGCAGACACCGCCCCCGGCGTCCCCGCCGGCAGTGGAAACGCCCGCGGCCGGCAGCGATCCGAAGCCGGCAGTGGCGCCGAAATCGAAGCCGGCGAAGGCCGCACAAAAGCCGGCAGCGGCAGCCAGTGATGACGATGACCTGATCGCCGGTCTCAACACCCGGGAGGAGCCGGAAAACCTGGATTGGCTGGACGCGTTGGAAGCGGAAGAGCGTTCGCGTCCGACTGCCGAAGCTCCGGAACCGGGGCGCCTGCCACGGGATGTGGAGCCCGAGGTCTTCATGCTCAACGTGGTTGCGCGCAAGCCGGAGGGTTTCCGTGGCGACGATATCCTGCATATCCTGCTGGCCTGCGACCTGCGCTTTGGCGACATGAGTTTTTTCCACCGCCACGAGTTCGAGGCCGGACGCGGCGCCATCCAGTTCAGCGTCGCCAACATGATGCAGCCCGGTGTATTTGATATCGACAACATGTCGGATTTCACTACTCCCGGACTGGTGTTTTTTGTCACTCTGCCGGGGCCTGACGACATGATGAAAGCCTTTGACTATATGCTGGAAACGGCCCAGGCGGTGGCGCGCAATCTCGACGGCGACGTACTCGACGAAACCCGCAGCGCCTTGACGCGGCAGACCATGGAACACAGTCGCCAGCAGATCCGTGATCTCGAGCGGCGCCTGCTGGCCCGCTCGCGCTGAGGCGGCCGGGGTGGCAACAGTGGAAGCGGAGCTGTCGGCGGCAGACGAAGTCGCCGCTCTGCGCGAGCGGCTCGAGACCTGGAACTACCAGTACCATGTTCTGGACGAGCCCAGCGTGCCGGACGCCGAGTACGACCGCTGCCTGCTGCGCCTTCGTGAGCTGGAGGCAGAACACCCCGAGCTGCTCGACCCCGAGTCCCCAACCCGTCGCGTGGGCGCGACCCCCCTGTCCCAGTTCCGTCAGCTGCGGCACGAGCTGCCCATGCTGTCGCTGGAGAACGCCTTCGACGCCGAGGACATGCGGGATTTCAACCGTAGGCTGCTGGAGCGTCTCGGCAGGGACCCGGTGGACGAGCTGGAGTTCGCCTGTGAACCCAAGCTTGATGGCATTGCTGTCAGTCTCCTGTATCGCGACGGTCGCCTGCAGCGGGGCGCCACCCGCGGCGACGGTACCACCGGGGAGGATATCACTCACAACGTGCGTACGGTCGCGTCGGTGCCCCTGCGCCTGCGCGGTGGCGGCTATCCCCCGCTGCTGGAGGTGCGTGGCGAAATCTACCTGCCACGCACAGGTTTCGAGCAGCTCAATGCCGAGGCTCGCGCCCGCGGCGAGAAAACCTTTGTCAACCCGCGTAACGCCGCTGCCGGTAGCCTGCGCCAGCTGGACGCGCGTATCACCGCGCGCCGGCCCCTGCAGATGTGCTGCTACAGCGTCGGCCTGTATGAGGGTGGTGACTTGCCGGCCCGGCACTCGGAGGTGCTGGATCGTTTGCAGGTCTGGGGTCTGCGCATCAACAGCGAATCCCGGGTGGTTACCGGTATCGATGCCTGCGACGCCTATTACGAGGAGCTGGCTGCACGCCGCGCGGAGCTGCCCTATGACATCGACGGCATCGTGTTCAAGGTCAACGACCTCGCCCTGCAGCAGCGTCTCGGTTTTGTGTCCCGGGCGCCGCGTTGGGCCATTGCCCGCAAGTTCCCCGCCCAGGAGGAGATGACCCGGCTGCTGGCGGTGGAGTTCCAGGTTGGCCGGACTGGCGCCATTACGCCGGTGGCACGGCTGGAGCCAGTGTTTGTGGGCGGGGTCACGGTCAGCAACGCCACCTTGCACAACAGCGATGAAATCGAACGCCTGGGTCTGCGCATAGGCGATACCGTGATCGTGCGTCGGGCGGGGGACGTGATTCCGCAAGTGGTGGCCGTGGTCGCGGAGCAGCGGCCCGCCTCCGCGCGGCCGGTGGTGTTCCCGGATGCCTGCCCGGTGTGCGGTTCGGTGGTGGAACGGGCCGAGGACGAAGCCGTGCTGCGCTGCATGGGTGGGCTGATTTGCCAGGCCCAGCAGAAAGCCGCCATACGCCACTTCGTCTCGCGCCGGGCGCTGGACGTGGAGGGCCTTGGCGACAAGCTGGTGGAGCAGCTGGTCGATCGTGGCCTGGTGCGCAACGTAGCGGATATCTACACCTTGCCGCGCACGCAGTGGCTGGAGCTGGATCGGATGGGGGACAAGTCCGTGGACAGGCTGCTGCAGGCGCTGGAGAGGAGCAAGGCGACCACCCTGCAGCGTTTCATTTATGCTCTGGGCATCCGCGAAGTGGGTGAGGCCACCGCCGGCAACCTGGCGCGTCACTTTGGCAGCTGGGAAGCACTGGTGGCCGCCGATGAGGAGGCCCTGTTGGCGGTGCCGGATGTGGGCCCGGTGGTCGCCGACCACCTGCGCCAGTTTTTCGATTCTGCCGACAGCCTGGCCGTGGTGGCGGCACTGCGGTCTGCCGGTGTGCACTGGCCGGATCTGGAGCCGGTGGCAGCGGAGGCGCTGCCACTGGCGGGGCAGACCTGGGTGGTGACCGGGACCCTGGAAGCGCTGGGGCGCACTGAGGCCAAGGCTCATCTCGAGGCCCTGGGGGCGCGGGTGGCTGGCAGCGTCTCCGCCAAAACCCATACGGTGGTCGCCGGTCCCGGTGCCGGCTCCAAGCTTGGCAAAGCCACCGAGCTGGGCATTCCGGTCATCGACGAAGCGGCGCTGTTGGCGCTGCTGGCGCAGCACGGGGTGCAGCTGTGAGGTTGCTCTTCGCCCTGCTGCTCGCAGCCCTGTTGCCCGCCTGCGCCACGACCCCGCCGGCCAATGTGGACAATGCCTGCAGCATCTTTCGCGACAAGAAGGGCTGGTACGCCGATGCGGTCAAGGCGCGCGACGACTGGCACAGTCCGATTCCGGTCATGCTGGCGATCATGCATCAGGAATCGCGCTTTGAAGCCAGGGCCAAGCCGCCGCGGCGACGCTTGCTGGGCATCATTCCGGGGCCGCGGCCGTCGGACGCGTTCGGCTACAGCCAGGCACTCAACTCCACCTGGAAGAGTTATCAGCGCAGTACCGGTCGCTACCGGGCCAGTCGCAAGAACTTTGCCGATGCCATTCATTTTATCGGCTGGTACAACAACGAATCCCTGCACCGCAGTGGCATTCCCCGGGACGACGCCTACCGACTCTATCTCGCCTATCACGAGGGCCACGGCGGCTACAACCGCGGCAGCTATCGCGAAAAGGCCTGGCTGCAGGGGGTTGCCGGCAAAGTGCGCGCCCGCGCCAGCCAGTACCAGTCCCAGCTTGCTGCCTGCGAGAGTTCACTACCCCGGCGCCGCGGTTTCTTTGGCCTGTTCCAGTGAGTCCCGCAGTGGTTCAACAATCCTGTCGGCAGCGGCTAAATCCTCACAATGGCCGCTGATTGGAAGTCAATTGCGCTTCCGGGGAGATGAAAACATATCGCGTTTGTGACACACTTTTCCCCAGGTCGCACCGGTCGCGAAACCAACCCATAACGATGTAAAACAGGCATTTGCTGTGAATCCAACCGATATCAAGAACCCCGAGTACTTTCACAAGGTGGTCGATTGCCAGTACGCCTGCCCGGCCCACACGCCGGTGCCGGAGTACATCCGGCTGATTGCCGCCGGGCGCTATGACGACGCCTACATGATCAACTGGGAGTCCAATGTGTTCCCCGGGATTCTGGGGCGCACCTGCGACCGTCCCTGCGAGCCGGCCTGTCGCCGTGGTCGCATCGCCAAGGGCGAGGAGCCGGTGGCGATCTGCCGGCTGAAGCGGGTGGCGGCTGACAACAAGACCGACATCAAGGCCCGCTTGCCCGCGATCCCGGCCCAAAAGAACGGCAAGCGCCTCGCCCTGATCGGCGCCGGTCCCGCTTCCCTGACCGTGGCAAGGGATCTGATGCCACTCGGCTACAGCATCGATATCTACGACAACCAGTTCGCCGGCGGCGGCATGATGCGCAGCCAGATCCCGTCGTTCCGGTTGCCTGTTTCCGTACTGGACGAGGAAGTGGGTTACATTCTGGATACTGGCGTGGTCACCCATTTCGACACCGAAGTAACCAGCCTCAAGAGTATGCTGGAGAAGGACTACGATGCAGTCTTTGTCGGCACCGGCGCGCCCCGCGGCAAGGGCCTGAATCTGCCGGGCCTGGAGGAGGCGGGCAAGCAGGTCCACATCGGTATCGACTGGCTTGCCAGTGTGGCCTTTGAGCATACCGAGAGTATTGGCAAGCGGGTACTGGTGCTGGGTGGCGGCAATACCGCCATGGACTGCTGCCGCACCTCGCGCAGGCTCGGTGGCGAGGACGTGAGAGTGGTAGTGCGCAGCCCCTTCGCCGACATGAAAGCCTCGCCCTGGGAAAAGGAGGATGCCATGCACGAGGGCATCCCCATCCATGACAACCATGTTCCAAAGGAATTCGTTATCGAGGACGGCAAGCTCAAGGGCATGCTGTTCGAGAAAGTGGAGGCACAGTACGACGCCGACGGCAAGCGCAGCCTGGTACCCACCGGCGAGGACCTGGTGTTCATGGAGGCCGATGATGTACTGATGGCCATTGGCCAAGAGAACGCGTTTCCGTGGATCGAGCGCGACCTGGATATCGAGTTCGACAACTGGGATATGCCAGTGGTCGACCCGACAACGTTTCAATCCACCAATCCCAAAGTGTTCTTTGGCGGCGACGCCGCGTTTGGCCCCGAGAACGTGATTACGGCAGTCGCCCACGGCCACCAGGCTGCAGTCAGCATCGACCTGTTCTGTCGCGGTGAATCCGTCGCCCAGCGGCCGCCACCCTTCACCAATCTCGTGAGCCAGAAAATGGGCATTCACGAGTGGAGTTACGACAACGCGGTGGAAAGCGACAAGCGCTATGTGGTGCCCATGGCGCCGCTGGAGAAAACCCTGCGCGACCGCAAGCTTGAAGTGGAGCTGGGTTTTGACGCGGGTACCGGGTTCAAGGAGGCGGAGCGCTGCCTCAACTGTGATGTGCAGACGGTGTTCGATGCGCCGCGCTGCATTGAGTGCGATGCCTGCGTGGATATCTGTCCGACTGACTGCATTACCTTTACCGCCAATGCGGAGGAGCCGGAGCTGCGCCTGCAGCTGACTGCCCCGGCCGGCAACCTGGCCCAGGATCTGTATGTTTCCGAACACCTGCCGACGCAGCGGGTCATGGTCAAGGACGAGAACGTGTGTCTGCACTGCGGCCTTTGTGCCGAACGCTGCCCGACCACCGCCTGGGACATGCAGAAATTTCTCTACAGCGTTACCAAAGCGGGGCAATAAATCATGCAAGCGCTGCAAGCCGTCAACGAGTTCGTCATCAAGTTTGCCAACGTCAACGGCACCGGTAGCGCCAGTGCCAACAACCTGTTCGCCAAGGCCGTGTTCCGCATGGGCCTGCCGGTGTGTCCAAAGAACATTTTTCCCTCCAATATCCAGGGTCTGCCCACCTGGTACGAGGTGCGGGTCAGCGAGCGCGGCTACCTGGGTCGCCGGGGCGGGGTGGATATCATGCTGTCGGTGAATCCCCAGAGCATGCCCCAGGATATCCAGGAAGTTGAGCCGGGCGGCTATTTCATCTATGACAACACCAAGCCCCTGGACCTGCGCCTGATCCGCAGCGACGTGACCATCATGGGCATTCCCCTGACCCGGATCTGCAACGAGCAGTACCAGGATCCGCGCCAGCGCCAGCTGTTCCGCAACGTGATTTACGTCGGCGCCCTCGCGGCCCTGCTGGACATGGATTTTGCGGTCCTGACCGGTCTGGTGGAGGACCAGTTCAAGGGCAAGGACAAGCTCATCCTGCCCAATATCCAGGCGCTGGAACTGGGCTACCAGTACGCAACGGAGAACTTTGACTGCCCGATCGGCATTCGCCTGCGCAAGTCCGACAAGGTCGGTGACAATATCCTCCTCGATGGCAATACCGCGCTCGGCCTCGGTGCCATTTATGGTGGCGCCACGGTTGCCGCCTGGTATCCGATTACCCCCTCCACCTCGGTGGTAGACGCGTTTGAAAAGTATGCCAGGCGGATGCGCATCGACCCGGGCACCGGCCGCAGGAACTATGCGATCCTGCAGGCCGAAGACGAACTCGCCGCCATCGGCATGGTGGTGGGCGCAAGCTGGAACGGCGCCCGCGCCTTTACCGCCACCAGTGGCCCCGGCCTGTCGTTGATGAGCGAGTTCCTGGGCCTGGCCTATTTCGCCGAGATCCCGACGGTGCTGTTCGACGTCCAGCGGGCAGGTCCGTCCACCGGCATGCCGACCCGGACCCAGCAGTCGGACATTCTCTCCGCAGCCTATGCATCGCACGGTGATACCAAGCAGGTGCTGCTGTTTCCCTCCACCCCGAGGGAGTGTTTTGATTTTGGCGCCCTGTCCTTCGACCTCGCGGAGCGACTGCAGACCCCCATCATCCTGATGACCGACCTGGATCTGGGCATGAACGACAATATGTCGCCGCCCCTGTCCTGGGACGACAACCGCCGCTACGATCGCGGCAAGGTGCTGAGCGCCGAACAGCTGGACGAAATGGAGCGGTTCGGTCGCTATCTGGATGTCGATGGTGACGCCATTTGTTACCGTACTATTCCCGGGACCCACCCCACCAAGGGCGCCTTCTTTACCCGCGGTACCTCCCGCGACGAGTACGCGGTCTATACCGAAAAGGGCGAAGAGTACGAGAAGAACATGCACCGGCTGATGGCCAAGTGGGAAACCATAAAGCAGTGGGTGCCCGGCCCGATCGAAACGCCCTGCGAGCAGGACACCGACACCGCGATCCTGTTCTTCGGCACCAGCGAGGAGTCCGCGATGGAGGCCCGCGACTACCTGGCCGAGGACGGCATACCGCTGGCTGCCTTGCGGGTGCGCTCGTTCCCCTTCAATAGCGAAGTGGAGGAATTCATCGCCCGGCACGAGCGCGTCTTTGTCATCGAGCAGAACCGCGATGCGCAGTTGCGCACCCTGTTGATGGCGGAGTTCGAACTCGGCCCGGACAAGCTGAAATCCGTACTCTGTTTCGACGGTACCCCCATCAGTGCCCGCAACATCCGCAAGCAGATCCTGCTGCAGATGCCGGGCTATAACGTGACTCCCTTGCGTCGCGAGCGCGTTGTCGCTGGCGTGGAGACCAGATCATGAGCTACCAGCTGCCCAAGTTCAGGCACCCCGATCTGCCGGTGAATGCCCTCGGCTACACCAAGGCCGATTACGAGGGGGCGATTTCCACCCTCTGCGCCGGCTGCGGACACGACTCGATTTCCGGCGCGATAGTCCGTGCCTGCCATGAACTGGCGCTGGAGCCGCACAGGATTGCGAAGCTCTCCGGCATTGGTTGCTCCTCCAAGGCGCCGACCTATTTCCTCGGCAAGTCCCACGGCTTCAACTCGGTGCACGGGCGCATGCCCTCGGTGGTCAGTGGCGCCAGCATGGCCAACCGCGAGCTGCTCTACCTCGGCGTGTCCGGCGATGGCGACACCGCCTCCATTGGCATGGGGCAGTTCGCGCACGCGGTCCGCCGCAACCTGAACATGGTCTATATTGTCATGAACAATGGCTGCTACGGGTTGACCAAGGGTCAGGACTCCGCCACGGCCGATGAAGGTTCGGCCAGCAAGAAGGGCGACCCCAACCCCTTCTCGGCCATTGATCTGCCGGGTCTGGCGCTGCAATTGGGTGCCACCTTCGTCGCCCGCAGCTTCTCCGGGGACAAGGGCCAGCTGGTGCCCCTGATCAAGGCGGCGATTGCCCACCGCGGCTTCGCCCTGATCGACGTGGTTTCCCCCTGCGTGACCTTCAACAACAACCCGGGTTCCACCAAGAGCTACGATTTCGTGCGCGAGCACTCCGAGGCTACGGGTACGGTGGATTTCGTGCCCATGCGCGAGGAGATCACTGCCAGCTATGCCGCGGGTCGCACCCAGGAAGTCACCCTGCACGACGGCTCCGTCCTGCATCTGGAGAAGCTGGCTGAGGACCTGGATCCGTTTGACCGGATCTCGGCCATGGTGGCACTGGAGCGCCACCGGGCGGAGGGTCAGATCCTGACCGGGCTGATCTACATCGACAAGGACTCGCGGGACCTGCACGACGTGCTGGAAACTTCGCGCAGACCACTGAACAGCCTCACGGAGGAGGACCTCTGTCCCGGCAACAAGGTGCTGGCAAACATCAACGCCAGCCTGCGCTAGCCCTGGGGAGGGCCAGCACACCCTGGTGTAGGAGCCGACTCTGTCGGCGATAACATCGCCCGCAGACAAGGTGAATGGCCGCGCAGCGGCCAGAGAGGGTGGCCTGGGCCGCAAGGTGAATGGCCGCGCAGCGGCCAGAGAGGGTGGCCTGGGCCGCAAGGTGAATGGCCGCATAGCGGCCAGAGAGGGTGGCCTGGGCCAGCGGGCTCCTACAGTAAAAACCGCGTGCAAAAGCGCCGTTGTCACTTTATTGTCACAATTTCCTCATCTAATAGGCGCGTGTGGAATGCCAATGAGGGAAATGTGACCGATGAATGAACGCAAGGTGCTGATCGTCGATGATGAATTCGCCATACGCGACATGTTGCGGATGGCGCTTGAGATTGCGGAATTCCGCTGCATTGAGGCCGAGAACATCCAGGATGCCTTTACCCTGATCGTCGATGAGCGCCCCGATATCGTGTTGCTGGACTGGATGCTGCCAGGTGGTAGCGGTCTTGAACTATTGCGCCGTCTCAAGCGGACCGACACCACCCGGGACCTGCCGGTGATCATGCTCACCGCCAAGACGGCGGAGGACAATGTCATTCAGGGCCTGGATGTGGGCGCCGATGACTACATCACCAAGCCCTTCGCCCCCCGGGAACTGATCGCCCGCATCAAGGCCCTGCTGCGCCGCGCCAGTGGCGGCGACGAGATGGACCGGATCCAGGTGGGCGAGCTGGTACTCGACGGCGAGAGTAAGCGCGTATTCCTTGTCGACCAACCCGTGGATATGGGACCCACGGAGTTCAATCTGCTGCACTTTTTCATGTCGCATCCAGAGCGCGCCTATTCCCGCAATCAGCTTCTGGACCAGGTCTGGGGCGCCAATGTGTATGTCGAAGAGCGCACTGTGGATGTGCATATTCGGCGTCTGCGCAAGGCACTGCAGACCGCAGCCGCCGACTACAGCGACCTGATCCAGACCGTGCGGGGTACCGGTTACCGGTTTTCTGCCCGCGGGGTTCCTGCGCGGTGAACGCTGCCGGCGCCTGGCTGGTGGAGCTGCGTCGGCTGGTCTTGCTGTCCGTTGTCGCCCTGGGAGTCGGCGGGCTGTTGGGCCTCCCCTGGCTGGTGTTGGCGCTGGTACTGCTGGCACTGCTGGCGCGCTGGCTGTACCAGCTGCAACGCCTGCTGAGCTGGCTGGCCGATACCTCGGTTGAGCCGCCAGAGGCTCCCGCAATCTGGGGTGTCATCTACGACCGCCTGTACCAGCTGCAGCGTGCGGGCCAGGAACGGCAGGCGCAGCTGCAATCGCGGCTCGACTATCTGCAGGGTTCCCTGTCTTCCATGCATGACGGTGCGATCATGGTCAACGGTACCGGTGCCATTGAGTGGAGCAACACAGCGGCAGAGCGGTTGCTTGGGCTGCGCTATCCCGCCGACCGCGGGCAGGCCCTGCTCAATCTGGTGCGCCTGCCCGAGTTTCATCGTTATTTCCTCGCCGCGGCCTTTGACAATCCGCTGCAGGTGGCGCTCAAGGGCGAGCACGTGCAGTACCTGCAGTTTGCCGTCACTGCATTTGGCGGCGGCGACCGACTGGTGTTCGTCAGGGATGTCACCAAGGAGGCCAAGCTGGAGCAGATGCGTCGCGATTTTGTCGGCAACGTCTCGCATGAACTGCGCACGCCGTTGACGGTCATCAAGGGTTACCTGGAAACCATTCTCGCCAACGCCGGCCAGCTCGAGCCCCGCTTCCGCAGGCCCCTGGAGCAAATGCAGCAGCAGGCGGCGCGGATGGAAACGCTGCTCAAGGACCTGCTGTGGCTCTCCCGAATCGAAAGCGTGCGCACCCAGCCCCGGCGCGAGCAGGTCAATATTGGCGCCTTGCTGGAGGAACTGAAGGACGAGTTGCAGACTTCCCATCCCGGCCGCCAACTTGCTCTGCAGCTGGAGACCGCCGACAAGGTGGCGGGAGATTACCGGGAACTGCACAGCGCAGTGTCCAATCTGGTGTTGAATGCCTTCAAATACAGCCAAGATGACACTATTGTGACAGTGCGTTGGCGGCGGGAGGGGCAGCACTTGTTGCTTTCGGTGCAGGATCGGGGTATGGGTATTGATGCGGTCCACCTGCCGCGCCTGACCGAGCGTTTTTACCGGGTGGATGACAGCCGCTCTTCAGCCACTGGTGGTACCGGTCTTGGTCTGGCCATAGTCAAGCATGTGGCAGCGGCGCACCGGGCGGAGCTGCATATAGAGAGTACCCTCGGGGTGGGGAGCGTATTTACCCTGGTTTTTCCGGGGTAGCGGTTTTGGGAGGCAGTTTTCGTTCTCCTACACAAACTTGTCATAATATTGTCACATACGGCGTTTACTGTGTGCGACGTAACGTTTCAACAAACGGGAGCCCCACATGTCGATCAAGAATCTGTTCCAGACCGCCGTTGCGGTCGCAGGTATCGGTCTTGCGAGCGCAACATTTGCGGAACTCGACGCCGACCTGCGTGAGTATGAAATTGCCAGCGGTGTGTCGGGCAATTTGTCCAGCATTGGCTCCGATACGCTCGCTAACCTGATGACCCTCTGGGCGGAAGACTTCAAGCGCGCGTATCCCAATGTCAATATCCAGATTCAGGCCGCCGGTTCATCCACGGCGCCGACGGCGCTGACCGAGGGTACCGCGAATTTCGGTCCCATGAGTCGCGACATGCGCGACCAGGAAATCGAGGCTTTCGAGGCTCGTCATGGCTACAAGCCAACGGCGGTGCCAGTGGCCATTGATGCCCTCGCGGTTTACGTGCACAAGGATAACCCCATTACCGGCATGACGATCGCAGAGGTGGATGCCGTGTTCTCATCCACCCGCAAGTGTGGTGCTGCTGCGGATATCAGCAAGTGGGGCCAACTGGGCCTGGACGGCGCCTGGGAAGATCGTGACATGCAACTGTTCGGTCGCAACTCGGTTTCCGGCACCTACGGTTATTTCAAGAGTGTCGGCTTGTGCAAGGGTGACTTCAAGAACAGTGTCAATGAGCAGCCCGGATCCGCCTCGGTAGTGCAATCGGTGTCAACATCCGTCAACGGTATCGGCTACTCGGGTATCGGCTACCGGACATCCAGCGTCCGCACCGTACCGATCAGCAGAAGCGCAGAGGAGGCGCCGGTTGAGGCCAATGGGGAGAACTCCATCAATGGCAGCTATCCTCTGGCGCGCTTCCTGTATGTTTATATCAACAAGAATCCGAACCAGCCGCTGTCACCGCTGGAGCGCGAATTCATCAAGATGGTATTTTCACGCCAGGGTCAGGAAGTGGTGTTGAAAGACGGCTACATCCCGCTTCCAGCGGCGGTCGTGGAACGCTATCGCAAGCAACTCGATCTGTAAGCATTACTGCCCCTGCCGGGTAGCCGCACCCTGGGTGGCTGCCCGGTTTATGTACCCCTACACGCGAGAGTCGCACCCTTGGCCAAATTAAGCGAGCACGTTTCGCCCTTTTCTCCCCGGTGGCGTCACTTCAAGGACCGCATGGCGACCATCGCCGTGACGACCGGCGGTGCCGGGGTGCTGATTGCCATCCTGCTGATTTTCTTCTACCTGCTCTACGAAATTCTGCCCCTGTTCAGCAATGCGAGCATGGAACCGCGCGCCTCAGTTGACTCTCCCTTCGCGGAGGCGCCGCTGCACCTGGCGGTTGAGGAGCAGACAGAGCTGGGCTTTGGCGTCTTTGCCGACGGCAGTGGACGCTTTTTTGGCCTTGACAGCGGCGAGCTGGTATTGCGGGAAGAGCTTGCCCCGGAGTTCGGCGCTGTTACCGCGGTGGCGCCAGAGGGAGCCGAAGGCCGGCTGTTCGCGCTGGCCCACGCGTCCGGTAATTTCTCCATGCACAGCCACGAGTATCGGCTGACCTATCCGGGCGGCGAACGCGTTGTTACCCCCAGGCTGGAGCGTCACTACCCGGATCTTGAGTTGAATTTTGGTCCTGTGCGGGTGGTAGAGCTGGCCGTGGGCGAAACGGATGAAGGGCTGGTGGTTGCGGCCCTGAACCAGGCGGGAGAACTGCGGGTGCACCGGGTCAACCGCGACGAGAACTTTATCACAGGTGCAGTGTCCCTGACCCGGGAGGAGCTGAAGGTCCCCGCCATGGGCGGTACCACCGCCGCCATCCATATTGACGAGGATTTGCGCTGGCTGTTTCGGCTGGACAGCGCAGGTGGTTTCACCGTGCTCAACCTGCGACAGCGTGACAGCAACGGCTACTTGCAGCTGGCCAGTCAGGGCCAGCTGTTCACTGGTGGTGGGCACCTCTCCACCAGCGCCATGCTGCTGGGGGGTATTTCCCTGCTGGCGGCTTCCGACCGCGGAGAGCTGGCGCAATTCTTCATGGTGCGCGACGGGGAGGGCGGGAATTACCTGCAGCGTATTCGCGAGTTTGATACCGATGGCATCGTCGTCAGTGAACTGGTGACGGAACAGCGCCGCAAGGGCTTCCTGGCCCTCGGGCGCAAGGGTGAGCTGCAGATCTACCATACTACCGCCCACCGGCGTCTGCTGAGCCAGGACGCTCTGCCCCTGGGCGAGGGCGCGGCGGCGATTTCGCCACGGGCAGACGCACTGGTGTACGTGGACAGCAATGGTGGCCTGCGCAGTTGGCGGATCCACAACGAACACCCGGATATTTCCTGGTCTGCGCTCTGGGACAAGGTCTGGTACGAGAGCTATGATGAGCCTGAGCATGTCTGGCAATCGTCCTCTGCCGATACTGATTTCGAACCCAAGTACAGTTTTGCCCCGCTGGCATTTGGTACGCTAAAGGCCGCGTTTTACACCATGATGATCGCTGCTCCCCTGGCAATCTGTGGCGCAATTTATACGGCTTACTTCATGGCCGCCCCGCTGCGCCGCAAGATCAAGCCGCTGATCGAGTTGATGGAGGCGTTGCCCACGGTGATCCTGGGCTTCCTCGCGGGCCTCTGGCTGGCGCCGCTTATCGAGGACAAGTTGACTGCGGTGGTGACTCTCATGCTGGCCCTGCCGCTGGGCGTGCTGCTGTTTGCCTTCCTCTGGTCCCGGCTACCGATCGCCATCCGTTCCTGGGTGCCGGAGGGCTGGCATGCGGCAGTGTTGATCCCCGTGGTAATCCTTATCGGCTACCTGAGTTTTGCCGCCAACGACACTTTCGAGCTGTTGTTGTTCGACGGTGATATGCGCCGCTGGATCACCACGGAGCTGGGAATATCCTTTGACCAGCGCAATGCGCTGGTAGTGGGCATCGCGATGGGCATGGCGGTGATCCCCACCATTTTCTCCATCGCCGAGGATGCCATATTTTCTGTGCCCAAGCACTTGAGTTACGGCAGTCTCGCCCTGGGCGCCACGCCCTGGCAGACCCTGGTTGGCGTTGTTATCCCGACGGCCAGCCCGGGTATTTTCTCCGGCCTGATGATCGGCCTGGGGCGGGCGGTGGGTGAAACCATGATCGTGCTGATGGCCACCGGCAATACGCCAATCATGGACGTCAACATTTTCGAGGGCATGCGCACGCTGTCGGCCAACATTGCGGTAGAGGTGCCGGAGGCGGAAGTGAACAGCACCCATTACCGGGTCCTGTTCCTCGCGGCCTTTGTACTGTTCATGTTCACCTTTGCGGTCAATACCATCGCCGAACTGGTACGGCAGCGGCTGCGGGTCAAATACGGGTCCCTGTGATGAAGATGATCAATGAACAGGATTTGCACAGCGATCGCTCTCCGGGGGTAAAGTCCTGGCTGCGCAGCGGTGAGCCGTTGATCTGGCTCAACGGCGCTGCCGTGAGTATCAGCGTGATTGCGGTCGTGGGGTTGCTTCTATTGCTCGCCGTGCGTGGCCTCAGCCACTTCTGGCCGGCCGATGTGCTGGCAGTAACGGTGAGCTACCAAGACCAGTCGCGGGAGTTGTTGGGCGAGGTTGTGGAGGAGGTCGAAGTAGTCGGCACCCAGTTGGAGGGTGCAGGCATTGAGCTGCAGGGGCCGGGTCCGTTCTACCAGCGCACTCTACTCAAGCAGGGCAACCGCGACTTCCTCGGCACCGATTTCACCTGGTTGCTCAACGAGCAGTTTGGTGAGCGTCGCTGGCCCGAGGATGTTGTGGTGGTAGAGCGCCTGGAATGGGGTAATTTCTACGGCTATCTGCGCGGTGTCAGCCGCTTCAATGGGCCAGAGGTAACGGTGGCCGCCGATGGGCCGGAAGCTACCTGGCAGGCGCTACAGGATCTTGTCACCGAGACCGACGCGGTACGAGAGCAGATTCGCCAGATCGAGCGGGTGGATATCGGCGCGATCAACTACGAGTTGGAGCGCCTGCGCCTGCGCGAGCGCAGACTGGAGATGGACGGGGCGCTGGATGCGGCGGCCGCGGCGGACCTCGCCAGCGAGCGGGCCGAGCAGGAAGCCCGCTTTCGTGTGCTGCAGGAAGAGCTGTATGTGCTCTATGACAGCATCAAGGACCACAGCTACAGTGCCGAGCTCGCCGATGGCCGGGTGGTGACCCTGCCCATTGCCAAGGTGGTGCGCGCCTATCAGCCCAATGCCATGGGTCTTGTGGCCAAGGTGGGGATGTACTTTGAGCGACTCTGGGAATTTCTCACCACCGAGCCCCGCGAAGCCAATACCGAAGGCGGTATCTATCCCGCCATGTTTGGTACGGTGCTGATGGTGATCCTGATGTCCATCATTGTTACTCCCTTTGGTGTGGTCGCAGCAGTCTACCTGCGTGAGTACGCCAGCCAGGGCTTCGTCACCCGCACTATCCGCATCGCGGTCAACAATCTGGCCGGGGTGCCGTCCATCGTCTACGGTGTGTTTGGCCTCGGATTCTTCATTTACTTCGTCGGTGGTGAACTTGACGAGCTGTTCTTCCCGGCGGCGCTGCCACGGCCAACCTTCGGCACGCCGGGCCTGATGTGGGCCTCGTTGACTCTGGCTTTGCTCACTCTGCCGGTGGTGATTGTGGCGACGGAGGAGGGCCTGTCGCGAATTCCCAAGGCCCTGCGCGAAGGCTCGCTGGCGCTGGGAGCCACCCGCGCGGAGACCCTCTGGCGGGTGGTACTGCCCATGGCCAGCCCGGCAATGATGACGGGCCTGATTCTGGCAGTAGCGCGGGCTGCGGGGGAAGTGGCTCCGTTGATGCTGGTGGGGGTGGTGAAACTGGCCCCGACCCTGCCGCTGGACGGCAATTACCCTTATCTGCATCTGGACCAGAAGTTCATGCACCTGGGGTTCCACATCTATGATGTAGGCTTCCAGAGTCCCAACGTGGAGGCAGCGCGGCCCCTGGTCTATGCTACGGCATTTCTGCTGGTACTGATTATCGCGCTGCTGAACCTCGCCGCCGTGAGCCTGCGCAACCGCCTGCGGGAACGCTACAAGTCGCTGGAACACTAGACAGGAACCCATTATGCAAACCCATGCTCTCGACATGCAGGCGCTGAAGCGCGATCAGGCCCATCCTTCGGGCCAGGCCGGCCCCGCAGAAACCAGCCTGAGAATGGAAAACCTCAACCTGTTCTACAACAGTGTACAGGCCCTGTTCGATATCAATCTGGAAATCCCTCGCCAGCGGGTGACGGCCTTTATCGGCCCCAGCGGCTGTGGCAAATCCAGTCTGCTGCGCTGCATCAACCGCATGAACGACCTGGTGGATGGCTGCCGCGTCGATGGCAGGCTGCTGCTGGAAAACGAGGATGTCTACGATCGTCGGGTAGATGTCGCAGCCCTGCGCCGGCGTATCGGCATGGTATTCCAGAAGCCCAATCCCTTTCCCAAGAGCATTTATGAGAACGTCGCCTACGGTCTGAGGATTCAAGGTATTAACAAGAAGCGCATCCTGGATGAAGTGGTGGAAAAGTCCCTGCGCGCTGCAGCCCTGTGGGAAGAGGTCAAGGATCGGCTGCACGAGAGTGCCCTGGGCATGTCGGGGGGACAGCAGCAGCGTCTGGTGATCGCCCGCACCATTGCCGTGGAACCCGAGGTGCTGCTGCTTGATGAGCCAGCTTCGGCCCTCGACCCGATCTCCACGCTGAAGATCGAGGAGTTGATCTACGAGCTCAAATCCCGCTACACCATTGTGATCGTGACCCACAACATGCAGCAGGCAGCCCGGGTGTCGGACATGACAGCCTTCATGTATATGGGCAAGTTGATTGAATACGACGACACCGATACGCTGTTCACCAACCCGGAACAGAAGCAGACCGAGGATTACATCACCGGCCGTTACGGCTGAGGACATTGTCATGCTGAATCAGGATAGCTACAAGCAACACATCTCAGCCCAGTTCAATGCCGAACTGGATGCCGTCAAGAACCACCTGCTGGAAATGGGCGGTCTGGTCGAGCAGCAGATCGGTCGGGCGGTGGAGTCCCTCCTCAACCGCGACAGCGGGCTGGCAGCAGAAGTCGTCGCCGGCGATGAGGAAGTCAACGATATGGAAATCAGTATCGACGAGGAGTGCTTCCGCATCCTTGCACGGCGGCAGCCGGCGGCCAGCGACCTGCGCCTGGTGCTGGCGATTTCCAAGGTCACAACCGATCTCGAGCGGATTGGTGACGAAGCCAGCAAGATTGCCCGGCAGGCGGTAAAGGCTTCCGAGGAACCGGCATCGAGCGGTGGCGGCTTTGTCGAGATACGGCATATCAGCAATCATGTCGCCGAGATGCTGCGGCATGCGCTGGATGCGTTTGCGCGCCTGGATGTCGATATGGCGGTGGACACGGTGATTGCCGATCGCTCCGTGGATGCCGAGTATGCCACGGCGATGCGCAGTCTGGTGACCTTCATGATGGAGGATCCACGCACTATTGGTCCCGTGCTGGGGCAGATGTGGGCGCTGCGCAGTCTGGAACGCGTGGGTGACCACGCCTGCAATATCGCCGAAAACGTGGTCTATCTGGTCCGGGGACTGGATGTACGCCACGTGGAGCCCGATGAGCTGATGAATCAGGTTGAGGATCGACACTAGGTTATCGTGTATTCACCTGTCATAATGTTGTCATAAAAAAGAAGTAATAATGACACATAAATGTCACGCGCAAGCGCGCTGACAGTGACGGGTGAGGACTATCCATGAGTAAAACAGGAGTGGCGACGGCAGCATGGGCGGCCGTTCTGGCCAGCGCTGTGGCCGCGGGCGACGCCCGGGCCGCCGTCAGCGAAGCCGAATTTGAACAGATGAAGGCGCAGATGTCAGCGCTGATGCAGCGTGTGAGCGCGCTGGAGCAGGAAAACGCCGAGCTGCGTGAAAGCACCGCCAGCGCAGTCTCCGAGCTCAGGCTTGAGCGCGCGCCGGTCGCGACGCCCTCCCGTCCCGCGGACCACTGGTCCGACAGGATTCGCCTCAGTGGCGACTTCCGCTACCGCTATGAGGAGATCGACGTGGCAGCCCGGGATGTACGCAGTCGGCATCGTCTGCGCGCGCGCGCGGGCTTTGTCGCGCAACTGCCCAACGCGGTAGAGGTGGGCTTGCGGATCGCAGCGGGGAATGAGTCGCCGTCCTCCGGCAATACCACCCTGGGCAGCGGTGGCAGCAGCAAGGATCTGTTCCTGGATCGGGCCTATGCCACCTGGACGCCCTTCGACGGCGCCTACCTGAGCGGCGGCAAGATGAAGAACAATTTCTACCGGCCCCAGGGCTCCGGCCTGCTCTGGGACTCGGACTACACGCCGGAAGGCATAGCCCTGGGCTGGTCGGGCAGCGGCCTGTTCCTCAACGCCGCCGCCATTGCCCTGGAGAGCGACAGCAACCGCGCCAACCGCACTTTCTACTACGGCGTGCAGTCCGGGTTTACCCTTGGTCTGGGGGAAGATCTGGGGCTGACAGCCGGTGCCGGGTATCTGGATATTCCGGTGCAGGGTGAAACCGTCTTCTTTGGCGACCGCGATGATTTCTCCGGCAACAGCTTCAGCTGCGACGGCGATGGTCGCTGCACCTACAATACCGATTTCGAGGAGTTGGAGCTGTTCTCCGAACTGACCTGGCGCGGCCTGCCGCGGCCGCTGGCAGTGTACGCGCACTATGTGCAGAACCTGGACGCGGATGATCATGACACCGGCTGGATCGCCGGAACACGGCTGGGCAAGGCCGATGGCGCCGGCAGCTGGGACCTTGGCTATCAATACGAGCGGGTGGAGGCCGACGCCGTCTTGGGTCTGCTGCGCGATTCCAACGTCGCCGGTGGCGGCGCCGACATTCGCGGCCACAAGCTGTTTGGTACCTATGCCATCGACAAGCAGTGGCATCTGGGCGTGACGGTCTTCGTTGACAACGAGTCGGGTGAAAATGCCTTCGGTACCGGCCGTGACTATGACCGCGTCGTTCTGGATACACTGTTCAAGTACTGACGCGGTACTCCAGAGCGCCAGCTTCGCCTTGCCGGCCCCAGGGCGGCCAGCCGCATGGCAGCTTGCAAAGCGGTAGTGCTCAAGTAGAATACCGCGCTTCCCGCACTGTGCCGACCACAGGATTGTGCATGAGCCGCTTCTGGAGTGAACTTACCCGGCGCCTGACGCCCTACGTGCCCGGCGAACAGCCGCGGCACCGGCGCCTGGTCAAGTTGAATACCAATGAAGCTCCCTACCCGCCATCACCGCAGGTGCTGGTGGCCATTCAAGGCATCGATGGCGAGGCCCTGCGCCGCTACCCCGATCCGGAATCCAGCGCCTTGCGCGAGGCCATGGCCCAGTACCATGGACTGGATCCGCAGCAGGTGTTTCTGGGCAACGGTTCCGACGAGGTTCTCGCCCATGTCTTCCAGGGGCTGCTGCAGCAGGAGCAGCCACTGCTGTTCCCCGACATAAGTTACAGTTTTTACCCTGTCTGGTGTGAGCTCTACGGCATTGCGTTCGAGCAGATTGCCCTGCGCGACAATTTCACCATTGACGTGGCTGGCTACGCCCGTCCCAATGGCGGCATTATCCTGCCCAATCCGAATGCCCCTACCGGCATCGTGCTCGAGCTGGCGGATATCCAGCGCCTGCTGCAGGACAACCCGGACCGTGTGGTGGTCATTGACGAGGCCTACATCGACTTCGGCGGCGACTCCGCAGTCACACTGATCAACGACTACGCCAACCTGCTGGTCGTGCAGACCCTCTCCAAGTCACGCGCACTCGCCGGCCTGCGCGTCGGCATGGCCTTTGGCCAGGCGCCGCTGATCGATGGTCTGCAGCGGATCAAGAACTCCTTCAACTCCTACCCCCTGGACGCCATCGCCCAGCGCGCGGTCATTGCCTCCCTGGCCGACGAGGACTGGTTTCAGGACTGCCGCCGCAAGGTTATCGCCACCCGCGCTCGCCTGACCGAGGGGCTGGCAGCACTCGGGTTCTCAGTGCTGCCCTCGGCCGCAAACTTTGTCTTTGCCACTCCGGGACCCGGACGGGACGCGAAGGCCATCTTTCTGGCGCTGCGGGAGCAGGGCATCGTTGTACGCTACTTCGACAAGCCGCGGATTGCCGACTATCTGCGCATTACCGTGGGCACTGATGAGCAGTGCGATGCGCTGCTGGAAGCGCTGCCAGCCCTGCTGGCCTGAGGATTCCTTGGCACACAATAGCCGGACCCAGGGAGTGTGACGAATTTCATTGCCGTGCGAATGGTGCACTGAACACGGGCGGCGTGTGGCTGGAGGCTTGCCGAGACTCGCCGTGAATACATCCATGTAGGCTCGTATCGTCTGGGCGGCCCCGCGCCTCCATGCGCTCAACGGTCCCGGCAAGCCTCCAGCCACAAGCCTCCCTCATGTAGTCACGTAATTCGTAGTGCGAAAAAACGGAGTCACCGAAGTGAGAGGGCGACGTGGAGCCGGGTGACGGTTGCAGGACCGTTGACGGCAAGGATGCCGTCACCGAGCCTACATGGACGTATTTACGGCGTGTCCTGCAACCGTCACCCGGATACGCGTTGCCCGGGTTCCGTGCGGATCCCGGCAGCGGCGAACCAGAAGCACTGGCGCAATCCCTTGGAGTGAGGTTGTCAAACCCGCTGCAGAATCACGCTGCCGATACTGTAACCCGCACCAAAGGAACACAGCACCCCCAGATCACCGCTGGCGAAGTCCCCTCGATGCTTGTGGAAGGCGATCACCGAGCCCGCGGAACTGGTGTTGGCGTACTCGTCCAGAATCGTGGGCGCTTCTTCGGCAGTGGCATCCCGCCCGAGAACCTTGCGTGAAATAAGGTGGTTCATGCTCAGGTTGGCCTGGTGCAGCCACAGGCGTTTGAGGGCGCCGGGCTCGATATCCAGGCGCTGCAGCTGGTCGCTGATCTGTTTTGCCACTGCGGGGCAGACTTCCTTGAAGACCTTCCGCCCCTCCTGCACAAACAGCTTGTCTGGCTGGCCGATGCCTTCCTCGGCGGCGCGGTTGAGGAAGCCGAAGTTGTTGCGGATATTATTGGAAAACAGGGTCTGCAGCCTGGTATCAACGATGCGGTAGCGCTCGGCTGCGGAGGCGCTGTCATCGCGTTCGACGATGATCGCGGTGCAGACGTCGCCGAAGATAAAGTGGGAGTCGCGGTCGCGAAAGTTGAGGTGGCCGCTGCAGATTTCCGGGTTGAGGATGAGTACACAGCGGGCGCTGCCGGAAAGGATACTGTCGCGGGCCTGCTGAATGCCAAAGGTGGCAGAAGAGCAGGCCACGTTCATGTCGAAGCCGAACCCCTGGATACCCAGGGCGGCCTGCACTTCCACCGCAATCGCAGGATAGGGCCGCTGCAGGTTGGAGCAGGCGACGATGACCGCGTCGATATCCGCCGCGGTCTTGCCGGCCTGGGCCATCGCCTCGCGGGCGGCGGCCACGGAGATTTCACACTGGATTGAGGGGCTGCTGTCCGGACGCTCGGGGATTCGCGGCACCATGCGGTTTGGATCGAGTATACCCGCCTTGTCGATTACGTAGCGCGATTTGATCCCCGAGGCCTTTTCGATGAATTCTGCGGAGGAGGGCTGCATCGGTGCCAGGGCGCCGGCGGCTATGGCATCAGCATTGTCAGCGTTGAACTGCTCTACCCAGGTGTTGAAAGAGATGACCAGCTCTTCATTGCTGATGGACTGGGGCGGTGTATACAGCCCTGTGCCGCTGATAATGACGTCACTCATGACCTGCCTGATTCCTGTTGTTCTGCCCGTTGGGGCCCAGTGTAACGAAAAAAGGCCGCGCGAGGGCGGCCTTGTTGCCGGGGGCGGGGGCACCGCCGTGGCGCCTGTCCGCGACGTGCAGCCAGCAGCGCGGGTTCAGCTGCGCTTGTCCAGCGGCAGGAAGTCGCGCTGGGTGTGGCCGGTGTAGAGCTGGCGCGGCCTGCCGATGCGGTAGCTGCCGCTGATCATCTCGTGCCAGTGGGCGATCCAGCCAACCGTGCGGCCAACCGCGAAGATCACGGTGAACATGCTGGTGGGGATGCCGATGGCCTTGAGAATGATGCCGCTGTAGAAGTCCACGTTGGGGTAGAGCTTTCTTTCGATGAAGTAGGGGTCTTCCAGGGCAATCTGCTCGAGACGCTTGGCGATGGCCAGCAGTGGCTCGTTCTCGACGCCCAGTTCCGCAAGCACCTCGTCCGCGGCCTCTTTCATCACCTTGGCACGGGGGTCGAAATTCTTGTATACCCGGTGGCCGAAGCCCATCAGGCGGAAGGGATCGTCCTTGTCCTTGGCCCTGGCCACGAACTCGTCGATACGGGAGACGTCACCGATCTCCTCCAGCATTTCCAGTACCGCCTCGTTGGCGCCGCCGTGGGAGGGTCCCCAGAGAGCGGCAATGCCCGCGGCAATACAGGCGAAGGGGTTGGCGCCGGAGGAACCTGCCAGGCGTACCGTCGAGGTGGAGGCATTCTGCTCGTGGTCCGCATGGAGCAGGAAGATGCGGTCCATTGCCCTGGCCAGTACCGGGCTGATGTTGCTGGGCTCACAGGGATTGCCAAACATCATGTGCAGGAAGTTTTCCGAATAGCTCATGCTGTTGTCGGGGTACATGAACGGCTGGCCGATGGAAAACTTGTAGCTCATGGCTGCCAGCGTGGGCATTTTTGCAATCAGGCGGAAAGCTGCGACTTCGCGGTGGTTCTCGTCGGAGATATCCAGTGAGTCGTGATAAAACGCCGACAGTGCGCCTACTACACCGCACATCACCGCCATGGGGTGAGCGTCGCGGCGAAAACCGTTGAAGAAGGTGCGGATTTGTTCGTGCACCATGGTGTGACGCTTGACGGTGCTCACGAACTTTTGCTTTTGCCTGGCGTTGGGCAGTTCGCCGTAGAGCAGCAGGTAGCAGGTCTCAAGGTAGTCGCTGTGCTCGGCGAGCTGGTCAATCGGGTAGCCGCGGTGCAGCAGTATACCCTCTGCGCCGTCGATATAGGTTATCTGTGATTCGCAGGCAGCCGTGGAGACGAAACCGGGGTCATAGGTGAACATGCCCCTTGCGGTAAGGCCACCAACATCAATGACATCCGGGCCGAGGGTGCCGGAGTAGATCGGGAGCTCGATGGTTTCATCCAGCCCGTCTACCTTCAGGGTTGCCTTTCTTTCACTCATAGGGGGTCCTGCGATGTTGTTTCTCGGGGTGCCCAACTATAGAGTCTCGACAGCTTTTGTCAATTGATCTGGCCGTATTTGCCGCCAATTCGGGGTCTTCTGGGGTCATTGTCCCGGATCGTGCAGTCTGGAGATAGGCGATGTTCGCTGCAGTTTTTCGGCCCTCGCCTCGCCTGTGGGCAGGTTTGTAATTGATCCCGCATCCTCCTATAATTCCGCGCGCTTTCTCCGCGTTCCGAAGCGGGTGGCAACAGTGCCAGGCCTGACCTGCGGCCGGCTTCATTAATCGCCCTTGTGGCGTCTGCAACGGTGGTACCTGAACTGTGAAAGACAAGCGTCCTGTTAACCTGGACATCGGCAGCATGCGGCTCCCCATTACCGCGTGGGCATCCATTACCCATCGCGCTTCCGGTGTTTTTCTTTTCGTCGCCATGGCCTTCCTGGTCTGGGCCCTGGATATGAGCCTGCGCAGTCCGGAAAGTTTTTCCGCCCTGCAATCGGCCCTCGCCAGCCCGCTCGCCAAGTTGATCCTGTGGGTGATCGCGGCTGCGCTGATCTACCACGCCCTCGCGGGGGTCAGGCACTTGATCATGGATTTCGGTATCGGTGAGAGCCTGGAAGGGGGCGTCCTCGGTGCTCGCCTGGTGATCGCGCTTTCAATTCTCCTGACGCTGCTGGTGGGGGTGATGATATGGTAACTGCAGTCACAAGCTTCGGCCGCTCAGGGACCTCGGACTGGCTGGTACAGCGAGTCAGTGGGGTCATTTTGCTGGCTTACTTTGTCTTTCTCATCTGGGTTGTACTCACCGGCGTAGATTACGCGAGCTGGAAAGCACTCTTTGACCACACCTGGGTCAAGGTTTTCAGTCTCATGGCGCTCCTGTCTCTGGCAGCGCACGCCTGGATTGGCATGTGGGCGGTGGTCACGGACTACCTGACAGAGCGGATGATGGGCACCACCGGCAATGTATTGCGCATTTCTGCCCAGCTGGTGATTGCACTGGTACTTTTTGTTTATGTGGTCTGGGGCGTACAGATCCTCTGGGGATATTGAGACATGACAGCATTGCGAACCATTTCTTTTGACGGCGTCATCGTAGGTGGTGGTGGCGCGGGCATGCGCGCTGCCCTGCAGCTGGCCCAATCGGGTTACAAGACTGCGGTTATTTCCAAGGTCTTCCCGACCCGGTCCCACACGGTCTCCGCCCAGGGCGGCATTACCTGTGCCATTGCCAGCGCCGACCCGAACGACGACTGGCGCTGGCACATGTACGATACCGTCAAGGGGTCCGACTATATCGGCGACCAGGATGCCATCGAATACATGTGCAGCGTGGGTCCGGAAGCGGTGTTCGAGCTGGAACACATGGGCCTGCCCTTCTCGCGCACCGAGGAAGGCCGCATCTACCAGCGCCCCTTTGGCGGCCAGTCCAAGGGTCCTGACAATCCGACCCAGGCTGCCCGCACCTGTGCCGCGGCCGACCGCACCGGTCATGCCCTGCTGCACACCCTCTACCAGGGCAACCTGAAGAACAACACTGTGTTCTTCAACGAGTGGTATGCCACTGACCTGGTCAAGAACCAGGATGGTGCCGTGGTGGGTGTTATCGCCATCTGCATGGAGACCGGTGAAACGGTCTATGTGAAATCCAAGGCAACCGTGTTTGCCACCGGCGGTGCCGGGCGCATCTATGCCTCCACCACCAATGCCCACATCAACACCGGCGACGGCATCGGCATGGCCCTGCGGGCCGGCTTCCCGGTGCAGGACATCGAGATGTGGCAGTTTCACCCCACCGGTATCTACGGCGCCGGCACTCTGGTGACCGAGGGCTGCCGCGGCGAGGGTGGCTACCTGATCAACAAGGACGGCGAGCGCTTCATGGAGCGCTATGCGCCCAATGCCAAGGATCTTGCCGGTCGCGACGTGGTGGCGCGCTCCATGGTTCTGGAGATCCTCGAGGGGCGCGGTTGCGGCCCCGAGGGCGACCACGTGTTGCTCAAGCTCGATCACCTGGGCGAGGAGGTGCTGGAATCGCGCCTGCCGGGCATCTGCGAGCTGTCGCGCACCTTTGCCCACGTCGACCCGGTGAAGGAGCCAATTCCGGTGGTTCCGACCTGTCACTACATGATGGGCGGCATTCCCACCAACGTCCATGGCCAGGCCCTGACCGTGGATGCGCAGGGGAATGACCAGATCATTCCCGGCCTGTATGCCTGTGGTGAGGTCGCCTGTGTCTCCGTGCACGGCGCCAACCGTCTGGGTGGCAACTCGCTGCTGGACCTGGTGGTATTTGGTCGCGCTTCCGGGCTGTTTATCGAGAAGGCACTGAGCGAGGGTATCGACATGCGCGATGCCAGCGCTTCGGATATCGAGCAGGGCATGTCCCGGCTCAACAAGCTCAATGAGGCCACCGGCAGCGACAAGATTCCGGACCTGCGCAAGGAGTTGCAAAACGTCATGCAGAATTACTTCGGCGTGTTCCGCAAGGGCGAGTTCATGCAGGAAGGCATTCGCAAGCTGGCGGAGCTGCGCGGCCGCATTGAAACGGCGGCCCTGCCCGACAAAAGCAACACCTTCAATACCGCTCGCATCGAGGCGCTGGAATTGCACAACCTGCTGGAAGTGGCCGAGGCCACGGCCATCACCGCCGAAGCCCGCAATGAAAGCCGCGGCGCCCACGCCCGTGACGATTTCCAGGAGCGGGATGATGAAAACTGGCTGTGCCATTCCATGTACTACCCGGACGAGAAGCGGGTCGGCAAGCGCGGCGTCAATTTCAAGCCGCTGACCGTGCCGACTTTCGAGCCCAAGGCCCGTACGTATTAATCGCTGCGTAGCTACCCAGAGGTCACAATCATGTTGCAAGTAAGCATTTATCGCTACAACCCGGAAACCGACCAGAAGCCCTGGATGCAGGATTTCCAGTTCGACACCGAAGGCAAGGACCTGATGGTGCTCGACGTGCTCGAGCAGCTCAAGGCCCAGGACAGCTCGGTGACCTATCGGCGCTCCTGTCGCGAAGGCGTATGCGGTTCCGACGGCCTGAACATCAACGGCAAGAACGGGCTGGCCTGCATCACGCCCCTGTCCGAGACCGTGAGGAACAACAAACTGGTGATCCGTCCGCTGCCGGGCCTGCCGGTGATTCGCGACCTGGTCGTCGACATGAGCCTGTTCTACGCCCAGTACGAGAAGATCCAGCCCTATCTGCAGAACAATACGCCGGCGCCCGCGATCGAGCGCCTGCAGTCGCCGGAGGACCGGGCCAAGCTGGACGGTCTTTACGAGTGTATACTTTGCGCCTGTTGTTCCAGCAGCTGCCCCTCGTTCTGGTGGAATCCGGATCGCTTTGTCGGTCCCGCGGGTCTGTTGCAGGCCTATCGCTTTCTGGCGGACAGTCGCGATACCGCCACCGACGAACGCCTGTCGCGGCTGGATGACCCCTTCAGCGTGTTCCGTTGTCACGGTATCCAGAATTGTGTCAATGTGTGTCCCAAGGGCCTGAATCCGACCCGCGCGATCGGTCACATTCGCACGATGCTGCTGACCCGGGCGACCTGAACAGGCACACGGTGAAACCAGCCGGGTCACCGCCGGCGTGAAACTTCAACCCGGAAGGGCATGATGCAAGACAGTCCAATGGAGCTCCTGCGCAGGAGCTCGCATATCGCCGGCGGCAACGCCAGCTACGTGGAGGATTTGTACGAATCCTATCTCCTGGACCCCAATGGGGTTCCGGAACAGTGGCGGGATTATTTTGACAAATTGCCGCGGGTGGATTCGTCCTCGGCTTTGATCCAGGACATTCCCCACTCCACGATCCGCGACCGTTTTGCCCAGATCAGCAAGATGCGCGTGCGCACCGAAGCCACTGTGGCCCACGATTCCCAGGCCACCGAATACGAGCGCAAGCAGGTCAAGGTGGTGCAACTGGTTTCGGCCTATCGCCAGCGCGGCCACCAGAAGGCCAGCCTGGATCCCCTGAATCTGCATACCCGGGAACACATACCGGACCTGGACCTCTCCTTTCATCAGCTTTCCGCCGCGGACCTGGAGACAGTGTTCCAGACCGGCAGCATGTATATCGGCAAGACAGACGCAACCCTGGGTGAGATTGTCGAGGCCCTGGAGCGCACCTACTGCCACACCATTGGCGCCGAGTTCATGCACATCGTTGATACCGAGCAGCGGCACTGGATCATGCAGCGCATGGAGTCCGTGCGCTCGGCACCCAACTATTCCGAGGACATTCGCAAGCAGCTGCTGCGGCGTCTGATCAAGGCGGAGGGGCTGGAGAAATCGCTGGGTTCCAAGTATCCCGGCACCAAGCGTTTTGGCCTTGAGGGCAGCGAGTCACTGATCCCGATGCTGTCGGAAATGGTACAGCGCAGCGGTTCCTACGGCGCCAAGGAAATCGTCATCGGCATGGCTCACCGCGGTCGTCTCAACGTGCTGGTCAACATATTTGGCAAGAACCCGTCGGACCTGTTCGCGGAATTCGAGGGCAGGGCGGTCTACGACAAGTCCGGTGACGTCAAGTATCACCAGGGCTTTTCGTCCAATGTGATGACCGAGGGTGGGGAAGTGCATCTCGCTCTGGCTTTCAACCCCTCGCACCTGGAAATCGTGTCGCCGGTGGTGGAGGGGTCAGTGCGCGCCCGTCAGGACCGTCGCCAGGACCCGAAGGGCGATACGGTCGTGCCCATCGTGATTCACGGCGATGCCGCCTTTGCCGGTCAGGGCGTGGTGATGGAAACCTTCCAGATGTCCCAGACCCGGGGCTTCAAGACGGGAGGCACGCTGCATGTGGTGTTGAACAACCAGGTCGGGTTCACCACCAGTGACCGCCAGGACGCACGCTCTACCGAATACTGCACCGATGTCGCCAAGATGGTGCAGGCGCCGATTTTCCACGTCAACGCCGACGATCCGGAAGCGGTGCACTTCGTGACCCACCTGGCAGTGGATTTCCGCAACGCGTTTAATCGCGATGTGGTCATTGATCTCATTTGCTACCGGCGCCGCGGTCACAACGAGGCCGATGAGCCGGCAGTAACCCAGCCACTGATGTATGAGCGGATCCGCAAGCACAAGACCACCCGGGACCTGTACGCGGCCCGCCTGATAGAGCAGGGCGTGATCACAACCGAGGACGACGAGTACCTGGTGAACGCCTACCGGGAGTCCCTTGACCGCGGCGAGCCGCTGGTGAGCGGCCTGGTATCGGAGCCCAACGCCAGCCTGTTTGTGGACTGGACGCCGTATCTGGGCCACGAATGGACCCTGCACTGTGATACCCGCATGGAGTTGCACGCCCTGCAGACCCTGGCTCACGATACCAATCTGGCACCGGAGAACTTTCCGCTGCAGCGCCAGGTCGCCAAGATCCTGGAGGACCGCCGCAAGATGGCCGCGGGTGCCTTGCCACTGAACTGGGGCGCCGCCGAAACCCTGGCCTATGCCAGCCTGCTGCAGGCGGGATATCCCGTGCGCCTGACCGGCCAGGATGTAGGTCGAGGCACCTTCTCCCACCGCCATGCGGTACTGCACAACCAGAAAGACGGCAGTCGCCACATTCCCCTGCAGCACATCAGTGATGACCAGGCCCCCTTTGTCATCTATGACTCGCTGCTGTCGGAAGAGGCGGTGCTCGCCTTCGAGTATGGGTACTCGACTACCTCGCCCACGGGGCTGGTTATCTGGGAGGCCCAGTTCGGGGATTTCGCCAACGGTGCCCAGGTTGTCATCGACCAGTTCATCACCAGCGGCGAACACAAGTGGTCGCGCCTGTGTGGCCTGACCATGTTGTTGCCCCACGGTTACGAGGGCCAGGGCCCGGAGCACTCCTCCGCCCGGCTCGAGCGCTTCCTGCAGCTGTGCGCGGAGCACAATATCCAGGTCTGCGTGCCCAGCACCCCGGCCCAGGTTTTTCACATGTTGCGGCGCCAGGCCATCCGGCCGCTGCGCAAGCCGCTGGTGGTGATGTCGCCGAAGAGTCTGCTGCGGCACAAGGAGGCGGTGTCCTCGCTGGAAGATCTCGCCAACGGCCACTTCCACAACGTGCTCGACGAGACCGACGCTATCGACAAGAACGCGGTCAAGCGGGTCGTCCTCTGCAGTGGCAAAGTCTACTATGACCTGCTTGCGGTACGCCGCGAGCGGGGTATTGAGAATGTCGCACTGATCCGCCTGGAACAGCTGTACCCGTTCCCGGAGGCGGAACTGCTGCAGGTGCTGGCCAACTATCCCAATATCACCGAGGCGGCCTGGTGCCAGGAAGAGCCCCAGAACCAGGGTGCCTGGTATTCCAGTCAGCACCACATGCGACGGGTAATGTTCGCGCACAAGAAGGAGGTGTATCTGAGCTATGTGGGGCGCGATCCCTCGGCCTCGCCCGCGGCTGGCTACATGGCCCTGCACCTGGCGCAACAGGAACAGTTTATCAATGACGCCCTGTCACCCACCGGGTCCTGACAGCGCCAGCATTTTCCAAAGGAACTGAAATGGCTATTGAAATCAAGGCGCCGACTTTCCCCGAATCCGTAGCAGACGGGGAAATTGCGGCCTGGCACAAGCGGGAAGGCGAGGCGGTCTCCCGCGACGAGCTGATACTGGAGATCGAAACCGACAAGGTGGTGATGGAAGTGGTAGCGCCGGAAGACGGCGTCATCAAAAAGATTCACGCAGCAGAGGGTGACACCGTCCAGAGTGAGCAGCTGCTGGCGGTACTGGAGCCCGGCGCGGCCGCCACTGGCGACGCTGCAGACAAGTCCGCAGAGAAGCCCGCAGCCGCCGCTTCCACAGCCCCCGACAGCGCCGCCAGTGAGAAGGCCGAGGAACTCATGGGCCCCGCGGCGCGGCAGTTGGTGGAAGAGCACAAGCTCGATCCGGCGGCGATTGCCGGTACTGGCAAGGGTGGACGCGTGACCAAGGAAGACGTGCTGGCCCATCTCAGGAAGGAGCCGGCCAAGGCTGCCGCTGCGGAGCCTGCGGCGCCTGCTTCCGTTCCCGGGGATGCGGCGCAGGCGATGCCACAGGTGCCCGTAGGCCCCACGGCCGAGCGCGTTGAAAAACGGGTCCCCATGACCCGTATGCGCAGCCGCATCGCCGAGCGCCTGCTCGAGGCCACGCGTGGCACAGCCATGTTGACCACCTTCAACGAGGTCAACATGGCGCCGGTGATGGCGCTGCGTGAAAAGTACAAGGAGCAGTTCGAGAAGACCCACAACGGCACCCGTCTCGGCTTCATGGGCTTTTTCGTCAAGGCCTGCTGCGAGGCGCTCAAGCGCTTCCCCGAGGTCAATGCCTCCATCGACGGCAACGATGTTGTTTACCACGGCTACCAGGATATCGGCGTGGCCGTGTCGACACCCGGAGGCCTGGTCGTACCAGTACTGCGCGATGCGGATTTCATGAGCCTGGCAGATGTCGAGGCGGCGATTCGCGATCTCGGTCTGCGCGCCCGCGACAACAAGCTCACCATCGATGACATGACCGGCGGCACCTTCACAGTCACCAACGGCGGTGTCTTCGGTTCATTGCTGTCGACCCCCATTCTCAACCCGCCGCAGACTGGTATTCTTGGCATGCACAAGATTCAGGAACGGCCCATGGCGGTGGACGGGCAAGTGGTGGTGCTGCCGATGATGTACCTGGCCCTGTCCTATGACCATCGCCTGATTGACGGCAAGACTGCGGTGCAGTTCCTGGTGGCGGTCAAGGACCTGATTGAAGACCCGGCGCGCATCCTGCTGCAACTGTAAATACACTGGAATTGGGACAACTAATGGCTGACAAATACGATGTAGTGGTAATCGGCTCGGGCCCCGGCGGCTACGTGGCGGCCATCAAGGCGGCCCAATTGGGCCTGTCCACCGCCTGTGTGGAGCAGTGGCTGGACGACGATGGCAAGACCCGTCTCGGGGGCACATGCCTCAACGTCGGCTGTATTCCGTCGAAGGCGCTGCTCGACAGCAGTCAGAAGTTTGTCGAGGCCCGGGACCACTTCGGCCTGCACGGTATTGGTATCAAGAAACCGACCATGGATATCGCCGCCATGATGGCGCGCAAGACCAAGATCGTGGACCAGCTGACAGGTGGCATTACCGGCCTGTTCAAGCACAACGGCGTCACCAGCATCCAGGGCCGCGGCAAGGTGCTCGCGGGCTGCAAGGTCGAGGTGACGGACAAGGACGGCAAGGTCAACGTGGTGGAGGCCGGGAACATTATTATCGCTGCCGGCTCCGTTCCCATCGCGATTCCGCCGGCGCCGGTGGACAACGAGTATATTGTCGATTCCACCGGCGCCCTGGAGTTCAGTGAAGTGCCCAAGCGTCTGGGTGTCATTGGCGCCGGGGTCATCGGTCTTGAGCTAGGCAGTGTCTGGGCCCGGCTGGGCGCCGAGGTGGTCATGCTGGAGGCCCTGGATGAGCTGTTGCCGATGATGGACGCGCAGGTCGCCAGGGAGGCCGGAAAGATTTTCCGCAAGCAGGGGCTGGATATTCGTCTTAATACCCGGGTGACCGGTGCGGAAGTGAAGGGTGGCAAGGTCGAGGTGACCTTTACCGATGGCGATGGCGAGCATGTGGAAGTGTTTGACCGGCTGATCGTCTCCGTCGGCCGCCGGCCGCGAACGGAAGACTTGCTGGCCACCGACTGTGGCGTCAACCTTGACGAGCGGGGCTTTATCTACGTCAATGATTACTGTGCCACCGAAGCACCGCATGTCTACGCCGTGGGCGATGTGGTACGCGGCCCGATGCTGGCCCACAAGGGTTCGGAAGAGGGTGTCATGGTCGCCGAGCGTATCGCCGGCAAGAAGGCCCAGCTTAACTACGACTGCATTCCCTCGGTGATCTACACGCATCCAGAGGTGGCTGCTGTTGGTCGCACCGAGCAGGAGCTCAAGTCCGATGGCGTCGACTTCAAGGCCGGGGTATTCCCCTTTGCCGCCAGCGGCCGCGCCCTGGCGGCGAACGATACCGACGGCATGGTCAAGATCATCGCCGATGCCGAGACCGACCGCATTCTGGGCTGCCACATTGTTGGCCCATCGGCTGCGGATCTGGTGCAGCAGGTCGTTATCGCGATGGAATTCGGCGCCAGTTCCGAGGATCTGGCGCTTACTGTATTTGGCCACCCGACCCTGTCGGAAGCCGTACACGAAGCTGCCCTGGCAGTGCATGGCCATGCCATTCACATCGCCAATCGCAAGCCTCGCAAGTAGACTTTGCCCGGTCGCGCGCGCATAAAACCAATTCTTGCGCAGACGAGGCACTGGGGGGTGTGGGCGCTGGCGTCCACTCCAGTAGGTAACACAAAACACAGGACAGAGCATGAACCTTCATGAATATCAGGGCAAACAGCTGTTTGCCGAATACGGTTTGCCCGTATCCAAAGGCTACGCCGTCGACTCGCCGGAAGAGGCGGTCAAGGCGGCGGAAACCATCGGCGGTGATATGTGGGTGGTCAAGGCCCAGGTTCACGCCGGTGGCCGTGGCAAGGCCGGGGGCGTCAAGCTGGTCAAGACCACGGACGAGATCCGCGACTTCGCCAACAAATGGCTGGGCCAGAATCTGGTTACCTACCAGACCGACGAAAACGGCCAGCCGGTCAGCAAGATCCTGGTGGAGACCTGCACCGATATCGCCGAAGAGCTGTACCTGGGCGCCGTGGTGGATCGTGCGACCCGTCGCATTGTATTCATGGCGTCCACCGAGGGCGGCGTGGAGATCGAGAAAGTAGCCGAGGAAACCCCCGAGAAAATCCTGCGGGCGGTTGTCGATCCGCTGGTGGGCGCCCAGCCCTACCAGGGCCGTGACCTGGCGTTCAAGCTCGGCCTGGAAGGTGAGCAGATCAAGCAGTTCGTGAAAATTTTCATGGGCCTGGCGCAGCTGTTCAAGGACAAGGATCTGGCGCTGATCGAGGTCAATCCCCTGGTCATTACCGAGCAGGGTAATCTGCACTGCCTGGACGCCAAACTGGGCGTGGACGGGAACGCGCTCTATCGCCAGCCCAAACTGCGCGAAATGCACGATCCCTCGCAGGAAGATGCCCGCGAAGCCCTCGCTGCCAAGTGGGAACTCAACTATGTGGCCCTGGATGGCAACATCGGCTGCATGGTGAACGGCGCCGGCCTGGCCATGGGTACCATGGATATCGTCAAGCTGCATGGCGGTTCCCCGGCCAACTTCCTCGATGTAGGCGGTGGTGCCACCAAGGAACGCGTCTCCGAAGCATTCAAGATCATTCTTTCCGACGCCAACGTGAAAGCGGTGCTGATCAACATTTTTGGCGGCATCGTGCGCTGTGACCTGATTGCCGACGGCGTTATTGGCGCTGTGCAGGAAATCGGTGTGGAAGTGCCGGTCGTTGTGCGCCTGGAAGGCAACAATGCAGAGCTGGGGCGCAAGGTCCTGGCAGACAGTGGACTGAACATTATTGCTGCCACCAGCCTCACAGATGCTGCCCAGCAGGTCGTCAAAGCAGCCGGAGGAGTAGCCTGAAATGAGTATCCTGATCGACAAGAACACCAAGGTAATCTGCCAGGGCTTTACCGGCTCCCAGGGCACCTTCCACTCTGAGCAGGCGATCGCCTACGGTACCAAAATGGTCGGTGGCGTGACCCCGGGCAAGGGTGGCCAGGAGCATCTGGGCCTGCCCGTGTTCAATACCGTGGCTGACGCGGTCGAAAAGACCGGTGCCGAAGCGTCGGTCATTTACGTGCCGGCGCCGTTCTGCAAGGATTCCATCCTCGAAGCTGCCAACAGCGGGATCAAGCTGATCGTGTGCATCACTGAAGGTATTCCCACGCTGGACATGCTGGATGCCAAGGTCAAGTGCGACGAGCTGGGTGTGCGCCTGATCGGCCCCAACTGCCCCGGTGTCATCACCCCCGGCGAATGCAAGATCGGCATCATGCCCGGTCACATTCACCTGCCGGGCAAGGTCGGTATTGTGTCCCGCTCCGGGACTCTGACCTATGAGGCGGTCAAGCAGACCACGGATTCCGGTTTCGGCCAGTCCACCTGCGTGGGTATTGGGGGCGACCCGATCCCGGGCTCCAACTTTATCGACATCCTGGCGATGTTCGAGAAGGACCCGGCCACGGAAGCCATTGTGATGATCGGTGAGATCGGCGGCACTGCGGAAGAGGAAGCCGCTGCCTACATCAAGGCCAATGTCAGCAAGCCGGTGGTATCCTACATCGCCGGTGTCACCGCGCCCAAGGGCAAGCGCATGGGACATGCTGGCGCCATTATTTCCGGTGGCAAGGGCACGGCGGACGAGAAGTTCGCGGCGCTGGAAGATGCCGGGGTGAAAACCGTGCGCAGTCTGGCGGATATCGGCAGTGCCCTGGCAGAGGTTACCGGCTGGAAGTAATGCCGGCCACAGTCAAATAAGCCCGCCTGGTGCGGGCTTTTTTGTTTCCGGCTTTAGAGCTTCGCGATTTCTATGCGGTTCTTGCCCTGTTTTTTGGCCTCGTACATGGCCTTGTCCGCCGCCCCCAGTATTTCCCGAATCGTATGGCTGTGGTTGCGTTCGTTGCAGTGACAGATGCCCATGGACAGCGTCACCGGCCAATGCTGCTCATGCAGTTCTCGCACTATGCTGGTGCGAACCCGCTCCAGGACGAGCATGGCATCCTCCAGATTCGCGCTCGGGTGGATGGTGGCAAATTCGTCGCCACCGATTCGGGCAACAAAGTCAGTACTCCTGCAGTCCGCCCGTATCAGCCTGGCAATGTCCTGCAGGACCCTGTCTCCAAACGCGTGGCCATAGGTGTCATTTACCAGCTTGAAATCATCGAGGTCGATAAAGCAGACAGCAAATTGCCAGCCATGCTGGCTGAGCTCGGCCAGGTCCTCTTCCAGTTCAAGGGTAAATGCGCGCCGGTTGCCGAGTCCGGTCAGGTGATCAGTGAGGGCCAGCGTACGTTCCTGCTCCAGTTCCCGGCGGATTTTTTCCTCTGTCATCTTGAGCGCCGTGGTGTCGCGGACAAAGGCCATGGCATAGGTCTCGTCGTCCAGACTGAAGTGGCTGAGCATGATTTCCACGTGGAATTCCTCGCCGTTCGCTCGTACCCCCAGGAAACGGAAACCCTGGCCCATGGGCCTGTTCGCGGCTGAGCTGAAAAAGTCCCTGACATGCTGCTGGTGCTTCGCGTGTAGTGCCTGCGGCAACAAGCGGTCCAGCCTGTCGCCACGCAGTGCTTCCCGAGGGTAGCCGAACATGCGCGCCAGCGCGGTATTGACCAGCACCAGGGTACTGTCGCGATCAACTATCATGCCGGCATCCGGCACCAGTTCCAGCAGTTCTTCCACGGTTCGACGAGTCTTCACCATGGAATTATCCACTTTAGCAGCAGGCAATGGAACCACGGTCACTCATTTTCCGGGGCGTCTGGTGTCACTCCTGCACTTGGGCCTGCCACTGGAGCGGAGCAGCCGCACGGATCCGCGCAGCGTCTTCCTCCAGCAGGAAGCCGCCGGCGATGGCTTCGTCCAGGGCTTCGGCGACGGCGGCTTCGTAGCCGGCCTGGTCGACGTAGAGGGAGGCCATTTGCGCGGCGTCGAAGAGTACGGTGGTGCCGAACAGGAAGCACAGGCGGTCGCCTTCCTGGCCCTCTCCGGAGAGTATGGCTACCGGCGCGTCCACCCAGGGGGTTCTGACGCCGCCGAGGACATTGCCGAGATCATCCTTGAGGAACGCGCTGCCGGTGTCATCGACCGCCAGCGGCTCCCCGGTGGGCGGTGGAGTGCCGTCCCGTACCCAGGTATCCAGAGCGCGCAGGGCGGCACCGAAGACCCAGGCCATGGGCCCGGCATTGACCGGGCGGGCGCAGTTCAGGAAGCCGGGAATGCCGTTGGCTTCCTCCACCAGCAGGAAGCGGGGATCTTCGCCGGTGTCCTCGCGACCGATAATGAACGAGTAGTAGTCGCCGTGGGCGGTGCCGGCGACTTCCCAGAGGCGGAACTGGTCGCTGTCGGGCTGGCGGTCGTTGATGGAGCCGAGCAGCAGCACATCGGTCTCGGTCTGGAAGTTGAACACGGGCACGTTGAGGTCTTCCCGGATCAAGACGCTGTCCGGGGTGGCGATGGGCTCCAGCGGCGACTGCGCCAGGGCCGGTGCGCCGTCGCCCCGGCTGTGCACCATGTAGCCGTCGAAGGTGTTGTATAGCGGGTGCACCGCATTGATGTAGGTGACCAGCCTGCCCGCGGACTGGGACTCGCCCATGGCGACCAGCTGCTCAATCTCGAGACCGTCGAGGAGGTCCATGTTGCCGGGTTCCCGCAGGGCCTGGGCTGCCTGGGAAAACATGTCGTAGGAGAAACTGTCACCCGGGTGGTCCAGCGATTCGTAGCGTGCCGGATTCGCGGCTTTCAGGTGCAACGGCGCCACCGGGGTCTCGCTGCCCTCGATCCCCACGCGCTGGGCCGATACGCCCACCCAGACATGGCCCTGACGCAGGATTTCCACGTGGCCGGAGCCGTAGGAGGGGCCGGTATCGAAGCCAGCGGTGACATTGAGCCACTCCACCAGCACAGTGCCGCTGAAATCTTCCGCGTCCAGCGGTTGGTAGACCACTACCCGGGTGCGATAGGGCGCGGTTTCCGCGGGCTCGACTTCCCAGGCTCCATCGCTGCCCAGTTCGCTGACATTGCGAAATGCCGTCGCCTCGCCGGCAAGGAAAAACTCGCGTTGCCGGTAGCCCACGTCGGCCAGGTCGAACGTGGTCGACAGCAGGAACAGGTTGCCCGCGTCCGGCGGATCCGCCACCTCGGGCTGCGCGATGGGCAGATAGCTTGGCGCAGGCGGTGGCTCTGGCATTGGTGCCATCGGGGCGGAGTCATTGCTGTCACTGCAGGCCGTGAGCACAAGGACGGTCAGGCCGAGGGCAAGACCGAGGTGTGGGCGGGCTGTTTTCATCGCGTTGCTCCGTGTTGTTATGAGACTAATATGCAGTAGCCTGACTTGAAAAGCCACCACTCCGCCCCCATCTGTCCAACTTGTGTGAAAAACCCGAACACCAGCCACGACACGCGAGGGAACCATGACTGCGGATGTGAAAAAAGAAACCCTGGGCTTTCAGACCGAGGCTCGTCAGCTACTGCACCTGATGATCCACTCCCTGTACAGTAACAAGGAAATCTTCCTGCGGGAGCTGATCTCGAATGCCTCCGATGCCATCGACAAGCTGCGTTTTGCCGCGCTGGCGGATGAGTCACTGCTGGAAGGGCAGGGCGATTACGCCATTCACGTTGACGTCGACAAGGACGCGAATACCATCACCATCAGCGACAACGGCATTGGCATGACCCGCGACGAGGTGATCGACAACCTCGGCACCATCGCCAAGTCCGGCACCGCCGCCTTTCTGCAAAACCTCACCGGGGACCAGCGCAAGGACTCGCAACTCATCGGCCAGTTCGGGGTGGGCTTCTACTCCGCCTTCATCGTTGCCGACCGCGTTGAAGTGCATACCCGCAAGGCTGGCGAGCCCGCCGATACGGGTGTTTTGTGGGAGTCCCACGGTGAGTCCGAGTTCTCCATCGAGGGCCGGGCCAAGGACAGCCGTGGCACCAGCATTACCCTGTTCCTGAAAAAGGATTGCAGCGAATTCGCCGACGACTGGCGTGTGCGCAGTGTGATCAAGAAATATTCCGACCACATCTCGGTGCCGGTAATGATGCTGGAGGCGGCAAAACCGGCCGCGGAGGATGCCGGGGAGGGCGACGAGACGCCTGAGCGGGAGTACAAGGCCGTGAACGAGGCCACGGCCCTGTGGACCCGTCCCCGTACAGAGATCAGCGACGAAGAGTACAAGGCCTTCTACCAGCACATCTCCCACGACTTCGAAGAGCCCCTGACCTGGAGCCACAACAAGGTCGAGGGCAAGCAGGAGTACACCAGCCTGCTGTACATCCCCGGGCGCGCGCCGTTCGACCTCTGGAACCGTGACATGGCTCGCGGTCTCAAGCTCTACGTGCAGCGTACCTTCATCATGGACGATGCGGAGCAGTTCCTGCCTCTGTACCTGCGCTTCGTCAAGGGCGTGGTGGACTCCAGCGACCTTCCGCTCAATGTCTCGCGCGAAATCCTGCAGCAGGACAGCACCGTGGACGCCATGCGCGGCGCCGTCAGCAAGCGTGTGCTGGACATGCTGTCCAAACTGGCCAAAAAGGGCGGGGAGGCCTACGCCACGTTCTGGAAAGAGTTTGGCCAGGTACTGAAAGAAGGCCCTGCGGAGGACTTCGCCAATAAGGAAAAAATCGCCAAACTGCTGCGCTTCGCGACCACCCATACCGACAGTGCGGAACAGGACCAGTCCCTGGAGGACTATGTCAGCCGCATGCAGGAAGGCCAGGATAAAATCTACTATGTGGTCGCGGAGAACTTCAATACAGCGCGCAAGAGCCCGCATCTGGAGGTGTTCCGCAAGAAAGGGATCGAAGTGCTGCTGCTCAGTGATCGCGTCGACGACTGGCTGATGAACCAGCTGCAGGAGTTCGATGGCAAGACCTTGCAGGATGTCGCCCGCGGTGCCCTGGACCTCGAGGACGACTCAGAAGAAGGCAAGGCTGAGCAGGAAAAGTTGAAGAAGGACAGCGAGGCCCTGGTCGAGCGGCTGGCGAAGGTCCTGGAGGACAAGGTATCCGAGGTGCGTCCCTCGGCGCGACTCACCGAGTCTCCGGCCTGCCTGGTGGTGGGCGATCATGACATCGGTGCCCAGATGCGGCGAATCCTCGAGGCCGCGGGTCAGCCCGTACCCGAGAGCAAGCCGATTCTTGAGATCAATCCCGCTCATCCGCTGCTGAAAATGCTGGATACCGAGGCAGATGAGAAGCGCTTTGCCGACCTCGCCCATATCGTGGTTGATCAGGCGACCCTGGCAGAGGGCGGTCAGCTGGATGATCCCGCGAGCTTTGTCAGCAAGCTCAATGCGCTATTGTTGCAACTGAGCAAGGGCTGACACAGCCGCGCAGTGCCGAGCGCGTTGCGGGCAGCAGTCCTGCGCGCGCCCCCTTGCGGTTGTTGCGCCGCAGGTCAATGGTTTGTACGGGATTCCGCACCAGCAGCGGCCGGTGCCGGGGATCTTCAGTGCTATGATGTACAGCGAACAGGCGCGGGACGGGAAGTTTGCCGTTGGTTGAGCGCCGTCCCGGTGCATCCACAAGGAGGGATCGTTGATTAATCCGGCACTTATCAGGCGTACCACCCAGTTGCTGCTGGCCGCGCTGCTGTTGGCAGGCAGCATCACCCAGGCGGAAGATACCTACCATCCGGCTGCCCTGCTGCAGGAACTGGAGCGCTATCCTCACGCTGTATCGATCGCCCGCAAGGTGGAAACCGTACGCGATCACGAGATTGGCCTGGATGCCCTGCAGAAATCCTCTGGCGACTGGATCTTTCGTCGCAGCGAACGCCTGGACGGCGAACTTGCACGCGAGACCTGGCAGATCATTGACGGCTTTGCCGCCAGGAGAGTGTTGCAGAATCTGGAGGCAGAGCTGGCTGAGGCGGGAGCGGAGCTGCTTTACTCCTGCGATGCCCGCGCCTGTGGGCCGGGTGCCCAGTGGGCCAGCCGCGTCTTCAACCAGCGTATTCTCTACGGACGCGCCGACGAGCAGCGCTATCGGGTTTATGCGGTGAGTAGCGCGGCGGGAGAGTTTCGGGTGGTGTTTTACAGCGGCGCCCGTACCACTGACCGCCAGTATCTGCACGTTGATGTTTTGAAATTGCCCCCGGAGGAGTGATCTCGCGCCCCCGCTTTGGACTGCGGGATCCGGGGGAATCAGCGGCGCAATTGCAGCAGGGAGAGAAATTCGTCGCGGGTTTTCTGCTCGGTGCGAAAACTGCCCAGCATTGCCGATGTTTTCATCAAAGAGTTCTGTTTCTCAACACCGCGCATCATCATGCACATGTGCTGGGCCTCAATGATCACGCCGACACCCTCGGCCTCGGTGACATCCATGATGGTCTGGGCGATTTCCGTGGTGAGGGATTCCTGGATCTGCAGGCGGCGGGCAAACACGTCGACAATGCGCGCAACCTTGGACAGACCCAGCACCTTGCCGGTAGGGATGTAGGCCACGTGGCACTTGCCGATGAAAGGCAGCAGGTGGTGCTCACAGAGGGAGTAGAGCTCCACATCCTGTACCAAAATCATTTCGCTGGAGTCGGAGGGAAACAGGGCGTTGTTGACGACATCTGCCACCGATTGCTGGTAGCCGCGAGTGAGGAACTCGAAAGCCTTGGCGGCGCGTTTGGGCGTGTCCGCGAGGCCGGGTCGCGAGAGGTCTTCGCCAATCGCCTCAATAATCTTTGCCCAGTTTTGTTCCACGCCCTGTCTCCTGAATTGACCGCCGCGCCGGGGCGGGCTGGCGATAGTAGCAATCGCGTCTATGCAAGGCAAACATTGGGGTCAGGTCTCGCATTGCGACAGCGCACTGATGCTACAATGCGAGACCTGACCCGCCAGTAATGGCCTCCAGTTGGCAGCTGCCGTAAACCATGAATATCGCACATGAACAGCTTCACTGCGCCACCTCCGTTGGCGAAGCCCTGGACCTGGTCGCTGCCGCGCTGGACGCGGCCGATCTATGCTACGGGCACGGTACCGACAATCCCTGGGACGAGGCAGTGCAGTTGGTGCTGGCGGTGGTGGGGTTGCCCGCCGACAGTGACAACAGCGCGCTGCCCCATCCGGTTACCCGCGAGCAGGCTGTACGCATGGCCAGTCTGTTGCACACACGCATTGAAGACCGTGTCCCTCTCCCCTATCTCACCGGGAAGGCCTTCTTTGCCGGCCTGCCCCTGCGCTGTGACCCGCGCGCGATCATCCCGCGCTCGCCCATCGCCGAGCTGGTGCTGGCCGGGTTCCAACCCTGGTACGCGGGTCCCGGCCCGGAGCGAATTCTGGATCTGTGCTGCGGTGGCGGCTGTATTGGTCTCGCCAGTGCCTGGTACCTGCCGGAAGCGCGGGTAGACCTGCTGGACCTGGACTCTGAGGCGCTGTCCCTGGCCGCGGAAAATGTCACCGACCTCGGATTGGAAGCCCGGGTCAGGGTGCTGCAATCCGATCTGTTTGCAGCCGTTGCCGGTGAACGCTACGACATCATTGTCTGCAACCCACCCTATGTCGATGCCGATGATCTTGCGGCCATGCCGCCGGAGTATCACCACGAGCCGGGACTGGCTTTGGGCTCCGGGGTCGACGGACTCGACCTCACCCGGCGTCTGCTGCAGATGGCGGAAGACTACCTGCAGCCTTCGGGCCTGCTGGTGGTGGAAGTCGGCAACAGTCAGGAAGCGCTGGAACTGGCGTTCCCGACCGTACCCTTCACCTGGCTGGAGTTCGAACACGGCGGCCACGGCGTATTTGCCCTGACTGCGCGGGAGCTGCGGGAATACCGGTCAAGCCTGCGCGGATAGCGTATACTGCAACGTTTTTGGCGGAGGCCCTCGCACCATGTCAGGCAACACCATCGGCAAGCTGTTCACGGTGACCAGCTTCGGCGAAAGCCACGGCCCGGCCCTTGGCTGTATCGTCGACGGCTGTCCTCCAGGCCTGGAGCTGGCGGTCGAGGACCTCCAGCGTGACCTGGACCGGCGCAAGCCCGGCACCTCGCGCTATACCACCCAGCGTCGCGAAGCCGATGAGGTACAGATCCTGTCGGGCGTGTTCGAGGGCAAAACCACGGGCACCGCCATCGGTCTGTTGATCATGAATACCGACCAGCGCTCGAAGGACTATTCCAGTATCGCCAGCACCTTCCGCCCGGCTCATGCCGATTATACCTACCAGCAGAAGTACGGTTTCCGCGACTACCGCGGTGGCGGCCGCTCCTCGGCCAGGGAAACCGCCATGCGGGTCGCCGCCGGCGCCATCGCGAAAAAATTCCTGCAGCAGCGCTACGGCATCCTGGTGCGTGGTTACCTGGCCCAACTGGGGCCGATCCGGGCCCAGACCCTGGACTGGGACGCAGTAGAGCAGAACCCCTTTTTCTGCCCGGACCCTGCCAGGGTGCCGGCGATGGAAGAGTACATGGCGGCGCTCAACAAGCGCGGCGACTCGATCGGGGCGCGTATCAATGTAGTCGCTAGCGGCGTAATGCCGGGGCTGGGGGAGCCGGTGTTCGACCGCCTCGACGCCGATATTGCCCACGCCATGATGAGTATCAATGCGGTCAAGGGCGTGGAGATCGGCGCCGGTTTTGCGGTTGTTGAGCAGCAGGGCAGCGAGCACCGCGACCTGCTGACCCCGGCGGGCTTTGTCGGCAACAACGCCGGTGGCGTGCTGGGCGGCATTTCCAGCGGCCAGGACATTACCGTCAGCCTGGCATTGAAGCCCACCTCCAGTATCCGTCAGCCCGGCGCCACCATCGACACCGCCGGCACGGCCATGGAGATGGCCACCCACGGCCGCCACGACCCCTGTGTCGGCATCCGTGCCACCCCGATTGCCGAGGCCATGCTCGCTATCGTGCTGCTGGACCACGTGCTGCGCCATCGCGGCCAGAACATGGACGTGGTCTGCGACACACCGGCCATCCCCGGTTCGGCGCCTGGCCACTGATGCGACCGGTGGCAAAGCGCAGGCGTCGCTACGTCCGCACCATTATCCTTGGCGTACTGGCCATGGCGGCGCTGGTGTGGGCGGCGATGGATACTTTCGAGGTGCCGCCTGAACGGCTCTGGGCGCTGTTTCTGCAGACCCTGGCGGTGGTGTTGGCGCTGATACTGGCTGCGGCCGCTGCGGCCGTCCTGTGGATTCTGCTGCGGCGCCTGTGGCGGCGTGGTGACTGAGACGGACTGGGCGCCGGGCTAGCTGGCGCCGAGGTCAATCTCGAGCGTCATGTGCTCGGCGATTGCGTCCAGCGCGTCTGCCAGCACATCCATGGATGCCGACTGCGGAATTTCTGCCAGGATGTCGGCCTGAAACATGGGCTCGCCGCTCATTGGCGCGCTGCTGACCTCACTCTCCATATCTATGACATTGACCTGCTCAGCCGCCAGCGCCCTGGAAATTTCCCGTACAATACCCGGACGGTCCGGCCCCAGCACCGCCAGGCTGATCCGGCGACCTTCACCGCTGGCAGCTCCCGCGGAGGCGGGGGTAACGCGGACGCTGATACCGCTGCTGGCCAGGGCCTTGAGGGTCTCCTGCAGGGTCTCTGCCGCGTCCTCGGGCAGCGATACCAGCACCAGACCGGCGAATTTGCCGCCCAGCTGGGACAGGTGGCTCTCGTGCCAGTTGCCGCCACAGCGCTCAATGGCGCTGGACAATTGCTCGACAAGACCCGGGCGGTCGTCGCCGATAAACGTCACGATAAAAGAAGTTTGCACGATCGGACTCCACATTCGCTGCTACAGCCCGTATATTAACCCGCAACCCCACGAGGCAGAAGGAAAGCACCATGAAATATGCTGTTGCACTGTTACTGGCGCTGGCCATTGCGCCCGCGCACGCCGAGCTCGACTGGGACAGCGCTCTCGACGGCCCCCAGCGAGCCGAAACGAACAAGGCCCGGGATGCGTCGCGCCACCCGCGCGAAACCCTGGAGTTCTTTGGTATCAAGGAGGGCATGACCGTCGTTGAGTTGTCCCCCGGTGGCGGCTGGTACACCGAGGTACTGGCGCCGCTGGTGGCGGAAAGCGGCAAGCTCTACGCTGCCCACTTCAGCCCCAACGCCGCGGGCAGCCCCTACTTCCGCAACGCCCTCGGCGGCTTCTTGCAGAAGCTGGCCGAAAACCACGAGCTGTATGGCCCGGTTGTGGTGACCGCGCTTGCACCTCCAGCGGAGACCGCAATAGCACCTGCGGGCTCGGCCGATCTGGTGGTGGCTTTCCGCAATGTGCACAGCTGGATGGGGATGGGTAGTCTCGATGGCACCCTGGCGGCTGCCTACACCGCGCTCAAGCCGGGTGGCGTGCTGGGCCTGGTACAGCACCGGGCCCAGTCCGGCGATGATGTCGAGGCCATGGCCAAGAGTGGCTACGTGACCGAAGCCCATGTGATTGCGGCCGCCGAAAAGGCGGGCTTTACCTTGGACGCCTCCAGCGAGATCAACGCCAATCCGAAAGATACCGCGGATCACCCTCACGGCGTCTGGTCACTGCCTCCGGCCCTGCGCGGTGGCGATCAGGATCGCGCCAAATTCGAAGCCATCGGCGAAAGCGATCGCATGACCCTCCGGTTTATCAAGCCGGAGTGAGTCTTGGCCAATCTGTTGGAGATACCCCCGGCGCGGCTGGCACCGGATGCTCTGGCCGGCCTGCTGGAGGAGTTTGCCAGCAGGGATGGCACAGACTACGGCGATCGCGAGCTGAGCCTCGAAGAAAAGGTAGCCAATCTGCGGCGGCAACTGGACAGCGGTGACATGCGTCTGCTCTACGACAGCGACAGTGAGAGCTGGGACCTGGTGTCCCGCGATGCGGCCCGGGCCCTGCTGGCGGGCGAGACCATCGGCTGATGCGACTCGACGCGGACCATGAGCTCGATGTCACCGGTCTTTATTGCCCGGAACCGGTAATGCTGCTGCACGGCAGCATGCGCGACATCGCCCCGGGCGAGACCCTGTGCGTGATCGCCACCGATCCCACAACCCTGCGCGATATTCCCAGGTTTTGCAGCTTTCTCGGCCACGATCTCCTGCAGCAGGTGGAAGAGGGCGGGGAAATCCTGTTCCTGCTGCGCAAGGGGGCGTAAGTCCCGATGGGTCCGCTGGCAGCCGCCCCGACTTCTGAACTCTTCAGTGCGCTGCGCCTGCAGCGCGTATTCGCCGCCTGCTTTTTCGGCTCCGAAAACACGCTGCTGTGTGGTGGCGCCGAGGAGCCGTTCTATGCGCCCGCCACGAGCTCAGGCGAGCCCCACCGGCTCTGGTATCGGGAGGATTTCTTTGCCAGCGCCCTGCACGAGGTGGCGCACTGGTGCATCGCCGGGTCGAAGCGACGCCTGCTGCCGGATTTTGGCTACTGGTATGCGCCGGAAGGACGCGATCCCGGGCAGCAGGCCGCTTTCGAGGCTGTTGAGGTGGCACCCCAGGCACTGGAGTGGTGCTTCGCCATCGCGTGTGGCTACCCTTTTCGGGTCAGCACCGACAACCTGGCGGCAGAGGGCGGCGCAGCCGCAGATCACAGCGCCTTCAAGCGGGCGGTGTGCATTGAGGCCCAGCGACGGGCCCGCCAGGGCCTGCCGCCTCGCGCCCGGCAGTTTTATACCGCTCTGGAGCTGGAGTTCGGGAACACTGTCCGTCTGACGCCAGGGCTTTTCACGCCGGGCGCCCTGTCTTGAGCGGGCTGCGCATCCTCGCGGACCGCAATATACCGGCCGTGCACGACTGCTTCGGTGATCTTGGCCCTGTCCGCACGGTCGAAGGCCGCGGTTTGCGGACGCTGGACCTGGCGGAGGTTGACGTGCTGCTGGTGCGCTCTGTCACCCGGGTTGACGAGCAACTGCTTGCGGGCACCCCGGTACGTTTTGTTGGTACCGCCACAGCAGGCGTGGACCATATCGACATTCCCTGGCTGCAGCGCAAGGGCATCGGTTTTGCCGCCGCTCCGGGAGCCAATGCCAACTCGGTGGTGGAATACGTGCTCGCGGCCATAGCCGCAGTTGACGACTTCCTGGAGTGCCTGCTGGCCGGTGGCCGGGTCGGGATTGTTGGCCATGGGCATGTGGGCAGCCTGCTGGCGCGGCGCCTGCGGGCCCTGGGTATCGCCAGCCTCCACTGCGACCCCTGGCTGGACCAGGCTACGCTGGCAACTCCCGCGAGCCTGGACGAGATTCTCGGCTGCGACGTACTGTCGCTGCACCCGTCACTGACCACCACCGACCCCTGGCCCAGCCGCCATCTGCTGGGGCCGGAGGCCCTGGCCACCCTGCGGCGGGAACAACTGCTGATCAATGCCAGTCGCGGGCCGGTACTGGCCAATGATGCCCTGCTGTCGCGCCTGCTAGCGACGCATGCGCCCCGCTGCGTGCTGGATGTGTGGGAGTTTGAACCAACGGTGTCGTCGAGGCTCCTGCAATGTGTACAGATCGGTACCCCGCACATCGCGGGCTACAGTCATGACGCCAAGCTGGCAGCGACCGGGATGCTGGCCCAGGCGTTGCGTGAGCAGTTGCAGTTAGCCTCCGCAGCGCCGGCAGGGGGTGCGCCAGCGCCTCTGGTAGAACTGCCGCCGGAACTAGCGGGCGCAGATCTGTTGCGCCACCTGTGCCGGCTTCGGTACGACCTGGCGGCGGATGACCGGCGCCTGCGCGAGGCCGTTCTGGGTGCCCCGGAAACCGCGGCCCGGGCGGCCTTCGACCGGCTGCGCAAGGACTATCCTCTGCGGCGGGAACTGGCGGGCAGCAGGGTGCGGGTGACCAACAGGGAGCAGGTGCCGCTGGTACGGGCGATGGGGGCGGTGGTGGTGGACTAGATGGAGCGGGAAACGGCCGGGGTGGCGATCCACTTCGAACTCTGAAGCCTTCAGGGCAGGGATCTTTAGATGGAGCGGGAAACCGGGTTCGAACCGGCGACCTCAACCTTGGCAAGGTTGCGCTCTACCAACTGAGCTATTCCCGCACTGTAACTCTGTAACAACTATATCACTGGTCGCCGGAACCGGCGAGGCTGGGCGCCCCCCCTCAACCTTGGCAAGGTTGCGCTCTACCAACTGAGCTATTCCCGCAGATCGGTGTAATGCTGTCTCAATTGAGTGGCGTCCCCTAGGGGGTTCGAACCCCTGTTACCGCCGTGAAAGGGCAGTGTCCTAGGCCACTAGACGAAGGGGACGCAAAGGTCTCAATCGAGAGGCGCGCATTTTAGGTAGTGAGCCGAAGTACGTCAATACCCGGGGACAGTTTTTTGCGCGAAATCAGGGCAGTTGCAGACGCGCGCTCGCCTCGGCCCGATAGTCGAAGGTGGCACCGCGCTCTGCCGCTGCCAGGCGCTCCTCATCCAGGGCCTGGAACGTGGCGATTTCCTCATCGGTCATTACGTGCAGACAGTCTCCACCCAGGAACCACAGCAGGGTGCGGGGAAAGGTGGGGGCGAACTCCGGGTGGTGGCTGAACAGGCGCAGGGCCAGGGCGGTGCCATGGCGGTACAGATCTGCCTCGGGCAGGGCCAGGCATTCCTCCGCCAGCAAACGCAGCGGATCCTGCTCGTCGAGGGCGGCGGTGCGGCGGGCCAGGGTGCGGGAGAATTCATGCCACAGTCCGCGGCAGTACTGCAGGTATTGGATATCGTCCATTGTCTCGTTCGGTAGGTCGATTGCGGGTACAATAGCGGGCTTTCATTTTCCCGTAGTTGCAATGAGGCTGCATGATACCAGCACTGACGATTGAAAATCTCACCAAGGAATACGGCAGTGGCCTGAAGGCGCTCAAGGGCATCAGCCTGGAAGTGCAGCAGGGCGATTTCTTCGCCCTGCTCGGGCCCAATGGGGCAGGCAAGTCCACCACTATCGGCATCATTTGTTCCCTGGTATCCAAGACCAGTGGCCGGGTGGCGGTGTACGGCACCGACATCGACGTCGACTTCGCCGGCGCCAAGAAAAACATCGGTATCGTGCCCCAGGAATTCAACTTCAACATGTTCGAGAAGGCCTTTGACATTGTCGTCAACCAGGCCGGTTACTACGGCATGCCCCGCGAACTGGCGGTGCAGCGCGCCGAGAAGTACCTGCGGGAACTGGGCCTGTGGGACAAGCGCGACGTGCCCTCGCGGATGATGTCCGGTGGCATGAAGCGGCGCCTGATGATCGCCCGCGCCCTGGTGCACCAGCCGCGGCTGCTGATCCTCGACGAGCCCACCGCCGGCGTCGATATCGAAATGCGCCGCTCCATGTGGGACTTCCTCAAGAAACTCAACCGCGAAGGCACCACCATCATCCTCACTACCCACTACCTGGAGGAGGCCGAAGCGCTTTGTCGCAATATCGCCATTATCAACCATGGCGAAATTGTCGAGCACACGTCCATCCGCGATTTGCTGCGGCGCCTGCACCGGGAAGTGTTCATCTTTGATGCGGTTGATGCATTGCCCGAATCGGTAGTTGTCGATGGCTTCAGCGTGCGTCGCGTGGACGACAACACCCTGGAGATCGAAGTCGAGAAGGGCCAGCATATCAACGAAGTTTTTGCCGGCCTCAATAAGGCCAACATCAGGATCAGCAGCATGCGCAACCGCGCCAACCGGCTTGAAGAAATGTTTGTCAACCTGGTGGAGGGCGCGGCATGAGCCTGCGTGAACAGTACATCGCGCTGATGACCATCCTGCGCAAGGAGATCAAGCGCTACCTGCGAATCTGGACCCAGACCCTGCTGCCGTCGGCCATTACCATGTCTCTGTACTTCGTGATCTTCGGTTCGCTGATCGGCTCCCGCATCGGCGACATGGGCGGTTTTACCTACATGCAGTTTGTGGTGCCAGGCCTGATCATGATGGCGATCGTGACCAACTCCTACTCCAACGTGGTGTCGTCTTTTTTCGGCTCCAAATTCAATCACAGCGTGGAAGAGCTGCTGGTGTCGCCTACGCCCAACTACATCATCCTGCTGGGCTATGTGATTGGTGGTGTGACCCGGGGCCTGCTGGTCGCCATTATTGTTACCATCGTGTCCCTGTTCTTTACCCAGCTGCACATGCACAATTTTTTCGTGGTAGTGGTCATCGTGCTGATGACATCGATCCTGTTCGCGCTGGCCGGCTTCATCAACGCCGTCTACGCCAACAATTTCGACGATATCTCCATCATTCCGACGTTCGTGCTGACGCCACTGATCTACCTCGGGGGCGTGTTCTACTCCATGGATCTGCTGCCGGAATTCTGGGCCAACGTGTCCAAACTGAACCCGCTGGTATACGTGGTGAACGCTTTCCGTTACGGGGTCCTGGGCGTGTCCGATGTCAGCCTGGGTTTCGCCTTCGGCATGATCGCCTTCTTCACCGCACTCGCCTGGTTCTACAGCATGCACCTGCTGAATACTGGCAAGCGGCTGCGGCAATAGGCGCTGGTGTGAACAACGATGACCTGTTGTTGGGCCGGCAGGTACCGGTGGTGGGCCACTACGCACCGGAGCTGCTGTTCCCGATACCCCGGCGCGAGGCCCGCGACGCCCTCGGTCTGCGCCAGCCGCTGCCCTTCGACGGGGTGGACATCTGGCACGCCTATGAACTGTCCTGGCTGGACAGCAACGACAAGGCCCAGGTGCGGGTAGGGCGCTTCAGCATCCCCGCCAGCACGCCCAACCTGGTGGAGTCCAAGTCTTTCAAGCTGTACCTGAACTCCCTCAATAACGCGGTATTTGATGACGACACCGCGGCGCTCGCCTGCATTGTCCGCGATGTCAGTGCCGCGGCCGGTGGCCAGGTCGCGCTGGCGGTGTTCGACCCCGATGACCCGGCAATTGCCCCGGGCCAGCCCAGTGGCGAGTGCATCGACAGTGCCCCGGGCCGCTGGCCCCGCCGCGAACCCGAGGCCACAATGCTGCGCTGCGACCCGGCCAGGGTGGTTGAAGAGCAGCTATACAGCCACCTGCTGCGCTCTCTCTGCCCTGTCACCGGCCAGCCCGACTGGGCCACCCTGTGGCTGCACTACCGCGGGCCGGCCCTCGAGCAGGCCGCACTGCTCAGCTATATCCTGGCCTACCGCGAACACCAGGAGTTTCACGAACAGTGCGTTGAGCGCATCTTTCGCGACATCCAGCAGCGCTGCCGGTCCGAGTTCCTGCACCTGCAGGCCTTCTACACCCGCCGCGGTGGCCTCGACATCAATCCCTTCCGCAGCAGCGGCGGCGGCCAGCCACCCTGGCTGCGGCTCGCGCGGCAGTAGGCCGGCAATTCACGCGAAAGTCCCTCCCGGGACTGGTAACGGGCAGCGATTGTGGTAACATTCGCGCCCTTACGGTGAGGTGGCCGAGTGGTCGAAGGCGCACGCCTGGAAAGTGTGTAACGGGCAACCGTTCGAGAGTTCGAATCTCTCCCTCACCGCCATTTTTAGGCTCTACCGGCTCTACCCACTGGCTCTACCCACTTAACGGGGGATGGGCCGGTTTTCACAGAAATGGACCCCATAAATTGGACAGCTGAATAAGTGCATCCTCGGGTCATGCCGCCAGCCTGGCAGCATCCTGATAGTACACATTGTCCGGTGTACGGTAACCGTCCGGTAAACCCATCTTCCTGAGCCCCGCGAACTGCGTAAGCTAGGTGCCCACCTAATCCTAAGTGGGCACCTGATATGGATAACGAAGCGTCTGTTCCCAGAGTCATCAAGCGGCGCCGTCGCTATTCGGCGGGGTTCAAGCACCGCGTGTTGACTGAGTGCCAGCAGCCAAACACCTCGGTGGCGGAGGTCGCGCTGCGCCATGGGCTGAACCTCAACCTGGTCCACAAATGGCGCCAGTTATCGCCGGTCGATGGTGCCGGGGAATTTGTGCGGCTACCTGCGCCCGCCAAAGCGCAATCCAATCCCCGCCAGAGCGTAGCGGGAGTTTCGCCCACTGTCAGCATCCGGCTGGATGCGCCGCGCGGCCCGGTCACCGTGGAATGGCCATTGAGCGAGATAGATCTGTCGGTTGTCTGGCTGAAGGCCATCCTGCAGTGATACAGATCGGCGAGATCCGGCTCGCGCGTGAACCCCTCGATATGCGGGCCGGTCCCGATACGGCGCTGGCCCGAGTCATCAACAGCTTTGGCGAAGCCCGGCACCACTGTGCCTACGTATTTGCCAATAAGCGCGCCAATCGGATGAAGGTGCTGGTGTGTGATGGCTTTGGTATTTGGCTCGCCTCACGCCGGTTACATCAGGGCAAGTTCATCTGGAGCGCCCCGCGAACGGGTGGTGTGGTCACGCTCGACAGTGCACAACTAAAGGCTCTCGTGGTCGGCTTGCCCTGGCAATACGCCGCGGCCAACCACGTCATTGACCGGCAATAGCGCAGAGCAAAAACAGGCGCGGCAGTCTACGCAAATAGTTGATCTGGTGCCGTGTCCGATTCCTTGGCACAGTAGCGGTCATGGAATCACGCACCGATCTCACACAGCTCTCAGAGGATCAGCTCCGCCAGATGGCCGCGCAGCTGATTACCCAGCTGGGTGATCAGCAGGCGCAACATGCTGCCGAACTCAGCCAGCGCGACAAGACTCTGAAGCACTACAAAATCCGTAAAGTCCCTGGCCGTTTTACGGACGAAGGCTTCCTTAGCCCCAATGTTGCACGAGTGCGCTGGTGAAGGCGATATTTTTGCCGCTGCGATTCCGTAGCGCGCAGCCAGCCGCTTGTTTGTGTATTTTTCAGTCGTTTTTGGTGTTTTTGCTTTTTCCAGGCACAGCTCCCCCAACCCCC
>NZ_JAVJWR010000024.1:0-65168 GCF_040221975.1 Haliea sp.
CGCGCCTGTGCGGGTGCGTAACACGGCGGGGCTCGCGGGCTTGGGGGGCCCCCTTCCCACGCGGCACACCGCTGAGTCGCGCCGGCACCGGCGCTCCCGCAGGGCCGCCGCACAAGCGTTGTGGGCTGCGTTGCGCTCACTTGAATTGGCGACGGCCAATCCTGCGCTCGCGCGCCTTGCCCACAACGCTTGTGCGACGGCTGAATGTTACCGAATTAGCCGCGCAGCCCACTAGCCCCGCACCCGGAAGCAAGGACAGCCCGTGAACTACAAAGATCTCCGCGAATTCATTGCCGCCCTGGAACAGCGTGGCGAGCTGGTGCGTATCCGCCAGGAAATTGACCCCAATCTGGAAATGACCGAGATCGCCGACCGCACCCTGCGCGCCGGTGGCCCGGCCCTGCTGTTCGAGAATCCGAAAGGCAGCCGGATTCCGGTGCTGGCCAACCTGTTCGGCACCCAGACCCGGGTAGCGCTGGGCATGGGGGCGGAAAATGTCAGCGCGCTGCGCGAGATCGGGGAAGTACTGGCCTACCTGCGCCAGCCCGATCCACCCAAGGGCCTGCGCGACGCCTGGGACAAGGCGCCGCTGCTGAAACAGGTGATGAACATGGGGCCGAAGCTGGTGCGCAACGCGCCCTGCCAGTACCACGCCCACAGTGGTGACGAGGTCGATCTGTACCAGCTGCCGATCCAGACCTGCTGGCCCGGCGACGCCGGACCGCTGGTGACCTGGCCGCTGGTGATCACCCGCGGCCCCAACAAGAGCCGCCAGAACCTCGGCATTTACCGCATGCAATTGATCGGCCGCAACAAGCTGATCCTGCGCTGGCTGTCGCATCGAGGTGGCGCCCTGGACTACCGCGACTGGCAGCTGCAGAACCCGGGCCAGCGCTATCCGGTGGCCATCGCCCTGGGGGCAGATCCCGCCACCACCCTGGGCGCGGTCACCCCGGTGCCGGACAGCCTGTCGGAATACGCTTTCGCGGGCCTGCTGCGGGGCAGCAAGACCGAGCTGACCGAGTGCTATACCGAGGGTTGCCGCGAGCACGGCCTGCAGGTGCCGGCCACCGCCGAATTCATCCTCGAAGGCTATCTGGAGCCCGGGGAAATGGCGGACGAGGGGCCCTTCGGCGACCACACCGGCTACTACAACGAGGTCGAGCGCTTCCCGGTCTTCACGGTGGAAGCGATCACCCACCGGGAAGACCCGATCTACCACAGCACCTATACCGGTCGGCCGCCGGATGAGCCGGCCATTCTCGGGCTGGCCCTGAACGAGGTGTTCGTGCCCATCCTGCAGAAGCAGTTCCCGGAAATCGTCGACTTCTATCTGCCGCCGGAGGGCTGTTCCTATCGTCTCGCCATCGTCACCATGCGCAAGGAGTACCCGGGCCATGCCAAGCGCGTCATGCTCGGCGTCTGGTCCTTCCTGCGCCAGTTCATGTACACCAAGTTCGTGATTGTGACCGACGCCGACGTCAACGCCCGCGACTGGCAGGATGTGATCTGGGCCATGACCACCCGCATGGACCCGCAGCGGGACAGCGTGTTCATCGACAATACACCCATTGATTACCTGGACTTCGCCTCACCGGTGGCCGGGCTGGGGTCCAAGGTGGGCTTCGACGCCACCAACAAGTGGCCCGGGGAAACCAGCCGCGAGTGGGGCACGCCGATCGCCATGAGTGACAGCGTGAAAACACGGATCGACGCGCTGTGGGACGAGCTGGGAATTACTCTCTGAGCGACGCCTGGGCCTGCTGGACGGAGCGCTCGGGCAATGGCAGCTGCGGCAGGCTTTTTTCCCGCAGCAGCAGCCCCTCGCGAAAACGGGCGGCGCTGGCTTTCTCCTCACCCAGCGCGGCGAGCAGTCGACCCAGCTCGGCACACACCTCCGGGCTGCGGCGCTGCTTGTAGCTGGCCTCGAAAAAATCCCGGGCCTTGCCCCAGAGCTGATGCCGGCATGCCAGGCGACCGAGACACAGCAGCAGCTGCGGATCCCGCGGGTGCGCGGCCAGCCAGGACTCCGCCTGCGCCAGCTGGCGTCCCGGGTTGTCCAGTTCAACGTAGCCGTACAGCCGGGCCAGGTCACTGTCCCACTCCTGCTTGAGGGCACGCTGGATAGTCCTGTCGGCGCCGGCGTGATCGCCCTCACGAATCAACAGACCCACATATAGCCGCAGCAGGGCCTTGTCCTGGCGCAGGTTGTTGGGCATGGCCTGCCAGCGCTGGTGCAGGTGCGATGGCCCACCGCTGGCGGCGGCATCCACTGCCACGCTCGCCTGCAGCAGCTGGGTGTAGACCTGGCGCTCCAGTTGCAGCAGCTCATCCGCCGGCAACACAGTGTGCTTGCGCAGCTCTGGCAGCAGTTTCAGCAACGCCTCCCAATCCTCAAGACCAAGGTAGGCCGAGCTCAGCAGTTGCAATACATGCGGGTGCTTGCCGGCATTGCGCCGGGCGCGCTCCAGCGTGGCGACGGCCTGTTCATACTGCTTGCCGCGCAACTTGAGTTCCGCCTGGGTCAGTTCCACGGCGATTCCGGCCTCGGAATCCGACTGCTCAGCGGCACTGAGGTACTCCCGCATACGATCCTGCTCACCCAGCTGGAAACTGGCGCGGGCCGCAATCAGGTAATTCAGCAGCGGCACCTCACTGTGGTCCGCACCGCGCAGCAGCTGGCGCCGCGCCGGCTCCCAGTTGCCCTCGATAAAGCTGATCAGGCCGCGATGCGTGAGCCGCGCAGCCCGCTGCGTCTTGCGCTGCCCCAGCCAGCCGGCCAGGGATTTCTGGCTGCTGAACAATTTGCGCACCAGGGCCACGCTGAGGTACAGGACCAGCGTAAGCAGTACCAGCAGCACGATGCCAACCCAGAGACTGGTTTCTATCGTGTAGTGGCCGTAGGCGATCAGCACATAGCCCGGATGGTTCTCGATCAGGGCGACAATGCCCACGCCCAGCAGTAGCGCGAGCAGGGCCAGCAACAGAAGTTTGCGCATACCTACTCGCCCCCGCCCCGTTGCAGGCGCTGCTCCATCACCGCATCCAGCTGCAGCAGCGAGCGGGAAATATCCGGAAACTCCACTGCAATCGGCTGCGCCGCCAGCTCGTCCAGCTCCCGTACGGCTGCTGCCGTAGCTGCGTCATCGGCGAGATAGTACTCCGTGAGCCAGCGCCTGGCCCGCTGCAGACTTGCCTGGTACAGGGGCTGGTTGCCAGACAACAGGGCTACCTGGGCCTGCTGCAGCAACATCACCAGGTTCTGTCGCAACAGGGCCTCCCACTGGGGATCCACCAGCGCCTCGAAAGGCATTTCCCGACGCCGCACCGTGACATACCGGGACAAGGTCTGCAGGGCTTGCTCGTAGCCCTGCCGCAGACGCTGTTGCCAGTCGTCGGCCTCCCCGGCAGTGGGGGCAGCCTCCCGCTCGGGCAGCTCGAAAATCACCAGCCCGGCGACCTGATCCACCAGTGCCGACAGGCGCAGATAGAGCCCCTCGGTATCAGTCTCCGGCAGGGCGCGCAGGGCGGCAATATCCGCTGCCACGGCGCGCCGCACCGGGTGCAGGGCGACATCCTCCAGCTGGCGCAGGACAGTGTCTGCGCTCTGCAGCAGGCCACGCGCGGAAGCCGCGTCACCCGCCATCAACAGGCGCTGGTTGGCCAGGCGCAGCAGGTATTCGACCTCTGCCAGCAACCAGCCGTCCTGGTCACCACCGCTGAGATCCGCCAGCTCGCTGCGCTGCTCGCGCAACTGGGCCTCCAGGGTTTGCAGGCGCCCGACCTGCTCCTGCAGAGCTTCCCGCTGTTGCTGCACGGTTTGTCGCTGCTCCTGCAGCTGCGGCTGCAGAGCGCCAAACTGCCGCTCCAGCGCCTCCACCTCGGCTCGCACCCCACTGACCTCGGCACCGCTGGCCACGCCCGCTGGAGCAGGGGCCGACCGATCGTCCGCTTCCAGCGCCGCCAGCCGCTGCAACAGCTCCGCCTCGCGCTCCTGCGCCTGCCACAGCAACCAGCCGGCGCCACCACCCAGACCCAATACCAGGAGCAACGCCAGCCAGGCGACTACGGTACCGCCACCTGACCTGACGGAGGAAGCCGGTAGTTCCGCGTTCACGGTGGGCGCGTGTCTGCCATCGGGCGGATCCGCGGCCCCGGTTTCCTCCTGCTGTGCCGGCAACACCGGATCTTTATCTTCGCTCACTCACTTGTCTCCCGTGTCCGCGACCCATGCATCCAGGGCACGCAACATGGCCTTGTCAGACGCATTGCCCGCAACCAGGCAATGCCTGAAGCCCGCGGCCGCCGCGGCCGCTGCAACCCGCCCGGAGGGCAACAACAGGCATATATCCTGTAACTTAGAGCTTTCTTCCGGGCTAAGCAACGCCAACATGTTGGCCAGACCTTCGCCGCTGCTGATCATGACAAGCCCGATATCCCAACGCGCCACCGCGGCGGCAAATTCTCCGGGCGCCAGGGCAGGTGCCACACGCCGGTAGCAGGCCAGGGTATCAACCCGCGCACCGCGGTCCACCAGCGCACGCGCCAGTGCCTCGCGTCCGCCCTCACCCTTGACCAGCAACACCCGCTCGCCGCTGCAGCTCTGCAAGTCCGGCAGGGCCAGCAGACCTTCACTGGTCATGTCGGAGCCCGGGGTCTGCGCGGTCACGCCAAAGGCTGCCAGCGCCCGCGCCGTGCCGTCGCCGACGGCGTACCAGTTCAGCCCCAGCGGCAGTTGCGGCCAGTGATTCTCGATCACCTCCATGCCAAAGCGCACCGCGTTGGCGCTGATGAAGATGATGTGGTGGAATTCGTCCAGGGCCAGCACCCGGGTGCGCTCTGCGGCGGGCAACGCGGCGAGCGGCTCCAGTGCCAGCAGCGGTAGCTGGTGGGCGCACAGTCCACGCGCACTGATGCCCTCGCAGAGGGCGTCCCCCTGCCCTGCCGGGCGCGTAACGAGTACGCCGCTAGCGGCCATACACCTCCGCCAGAACGGCGCCGGCACCCTGGGCCAGCAGGTCTTCGGCGACCGCAACACCCAGTGTCTCGGCGTCCGCAACTGGCGCCCGGCCCTCGGCGCGCAGCAACAGGCTGCCATCGGGCTTGCCCACCAGACCGCGCAACCACAGCTCGCTGCCTTCCGCCTCCAGCTCGGCATAGCAGGCGATCGGAACCTCGCAGCCACCCTGCAAGCGCCGATTGAGGGCTCGTTCGGCAGTTACCCGCAGGGAGGTAGGTTCATGATGCAGCGCCTGCAGCAGATCCAGCAGCTCACTGTCGTCACTGCGCAGTTCAATGCCCACCGCACCCTGGCCTCCGGCCGGAAGGGACTCGGCAACGGCCATGCGCTGGCGGATGCGATCCTCCATTTCCAGGCGCAGCAAACCCGCGGTCGCTAGCACAATCGCATCGTACTCGCCGTTATCGAGCTTGCGTAGCCGGGTATTGACGTTGCCGCGGAGAAAACGGATTTCCAGGTCCGGGCGGGCCGCCCGCAGCTGACACTCGCGCCGCAGGCTGGAAGTGCCAACCACGCCGCCAACAGGCAGCGCAGCAACGCTGTCGAAATGGTTGCTGACAAAAGCATCCCGGGGATCCTCGCGCGCGCAGATCACCCCGAGGCAGAGCCCCCCGGGAAAGGTCATGGGCACATCCTTCATCGAGTGCACCGCGATATCCGCGCTGCCGTCCAGCAGGGCCGTTTCCAGCTCCTTGACGAACAGGCCCTTGCCGCCCACCTTCGACAGCGGCACATCCAGCAGCTGGTCGCCACGGGAGGTCATGCCCAGCAGCTCTACCTGCAGGCCGGGGTGCGCCCCCTGCAGGGCGTCGCGAACAAATTCCGCCTGCCACAGGGCAAGCGGGCTCTCTCGGGTAGCGATGGTAATGGTGCGCGGCATCGGCAGCGGTTCCTTGTGTCGAACCGGGATCATAACAGCCGCGACTTGACCTCCGCCAGATGACGGCGGCTGACCTGGGGCCGGGTGTCGACGCCGTCCAGCTCCACCCACCAGCTGCCATCGGCTTCCCGGCGCAGGCGCTGAACATGAGCGACCGCCACCAGGGCGTTGCGGTGGACCCGCATGAAATCCGCCGCCAGTTCCCGCTCCAGATCCTTGAGCGCATCCTGCAGCAACAGCTGGCGACCGGGGGCGATGGCGGTCACATATTTCTGTTCGGCGAGGAAGCAGCGCACCTCGGAGATGGCCAGGGTCTCCACACCACGGTGGCCGCGACTGCTGACCTGGCTGCGCCCCGGCGCATCGTCGCCCGCCAGGGCTGCCAACTGCACCCGGTTCACCCGCCCGGCGCTGGCCAGTGCGCGGGCCAGCTCCACCTCCCGCACCGGTTTCAACAAATAGGCGACGGCCTGGTGCTGCAGGGCTTCCAGGGCATACTCGTCATAAGCTGTGCAGAAAATCACCGCCGGTGGCTGTGGCAGCCGGTCCAGTTCTGCCGCAACCGCGATCCCGTCCATCCCCGGCATGCGGATGTCCAGTAGCAGCAACGAGGGTTCTTCCCGCGCCAGCACCGCCAGCGCCTCGTCGCCGGAGGCCGCCTCCAGCACCACTGCGTCCGGGCGCAGCTTGCCCAGCAACCGCCGCAGACGCTCCCGGGCCAGCACCTCGTCATCCACCAGCATGATCTTCATGCCGGCGGCTCCAGTGGATAGCGCAGCTCGACCCGAAAGCGGCCGCTGGCCGGCACCCGCTGCAGGCTGGCCCGATCCCCGTAGAGAACCTGCAGGCGCTGCTCGATATTGCTGAGCGCCATCTGTTCACCGCGGCTGACCCCCGGGTGCTCCGGCACGGGATTTTCCACTACCGCGAGCAGTTGCCGGCCCTGCCGCGCCAGACGCACGCTGACGGTACCACCCGCAGGCAACAGCGACACGCCGTGATAGACCGCATTCTCCACCAGCGGCTGCAGCATCAGGCCGGGCATCGGCAGCGCCGACAGGCCCTCTTCAATACACCACTCCAGCTGCAGGCGCTCCCCCAGGCGCAGCTGCTCGATGCCCAGATAGAGCTCGCACAAGCGCAACTCGGCGGCCACCGTGGCGCCCCGCCCGGACTGGCGCAGGCTGGCCCGAAACAGCTCGGCCAAATCCTCCACCGCTTCCTCGGCGCGCTCCGGATGGGAGGCAATAAGACTGGCAATGCTGTTCAGCGTGTTGAACAGGAAGTGCGGGCGAATACTTGCCTGCATGGCATCCAGCCGCGCCTGCAGCTCGGAACGCTCGCGCAGGGTCAGCTGCTGCTGCAGATAGAAATAGCGCAGGGCAATACCCGCCACCAGTGCCGCCACCAGCAGATTGCGCAGTAACCACCAGCCCTGCTCCACGGCCCCCAGCCACTGGGGGTAGAAGCTGACGACCAGCTGGCTGGACAGCGCCGTAACCAACAGCACCAGCACAATGCTGCCCGCGGCGGCGACGGCCAGGCTGCGGCGAGCGAACCAGGCGCGCAGGACGCACAGCAGCGCCGCGCTGGACAACACCAGCCACTGCACCAGCAGCGAGCCGGTGGCAAAGACCGTCCAATTGAAGACCGGCAACTGGCTGACCGCCAGGGTATGAATCAGCACCACCAGTTCCGACAGCAGTACCAGGAAGAGGACCGAGCGCGGGGCACAAAGATCGGGAATGAAAAACTCGCCAGAAGCTCGCGCACCCATGACCATTGCCTGCTGCTCCACCGCGTCCTGCATCTGCACGATCCCCCTGCTCCACCAGTGATATACTTGCACCCTTGCGCGGCGGGAACAAGCGCCGGCCAGACCGCAATCGCCCGCCTCCGGGCCCCTGGGACAACAGAAAGGACAGCATGAGCAAGCAAACGGATACCAGCAAACTGTGGGGCGGACGCTTCACCGAAGCCACTGACCAGTTCGTACAGCGTTTCACCGCCTCGGTCCAATTCGACCAGCGCATGGCGGACGAGGACATTCGCGGCTCCCTGGCGCACGCCGACATGCTCTGTGCCGTTGGCGTACTCAGCGAGGAGGAGCGACAGCAGATCCACCAGGGGCTGGGGCAGATTCGCGAGGAAATCGCAGGCGGCCAGTTCCAGTGGTCGGTGGAACTGGAAGATGTCCACATGAACATCGAGTCGCGGCTGACCCAGTTGATCGGCAACACCGGCAAGAAGCTGCACACTGGCCGCTCCCGCAACGACCAGTGCGCTACCGATATCCGCCTGCACCTGCGCAGCGCCATAGACCTGATTGCCGCCGAACTGACCCGCCTGCAGCGCGGCACCATTGCGCTCGCCGCCGACAACTGCGACACCATCATGCCCGGCTTCACCCATTTGCAGACCGCGCAGCCGGTGGTGTTCGGCCACCATCTGCTGGCCTGGAATGAAATGCTGGAGCGCGACCATGGCCGCCTGATGGACTGCCGGGCCCGGCTCAACCAGTCACCTCTGGGAGCCGCAGCGCTGGCCGGCACCACCTACCCCATTGATCGGGAGATGACCGCCAGGGCGTTGGAATTCGACCGCCCCACCGAAAACTCCCTGGATTCCGTGTCCGACCGTGACTTCGCCATTGAATTCTGCGCCTTTGCCGCGCTGCTGATGACCCACCTGTCGCGGATCTCGGAAGAGCTGGTGCTGTGGACGTCTTCCCAGTTCAACTTCATCGAACTGCCGGACCGCTTCTGCACCGGCTCGTCGATCATGCCGCAGAAAAAGAATCCCGACGTGCCGGAATTGGTGCGCGGCAAGGTGGGCCGGGTAAACGGCCACCTGGTGTCCCTGCTGACCCTGATGAAGAGCCAGCCGCTGGCCTACAACAAGGACAACCAGGAGGACAAGGAGCCCCTGTTCGATACCATAGACACCGTGCTCGGCAGCCTCCGGGCCTTTGCCGACATGGTGCCCGCCATCCGCCCGAAGGTGGAACCGATGCGGGAGGCGGCGCGGCGGGGCTTCTCCACCGCCACTGACCTGGCCGACTACCTGGTGCGCAGGGGCCTGCCCTTCCGCGACGCCCACGAGGTCGTCGGCAAGGCCGTGGCCCAGGGCGTTGCCACCGGCACCGACCTCGCCGACATGAGCCTGGACACCCTGCAGGCATTCAGCGCCGAGATTGGCGCCGATGTGTTCGAGGTACTGACACTGGAAGGTTCGGTGGCGGCCCGCAACCACCTGGGCGGCACCGCACCACGACAGGTGACGGCCGCGGCCGCGCGCGCGCTGGCCAGGCTGGATGCCCGCTAGCGCGGTCGATAGCGCAAGCTGGCCTGGAAGGTGACGTCCGGCGCGGTCTCCACCCGGATGTCTTCGGCGAGACCCAGGTCCAGGGTCCAATCGGCACTGAAGCGCCAGCGCGCGCCTGCGGTCAGCAGCAGGGCGCTGCCGCCCAGCGCGGTCAGGCTGCTGTCCAGCGGTGCACTGTGGCTGTCGACCTGTAACAGCAGGGACAGGGAGTCCAGCCAGGCCCAGTCCATCCCGACCCCGGCAAACCACAAATCGCGCTCCTGCGCGGGCCCCAGCAGGTCAGAGCGACCCGCGCGCAGGTAGCCCGCCTGCCCCTGCCAGCTGAAGCGGCTGCCGGGTGCGGCGCGGCCGGCGCGCAGCACCACGAAGGCGTCCTCCGCGCCACTGCCGAGGAAGTCCCGCTCCCTGCCGCTGGCAAACTTGTAGCCGGCACCGGCACTGAGCTGCCAGCTGTCGTCGCGGTACAGGGCGCGGTGCAGTGCCAGGGTGATATCGCCGACGCCGCCGGAGGAATCCCGCAGGTCAAAGCCGCCCGAGGTCGACACGTAGCGGTAATCCAGCCGATCCCGGGGTACGTCCTTGCGGCCGCCGTCCGGCATCCCCCAGAAGTCGTGCCAGCCGTCAATCAGGCTGTCCAGGGAGCCGCCATCGTGGCTCAGCACGGGCACTTCCAGTTGCAGTTCCCAGTGCTCGGCCAGTCCGTAGCGCAGGTCAAACGCCATCCGCCAGGTCTCGCCATCCAGGTTCACCGTCTCGCGGCGGTTGCTGTCCACCGCGAAATGGCTGGCAATGCCGGCGTGGGCGGCAAACTGCCAGCGGCCCGGCGCGGCGAGTTCCGCTGCTCGCGACGACGGCAACCCGAACAGGCCGGCAACCGGGCTCAGGTTTTTCGCATACAACGGCTCAGTGGCAGCGGCAGCCACTGGCAAGGCCAGCAGGCATCCCACTATCCCGACGACCGGGCCTCGGTACTGGTACATCCGTTCTCCCCCTCGACCGTTCAATGCCCGGATAGTACACCGTGCAGATGACAGATTCTGCCGGTGATTCAGGTATACTGCGCCCTTTTCCAGGCCGGATTCAGCTCCCATGCGCACCCTGTTGCCCACCACTGCTCTCACCCTGGCGTTGCTGGCCCTGGCGGGCTGTGGCCAGACCGGGCCCCTGCAGTTGCCGCCCCGGGAGGCGCCGGCACCAGCGGCCGAGCCGCAGCCGCAGCCGCAAGCAGACGACACAGAAGCCGAGCCCGCGGCGGCCCCGGCCAGCAACGGATAATCCCGACCATGAGCAGTTTCCACTACAGCGATGGCGTTCTCTACGCCGAGCAGGTCAGCGTCGACGATATCGCGGCGCAATTCGGCACCCCCTGCTATGTCTATTCCCGGGCCGCCCTGGAGGCGGCCTTTGGCGCCTACCGGGAGGCACTGGCGGACTGGCCCCACCTGATCTGCTATGCGGTCAAGGCCAACTCCAATATCGCGGTACTGGACGTGCTGGCGCGCCTCGGCGCCGGCTTCGACATCGTCTCCGCAGGTGAACTCGAGCGGGTCATCGCCGCGGGGGGTGACCCGGCCAGAACCGTCTTTTCCGGCGTCGCCAAGACCCCGGCGGAGATGGCGCGGGCGCTGGAGCTGGGCATCCACTGCTTCAACGTCGAGTCCGCGGCGGAACTGGATGTGCTCAACCGCGTCGCCGGCAGCATGGACCGGCTGGCCCCGGTATCCATCCGCGTGAATCCGGATGTCGATGCCCGTACCCACCCCTACATCTCCACCGGGCTGCGGGAAAACAAGTTCGGCCTGGGCGTGGCCGAGGCCCTGCCCCTGTATCGACGCGCCGCGGCCCTGCCCCACATTGACGTACAGGGACTCGACTGTCATATCGGTTCCCAGCTCACCGAACTGAGCCCGTTCATCGACGCCCTGCGACGCCTGCTGGTGCTGGTGGACGAGCTCGCCGCCGAGGGCATCGCGATACGCCACCTGGATCTCGGTGGCGGGCTGGGGGTGCGCTACCGGGACGAAGCGCCACCGGCAATCGGTGACTATATCGCCGCCATTCGCGCCGAGCTGGGCGCACGACAACTGCCGCTGGTATTTGAACCGGGGCGCTCCATCTGCGCCAATGCCGGCCTGCTGCTGACCCGGGTGGAATACCTGAAGCAGACCCCTGAGCACAACTTTGCGCTGGTGGATGCGGGCATGAACGACATGATCCGCCCCGCCCTGTACCAGGCCTGGCTGGACATCCAGCCCAGTCACCCGGCCACCGAGGGCATTGCCGCACAGTGGGACGTTGTCGGCCCGGTGTGCGAAACCGGCGACTTCCTGGGCAAGCAGCGGCAGCTGACCCTGCAGCAGGGTTCCCTGCTGGCAATGTTCGGTGCCGGCGCCTACGGTTTCAGCATGAGCTCGAATTACAACAGCCGGCCCCGCGCCGCCGAGGTCATGGTGGACGGCACTGCTGTACACGAGGTCAGGACACGGGAAACCGTGGCCGACCTGCTGCGGCTGGAAAGCCGTCTGCCGACCTGAACCGGTAGTGCCAGGATGCTGCTGAAGTTCACCAAGATGCACGGCGCGGGCAATGACTTTGTGGTCATAGACCTGATCAGCCAGCGCTACCGGCCGCGGGAACAGGACATGCGCCTGCTTGCAGACCGCCATTTCGGTGTCGGCTGTGACCAGATATTGCTGGTGGAAGCTCCGGACAGCCCGAATGTGGATTTCCGCTACCGCATTTTCAACGCCGACGGCAGCGAGGTGGAAAACTGCGGCAACGGCGCCCGCTGCTTTGCCCGCTTCGTGCGCGACAAGCAGCTCACGGGCAAGCGCGTCATCCGGGTACAGACAGCCGGTGGCGTGCTGGAATTGCGGGTGCGGGACAAGCACCGGGTAGAAGTGGACATGGGCATGCCGGTGTTCGCTCCCGCCGCAATCCCTTTCGCCGCTGCGGCGCAGGCGGACAACTACCCCCTTGAAGTCGACGGCCAGCAACTGGAGATAGGCGCCCTGTCCATGGGCAACCCCCATGCGTTGCTGCGCGTGGACGACATCGACACGGCGCCAGTCGCCACCCTGGGACCCATCATCGAGCGCCACCCCGATTTTCCGCAACGGGTCAACGTCGGTTTCATGCAGGTCGTCTCGGCTCGGGACGTTCGCCTGCGGGTGTATGAGCGCGGCGCCGGCGAGACGCTTGCCTGTGGCACCGGCGCCTGCGCCGCGGCCGTATACGGCATCTTGCGCGGCTGGCTGCAGGATACCGTGACAGTGCAGCTGCCTGGCGGTAAGCTTGAAATCGCCTGGGCCGGGATGGGTCATTCCGTCACCATGACCGGGCCCACAGCCGTGGTGTTTGAAGGCACTATAAGAATTTGATGCCGCTGTGCGGCTACTGGAACCGGAGAGAAGAGAGACCATGCCAGCCAGAAAGGAACCGGCAGTCACCGCGGCGAGCCCCGAGCTTGACGATGAAGCGGTGCGGGAGTACCTGAAGAGTCACAGCGATTTCCTCCAGCGCCATCCGGACATGCTCAGTTTCCTGCATGTGTCCCATGCGTCCGGCAGTGCGGTGTCGCTGGTCGAAAAACAGGTCAGCGTATTGCGGGAGCGCAATATCGAGATGCGCCAGCGACTCAATGCCCTCACTGCCAACGCCCGTCACAACGACAGGCTCTATGAGCAGACCCGGCGTCTGGTGCTGGGCCTGCTGGATGCACAGTCCCTGGCCGCCCTCTGTGCCGCATTCACCAGGGCCATGCACGACGACTTCGAAGTGGAGCACGCCAGCATCATCCTGTTCGGTGATCGGCACCAGGCGCCGGAGGGCGTCCGGGTCGAGAGCGCCGAGCGTGCACGGATCGAAATCGGTGCCCTGTTGCGCGGGCGCAAGGCACTCTGCGGGCCGCTGCGCAAGGAGGAACTGAATTACCTGTTCCCCGATGGCGGTGCAGTCGGCTCCGCAGCGGTCATGCCCCTGGTCAGCGGCGAGGAGCTCGGCGTGATTGCGGTGGGCAGCTCCGACGCCCATCGCTACAGCAGCAGCATGGGTACCCTGTTCCTGCAGCATATCGCCGAGGTACTGGTGCGCCTGCTGCCACGCTTCGACGTCGACCCGAGCGACTGACCCCGCAATGGCAATGCCACTGCCCGCAGCCAGTGCCGCCTTCATCAATTACCTGAGGGATGTGCGGCAACTGTCTCCACACACCATCAGCAACTACCAGCGTGACCTGCGCTCCCTGGTGGACTACTGCAGCGCGCGCCAACGCGAGGATGCCGGCGCCATCCATGAAGCCGATATCCGCGGCTGGGTGAGCCAGCTGCATCGCCACGGTCTCGCCGGCAGCAGCATCCAGCGGGCACTGTCGGCGGCGCGTTCCTTGTTCAACTATCTGGGTCGCGAGCAGGGCCACAGTCGCAACCCTGCTGCCGCTGTGCAGGCACCGCGGCAACCCCGGCGCCTGCCGAAGACCCTGGATGCGGACCAGGTCAACAAGTACCTGCAATTTGCTGCCGACGACCCCATGGCGCTGCGCGACAGTGCCATTGCCGAACTGTTTTACTCCTCCGGTCTGCGGCTGGCGGAACTGGTGGCGATCAACCTGGACGACATCGACCACCCGGCACAGCTGGTGACCGTGACCGGCAAGGGCCGCAAGACCCGCACCATACCGGTCGGTTCAGTGGCCCTGGCGGCAATCGGCCGCTGGCTGGCAGTGCGCCCCCCCAGCACCGACCCCGCCCTGTTTACCAGCAATCGCGGCCAGCGCATCAGCGTGCGCAATGTCCAGGCCAGGCTGAAGCTGCAGGGCCGCCGTGCGGGCATGTACCAGGACGTGCATCCACACATGCTGCGCCACTCTTTCGCCAGCCACATGCTGGAATCCAGTGGCGACCTGCGGGCCGTGCAGGAACTGCTGGGCCACGCCAATATCGCCACTACCCAGATCTACACCCATCTCGACTTCCAGCACCTCGCCAAGGTCTACGATGCCGCCCATCCCCGGGCCAGGCGCCGCAAGACCGGGCCTGACTGAAGCCGTGAAGATCGCCGTCATTACCTTTGATCTGGACAACACACTCTGGGATGTGGAACCCGCCCTGCTGCGCGCGGAGCAGGCCCAGCGCGACTGGCTGCTGCAGTATCGTCCCGGCAGTATCGAGCACCTGGATCACGACAGCCTGTGGGAATTCAAGAAGGCCGTATGGAAGCGGCATCCGGAGCTGGCCCACCACGTCAGCCAGATGCGTATCCGCATGCTTTGCGAATTGCAGCTGGCGGCGGGCTACAGCGAAGCAGACAGTGAGCGTGGCGCCCTGGACGCATTTGCTGCATTTCTGGAGGAGCGCCACAAAGTTGAGCTGTATGAGGAAGCGCTGGCGGTGCTGCGGCAACTGGCCGGCAGCTACCGGCTGGGAGCCCTCACCAACGGCAATGCCGACATCTACAAGACCGATGCTGCAGAGTACTTTGATTTCGCGTTTCTGGCTGAAGATATTGGAGCGAGCAAGCCGGCACCGAACATGTTTCGGGCAGCACTGGCAAGAACCGGGGTGGAGCCCGGGCAGATCGTGCACGTCGGCGACAACCCCGAGCACGACATACTCGGCGCCAGCCAGGTTGGCCTGCGCACCGTCTGGGTCAACCTGCAGGGCGCAGCCTGGAGCCGCACTGACATCCTGCCTGATGCGGAGGTTTTACAACTCGCCGAGTTGCCGGCAGTCATTCGCAACATGGATGACATCGAAGTAATGAACCGATAAAAAAACGGAAGCACCGCAGTGCCTCCGTAAGGGGGGACGGCCAAAGCTGTTGTCTAGTCGTGCGCGTACTCCAGCGGAGCCGCGAGCGCTGTTTCATTCATGGCGACCACTGCAGCCAGTGTCATGGAAGTCATTGTGTCCATGCGGTTCCTCCTCTTTCCAGCATGCAGGTCTGCACACCGGACAGACTTGACAGGGAAACGACCCTGAGCATCGAGAACCTAGCAGATATCCTGAACAATCCGCAGACGGAAGTCTGTGCGACAGCGTACCGACTGGCACCGGCAACACCCCCGATCATGGCTCCGCAACCGGGCAGGTAATCATTACTGCATACAGGGCCCGCAATGGTGCGCTGTCACCAATGCGGGCCAACAACCTACCAAGAGTATTGAACATGAGCATTTCAATTAGAAATTTTCCGACCTTCATTGTGGCCGCCATGTTGGCGCTGCTGGTTGGCTGCGCCTCCACCGAGGATCAGGCAGGCACCGGCGAATACATCGATGACACTGTTATCACCACCAAAGTTAAGGCAGCAATCTTCAACGATCCCGAGTTGAAGAGCATGGAAATCAACGTCGAGACCTTCAAGGGTGTGGTTCAGATGAGCGGCTTCGTCAACTCACAGGCTGACATCAACCAGGCCGTACGTCTTGCGCGCGAGGTGAAGGGTGTCAAGTCCGTGAAAAACGACATGAAACTCAAATAACCGCTATCCTCTGCCGCCCCATGGCGGCTTTATGGAGCGGGTTTCAGATAGCTTCTTCCCCGGTTTCACCGGTACGGATGCGGATCACCTGCTCCATCTCCGTGACGAAAATCTTGCCGTCACCAATCTTGCCGGTATTGGCAGCCTTGATAATGGCCTCAATGGTCGCGTCGAGCTGAGTCTCACTCACGGCAATTTCCAGTTTCAGCTTGGGCAGGAAGTCCACCACATACTCCGCGCCCCGATAGAGCTCGGTATGGCCGCGCTGACGTCCGAAGCCCTTGACCTCCGTCACAGTGATGCCCTGCACCCCGATATCCGACAGGGCGGCACGGACGTCGTCCATCTTGAAAGGCTTGATAATGGCAGTGACCAGCTTCATCGCGATGCTCCAACACGTTCAACAGGGGAGTCATTATGAAAGCCGGGCGCAGAATCGCAAGGGGCGAGCACAAAAAAGGGGGCCCGAAGGCCCCCAAAGCACGCATTGCATCAATGCGCCCGCAAGACTGAAACTACTTTTGAGAGACGAACTCGGGATACGCTTCCATGCCGCACTCGGACATGTCGACCCCTTCGTACTCCTCTTCTTCGCTGACCCGGATACCCATGACCGCCTTGAGGATGCCCCAGACGATCAGGCTGGCGCCGAATACCCAGACAAAGATCACCAGCAGACCAACCAGCTGACCCATGAAGGTGGCGTCGGGGTCTGACAGCAGCACCGCGAAGATGCCCCAGATGCCGACCACGCCGTGTACCGAGATGGCACCGACCGGATCATCGATCTTGATCTTGTCCATGGCCACGATGCTGCCCACCACGATCGCACCACCGATGGCACCAATGATCATTGCCAGCAGGGGCGAGGGATCGGCCGGTTCCGCGGTAATGGCCACCAGGCCGGCGAGAGCGCCGTTCAGGGCCATGGTCAGGTCCGCCTTGCCGAACACGAGGCGTGACAGCAGCAGGGCCGCGATCAGGCCACCGGCGGCGGCGGCGTTGGTGTTCAGGAACACGTTGGCCACTTCGTTGGCAACTCCGATACCGCCCAGCTTGAGGGTGGAGCCACCGTTGAAGCCGAACCAGCCCATCCACAGGATGAAGGTGCCGAGGGTCGCCAGCGGCATGTTGGCGCCGGGAATGGCACGGACAGAACCGTCGGCAGCGTACTTGCCCTTGCGAGCACCCAGCAGCAGCACACCCGCCAGGGCCGCGGCGGCGCCAGCCAGGTGCACGATACCGGAGCCGGCATAGTCGCTGTAGCTCAGCTCACCGATGAACGGTACTGCCTTGCCACCCCAGGTCCAGCCGCCCTGAATCGGGTAGATGAAACCGGTCATCACCACCGCAAAGGCCAGGAAAGCCCACAATTTCATGCGCTCGGCCACGGCACCGGAGACAATGGACATGGCGGTAGCAACAAACACCACCTGGAAGAAGAAGTCCGAGGCGCCAGAGTACACCGAGTCGCCATCGAAGCCGGCTGCAGCGGAATCCGCCAACACTGCGGCTACCGCCGCCTCATCCATCTGCGCCACCGTGGTCACGCCGGACAGCAGGAAGCCGCCGTCGTACATGAAGTGGTAGCCGCAGATCAGGTACATGGTGCAGGCCACTGCGTACAGGGCCACGTTCTTGGTCAGGATCTCGGTGGTGTTCTTGGCACGCACCAGCCCCGCCTCCAACATTGCGAAGCCGGCCGCCATCCACATCACCAGCGCGCCGCACACCAGGAAGTAAAAGGTGTCCATCGCATACTGTAATTCAAAAATCTGGTTTTCCATGGGAATCACTCTCGTCTGTTAGTCGCGTTGGTTTCAGATGGCTTCTTCGCCGGTCTCGCCGGTTCGAATCCGAATCACCTGCTCCAGTGTCGACACGAAAACCTTGCCGTCACCGATCTTGCCGGTGTTGGCCGCCTTGGTGATCGCTTCAATGGTTTTTTCGGCCATGGCCTCGGCGACGGCCACCTCGATCTTGACCTTGGGAAGGAAGTCGACGACGTACTCGGCACCCCGATACAACTCGGTGTGACCCTTCTGACGACCGAAGCCCTTGACCTCGGTGACGGTGATACCCTGCACACCGATTTCAGAAAGCGCTTCGCGTACATCGTCCAGTTTGAATGGCTTGACGATAGCCGTGATCAGTTTCATGCAAATCTCCTGGTTTCAACTGGGCGCCCCGAAGGGCGCCGATGGGGACAGTCCCGGCGCGCTCAGAAGCTCTTCGAGATGGAGAACACGACGCGGTCATCGGCGGCGTCGACATCGTCGAGGTCGGTGCCGATGAGGGCGAGGCCGAAGTCCAGATCGTAGGCGCTGTAGCCCAGGGTGACGCCGTAATCCATGTAGGTATCGGCACCGTCTTCCCAGAAATCGTCCTGATCGGTGTCGGTATAACCGATATTGAAGTCGACGCTGAACTCCTCGGTGAGGCTCATGGAGTAGCCGGCGGAGTAGTAGATATAGGTGGGGCCGTTATCGCCGAATTCATCGGAATAGTTCACGCCGGCGCTGAAATCCGCGTAGCTGAGGCCGAGAGCAAACTCGAGATAGTCGAATTCCGGCTCGTTCTCGTAATCGTAGTAGATGAACCCGATATCGTAGCCGAGGCCACCCGCGGTTTCTCCGGCAAAGCCACCGTAGTAATCCATCTCGGTGGAGGCGTCGCCGCCGAAGTTGATGTTCGAACCCCAGATGCCCGCATACAAACCGGTCTCACCGGACCAGTCGAAGCCACCCTGGATGGCCCCGCGCTCACCGGTCTGGGAGATACCGCGGAAAGTGTAATCCGTCGCCAGGGTGACGTTGGCGCTGATTTCTGCCTGGGCAGACGCAGCACCAATCAACAAGGCAGCGGCGATGGAAGCGGGAAGCAGTTTCTTGTGCAGCATGTTTCGTTCTCCTTGGGTTGGCGTCCGGAAGGCCCGGGTGGTGGCCTGGGGTTGCTTCCGGGACACATTTTTCGCATTCGCCCCTGACAATTAGCAGAGGCTGTGCCAAGAGAGCTAAAAACAATTAAATACAATACGTTAGGAGATTTTTCTGGCCCTGTTGAGCCCTTGCGCACCGCTATGGGCGCAGGTGCGGTGCACCGATTCGATGCGCCGCACAAAATTGGTGCACAGAGATGATCTGTGCCACCCCGGCCAATTGCACTACACTGCAGCCACTGTCACTGCCTTGAGGAAAAGCGCGCCATGGCCCTGAAACCCCCACCGCTGGGCGACATCCTGCAGCAGATGAACGCGCTGGTCGCTGGCTCCGGGCTCCGCGCCGACGTGGACAAGAGCGTCCGCGCCCTGACTCAATCGGCACTGGGCAAGCTGGAGGTGGTCAGCCGGGAAGAATTCGATGCCCAGGCGGCCATCCTTGCCCGAACCCGGGCGCGGGTCGCTGAACTGGAGGCGGACCTGGAAGCCTTGACCAGGGAGTTCGAGGCCCGCGCGGAAAACAACTAACGGTCAGCCCCGGAGGGGCGTGCTCAAGGATGAGCCATGGAATTGTCTGTTATCTACAGTCGCGCGGCGGCGGGCATTGCCGCACCCCTGGTGCAGGTGGAAACCCATCTCGGCAACGGCCTGCCCGCCTTCAACATCGTCGGACTGCCGGAAACCGCAGTGCGCGAGAGCCGTGACCGGGTCCGCTGCGCCCTGCAGAACTCGCATTTCGACTTTCCGGACCGGCGCATAACCGTGAACCTGGCGCCGGCGGACCTGCCCAAGGAGGGCGGCCGCTTCGATCTGCCTATCGCCCTCGGCATTCTCGCCGCCAGTGGCCAGCTCCCGACCGCAAGCATCCCGGGCCACGAATTTATCGGTGAGCTGGCGCTCGGCGGCACTATCCGTGCCATCCCCGGTATCATCCCTGCGGCCCAGGCCTGCTCCGTCGCGGACCGCACGCTGGTGACACCGGCAGCCAACGCCGCCCTGGCAGCCGTGGTGCCCGGCAGCAGGATCATCGGCGCCGGGGACCTGCTGACCCTGTGTGCGCACCTGAACGGCCGCCAGCCGCTGTCGCTGATGCCGCCCACGCTGGCGGGGGATTGCGCGGTACGCTACCCCGACCTGGCGGACGTCACCGGCCAGAGCCTGGCCCGGCGAGCACTGGAAATCGCCGCCAGCGGCGGCCACAACCTGTTGCTGTGCGGCCCGCCAGGGACCGGTAAAACCCTGCTCGCGAGCCGTCTGCCCGGCATCCTGCCAGCGCCGGACCCGGAGGAGGCACTGACCTGTGCCGCCCTCCACAGTTTCTATGACAGTACCAGCCTCGAGCACCTGTGGCGACGCCCCTTCCGCAGCCCGCACCACAGCGCCAGTGCCGCGGCGCTGGTCGGCGGCGGCGCGCGCCCACGGCCCGGTGAAGCCAGTCTCGCTCACGGCGGCGTCCTGTTCCTCGACGAGTTGCCCGAGTTCAGCCGCCAGGTACTGGAAATGCTGCGGGAACCCATGGAGGCCGCCGCCATTACCCTGTCGCGGGCCAATCACAAGTTCACCTATCCGGCCCGCTTCCAGCTCGTCGCCGCCATGAACCCCTGTCCCTGCGGATTCCACGGCGATGACCAGCAGCCCTGCCGCTGCACCCCGGACCAGATCCAGCGCTACCGCCAGCGCCTGTCGGGGCCGCTGCTGGACCGGATCGACCTGCACGCGCACATGCCGCGCCTGGACGCTGCGAGCCTGCTGCGGGAGCGCACAGGGGCGGAGAGTTCAGCATCGGTAAGGAAGCGGGTGATTGCGGCGCGAAGCTGCCAGCTGCAGCGACAGGGCTGCACCAATGCCGCGCTGCCAGACGAACAGTTCCGTGAGGTTTGCCAGCTGGGGCCGGCAGCGAGGCAGCAGCTGGAGCGGGCCGCCGACGCCATGCACCTCTCGGGCCGCGGCCTCCACCGCAGCCTGCGGGTAGCCCGCACGCTGGCGGACATGGCCGGCGCCGCCCGCATCGACAGCAGCCACATCGCCGAGGCCCTCGCCTTCCGGCAGCAGGGCACCTGGTCCTGAAGCGGGGTACTCAGGCCGCCGGCGCCACCCCCATGAACTTGCTCTGCACAATGCGGAAGCGGTTGCTGACAAAAGCGAGGTCGGCGAGGCAGGCATTGCCCGCCGGGCTCAAACCTGTGACGTGGTAGTCGGAATAGGCAGCGGCAAAGTTGATCGGCATGCCGGTCAGGTTGCAGGCCACCGAGGCGCCGGCGGCGTGATAGGCGTCCACCGCCCGGCCCAGGAAAGCCGGATCCGTGGAGTAGACGTGGGAGGTGATGGCGCCGCAGTCGCGGGCGTTGCCGGTGGCATCCTGCAGACAGGCTGCAGCATCCTCGTTGGCAATAATGAATGATACCGGGCCGAACACCTCCTGCCGGTACCAGTCGCGGTCAGCCGCGGTCGCCGCTATGACCAGCGGAGTGGCGGTGCGCGCGGCGGGAAAATCGGGGTTGTCGTAGGGGGCCGAGTCGCGCAGGAGCCGGTCACCCGCCAGCGCGCGATAGCGGTCCACGTTGGCCTGCACCGTCGGGTCGAACAGGGTTCCGCAGAGCGTGGCTGCGCCCCGCGCATCCGCCAGCCAGTGCTCCACTGCGGCGCAGATGGCCTGCGCCACCTCCGCGTGGCTGACCATCTCGCCGCGGACCGGGATGCCCGCCGCGGGAATATGGATGTTCTGCACGCTGGTGCACATCTGCGCTGACGCCTGGCACAGCGAGTGCGCGATGGCCCGGGCCGTGGCGGTGAGGTCGTCAGTAGACTCCAGCACCACCGAGTTGCAGCCCGCCGTCTCCGTGTACACCAGCTTGCCGGGGCAGTTCTGCTCCAGCCAACTGCCAAAGCGGGGGCTGCCGGTGAAGTCGATGATGGCGGTGTCCGGATGCTGGACCAGGGGCAGGGTCGCCGGCTCGGCACGGGTGTCCGCAGCCAGGGTCACCAGGTTCGGGTCAAAGCCCGCCTCCGCCAGCACCTCGCGGCAGACCCTCGCCACCATGGCCACCGGCAGGGTGGCCGCCGGGTGCGGCTTCAACACCACCGGGTTGCCGGTGGCCAGGGAAGCGCAGAGTGCCGGATAGGTATTCCACAGCGGAAAGGTCGCACAGCACACCACCACGCCAATGCCTCGCGGCACCAGCCGGTAGCGCTTGTCCAGGCTGGCCACCCCGTCGCGGCCGAACTGCCGCTCCCAGCGTGCGGTGGCGGGCACATCCTGCATGGCCTTGTGCGCGTAGGCCAGCGCCTCCAGGCCCCGATCCAGGGCATTGGCGCCGCTGCCGGCAAAGGCCATGACATAGGACTGGCCCGAGGTATGCATGGTGGCGTGGGCATTCTCGAACAGCTGCTCGCCGCAGCGCTGCAGAATCTCCAGGCACACACCCACCCGCGCTTCCGGACTGGCTGCCGCCCAGGCGGGGCGCGCGCTGTTGATGGCGGCGAACAGGCTTTCGGGGTTCACCCGCGGATAGCGCACAGCCAGCGGTTCGCCGGTGTAGGGCGACACTTCCTCCCCCACCCGGCCGATCTCGCCGGGCTGCTGCAGCGGGAAATCCCGGCCCAGCAGGCTCTCGAAGCGGGCCTTGCCCGCGGCCGGCTTTTCCTCGCCGTGAATTTTGCTGCTGGGATTTTCCGGCCAGCCGCTCCAGGCATAGCGGTGGGCGCAGGCGTCCAGGGCCTTGGCAAGCAGATCCTGGTGTTTCTCGAACAGGGCAGTCATGCGGGGTCTCCAATCGTGAAGTCGACGTGGTGGGCGCGAAGCTCTTCACCGCAGTGGTCACAGACCACTTCGCCGTGCAGATTCTCGCCACAGAGTGTATGGGTCAGGCACATGGGGCGGCCGGCGCCGCTGGGATCGCACCACTTGTCACCCCATTGCAGCAGGGTCAGGAAGTAGGGAAACAGGTCCCAGCCTTTCTCGGTCAGCTCATAGGCGTAGCGCACCGGGCGCTGCTGGTAGGGCTGGGTGGCAAATACCCCGTGGCGCACCAGGAACCGCATCCGGTCCGAGAGGATGTTGGTGGCGACCGGCAATTCCTTGTGAAACTCGTCAAAACGCTGCAGGCCGTGGAAGGCCAGGGCGATCACGTTCGCGGTCCAGCGGTCGCCGACCAGATTGATCAGGTTGCGGTAGACGCTGTGCTCGCCCGGCACCTCATTGGCTGACAAGGATGAACGCCGACGTACCTTCTTGTCGCGGACGTCCCGGGTCGCACCGGGGCCGGGGTGATAGCTGACATCCCGGCCATGCACGTCGCGACGACAGCTGCCGCAACGCAGGCGCGGCTGCAGCGGCCGACCACAGCTACGGTGAAACAAATGCACCTTGCCCTCTGGCGGCGGCGGGTGGTGCTTCTCTTCCCACACCACCGCCATCAGCGCATGCTGGTAGAGATCAATCGATTTGCGCGTCAGATGATAGACCGGATGCCGCGGATCCCCGTTCGCCGCTCGCTTGCGCAGGCAATCCACGGACTGCAGCCACTTGAGGCGGTTGGAGAGCACCCCCCGGGAGACGCCGGTCGCCTCCAGCATGCCGCTAAAGGTGTTGATGCCCCAGAACACCTCCTGAATGATCAAAATGCACCATTTGTCCCCTATCTGGTCCAGGGCCCGATTGATGGAACTGGCGCGGGTCCTTAACTGGTGCATGACGGCCCCTCCCGAGGGGAATTCAACGACTCTGGATACACGCTTTCAGGTGCAGTGGAAGTGGAGCACCAGAGAGATGTCCAGGTCGCGTGCCTGGCCCAGGCTGATACAGCCATGGCCGCGCAACAACAGCTCATCGCGATGTACGAAGACAGGATCATCAGCGGCCAGATAGACAAACGTGCCGTTGGTGGAAGCGTCCACCAGCACAAAGAAGCCGCGCCGGTACTCGAGCGTGGCATGGTGGCGGGACACCCACTCGGCATCCACCACCACGTCCGCCGCGGGATCGCGCCCCAGCACCAGTGGCTGGCTGAACTCGTCGACCATCACCGTCCGACTGCGATAATCAAGAGCCAGCCGGGTGTCGTGGTGAGTCCCGGCAAGCGAATCCAGCCCCTGAAAGCTGGTGACATTGGTGGTGTCGTCCTTCCAGACAATGTCCACGATATCAAGCAGCTGGCGCTTGCCGGGCATTCGCGCCTTGCCCAGGCTGCGAGTCCGGACAGAGCCGGCAGCCAGACCGCGCACGGACTCCGCCGTGGTGATGATTTGCTCGCGCTTGGCCAGGCTGGTCATGCGGGCGGCAGTATTGACCGCGGCGCCAAACACGTCATTCTCCTCTTGCAGTACATCACCGTGGTGCAGACCGATGCGCAGGGCCAGGCGCTCCCGGGTGCAGAGCTCTTCCCCGCTGACACGACGCTGCATGTCCATCGCTGCCGCCACACCGCGGTCTGCGCACGGAAAAGTCGCCATGATCTCGTCGCCAATGGTTTTCACTACCTCACCACCATGTACTGCCACCACTTCCGCACACACGTGCAGCAGCCCCTGGATGGTCTCCCGCGCCACTTCGTCACCACGCTGTTCGAACAGGCGCGTACTGCCGCTGATGTCAGCAAAGACAATGGTGAGAGGTTTGCGAGTCATGAACGCGGATGATAGGCGAAAGCAGGACTCACCTCCACTGCCGTGACGAGGAGGCAGCCCGGCACTCCAGGCTGCCTCACGTGCCTCAAAAACTCTTGGTTAGAGTGACACCGGCGGTGCGCGGCGGCATATAGTACTCCGACGTCACGCCAGTGGGGTCGACGATACGGTTGGTGATCTGCAGTTCGTCGTTGAGGTTCTTGCCCCAGACATCCACCGCCAGGGAACCATCGGCGCTGGTCCAGCTGACACTCGCATCAATCAGCTCAACGCTCTCCTGGAGCTCCACCGGCCGGTTCTGGGGGCCACTGTAGTACTCGTCCTTCCAGCTGTAGCTGAGGCCGAAGTCCAGGGCGCTGCCATTGCCGAGATTGACCCGGTAGTTGGCAGTGCTGGTAAGGGAACCGTCCGGCGCAAACGGCAGGCTGCGATCCGCCAGGTCAACGCCATTGGAGTTGATGAACTCCTTGAAGGTGGCGTCGCTGTAGTTGTAGCTCGCGCTCAGGGTGAAGTTCTCGAAGGGCACGACGTCGAAGGACGCCTCGAAGCCCTTTGATTCGGCCTGGGCGTTCAGCAGTACCAGCAGGAAGCGGCTGTTGAGCTCGAACACCTGCAGGTCGTCGTAGTCCATGTCGTAGTAGGACAGGTTTAACTGCAGGCGCTTGTCCCACCAGGAGGACTTCATGCCCACTTCGATGTTCTCGACGATTTCCGGATCCACCGGCTCGCCAGCCACGCTGGCCAGGTTGGTCTGGGACTGGAAGGCGCCGCTCTTGAAGCCCTCGGAGTAGGTGGCATAGAGCATCAGGTCATCCGTGGGTCGCCAGGCCAGGGACAGCTTGTGGGTCACCTCGGACCAGGAGTCCTCGGCAAACACCGGTGCTGCAAACGACGGCAGGATCAGGGGCACGCCGGAAGGCGTGGTATCCAGCAGGTCGATGGAGTTCTGGGTGATTTCCTTCTCGTCCTCGGCCCAGCGTATGCCGTAGGTCAGGGTCAGCTGCTCGGTGAGGTCATAGTCCGCCTGGCCGTAGACCGCGTAGCTGGTGGTGGTGTTGTCCTGGGTAAAGAGCACATCGCCGACGCCCGCCAGCCCCAGCCCCTGCAACGGAGTGCTGTACTGGGTATAGAACTCCTCGGCCCGCTCCACATCCTCCTCCATGAAGAAGGCGCCGGCCAGCCAGTTCAGCCGCTCGCTGTTGCCGGCGAGACGGAACTCCTGGGAAAACTGCGAGGCCTCTTCCTCGGCACCGTTGACGACGTTGCCCGGGGCAGTGAAAAAGCCCGGAGGCAGCGGTACGCCCGGGGGCGAAGGCGCGCTCAGGTTGTTGAGGGGGATGCCGGTAAGGTCGTCCACCCAGTTGTAGTCGCTGGAGCGCCAGGCAGTGATGGAGGTCAAGCTGGCCCAGTCCAAGTCGACTTCAAAGCGGGCCATCACCCCCTCGACCACGCGCTTCTGCGAGGTATCGAACTGGGAAGCACAGTTGCGATCATCTTCCATGTAGCGCTCGGACATGCCGATGCGCCAGAACGGCGCCAGCCCGGCGATGGCCGAATCCACGTTCTGGATATGGCGGCAGGGACCGTTGGTCTCATCGCGGGCGTAATCAGCCGTCAGCAGCAGGTCGACGCGCTCGCTGATGTCGAACATCAGCTGCGCCCGGGCGCTGACCGCGCGGGCGTCATCCATCTTTTCCCCGGCATTGCCGGCGCCGAAGCTCTCGCCAATGATCGGGCTGTTGGCGAAGTTGCCAGAGGTATTGATGTCGGCGGGAGTGATCACGTTGCGGCCATAGCCATCGCGGTCACGGAAGGAGTAGACCAGCTTGCCGGCGACCTTGTCGGTGAGCCCGCCGCTGGCCAGGCCCTGGAAATGGCGCAGCTCGTCACTGCCGGCCGAGACCCGCACCCGCAGCTCGGTTTCCTGGGAGGGGCGCGAGGTAACGATATTGATGGCGCCGCCGTTGGTGTTCTTGCCGTACAGGGTGCCCTGGGGCCCGCGCAGGATTTCCACCCGCTCCAGGTCAAACAGGTCGAAACCGACGCCGCCGGTGCGGCCGATATAGACTTCATCCAGGAACACGCCCACGGCCGGGTCGCTGCCCGCCGAATCCGAGCTGTTGCCGATACCGCGGATGTAGATGCGCGGCTCGCCAATGCTGAACTGGTTGTAGGTCAGGCCCGGGGTACGGAAGGCAATATCGTTGAGGCCGCTGATCTTGCCGACCTCGATATCATCACCGGCCAGCGCGGCGACAGAGAGGGGCACATCCTGAATACTCTGGGCGCGCCGTTCAGCGGTTACCACGACCTCTTCCAGCTGTTGCTGGGCCGAGGCAACCATGGGCAGAGCCAGGGGCAGCACGGCCAGGGCGTGGATGGCATTGCGGAGTGTATTGGTCTTCATAGAAGCCTCGTGCGGAAGTTATCGGTTATAGTGGCTTGCATTAATGAACCTAGTGTATCGCAAGATTGGTGAAAAACAAGACCGCTTACCTGCGGTAGAGGTCCTCTCCCCGCGCCCAGGTGGCGTGAAAACCGTAGGGCACGCGATGCGGCATCAGCACCCGCGCCACCGGCCCCTGCTCGATATCCGCGGCATCGAACACCAGGCAGTGTGACTGCCAGGTATTGCTGTCCGTCACCAGGGTGATGACATAGCCATCATCCTCGCCCGAAGCGGCGGTGGCGCCACGGCGCGGCGCGAACACCGCCTCGCTGCCGAACACGCCAGCGCCATAATCCCACTGCCAGCGCTGGCCGGTATCGTTGTCGTACTTCACCAGGCCGGTAAAACGCAGGGTGTAGCCGCCTTCGTGGTGCAGGGGGATGCGCTGGTGGTAGGCGTAGCGGCTCTTGCGCCCGTGGTAGAGCGGGTTGGTCTTGTTGAACTCGGTGTTGAGATCGTCGATCGGCCCTTCCCGCACTTCGCCGGTACGCAGGTTGAAGCGCCAGCGGTAATTGTTTGCCTCCAGCCGCATGTAGGCCAGCATGGAGGCCAGTTCGCCCTCGCCGGGCTGGGCGTCGGGCATCGGGTTGGTGGAGCGGCAGCCATCCATGATCACCCAGTCGCCCTCTTCCCAGCAGTTGCTGGTATGGAGGATGTAGCAGGGCTCGCACTCGAACCAGCGCACATCGCTGCCGGCACCGTGGCGCGGAATCAGGCCGAAGCGGGTGGGAATGTCGGTGTGAAACGTCAGCACCCGGTAGCCGTGCTGGCGCAGGACATTCATGTCGTGGAAGAACGGCAGGTCGTGCAGGATAGTGTAGTTGGGCGTGAAACCGATATCGTGCGGCAGACGCGGTCCCGGCAGGTCGATCGCCACCTCGTGCAACAGCTTGCCGGATGGGTCCGCAACACCATAGGTCATGTAGGGCGGTTCATCGCCGTAATCAAAGAACAGCAGCTCGCCCGTGGCCAGGTCGACCTTGGAGTGCGCCGACATGCGCCGCTGCTGGCGCCCCTGCAGGTCGTAGTAACCCTTGGTAGCAAGACTGTGTGCATTGAGCCGGTAGGGGTGGCCGGCGTTGTACCAGAGGCTCATCAGGTCGCCGTTGTAGATGAAGATATCGGTGTTGGAGGTGTCCTTGATGCCAAAGGGCGACAGGCTGTAATCAAATGGCCCCATGACCCCGGGTGAGATTGAGCGGCCGTCGGCCCGCTCCCCCTGCAGGGCTATCGTGTTGACGTAGCGGTTGCGGTAGGCGGCCTGGCCATCGCGGAAGTACACGCCGTGCACCATGCCGTCGCCGTCAAAGGGATGGTAGCGGTTCTTGGGCTTGAACACCGGGTTGGGGCCATTGCGGAAATAGGCGCCCTCAAGGTCCGCCGGCAGCTCGCCTTCCACCGTCAGGCCGGAGACATCCAGCTCGTCCGCGGTGGGGGCATAGACTCCGTGCAGGTAGGGATTGTCCAGGGTGTAGATCCACGGGTGAGTGTCGGAGAACTCGGTGACACCGCCGATACACTGGTCAACGGAGGGATATTCACTGACTTTGCTGAGGCTCTGCATGACGCGCTCCCTGGGCATCTGGCCCGCCGATTCAAGCACCTGCGGGCATGGGTTTTATCCGGATTATAGGCATCAGGTATTTTTATGCAAGTTAAAATGCGCCCTTCGCAGAAGGGCTCACAGTTCGAGCTTGCGAGACCTGCGCCGCTTGGCTAGACTCGCAGTCTCTTTATAAAAGTAACAGGTGACAGCGTGGCGAACAGGGCACAGACAGGGAAACAGGGCCCCGGCGACCTGGCGGGCAAGGTCGCCATTGTCACCGGTGCGGGCAAGGGACTGGGGCGGGCCTATGCCCATGAACTGGCCGCCCGCGGCGCCCGGGTAGTCGTCAACAACCGCGCCCACGCGGCCGACAGCGTGCGCAGCGCGGACGCGGTGGTCGGCGAGATCGCGGCGGCGGGAGGCGCGGCGGTCGCGGATTACAGCGACGCTGCGGACCCGGCCTGCGGCGAGCAGCTGCTCGCCGCAGCCCTGGAACATTTCGGTCGCCTCGATATCGTGATCGCCAACGCCGGGGTGTCGGAAGCCACTTCCTTCCACAAGCAGACGCTGCAGGAGTTCCGCCGCATCGTGGAAATCAACCTGATGGGAACAGCCCAGCTTCTACACCCCACTTTTGCCCACTTGTACCGCCAGCGCAGCGGCGCCATCGTGGTCAGCAGCTCCGCGGCAGGGCTGTATGGCGAACATGGCCTGCCGGCCTACTCCGCATCCAAGGCCGGTATCATCGGGCTCTGCCACGCCCTGGCCCTGGAGGGGGCACCCCACGACGTGCGGGTGAACACCATCGCGCCCTTTGCCAATACCGCGATGACCGAGGAAAGCCTGCCGCCCGCCCTGCGCGAGCGCTTGAGCGCGGAGGCTGTGGCGCCGGTGGTGGCCTGGCTGGTCGGTGACAGCTGCCCCCTGAATGGCGAAACCCTGGTGGCCGGCGGCGGCAATATTGCCCGGGCACGGTCGCTGTTGAGCGCCCCGGCTGCCACCGGCGGCACGCCCGCGGACATGACCGCGGTCTGGTCCGGCCTGAGGCCCCCGGACAGGGACTTCCCTTCCGCGGTCGCCATGTTTATGAGCTTTAGCGGGAGCCTGCCCTCATGATCGACCTTGCGCTGCTCCTCGCGATCAACCTTGGCGTGGCCCTCGCCGCGGCCATCACACTCTGGCTGGCGAGCATCCCGCTGAAGGATGTCAGCATCATCGACATGTTCTTCGCCCTGATCATCGTCGCCATCACCATTGCCAGCCTGCTGCTGGCGCCCACCACCGGTGCCCTGCAATGGCTGCTGCTGGCGCTGGTGCTGCTGTGGGCACTGCGGATTACCGCCTACCTGATGGCGCGCAACTGGGGCCACGGTGAAGACCCGCGCTACAGCAAACTGCGCGGCTGGGTGAACGACGAGCGCGCGTTTATCTGGCTCAGCCTGCGCAAGGTCTTCCTGCTGCAGGCGCTGGTACTGTGGCTGGCTTCACTGCCGGTGCAGGTGGGCATGCAACTGGGTACCGGTGCGCCCGGCTGGCTGGCCGTGGCCGGCACCGCCCTGTGGCTGCTGGGGTTGGTAACGGAGACTGTCGCCGACCGGCACTTGCAACAGTTCCGGGCCGATCCTGGCAACCAGGGCAAGGTGTTGTGCACGGGGCTGTGGCGCTATTCCCGCCACCCCAACTATTTCGGTGAACTGTGCGTCTGGTGGGGCATTTGGCTGGTCGCCTGCGAGGTACCGTTCGGCTTCCTGACCATCATCGGCCCTCTCGCCTACAGCTACCTGGTCATCAACGTCACTGGCCAGCGCACTCTGGACAAGAAACTGGCCCGCGAGAAACCGGGCTACGCGGAGTACATGGCCCGCACCAGCGGGTTGATCCCCATGCCCCCGCGGCGCCCCTGAGGCCCGTCGTGGCAAAACAGGTCGCGGCCTTGCCTGCAATCGGAAAGCGCTTTACCATGCTGGTCTTTTAATACAAGTGACTCTGGAGACCCCATGCCCCGCGACCTGTCCCAGCTCCGAATCCCCGTCTTCCAGGCACCCATGTTCCTGCAGTCAGGCCCCGCCATGGTTATCGCCAGCTGCAGGGCAGGCATTGTTGGCACCTTCCCCTCGGTGAACGCCCGCACCACTGCCGAGCTGGAGCAATGGCTGCAACAGATCACCGCCGCCGTCAGCGGGGAACAGAACGGCCCCTGGGCAGTCAACCTGATGATGCACCGCTCCAACAGCCGCCGTTTCGAGGACCTCGAGCTGGCGGTCAAGTACCAGGCACCGCTGGTGATCTCCGCCCTCGGCAGCCCCAGGGAGGCCATCGAGGCAGTGCACAGCTACGGCGGCAAGGTGTTTGCCGACGTCATCGATACGCGCTTCGCCGCCAAGGCGGTGGAGGCCGGCGTGGATGGCCTGGTACTGGTCGCCGCGGGCGCTGGCGGCCACACCGGGCAGCAGGCGGGCTTTGCCTTTGTCGAGGAAGTGCGCCAGTTCTGGGACGGGGATATCGTCCTGGGGGGCGGCATCTCCAGCGGCCGCGGCGTGCGCGCGGCGCAGGTACTGGGCGCCAACTACGCCTACATGGGCACCCGCTTTATCGCCACCGAGGAGAGCATGGCGGTACCGGAGTACAAGCAGATGGTGGTGGACGCCAGCGGTGCCGACATCATCTGCTCCGACGCCCTCACCGGGGTCAAGGCCAACTGGCTCCGGGCCAGCCTGGTTGCAGCGGGCTACGACCCCGCTAATATGCCGGAAGGCGCCACCATAGACATTGCGGCGTCCACCAGCGATGCCAAGCGCTGGCGGGACGTGTGGTCAGCGGGCCAGGGTGTGGGCGCCATCCACGACATCCTGCCGATTGCGACGCTGATCGACCGTCTGGAAGCGGAGTATCGAGCCGCCTGCGAGGGATAGACCATGCACACCAGCCCAACTGCCCGGATCCGGGCCCTGACCGAGGCCGGCTACTGGGGCCATGAAACCCTGCACGGCATCCTCGCCACGCGGGTGGAGGACAGCGCCGACAGCACTGCCCTGGTGGACCAGCCCAACAAGGCCGAGCTGGCCGGCATGCCCGTCCGGCGCTTGAGCTTCAGCGACCTGGACACCCTCAGCGACGGCCTGGCGGCACAGCTGCTCGGGCTGGGCCTGCAGCACGGTGACAGGCTGCTGGTGCAGCTGCCGAATATCAGCGAACTGGTAGTCTGCTACTACGCCGCCAGCAAGCTCGGCGTGGTGATCTCTCCCATCCCCATCCAGTATGGCGGCCACGAGATCGCCCGTTTCGCCGCGACCCTGCGCCCGGCGGCCATGCTGACCCTGGGCCGGTTCCGCGACACCGAACTCGCCGCCCAGGCTCGCCAGGCGCTGGCAACAGTGCCGGTGTGGACCCTGGGCACTGACCTGCAGTGCGAAGCGGTCACCGACCCGGCACTGCTGTCCGCCTATCAGGAACATCGCCTGCAGTATCCCGATGATGCCAACGCCATCCTCACCGTGGTCTGGACCTCCGGCACCACCGGCACCCCCAAGGGCGTGCCCCGCTCCCACAACATGTGGCGGGCGATGGCACGCAATACCATGGCCGCGGGGGACTACCAGCCCGGTGAAACCCTGCTGGTACCCTTCCCGCTGGTGAACATGGCCGCCCTCGGGGGCTTCCTGTTTCCCTCGGTGATCAACGGCTGCAAGCTGGTGCTGCACCAGCCCATGGACCCGCCAATGTTCCTGCGCCAGATCCAGGAAGAACAGGTGAATTTCACCATCGCGCCGCCGGCCCTGCTGAACCGGCTGGCGCAACAGCCCGCCCTGTGGGCACAATGCGATTTCAGCAGTATCCGTGCCTTTGGCTCCGGCTCCGTGCCCCTGTCGCCCGCCATGATCGCAGTAATCGAGGGCGAGTACGGCAAGCCCATCATCAATTTCTACGGCTCCAATGAGGGCATCAGCCTGTTCTCCACCCCGGACGTGGCACCGTCGCCTGAATACCGGGCACAGATGTTCCCGCGCTTCGGCGTGCCGGACATGCCCTGGCAGGGCCACTCCCACGAGTCCATCACCACCCGCGTCATCGACCCGGAAACCGGTGCCGAGATCACGGCAGCCGGCGTGCCGGGCGAACTGTGCATCGGCGGCCCGGCGGTGTTCGATGGCTACCTGGACCACGACGGCGAAGGCGTGTTCACCAGCGACGGCCTGTTCCGCACCGGTGACCTGGTGGAAATCTGTGGCGAGCCGCCCAACTACTACCGCATCGTCGGCCGCTGCAAGGACATCATCAACCGCGGCGGCATGAAGATCTCCCCGGCGGAGCTGGATATCCTGCTGGAGGGATTCCCCGGGCTGGCGGAGGCGGCGGTGTGTGCCTACCCGGACCCGGACCTGGAAGAGAAGATCTGCGCCTGCGTGGTGCCCGCAGAGGGCGAACCGGCACCACAACTCGACGCCCTGTGCCGCTGGCTGCAGGACAAGGGCATCGCCAAATTCAAACTGCCCGAGCGGCTGGAAGTGTTCGGCGCCCTGCCCCGCAACCCGGTGGGCAAGGTGGTGCGCGGCGAACTCCAGCAGCAGGTTGCACAACGAGGACAGACATCATGAGCCACGTCTATATATTGGGCGGCGCCCAGACCGACTTCAGCCGCAACTGGGCCCGGGAAGGCCTGGAAATCTACGATATGTTCACCGAGGTGCTGGCGGACGCCATCGCTGATGCCGACATAGAGCCCGGGCAGATCGAGGTGGGCCACGTCGGCAACTTCGTGGCAGAGCTGTTTACTGGCCAGGGGCTGATCAACGGCTTCTTTGGCCAGGCCTACCCGGAACTGGCCTCGATACCGACCTCGCGCCACGAGGCGGCCTGCGCCTCGGGCTCCATCGCCATGCTCAGCGCCATGCGCGACATCGAGGCCGGCCACTACGATGTCGCCTGCGTGCTGGGCCTGGAGTACATGCGCAACGTCAACGGCAAGACCGGCGCCGAGTATCTGGGAGCAGCCGCCTGGCAGGGTCACGAAGCTACCGACTGCGACTATCCCTGGCCGCACATGTTCGATCGCATCACCCGCGAGTACCAGCAGCGTCACGGCATCGACAGCGAACATCTCGCGCGCATCGCCGAAATCAACTTCGGCAACGCCAAGGCCAATCCCAATGCCCAGACCCGCGACTGGAAATTCCCGCCCGGCTGCTTCAGCCAGGATGATGAGCTGAACCCGGTGATCGAGGGCCGGGTACGGAAAATGGATTGCGGCCAGATCACCGACGGCGGCGCCTGCGTGATTCTCGCCAGCGAAAAGGCCGCGCGTGAACACGCCGCGAGGCAGGGCCTGCAGCTTGCCGACATCCCCCGAATCAAGGGCTGGGGCCACCGCTCCGCCCCCATCCTGCTGGAGCGCAAGCTGCAGCTGAGCGCGGGCCAGCCGCTGCTGTTCCCCCACGTCCAGGCCATGATGCAGGACGCGCTGCGCCGCGGCGGCTTCAGCCAGGTCACGGACCTGGACGGGCTGGAGACCCACGACTGTTTCTCGGTCACCGAGTACATGGCCATCGATCACAGCGGCCTGACCGCGCCGGGCGAGAGCTGGAAGGCGGTGGAGGAAGGCCGCATAACCCGGGACGGGGATTTCCCCATCAATCCCAGTGGCGGCCTGATCGGCCTCGGCCACCCGGTGGGCGCCACCGGCGTGCGCATGGCCCTGGACTGCGCCCGCCAGGTCAGCGGCCGCGCCGGCGACTACCAGCTGGGCCGGGCCGAGAACATGGCCACTTTCAACCTCGGTGGCAGCGCCACCACCTGTGTCAGCCTGATTGTCGGAGTCGGTGCATGAAATCTGCCTTTATCTACGATGCCCTGCGCAGCCCGCGCGGACGCGCAAAAGAAGGCGCCGCCCTCAATTCCCTGACCCCGCAGGCGCTGTTGCAGCAGCTTTACGCGGCGCTGGTAGAGCGCACCGGACTGACCCCGGCGGAGGTGGACGACGTTATCCTCGGCTGTGTCACCCAACAGGGCGAGCAGGCCGGCAACATCGCCAAGAGTTCGACCCTGTACGCGGGCTGGCCCGGCTCGGTGCCGGGCCTGACGGTCAATCGCTACTGCTCCTCCGGCATCGACGCCATGGCGCTGGCGGCGCTCAAGGTCGGCGCCGGCCAGGCCGGGGTGACGGTGGCCGGCGGGGTGGAAATGATGTCGCGGGTACCGATGCTGTCGGACCAGGCCCGGGTGTTCACCGACCCCCAGTTTGCCGCCCAGTGCCGGATGCTGATGATGGGCAACGGTGCCGACCTCATTGCCACTATCCACGGTATCAGCCGGGAGGAGGCCGACGCGGTCGCTGCGGCCAGCCAGCAGCGCGCGGCCCACGCCCGGGATCAGGGCTGGTTCAGCTCCATTGTGCCGATCACCCTGGAGGACGGCACCACGGTCAGCGCCGACGAATGCATTCGCGCCAATACCACCACCGCCCAACTGGCAGAGATGCCCGCCGTGTTTGCCAAGGCCGGCGCCGCCGGCATCGATGCCTTCCAGCTCGCGGGCTACCCGCAGTTGCAGCAGGTGGAGCATATCCACACCCCGGGCAACTCCCCCGCCATGGCGGACGGCGCCGCCCTGGTGCTGATTGCCGATGAGGTCTGGGGCGAGCACAGCGGGGTGCGCCCCCGCGCCCGCATCGTAGCCAGCGCCACGGTCAATGCCGACCCGCTGCAGGTACTGAGCGGCTGCGTTGAAGCCACCCGCAAACTCCTGGCCGACCAGAACCTGAGCGCCGCCGACATCGACCTGTTCGAGATCCACGAGGCCTTCGCCGCGGTCAGCGTGGTGGCGATGCGGGAACTGGACATCCCGGATGACAAGCTGAACGTGAATGGCGGCGTGATTGCCCTCGGTCACCCCATGGGCGCCACCGGCGCCATCATGGCGGGCACCCTGCTCGACGAGCTGGAGCGGCGCGACCTGCAGTGGGGCATCGTCTCCGCCGCGGGTGCGGCGGGTACCGGCAGTGCGCTGTTGCTGGAGCGCCTGCGCTAGCCGGTGCTGGTGCCGCCGCGCCGAACCTTGAGCCGCAGCGCCCGCGGGTACAGATTCCAGGTGGCCGGCAGGTAGCCAGGCTGCTCCCCATCCAGGTCCACGAGGCCCGGGGCCGCCGCGGTGAGACGCAGTGACACCTGACGGGCGCGATGGCGGGTTATCCGCGCATGGTGCAGATGGCTGCCGCGATAGATCCCTGGCAGCAGCCCCGGCAGCTGCCATCGGGGCAGATCACCCAGCACCAGCACCTCGAACTGGCCGTCGTCAAGACGGGCACCGGGCGCAATCCGCATGCCGCCACCGAAATACGCACCGTTGGCGACGACCAGCGCCAGCATGCGGCCGCGGATCTCAATGTCGTCGAGGCGCACCGCCGCCTCCGGGTTCTGCCAGGCAGCGAGTGCGCGCAGTGCAGCGAGAATAAAACTCAGCCGGCCGCCAGCGCCCTTCCAGCCGCGGTTGGCGAAGTGGACCACCCTGCCACTGAAGCCGGCGCTGGAGATATTGATGAAAAAGCGGGTGGCGAGCTCACCCCGTCGATCCAGGTAGCCAATCTGACCGAGATCGATGGCGCGGGTCTCGTGCCCGGCCAACAGCTCAATGTTCTCGCGCAAGCCACCGGAAAGTCCGATGCTGCGCCGGAAATCGCTGCCCGTACCCAGGGGCACGATACCCAGCACTGCCGTGGCACTCGTGGCTTGCGGAGCCGATGCCCGCCGCGTGATCCAGCCCTGCTCGTCAAGGGCGTAACAGCGGTGCGGATCGGGCTGATCGCAAAGGCCGTTGACCACCTCGTTCAGGGTGCCGTCGCCGCCGACGGCGACAACCATCTCCCAACCGGCGTGCAGGGCCTCGCGCGCCAGCTGGGTCCCGTGCCCAGGGCCTTCGGTAAACGCATATTCCAGCTGCGGTATTCTGGCGCGCAGCAAACGCTCGATCAGCGGCCATTGCCTGGCGACACTGCCAGCGCCCGCGGCCGGGTTGGCGACAACAAAGGTTCTGTAGTGTGCCGCCATCCCGGTATGCCATAGCGCTGGTCAGGCCCCTATCTTGCCACCATCATCCCGGGTAATCACCACCGTCGCCGAGCGCGGCACCGATTTCCCGCCGCCGGGCCAGTGGCTGTCCATCCTGCCCGCGGCGAAATCCTCCGCCGAGGTGCTGGCGCCCGGATGCTGCACGTTGATGAACAGGGTGGTCTGGTCCGGCGTGGTCACGCAGCCGGTGATCTCGGCACCTGCCGGGCCGGTGAAAAAGCGCCGCAGTTCACCCGTGTCCGGATCGGCGGCGAGCATGGCGTTGTTGCCCATGGGCCGGTAGCGCCCCTTGTTCAGGTCCAGGTCTGAAATATCGGTCTGTATCCACAGGCGGCGGTCGGCGTCGAACCAGAGTCCATCGGGATTGGCGAGCAGGTTGTCGGCGCCCAGGGGCCTGCCCTGGAGGTCGCGCCCGGAGTCAGGATCACCCGCCAGCAGAAACAGGTCCCAGGTGAAAGTCGACGCGGCGTGGTCATTGCCGGCCTCGCGCCAGCGCACGATCTGGCCCATGGCATTGTCCGCCCGGGGATTGGCCCCCCCCGCCTGCCCGGCGCTGCGCCGGGTATTCTTGGTCAGGGTAAAATACACCTGCCCGGTACCGGGATCGACGGCGCCCCATTCCGGTCGGTCCATGGGCGTGGCCCCGGCTGCATCGGCGGCACCGCGGGTATTCAACAGAATATCCGCCAGGGTGGCGAAACCGTTTTCAGGACCAAGGCCATTGACGCTGGGCGCCAGCGCCAGCCACTCGCCGCTGCCGTCACTGTCGAAACGCGCGGCATAGAGCGTACCTTCGTCCAGCAGCGCGCCGCTGGCGCTGGCCGCGTGCCAGGGCCTGGTGGAGACGAATTTGTAGATGTACTCAAACATCGAGTCATCACCGGAGTAGAGCACCACCGGCTCTCCCTCCCGCACCGGCGCGAAAACCACGCTTTCATGGGCAAAGCGGCCCAGATGGGTGCGCTTGACCGGGGTACTGGCCGGATCGAAGGGGTCGACTTCCACCACCCAGCCGAAGGCATGGGGTTCATTGCGGTAGTCCTGCTGCGGGCTGTCGGCGCGCGGCGTGGCGTCAAAGCGTGCGTACCGGTCCGCCGCCTCGCCCGCATTGGCTGCCGCCAGGTGCCAGCGCCAGGCATTCAACGGGCCAACCCCGTAGCGGGACAGCGTGGCGGGTATTGCACCCGGTTCACGCACGAAGTAATAGCGCCAGTTCTCCTCGCAGGTCAGGTAGGTGTTCCAGGGCGTGACCCCGTTGGCACAGTTGTTCAGCGTGCCGCGACCGCGCAGGCCGTCCGGGCTGTAGGCGGTCTGCAGGCGCGGGTCGCCGCGCAGGGGGCCACTGAACACCATCGGCGTCAGGGCGGTGATGCGGCGGTTCAGGGAGTCCCGCAGCGGCCGCCACTGGCCGTCGTCGTCGCGACGGATATGCACAATGCTGACCCCGTGGGCATGCATTTCCTTCAGCACCTGATCCGGGTCGCGGCTGCCATCCGTGCGCAGCGGCACGTCGAAGCTGACCAGCCCCAGTCCCGCGGCAGCACGGTGCATCAGGCGCGGCTCGGCGTACTCGTGGTTGACCACCAGCAGGCCCTCTCGGGAGCTGCCCGCGAGCGGGAAAAAGTGCATTCCGTCGTGGTGGGCGCCCATCTGCATGGCCTGTTCGGCAGCGGTATTGTCGGGCGAGAATGCCGGATAGGTGCCGGTAATCGGCTCACCCCAGGGCAACAGGACCTGTATCCGGTAGCCCGGCGGCACGACGGCGGTGTCCGCACGGCTGACGGGAACCGCCTCGAAGCCCAGCAATCCTGTGGCTCCACCCGAACCCTGCTGGCGCGCCCGCACAGGGCCCGGCAGACCACCAAACAGGCTCGCGATTGCCAGCCCGAGACCACCGCGGAGAACGGACCTGCGCGGATAGCGAGCGCTTGCAACCGCCTCAAAGTCGGGCTGTTTCACTGGCGTGCGGACCGGCTCTTCGTTGGCGACAAACGCCGCATCGGCGGGGCCGGGGATGGCGGTTCCTTTCATGCTCGCTCCTGCAATCTTGACTGTGCACCCTGGCAGACCCTAGCGCTTCATTATGACCACCGTGTGACTCCCTGCGCCACCGCCGCGGCCACAACCGGTGGCAGCCCTTGACAGCCTGGCTCCGGACGTCTAAAGATAGTAATCAATTACTTCTTTTCTTGAGAACAGCAATGCCAGCCAAGACTTATCTCTCCGCCGACGAGCGTCGTGCACGCACGGTTGCCGCAGTCGTCGATATCTGTGCCAGGGAAGACCCTGCCCGCATTACCACCGGTAATATCGCCGAGCATATGCACGTCACACAGGGCGCGCTATTCAAGCACTTCCCCAGCAAGGACGCGATCTGGGAAGCGGTTGCCAGCTGGGCGGCAGAGCAGGTGATGTCGCGCCTCGAAGCGGCCGCCGCCGGCGCCGGGGACCCCATCGCGGCACTGGAAGCGATGTTCCACGCCCATATCGATTTCATTGCCCAGCACCCCGGGGTGCCCCGGCTACTCGTGGGGCAACTGCAACATGATCGCCAGACACCGGCCAGGCGAGTAGTTCGCTCACTCCTGCTGCGCTACCGCGAGTGTGTCCGGGACAGATTGGCTGAGGCCAACCAGGGCGGCCTGTTGCGACCCGGGCTCGATATCGATGCTGCCGCCACCCAGTTCATTGGCACTGTCCAGGGCCTGGTCATGCAGGCTCTGATGCTGGGGGACATGGCGCGCATTGGCGGCATGGCCGCGGGGGTTTTTGCCATCTACCTGCACGGCATCCGCAAGGACCCGGGGAGCACGCGATGAAGCTTCCGCTCCCACACGCGTTACGTCGCTCCGGCATCCTGCCTGGCCTGGTGGCGGGGCTGGTCCTCCTGGTCCTCTTTGTCGCCCTGCGCCAGCCACCGGCGCGGGATGCAGCCGCCACTGCGGCAACCCCCGTCAACATCATTGTCGCAACCGCCCTGGAGTTCCAGCTCGAGGCGCGGGGCCACGGTATCGCGCGCCCCGCGGAGACCTGGCGGGCGACAGCCAACGTCGCCGGCCGGGTGGTCGAACGGCATCCCGATCTGGAAAACGGTGCCCTGCTCCCCGCGGGCACACTGCTGCTGGCACTGGACCCGAGCCGCTACCAGCTGGCGATCGCCGAAGCCCGGGGCCAACTGGGCAGTCTCGCCGCCGAATTCACGCAACTGGAGCGGGAGCACGACAACACCCTGCGCCTGCTGAACCTGGAGCAGGAACGCCTGGTGCTGTCCGAAGAAGAACTGGCCCGCATTGAGCGGCTCGCCGCCAGCGGTTCAGTTTCCAGCTCGCGGCGGGACGAGCAGCGCCGGAACACGCTGGCCCAGCGCCAGGCCGTCACCGTGCTCGAGAATACGCTGGCGCTGCTGCCGGCGCGGCGCGAGATACTGGAGGCGCAGCGGGACCGGAGCCAGACCCGGCTGGAGCAGGCCCGGCGCGACCTCGAAGACACCCGGTTCGTGGCCCCGTATGACCTGCGCCTGGGAGACATCCACGTTGAGCTGCACCAGCACGCGGCCCAGGGCCAGCAGCTGTTCCAGGCTGACAGCCTGCTGGCCGCGGAAGTCGAGGCGCGCATTCCCATGTCCTCGCTGCGGCGCCTGCTGGCCAGTGTCATCGTGCCGGACCCGCCCGACGATGCGCTGGATCTCGGCGAGCGCGTCGACCTGTCCGCCATCAGCGCGGAGCTGGCACTGGCCGGGGCACCGGAAGTGCGCTGGAGCGGGCGGGTGGTGCGCGTCGCCAGCGGCCTCGACCCCGCCACCCGCACGGTGCGGGTCGTGGTGCGGGTGGCCCATCCCTACCGGGACGCCATGCCACCCGACCGACCACCACTGCAGCGCGACATGTACACCCGGGTCAGGCTTGCCGCGCCGAGCCCACAACCGCGCCTGGTGGTGCCGGCGACGGCTGTGCACCAGGGCGAACTCTACCTGGTCGACAGCGACAACCGCCTGCGGCGCCGCACAGTCGATGTTGCCTTTGAACAGGGTGACCTGGCAGTGATCGGCAAGGGCCTGGGGCCGGGGGAGCGTATCGTGGTCGATGACCTGCCGCTGGCCATCGACGGCACACTGCTCGCGCCCCAGCGGGACGAGGCCCTGGAAACGCGTATCGCCGCCGCTGCCCGCGGGACGCAGTCGTGATCCGCTGGTTTGCCGGCCACCCGACGGCAGCCAATCTGCTGCTGGTACTGCTGCTCGCTGCCGGCCTGTTTGCCGCACCGCAACTCAAGCGCGAAACCTTCCCCGACTACCGCCCGACCGAAGTGTCCATTGAGGTGGTGTATCGCGGTGCCAGTGCCGCCGATGTCGAGGATGCCATCTGCCGGCGACTCCACGATGCGGTAAAGGGTGTCGACTTCCTCGAGGAGCTGCGCTGCGTTGCCCAGGACAATCTGGCCAGCGCCACCGCGACGATGATGGCAGGTGGCGAGGTCCTCCGCTTTCTCGATGAACTGCAGACCGAAGTGCGTGCGCTCGACACACTGCCAGACCGCGCGGAGGCGCCGGTGATACGCGAACTCCACCGCAGTGACATGGTCGTCGCGGTGGCCATCGCCGGGGACCTGCCGCGGCGACAGCTGGAAGACTATGCGCTGCAACTGGAAGAGCGGATCATGGCGCTACCGGGCGTGGCCAACGTGACCCTGCGCGGCCTCTCGCAACGCCAGTGGCAGGTGGAAATCCGCCGCGACGTACTGGGACAGTACGGGCTTTCCGCCCGCCAGCTGGCGGAGAGAGTCGCGCGCCAGAGTCTGGACCTGCCGCTGGGCACCCTGGAAACCGCCGACCGGGACATCCAGTTGCGCTTCACCGAACAACGCCGCTCACTGCGCGAGCTGGCGTCACTGGTAGTGATCTCCGAGCCCGAGGGTGGCGAACTGACACTGGGTGATATCGCCACCTTGCGGGAGGTCGGGGAGCGCCCCGAGGACAAGCTGCGCTTCAACGGCGAAACCGCGCTGGTTCTGGAAGTCAGCAAATCCCTGCGCGCCGATGCCCTGTCGGTGAAGGCCGGACTGGAAGCGCTGTTGGCAGAGGAGCACGCGCGTGTCGACGGCCTGCTGAGACTGACCCTGACCCAGGACATGACCGGCATCGTCCGCGACCGGCTGCAGATGCTGGTGGCCAACGGCATCATGGGGCTGGCGTTGGTCGTTCTGGTCATGAGCCTGTTCTTCCGGCCCCGGCTGGCGCTGTGGGCGGTGCTGGGGCTGCCCGCAGCCTTCATGGGTGCATTCCTGGCAATGGCGCTCACCGGTCTGACCCTCAACATGATCACCCTGGTGGCGCTGTTGATGGCCATCGGCATCGTCATGGATGACGCCATCGTCATTACCGACAATATCGCGACCCACGCCAGCGACCAGCGCTCGCCGCTGGATACCGTCGTCAGCGGGGCGCGGCAGGTGATCCCCGGCGTCCTGTCCTCGTTCCTGACCACCGTCGCCGTGTTCGCACCGCTGTCGTTCCTGGCCGGGGAGATGGGCGCAGTCCTGGAAGTCCTGCCGGTGGTATTGATAGCGGCCCTGGCCGCCAGCCTGATCGAGGCCTTCTGGATTCTGCCCCACCACCTCAAGGGCAGTATCGCAACTTTGCGCGAGCAACAGGCCTCCCGCTTTCGCACTGCCTTCGAAGTGCGTTTCGGGCAATTCCGGGAACGCGTGGGGCAGGCGGCCGACCGGGCGATACACTATCGCTATCCAGTGCTGGGGGGCGTACTCGCCATCCTGCTGGGTTCAGCGGGTTTTCTCGCGGGCGGCCATATCGGCAGCGAGGCCATGCCCGCCATCGATGGCGATGTCCTGGAAGCGCGCATCCTGATGCCCCAGGGCACCCCCCTGCAGCGCACCGAGGCAGTGGCTGCCCAGGTTGAAGCGGCCATGGCGCGACTCGACGCTCGCTATTCGCCCGGGCAACCGGGGGCAGCAGCGCTCGTCGAAGCCATGCAGGTGCGCTTCAACCACAACCCCAGCGCCCGCGAATCCGGTGCTCATGTGGCTACCGTGATGGTCGACCTGCTGACCGCAGAGCGACGCAATGTGACGCTGGATGAACTGACGGCGGCCTGGCAGGAAGAGATCGGCAGCATTGCCGGGCTCGAGCGGCTGATCATCCAGGAACCGGGCTTTGGCCCCGCCGGCATACCGATCGAGCTGCGCCTGCAGGGCGAGGACCTGGACAGCCTGAAGCAGGCTGCCAGGGAACTCGGCGCCCGCCTGGCCAGCTATGCCGCCGTCTACAATGTCATCGACGATCTGCGCCCGGGCAAACCCCAGCGCACCTTTGCCCTCGCGGAAGGCGCCTACGGCCTCGGCCTGACCGGGGAGGACGTTGCGGCGCAGCTGCGCGCGGCACTGCTGGGCGAAATCGCCGACACTCTGCGCATCGGCGAGCAGGACGTCGAAGTTCTGGTCAGGCAGGACCTCGCTGACCGTGACAGTCTCGGCGACCTGAGCGACCAGACCATCGTCCTGGCCAATGGCAGCCGAGTGCCGCTCGATGTGGTGACCCACATGACCGAGCGCAGGGACTGGGCCCGCATCACCCGCATTGATGGCCGGCGCACGGTGACCGTGGAAGCCAATGTCGATACTCGCCTTGCCACCGGACAGACCATTATCAGCGACCTGCGCAAGGCGTGGCTGGATGAGTTCCAGCAGCGCCACCCCGGCGTCACCGTGAGCATAGAGGGGCAGGTAGCCAACTCTGCCGAAACCGGTGGCTCCATCGGTCGCGGCCTGTTGATCGGTCTGGTGGGCATTTTTGTGGTCCTGTCCTTCCAGTTCCGCAGTTACGTCGAGCCGCTGATTGTCATGCTGTCAATTCCGCTGGCCTTCGTCGGTGCCATCTGGGGCCATGTATTGATGGGCTACTATCTGTCCATGCCCTCGCTGATTGGCGCTGCATCCCTGGCCGGTATCGTGGTCAACAATGCCATTCTGCTGATCCACTTCATCAAGAGCCACCGGGAGGCCGGGCTCGACAGCATCGCCGCCGCCGGCCAGGCCAGCCGCGACCGCCTGCGCGCCATCCTGATCTCCTCCACCACCACCATTGCCGGCCTGCTGCCACTGCTGGCCGAAACCAGCACCCAGGCAGATGCCATCAAACCGCTGGTCATTGCCGTGGTGTTCGGTTTGCTCAGCGCCACTGTGCTGGTACTGCTGGTACTCCCGGCGATGTATGTCATTCTCGATGATCTGGGTTGGGCCAGCCCGCCTGCAGGGTAAGGAATCCTGCTACACTGCCCACCCTGTTTGACGGCACCCGAACCCAGGCAAATGACTCAACTCAACCCCCGCCAGCGCGAGGCTGTGCGCTACATCGACGGCCCCCTGCTGGTGCTCGCGGGCGCCGGCAGCGGCAAGACCAGCGTCATCACCCGCAAGATTGCCTATCTGGTGGAGCAGTGCGGCATTCAGTCTCGCCATGTCGCCGCGGTCACCTTCACCAACAAGGCAGCGCGGGAAATGAAGGAGCGGGTTGGCTCGCTGCTGGGGTCGCAGGCCGCCGAGGGGCTGACCGTCAGCACTTTCCACCAGCTGGGCCTGAAGATCATCCGCGAGGAGCGCAAGGCGCTGGAGATGAAAGCGGGCTTTTCCATCTTCGATGGCGAGGACACGCGCAACCTTATCCGCGACCTGCTGATTCAGGAGCACGGCGCCGAAGGTGACCAGGCCCAGCTGATCCAGCAGCGCATTTCCAACTGGAAGAACGACCGGGTGCTGCCGGAGCAGGCACTGGCCCACGCCACAAGCCCCGCCGACATGCTCTTCGCCCAGGCCTACCAGCGCTATCGCAAGGCCCTGCGGGCCTACAATGCGCTGGATTTCGACGATCTCATCCTGCTGCCCACCATCCTCTTCGAGCACCAGCCCGCGGTCCTGAAGAAATGGCAGGAGCGCCTGCACTACCTGCTGGTGGACGAGTACCAGGACACCAACGCCAGCCAGTATCTGCTGGTACGCCAGCTGATCGGCCTCGGCGGCGGCCTCACGGTAGTGGGCGACGACGACCAGTCCATCTACGCCTGGCGCGGCGCGCGGCCGGAAAACCTGGCCCTGCTGCAGGAAGACTTCCCCGGCCTGAAGGTGGTCAAGCTGGAGCAGAACTACCGCTCCACCGCGCGCATCCTCAAGGCCGCCAATACCCTGATCGCCAATAATGCGCACGTGTTCGAGAAGCGGCTGTGGAGTGAACTGGGGGCCGGCGACCCGCTGCGGGTGCTGCGCTGCACCGACGAACAGCACGAGGTGGACCAGGTGGTGGCGGAGATCCTCGACCACAAGCTGCGCAAGCGCACCCGCTTTGGCGACTACGCCGTGTTATACCGCGGCAATCACCAGTCGCGGCTGCTGGAGCTGGCCCTGCAACAGCAGCAGGTACCCTACCACCTCAGTGGCGGCACCTCGTTCTTCGCCCGCAACGAGGTCAAGGACATCATGGCCTACCTGCGCCTGCTGGTGAACGAGAACGACGACAACGCCTTCCTGCGCATCGCCAACGTGCCGCGACGCAAGCTGGGGCCCTCCACCCTGGAAGCGCTGGGTGCCCATGCCACCAGTCGACACTGCAGCCTGAGCCAGGGGCTGCAGCATATCGATGCCGGCGCCCTGCCCGAGGCCGGCCTCAAACGCCTGCGGGAGTTCCACCACTGGCTGTCCGGCCTGCGCCGCCAGGCCGAGGGCGGCAACGGCATCGGCGCCATCCGCCAGCTGATCCGCGACATCGACTACGCCGACTGGCTGCTGCAGCTCAGCTCCAGCGAGGATGTGGCGGAGCGCCGCATGGGCAATGTCACCTTCCTGGTCGACAGCCTGGAGCGGGTGATGCGGGACGAGGAAATCGCCCTGGATGAAGCGGTGAGCCGGCTGCTGCTGCGCGACCTGCTGGAACAGCAGGAAGAGGAAAAGGCCGGCCCCGACAGTGTCCAGCTGATGACCCTGCACGCCTCCAAGGGCCTGGAGTTTCCGCACGTGTTCATCATCGGCATGGAAGAGCGACTGCTGCCGCACCGCGCCAGCATTGATGAGGACAACATCGCCGAGGAGCGGCGCCTGGCCTACGTCGGCATCACCCGCGCGCGGGAAACCCTGACCATGACCATGGCCCTGAAGCGGCGCCAGTACGGCGAGATCATCAGCTGCGAACCCAGCCGCTTCCTCGCCGAGCTGCCGCCGGACGACCTGCAGTGGCAGGGCGGCGATGCCGACACCGCCGAGGCCAACGAACAGCGCGCGACAGAGACCCTCAGCAGCCTGAAATCACTGTTTGCCTGAGGCCTCCACACTTGTAGGAGCCCGCTGGCCCAGGCCACATTCTCTGTCCGCTGCGCGGCCATTCACCTTGTCCGCGGGCGATGAATTGGTCGCCCGCGGAGCGGGCTCCTACGGGGTGATACCCAGGCGCCGCTTGATGCGCTCGCGCAGGGTCTGGATGATGGCGTAGAAGCCGGGGATGAAGAAGGTGCCCACCAGCAGCGCCGCCAGCATGCCACCGAAAACCGTGATACCCAGCGAGCGCTGGCCGAAAGCGCCGGCGCCGGAGGCAAATACCAGCGGCAGTATCCCGAGAATGAACGACACCGCGGTCATGCACACGGCGCGGAAACGCAGCCGGCCTGCATCCGCGGCCGACTCCAGGATGCCCTTGCCACCCTCCTCCCGCAACTGACGGGCAAACTCCACGATCAGGATGGCGTTCTTCGCCGCCATGGCGATCAGCAACACCAGGCCAATCTGGGCATAGAGATTGAGGGCCTGGCCGGTCAGCAGCAGCGCCAGGATGGCGCCGCCGATCGCCATTGGTACCACCAGGATGATCGCCACCGGAATCGACCAGCTCTCGTACTGCGCCACCAGGAACAGGTAGACGAACACGAGGGCCAGTGCGAAGCCCATGACAGCAGTATTGCCCGCCTGGCGCTCCTGGTAGGCGGCGCCGGTCCAGTCGATGCGGTAGCCCCCCGGCAGGCGTGTGGCTGCGGTCTCAAACGCCTGCATGGCATCGCCACTGCTGTAGCCCGGCGCGGGATTGCCGCGCACGGTCGCCGCGCGGTACAGGTTGTAGCGCTGCACCACGTCGGGACCCAGCATCAGGCGGCTGCTGACCAGGGTACTGAGCGGCACCATCTCGCCATTGCCGGTTTTCACGTAGAAGTGCTCCAGCCCCTCCAGATCGGCGCGGAATGGCGCCTCGGCCTGCATGGTGACCTGGTAGGTCTGGCCGAACTTGTTGAAGTCGTTGATGTACATCGAGCCCAGCTGGGCCTGCAGGGTCATGAAGATTTCGTTCAGGGGCACGCCGAGGTTCTTGGCCTTGACCCGGTCCACATCAATGAAGTACTGCGGCACATTGGCCCGGAAGCTGCTGAATACCCCGCTCAGGGCCGCCTGCTCGTTGCTGTCGACAATGAAGTTGTTGAGCACTGCGGCCAGCTCGGCCGGGCTCCGGGCCAGGGTGTCCTGGAGCATGAGCTCCAGCCCGCCCACAGCGCCCATGCCCGGCACCGCCGGCGGCGCGATCGCCACCACCTGGGCCTCGGGCACCTGCATAAAGGCCTGGGCATTGATGCGCCCGGCAATATTGAACACCAGCTGCTCTGCCTCCGTGCGCTCGTCCCAGTGTTTCAGCACCACGAACAGGGTGCCGGCATTGCTGCTCATGGCGCCGGTGAGGATGGAAAAGCCGCTGATCTCGGTGACGCTCTGCACCGACGGGTCGGCAAGAATGATATCCGCCACCTTGCGCACCGCATCGCGGGTCCGCAGCAACGAGGCGGCGTCAGGCAGCTGCACATTGACCAGCAGCGCGCCCTTGTCTTCATCGGGCACCAGCGCGGTCGGAATACTGAGCACACCTAGCGCGAGGGCACCCATCCACAGCAGGAAAATCAGCCCGACCACGACCAGCTTGCGCAACACCCAGGCCACACCGCGACTGTAGCCAGCAGTGACACGGGCAAAAAACGCGAGGAACACACGGTACCAGCCGGCGTCGCGTTGCCCCCCCTGGCGCAACAGCAGGGCGCACAGGGCCGGACTCAGGGTGAGTGCATTGAGAGAGGAGAACACCACCGCCACACAGATGGTGACCCCGAACTGGCGATACATCTCGCCGGTAATACCGGGCAACGCCGCGACCGGGACAAACACCGCCAGCAGTACCAGGGTCGTGGCGATGATGGCGCCGGCCACTTCCCGCATCGTGATCAATGCCGCATCCCGGGGCGCCAGCGTGGGGTCCTCGCGCAGGTGGCGGTCGCAGTTCTCGATCACCAGGATCGCATCATCCACCACAATGCCGATGGCCAGGATCAGCGCGAACAGGGTCATGGTGTTGATGGACATATCGAGCAGGAACAACACCGCCAGGGATGACACCAGCGATACCGGAATGGCCACCGCCGGCACCAGGGTCGCGCGCAGGCTGCCGAGGAACATGTAGGTAATCAGGATCACCAGTGCGACCGCCATTGCCAGCGACACCAGCACCTGGGACACGGCCGTGGACACGTAGCGGGTGGTGTCGTAGTTGATCTGGTAGGACATGCCCCCCGGGAAGCCCGCCGACACCTCTTCCAGCAGGGCATTCACCGCGGCACCCACCTGCAGCGCATTGGCATCCGAGGCCTGATACAGGGCCACGTTCACCGCCGGGCGGCCGTTGATTTCACCAAAGAACGCATAACCCGACTGGCCCAGTTCGATCCGCGCGACATCCCGCAGGTAGATCGCCGAGCCGTCGGGTCGCGCCCGCAGCACGATATTTTCGAACTCCTCGACTTCCTGCAGCCGGCCCTTCACCCGCAGGGTGAATTCCGTTTCCATGCGCCGGTCGAAGGGCGCACCGCCGATCTTGCCCGCCGCGACCTGGACATTCTGCTCGCGCAAGGCGGCGTGAATATCGGTCACCGACAGGCCGCGGTTGGCCATCTTGTCCGGATCCAGCCACAGGCGCATGGCGTAGTCCGCCTCGCCGATCACCGATGCGCCGGAAATTCCGGGCACCCGGCTCAGCGCCGCCAGCACGTTGATCTTGACGTAGTTGGAGAGAAACTTGTAATCCAGCGAGTCGTCCGGGGAGGTAAAGCTGACGATCTTCAGCATGTCCGGAGCACGCTCGACGATGGTCAGGCCGCGGGCGGTGACTTCCGCCGGCAGGGAGGGCTCCGCCAGCTTGACCCGGTTCTGCACCCGCACCAGCGCCATGTCCGCGTCGGTGCCGACTTCGAAGGTCACCGACAAGGAGTAGCTGCCATCATTGGCGCTCTTCGAGGACATGTAGATCATGCCCTCAACCCCGTTGACCGCATCTTCGATCGGCGTGCCGACTGCCGCTTCCACTACCTCCGCGGCCGCACCCGGGTAAAAGCCCGACACCACGATATTGGGTGGCGAGATCGGCGGGTATTCGTTCACCGGCAGCAAGGTGATGGCGAGTGAGCCCAGCAGGGTCAGGACAAGGGCAATGACCAGGGCAAACCTGGGGCGCGTGATGAAAAACGCACTGAACATCGCCCTATGCCCCGTTGCCGGCGGCGGTTACCGTCGCGGTCACCTCGACCGGCATGCCGGGCCGAACCTGTTGCAGGCCGCGCACGATGACCCGATCACCTTCCTCCGCCCCCTCCTTGACGATGACCAGATCATCAAATCGGTCGCCCAGCTCCACGTTGTGGCGGACAACGGTACTGGCAGCATCGACCACCAGCACGAAAGTGCCCTGCTGGTCTGCCTGTACCGCCGCCAGCGGCAGGAACAGCCCCTCCAGGAGCTGGGTATCCTGCAACGTCACCCGCACGTACTGGCCCGGCACCAGCAGGCCATAGGGATTGGGAATACGTGCGCGGGCTTCCATGGTGCCGGTGGTGGCGTCGATCCGATTGCCAAAGTAATCAATCCGTCCCACTTCCGGATAGACCACGCCGTTGGCCAACTCCAGCATGACCTCCACCCCCTTGAGGTCGGCGACGCTGGGGTTGGCGGTCACCCGCTGGGTGATCTGCGCGATATAGGTCGCCTCCGATACCTGGAACAGGGCCTCGATGGGGTCGACACTGACCAGGCTGGTGAGGTCGCCGCTATTGGGGCCAACCAGATCGCCGACACTGACCTGGCTGCGGCCGATGCGGCCGGAGATAGGGGCCTTGATGGTGGTGAACCCCATATTGACCTCGGCGCTGGTCACCTGGGCCCGGGCCGCCTCGATAAGGGCATCCGCATCCAGCTTCTGGGCGGTGAGGTTGTCCATCTCCACCTGCGAAATCGCGCCTTTGGGAGCCAATTCCAGGCCCCGCCTGTAGTTGCGCTCGGCGTTCGCCTGGTTGGCGGTCGCCGCCGCCAGCTCGGCCCTGGCCTTGGCCAGCGTCGCAGCGTACTCCGAGGGGTCGATACGATAGAGCACATCCCCCGCCGCGACCTGCTCTCCCTCGGTAAACTCGCGCGACAGCAGATAGCCACTGACCATGGCGCGGATAGTGACATCGTCCTTCGCCACCAGACGCCCGACATAAACGGACTTCGGCTGGTAGGGCTCCAGCCGCACGGTATCGACAACCACACCCACCACCGGCCGCGGCGCCGGCTCCTCTGAGCAGGCGAACAACAACAGCGCCGCCGCCAGTGCCGCCAGTGCCGCCAGTGCCGCCAGGCACAGTGTGATCGCTTTCATGTCTGACACCCCCTGTGTGTTGCCGCCATGATACGCATAAAAAAGGCCGCCGTGCTCAAGCAGGGCGGCCTTTATACCTGTTGCTGGTGCCTACTGGCTGTTTTCGACCATGTAGTCCACCGCGGCGATCACTTCTTCATCAGAACAGTTCATGCAGCCCCCCTTGGCGATCATACCGGTGCCGGGAACGCCCTTGACTCCGCTTTCATGGAGGACGTCCATGCCCTTGGCGATGCGCTCGGCCCAGGCCACCACGTCACCGACCACCGGTGCGCCACCGGCGCCGGTCATGTGACAGGCCATGCACGCTGCGTCGTAGACCGCTTTACCGGTCCGGGCCGCGACTTCAGCGCCCGGCGCCGCCGCGCCGCCACAGCTTGCGTCCCCGTGCAGGCAGACCTCGCCCACGGGCTTGATCCGCGCCTCGATGTCGGCTCGCTGGCTGTCGGTCAGGTCTATGGCGCCCGCCACCATGGCAACAAGCAGGGCCGCTACACTCAATACAGTTCGGCTGATCACAACACTATCCTCGATAATTTGGCCGCGCATTATAGCCAGTTATGGTCCGCGGGAAAACTCGCTGTTATCGGCGCTGGCAGCGGTCGTGGATTTGCCCTTACCATAGGGTCCACATCACCGCCACGGAGCACCGCCATGAAACTGTACACCTACGACCCGGCCCCCAATCCCCGCCGCCTACAGCTGTTTCTGGACTACAAGGGCATCGAGATCGAGACCGTACAGATCGACATGCTGAAACAGGAGCAGTTCGGCGAGACCTTCCGCAAGATCAATCCCCTGTGCACCGTGCCCGCCCTGGTACTGGACGACGGCACCGTGCTCACCGAGGTGATCGGCGCCTGTGTCTACCTTGAAGCGCTGCACCCGGAGAAGCCGCTGCTGGGGACCACGCCGCTGGAGAAGGCACAGGTCATCAGCTGGAATCATCGTCTGTTCAACAGCCTGTTCCACGCCATCGCCGAAGTGTTTCGGAATGGCAATCCGGCCTTTGCCGGCCGGGCACTGCCCGGCCCGCTGGAGGTAGAGCAGATACCGGCCCTGGTAGAGCGCGGGCGGCAGCGCATGGAGGCCGCCTGGCGCATGGTGGACCGGGCCCTGGCGAAAAGCTCCTTTATCGCTGGCGAGCATTTCTCCATGGCCGACATCGACCTGCTGGTCTGCGTCGACTTCGCCGGCTGGGTGAAGGCCGCGGTACCGGAGGAGTGCAGCCACATCCACGCCTGGCTGCCGCGGGCGCGGGCGACCCTGGCCGGCGAGTAATCAGAAGTACCAGGCGAGTTGGGCGAACAGGGCGGGGCCGGTAGCCAGGTCGACCCCTTCCCCCATGCGGACACCACCGTATTCGGTACCGGCGGGGCCCAGTGGCAGGTTCAGTGCCCCCAGCACCTGCCAGTCCTGATGCACGTCCCAGCGCAGGGACAGCTGGGCCAGGGCCGAGCCGTCTCCCAAATTGGCGAACAGGCTGGGGGTGAGTTGCAGCAGCGGTGTCATTTCCACCAGCAGGGAAGCGGCCAGGTAATGGCGGCCGAGGGTGAACAGCTCGCCCCGCTGCAAGCGCGCTTGCAGCGCATCCTCTCGCGCAAGGGTAGCCACCCTGTAGTCCCCCTCGCGCAGGCCGTGGCCATTGAAGAAGTACTCCAGCACCCCGCTCACGTTGCGGCCCCCCCAGGTCCAGGACCAGGCGGCGTTCACCACTGCGCTGCCGGTCCAGCCGTCTGCGGTATCCGCGAACAGCATATCCCCGCGCAGCACCGCCTCGCCCAGGTTGCTGCTGGCACCAAAGCCGAGCAGCACTTCGTCGAAATGCCGGGCCAGCATCAGGTCGTATTCGCGCTCGGCGGCAAAGCCGTGGAATTTGAGTGCGGTTGAACTCACCGCACTGCTCACATGCCCGCCTGCGTCCCGGCGCTGCACCTGCACCAGCTGCCAGTCGCTGCCCGAGGGCAGCAGGTACTGGGCATAGAGCATGTCGTCGCCGGTCTTGTACTCGGTGTCGATGGCAGTGGGATCAAAGGGATTGAACAGATCGACCGGGTTGAACAGCAGGCCGTTGCCCCAGCTCACCGCCTGCCGCCCCAGCCGCAGTACCACGCGCTCACTGCTATAGCCTGCATACAGTCGATCCAGGCGCTGCAGGGTGAGCGAGTCTTCACTACGGTCGATTTCGTGACTGAGATCCCACCAGCGACGGTCATCGTCAGGCAGTACCGGCTGGCCCGCGCCAGGCGCCAGCGACAGCGCCGGCAACTCCCGCTGGCGGGTCAGCAGCTGGTAGTCCGCGCCCGCTTCCCAGCCCCCGGCACGCTGCTGCCAGCGCAGGCGCAGTTCGGCTCCGCGATCGAGGTCACTGCCACCCAGGGCCTCTCGCCACAGGCTGCCCTCCGGATAGAGCGTGTGGGTCGCCTGCAGCTTGGCATGGCCACCGGCGAAGCCCGGGATCTCGGCCCGGGCGCACAGTGCCGGCAGCAGGACGGCCAGCCACAGGCAGCGCGCCAGCGAGCGCATGCCGGCTCAGCCCGCGCCGCCCGCGGACGGCCGCCCCGCAGGCTGCTGCGCGACATCCTCGATAATGCGGCCGTCTTCCATCCGGATCAGGCGCCGGGCATAGGCCATCACCCGGGGATCGTGCGTCGCGAGCACAAAGGTGACGCCGCGATCGCGGTTCAGGGCCTGGAACAGGTCCATCAGCCGGGTGGCGCTATGCGTGTCGAGATTGGCGGTGGGTTCGTCCGCCAGCACCAGCCGCGGTTCGCTGGCGATGGCCCGCGCCACCGCCACCCGCTGCTGCTGGCCACCGGACATCTCCCCCGGGCGCCGGTCTTCCAGGCCGGTCAGGCCCACTTCCGCCAGCACCGCCGCCGCTCGCTCCCCCCGGGCTGCCGCGGCCACGCCCTGCACCTGCATCACGAACTCCACGTTCTCCCGCGCCGACAATACCGGAATCAGGTTGTAGGCCTGGAACACGAAGCCGATTTCGCGCAGGCGCAGGTCCGCCAGGGCACCCCGGGAGAGCTGGTCGATGCGGCGCCCGGCCAGGCTGATACTGCCGCTGTCCGGGGTGTCGAGCCCGCCGAGGGCGTTGAGCAGGGTGGTCTTGCCGGAGCCGGAGGGGCCCGAGAGGCACAGCAGCTCGCCGGCTTCAATGCTGAGCGACACCCGGTCGAGACCGGTAATGCGCTCCTCGCCCTGCTGGAAAGTCTTGCACAGGTCCCGACAGACAATTGAACTCACGCTCGGCTCTCTCCTCTTCGCAACATCAATGCCTCGCCAGGGCCCGGACCGGATCCAGCCGCGAGGCGCGCCAGGCCGGCAGCAGGCTCGCCAGCAGGCCCAGGATCAACACCACCGCCGTCGACATCAGCATGTCATCCACGGCCAGCAGCGGGTACAGGGTGGCACCCATCTCCATTATTTCCATGCCTTCCGCCACCGCCGAGATGTCGACACCATCGCGCAGTGGCAGCAGGGTCGCCAGGGCCAGGCCGTTGCCCAGCAGCAGGCCCAGCGCCAGCAACAACAGGCTCTCCAGCAGCACCTGTGACAGGATCAGGGCCGGGCGCATGCCCAGGGCCTGCATCAGGCCCAGTTCCCGGGTGCGCTCGAACACCGCCATCACCAGGGTATTGATCAGGCCGAAGGACAGCACCAGAAACACCACCACCATGAACACCAGCACAAAGCCCTCCTGCACCGCCAGCATGGTGCCGAGGAAGGTGTGCAGCTCGGTCCAGCCCAGCACCTCCAGCTCCGGGCCGGCACTGGCCTGCAGCGCCGGCAACCAGGCGCCCACCGCAGCATAGTCGGAGCCGGTGACCGCCACTTCCGTGACGGCCTGATCCAGTCCCAGCAGTTCCTGCAGGGCCCCGCGGCCAACCCAGGCAAAGCGTTCCTCGTCGCCCTGCAGGCGCGCCCGGTAGATGCCGACCACCCGCACGCCACGATCGGCGACGTCGTTCTCCGTATCCTGGGTCATCAGCACGATACGCTTGCCGAGGCTGGTTTCCAGCCGCGCAGCGAGGCTCGCCCCCAGCAGGATGCCACGGTCATCCGGGCCCTCCAGCATGCGCCCCTCCAGCAGGGTATCCGGCAGGCTGCCCAGGGCCGCCTCCTGGGCCGGGTCCACCCCCAGCAGGGTCACGCCGCGGCTGGCGTATTCACTGGCCAGCACCCCCGGCACCCGCAGGCGCGCGGCCCAGGCTGTAATCGGGGCTTGCTCGAGCTGTTGCAGCAGGCTGCCCGCCGGCATCGGCATGTGGTTGACCACACTGGGGTCGCGCAGGAAGTCCGGGTGGTGGATCTGGGCCTCGCCGGGCAGGGTCGCCAGGCCATTGCGCACCATCTGGTCGGTCATGCCGCGCATCAGCGCGCTCATCACGATCATCGCCCACACGCCCAGGGCAATTGCCAGCAACATGATCAGGGTGCGGCGGTAATTGCGCCACAGATTGCGCCAGGCCAGCGTCAGCAGTGAGTTCAGGGGCCAGTGCATCAGCTGGCCCTCATCGCGGCAACCGGCCGCAGGCCGAACAGGCGCAGAGCCGGGTACAGCGCCGCCAGCAGGGCACCCAGGAATACGGTCAGCGGGCCCCACAGCAGCGAGGGCAAGGTGACCGGCGGATACATCCGCTCGGGCAGGTTGAAGCGGGCACTCATCTCCGCCATGCCCGGGAACGTGAAGCCGACCTGTTGCAGGTACAGCGCCAGCAGCCCCCCGGCCACCACTCCCAACCCCAGACCCATTGCGGCCAGCAGGGCGGTCTCCAGGCCCACCAGCCGCGCCAGCCGGCCCGGGCTGACGCCCAGCGCCAGCATGACCCCGAACTCGCGGGTGCGCTCCAGCACCGACATCAACTGAGTGTTGAGCACGCTGAAAGCCACCAGCAGGATCAGCACCGCATACATCACCCAGGCACTGACCATGTCCGAGCGGATCGCCTGGCGCAGGCCGGGCTGCAGTTGATCCCAGTCCAGCACCACCAGCTCCGGGTGCTCGGCCCGCAGTCCCTGCAGGGTCGTCACCGCCAGCGGCACCTGCTCCAGGTGGGGCAGCCGCACCACCACGCTGTGGCCGTGGTCGCCCATGCTGAAGACCGCCTGGAACCAGGACAGCGACACCTGGGCCAGGGCCCGGTCCAGCTCCGGAATACCCGAATCGACAATGCCCACCACGGTAGCGATGGCGGCGGCGAAAGAGCCGTCGCGGCCGCTGCCCAGGATCGTGATCTCGTCCCCGGGCGCCACCCGCAGGTTGCGCGCCAGCAGGGCGCCGACCACGATCTCGGCGTCGGCACCGGACAGGTAGCGGCCCTCCCGCAGCAGGCCCGGCAGGGTCGACACCCGCGGTTCGCGTTGCGGCTGCACCCCGGTAATCTGGATGCCGAAGGAACGTTCCTCGCTGGAGGCCAGGGCATAGGCAATACCGCGGGCAGCGACGGCCTCTTCGCCGAGCAGGTCCTGTACCTGCCGCGCGCGCTCCGCGACCGCGGGCACGCTCTGGCGGATACGCTGGTCCTCGTCGAAGCCCTCATGCTGCAGCTGCAGATGGCCGGAGAAGGCCCCCAGGCTGTTGTCGATCATCATCTGGTAGGAACCCAGCTGCACCGAGATCAGGAAGATCAGCAGCACATTGCAGAACACCATGGCCCCCACCGTCAGCCAGGTGCGCCGCCGGTGCCGCCACAGGTTGCGCCAGGCCAGGCGCCAGGTGATATTCACCGGCGCGGATTGCGCAGGCTGGACAGGGTGAACAGGCTGTCCGCCAGCTCAAGGTCGAACTCCACCGCGTGGGTGCGCAGCTCGGTGTATTCCTCCGGCGCCGCAGTTTTCGCCATCCGCATCACCGTGGCCACCGGCCGCCCGGCCATTTCCTCGATCGCCAGCGCCTCAAGGGTTTTCACCAGCTCGCCGTCCTGGCTCCAGAACTGCTGTTCCAGCAATACCCAGTCATCGCGGATGCGCAGCACTTCCCTGCCCCAGACCACCGCCGCCTCTTCATGCGGCACCGACTGCACCACCCAGACCTGATGCCCCTCGTGCTCCTCCCTCGCCAGCAGAGTGTGGTCGTACTGGCTGACAATGTCCGCACTCTTGCTCACATCCTTGTTGGAGAAGTCGCTGCCCATCCAGTTCTGCCCCATCATCGAGGACGGGACCTTGATCACGCGGTTGATGCTGGGGCTGAAGGTCCACATGTTGCCGTCGACGGAGAGGGTGGCGTTGCCCGCATCCTTGCGCGGCTCGATGACCCGCACCAGGGTCTTCTCGTCACCCGCGGTCCAGGCCTGCATGCGCATGCTGCGCTCCCAGTCCGGCCGGTGGATGATCATGGTCATGTCGGCGCGGGAACTCTGGCCCCGGTAGTGGTCCATGGCCTGGCGCACAATGGTGTCGGCATCCAGCGCGGAGGCCGCCACGGCGACGGCCGCCGCGGCAACAGCCAGCAGGCAAAACACTGTGGCGAGCAAAGGGCAAGTGCGGGGCATGGGATCCTCCTGCGCCGGACGGGTAACCATCATAGCGCCTGTCGCAGTTCCGGTCATACGGTGGCCGCATTGGATCGCGGCGACGGAGCGGATTTTGGGTTATAACATGCCCTCATGAACACCCCCACCCTACCCGGCCCGCGGCCCCTGCGGACCCTCATCCTCGGCCTCTGCCTGTTGCTGGCAGGCTGCGGTGGCCAGCGGCCAGAGGCGGCGCTGGAGCGTTACCTGGAGCGACTGCAGCGCACCCTGGACCAGCCCGCCCCGACCGTGGAGCTGCCGGCCCTGCCGCGTTTGCCACCCCGCGGCGAGCTGCAACTGGATCTTGCGGCCAGCAAACTCGGCACCCTGGACTTTCTCGCCCTCAGCGGTTGTGAAGTGCAAATCACCATCGGCAAGCGCAACTCCAGCCTGGGCCTGATGGCCAGCCCCTCCCAGCGCCTGCTGCTGGAGCTGGAGTTCCTGCGCCTGGCCCCGGACTGCATCGACCACCTGCAGTCAACCGAGCGCACCGATCTCGCGGCGCTGCTGCAGGAAGCCCACCGCCTCAAACAGCAGCAGCTCCCGGCCCTGATCTTCAACGCCACCCTGGGCGGGCCGGAATACCGCCAGCTGTGGCAGCCGCCGCAGCGCCTGGGGGGCTACCCCGAGCAGACCAGCAGCGCGCCCCTGACCGCGCTGGCGGAGATCAATGCCAGCGTCCGCCGCTGGCTGGCGGGGGACTATGCCGCGGACAATATGGCGTTCGAGATCCAGCTCAGCGAGGTGGCGAAGGCCGACGGTGGCGCCCTGCTCAAGGCCCTGGCACTGCAGGCGGGCTGGCTGCAGGCCGGGAACACCCTGCTGCAGACGCGGCGCCAGCGCGGCCCGCTGTGCAGCGGCCCGATACGCCCGGCGGCGGCGACCATTCTGCGCAACGTCATCGAGAAGTTCTTTGTCGGCGAAGTGCAGCCCTGGTCCGCAGGCCTGGGGCGGCGCCAGCACGAACTGCTGCCGCTGGTGGCGGTGCTGGAAGCCGCGCTGGACTCCGGCCTGCCATCGGCCTACCGTCAGTGGCAGAGCCGTCGCGACAGCCAGCTGCAGCAATGGACCGGCGCGCCCCGGCGCCATGTGGAGGCACTGCAGGCGGTGCTCAAGCCCTGCGAGCAGGATGGCTGACGGGAGCGCACTGAAACTTGTCCCTGTCACGGGGGTCTGAGCAGGTGACCGCAATGGCGCCAGCCGTTGCCAACTCATTGGAGACAAGCATCGTGAAATATCCCTTCCACACCGCCCGGATCACCCTGATGGCCACCGCCGTTCTTCTGTTGGGCGCCTGCGCCAGCGGCCCGCCCAAGCCCGACGTGGACTACAAGGCGGATCACGACTTCAGCCAGGTACACAGCATCGCTTTCCTGGAGGACTCAGGTAGCGTTGAGGGTGACAACCCCCTGCAGCTGAGCGACATGCAGAAAGACCGCATCAATACCGCGATCCGCTACGCGCTGGGCCAGAAAGGTTTCACCCTGGTGGAGGACCCGGCCGCGGCCGACATGCTGGTCAGCTGGCACCTGGTCACCCAGTTCAAGACCGATGTCCAGAGCCGTGACAGCGGCTTTGGCATGGGCTGGTATCACGGCTACAACCGCTACAGCATGTACAACTGCTGGAGCTGCATCGGCCCGCGCACCGAGGTGACCTCACGCAACTACACCGAGGGCACCTTCATCGTCGACATGATCGACCCGGGCCTGGAGCGCTCGGTCTGGCGCGGCGTGGTCCAGTCCCGCCTGACCGGCAAGCAGATGCAGGACCAAGCCCAGGCCAACGAGGCTGCCGAGGCGATCTTCGCGGCGTTCCCACCCGGTAACGCAGCGGCGACGGAGGCACCTTAGGCACCCCGGGCGCATCAGTCATCGCCTGCGGAGCCGAGCAGGCCGGACATCCAGAGACGAAGGGAAATACCGGGAGGCGTGGTCACGCCGCTGGTCATGGAGCGTATCTCACCGCGATGCACCACGGCGAGGGTCGGGGTCACCCCCACGCCCCAGGCGCGGCTGATATGCCCGTCCGGGTCGTTGACGATGCTGAAAGCGAGTTCATGCTCCCGCGCATAGGCAGCCACTTCCTCCGGGCCACCCGAGCTGAGCGCCACCGTGAGCACCGGGTGCTTGCCGGTGGCCAGATCATTCACCGCAGGTGAGACCAGCCGGCAGACCCGGCACCAGGTGGCCCAGAAATACACCAGCACGGGCCGCTCCCCGCTCATCTGGATGAGGTCCTGCCGCGCCCCGTCGAGATCAACGAGTACCTGCAGCGGTACCGCATCGGGAGCATCGCGATGCCGCCACTGATCCATCAGCAGCGGTACCGAGATAAACGCAATAAGCCAGAGCAGGCCCGTCACCCAGCCGGGCAACCAGCGGCGGGGCGTTGGTGAAGATGTCATGGTGTTTGTCTCGCCGTGTCAGGGAATGCCAGCGCGCTGCTCCCTCTGAGTGCCAGGAGGGGAGGAAGTTTCATGGGTGGTGCGTCTATTGAGCGAAGCAGGCAGCTCTGCTACTATCGCGTCCCCTTCGCGGCTGTGATGTCTGCCGCGAGCGAGTCAATTTCCGCCCGTAGCTCAGCTGGATAGAGCGCTGCCCTCCGGAGGCAGAGGTCAGAGGTTCGAATCCTCTCGGGCGGGCCATTTGCGCAAACTTGCCCCCCCTTTATTCAGGAAGGGGGTGCTTGACCCTCTGCATCCGGTCCCAGTCGAACCGAATCAAATCACTGTCATTTATTTCAATGGCCAGTGACGATACCGCGGCCCAGAACTCGTACATGAAAGTTTCGTCGTCACCAAAATAATTGACGCCGGCGACGTACTCCAAGTCCCATCCTTCAGCTACCTTTGTAACTCCCCCCAGTTGCTCAAGATCGGACTGGCTATAGGCTCCCTCGCTCAAGATTACCGGGACCATCATCAATCGTGCAGGCACAAGATTCTCCCTGGTCGCTATACGACCCTGTCAACCCAGTTCATCCTCTCGGCGGACAACTCGGCATTTCCGTCCCAGCGGTAGGCACACAGCTTTCCCCCGTGCTCTCCCGCCACGCTGTAATCCATGCAGGCGACCTTGTCCGACATCGGCTTCGGCTCTCCTCGCATCCAGTAATGGCCCACGAATACCGGCTTGTCGCCGTGGTACCCGGGAACCAGCTCCTCCGGTACCGGTTCGTGGGGGATACTCTCAATCACTCGGGTTGGCGCAATAGCAAGCTCCCGAAAAGTGAGCGACTTCTTCCACCAGCGGGTGCGAATATTGGTGCGCTTGTTGCCGTCCGTATCATGGAAGAAGAGACCGTCAGGCAAAGGTATCTCCAGCCCCTTCAACACCACTTCCACCGCCTCGAACGGGGTCGTGTCCTCAGCAGTGAGTGCCGGCCAGGCGTCGGGCAGGATGGTGTCGGCCTCGCCCAGGAACGGCCGCAGGGTCGCCATGTGTTCTTCGTGCCAGCAAGCGTGCACTACCCGGAAGCCTTCGAGATCCAACCACAGAGGTAGCGCTCTGAACCAGGCCACCATGTCCGCGTGCAGGGTGCTGCCCTCCACCACCTGCGCCAGAAAGTCCTCGTGCTGTTTACGATTCTTGGGCGTATGAGGACGCAGATACTCACCCGGCGCCTGCGGATCGGGCGTGGCATAGGCCACCGCATTGAACTCATGGTTGCCCATCACGGCGAGAGCGTTGCCGCTATCAACCATACCCCGGGCGATCTCGACCACTTCCACCTGCTCAGGACCCCGGTCCACAAAGTCCCCCAAGAAAATCACCTTGCGCTCCGGGTGGGACCAGCCTTCCGACTGCTCCTGATAACCCAGTTTTTCCAGCAAGGCTTTTAACTGCGCCGCGTAGCCGTGTATGTCTCCGATAATGTCGTACATGCCTGTCTGTGTCCCGTGAGATTGCGGTGGCTGAAACCCAACCCGACAGGCTAACAGGTCTGGCCGCTTTAATTCAGCCCGGATTCAGTATTCGAGTTTGCCGACACTATTCAACCTGCCTGAAACGGCGACAGGTCAGGCGCAACCTGAAATCAGCCGGGTCGATGTTGTGGTAGCATGTGGACTGCAGGCAAGAAAAGCCTCAAAGGCCCACCCGGCAACAAGCGTGCGGCATGGTGAAGTCATCGGACGGGAGCACAGTCTCGCCGCCCGATGCTTGTACGCACCTGACTTTGAGGACAACACCATGCCAAACCTGCTTACCCCACCTGGTAGAACCGAACCCGTTCCCGAGAATCTTGCCGACTTGCTGATCGCCCACGACCACGGCATCATCACCGCGAACCTGCTGGGGCTGTCCCGGCACCTGCTGCCACGCGCCCGGCTACAGCGCAACTGGTCCCTGCAGGAACGGCTGCGCGGGGCCGGTTTTTGCCTGCTGCGGCTGCCTGGGGTACTTCCAGGACCCGGTCACTCGAGTACCGAAGAGGACCTTGTGTATGTCGCCCTGGACCTTAGAGACCGGAACACCCTGCAAGAAAACCTGATCCGGCTGGCTCGGGAATTCGACCAGAGCCAGGTCATCCTCTGCCGTCGCGGGCTACCGCTGCGCGAGATACAACTCGCCGAGGGTCCACCCGTTGCCATCGAACAGCCCGGGCGCCCCCACCTGCTGGCAACACAGCAGCTGGTCTATAACGGCACCCTGTTAGCGTGCCACGATGCACCAGAATGGCTCCCATGCCCGGGGAACTGGATCAGCCGCCTGGCCTGCGCTGTGATCGCCCGGAAGGACTGGAGGGGACTGACAGTATGAGCAGTAACAGCGAAATCTCCGGCAACTTTCCGCTGCTTCAGTTCAACGCTTCGCGACGCAGTGCAGCACTTATTGATACCTATACGCAGCGTGTGCTGTTGCGCCTGCCCCCTCAGGACGCAAGGCACCAGGGGCTGCCCCGATACCCCGGCTGCCCCTTCTCCGCCGAACTGGCCGAGTATCTGGGCTGGCTCCATCACCATCACCTGTTGCTGTGGCGGGACGACCTCAACGTGCACTGCAGTATTGAGGGAGATTGTGTCGATGAGCACGAAGATAACGATCATGCTGTTCACCTGGAAAATCTTGTATTCAGGCTGGTGTCGCCTCCACAAACCTTGTGGCTTGACGCAGGCAGGGCCGGATTCGTTTTATTGGACGGGGCACTCTATTCGAGCTTTTACCTTGACGTCGAACAGACAACGACGCCACATGGTCTACAATCTGTGACGAACCAGGCACTCAAAGGTAGCGTGAGATGGCATTGAAGATCATCGGCGCAGGCTTCGGTCGAACTGGCACCATGTCGCTGAAAGCGGCCCTGGAGCAGCTGGGTTATCCCTGTTATCACATGGTCGAATGTTTTCCCAAAGGACCAGCGCACTGGAAACTATGGGAACAAGCAGGGACCGGCGCACCGGATTGGGATGCGATTTTCGAGGGCTTTACCGCAACAGTCGATTTTCCCGCCTGTACCAGCTATGCCGCACTGGCTGAATACTACCCTGACGCAAAAGTCGTGCTGACCGTGCGGGATCCGGAGCAGTGGTTTGCCTCAGTCCAGAGCACAATCTTTGAAAGGGAATGGATAGAATTCCTGCCCGGCACTGAAGCGGGTGCCTACATGAAAGCGACCATCAATGACTACTTTGATGGCCGCATGCATGATCATGATCACCTGGTTCGCCGCTTCAACGAACATGTCGCCAGGGTCAGGGAAACCATTGCGCCGGAGCGACTGCTGGTGTTCGAAGTAGCCGATGGCTGGGGGCCACTCTGCGAGTTCCTCGAAGTACCCGCCCCCGAGGAAGCGTTCCCGCACGTCAACGATACCGAGGCTGTGCAAGGTCTTATCAGAGCTATCATGGACAATGGATTCCAGGCGGTGCTTGGGTACAAGGGTTAGCCTGCAGGGCCGCAAAGTCTCTGGAACCAGCGGACGAATTCTTCAGCATTGTAGCCAGCAATGATGGTGTGGCCGCAGTTGGCCGCTTTTCCATGTCGGGGCACCGCTGTTCATGATGCATCATTCTGAAAGACGCATTTTCGCCCGGTGCCGATCCATCAAAAGAAGCCAGCGCCTTGTTATCTGGGGCTAAAGCCCTACACTTTAAGCTGTGCATATATACAGCATAAAGGAGGATCGCCCCGTGACCAATTTCACCTTCCCGCCCGTCTTCGTCAACTTCGATGCCGACAAGCTCGCCAGCGAATTCACACTTCTGGCGAAAAAGATCAATGCCGCCAACCGTCTGCTGCTCGATGAGACCAGCTCCTCCAGGGTGGAGGCCACAAAGCGGGCAGCCGCGCCGGAGAACGGTGACTTACCGTTGCGTAGCGCCCGGCACGGAACCGCCAGCGATGCAGGGAAAGTCGCAGGCAGACACCGGCAGGCGCCTCGCGGGGACAATCCGGAGGCGGCACCGGAGCAGGAGGCGGCGGGCGAGGCGATTTACTTCCAGGATGATCAGGGCATGTGGGTAATCGAGGCCACGCTGCCACGGGAGGCCGGCGCGTCACTAATCGAGGCCATCGAAGCCGTTGCCGCGACGATGCAGGAAGATAAACAGACTCGGAAACACTTCCGCGGAAACGCAGTCGGGTAGCCCCGGGGATTGCTCCACCGGGGCTCCCACAGATCCGGACGTGCGGAACTCCCGCATCCGGCTCCTCAGGTCAAGGTAATGACTGAGACAGGCGCACACTGTGTACAACCTTCACTGGTGGCAGCGGATACCGTTTGAGGAAAGCCTTGAAGCGACTCCAGAGCAGCTTGGCACGGCCACTGCGCCGCGCAAGCCAATTGCGCCAGATACGCTCCACCGCGCGCAGGAATCGGGCAAGGGTTCGCCCGTTACCCGTAATGCCATAGTAGGCATAGTGCCCGCGGAGCTTGCGACTCAGTTGGGTATGTTGCCACGCCACCGGCTCGTGCCGGTAGCGGCGGCACCACTGCTTGATACTCACCAGCGCACGGCTCAGCCGGTTCTTCGCCGTTTTGCGTTTTACAGCCCAGCCCCCCTTGCGGGTACGCGCCCAGAAGTGGGTAAACCCCAGGAAGTCGAACGACCGCGAGTTGCCAGGACCACCACGAGGGCGCTCCGATACCGTGGGCCGCTTGAACTCCACAAGCCGCGTCTTTTCAGGGTGAAGCTTCAGGCCGAACTTTGCGAAGCGCTTCTCCAGCACCGCGTATACACGCAGGGCATCGTCCTCCCGGGCAAATCCCAACACCGCGTCATCCGCATAGCGGACAACAAAACCGTGGCTTTTCAGACGCGGTAGAACGTCTTCCTCAAACCATCGGTCGAGCACCTCGTGCAGGTAGATGTTCGCCAGTAGTGGCGATATCACCCCGCCCTGGGGTGTCCCCCGTGTCGAGTGACTCAGCCGGCCTTCTTCCATGACGCCAGCATTGAGCCATTTGCCAATAATGCGACGGACGACGCCGTCTCCCACCCGACGAGCCACCAGAGATTGCAGGGTTTCATGATCCACATTGTCGAAGAAGCTTTCGATATCCAGCTCAATCAGCCAGCCGTTGGGGTGCCCCATCGTGCCCCGCCACACCGCCTCCAGCGCGTGATGCGCCGAACGCCGCGGGCGGAAACCGTAGGAGGCATCCGAGAACTGGACTTCATAGATTGGCTCCAGCAGCATCACCACTGCGCGCTGGAGGACTTTGTCCTCCAGCGTGGGAATGCCAATGGGGCGAAGGCGTTTGCCATCAGCCTTGGGGATGTAGACCCGCCTGACCGGCGGCGCTCGATAGCGACCCGATTTGAACCGGTCCAGCAATGCTGCCAGATTCTCCTCCAGATGCCGCTCGTAGTCCGCCGCCGTTTGGCCATCCACGCCGCTGGCGCTGTCCTTCCTCGTCCGCCGGTACGCTTCGCGTAACCAGGCAAGGTCAATGAAGTGGGCCAGGGTCGTAAAAGCGCCCTGCGTGATCTCTGTTGCTCGTTGTGTCAGCTCAAGTTGTTTCGTTGAGATGGGTACTGGACCCGGTGTCCCAGTCATCTTTCCCTCCTTAAGCACCTCAACCCGATCTTCCCCTTCCCTCCACAGGCTCCGCTCGGGGCACGTTCGCCTGTTTCCCCGGTACTATGAGAAGACTCCGATTTCTCCTGTCCCATCCATTCCCTTTGCAGGCAATGTACCTTCGTGTCTGTGTCGTTTGGATCGAGACGATACCGCACCCGGCTACCGCTCGCCTGGACCTTTTACTTGAGCGACGCCCGCGCCGCTGCCCTCACGAAGGAGGACGGGAGACCTCCCAGGTTCCTGGGGGACCTCAGTATCACCATGCCCTGCTCTATGACCCCGCCGAGTGGTCCGTGCCAGGCTGTTGCGGCACCGACCATGCTGCCTTCCGCTCAGAAAACGACGTCGGCCTCGGGACAAATTTCCTTTCGGGGCTCAATCACACGGCCTGGGGACTCCCTGTGTACGCTTCGCAGCCAGGGTCGCCCCTGCACCACGCAACACTCGGTTCCGGCTGGTTGCCAACCTTTGCCGGGCAGGTTACCAGCCTGCCAGGTCCCGCTAAGAGATTTCCGTTATATTATCCGTTACATAACTTTCCTCTCCTCCAGGCTTTGCCTGGCGCACTCTCCGCGGAAACG
>NZ_JAVJWR010000025.1:0-44297 GCF_040221975.1 Haliea sp.
GGCTACGAATACTCTACCGTTGCTGGCAATCCCGGACACTGTATGACGAGTCGAAGTACCTGAAGGCCCTTCAAAAGCGAGGCTCGCCACTGGTAGCTGCGGCGGCATGAAATCGTTGACTGAACACCTCAGGGAATGAAACGTTTTCGCAGCACATGAACCAGGTGCGGGCCGATGCACTGGTGTCCGTGATGGAGCATTTTCTGGCCTCGGGACCGGATTATCGGGGCCTGCAGGGCCTGAAGGGGTCGGAACGCTGCCAGGTGGTGCTGCACGTGGACGTCAATACCCTGCGCGAACAGCGCTCGGGGGTGTGTTGCACGCACGGGCGGGCGCACTTCGAGGACAAACCGTGGCTGGCGCCGTCTACCGCGCGGCGGCTGAGTTGCGATGCATCCCTGGTCACGGTACTGGAAGACGACGCCGGCAAGGTGCTGAATGTGGGCAGAAAGTCGCGGATTGTGCCGGAGCGTATCCGCCGTGCCCTGCGCGAGCGGGACGGGGTGTGTCAGTATCCGGGCTGCCAGGAATCCGAGTACGTGGACGCCCATCATATCCGCCACTGGGCGGACGGGGGCGAAACGCGGCTGGATAACCTAACGACCCTGTGTCGATTCCATCACCGGCAGCTGCACCGGGGATGCTTTGATATTCGTCTCAATGACGGCTCCGCAGAGATAATCGACGCTTGAAAATACAACCCGGAGTCATTCCGCCAGGCAGTGTAGCCAGGGCGGCACCGGTGATACGAAAACGGCAAGTTCTCCATCTTGCCAGCAGGCAACGCGTCGATAGGGGTTGGTGCTGCTGGAGTTATCAAGAATATCGCAACGATCGCACAGTGGCAGGGCTTTGCTGACGTTGTTCAGGGTTCGTGCGATTCGCTCACGTATTTTCCGCTCCGGCACGGTGTGGCCTCCGTCAGCAACTCGTTGCGCGACGCGCGCGACGTTCAGGTCGGCCATTTCGAGATGTATGTAGATCATGTTTATCTCGTAACCCAAACCCTTTGCTTTGGCGAGGAAGTCGATTTTGCTCGGGTGCGAGAAGACTGTTTCGAAACAGAAACTGATACCCCTGGCGAGCAGGTTCTCCCGCAGCTGCTGTGCAAGTCGCGCCGCGGCATAGCTGTGGCCTTCCGGATCATTCGGAAAAAGGGACTTGGCGAGCAGGTCGGCGTTTACGAAGGGGAGGCGATTCAGGTAAAGCTTCTGGAAAGTGCTTTTGCCAGCGCCATTTGCGCCCGCAAGCAACCAGAGGCGCGGACGCAACGGGACAGGATCAGCCGCCATGGCCTGCTCGATGCGGCTGCAAGCCGGAATCGGGCAGGAATTGGCCGTTCTCGAAGCGGCCGGTTGTACGCCGCCCATCGCTGTCTATCTGTTCCAGCAAACCGGGGTGATCGAGGCTGGCCTGATAGCGTGTCTGGCTGCTGCTTACGCGATCCGCCAGCCGCCCCGCCTGGCGATCACGCTCGACAGCGGCAAACAGCGCATCTGGTTCTGGCCCGGGATCGTTGTGATATTGAGCGGAAGCTTCAGCGACACCGCTGCTGATCGCGAGGAGGTCGTTGCCTGACAGCGTCTGCGCAGCCAATTGGCCAATAGTGGCCCAGTATTCGATCTGCTTGGCACTGCTTCGGTGCTCTATCCGACCGGCCAGCTCTGCGGCTTCGTAGAGGCTGCGGCTGACGCGGACTGGTGGTACGGGCTTGGACATCAAACACCTCTCCAGACAGAAACGGGGGCTTTGTAGCAAAACGCAGCAAAATAGTAGCGTAATGCGACATTGAGGTCAAGATCAAGGGGTCAGGCTACCCCAACCTCTGGCCCCGCAGCCGCAGCGCATTGCTGATCACGCTGACCGAGGACAGCGACATGGCAGCCGCGGCGATCATCGGTGACAGCAACATGCCGGTCAGGGGGTAGAGGACACCGGCGGCAATGGGCACCCCGAGGGCGTTGTAGGCGAAGGCAAAGAACAGGTTCTGGCGGATATTGCGCATGGTCGCCCGCGACAGCTGCAGGGCATGCACGATCCCGTTCAGGTCGCCCCGCAGCAGGGTGATGCCGGCACTTTCGATGGCGACGTCGGTGCCGGTGCCCATGGCGATACCGACATCCGCGGTGGCCAGCGCCGGCGCATCGTTGATGCCGTCGCCGACCATGGCGACAATCCGGCCCTCATCCCGTAGCCGTTTGACCACATGGCTCTTGTCTTCCGGCAGTACTTCCGCCTCTACCTCATCGATCCCCAGAGTGCGCGCCACCGCCGCAGCGGTGGTGTGATTGTCCCCGGTGAGCATCACCACCCGTATGCCCGCCTGCTGCAGGGAACGAACAGCGGCTTCGCTGTTTTCCTTTACCGGATCGGCAACCGCCAACAGACCGGCGAGCGCCCCGTCCACTGCCGCGAAGATAACCGTAGCCCCCGCTGTGCGCAGTTCCTCGGCCGCGGCATCCTGCGCTCCGGTGTCAGCGCCTTCCGCATCCATCAACAAGCGATTCCCCACTGCCAGGCGCTTGCCGTTGACCTGCCCGGTGACCCCCTTGCCGTTCCGGGCATCGAAATCCGATGCGTCCGGCAGGGTCAGCTCCAGTTCCCGCGCCCGGTCGACGATGGCCTGCGCCAGCGGGTGTTCACTGCCCTGTTCCAGCCCTCCGACCAGTGTCAGCAGGGCCGCGTCGTCATAGCCCTCGGCGGGCCGCACTGCCGTGACCGCTGGTTTGCCTTCGGTGAGGGTTCCGGTCTTGTCGATCACCACCGTGTCGACTTTCTCCATGCGTTCCAGTGCCTCGGCGTCCCGAACCAGCACGCCCAGGCCCGCGCCGCGGCCGATGCCGACCATGATCGACATCGGAGTGGCCAGCCCCAGGGCGCAGGGACAGGCGATGATCAGCACGCTGACCGCCGCGATCAGGGCAAAGGCCATGGGCGGTTGCGGGCCCAGCAACGACCAGGCGATGAAGGCGACCACGGCCACGGCGATCACCGCCGGCACAAAGTAGCCGGCAACCTTGTCCGCCAGGCCCTGGATCGGCGCGCGGCTGCGCTGGGCGCTGGCCACCATCTGCACGATGCGGGCGAGGAGGGTGTCACGACCGACCTTGTCGGCGCGCATGATGAAGCTTCCCTGGCCATTGATGCTGCCGCCGATGACACTGTCGCCGACCTCGCGGGTGACCGCCAGGGGTTCACCGGTGACCATCGATTCGTCCACCGTCGAGCGACCTTCCAGGATCTCGCCGTCGAGGGGGATCTTGTCGCCCGGGCGCACACGCAGCCGGTCGCCTACCGCGACCTGGTCCAGTGACACATCCTGCTCTCCACCCTGTCCATCGAGACGCCGTGCACTGGCCGGAGCCAGGTCCAGCAGGGCGCGAATGGCGCCTGAGGTCTTTTCCCGTGCCCGCAGTTCCAGCACCTGGCCCAGCAACACGAGGACGATGATCACGGCTGCAGCTTCGAAGTAAACGGCGACTGAGCCATCGGGCTGGCGAAAGGCTGGCGGGAAGATCCCCGGCGCCAGGGTCGCGACCACGCTGTAGCTCCAGGCGGCGCCGGTACCTACTGCAATGAGAGTGAACATGTTGAGGCGGCGACTGAGAATAGAGCGCCAGCCGCGCAGGAAGAACGGCCAGCCGGCCCACAGCACTACTGGTGTGGCCAGCGCCAGCTGGATCCAGTTGGATTGCTGCGGAGCCAGCAGTGCTTCGGTGGCAAAAAGATGGCTGCCCATTTCCAGCAGGAAAACCGGCAGTGCCAGCACCAGGCCGATCCAGAAGCGCCGGCTCATGTCCAGCAGTTCGGCCGAGGGGCCGGTATCTGCAGTGACCTCCTCGGGTTCCAGTGCCATCCCGCATTCGGGGCAGTCGCCGGGACCCTCCTGACGCACCTCGGGGTGCATGGGGCAGGTATAAATGGCGCCGGGAATGGCAGCCTCGGGCTCCTTTTTCTCACTCAGGTACTGTTCCGGGTCGGCCTCGAACTTTTCCCGGCAGCGCGCGGCGCAGAAATACCAGGTCTGGCCCTTGTGCTCGCTGTGATGTTTGGCGGTGGCCGGGTCCACGGTCATGCCGCAGACGGGGTCACGGGTCTGGTCTGATACGGCGGCCTCTGTGGTCATGATTCGCCTCCTGCATTGTCGGGGGCAGTATACGTCAGTCTGGGTAATGGTTATTGCCACCCTAACCCGTAGCGGGCCAGCGGGCCAGCGGGCCAGCGGGGCTGTTTGCTGCCCGCACTGCGGCTGCGATGTTATTATCTCTGCTTCAACCATCCGGTACGGACAGACTCCCCATGACCACCATCGGCACGCCACTCACCGCCAACGCCACCCGCGTCATGCTGCTTGGCAGCGGCGAACTGGGCAAGGAAGTCAGCATCGAGCTGATGCGCCTGGGCTGCGAGGTGATCGCGGTGGACCGCTATCCCAACGCGCCGGCGATGCAGGTGGCCCACCGCAGCCATGTGCTGAATATGCTGGACGGGGCTGCGCTGCGGGCACTGGTGGAGAGGGAGCAGCCCCGGTTCATTGTCCCGGAAATCGAGGCCATCGCCACCGATGAGCTGGTGCAGCTGGAAGCCGAGGGCTGGCAGGTGGTGCCCTCCGCCCGCGCCGCGCAGCTGACCATGAATCGCGAGGGGATCCGGAGGCTGGCGGCGGAGGAGCTGGGACTGGCAACCTCTCCCTATCGTTTCGCGGCCACCCGGGAGGAGTATCTTGCCGCCATCGAGGCGATCGGGTTGCCCTGCGTGGTCAAGCCCATCATGTCGTCGTCAGGCAAGGGCCAGAGCACAGTGCGCAGCCCCGCTGATATCGACCAGGCCTGGGACTACGGCCAGGCCGGCGGCCGCACCGGGGCCGGCAAGCTGATTGTCGAGGGCTTCATCGACTTCGACTACGAGATCACCCTCCTGACCGTGCGCCATCGCGACGGCACCAGTTTCTGCGAGCCCATTGGTCACCGTCAGGAGAAAGGGGATTACCGCGAGTCCTGGCAGCCCCAGGCCATGAGCCCGGTCGCCCTCGAAGAGTCTCGCCGCATCGCGGCGGCGGTCACCGGCGCCCTGGGCGGCCACGGCATTTTTGGCGTGGAGTTGTTCGTCAAGGGTGATGCGGTCTATTTCAGCGAAGTGTCGCCGCGGCCCCACGACACCGGCCTGGTCACCCTGATTTCCCAGAATCTGTCGGAGTTCGCCCTGCACGCACGCGCGATTCTCGGCCTGCCGGTACCGGCTATCCACCAATTGGGTCCCTCGGCCTCGGCGGTGCTGCTGGTGGCGGGGGATTCGGCCGACATGCGCTACGGCAACCTGGCGGCGGCGCTGGCGGAGCCTGATACCGACCTGCGCTTGTTCGGCAAGCCGGAGGTGCGCGGTGAACGGCGTCTCGGTGTTGGTCTGGCCCGTGGCGACTCTGTCGAAGACGCGATACAGAAGGCGCTGCGGGTGGTCGGCGCAATCGAGGTCACACTGTGACGCGGGCGTCCGTTGGTCGCCCGTTGCCCGCCGCTCCATGAACGCTTCGCACCTGCCACCAGCGCTGTTCCTCCACGACCTGCCTGCGATCCAGGCACAGCGGCAGCCAGATGCCGTGGCCCTGTGGTGGCAGGGCGCGCCGACCACCTATGCCCAGCTCTACAGGCGGGTCGCGGAGCTGGCGGCGCGCCTTGCCGCGGTTGGCGAGCGGGGAGACCGCATTGGCGTCCTGGCCTGGAACGGTCCGCGGTTCATTGAGCTGATCTACGCCTGCGCCGCCAGTGGCCGTATCCTGGTGCCGCTGAATGCCCGCCTGGCGCCGGCGGAATGGTTGTACCAATTGCAGGCGGCGGGCATAGGCATGCTGTTCGCAGACGGCGACCTGTTACAGTCCCTGCGCAAACATCCGGAGTTTCCGCCCGGGCTGGCGACCATCGACCTGCAGGCGGACCATGACCGCTGGCTGCGGGAGGGCCCGGTGGCGCCGCTGCCCGCGTTGCACGCGCAGGATCCGGCCTGGATCCTCTTTACGTCGGGCTCTACCGGCCGACCCAAGGGCGCCGTACTCAGCCACCGCTCCTTTCTTGCCGGCCTGGAGTCCGCCGCTCTGGCGCGGCCGGTAGCGGCTGGAGACAAATACCTGTATCCCTTTCCCCTGTTCCATGTCGCGGCCCACAACGTGCTGCTGCAGCACCAGCACGGCGCCGCGGTGGTATTGCTGCGCGCGTTTGCCGCAGAGGAAACCCTGCGCGCCTGCCGCGAGCTGGGGGTCACCACCCTGTCCCTGGCGCCGACCATGATTGCCATGCTGCTGGATCACCCGTCCTTCAGCCCCGGGGATTTGGCGAGTGTGCGCACCATTGGTTACGGCGCTTCGGCGATGCCGGAGACCCTGCTGCGGCGTCTGTTGGACGAGACCGGCGTCGGCCTGTGCCAGAGCTATGGCATGACCGAATTGTCCGGCAGTGCGGCTTTCCTCACGGTGGAGGATCACCGGCTGGCAGCCGCAGGGCGGCCCGAACTGCTGCAGTCGGTAGGAAAACCGCTGGCCACCGTGGAACTGAAGGTAGTGGACGAGAGTGGACGCGAATGCGTTGCCGGTGATGCCGGGGAGATCCTGGTGCGGGCGCCCCAGTGCATGCAGGGCTACTGGCAGCAGCCGCAAGTGACCGCGGCGACGCTGGTCGAGGGTTGGCTGCACACCGGCGATATCGGTCGTTTCGATAACGAGGGCTATCTCTACATCGTCGATCGCAAAAAGGACATGATCATCAGCGGCGGCGAAAACGTGGCCTCCCGGGAAGTGGAGGAAGTGCTGCGTCAGCATCCGGCGGTCAGGGATTGCGCCGTCATCGGCCTCTCGGATTCGCGCTGGGGCGAGCAGGTCTGCGCGCTGGTGGTACTGACTACGGAGGCCAGCGACGCCGAGCTGGCGGCCCACTGCCGCAGCCTGCTGGCGGGCTACAAGACCCCGAAAACCTGGCGCCGGGTGGAGGCGCTCCCCCTGAATGCGGCGGGCAAGGTAGACAAGCCCGCATTGCGGGAAGGGTTATGGGCGCACTGGGGATCAGGTCTCGCAAGGTAGCATTCCTCCGTCATGCGGTCAGGCGAGATCCGACCTTCACCTGGTCTTGAATGACTGATAAAAGTACCCTTGCGATGTACCTTGCCTGTCGATGCTCCTGCACACTGGATTCTGGCCAGGTACCGGCAGGGAGGCTATGATTGTGGCTACGTTGGCGTTCGACACACTGCAGTATGCCCGCCGCCTGAAATCGGCGGGAGTGCCAGAGCAGCAGGCTGAGGTACAGGCAGAACTGATGGCAGAGGCGTTTGGTTTCTATGCGGATAACCTGGTGACCAGGGATTACCTGGACGCCCGGCTGGATGCGCTCGAGAGCCGCATCAGCCAGCGCTTTGCAGAGCAGGACGCGCGGATCGACGAGCGATTCGCGGAACAGGACGTTCGGTTCGAGCGGCGCTTCTCCTCTCATGAAGTGCGCATGGCGGCGCTGGAGGCAACCATGAAAGGCGGGTTCCGGCTGCATTCGGTACTGCTGGGCCTGGTGCTGACAGCGGTTGTGATCCCGCTGGCGCGGGACCTGTTACCCTTCTAGCAGTCAGTTGTCTTCCTGTTTCGCGCCGCCCATTGCCTTGCCGACATAGGCCATGAACTCCTTCATGTTGGCCTGCTGGTCGGCATCCACCTGCTTCGACACGGCATCTTCGGCCATGCGTGCGTCCCACTCTGCGAGGCCGGGCACCGCAGGCAATACATCCCACTGCAGCTGGCTGGGACCCACCAGTTTGGGAATGGCCAGTACGTAGCGCAGGTAGATGTCCGCCAGGGACAGCTCGTCGCCACAGACCCAGGGCTTGAACCGCGCCAGCTGGCCGAGACTCGCGGTGCCCTTGTCCAGGGTGAGCCGTACCTCCTTTTTGACCGCGTCGGACACTGGCACATTGCCCAGCACCGCGGGTAGCAGTCGGCGCGCTGGCAGCTCCAGGTACAGCTCCGCCATTTTCATGACCTGCCGCACCTGTGCCCGCTGCTCCGGATCTTTCGGCAGCAGGGGCTTGTCGGGGTAGGCTTCCTCAATGTACTCGATCAGGACGCTGCTTTCGGACAAGGTTGTGCCGCTGGCAGTTGTCAGCGCGGGTACCTTGCCCGCCGGGCTCAGAGCCACCAGCTCGGGCATGCCCGGGTAGACCAGATGCTCGTCGAAGGGCACGCCCTTGTGCAGCAGGCAGTGCTTGACGATGTTGTAGTAGTTGCTGGAGGAGAAACCGTGCAGTGTGAGCATGAGTGGTTGTCCGTGCTTTGAATGATGAACCGAGTGTACACCAGAGCGCCTGGCCAATGCAGTGCAGCATCAGGCAATGCGACGATCAGGCAATACGACACCTGACCACAGGTCCACGCTGCAGTAAACTGGCACCATCAGGGCCCGCCATGGGGGCGGGCCCGCAGCGAGCAGGGCAGCGTTGGTGACGAAATCGACACAGTTGGGAACAGGGGGCGCGGCGCCGGGAGAGCGCATCGTCTGCAAGTTTGGCGGCTCCAGCCTCGCCAGCACGGAGCAGATGCGCAAGGTACGGGCGATTATCGATGCGGATCCGCGCCGCAGCATCGTCGTGCCCTCGGCGCCGGGCAAGCGCGACAGCAAGGATACCAAGATCACCGACCTGCTGTACCTGTGCCACCACGCCGCCAGCATGAACGCCGATTTCAGCGGTCCCTTCGACCAGATCGTCGAGCGCTTCACGGGCATTGAGCGGGAGCTCGAGATCGCGCCGGTGATCGCGCAGCACCTGGAGCAGTTCCGGGCGCAACTCGCTGCCGGCGTCAGTGCCGATTTTGCCGCGTCTCGCGGTGAACACTTCTGCGGCCTGTTGCTGGCGGCCTGGCTGGGCGCGGAGTTTGTGGAGCCGGCGGAATGCATTGTCATCGGCGGCAACGGTCTGGTGGATCCGCAGACCTGGACCCTGCTGGGGTCGCGCCTGGCGGACCCGGGCAAGCGCTACGTCCTGCCCGGTTTCTATGGCCGCGATCCGGAAGGCCAGGTGCGGACCTTCTCCCGCGGCGGCTCCGACGTCAGCGGTGCGGTGGCCGCCCGTGCCGCCCACGCTGCGCTGTACGAGAACTGGACCGATGTTTCCGGGCTGTTGATGGCGGACCCGCGCATCGTCAGCCAGCCGCGGCCGATGGAGGAAGTTACCTACGCCGAGATCCGCGAGCTCGCCTACATGGGCGCCAGCGTGCTGCACGACGAGGCCATGGCGCCGGTGCGTGAAGTGGGTATTCCGGTCAACATCCGCAATACCAACGAGCCCGGGCACCCGGGCACCCGCATTGTCGCCGAGCTGTCGCCGGAGATTATCCAGAGCACCCAGATCGCCGGTGTCGCCGGCAAGACCAGTTTCTCCATGATCACCATCGGCAAGCACCTGATGAACCGCGAGGTGGGCTTCGTCTACCGCCTGCTGGGGGTGCTGGAACACAACGGCATACCCTTCGAGCACTGCCCCTCGGCCATCGACAGCGTCAGTGTGGTACTGGAGTCGAAGTGGCTGGAGGGCAGGGTAGAGCAGGTGCTGGATGAAATCCGCCGCACGCTGGAACCGGACGAGATCGATTACGTACCGAATATTGCCCTGATCGCCGTCGTGGGCGAGGAGATGGCGCGTACCCCCGGGATTGCGGCCAAGGTCTTCACCGCACTGGCGGCGGCGGGTGTCAACGTGCGCCTGATCAATCAGGGGGCGTCGGAGCTCAATATCATCGTCGGCGTGGCCCCGGACGATTACCCGCTGGCGCTGCGGGCGATCTATGGGGCGTTCGTGGCGCAGCCCGGGTGATCGCGGATCTGGGTGGCTTACTGTGGGAGCACACTCTGTGCGCGATCGCCCGCTATCGCCCGCGGACAAGGTGAATGGCCGCGCAGCGGCCAGAGAAGGTGGCCTGGGCCACAAGGTGAATGGCCGCGCAGCGGCCAGAGAAGGTGGCCTGGGCCACAAGGTGAATGGCCGCGCAGCGGCCAGAGAAGGTGGCCTGGGCCAGCGGGCTCCCACATCGGGCTCCTACCGTTGGCCGCCCGCGAGGCGGTGCAGCAGCACCGCGGCACGCTTGGCCTGCAGGGGTAGCGCTGGCAGGTAGCCGGTTTCATCGACGGTGTGCCCTTCGGTTCCGCTCATGCCGAGGCCGTCGATCGCCATTTCCACATGGTCGGCGGCAAAGGATATGTCGGCGGCGCCCGCCCGCAGCGGGTTGACCGCCGTGACTTCGCCAAAGCCCAGGTCTTCGCTGACCTGGGAGAACAGCGTCAGTAGCCGCAGGTTGCCCGCTCCCGGCGCCATGGGCGGATAGCCCTCGTCGAAGCTGATGCCGGCGCGGGTGCCGGGCAGGTTGTCCGCGACGATTGCCGCCATGCGGGCCTGGGCACGGGCGAGTTGCTCTGCCGACAGCGCCCGGATGTCCCCCTCCACCCGCGCCGATTCGGCCACCACGTTGTTCTTGCCAAAAGCACTGGTGGTGTTGTCTGCATCGTTGTTGTGCAGGGTGGTGCCACCGGCAATGCGGCCGGGGTTGAAGGTCAGGAATTGTTCGCCGCGGAGTGTATCGTCTTCGTGGAAGCCGTGGAGGATGCGGGCAGCCTCGTAGATGGCGCCGGAACCGATGTCCTCGCGGAATACCTGCGACGAGTGTGCCGGGGTGCCTGTTGTTTCCAGGGTCCAGCCGCTGCTGCCGCGGCGAGCGACATTGGCGGTGCGGTAGTCGCCATCGCCGTTTTCGAAACCGATGGCAATATCGGCGTCTGTCGCGGCCTCCACCAGGGCCTGCTTGGACAGTGCCAGTGGACTGCCACTCAGTTCCTCGTCCCCGGTCAACACCACGGTGACATCCAGCTGCTCCAGGGCGCCGACTTCACGCAGCGCGGCCAGGGCACGCAGCATGATCACGTTGCCGCCCTTCATGTCGGCTATGCCGGGTCCGGTAGCGTTGTCGTCATCAACCCGGGTAAAGGTCTGGAACGGGCTGTCCGGTTCGAACACGGTATCGAGATGCCCGATCAGCAACACCTTCACCTGCGCCTCGTTGCCCCGATAACGGGCCAGGAGGTGCCCGGCGCGTTCGAAGCCGCTGCCGTCCAGCCACTCCACCTCGAACTCCAGCGCGGCGAATTCGGTACCGAACAGTTCACCAACTTCCCGAACCCCCGCCAGGTTCATGGTGCCGCTATTGATATTGACGCTGTCGACGAGGAGCTCCAGTGCCGCGGGATTGGTCGCGTCAATGAACTCCACCATGCGCTTTTCGGTGTCGGAAAGTACGGCGGTCACAGCCTGCGTCGGCAGCATCGCCAGCATTATCGCCATGCAGCAGAACAGTTTTTTCATGTTTTCATCCTCTCAGTCACTGTATTCCTGTCCCGCCACCAGCACCCGGGTGGCGAGCTGCACTTCCTTGATCAACAGCAGCAGCGCCGCGATCAGCAGCAACATCGCCAGCACGAATGTCACCACCACGAAGGTCTCGATATGGAGGGACCAGAAGTCACCCACGAACAGGCCCACGACCACAATGCACACCATCAGCGCGGAGGCGGTGCACATGCCGATAGACCAGTTGATGATGTGCACCCGCCGCCAGAGGGTGCGCAACTCGCGGCTGGCGCGCTCGATCCTGGCGGCATCATTCAGCGTGGTTACCCTGCGCTCCACCACCCGCGCGCGATCGACAATCCGACCGAGGCGCCCCGACATGACATTGAGAAAGCCGGCGATGCCCGCGAGCAGGAACACCGGTGCCACGGCGATCTGGATGATGCTTGCGAGTGCGGTGAGGGAGTCGTCCATGGTGCATGGTCCCGGAAATATCTTGGGGGCAGGTGTTGCATTGTAGCAGTCCGCGCACAACCGTGAGCCCCAATCACGCTGCTGGCATGCCCGGTTCCCGCATCGAATATTGATCCAGCGCAGGTAAAACCGCCATGCACCGCTCCGGACCGGGTTCCCGGCTCCCCCGGCCAGCCATTTTGTGTTATTTAAATGCAATCAACGGTGAGTGTCTGCTTCTGCAGTGCACTTGAGGTCGCCCCGCATAACCATAACAGGGAGGGGATGATGAGGTTGCTGGCCATTGCCGCCCGTGCGCGGGTGCTGTTGATCGCGGGTATTCTGCTGCCGGCCGCAGTGCCAATATCCGCAGTGGCGGAACAGGCGCTGTTGCTGCCACGCGCCAGCGAGAGCCTGTTGCTGGATGTAAAGCGGGCCGGGGAGCGGCTGGTGGCGGTCGGGGAGCGTGGGCACGTCCTGTTGTCAGATGACCACGGAGCCAGCTGGCGACAGGTCGAAGTGCCGACAGCGCGGATGTTGACCGCGCTCTGGTTCGTGGACGAGCGCCGCGGCTGGGCGGTGGGCCACGACGGAGTTATCCTCGCGACAACTGATGCCGGCAGCAGCTGGACCTTGCAACGGGGTGGATTGGCAGGGCGGGCGCTGGAGCCCCTGCAGGATCCGCTGTACACCTCACCCCTGTTGGCCGTCTGGTTCGCAGACGCCGACCAGGGCATCGCGGTGGGTGCCTATGGGCTGTATCTGGAGACCCGTGACGGCGGGCGCAGCTGGCGTACCCCCGAAGAGCCACCCGACAACCCCGACCAATTGCACCTGTACGCGATCGCCTCGCCCGACGGCCAACGCCTGCTGCTCGCCGGTGAGAGCGGGATTCTCTACCGCTCATGGGACCGGGGCCAGTCCTGGGAGTCGCTGCCGCCCGCCAAGGCTGGCACCCTGTTCGGTCTGGTGGCGGAGCCGGATTCCGATTGGGTCACCGCCTTTGGTCTCGAGGGTAGTGTTCTCGTCTCGACGGACTTCGGTGACCGCTGGGTCGCTCTGGACAGTCCCGTCGCGGTCGTCCTCGCCGGCGGTACCCGTCGCGCCGACGGAGGCGTGCTGATTGCTGGCAGCGTGGGCACCCTGCTTGAGGTCGATCCCCGCTCCGAGGTGGTCAGCAGCTGCGACACCGGCACGGTCACCGGCAATTTTGCCAGGCCAATCGAGGCGCTGGATGGCGGCATCGTGCTGGTCGGCCAGGGCGGGGTAGTCCGGTTGGCGCCGTTGAGCCCTGATGAGTGCCACAGCCGGGGCGTGGCGGCAGGCTCGGCAGCGGGCGCCAGCCAGGATACCAACGCGAGCCGCGTCGCGGCCGACGGGAACCTTCGATGAGCCCGACGCGTACCGGCGCCGATCCGGTCGGGCGCCATGAGGAGGCGGTGCTGGAGACGCTGATCTTCGGCCGCAGGCGCCTGCTCATCACCCTGTTCCTCATCGCCACCGGCATTTTTGCCTGGCAGGCGTCAAAGCTGCGTCCCGATGCCAGCTTCGAGAAAATGATTCCGATGCAGCATCCGTTCGTGCAGACGATGATGCGCCACATCGAGCATCTGGGCGCCGCCGGCACCTCGATCCAGATCGCCGTGGAGAGTCGCGAGGGTGACATCTTCGATCCGCATTACCTGGACGTCCTGCGCCAGGTAACCGATGAGGTGTTTTATCTCGAGGGGGTGGATCGCAATCGACTGAGCTCCCTGTGGACGCCCAATGTGCGCTGGACCGAAGTCACCGCGGCCGGATTCGAGGGGGGCATGGTCATGCCCGACACCTACGATGGCTCGCCGGAGAGCCTGGCACAGCTGCGCCGGAACCTGCTGCGCTCGGGCCAGGTTGGTCGCCTGGTGGCGGACGATATGCGTTCCAGTATCGTCGAGGCACCGGTCTTCGACCGCGATCCCATCACCGGCGCGGCGCTGGATTACCACGCGTTCTCGCAGCAACTGGAGTCGCGCATACGCGATCGCTTTGAACGGGACGGCATCCGTATCCGCATTGTTGGCTTCCCCAAGATGATCGGCGATCTGCTCGCCGGGGTGACCGCAATTCTCCTGTTTGCCGTGATCACCCTGGCGGTCACCGCGGCGCTGCTGCTGCTCTACACCCGCTGCCTGACGGCCACGATCGCGCCCCTGCTGTGTTCGGTGATAGCGGTGATCTGGCAGCTGGGACTCCTCAATATCCTCGGTTTGGGGCTCAACGCCTATTCGATCCTGATTCCATTCCTGGTGTTCGCCATTGGCGTCAGCCACGGCGTCCAGGTGGTCAATGCGACAGGCGCCGAGACCGCTGCCGGCAGGACCCGGGTAATGGCGGCGCGGCTGGCCTTCCGCGGCCTGTACATCGCGGGTATGGCGGCGCTGGTGTCGGATGCGGTCGGATTCCTCACCATGATGTTGATCAACATCGAGGTTATCCAAGACCTGGGCATTGCCGCCAGTGTCGGCGTTGCGGTCATCGTGCTGACCAACCTGGTACTGCTGCCTGTGCTGATGTCCTACCTGGGCATTGGCCAGCATGGCATCGACAGGGTGCGACGCCGCCAGCAGGCTGACCCGTGGCTGTGGGGGGTACTGGCCCGCTGCGCGACTCCGCGGGTGGCCCTGGTCTCGGTGCTGGTGGCTGCAGCGGGCTTTGGCATCGGTTACCTCGGTGCCCGCAACCTGCATATCGGCGATCTCGATCCCGGTGCGCCGGAGCTGCATCCCCACTCCCGCTACAACCTCGACAACCAGTTCATCACCGAGAACTATGCCACCAGCTCGGATGTGCTGGTGGTGCTGGTGGAGACGCCGCCCGAGCAGTGTTTCCTGCATCACAACCTGGAGCGCATCGATCTTTTCACCTGGGTGATGCGCAATGTGCCCGGGGTCGAATCTGCCATCTCCCTCGCCGAGGTTGCTCGCCTGGTGACCATGGGCTACAACGAGGGCAGCTTGAAATGGGCGGCGCTGATCCGCAATCAGCGGGCTCTGGATACCACCTTCGGCCAGGTCCCGCCGCAGCTTGTCAATCGCGACTGCAGCCTGGCGCCGGTGGCGCTGTTTCTCAGCGACCACAAGGCCGAGACTCTGGAGCGGGTGGTGACCGCGGTCGAGGATTTTGGCGCCAGCCACAACAGCGATGACATTCGTTTCCTGCTGGGTGCCGGCAACGCCGGGATCCAGGCCGCCACCAACCAGGAGATCGCCACCGCCCGCACCCAGATTCTCATCCTGGTCTACAGCGTAGTCGCGGCGCTGGTATTTTTCAGCTTCCGCTCTTTATCGGCGGTGATCTGCATCATGGTCCCGCTCGGGCTTACCGGCGCTTTGTGCAACGCCCTGATGGCCTGGCTGGGTATTGGTATCAAGGTGGCGACCCTCCCGGTGATTGCCCTCGGGGTCGGTGTGGGGGTGGATTACGGTATCTACATCTTCAATCGGCTGCAGGGTTTCCTGCGCCAGGGCCTGGACCTGCCCGAGGCCTACCTGCGGACCCTGCGCGGTACCGGCGCCGCCGTCGGTCTGACGGGGTGCGCCCTGGCGGTGGGGGTGGCGACCTGGATCTTCTCGCCGATCAAGTTCCAATCCGATATGGGCATGCTGCTCACTTTCATGTTCCTGTGGAACATGCTCGGGGCGCTGTGGCTGCTGCCCGCGCTCGCCCATTTTACCCTGCCGCGCAGTGTGCGGGAGTGATGCCGGTGGCACGCAAGCATATGAACTCACAGGCAGGTATTACCGAGGGAGATAAACCATGACCATGAACCTCACCGGGCGCAGCAGGCTTGCCCTCCTGCTCGGCAGCGCCCTGCTGACCTGGCCCCTTCGGGCCCTGCCGCTCAGCTGGGAAGCCACCTCCGGCTGGACCATGGACCTCGACACCACGCTGACCTACGGCGCTCAGTGGCGGGTGCAGGGCGCGAAGGCGAGCCAGTTGCGGCGCCCCGGTCCGGAACTCGACTTTGCCCAGCGGCTTGCCTTTCTGAGCGAGCAAAACACAGTGATTGCGCAGAATATGGATGATGGCAACAACAGTTTCGATACCGGACTGGTCTCGAACCGGGTCAGCGCTGTCTCCGACCTGGAGCTGCGGTATGGCAATCTCGGCGCTTTCGTTCGCGGCCGTGCCTTCTACGATCGGGTATACCGGGACCAGCGCAGCGATATGGATGCGGTTGGCGCTCTTACCTGGAACAATCGCGACAGTACCGACCTCGGCGATTTCGTCGACGCTGCCCGGCGTGAGCACGGCGCCAAGGTAGAGTTGCTGGACGCCTGGGTCTACGGCAATTTCAGCATCGGCGAACGCAGCGTCAATCTGCGCGTCGGGCGCCAGGCCATCAACTGGGGCGAAGCTACCTTTTTTCCTGGCGTCAACGGCATGCAGAATCGCTTCGATGCCGCCGTCGCCAATGTACCGGGTACCGAAGTCAGGGAGATCCTGCTACCCACGGGCGCGGTCTACGCGCAGTTTGACCTCAGCGCAGCCCTGGCGATGGAGGCTTATTACCAGTACGAGTGGCGCCCGACCCGGCTCAATGCCGTGGGCAGTTATTTCAGTCAGCAGGACTACCTTGGACCCGGTGCCGCCAATTATTTTGTCGGTGCCCTGGAGCTGTTCGGTCTCAATCCGCTCATCCCCCGTCTGGCCGATGACAGTCCCGGTGACCAGGGTCAGTGGGGTACGGCCCTGCGCTACAGCCTCGACTCGGGCACAGAGCTGGGTTTTTTCTACGTGCGGGCGCACAACAAGGCACCGAGCTTTCGGCTTAACAGTGTCGAGCTGGCGGGGTTCGAGTTGCCGGTTGATTATCAGGTGATCTACTTTGATGACATTCACACGATCGCCGCCAGTTTCTCGACCCTGTTCGGCGACGTGCAGGTCAATGGTGAACTCTCCTGGCGTATGGATGCCCCCTTCGCTGATGCCGGCGGTCTGCCTCAGCGGGAAGACCTGGTACAGGCCCAGGTCGGTTTCACCCAGGTTGTCCGCCCGACGCGCTTCTGGGACGACCTGGCGTTGGTCGGTGAGGTGGTGGGTGTGAACGTGGTGGATCGTGGCAGCGCCGATCTGGCCTTTGACGGGGCCGCGCTGGCCTATGCCCTGCGGGCAGAGTTTGCCTATTTCAATGTTTGGCCGGCGCTGGATGTTAGCGTGCCTGTGTTCATCATGCACACCATCAGTGGCACCCTCCGGGAAGCCAATATGGTCGATGGCGCGGTGGTGGCGAGTGTGAGCCTGAGAGGAGTCTGGCGCGACCGTTTCATCGGCGAGTTGAGCTATGCCCACTACGCGGGCGGCGGTTTCGACAACTGGCTGCTCGATCGAGACAACATCGCCTTCAACATCAAGTACAGTTTCTGACGGGAGATATGGCATGCAAAGAAGAATTATCGCGGGATTGATGCTGGCATTGCTGACGGCCGCCGGGCAGGCGCGCGTCAGCGAGGAGGATGTGGCCAGACTCGGCGCGGACCTGACACCCCGCGGCGCGGAGCGGGCGGGCAATGCCGACGGCTCCATCCCCCCTTGGGACGGCTCCCTGCTGGGGCTGCCGCCAGGCCTGGCCTGGGACGGCCCCGGCCACAATTATCCTGACCCCTTTGCCGACGAAGAGCCTCTGTTCTCGATCACGGCCGCCAATGTGGAGGAGTATGCGGAGCGGCTCAGTGATGGCCAGCTGGCACTGTTTCGCACCTACCCTGACAGCTTCCGTATGGACGTCTACCCGACTCACCGCAGTTTCGGTTACCCGGAGGAGGCCGCTGTGCGCACCCGCCGCAACGCCCTGCACGCTGAGCTTTTCAACGGCGACGACGGGATTAATGGCTTCGCGGGTGGAGTACCCTTCCCGATTCCCCGACTGGGAGCGGAGCCGATCTGGAACTCCCGACTGAACAGTCCCAGCCAGCACCAGGAGGGGCTTGGGGATGACGTGGCTGTCTACGCCAACGGCAGCCGCTCCCTGCGCCGGGGCCAGACCATCCAGAAGACCCTGTTCTCGGATCCAACCCTGCCCCTGGACGCCGATTTCAAGAGCATCAGCCCGTATTCCGCCTTCGTCTGGTTTGAGGTGCAGGAACCGGTGCGTGACAAGGGCACCATTACCCTCATTCTGGAGCCGCTGGACTACTCGGAGACCCCGCGCACGGTGTGGCGCTATCTGCCGGGTTCGCGGCGGGTGCGCCAGGCACCTAACGTGGGCTACGACACCCCGGATGGTCCCGGCGGAATTCTTACCATCGACGACACCCTGGGTTTCAACGGTGCCATGGACCGTTTCGAGTGGAATATCGTCGCGCGCAAGGAAGTCTACGTGCCGTTCCACAGCTATCGTTTCGACGATCCCGGGCTGACCGAAGACCAGCTGCTGACCGTGCACCATCCCAATCCGGATTACATGCGCTACGAGCTGCGCCGCGTATGGGTGGTGGAAGCCACTCTCCGGGAGGGTTTCCGCCACATCTACGGCAAGCGGCGTTTCTATGTCGAGGAGGATGGCTGGAACATCGTCATTACCGAAAACTACGATGGTCGCGGCGAACTCTGGCGCACAGTGCTACTCAATTCGATCTATGCCTATGACGTCATGGGTTACGAAAAGCGCAGCCAGATCTTCCACGATCTGCGTGCCGGCATCTACAATGCCACGCGCCTCACCAACTGGACCCGGCCCTGGAACTTCTCCGCCGAAGAGCGCCCGGATGACTTTTTCACCGCAGCCAACCTGCGCCGGACCGGCACCCGCTGAGAGCAGCTGTCACTGCCCGTAGCCGAACACCACCGCCAGCACCAGCACCACGGCGGCTGCTGCCATGAGTTTCAGCAGCAGCGGCAGGCAGAAACGGAACCAGTGGCCGTAGGGCACGCCGGCGATGCCGATGATGCCCATCAGCACCGCGTTGGTGGGGATGATCATGTTGGAGAAGCCGTCGCCAAACTGGTAGGCCAGCACGGCGACCTGGCGTGGCACGCCCAGCAGGTCGCTGAGCGGCACCATCAACGGCATGGTGACATAGGCCTGGCCGCTGCCGGAGGGCACAAAGAAATTGAGCAGGGTCTGGATCAGCAGCATCCCCACTGCCGCCGCTTCCGCGCCCACATGGGACAGCGGCAGGGACAGGCCGTGCACCAGCGAATGCAGGATCTGGCCGTCCTCCATCACCAGGGAGATGCCGCGGGCCACGCCGACCAGGATCGCAGTGGGGGTCAGCTCGATGGCGCCGCTGATGAATGTGCTGGCGGCGGTATCGGCATCCAGGCGTCCCAGCACGATGGTCAGCAGTCCCCAGGCGACGAAACAGGCGCTCAGTTCATCCAGATACCAGCCGTGTACCCGGATGCCCCAGGCGATGGTGGCAATGGTCAGCAGGAAACTGCCCAGAATCAGCTTGTGGTTGAATGCCAGCGTTGGGTAGCTGGTCGCTGCCTGGTCGCCGAGCGGACAGGGCAGGCCAGCCATCATCGAGCGCGATGGATCCGCCAGCACTTGCTTTGAGTAGCGCCAGACATGGTGGAAGCCGATCAGCACAAAGGGCAGGAAAATACCGACACGCAGGGGCCAGCCCGACAGTACCGGCAGTTCGGCGATGTTCTGGGCGATGATTACGGTGAACGGGTTGATCGCCGACACGCCATAGCCGATCCCGTAGCCGGCGACAGTCATGCCCACTGCAGTCATGGCATCCAGGCGCATGGCCTTGCACAGGGCCACCAGGATCAACACGAAGGGGATGTACTCGCCGGCGGTGCCGATGGCGCTGGAGGCCAGGGCAAAGCAGAACACGACCATGAAGATGAGTTTCTGCGGCTGCTCGCCAAAGCGCTCCAGCAGACGGCCGATGAGTGCATCGACAGTGCCGGTGGCGCGGGCCACTGACAGCACACCACCGAGAATCAAAACAAAGAAGATCACGTCCTGCGCGCTGGCAAAGGCCCGCGGGATTGCGGTCAGCAGTTGCCAGGGGGTGAGATAGTGACGTTCCTCCACCAGGGCAAAAGTGCCCGGGACCACTGCACTGCGGCCGTTGGCGAGAACCTCGGTTGCGAAAAAGCCCTGGGGCACAATCCAAGTGGCGATCATCGCCAGCACCATCATGCCAAACAGCAGGGTGAGAGTATGCGGTACCTTGAATCGGGTCATGCCAGTCCGCCGTCAGGGAAGATGTACCATTCTGGCTGCAGCGCCACGGTTTTGGAACCCGTTGCCATCTTCACGGTTCGCCGCTCCCCCACGCCTGCATTGCACTCCGCGCTGCTCTGGGCCTAGCATGGAACTATTGCTGCCTGATCCAGGCCAGCCGGAGCATGCTGATGAAACTACTGCGCAAACACGTTTTCCACCTGAGCGCTATTCCCCGTGACCTCGATTCGGTCATCACTGTCGACAGCAGGAAAGAAGTCGATCCCCGTGAGGTTGGCTTGCTGCAGTCTGACGTCGATCGCATCTGGGACGAGATCATCAGGCTGTACAAGACTGGCGTGCACCCGGCGATCAGCGCCTGTATCCGCCACCGGGGCAAGGTTCTGCTGTCCCGCGCCATCGGGCATGCGCGCGGCAATGGCCCCAATGACACCCGGGATAGCGGGAAGGTGCTCGCGACCCCCGATACCCCGATGTGCCTGTTCTCCACCTCCAAGGGCATCACCGCACTGCTGATGCACATGCTGCAGGAAGACGGACTGATCAATGTCGCCGATCCGGTGACGTTCTACGCCCCGGAGTTCGCGCGCAAAGGCAAGGAAAACATCACCATTCACCAGATCCTGGCGCACCGCGGCGGTATCCCGGGGTTACCGAAGAACGTTGCGCTGGAAGTGCTGTGGGACGAGGACCAGACCTGGGAGCTCCTGTGTGACTCCAAACCGATCGTCACGGACGGCTCGAGGCTGGCCTATCACGCCATTACCGGCGGCTTTGTGCTGGAGCGGGTACTGAGGCAGGTTACCGGTGGGGACATCAATGCCTATATCAATCAAAAGATCCGTGAACCCATGGGCATGAAGTATTTCAGCTACGGGATCGAAGCCGGGCACCTCGACGAGCTGGCGCTGAACTACGCCACCGGGCCCCGGCCCGGCCCGCTGCTGGGCGCCTTTATCAAGCGCGCCCTGGGCACCGATATCCGGTCGATAGAAAAGCTCTGCAACGACCCGCGCTTTCAGCAGGCCATCATTCCCGCCGGCAACCTGGTCAGTACCGCCGAGGAGGTCTGCCGCTTTTTCCAGATGATGCTCAACGGCGGCAAATGGGGCCGCCGGCGCATCTGCGCCGAGCGCACCGTGGCGCGCGCCACCCATGAATTCGGCAGCCGCACGCTGGACAGGACCCTTTTCATTCCCATGCGTTTCAGCGCCGGCCTGATGCTCGGGGACGAGCCTTTCGGTATCTGGGGCCCCAATAGCCGGCAGGCCTTCGGCCATCTGGGGCTGATCAACAAATTCGCCTGGGCCGACCCGCAGCGGGACATGTCGGCGGCGGTGCTGACCTCCGGACTGCCCATGATCGCTCACCACGTACCCGCTCTGGTGAGCATGATGCGCAGTATCGGCAATACCATTCCGGTCAGGGGGGGTAGCCCTCAAGCGTGTGCACTGCAAGTCGAGTAGCGGTCGGCGCGGGCCGCCTGTAATGGTCAATGTTCGCGGTTCACCAGCGCCTGCATCTGCAGAATCCGGTCAGTGAAAATCCAGTCGGCACCGCGGTGGGCTTCCCGTCTCAGGGCGCCGGCGTTTTCCACGAATCCGGTGCCGATCCTGCGTCCTGCCGCCCGCAGCAGCGCCAACCGGCGGCTGCCCAGCAGGGCGAAGGAGCCGGCGACGCCGCCGTGCCCCAGCGCCAGGTTCTGGCGGATGATGGCGCCGGCATTCATCCAGGCGACATCCACGAAGGCGGATCTGGGGATGTCGCGAAAGCCTTCCAGGTGGTCGGGCTCAAGCGACAGCAGGTGGTAATCCTGCCCCGGCTCCAAGCCTATGAGCGCGGCGGCAACCCGCGCCGGATAGTCCGGGCGCAAGCGCCAGGACTCTTTCACCTCCAGCATCAGGTGCAGGCGGCCGGCAAAGCGCTGGACTACTTCCTGCAGGTGCGGGATTGCCGGTATCGCCGCGCGCAGGGTGGTGAAGTCCGTGGCGGCAATGACCAGGTCCGGTCGGCCAAACAGGCGTCCGCAGTCGGGGTCATGGTGAATCACCGGTTCGCCGTCGCGGGTCAGGCGGATGTCCGTTTCCACGGCCCAGGCGCCGATGTCCGCGCAGAGCTGGAACCCCGCAAGGGTATTTTCAATGGCGGCATCGGGGCCGTGGGCGCCGCGGTGGGCGACCAGGCGTACATCCTTGCCGCGCAGGCTGCTGCGGGCGCCGGGTGCCAGTGCCCAGGCGCGGTTGGCGAGGTGGTTGGCGATCGCCGACAGGTTGGGCATGGCCAGTCTATTGCCCTCGCGGGCGTTGCACGGTGCGCTTGCTGTCGAACACCGACCAGATGAAGCCGCCGCCGAAGTTCACGGTGTAGTCCTTCTCGAACAGCGGGCTGTGGCGGTTGGCGGCACCCTGGTGGCTGATGATCTGGGTACCGCCGAACACCTGGAAACGGTCGGTGAAGTTCCAGCGCGCGAACAGGCTGAGCTGGGCACCGAAGTAGCCCTCGCTCGCTTCATAGGCGGGGCGGTCGGCCGTAGCGAACTCGGGAGCGACGCCATAGAAAAAGTCGTGCAGCTGGCGGTCGGCCCAGATGGGACGCAGGGAAGCACTGGTTTCCAGCTGCGGCCAGAGCAGGCCCCAGTGGCGATAGCGCAGCATGGGCTCGGCGACGTAACCCTGGTGATCAATGCCCCTGAAATCCGTGGAAAAAACCGCCCGCGCCTGCAGCGCCAGGTCGAGTTCACCGTAGCTGTTGTCCTCGAATTCGTAACGACCAAGCTTCAATCGCAGCTGCGGCCCCACCTCGAACAGGAAGTCCAGGTCCGGCATGCCCTCGCGGCGTTCATTGCGGTCGCTGCGGGCATCGAAGGCGGCGTCGAAGGACATGGACAGCTCGAAGCGCGAGCTCTCCGCCGCCACCGCCCGCGCCGCCTGGCCGTCGCCCACGCGCAGCACGTCGCCACGGTACACCACATAGGGCAGGGCGATGGCGCGGGTGCTGCGTTCCGAGGAGGAGGGATAGTCCGGCGTATAGAGGACCCCGGTGCCGAACCCCAGTTCCCACAGCGGCAGCTCCTCCATGGGGGGCTCCGCTCGCACGCTGGCGGCAAGCAGTAATCCGGGCAACAGGCGAAGGAGAAAGGTCAGCGGCATTTGGGCTCCCAGGAGTGGGGGTCAGGTCTCGCATTGTAGCATCCGATTGAATGCTACAATGCGAGATCTGACCCCAACCCTTCACGAACAAGCGGACAGATGCAATCAGTACAGCGGAAGCACGCCTACGCCGGGACTCTGGTCATGGCCGAAGATCCCATGGTGGCGGTGATGGAGCAGGTTCTCACGGAGGAGGAAATGGCCCATGTCATCACCTTGGCCGGAAGCCGCATGCAGCGGGCCAAGGTGTCGCTTGATGACTCCTACACGATCACCGAGGGGCGTTCGGGCAGCAATTGCTGGATCAGCTACGACAGCGACGATGTCATCGCCCGGATCGGGCAGCGGATTGCCGGAATCGTGGGCATCCCCCTGTCTCACGCGGAGGCGATGCAGGTCATCCACTACGGCCCCGCGCAGGAATATCGGGCCCACTACGATGCCTATGACCTGGCAACAGCGCGGGGCCAGCGCTGCTGCGCCTACGGTGGTCAGCGTCTGGTGACGGCGCTGGTGTATCTGAACACAATCGAGGAGGGCGGGGCCACGTCCTTTCCACGCCTGGACGTGAGTGTTGCCGCTGCGCCGGGCCGGATGGTGATTTTTCACAATACGGGCGACGACGTGGGCGTGCCGCATCCACGCAGCCTGCACGCCGGCACCCCGGTGCTCCGGGGGGAGAAGTGGGCCTTCAATATCTGGTTCCATGCGCGCCCCATGCGCGAGCGACAAACGTTTGCCGCGGTTGCCGACAGCGACCGGGCACAGGGTGCAGGTCTGGCGCCGCCTCCCGCGATGGAGGCCAAGGGCACAGTCAGTGACCACTTCAGCACCAGAATCAACCGCGCCTCTGCCATTTTTGCTGCCGCACTAGAGTCCCTGGAAGTGGATATCGCCGCGCTGGAAGAGCCGGTCTGTTTCACGTACTGGGATACTTACGGCAACAACATGCTGCCGGCAGAAGGCCTGGTTGCGGGGCAGAGGGTGATCCGCCTGCTGGACCGGCGTATCAGCAATCCGTTGGCTCACAAGGGCGATCTGGCGAAGCTGCTGCGGGAGCGGGGTCTGACCCACCTGGCGCCTCCGACCTATGGCTCGATTGCCGCCGCCCTGGCGGCGCATCCCGATGACACGACAGTCTGGTATTTCAAATCCATTTACGGCACCGGCGGCAAGGGCATGTTCTGTGTCTCGCACGGCGATCTGGAACAACAGGTGCTGCCAAAGGACTTCATTCTTCAGGCCGGAGTGCGGGACATCGAGCTCAACACCGGACGCAAATTTACCACCCGCATCTATCTCCTCATCTGGGCGGGCGACTTGTACTTCTACCACAACGGTTTTACCGTTACCCATGGTCGCGATTACGAGCCTGACAGCACGGATTACGCCGTACAAATCGACCATCGTGGCTACGAGAAGGCCGATGGAGCGGTCAGGGTCGCGCCGGGGCTGGGCAACGCGACCTTTCGTCGTTTCCTGCCGGCCCTGGGGCGGCTTGCGCAGGAGTTGGTACCGGCGCTGGCGGAATGCCTGCATGCTTCCGATCGCGACACCTATCTGGTACTGGGTGTCGATACCCTCCTCTGCCGGGATGGCACGGTGAAACTGATCGAGATCAACACGGCGCCGAACTTCATCCATTCACCCGAGGTCAATGCGGAAGTCAACGTACCCTTCTTCGAGGCGGTGATCAGGACCCTGCTCGGCGGCAGTGATCCGCGTCTGGAGCGAATCGAGACCTGACCCCGAAGCTCGACTTGACCCCAAAACTGCTTAAACCCCGGCCGGGAACCGGTCGACTTCGCGCCAGCCGGCGGAGTGCGGGTTGATGTCCAGGGTGCTGTGGCCGGCGTCGGGCTGGCTCCAGTGCAGCAGCGGCCCCACTCCCCAGCGACTCCCCAGCGACTCCCCCGGTAACAGTACCGGCCCGGGGCGCTGTGCCTGCAGCAGGTCCATCGCCTGGAGGGCAGCACCGCGCAGGCTCTGCTCTGTCGGGCGACCGGGGCGGGGCCCGTAGCCGGGATACTCGAGAGTGATGTCAGCCGCACTGCGGCGAGTCCCTGTGTTGTCGGTGCGGCCTGCAAGCGGACACTGCGTTCAGCTTCCGTCGTACAGCTTCGCATAGGCGAGGCTGTCGGCGTTGTCGATCAGAGCGCCGTTTTCCAGCTCTTCAGTGCGGGCGCCTATAACCAGCATCGCCCGGCCCAGTTCGGTAGCCGTTATCACCAGTCGGCCCGGTCGCAGCAGCAGTTCCAGCAGGTAGTGCGGCAGGTTTGCCTGTTCACTGGTGGGTCGCACGAATGCCGAGCGGTAGCTGAATGTGCGCAGGGCCGTGTTCTCCGCCAGCGCTGCCAACTCGCGCTCGGCGCGGCCCTTTTCACGGGCCCAGTGAGCGCTGCCGTCCGGGTCCGTGCCCATGCCGGTAACGTAGTGGAATGACAGCGGTCCCCGCGGTTCAGCCCCCAGCCAGGCGGTCACGAAGGCAACGGGGAAATCGACATGAATGCGGGTATAGGCGGCATCATCGACATTGAATGACGAGGTACCGAGGCCCCAGAGTACCGTGCTGACTTCGCTCAGTACTGGTGCGAGCGCGCCATAGTCGGTGAAGTCCCGGTGCAGGTGCATCTCGACCTTGCCCGCGGCAACGCCGGCATCAATGCGGGGTGATGAGCGCCGGGCGACCACGTGAACCCTGTCCACTTCCGGTGCTTCCATGGCGGCCTTGAGCAGGCCATCGCCGACGGTGCCGGTGGCGCCAAACACCATCACCACGCGATTGGCCCCGGGATGGTGCGGCGTATTGGGAGCCGGGACCAGGGTGCCCTGACCGAAATGTCCCCAGACTGTCAGGCCCGCGACCAGCAGCAGTAAGGCTGTAGCGGATATGATGGCCACTGATTTGATTATGCTCACGGCAGGGACCCGGTCTGCTGTGTATCGATCCAGCCCTGAATCATGGTCAGCACCTGGTCGATGCCGGCCTTGTCCAATGGCCCTTCATGAAACAGGGCGATGGCGCCATCCGGGGCGATCACCGCGATGGCGGAATTTTTTTCCGCCAACTGCCAATGGCTGAGTCCGGCACCCGCTTCATCCGCCACCAGCACCGCGTCCGGGTGCTTCTTCTTGTTGCTCTCCAGCTCCCCCAGCACGAATCCCCGCGTGCCCCAGGCCGCATCCGCCAGGTTCAGGATCGTGGTGACCCGCAGCTGACCCGGTGGGAATCCAGCCGCCTGGAGGGCATCGGTCAGGGGCTCATTGAGTTTGCTGGTGGAGATGCGCGCGGCCATGTACTGGATAACCTGCGGCTGCCCCAGGCCGCTGTCCGAGTGCCAGGGCTGGAAGTGGCGGCGCCCATTCTCAAGCAGCAATTCTCCCTGGTCTTCGATCAGCAGCGGTGGCAACGGCTGGCCTGCCGCGAGCGGTGCGTTGGCCTGGGCGGTGCTGAGGGCGAGCAACAGGGACACTCCCAGCAGCAAGCGCAGGCACTGTTCTGCAACGTCTCTCATGGCGTACTCCTGGCGGCGTGTCTGCGGTAAATTTTGCGGCTATTGTGTCGCATTCGCACAAGGTACGGTATCCTCGGCTAACAACCATTAGTCTGGAGTGCGCCATGCTGTCACAAATGGACGACTATCCGCTACACCAGATTGCGGATCTGATGCGTTTCGTCGGTACCTCGGATCGCAATTTCTACGACCGCTACTACTTCAACCTGCACGCGTCCAGTGACGAGCTGTTCATGGTCATGGGTATGGGCCAGTACCCGACCCTGGATGTGCAGGACGCTTTCGTGGTGGTGCGCCGGGGCGACCAGCATCACGTCGTGCGAGGTTCCCGCGAGCTGGGGCACGACCGCATGGATACGTCGGTCGGCCCCATCCGCATCGAGGTGATCAAGGGCCTGGAGAAGGTGCGATTTATCGTCGAGGAGCGGCCCGGGCAGCCGCTGGCCATGGATGTCACCTGGGAGGGTGCGATTCCCGCCTACCAGGAGCCGCGGCACTATGTCCGCAAGCACGGCCGGGTGCTGTTCGACAGCATGCGCTTCGCTCAGACCGGTTGCTGGACAGGTAAGCTGCGCATTGGCGAGGAGACCTTCGAGGTGACCCCGGACCGCTGGAAGGGCAGCCGTGATCGTTCCTGGGGTATCCGCCCGGTGGGCGAGTTCGAGCCCCCCGGCGTGCATGCGGGCACGCCCATCATGGAGGGCATGTGGAACTACGCGCCGATGCAGTTCGACGACTTCTCCATCCTGTATATCGTCAATGAGCACAACGATGGCCAGCGGGTGCTGGAGGATGCGGTTAGAGTGTGGAAGGATCCGGCGCGGGAGACCGAGTGGCTGGGGCGCCCGGAGCACGACCATCACCTGGTGGTGGCCAAGCCCTACCAGTCCTTCATCGACCGCTCGGTGATTCGCTTCCCCGAGGCCCCCGGTGGCCCGCTGGAGGTGGCGGTGACGCCCCTGACCCATGTCTGGGTGATGGTCGGCACCGGTTACGGCCTGGAGCCGGACTGGAAGCATGGCATGTACAAGGGCAAGGAAGTGGTGGAACACTTCAGCCTGGATCTGGAGCAGGACAAGGAGCGCATGTTTGGTCTGGTAGATAACGCCGCCCGCTTCGAACTCAGTTCCGGCGAAGTGGGTTACGGTCTGTTCGAGTACTGTTTTTTTGGCAACTTCGACCGCTACGGCGTGGCCTGAGGTCGATTACAAGGAGAGCAAGTGAACGTGCACAGCGCATTGGCGATACATATCGGGCAGGAGGAACTGCCTTTCGTGGACATCGGCGACGGCAGCCTGCTGAAGGTGCTGCAGGTGAAGCCCGATGAGGGCATCTGGGTCATCGAGAACATTTTCCAGGCGGGCTATGAAGTGGAAACCCACCGCCACACGGGGCCGGTGTACGGCTTTACTACCTCCGGTGCCTGGAAGTACAAGGAATACGATTACGTGAACCGGGCCGGTTCCTTCCTGTACGAACCCGCGGGCTCCGAGCACACGCTGCAGTGTATCGAGGACGACACCCGGGTCTGGTTCCATATGACCGGTTCCAACATCAACCTGGACGCCCAGGGCAATATCACCTCGGTGGTTGACGGTGCCCTGACCCTGGAGTTCTACCTGGCCATGTGTGAGCAGCAGGGCCTGCCGCGGCCGCAGGTGCTGGTGGGCTGAGCATGGAGATCGATGTCTACAGCCCCGACAGCTATACCCGTGGTATTCCCCATGAGCAGTTCGCCTGGTTGCGTGAGCACGCGCCGGTGTACTGGCACGAGCATCCCGATGGCGGTGGCTACTGGGTCCTGAGCAGGCACGCGGATATTGTCGCTGTATCCCGGGATTTCAAGACCTTCTCCGCCCAGCAGGGCTTTGTCATGGTGGATGACCTGCCGCCGGACATTCTGGCAATGGCGCAGAACCAGTTGCTGGGCATGGATCCGCCCAATCACGGCCCCATTCGCCGCGCGGTGATCACCCGCTTTACCTCCCGGCGTCTGGCGGCGCTGGAACCGAAAGTGCGGGAGATCGCCCGCGCGGCGATGGCCCGGGTGCCGGTGGGCGAGGAGATCAACTTCGTCGACGATCTCGCAGGCGACCTGCCCACCGCGGTGATCTGCTCGCTGCTGGATATTCCCGAATCCATGTGGCCGCAGATCCGGCGCTGGTCAGACCTGCAGACCTCCGGCTCCGACCCGGACCTCGGCGGTGCCCCGGAGGAGGTCACCCAGGCCTCGATCGAGATGGGCAGCTACGGTTACAGCCTCGCCAGCGAGCGTCGCGATGGTGACGGCGAGGATCTGGTGTCCTTGCTGGTCAACCAGGAAATCGACGGGCACCGGGTGTCGGAAATGGAGTTCGCCTCCCTGTTTGTGCAACTGGCAGTGGCCGGCAACGAAACCACACGCGGCCTGATCAGCTCGGGCATGGACCAGTTGCTGCACCAGCCGGACCTGTATCGGGAACTGGCGGCAGACACCAGCAGGTTGCCGCTGGCCGTGGAGGAGATGCTGCGCTGGACCTGCCCGCTGCACTACTTCCGGCGCACCGCTACCTGCGACACCGAGATCCGCGGCCAGAAAATAGCTGCGGGCGAGCGGGTAGTGATGCTCTACAGTTCAGGCAACTTCGACGAGGAGGTCTTCGCTGACCCCATGCGCTTTGATATCAGCCGTGATCCCAATCCGCACCTGGCCTTCGGCCACGGCATCCACCTGTGCCTGGGCGCCAACCTGGCGCGGCTGGAGGCGCGGATCTTTTTCGAGGAGTTCTTCCGTCGTTTCGCCGGCATTGAGCGCACGGGGCAGCCGGTTTACATTCGCTCCAACAATATCCACGGCTTCAAGCAGATGCCAGTGCGGTTGCGGGAATAGGGCGGGACAGGTCTCGTTGCGCGCCCTGTCGCAACGTTCCCAGGCAGATTCCGGTGCGATTGCCTGGGTGGCAGGCTGGAGTCGAGCGGCTGGAATCAGTGGCAATCGTACTCCTGCAGGCCGCTGGCATCGTGCAGTTTGCAGAACTCGCGATAATTCCCGGGAAACAGGAACGGCGCGTGGCCGGCGGCATTGCGATAGTAACTGTGGCAGTCGCTGGCACCCCAGGAAAAGCGCTCGAACCTGCCTGCCATCCAGTCGTTGTAGTCCGCGAAGGCTTCTTTTCTTACCTCCATGCGCCCGGCACCGGCCGCGCACATTTCCTGTAGCAGCCTGACAATGGTTGCCACGCTCTTTTCCGCGGTCTTGAAGTAGGACACGTTCAGCACCAGACCATTGGGGCCCACCGCGAAAAAATAGTTGGGAAACCCCGGCACCGAGATTCCCTTGTGCGCACGTGGATTGTCGGCCATGACATCACCCAATCGAGTTCCATTGCTGCCGGTGACTGTGATCCGGTCAAAATCCAGAATCCGGTAGCCGGTGCAGTAGATGATGATGTCGACGTCAATCTCGCGACCGTCAGTGGTAACCAGCCCGGTGGCCGTGACAGCCTGCAAGCCGGCGGCGACCAGTTCCACATTGTCCCGGTTCAGGGCGGGGTAGAAGTCGTCGGACACCAGGCCCCGCTTGCAGCCGTAGCGGCTGTCGGGGGTCAGTTTTTCGCGCAGTTCCGGGTCGCTGATACTGCGGGCAATGAATTTCTTCGCCACGTTCTCGAACTGATCCATGCGTTTGTGACCCAGAGTGACCGCGTACTCGACCTGGCCCATCAGCGCGTTCTGCCATTTACGCAGCAGCGTTATCAGCAGCGGAAAACGGCGGGCAAGGCGCCGCTGCCTGGCGGAGTAGGGCTTTTTGCCGCGGGGCATGATCCAGTTGGCAGAGCGCTGCAGCACCGTCAGATGTCCGGCCACCCTGGCTACCTCGGGCACGATCTGCACTGCGCTGGCTGCCGAGCCCACAATGGCGATGCGCTTGCCCGTCAGGTCGACCGCGTGGTTCCAGCGGGTGCCGTGCCAGCTGTCGCCCTGGAACAGGTTCATGCCGGGCACATCCGGGAACAGCGGTGTGTGCTGGTTGCCCATGGCGTTGATCACCACATCGTACTCCAGCGCCTCGCCGCTTGCGGTTTCCAGGCGCCAGCTACCCTCTGGCTGAAATGTGGCGCTGGTGATCCGGGTGTTCAAGCGCAGGTGGGGGTCGAGGCCGAATTCCGTCGCGCAGCGCGCCAGGTAAGCCTGGATTTCCGGCTGGTCGACAAAGCTGGCGCTCCAGTCCGGGTTGGGGGCATAGGAAAACGAGTAGGAGTGAGCCCAGACATCGCAGGCAAGACCGGGATAGGAATGCAATCGCCAGGTGCCACCGGGGGCGTCGAGTGCGTCGATAATTGTAATGTGCCTGAAGCCCTGGCGCAGCAATTCGCGACCGCTGGCAATTCCTGCCGGCCCGGCGCCGATAACTGCGACACGCAGGGTGGAAAGGTCTGGCATGGTGCGGTCCCTGTTTCAACGAAGCCGGTTTATTTGCAGACATGATTCACTGTCTGTTCAACCCTTTCTCATCGCCAGCAACTCGTCCGTGGACAGTGTCTCGGTGTAGCGGACCAGCCCGGTCTCCCGGCGCTCCACCGCCAGCATGGACATGCGATCCGCCAGCTCGTTGCCTTCGATACCGGCGTGTCCCCGCACATGCAGCACCTGCACGGTGTTGGCGATTTCCAGGTAGAGCGCATGGGCCCGCTGAATCAGTTCCAGGTTCTTTATTTCTCCACCCTTGCGGGTCCAGCCCTTCGCTTTCCAGCCGAAGGCCCAGCTGGTGATGCAGTCGATTGCATACTTCGAGTCGCAGTGTATGGCGACACTGAGCTGCTCGGCAACGGCCGCCCTGGCAAATTCGAGGGCGTGGTGCAAGCCCAGCAGTTCGGCGGTGTTGTTGGTACCGGCGGGATTGTAGAGGCCATGCCAGAGCTCTGCCAACGCGCCCTGGTGGTAGATGGCGATACCGGTGCCGGCCTGGCCGGGGTTTGGGTCACAGGCGCCATCACAGTAGATATTCACCTCGGCACTGGCGCCGGCAGCCATCGCGGTCCCGGACTTTTTTGCTGCTGTCTTGCGCGCGGCGGGGCGCGCCGGGGCGCCCTTGCTGTAGGCGGCCTCGGCCTCCACCCGGGTCGGGAACGATTTGTAGCGGGCACCGGGAAAACCCTTCACCTGGCGCTCCGCCTCCGGCCAGCTGGTGTAGAGGCCGGGCGCCTTGCCGGTCCAGACAACGTAGTATTTTTGCTTCGCCATGGGTGGGGCCTTTTTTTGCGGGTGGAGAACTTGGCACAAACCAGTGGCGGTCGCAAACACTATCTGGCTCGCCTGGCGGATGGTCAATCCCTGACCACCAGCTGTGACTTGGTGCGCTCCCGGCGGTGAATGGCGTTGTGAGCCTTGGGCAGCAGCCAGCGCAGGTTCCGGCCCAGGCCCCCGCAATTGATTTCGCTGTTGTGCAACTGCCGATGGCCGCCGGTCACCAGGCGACCGTGTACCGCGGCCTGCATGCTCTGGATCGGGGTAGTCGGTCGTTGCCCCAGGAAGGTGTCCGGCATGGGTCGACCTTGTCCGTGTAATGCCATGGATGGTAGCAACTCGCCGCCGCATTGCGTTCATCCAGGCTGCCATAGCCCCGCTCAGTCTGTATGATTGAACTGCTCGTTTGCGCAGACGCTGCGGGCCAACCAATCAGGCAGCAAGATCGGGAGCAAACAGATCTGATGAATAACAACAACCGGACACTATTGGCGCTGCTGCTGTGGCTGCCACTGACAGCGGCAGCACAGGGCAAGCAATTGCTGTGGGGCGATACGCATCTCCACACCACCTTCTCCTCTGACGCCTTCGCCAACAACAACCTGCTCGCGGATGCGGATACGGCCTACCGGTACGCGCGGGGCTTGCCCGTCATCCACCCCTACCACAGGGCCCGGGTACAGATAGATACGCCGCTGGATTTTCTTGTGGTTTCCGATCACGCCGAATACCTCGGGGTGATCAGGCACCTGTATTTCAACGGCTCGGAAGGTGTGGAAACTGGTTTCGTAGACCAGTTGAAAGCCGGCTTCGTCGGCTGGCTGCTGCGTCGTCGGGTGGACGCAGGACGCGGCAGCGAGCTGTTCATGTCGGTGCTGCCCGAGGCGGATGCGGATCCCAGGGCGGCCGCCGCGGAGCCTCTGGGCTCCAGCATGATCCCGCCCCTGCCCAAGGTGGAGGCGGATACCTGGCGCCAGATCACCGATGCCGCCGAACGCTATAACGATCCCGGCAACTTTACCGCGATGATCGGCTGGGAGTGGAGCTCCATACCCGGTGGCGCCAACCTGCACCGCGTTGTCGTTACCGACGGCGACGCGAGCAGCGCGCAGCAATACCAGCCCTTCGGCCTGGATGACAGCCCTTACCCGGAGGATCTGTGGCGCTGGCTGGCGGAGACCGCCGCTGCGACCGGGGATGATTTTGTCGCCATTCCACACAACTCCAACATCTCCAAGGGCTTCATGTTCGACGACCAGACCCTGCGCGGTGAGCCGGCAAGCGCGGAATGGGCGGAGACGCGCAGTTACTGGGAGCCGGTGGCGGAAATTACCCAGATCAAGGGTGACTCCGAGACCCATCCCGCGCTGTCCCCGGACGACCCTTTCGCCGACTTCGAGACCTATCCCTACTACATCCAGCAGGGTACCAGCGACTACCTGCCCCAGCCGGGTGACTACCTGCGGCCGGCGTTGCTGCGGGGCCTGGGCCTGGAGGCGACAACCGGGGTCAACCCCTACCGTCTGGGCTTTATCGGCTCGACCGACTCACACACTGCCCTGCCGTCGGCTGAGGAGCGCAACTTCCACGGCAAACTGGCCACTGATTCCATTCCCGAGAACAAGAACAATCGTTGGGACGGCGGTGAGGGCCCAACCGGCTGGGCGATGTCCGCCTCGGGCCTGGCGGCGGTGTGGGCGGAGTCCAATACCCGCGAATCCATCCTGGAAGCGCTGCGACGGCGTGAAGTGTATGCCACCACCGGCCCGCGTATCGGTGTGCAGCTCTACGCCGGCTGGAACCTGCCAGTGGTCGAGGTGGATGGGGTCGAAGACTGGCGCGCGGCGGCGGCGGCCGGCGTGCCGATGGGCAGCATGCTGCCGGCGCCGGGACAGACGGGCCTGGCCCCGCAAATTCTGGTGCAGGCCACGCGTGACCCGCTGGGCGCCAACCTGGACCGGATCCAGGTGGTAAAGGGCTGGATCGACGCCGCGGGTGCGACGCATGAGCGCATCCATGACGTGGCCTGGTCCGGTGAGCGCAGCGTCGCAGGTGGCCAGTTGCCCACTGTGGGCAATACAGTCGATGTGGCCAGCGGGAGCTGGGACAACAGTATTGGCGAGCCCCGGTTGGCCGCGCTGTGGCAGGATCCCGATTTCAACCCGGCGCACACAGCGTTCTACTATGTGCGGGTACTGGAAATTCCGACCCCGCGACATTCGTTGCTGGATGCGATTGCCCTCGAAGAGGAAGAGGCCGCGGGGCAGCCCGCGACTCTGCAGGAACGGGCCTACACCTCACCGGTGTGGTATTCGCCCTGACCCCGATGCTTCACCTCAGAGACCGTTGGCGTCCGCTTCCAGCTCGGTGATCAGCTCACTGATCTCTTGCAGATGCGGTGCCTCTGCCTTGAGGATCGCCAGGAACAGCGCTTTCTTGATTGCGGTGAGGTCGACACCCGCCGCCACCGCTTCGGGAACTGCGCTGCCGACAATGTCCACCAGCCGCTCGGCGGCAGTGAGCCGACCCCAGAGGTAATCGTTTTCGCGGAAGCGGCGTGAGAAGAAGGCGCCGAAATTGCCGAACTGCACGCCCTTCAGTACCTCTCTGGCGCCACCCTGGCGCAGGGTGTTGGCGTCGTCCACGGCAATGCGATCGACCTTGATCTCTTCCAGGGCATCCAGGTTCTGACTTCGGGTCATGGGGAAGGTCAGTACGTCGTACTGGGCAAAGCCAAAATACGCGGTGAGGATTTCCCGCACCAGGATCATGTCGTCCACTTCGTGACACCAGGCCGCAAGCTCTTCGTCCAGCGCGTCATCGAATTCCACCAGGTCCAGGTTCTCCCGCAGCTGTACCAGGAAGGCATTGAGGTGGTCTCCCTGCAGGGTGGCACCGGAGCGCTGCAACTCCTGACTGCGCCAGTTCAGGTGTTCGCGCAGCTGCTCGGCGCGGTGGTACAGGCGCAACTTGAGCCGATCGAGCTGTTTCTGCAGCCCCGCAATCCCGGCGGTACCCGGGTCGGTATACAGTTCATTGCTGCGCCGAATCAGCAGTAACACCCGGCGCATGCGGTGACGGATATCGTAATTGCGCAGGAAACGCACCCAGGGGGCAGCCTCGCGATAGCGGGCGCTGCTGGCGGTCTCACCCATGGGGCGGATCCGTTTCATCCGCGCCCAGGCCTGCATGCGCGCGACTGCGTCCACCCGGCTCAGGCCTCGAGTGCTGTGCTGGAATAGTGCCGTCAGCTCATCCAGCAGTCCCAGCACCTTGAGCCGGGTGTAGCCCTCGTAGGCATAGCCGGCGTCGACGGCGGCGCGGGTATTGGCATCGATGCGCCAGCGGCCGATGGCGCTGGCGTCAGGCGCAGCGGTCAGTTCTGCGTCCAGTAATGCTCCCATGCTGGCCATGACCTGGGCCCTGACGCTGTCGGCGACCTCGCGATGCAGGTGCACCTGTTCATTGAAACGGGCAATCCATTCGAGATCGTCGCGAATGGGCTGGTGCCTGGGGATGTTGGACATTGCGCCCAGGATAGTCTTGAAGAACCCGGGAATCTCGTGGTCTATCTCCCGCTCCACCTCCGGGTTGGGCTCCAGGTAGACCAGCCGCCGATCGGTCTGGCGATGGGCCGGGTGGCGCTGCACGGCGTCGAGTGCCACCGAGACCGGCTTGTTCATCAGTACGCTGCCGTCGATAAAGGCGGCATCTTCCGCCGTTTCACCGGCACGGCGCGCGGTCTTGAACTGGTCCCGGATAAAGGCCTCCCTTCCCGTCCAGTCCCGCCCCCGTTGCTGCAGCAGGGCATCCATTTCCGGCAGCCGGGTGGGCGGGAAAGCGCCGGGAAAACTGCTGGTGGCGCGTGCCGCAAACGCCAGCGACGGCAGATGGTCGCGCCCCAGGGTGGAGTTGCTTTCCCCGCCCTGGTTGAAGTGGTGGTGGAACTGGAACAGGTGTCGATGTTCCCGCTCCGTGATCTCGGGTGGATCGTGCAGCGCAATGGTCTGTGGTTGACCCCAGAAATCCGTCGTCGTGACGAATAGTTCCAGCGGCTGCCCCGGCGGCAACAGGGAATCGTGGCTGCCCGGCTGTTCCTCGCCCATGGCCTCCAGGGCATCGAGCATCATTTCGCTCATGCGCGGGCCGGAAAAGGGGGGCTCGAACCAGCGCGAGCGCATGAACAGTGACAGGTTGTGCAGAACCTCCGGGTCCTTGCTGGCATTGCCCAGGCGGCGCGCCCGCCGTCGCTGGTGCCACCCGGCGAGCCAGAACAGCGGCCGCATGAAGGCCTTCGACAAGCGACTGGCCCGCGCCTCGGGATCCAGCAGCTCATCAACGTCGGCCAGCTCCAGCCACAGTTTGCGATGGTCATCCAGGGACAGGTCGAAGGCCAGCGCCCGCGCCAGCATGATGCCGTTGATGCCGCCGGCGGAGGCGCCGGCGATGACATCCACCAGCACCCGCAGCCGCACGGTGCCGCCAATCTGCTGCAGCAGCTTGAAGTAGACCGCTTCGGTGTCCAGTTCGCCGCGATGCCGGCTCTCGTCCTCGTAGCGCGCACTGGCTGCCTCGTCCCCGGCCAGCGCATGGTAGGCGCGCGACGCCCGCACCAGCTTGAGGATTTCCCGGGTAATGCCGTGCATGTAGACTGCGAGGGAGACACCGCCGTAGCACACCAGGGCGAGGCGCAGTTCCCGTTCCGGAATGGCGCCGGGTGTGCTGTTGTCGGTCATGCTCGTAGCTCCTGTTCCAGTGACCGGACGACCCGGGCAGCGGTGCCCCTGTTGGCATACGGCGGGGAATTCACCAAGACGCGCCAGATCGCGCAGGGCCTTGCCGATCCGGCACTGCGGGATGGTCAATCATCATGCCATTGTCCACATCCGGTAGCGTTTCACGGCTTGAGCGACCCCGCCCCTCCTCCAGAGCGACCGGGACGTGAGTCAACGACCTTCTCAGTGTACTTCAATGAGCAACGAAGGACAGCGAGCCCGGGGTGGAAAATTGGACTGGTGTTACCAGATAGCGGTGCCAGAGGACTTTCGTGCTGGACAAAACAATCCCCGCTTTCGCCAGATTCGGCTTGTGCTGCGTCTGTCCTTTTCTTGTCGCGCGTTGTCCTTTCAAAGTGGCGCAGGCCTCCCGTGTCCAACAATGCGAGATAGACTCTCGTGCGGGGCGATCAGGCTGTATTGCCACCGTCAATGGGAATGGCCGTGCCAGTAATTTGCGCGGCACTATCGGACGCAAGATACAGGCATAAAGCGGCTACTTCCTCCGGCAGGGTGATGCGTCCCGTTGGGCTGTCAGCATTGTTTTGCGTCATTGCAACCTCGTAATCGATGCCACGCTGTGCGGACTCTGCTTTTAACATGGGAGTATCCACATCACCCGGGCAAATCGCATTAATACGAATTTTATCCCTGGCATGATCCAATGCCATGGCTTTGGTCATTAATACCAGACCACCCTTGCTGGCACAGTAAGCGGCTGCCAGTTCTCCACCTTGCAACCCCCAGTCAGAGGCAATATTCAAAATGGTACCGCCTGCTTTCTTCATGTGCCGAATGGCTGCTCTTGAAAGAAAAAACGGCGCATCCAGATTCACCGCCATGGTGTTTGCCCACTGTTCATCTGACGTGTCTTCGGCGGTATGCCTGTGAATTACGCCTGCGCAGTTGATTAATACATCCAGGCGGGAAAACTGTGACATGGTAAATTCGACCAGGTTATTGCAGGCCTGGCTATTGGTCAGATCGCCCGCCCAAGTGATGGCACCGTCAAGGTTGTCAGCTGCTGATTTGAGCCGCTCTTCGTTGCGACCTGCCAGTACGACTTGATAACCCTGCTGACTGAACACTGCGGCAGTTGCTGCGCCTATGCCGGAGCTGGCTCCGGTGATAATGGCTACTTTGGGCATGTAAAGCTTCCTATTTATTTCCGTAAATTGTCCACGTGGAATCAAGTTTCCATCCCAGTATAGCGCTTGTGATTTTTTGCAACGCCCTGGCCGGGTTGTTCACCACTTCTCTGCTGCATCGGGCTGAAGACGTGAGAGAGAGCATGCTTGCAGCGGCGACCAAGACACTGAAGGTTCCACCCCTTGATCCAGCAGGTGTTGACACTATCGAGGGCGTCGGTGGAAAGATTACTCCGCTGCACCTGAATATTCGTGGGCCGAGACCCTTCGGAGAGAGTGTCTGGCAGATGGGTGGTATCGGCTTCCGGTGGGATGATAGCATTCCCATGCAGAATTGATCTGCGCCGGGGTCTGAGCGCCGTCAGTCGATCATTCATTAGTTAATTCCTGCTTCCATCAGCCGGGGCCCATCAATGCCAAAGCCATCCTTGCAACAGCGGCGCGACCTCGCCCTCGGGCCGGGAGCCGAGCTGTTCTACGACGAACCCGTGGAGATCGTTCGCGGCCAGGGCTGTTATCTCTTCGATCCCGACGGCAATCGCTTCCTGGACCTTTACAACAACGTGCCCTGTGTCGGCCATGGCAACCCGGTGGTCGCAGATGCCATGGCGACGCAGCAGGCAACGCTGAACGTGCACAGCCGCTACCTGCACGAGGGAATCGTGACTTACGCGGAGCGGCTCGCCGCCCGCCACCACGAAGGTATCGAGAGTGTGATCTTTTGCTGCAGCGGCACCGAGGCCAATGACGTAGCCCTGGCCATGGCGCGCGACGTCACAGGGCAGCGTGGGATCGTTTGCAGCGACGCTGCCTACCATGGCAACGCCGGGCTGGTGGCGGCGCTCTCCGGGGGCGGGAGGGGGCAACACAGGAACAGCGCGATTCGGGGTTTCCCCTACCCGGACTGCTACCGGCCGCTCGCCGATGGTCTCGGTGACGCCGAACTATGTGACGCATACCTGGAGCGGGTCGTTGCCGCCATCGCGGCGCTGAAGCGTGAGGGCCACGGCCTGGCGGCATTCATTGTCTGCCCTATCTTTGCCAACGAGGGGCTGCCGCGGGTACCAGCAGGCTTCCTTGCCGCAGCCACGGAACTGGTACACCGGGAAGGCGGACTCGTGATTGCAGACGAGGTACAGTCCGGCTTTGGCCGCACAGGGCACTGGTGGGGCTATGAGACCATGGGTTTCCGCCCGGATATCGTGGTGATGGGCAAGCCAATGGGCAACGGCCTGCCGCTGGCCGCCGCGGCCGCCAGCCGGGATCACGTCGCGACTTTTCGTCGGCAAACGGACTACTTCAACACGTTTGCTTCGACGCCTTTGCAGGCAGCCGTGGGCATGGCGGTACTGGACGAGATCGAGCGGCTTGGGCTGGTGGCGAATGCGGGCGCCGTCGGTGGACGGCTGCTCAGCGCCCTGCAAGACCGAGGGAATCACGGGGGAATCATCGGCGAGGTGCGAGGCTGCGGCTTGTTTGTCAGCATCGAGATCGTCAGCGACCCGGTAGCAAAAACCCCGCATCCGGAACTCGCCAGGAGACTCGCCAATCGATTCAGGAACCACGGTGTTCTCCTTGGCAACGCGGGGGCCTTCGACAACGTGTTGAAGCTGCGCCCACCCCTCGTATTCAGCGACGCCGACGCCGATGCCTTTCTTGCCGTCTTCGATGCCTGTACCGAGGGTCTGGATGGCGGATAAAGAGGCGGCTGAAACTTATCTGCCCGCCGCCCGACAAGCACTTGCTGAATTCCCCGTTGCGGTCCAACAAATCCGGACTGCGGCGATATCCGAGAATGTCAGTTTTCGCGTAACGACCGCCGATGGCAGCGATTTCGTGCTGCGATTGCACCGGCCTGGCTATAATTCGCTGCGGGAGCTGGAGTCAGAGGGACTCTGGCGCGACGCGCTCGCGGAAGCAGGACTCCAGGTACAGCGCGCACTGGCAGCCCGCGACGGGCGGCATTTCATACCGGTTACTATCGAAGCCACTGGTGAGCGACGGTACGCGAGCCTGGTCAGCTGGCTGCCCGGCCAGGTTCTGGGCGGCGGCCCGCTGGCCGTGGCCGGCGCCGCGGAGCGCCAGGCGATCTTTCGCGACCTGGGCCGTTTCGCAGCCCGCATCCACAACCAGGCGGCCGGATGGCAAGAACCGCCCGGGTTCGAGCGGCCGCGCCTTGATAGCGACGGGCTTCTCGGTGAGCAACCGCGGTGGGGACGCTTCTGGGAGCATGGCGCGCTCACGCAGGCCGAGCGGTCTCTCCTGCTTGCGGTACGGGAACGTCTTCGCGCGATGCTCGAGAGCTACGGCGCCAATGCGGAAAACTTCAGTCTGATCCACGCTGACCTGCACCCGGAAAACGTGCTGATCGACCCGCAGGGGCGGCTCGGCGTCATCGACTTTGATGACTCGGCTTACGGCTGGCACGGCTATGATCTGGCCTCGGCGCTCATCGAGGAGCACTGTGCCGAGGATTTCAGCGCACTGCAAGGTGCACTGTTGGCAGGCTACCGCGAGTTCCGGACACTACCGGCACGAGACGAAGCCATGCTGCCACGCTTCATGCTACTGCGCGGCATGGCGCTCACCGGCTGGGTTCACGAACGCCCGGAACATGCTGGCGACGAGTATTTCGAGGGTATACGCGCCATGGTTCTGGCGCGCAGCCGCGCCCTCCTGGAAGAACCCTGACCGCGCCACAAGGTACAATACGGGTACGTAGGGTCTATTTGAGCTTGCGAAGCGCGAACCCACCAAGGCCGCCCGCCAGCAGCACCAGAAGAGATAACGGGAGAGCAGGCACGGGAGTGGGAGGTGCCGGTAGAGCGCCACTGACGTTGACCGTCTCGCTCAGGGCCGTCGGTGAAAGATCCGCTGTCAAGCTGCTATCGATGCTTGCGAAGCTATTGAACTGCTGCGCATTGGCTGTGGCGTTGGCGGTATCCGTGCTCCCCGTCCCGTCGATTTCCGCAATACCGGCAAAAAACATCAACCGACGTGTGGAATTGGCCGGTACTGTAAGAGGGAAGGTGGCCCCGAGGCCCTGAGTGCCGGAACAGTCGAAAACGGTTTCGGTGTAGGCGGAGGGCGTAAGGGCCCCACCGGGCAGGTAGAAAACACTGGTATTGATTTCACTGGAACCATCCCAGGTCTGCGCCCAGTTGTCCGCCGTGGTGAAGCTGGTATCACCCGAGGATGTGCTGACCAGGGCCGTGCCGCTGTCTGACCCGAAATTGGCCGGCACCTCCACTGTCACCGAGAGGGGACTCCCGGTCGGGTTGGTGAAATTGGCGAGTAGCCGGAAGGCTTCGATAGTGTCGGAGAACAGGTAATCGGCCGATACACTCAACCCCGACAGGGTCTGCGCCGCTACCGATGCGGTGGAGCCTGACGTGGTGATGGCGCCGGAGAGGGGCACCCCATCCACCCAGATGCCCCAGGCGTTGTCGTACATGTCGCTATCGCCATCTGTCGATTGCGCATCGCTCAGCAGGGAGGCTGGAGAGCTTTCGCAGCTACCCGTAAAAGCGCCACCGTCAGTGCCACCTGTTGCAGTAAAATCCCAATTACTGCCCAGTGTGGTTGTGACAGACTGCGCCTGGGCACCATTACTGGCCATCCAGGCAGTGCAGGCCAGTGCAAGCCCGAGTTTAATGTGTAATTTCATTGACTTTCCACCCTATTTTATGCCATTTACCCCGAGCATTGGCCATCTGGGGCGAGAAGTCAAGCCAGGCCTGGCTGCTGATTGGAGTCGAGGCTCGTTGCGACCTGTCAGTACGACCTTGTAGTCCTTGCTTGCCAAAAGCACCGGCTACCCGCCTTGGTTCAGGGCAGCTCAAGCGTTCGCTAAAACGAGGCAGACACGGCTATAATCCAAGGATGATCACGACCATCGAGAGCCACTGACAGTGACGCGATTGCAGCTATCCCAGCTGGCGTTCATCCTGTTGACTTTGTCAGTGAGCATCAGCGGGGCACACGCAGAACAGCCGGCGGAGGGACAAGCTGCCGATCCCACCTCAGTGATCGAAGCCGCCCCGCGCGCACTGGCGGACCAAACAATCCAGAAGCGTATCGAGGATATCTACGCGCAGATTGATGCGCTGGCCAAGGTCGATGTCTCGGTACAAGAGGGTGTCGTTACCTTGTCCGGACAGGTCTCCAACGATGCGCAGGCGCAGAGGGCTCTGGGGTTGGCGAACCGGCTGGAAGGTGTCGTCACCGTCGAGGACGAAATCGAACGAACCCTCGACGTAGAAGGCAACGTGATCCCGATACTGGACCAGTTTGCCGCAAAACTGAAGCTGTGGATGAGAGCCTGGCCGCTGATGATGCTGTCATCTCTGGTCTTCGTGTGCATTGCCTTTGTGGGCCATCGCTTCGCCAACTGGGGAGCGCTGTGGAATCGAGTCGCGCCGAATATCTTCCTGGCTGAACTCATGGCCCAGGCAATGCGGGTGGCCTTCCTCATACTTGGCCTTGTGGTTGCACTCAACCTTCTGGGGGCAACGACGCTGATGGGGACAATTCTGGGTGGTGCCGGCCTGCTCGGTCTGGCCATTGGCTTCGCCGTGCGTGACACCATGGAGAACTACATATCCAGCATCATGCTGAGCCTGCGTCAGCCTTTCCGAGCGAACGATCACGTCGTGATCAATGAACATGAAGGCAAGGTTGTTCGGCTGACGTCCCGCGCAACGATTTTGATGACACTTGCTGGCAATCACCTCCGTATCCCGAACTCAATGGTCTATAAGGCCGTTATCCTGAACTACACTCGCAACCCGGAGCGCCGCTTCGAATTTGATCTGGGAATCGATGCCGCCGACGACCCGGTTGCGGCGATGGCAACCGGACTCGAAGCGATCCGGGGCATCGAACACATGATCGCTGACCCCGGGCCCAATGCCATCATCAAAACGGTTGGTGACTCTACCATCGTGATTACGTTCATGGCCTGGATGGACCAGACGATAAGTGATTTCGGGAAAATGCGGAGCCTGGCGATAAAGGTGGCGAAAGACGCGATCGAGCAGGGCGGCTTCACACTTCCTGAGCCGCTATACCGGGTTCGACTCGAAGACGTCAGTGGGCGACTCGCCGTGCCGCAGGTCGGTTCGCACCCCGAGGCGACGCGGAGCGTAGCGGAGAAAGAAAACCGGCAGAAGGCGGGCGCTCCACCCAATGACCCAGTGCTGGACGTGAGTCCTGATCGGCATATTGAAGAGATGGTCAATGATGAACGTTCTCAAAGTGGTGATACCGATCTGTTGGACAGCGCCAGGCCGGTAGAGTGAGCGGGAATCGCGCCAGATACTGATGCTTCAGGCACTCTCGGCCTGCATCAGTCGTCCCATCGCCACGGTGCTCTTCAGCGTCGTGCGATGTACCAGGCGGGAGACGTCCGGCGGGTTGCCAAAGGCGTGGTGCATGCTGCGCAAATTGTCCCACAACACCATGTCATTGGGCTGCCAGTGGTGCACATAACTGAAGCGTGAGTCGGTCGCGTGGGCGACCAGTTCGTGCAGCAGTGCATCCCCTTCCTCTGCCGGCAGGCCCAGGGCTTCGCGCAGATGCAGCGGGCTGACACACAGCGCCTTGCGGCCGCTGACGGGGTGTCGCCACACCAGCGGGTGGACAGTGTCCGGGAAATGCGGATAAAAGGCTTTTTCTCTCTCCAGATTGGTTTCGTCATGGCGCTCGACGTTGGGACGTCCGAAGCGCATTTCTCTCGGGTCTGCGATGAACCGGAAACGTGCCTCAAGGTGTTCGATGCGCTGTTTGGTGGTTTCCGGCAGCGCGTCGTAAGCCGCCGCGGTGTCAATCCAGCCTGTCTCGCCGCCGGTGTAAGGCATCTCCAGCATGCGCAGCAAGGCACCCCGGTTGGGGGTGGTGGTGTAAACCAGGTCAGTATGCCAGGGGATGCGCCCCACTGTGGCGACCCCGTTATAGTGGTAAACAGGCGCAGTTTCGTCGCTCTTGCGGTTGGATAGCCAGATGAGCTCCGGATAGCCCTCAACCCGGATGTTCTCGATAGGGTGCACTTCCAGCTCACCAAATGCGCGGCTCAGTGCCAGCTGTTTTTCCGGACTGTCGCCGATGCCGCGAAACAGCAGGATGCCGGCATCCTGCCAGGCTTCCACCATGGCGTCGCGCGTCGAGTCGCTGATCTCGCGGTTCAAGTCCAGGCCCCGGACCTCGGCGCCGATACCTCCTTCCAGCGGGAAGATCTTCAATTGCTGCATCGTTGGTGCTCCGCATGAATGATCGAGATGCTGAAGGGTTGATGTTAGGCCCTTGGCGGCGGCGATTCCAGCGCTGTCGGGTATGCTCAGTTGAGCCAGGCGGCGTTCACTCGCACGCCAGGCACTAGTGGGCTGCGCGGCTAATTCGGTAACATTCAGCCCTCGCACAAGCGTTGTGGGCAAGGCGCGCGAGCGCAGGACTGGCCGTCGCCAATTCAAGTGAGCGCAACGCAG